>CAVOVL010000009.1:0-204569 GCA_963699855.1 uncultured Alphaproteobacteria bacterium | reverse complement strand
CGCTGTCCGTCGTCAGAACATTTGGCGCAGATCGCGGCGTAAATTAGCGGAGCATCGGCCTCGTCTATGGGTTGATGTTAAGCGGCGATCTTGCGGTGCTGCAAGCGCCGATGTTCGATGGTTTGCCGTTTGATCCTTTCGCGCTGTTGTATGATGGCTTCAGCCCTGCCGAAGTAGGCGTCTGCGGGCGTCACATTGTTCAGGCTCTCGTGATAGCGCTGGTGATTGTAGTAATCGACGAACGCTTCGATCTTGGCCTCGAGGTCACCGGGCAGGAAGTAGTTTTCCAGCAGGATGCGGTTCTTCAGGGTCTGGTGCCAGCGCTCGATCTTGCCCTGGGTCTGGGGATGGAGGGGCGCGCCGCGCACATGGCTCATGTTCTGGGCCACGATGTATTGTGCCAGCTCGGCAGCGATGTAGCTCGGGCCGTTATCACTGAGCAGGCGGGGTCTGTGGTGCACCTGGGCCTGGTCACAGCCTGAGGCCGCAAGCGCCATATCCAGCGTGTCGGTGACGTCCTCGGCCCGCATCGTGCCGCACAGCTTCCATGCGATGATGTAGCGCGAGTAATCGTCGAGCACGGTCGACAGATACATCCAGCCCCAGCCGATGATCTTGAAGTAGGTAAAGTCGGTCTGCCACATCTCGTTCGGACGCGTAGTCCTGGTATGGAACGCATCGGCAGCCTTGATCACCATGAAGGCCGGGCTGGTAATCAGATGCCGTAACGGGGCCTGCGTCGCGACCCGCCCGTTACCGTTGCAAAATCGAGGGCAAGCTGGCGCCATTCCCGTATCGGATCCAAAGGGAGGACTGCGGGATGAAGCTTTTTGTCGGGCTGGATGTGTCGCTGGAGAAGACCGCGATCTGCGTGATCAGCGAACATGGAAAGATCTTGAAGGAGGCGCAGGTGGCCAGCGAGCCCGAGGCGCTGTTGCGTTGGATCGGCGATCAGAACGGCGCAATTGCTGCTGTCGGGCTTGAGGCTGGTCCCTTGTCGCAGTGGCTGCATCGCGGGTTGTCGGAGGCGGGACAACCTGTCGTGTTGATGGAAACGCGGCAGGTGAAGGGTGCTCTGAAGGCCATGCCGATCAAGACCGACCGCCGGGATGCCGAAGGGATCGCACGCCTGCTGCACCTCGGCTGGTTCCGGCCGGTTCACTGCAAATCGGTTTCTGCACAGGAAGTTCGGGCTGTGCTCAGTGCCCGCAAGTCCGTCCAACAGGGGTTTATCACGCTTGAAATGTCCTTGCGCGGGCTGTTGCGGAACTTCGAACTCAAGGTCGGCACCATATCGCGTGGCCGGTTCGAACAGCGGATCCGCGAGCTGGTGGCGGGCAATCCGATGCTGGAAGCGGCAACCGAGCCCATGCTTCGCGCGCGCTCGGCGCTGCGGCAAGAGCTGGCGGGCCTTGAACGCAATGTCCGCCAACTCGCGCAGGAGGATCCGGTCTGTCGCCGGTTGATGTCGATGCCCGGGATCGGCGCGGTGGTCGCACTGACCTATCGATCTGCGGTCGACGACCCCACCCGGTTTACGTCCTCGAAAAAAGTCGGGCCGTGGGTCGGCCTGACACCCTGTAGAAACCAGTCGGGAGAGCGCGACATCTCGGGCGGGATCACCAAGGCGGGCGACGTCAATCTTCGACGCGCGCTGTGCCAGGCGGCCACCGTCATGATGCACCGTGGTCGTTCGACATGGCTAAGAACATGGGCCGCGAAACTCGCGCGCCGTCGTGGTACCAAGCGCGCGATGGTTGCGCTGGCCCGGCGCATCGCCGTGATCCTGCACCGCATGTGGAAGGATGACGCAGACTTCCGCTACCATACTCCGGTGCTTCATGCTGGCTGAAGATACAGGATCCGAACTGCCGTCCGCCTGATTGCGGGCCTTCGAGGTCCCCACGGGACGCGGTTCCGGTGATGCCGTGCTCAGGACTGATGCCGATCGTATCGAGCACGCCAATGAGATGGGCACATCGGAATTGCATTGAACCAGCATCATGTTGGCGGCCACAGCGCTGACCACGGACCGAAGCATGCACCCGGGTCGATCTCAGACGAAGGCACGTCTACACCGGACGACAGAAAAATGATTGGGCCAACCCTACCGCACTTCTGCGGCCGCTGTTGTTCGGTCAAAAGTGCTTGACTGGAGCGGCCCCGTTACCGAAGGTCATGAGCCTTGAGCAGCCGGTAGACCGTGGCTTCCGACACGAAGTAGCGGTTGTCGTCGGTGAAGCGCACCGCCAGCTCCCGGGGGCTCAGCTCGGAATGTTCCAGCGCCAGTTCAATGATCTGGTCGTGGATATCTGCCGGGATACGGTTCCACACCCGGCTCGGCGCCGAAGACCGGTCGGCCAGCGCTTCGGGGCCGCCATCAAGGTAGCGATCGTACCAGCGGCAGAACGTCCGGCGCGGGATGCCCAATTGCTCCAGCGTCCGGCCTGCAGGCAGGTGCGACTGTTCGACGATCGAGATGATCTCGAGCTTCTCGGATGCGCGATATCTCATTCGTCGTCGCCCCCATCCGCTATCATGCTTTTTTTGAGCAGACGGTTCTCAAGCGTCAGATCGGCGACGCATTCCTTTAGGGCGCTGGCCTCGCGGCGCAGATCCTTGACTTCATCGGTTGTGGCGGCCCGGGCGGTATCCCCCGCCAGGCGGCGCTTGCCGGCCTCCATGAACTCCTTCGACCAAGTGTAATACAGGCTCTGGGCGATGCCTTCCTTGCGGCACAGCTCGGCGATGCTGTCGTCACCGCGCAGACCTTCCAGCACGATCCTGATCTTGTCTTCCGCCGAGAAGTGCCGCCGGGTCGCCCGGCGAATGTCCTTCACCACCTGCTCGGCAGGCTTCTTGGCATTCAAATGCTTCGTTCTCATCTTCGATCCTTCCCGATCGCGACGAGACCAAAACACTCCTCAAATCACAACTCCAAATTTGTGCCATAGGTGCTGACGGGGAACATGTGAGCGACGCTACTCTTTCCAAGTGGCGCTCGAATTATAGCAGCATGGAAGTGTCTGAGGCGAAGCGGCTGAAGACAGAACGGAAGGCTGAAGCTCCTGCTCGCCGACTCCATGCTCGACGTCTCGACCTTGCGCAGCCGCAATGGCCAGCGTTTGCATTCTACCGTCCTGAACAGAGGCTCGCAACTGCAGACGGCCTCATGGTCTCAAATCAACCATCAGCCGGCGATAGCCGCGAATACCGAAACGCCGCGCATAAACCGGTTGCTCCGCCAGCGCGGCATCTGGATACCGAGCGAAAAACCGGCTTATGGCGACCCGTGTTTCGGCGCGGGCAAGCTGCATCCCCCGCCAGGCGGCGCTTGCCGGCCTCCATGAACTCCTTTGACCAAGTGTAATACAGGCTCTGGGCAATGCCTTCCTTGCGGCACAGTTCGGCGATGCTGTCGTCACCGCGCAAACCATCCAGCACGATCCTGATCTTGTCTTCCGCCGAGAAATGCCGCCGGGTCGCCCGGCGAATGTCCTTCACCACCTGCTCGGCAGGCTTCTTGGCATTCAAATGCTTCGTTCTCATCTTCGATCCTTCCCGATCGCGACGAGACCAAAACACTCCTCAAATCACAACTCCAAATTTGTGCCATAGGTGCTGACGGGGAACAGTTGGCGCCCACCGATGATTAAGCCCCAAACTTCGGGCCGTTTTTCTGGGCACAGGCTATCGCGTCCTGGGCTCGCGAAGTCTCGCTCCACAACCTCAACGGCTAAACAGGTATCACCGAATCGAAATAGAAATTGAGCATCTTGTCGAGCGAGGACGGGTTACGTCGCAGGCGACTGCGCAAGGCTGCCCCCTCCCAACAATCGATCAGCAGGTCAGCCATCTGTCGCACGTCGGAGTCGGCGCTGATGTCGCCGCGTTGTCTCGCTTCTTCCAGACAACTGGCCATGCGGTCGGCCATGGCCGAGAAGCAGGTTTCGATCTTGTGTCGAAATACGTCGCTGACGCCCGACAGCTCCTGACCAAGCCCCCCAAGAAGGCAGCCTAAGTAGCCCTCTTCTCGATAGGACTGTAGTGTCATCCGAAAGAAGTTCCGGAGCCGGACGAGGGGGGCCTGCGTTATATCTCCGAGACAAGCATCGAGACCGCCGTGGACCTGTACCATATAGCTGTCGACGACCTGTAGAGCGAAATCCTCTTTGTCCCTGAAATGATGATAGAAAGAGCCCTTGGGTGTGCCGGTGGCAGCCAAGATGGCCTGAATACCCAAGTCATTGTAGCCATGCTTCAACAGCAGGAGGAGGCCCGCGCCGATCAGGCGTTGTTTTGTCGAGTGCACAACTGCAGCACTCGCGGCGTCGGGCCCTGGTTCCGTATTCATCGCTGGTGCCGCAGTCTAGGTAAGTGATCCGTCAGCAGTACGGCGGTTGAGATCAACCCTTGGTCATTTCGATCATGTGGTTGATCACATAGCTGTGTTCATGCTGTGGGCTGAACATGACGATCTCGGCGTCCGCGTCAACCTTCACGTTATGTCCGGGTGGCCAATAGAACAGATCATTGGTGTTGACGGTTTCCTTCGTGCCCGCAGCATCGGTCGTAGTGAGCTGACCCTTGAGAACGAAACCCCAATGCGGACTCTGACACATGTTGCCATCCAAACCTTGAAACAGAGGGGTCGTATCCACGCCCGCAGACAGGGTGAAGTATTCGCCACTTATCTTGCCCAAACCAGTTGCGTCGCCAAAGTCCGTCCGCTGACGAATTGTGGCGCCAGGAATCTGCATTCTGACGTCGATGTCTTCCTTCGAGACTTCGCATTTTCCTCTCCTTCTATGTTACTATAAAATAGACCGACCGGTCTATTCCAATCCTATCCGTCTCGATGATAGAGTCAAGGGCGACGAAGTGGTCGTCCTGGTGATCGGTCCAACGACAGTTTTGTCCCTGCTGCGGACATGAAGAAGGTCACCGATGCCGTGCACGCGCACGGCGTTCCCATCCTGTTGCAGTTCATGCATAGCAGCCGGGTCAGCGACCCGCATAAATTCATTTGGTCCGCACGAGCTCAAATCCTTCGAAGTGTGGGCCTCAGAAATTCAACCAACGGCTTTCTGATTAGTTACCCGCCCGGCAGTTCGGCGCCGCGTCGACGTTGCGGGACCAGATGGGACTGGCTCGCTGGCCAGCTGGAATGGCAAGCTATGATGCAAGTGTGAATGATATCCGCAGCGCAATTGGCGACAATGCGTTGGCAGCTGCATGGGCCGAAGGCGCTGCTCTGTCCATCAATAATGCCGCCTTAAACGTCGGCCCGGCTTAACGCCGGCATGCGCTTCAAACGTTTCGGCAAAGCTAGCGCTAAATTTAGCGCATAAAACCCTTCGTGAAGCGGCAGCCTGCACTGGACGCCATGTGCGGTTTCCCATCAACTTGTCGCTCATTGTTTGTGCGCTCAAACAAGTTAGCACCGCGCCAAGCAGACGCACGTGGAAACTGCTCGCAAATTTTTCCCGGGCATGTAGCCCGGCAGCACGATCGATACCGGCCGCATGTCACAGGCAGAACGTCTGCTTTAGGGTGAAGGCAGGTCTGAGAAGCAAGTCTGACTTGGGGCGCAAAGCTGCCGATCATTGTGTCGCCACCGGTCAAAAGCTCGTCGCGCGGCCGTCGACAGCAAACTGCGAGGATGCGACCTCGTGAAGATCAAGATCGGCACGCTGGTCGCGGGTCCAGTCATCCGGGCCCGCTCAACGGTGATCCAGCAGAAGACCGGCAGACCGGTCCAGTTCGGGATCACATCAGATGCGCGGGCAAGTCTGCAGGCATGGCTCGAGATACGCGGCGGAACGGTGGGCGACTACGCCTTTCCAAGCCGCGTTGATTCCTGCAGCCATTTGAGCACGAGGCAATATGCGCGGCTGGTGGATGAATGGGTATCTGCAATCGGCCTGCGACGCGAGGAGTATGGAACGCACTCGCTTCGCCGAACCAAAGCATCAATCATCTACAAGGCCACGGGCAATCTTCGGGCGGTTCAGATTCTGCTCGGACACACGAAGATTGAGAACACGGTAAGGTACCTCGGTGTCGATGTGGAAGATGCTCTCGAACTCACCTAGGCGACGGAGGTCTGACCGTAGCGGCTCCACCGTAGCGGCGGGGCCGGTTTGCGCCCCAAGTCGGTCATTGCCGGGTGACCTGCTGTGGACTGAAAGCAGACACTCTGGTGATGCGGTCCCCAGCGTCCGTCTATTCCGGCTGGGGCGTTCGGATTGGTCCCGGTACCAGCCCCGAGCGATCGTCGGGAGGAAGCTGCCGGGTGCCTGGCAGTTCGGGGTGTTCAACTTGTCAGGCGGACGATCGACGGCGAGCATATGGAGATGCTGATCGCTCGCTCAGACTGTCACGGTTTGAAGACACGTTAGCGCTCTTTGCTTCTTCAACCTCAACCGGTACAGCTTTAACCCAACCCGGTGTCCGACAAACTGCCGGGCGGGAACAGGCATCATGCTGGGTAGTTGCTCAATTCTTGTGGTGGATGATGACGGGCAGATCCTGCAACTGGTGGCGGGTTTCCTGCGCAACAATGGCTGCCGCGTCCATACCGCCCGCAATGGTGTGGAGATGCGTGAAGCACTTGCCTCCGTCGAGGTCGACCTAATCATCCTCGACCTGATGCTGCCCGGCGAAGGGGGTCTGGAACTTTGCCGCGAACTGCGGAAGTCGTCCGGGGTGCCGATCATCATCTTGTCGGCAAAGGGCGAGGAGGTCGACCGGATCGTTGGGCTGGAGGTCGGCGCTGACGACTACCTGCCAAAACCCTTCAACCCGAGGGAATTGCTCGCACGCATTGCCGCCGTGCTGAGGCGCTACCGCGGCCAAGCGCAACCTGCCGGTACGCGGCCGCAAAGGGCGCTGAGTTTTGCCGGCTGGAAGCTCGACACATTGAAGCGGGAACTGACCGATCCAGATGGCGTGGTCGTTGATCTTTCCACGGGCGAATATGAACTGCTGCTCGCCCTGCTGGAGGCTCCGCAACGCGTGCTGAGCCGTGAATACCTTCTCGACGCATCCCGGCTTCGGCCGATGGAGGCTTTCGACCGCGCGGTCGACGTACAGGTTTTCCGGCTGCGCCGAAAGCTGGGTGACAACGGTGAATTGATCAAGACGGTTCGCGGCATCGGCTACCTGCTGGCTGCCGACGTAGCCAGGGTCTGACCGCAATGTCCCGGGGTACAGGTTGGATGCGCAATTTCGACACGCTTGCCGGCAGGACTGTATTGGTGGTCCTGCTCGGCATTGGCATCTTCCACACTGCGAGTATCTGGACGTACCAGAGGCTGCTTTCTCGCGAGGTCACCGCCCTCAATGAGACGCGGCTCGCGGACCGACTGATCGCGATCAAACGGGCGGTCATGCACGTACCCCCAAACGAGCGCGAGGCGGTGGCCCATGAACTTTCGGGGGGACCGATCGAGGCACATTGGGCGCCGGAACGCTACGCCGTGGAAGGAGGACCGGGATCGGAAAAATGGGCCGAACTCGGCATTCGCCTTCAGTCGCTTGCGCCGGAACTTTCGGCAAACTCTGTTGTCGTCGGATCAAACAGCGCTGGCGAGGACCAACACCTTTCTCTGATCTCGATGCAACTGCCAGACAATTCCTGGGTGAACGTAACGCTCGTGTCGTGGTCACCGGCTCCTCCTGCCCCGCACGGCGCGATTGTGTCGACAAGTCTCATGGCGCTTGGTGCGTTCCTTGTCTCTTTGCTACTCGTACGATGGCTGACGCGGCCCCTGCGGGAACTGGCCGCCGCCGCACGCGCGTTCTATGCCATTCCGGCGCAAACCCTGGTGAAGGAAAAGGGCCCGCGCGAGATCCGGGCCCTTGCGGTGGCCTTCAACGAGATGCGCCAGCGCATCCAGCGCCTGGTGGAAGACCGGACCCAGGCGCTTGCCGCTGTTTCTCATGACCTCAAGACTCCGATCACGCGCCTGCGGCTGCGCGCCGAGGAGATTTCCAACGCTCAGGTTCGCGATTCCATCGCGGCAGATCTTGACGACATGGAAAGGATGCTGGACCAGACCTTGGCTTTTCTGCGCGGTGCGCGTGCAGACGAGCCGGTCAAGCCGGTCGATCTGGGCGCGATCCTGCAGAGTCTCGTTGCGGATATGGCCGACGCGGGCAAGCATGTCAGCATCGAGGGCGAGCCTGACGCCGTCGTTGCGGGTCGGCGTCTGGCTTTGAAACGTGCATTTTCCAATCTGCTCGACAATGCCGTTAAATATGGCGGCTGTGCACACCTCAATGTCGATGCAAACGCAAATGGCGTCTCCATCTCTATTGCCGACACCGGCCCGGGCATCGCGGTCGCGGATCTGGAACGGGTCATGCAGCCTTATGTGCGGCTGGAACCGTCCCGCAACGCGCAAACGGGCGGCTTCGGGCTGGGCCTGACCATCGCCAAGGCGATCATCGAGGGGCATGGCGGCAGCCTTGTGCTGCAGAACCGCCCGGGAGGCGGCCTGACCGCAATTGTCGGCCTGCCGCGTGGTGGCGCCAACGTCACCTGAAATATTTTGTAACAGAACCGAAATACGCAGTTGTGGCAGACCATCTACCAGCACCGGAGCCCAACGGAAGGTACCGATGCATACGATTCGCCATTTCCTGTCAGCCGCGCTTTCACTCTTTTTCATTTCTGCGGCATTCGCCCACGAAGGCCACGACCACGGTGCTCCCCCGCCGCCGGTTACAGCGACCATAGCCCCGCGCGCGGAGGCATCGTCCGCCGAACTGGAAGCAGTCATCGTCAAGGCTGAACAAGGTGTCACCATCTATCTCGACACCTTCAGGTCCAACTCACCCGTCATCGGTGCATCGATAGAGGTGAACGCGCCCGAAGGTAATTTCCAGGCGGAACACAAAGGCGAGGGCATTTACTCGGTCACAGCGCCGCAACTTGCCCTGCCGGGCACCCATGATCTCGCGCTGATTATCACAGCGGGCGAACTAACGGACATCTTGACCGCCACACTCGAGATACCCCATCCGCAGGAAGCACCCGGGGAAGCGGCAGAAGCATTGTTCTCGGAAGAATGGGCGAAGACGAGTTTCAAGTCCATTGGAGGTGGCGGTTCCGCATGGATAGCCGGCCTCGCTTTCGTAATCGGGCTTATGGCGGGCCTCGCCATCCGACGTCGTTCTTCGGTGGCGATTTTCCTTGGCTTGGCGATCTTTGCAGCCGCAAGTTCTGTTCCCGGCCTGGCCTGGGGGCAAGCAACCCGCGATCTCGCGCAACGTTTTGCCGACGGCTCGTTGTTCGTCCCCAAGGCCACGCAACGCATTCTCGCAATACGGACCATCCTGACTGAGGAAAAGTCGCATCGGGTGACGGTGGAACTGCCAGGCCGCATCATTCCCGACCCCAACGGTTCGGGTTATGTGCAGGCCTCGGTAGCCGGCAGGCTGGTTGCTCCGGCAGGCGGCTTTCCGCGGCTCGGCTCGGCGGTGTCGGCGGGCGACGTGCTTGCGCTGGTGGAGCCGGCCATTGGTGCTGCCGATGCAACCGGGCTTGATTTGCAGGCGCGCGAAATCGACCAGCAAATCAGGCTTATCGAGCGCAGGTTGGGGCGGTTCCGGCAGATCAGTGACGTTGTTGCCCGGGCGCAGATCGAGGATGCCGAGCTCGAATTGGCAGGGCTCCGAATACGGCGAGAAAACATCGAAAGAGGAAAGCGCGAACCAGAACTGCTTATTGCGCCGGTATCCGGAGTGATCGCGGCGTCCACTGCCGTTGCCGGCCAGATCGCCGAACCAAATGCTATCATATTCCAGATTGTCGATCCCGGCCGGTTCTGGATAGAGGCGCTAAGCTACGAGAGTATCGTTCTCGAAGATGATGCCGCCGCGAGGCTTGCGGGTGAGCGGGTCCTGAGACTGGAATATCGCGGGTCGGGGCTTGCGGACAGGAACCAGGCTGCGCCGGTACATTTTTCCATTATGGATCAGGCGGAGGGCCTGCGCGCCGGGCAACTCCTGACCGTTCTGGCAACCACTCGGGAATCGCGCGCTGGGGTTTCAGTCCCGAAGGAGAGCGTCATTCGCGGTGCAAACGGGCAGCTGATTGTCTATGAGCGGACGAATGCCGAACGGTTCGTGCCCAGGGAGGTGCGTGTGGAACCGCTGGACGGAGATGAGGTCTTTATCATCTCGGGCGTCAAGGCCGGAACGCGGATCGTGACGCAAGGCTCCGAACTTCTGAACCAGATCCGGTAGGCGCGCAGTGTTCAATTTTCTCGTCACGCAATCGCTGCGCAACCGTCTCTTCGTGCTGGCGGGTGCAATTGCCCTCGTCCTTTACGGCGCTTTTACCGTAACCCGGCTTCCGGTCGACGTATTTCCGGACCTCAACCGGCCGACAGTCACGATCATGACCGAAGCGGAAGGGCTTGCCCCGCCCGAGGTGGAGCAGCTTGTCACCTATCCCATAGAGACGCAGATGAACGGATTGCCGGGCGTCACCCGCGTGCGATCGGTCTCCGGCGTCGGTCTTTCCATCGTCTATGTCGAGTTCGACTGGGATACGGAGATTTTCCGCAACCGCCAGCAAATAGCCGAACGCCTGGCGTTGGTGCAGCCGCAGCTGCCCCAAAATGTCGTTCCGCAGATGGGCCCGATCAACTCGATCATGGGCCAGATCATGCTGATCGCGTTGACTGCACCGCCGGATGTGTCGGCCATGGAATTGCGGGAAATCGCCGACTTCACCATCCGGCCCCGACTGTTGACCATACCGGGCGTTGCCCAGGTGATCCCGATCGGCGGGGAGGTACGGCAGTACCGGATTTCTCCAAATCCTTCGGCCATGCGCGCGCTCGGCGTCTCGCTGGAGGAGGTCGAGCAAGCGCTCGAGGAGTTCGGCGCCAACACCGGAGGCGGCTTCACCGACCAGTATGACCGCGAGTTCCTGATCCGCAACATCGGGCGCACCCACAGCCTAGATGACTTGGGCAGCCTGGCCGTGGCGACGGTCGAAGGCCGTCAGGTAATTCTGCGCCAGGTCGCCGAGGTCTCGTTTGCCGCGCGCACAAAACGGGGCGAAGCCGGTTTTCAGGGCGAACCGGCCGTCATCGTATCGGTGGAAAAGCAACCGGGGGTGGATACGATCCGGCTGTCTCGCGAAATCGAGCGAGCGCTTACAGAGACAAGCCGGACGCTGCCAGAAGGCGTCCGCGCGGATCAAATCCTTTTCCGCCAGTCGACCTTCATCGAGACCTCGATCGGCAATGTCACCAAGGTGCTGCTGGAAGCGGCGGCTGTGGTGGCGGTTGTACTCTTCGCCTTCCTGCTCAACGCCCGCACGACGGCGATCTCGCTGACGGCAATTCCGGTTTCAATTCTGGTCTCGGCGATCGTCTTTCACCTGATGGGCCTTTCAATCAACACCATGACGCTGGGCGGGCTGGCGATAGCGGTCGGGGAACTGGTTGACGATGCCGTCGTGGACGTCGAGAACATCTTCCGCCGGCTGCGCGAGAACCGCGAAAAAGGCAACATACGCAGTGTATTCGACGTGGTCGTGTCCGCCAGCCAGGAAGTTCGCTCGGGCATCGTCTATGCCACCATGATCATCGTTCTGGTGTTCGTGCCGCTGTTTGCCCTCAGCGGTATCGAGGGTCGGCTGTTTGCACCGCTCGGGCAAGCATACATCATCTCGATCCTCGCCAGCCTCCTTGTGTCGATCACCCTTACGCCGGTGATGGCCTACTACATGCTTCCCGGCCTCAAGCGGCTTGACCATCGCGAGGGCCCGCTGGTCCGCGGCCTCAAATCGGCAAACCGGGTTCTGCTGGGCTGGTCATTCCGGAATCCGGGCATGCTGATGAGCTTTGCCGCCATTGGCGTGTCGGCGGCGGTGTTCTTCGCCACTCAGTTGCCGCGCTCCTTCTTGCCGCCGTTCAACGAGGGCACGCTGACGATAAACATGCTCTTCAACCCTGGCATCTCGCTCGAAGAGAGCAACAGGGTTGGTTCGATCGCCGAACGCCTCATCATGGAGGTCCCGGAAGTCGAAAAGGTCGGAAGACGCACGGGTCGCGCTGAACTCGACGAGCATGCCGAAGGCGTGCACGCGTCGGAGATCGAGGTCGAACTTAAACCTGACGGAAGACCCAAGGACGCCATCGTCGCCGACATCCGGGCGATACTGGCCGTCTTGCCCGTCGCAACCAATGTCGGCCAGCCAATATCTCACCGGCTCGACCACATGCTGTCGGGGGTACGTGCGCAAATCGCCGTGAAGATTTTCGGCGAAGACCTCGACGTCTTGCGCGAGTTGGCAGGGGAAATCCAGTCGAAAATGGCAGGTGTGGCCGGCATCGTCGACTTGCAGGTGGAAAAGCAGATTCGGGTACCGCAGCTTGAAATCACCGTCGACTACAGCCGGGCTGCGCTCTACGGCCTTCAACCGGCTGCGGTCACCGAACAGTTGGAACGCCTTTCGAACGGGCGAATCGTTTCGCGCATCGTTGAAGGCAACAAGCGCTTTGACGTTGTGATGCGTCTCGAGGATGAGCGTCGCAACACACGCGAACTGGGAGAACTGCTGATAGAGACGTCCGGCGGGTGGATACCGATCCGCCAGATTGCCGACATCGTCGAGACCGACGGCCCCAACCAGATCCTGCGCGAGAATGGCAAGCGGCGCCTGGTTGTGCTGGCCAATACGGACGGCCAGGCTGACATGTCGGACGTCATTGACGAAGTGAGGAACGTGATCTCCGGAACGCAGCTTCCGGCCGGCTTCTTCACAAGCCTTGAGGGCACATTCCAGGCGCAAGAAGAGTCGATGCGCACAATAGGGCTGTTGTCGCTTGGCTCGCTCGCAATCATCTTCGCCATTCTTTACAGCCGCTATCGCTCGGTCCTGTTCGTCGCCATAATCATGTCCAGCGTCCCGCTGGCGCTTATCGGCAGCGTCACGGCACTGTGGATCGCCGGCCAGCCCCTGTCCGTCGCTTCCATGATCGGCTTCATCACGCTGACCGGCATAGCAACGCGAAACGGCATCCTAAAGATCAGCCACTACATTAACCTGGCGATCCAGGACCAAATGCCGTTCGGTACCGAACTGGTAGTGCGCGGCAGCCTGGAGCGGCTCACTCCCGTGCTCATGACGGCCTTGTCGGCCGGGGTCGCGCTCATCCCCCTGATGATCGATGCCGACGCACCAGGAAAGGAAATCCTCCACCCTGTCGCGATCACAATATTTGGCGGTTTGCTTACTGCCACCGCCCTTGACACCTTGCTTACGCCTACGTTGTTCCTGCGGTACGGCCGCAAGCCTCTGGAGCGCCTGGTATCCGAAGCCCGCGAAACAACTGGTGCGCCGGCCGCAGGCGCCGTCGCGGCCATGGAAGCCTACTGACCACCGAAAGGAAAAGAAATGCGCATACTTCTCATTTTCGCGCTTGCCACCGCCGTCGCCTTCCCGGTCCTGGCCCACGAGCCCAGGTCCGGTCCCAATGGTGGCAGGCTCGTAGATGCGGGGGACAAGATGCATGTGGAACTGGTCGCAAATGGCGCACCGGAAATTTCGGTGTACTTGTTCGATGCCAATGACCAGCCCGTGCCGGCGGCAGGCTTTTCAGGCCAGGCAATTCTGCTGATCGACGGCGTCACATTGCGCATTCCGCTCGAGCCAGTTGAAGCTTCAAGAATGGCGGGCAATGCAGCTGCCCCCGTTCCGCAGGGTGTGAAAGGCGCCGTACAGCTCAAGGGGCCGGATGGCGCAACGGCACAAGCGAAGTTCTAGCGCGTCGGCTCTCTCGAGATCCCAGCTGCAAAGCAGACAGGCAGCTCCCGGCCCCGAAACTCCCGGTCAGCACTGCGCCCCATATCGGTCGCCAGTGCCATTGTCCCTGTCGTCCAAAAGCAGACGTTCCGGATTGTCGCGTAGGCCCTGCGGAGAAATAGCGCTATCGTAAACCTTCAAGATCAGTCGAAAGGGAAGATCATGAAATTTCTCGCGGGCGCGGCGGTAATCCTTCTGTTCGGTGGGGCGGCAATGGCAGAGGAGGTCAATATCACCAGGGATGTAGCATCGGTCACGGTTCAGACACCAAACGGTGCGGTGGAAATCAGTCGTATTCAGAATACGGCGGCTGTGATCGAGGGCGAATTCGCCCGCATAGCACGGCCTTGTCCGGATTTCTGCATACAGCCGATGACGCCGGCCGAGGGGGTCAAGACTATTGGCGAAATCGAGGTTCTCGAGGCGCTGCAGGCTCCGGAGGTGGTGGTGGTCGACGGCCGTGTCCGTCCGGATTGGGAAACCGGAACCATACCGGGGGCAATCAACATGCCCTACACCGAAATGGCAGACCGGCTGCACGAGTTGGGCTGCGAGGTGGACTTCGACGGCTACTTGTGTGACCCGGAAACCGTGCCGGCCCTGGTGATGTTCTGCAACGGCCCATGGTGCGGCCAGTCGCCCGAGGCGATCCGGCGCATCATCAAGGCAGGATATCCGGCTGAAAAGATCAGCTACTACCGATGGGGTATGCAGGGATGGCGGATGTTGGGACTGACGATCGCAGGGGGATCGTAGGACGAACGTTCCGCTTCAATTGCAGTGACCTCCTGATGGACCGTGCCTTTCGCTGGCTGGAAACTGCGACTTGACTACCGCCGCCGAACTGGCCGAGCGCGAGAGAATTACAACGCCCAAAATCATGCCGGTCCTCCTCTACTAGCGCTGGACATCGTCGACGCGATCCTGGAGGCAAAAAGGGGGCCGGAGGTGGCGCTGGCGAGGCTGATAGGGGCGTTCGTCGTGAAATGGACAAGGCTGGAGGTCCAGTTCCGGGCGAAAGAGCGATGCTTCCACCAGCGATTGGCCAGTAGTTCGATAGAGCGGGCCTTCAAACCTTTTTGGCCCTGCCCGACTTGCATCCGCACACGCTGGCCTTCAGCCAGCCCGCTCAGGATACGCTGCCTGGTAGAATCTTGTTTTGCCGAAGCAGCATGACTGGCAAAATTTGCAAGATGACTAAAAGATTTTCTGACCTTTGTCTGCCGAACCCAAATTTAGGTAATCAAGACCGAACCAAGCATCAACCGGGCAGGCCGGAGGCGCGGAGCCCGGCGATGATCTTCTCGCGTTCGCCTTGATCCTTGAAGGGAAGTCTGGCAGCGAAAGCACTGGATTTGAAGTCTGGAGCCAGCGACAAAACTGTTTCTGCAACACCCCGCGCTTTTGCGGTCAAGCCCAACTCGGCCAGCGCGCAGGCAAGCCGGGCTTGCGACAGAATACTGTCGGGGGCTCGGGCAGCGAAATGCCCATAAACTTCTCGCGCTTTTTCCAGCTGACCCGTCCCACGATAGCTATCGCCAAGGGGCACTAGAAACCAGTCGGGAAAGTAGGGACTGAGCCGCATCGCTTTGCGGATGCGGCTGAGCGCTTCGTCGTAACGACCGGCATAGGAAAGGGCGAGCGCCAATGCCCCGTGGTTGTTGGCGATACCGGGGCCAAGCTCTATGGCCTTTTCTCCCGAGGCAATCGCTGCCTCGTGCTGACCCCGTGAAAGTTGGACGCTGCTCATCAGCGCATATCCGTCGCCATCGGCCGGCGCCAGCGCAATGATGCGTGTGGCGAGCGCCTCAGTCTCTTCCAAGGCCGCTATTGCATCATCGACGAATTCATAGCGCGCTGCGATCATGAGCGCCCAGCCAAGGGTGAGGCAGGCCATCGGATTGTCGGGCTCTGCAGCCAGCACAGCACGCGACAAGCGCCGAGATTCTCTGTTTGCCTCGGCGCTGAACTTCATCTGTTCGGAAAGCGCACGTGCCAGCTGTTCCCACGAAGCAGTATTGCGCGTATGGACGGCCCACAGGCGCGCCTCATCGCCCTGGGTCAGCTTGACCGACAGCGCGACCGCAATTTCCCGCGTGATCTCGTCTTGCACCGCGAAGATGTCATCGATGGTCCGATCGTAGCGTTCAGCCCAGACATGGTCGCCAGACTGGGCGTCGATCAACTGAGCGGTTATGCGGACCCGATTACCCCCCTTGCGCACACTGCCTTCCAACACGTAGCGCACACCCAGTTCACGCCCAATCTGGCGCACATCAACCGCGCGGCCCTTGTAGGCAAAGGTAGAATTTCGGGCTATCACCACCAGGTCGCGGAGCTTCGACAACGTGGTTAGAAGGTCCTCTGTAATTCCGTCGGCGAAGAATGCCTGCTCGGGATCGCCAGACATATTGTCGAAGGGCAGCACTGCCACAGAAGGCTTATCGGGAAGGTCGAGTTGTTCGCCAGTCAGTGCGCTGAATGCCTCGGGTGTAAGTCGCGCGGGGTCAAGATCAACCGCGTAGACGCGGTGGAGGCCTTCCAAATTCTTCAGCTCGTGCAGTCCCATGTCTTCAAAACTCAGATCGACTTTACCCTTCACCTGCCGCCAAGCGTCTTCGGACAGACAAATACCGCCGGCTGGCGATAGCGCCTCAAGCCGTGCAGCCATGTTGACGCCCTCGCCATAGACGTCATCACCGTCGGCGATCAGGTCGCCCATATGAATACCCGCTCGAAAGGAAATGCGCTTGTCGGCAGGGCGGGCGGATTCACGCTCCCACACCGCCTTCTGCACCTCGGCCGTAGCGATAACTGCACCAGAGACGCTTTCGAAGACCGCCAGCATCCCGTCGCCCATAAGTTTGACGATGCGGCCCTGGTTTGCGGCGACTGTAGGGTTGATCAGATCCGCCCGGATCTCCCTAAGCTGGGCGAGGGTGCCAGCTTCGTCTATTCCCATCAGCCGACTGTACCCGACCATGTCGGCGACCAATATCGCTGCGAGTCGACGTGACATGCCATTTCCTCAATGCGGGGCCCATTGATCTGCCAGACGAATGGTCCGCGCAAACCGGCGTTGCCGAAGCCGCTGATTGTGAAGGTCTAGCAGAATTTCTCGATTGCAGGTGCTCAGGACCGACAATAAATTCAGTTTCGTAATGATGCCCGCACTTGCATCTTTGGGCAACAAAGAGGCGCACTGTTTTATCAGCAAGAGATGCTGGTGACAGCGGACACCGCACTTGGCGACCCTCGCTTCGGATTAGGTGAGCGCTGGATCACTGGGTCGTGGCAAACATCGTGCTCGTTCAAATTCGGCAAGTTCGCTCACTTACGCACCTAGATGGAAAGTAGTAGCGTCATTCCGCTGGGGCATTTTGCTCCGGCAAGAATGGGAGGACGAAATGGCATTTTATATGTTCCAAGGTCGGTATTCCCCCGCTTCCATCAAGGCGATGGTCTCGGAGCCACAGGACCGTGAAGCCTCAGCCCGCAAATTAGCCGAGTCAGTTGGAGGCAAACTGCACAGCTTCTTCTTTGCGTTCGGGCAGGATGACATAGTCGCGATCCTCGAGGTTCCAAATGACGAAGCTGCGGCCGCCCTCGCGCTCACGATAGGCGCTTCGGGGGGTTTTTCCGGCGGGGCGACCACTAAACTGATGACCGCGAAGGAAGCCATGAGCGCAATGTCAGCCGCCAAGAAGGCGGCAGCATCCTATAAACCGCCTGCTTGAGATCACAGTTCAATTCAAAAAAGGGGATAGGCCGCTGACTTGTAGCGGCCCATCCTCTGGAAATGTTCTATATTGAGCTTGCCTCCCATATTCATCGTTTCCCTGCGTGTTTTTGCTGGTTGATGTTGGTGTCTGGAATGGCAGCGGCTCGCCTGCCAGCGAAGCCCGGTACGGCGGGCGACAGTGCTCGAAGCGACGGCAAAGCGCTAGCTGTCAGTATGGGTACATCAAAGACGAACGCGTTCACCTTATTGCTTTCACACGCCGCCAAACCCTTTCGCTACTAGCCATAGGCCGGCCGCGGTTAGCACGGCTGCGGCGGTATTCGGGAGCAAGCGCCAGCGCCCGGCTAGCTTTTCCACGGCGACATAAACAGCCATCCCTGCAATCCAAAGAAGGTTCATTACCCCGCCGACGAACAAAAGCGTCATCAATAGCCAGCAGCATCCCAGGCAATATGCGCCGTGCTGAAGTCCCATCCCGAGAGCGCCGGAACGGCCTGGCCGCCATCGCTGCATCACGAACAGTACCGGGTGCTGGCAGTGCCTGAGACAGGCCTTCTTGAGCGGCGTCAGTTGGTACAGCCCTGCGGCCAGGAGTACCGCGCCGGCAATGACGGGCGCGCCAATCTCCATCATTCCGGTCATCAGCCCGACCTTCTCGAGCGCCCATTGCAGCGCTGTCGCAACAAGGCTGAAGAGGAGCCATGCAATCAGATAGCCGGCAAGGAAAAACCATGTCGTCAGGAATGGAGTCGCCTGATTGTGCTGCTTTCGGGCAACGTTGGAAAAGAGAAGGATCGCCGGCGCGGCGCTTGGCACCATCATTGCGATCATCATGACCCACCACATCAGGAACATCGTGGCCGCATAACCTGCCGACCATTGCGCGGGCGGCATCGCCATGCCCGGCGTCTCGATTGCCATGCGTGTCATGGTGAGCGCCGACATGTTCATGCCAACGCCCATGATGGTGTAGGCCGCAGCCAATGCGACAACCGTTGAAAGGGCGAGCAGAACAACAAGCCGGTCACGCCGGAGTATCTGCTCCAACCCCGTGGCGGCGTTCAACATGCTACTGCGCGGGCTCAGGCCGCCCATGAAAAGGAAGCGTAGTGCCCGTTCCGCTTGCCGCTGCTGTCATTCCAGCGCATTCCGAAAACGTTGAAGACGCTTCGAACGGCATTGGCCAGAGCCAGCCTGGCGGCAACGGGATGCGCGGTGTTGTCGATGTACATCGGCTCGCCTTCACGCGACAAGCTTGGAACACCCTTGATTGCCTGGTCGACCAGTTCCCCGGCGGACACGGCAATACTCATGCCGTCGACATCAAAAGTGATCGGCCGCTTCTCAATGCCTGCAAATTCCGAAACAAGCGGGGCAAGTGCCGCCATTGGCCCGCCGACGGCGCCAGAGGCGATCTCGCTGATCGCTGCCACCTGTTCGTCGGTTGCACGCTCGTCGATGATCAGTCCCACCTTGATATTGCCGTCGCCCATGGCCCCGGGCGAATGCATCATCACGATGAACGCAAGGCCATTGAGTGCAACGCCATCTTTCCAACCCTTGTCTATTTGCATGGCAACAGCAGCCTTGCAGTCACCTTCGGTTGGCAGCGCCGCCAAGTTGGAGCCGATACATGGACAGATGAAATCGCAATTGCAGGTCTCCATGTAGCGGCCTTCGATGTGCCAGTCAGCCATGACGTCCTCCCATGGTGAAAACGTCGAAGGGTATCAAAACATCGACATGGAATCAAAATTTCCATTGCCGATCTTTCAAAGCGACCGTTCCGGAGGGGGCGCCAGTGACGGCGCGACAGGCTCGGCCACCAGACCCCTCGGTCTACGCAACGTGACAAACCATGCCCGCTTGCTTGCCGCAGCGTGCAATCCCAGTGATTGCTTTCATTCACAAAGGTGTGCCTTCAGCCAGGCGAGGGTTGCCGGGGCCATCTTGCCGTCGATCACGTCGGCTCCCCATGGCAGCTTTGCGGGTATCGACACTCGGCCGCTCCTGTTAGGAACCAAGGGCTATCTGTTAGGAACCAAGGGCTATGTCGAGCTGCGCAAATACATCGATATCGGCGGGCGCGAAGGCGGAGACCACGGCACGCCGCAACACCGGCGGACAGGGAATGGAAAGAGTGGCACGCTTGGCGAAAGTCCGGCGTGGTAGGTGCCAAAACCATAACGTTGCACGACACAAGCTCCAGCAATCTTGCCCAAAACTTTCCGCATCTTCAGTGAGGTAGGCGGGGGCGCCAACGGCGTTCGTTTGCTCTGACGCCTTGGTGCTTGGTCGTCGCGCGATTTTTTGTTTCGTCCCGGGCGATCGCCCTCTGGCGCATGTCTGCCGGCAAGCTTTCAACGCCAGCTTTTCGTTTCGAACTATCAAACGATTGATTAAATCAAACGATTGATCTATGGTGTGCTGGTAAACAGGAGAAAGCCATGCTTCCGGCCGAGCGCAACATTTCTTCCGAAACGGCGCGTGACGGCCGCCCGGACAGCACCCAGCAATCGCTCGTCGAGGCTGCGTTGCGGCTTTTCGGCCTGAAGGGTTATGACGCGACTTCCATACGCGAAATTGCAATCGAGGCGAAAGCCAATGTCGCCTCGATCGGATATCACTTCGGCGGCAAGGACGGGTTGCGCCGCGCTTGCGCCGAACACGTCGCGGCCACGATCCGGGTATTCGCCAGCGCAGCTTTTGCGGAAGGCCCTGATCCCGCGCAACTCAACCCCGCCGAGGCCCGCGAGCGGCTGCACGGGTTCGTGGCCCGGGTTGTGCCGTTTGTCCTCACCGATAAGCGGGCGCGGCTGATGATGCATTTCATGATCCGGGAAATGGCCAATCCTTCCATCGCCATCGAAATTGTCTATGGCGGCGTCGTCGAGCCGACGCACCGGCGCATTTGCGCGCTTTGGGCCGCGGTCACGGGCGAGGAAGCCGAGAGCGAAGCAGTGCGGCTCGCGGTTTTCGGCGTCGTTGGCCAGGTTTTCTACTTCCGCTTTGCACAGGAAATCGTGACGCGCCGCATGGCCTGGAAGGAATATGGAAGCCAGGAGGCGGCGGCCATCGCATCCGAGATTTCCGGGCTGATGGACAGTGCGCTGGACCGCCACATTGCCGCAAGGACAGGCACATGAGCGCCTGGTTCTGCATCCTGCCGCTGGCATCCAGCCTCTTCACCGCCTGCGCGCCCGCCGAACCGCTCGCTGTCGGTTATGTTGAGGGCGAGTTCGCGCTTGTCGCGCCGATCGGAACGGCGCGGCTACTAACCCTTGAAGTGCGGCGTGGCGACCACCTGAATGCCGGCGAAATCATCGCCATGCAAGAAAGAGAAGACGCTGAATTGGCACTTGCGCGCGCCGAAGCTTCGCTTGCGCAAGCAAAAGCGAAACTTGACAATCTGGAGGAGGGCCGGCGTCCGCAGGAGATTGCCGTGATCGAGGCCAATCTGCGCTCTGCCAGGGCGCAACTGGCAGACAACGAGCGCCGTCTCGCGCGTCTCACCAGCCTCAACACGCGCGGATTCGCTGCGGAGGCTGAGGCGCAGACGGCTGAAACGGCGGTCGAAGTCGGGCGTGCGCGAACCGCGGAACTCGAGGCGGAACTTGAGGTGGCGCGTCTTCCGGCGCGTGAGGCGGAAATCATCGCCGCCCGCGCTGCTGTCGAGGAAGCGCAAGCCGCCCGCAGGACCGCACGGTGGCAGCTTGACGAGCGCACCATCCGCGCCCCTGCCAATGGCGTCGTCAACGACGTCATCTTGCGCAATGGAGAGATCGCCGGGCCTGCTGCTCCCATTGTCTCGTTCCTGCCCGATGGCGCGACCAAGCTGAAACTGTTTGTGCCCCAATCCGCCCGCGCCGGCATGTTGCCTGGCACCCGCCTTGCCGTGCGTTGCGATGGTTGCCCTGACGGGCAGACCGCCACGGTGACCTATGTGGCGGACGAGCCGGAATTCACCCCGCCGGTTATCTATTCGCTGAACAACCGGCAGAAGCTTGTCTATCTGGTCGAGGCCCGTCCGGAAGGCGAGGGTACAATGCTCAAGCCCGGGCAGATCGTCGACGTGATGCTGGCGGCGCCCAGATGAACGCGATTTCCGTCCGCGGCCTCACCAAGCGCTTCGGTCCGCGCACCGTCGTCGACGATGTATCGCTGGAAGTGGCTGCCGGCGAAATCGTCGGGTTCCTGGGTCCCAACGGGTCGGGTAAGACCACCACGATCCGCATGATCTGCGGGCTGCTGACGCCAGACGCCGGGGAGGGGACGGTCCTTGGCCACGACGTTATTGCCGAGAGCCTCTCCATCAAGGACGAGGTGGGCTACATGACGCAGCGCTTCTCGCTGTATGAAGACCTCAGCATATCGGAGAACCTCTATTTCGTAGCCCGGCTCTACCGGCTTTCGCCCGTGCGCAGGCATGTCGACGAAACCTTGGAACAGCTTGGGCTCGTCAGCCGCCGCAACCAGCTTGCCGGCACGCTTTCCGGCGGCTGGAAGCAACGCCTGGCGCTCGCGGCCTGCATCATGCACAAGCCGAAGCTGCTGCTCCTCGACGAGCCCACCGCCGGCGTCGATCCCAAGGCGCGCCGCGAATTCTGGGACGAGATCCACGCGCTTGCGGCAAACGGGCTCACCGTGCTGGTTTCGACCCACTACATGGACGAGGCGGAACGCTGCCACCGCATCAACTACATTGCCTATGGGCGCATGATCGCCAGCGGCACCGTCGGCGAAGTGGTCCGCGATTCCGGCCTGTTCACTTTCGTCCTCGAAGGCCGCGGGCTGGAAAAGGCTGCCAACGAACTCGGCAAGCTGCCGGGTGTCGAGCAGGTCGCGCCTTTCGGAGCTTCCCTGCATGTCGTCGGCACAGATCCCCGGCTTCTGGAAAAATCCGTGAAAGCCTATGCCCGCGGCGCCGGGCTGACGGTCGCAAAGGGCGAGACCAGCCTCGAGGACGTGTTCATCAAGCTGATGAACGACAGTACCGACGACTCGCTGGAGAAGGCGCAATGAGGCGAAGCCGGCTTTCCTTCGCCCGCCTCGGCGCGGTGCTGGCCAAGGAGTTCATCCAGATGCGGCGCGACCGCATCACGTTCGCCATGATGCTCGGCGTGCCGTTGATGCAGCTTGTGCTGTTCGGCTTCGCCATCAATAACGATCCCAAGGGCTTGCCGGCCGCCCTCGTCGCCCCGGTCGCCGATCACTATTCGCGCGCCATCGTCTCGGCGCTTGAACTTACCGGTTACTACCGCTTCATCCATGTAGCCGGCAGCGAGGCGGAGGCGGCCGCGCTGATGGATGACGGCACGGTATCCTTTATCGTCACCATCCCCTCCGATTTCGCCGCGCGGGTCGATCGCAACGACAAGCCGGTGATCCTGGTCGAGGCCGACGCCACCGACCCGGCTGCGTCGAGCGGCGCGATCTCCACGCTTGGCACCGTCGCGGCCGAAGCACTCAGGCGCGAACGGGGCCTCGATGCACTCCCCGCCAAGCTCGCGCCCGGAAGGCTGGATGTCATCGTTCACCGCCGTTACAACCCGGAAGGCATCTCGCAATACAACATCGTTCCCGCACTGCTGGGCGTCATCTTGCAGATGACCATGGTGATGATGACCGCGCTGGCGCTTACCCGCGAGACAGAGCGCGGCACTATGGAAAACCTGCTGGCGATGCCGGCAACGCCGCTGGAGATCATGCTCGGCAAGATCCTGCCATACCTTGGCGTCGGCGCGGTGCAGATCCTCGTGGTGCTCGGCGCTTCAAAGATGCTCTTCCAGGTGCCGTTCGTCGGTTCGATGTGGTTGCTGGCTGCTGGCGTGTTCCTGTTCGTGCTGGCGCTGGTGCTGCTCGGCTACGCGATCTCCACGCTTGCGCGAACGCAAATGCAGGCAATGCAGCTCACCTTCTTTTTCTTCCTGCCGTCGCTGCTGCTTTCCGGCTTCATGTTCCCGTTTTTAGGAATGCCTTTGTGGGCGCGGCTCCTTGGCGAAGTCTTCCCGTTGACGCATTTCCTGCGTGTCATCCGCGCCGTCATGCTGAAAGGCGCCGACTTGCCTGCCGTACAGGGAGAAATCGGCGTGCTGGCGCTCTTCGTTCTTGTCTATGCAGGCCTCGCCTTGCTGCGGTTCCGCACCACGCTGGACTAGTGCGACATCAGTACAGGAACGGTCATCGTCTTCAGCAAGGTGCGCGTGACCCCGCCAAACAGCAGTTCGCGCAATGGCGAATGACTATAGGCGCCCATAACCAGCAGATCGACGCCTGTGTCGGAAACCCGGTTCTCGATGACATCCCCGATCGGGATGCCGGCGGAGTACTCGTTCGAAATGCTGACCGCAATGCCGTGCCGGCTGAGCGCCGCGGCGATGTCGGCGGCCTGCATCGCGGCGCTGTGCTCTGCCGTCTCCTTGCCGTCGACCACCAGTATTTCCACCGACTTCGCGCGGTGCAGCAGAGGCAGCGCGTCGAATACCGCCCGCGCCGCTTCCTTCGAGGGGCTCCATGCAATCACGATGCGCTTGGGATCGAGCGGCTCAGAATTAACATATGGAAGCACCAGCACCGGCCGGCCGCTGTCGAACAGCAGCGTTTCGAGGTCGGCAAACATGGTCTCCAGTTCGTCCGGATCAGCCTGCTGCACCACCACGAGGTCGGCTGCATTTGCCGAGGCAAGCGATGCCGTCGCGCTGTCGCCCGCGAAGGTTTCCATGCCGCGAAAATCATGGGCAATGCCCTCGCGCTGGCAAGAATCGGTGAAGGACTTGCGCACCCGCTCCATGCGGGCCCGCGATGCTTCGATGGCGCCTTCGTCGACACTCACGATATCACCCGCAAGCACGGCGACATGCGCCGCCGGCGAAGGCTCGGCATGAATGCCGGTGACATGGGCGCTGAACGCCCGGATCAGCGGAAGCATCCGCTCGACAAGGCGGGGCGTGTCGCTTTCCCCGCGCAGGATGGCTGCTATGGTTTTGTAGGGCATGATTGCTCCCTCCCTTTTCGCGAGAAGTCTGTCTGCACCATAGGAGCATGGCGGGCCATCGCATTGACAAGGGTCAAACGGGCCCGGGCGCAACCCCGTTCCCTAGAAGAGGTCGCCCTGTCCTGTCGTACCGGCCTTTTTTGCCGTCTTTGCCGGCCTTGGCTCGCCGCCGCCCGACCGGGTGACCGCGTCGATAGTGCCATCGCGCAGTTCGGCGCTGAACGCTTCGCCCGGCGAAAGCTGTCTTGCGCTGGTTACGGCGTTGCCGCTCGCATCGCGCAGCAGCGCGAAACCGCGATTGAGCACGGAGCGGTGCGACAGGCTTGAAACGAGTCGCCATGTGCTGTCGAGCCGCTGCCTGGAATGCAGCGCGATCCGCGCCAGCGAACGGTGCGAAAGACGGGCGGCAGCGCGCGACAACGTTTCGCGCTTGCGCTGGTTGGATGCGCGCAGGCTGGCGGAAAGCCGCTTGCCGCAACCATCGAGATCGCGCTTTGCGTAGGCGAGCCTGTCTTCCAATTGGCGGCGGCTCAGCCTTCCGGCGGCATTGGCGAAACCCCGGCGCTTGCGCGTGATTGCAAGTTCAAGGCCACGTCCGAGCCGGCCCGCCACCGCGTCCAGCCGTTGCCGCGGCTCTGACAGGATTGTTTCGGGCGTGCCCAGCCCGCGCCTCGCCGCGTTGAGCTCGGTGCGCGCCTGCGCGAGGTTGCGGCTCAGCGCCGCCCGAAGCTGGCGCGCCAGCCTTGCAATGCTTTCGTCGAGCTCCGCCTTGACCGGCACCGCCATTTCGGCCGCGCCCGTTGGGGTGGGTGCGCGCCTGTCGGCGGCAAGGTCGATCAGCGTCCAGTCGGTCTCGTGGCCAACCGCGGAGATGAGCGGAATTTCCGAACCCGCGGCTGCGCGCGCCACCGCCTCGTCGTTGAAACCCCACAAATCCTCGATCGATCCGCCGCCGCGCGCCACGATGATGAGGTCCGGCCGCTTGAGCCGTCCTCCCGGCTCGATGGCATTGAACCCGGCAATCGCATTGGCGACCTCCGCGCCACAGGTTTCGCCCTGTACGCGCACGGGCCACACGATGACGTGAAGCGGAAACCGGTCGGTTATGCGGTGCAGGACATCGCGGATCACCGCGCCGGTTGGCGAAGTCACGACGCCGATCACCATCGGCATGTAGGGCAGGAGCTGCTTGCGGGCTTCGGAAAACAGACCTTCGGCCGCGAGCTTGCGCTTGCGTTCCTCGAGAAGCGCCATCAGTGCGCCGACGCCCGCCGGCTCGACACTTTCAACGACGATCTGGTACTTGGACGTTCCAGGGAAAGTGGTCAGCTTTCCGGTCGCCACGACCTCAAGACCTTCCTGCAATTTCGGGCGCAATCGCGCGAAGCTGCCCTTCCAGATCACAGCCTCGAGGCGCGAACGGTCGTCCTTCAGGGCGAAATAGCAATGGCCTGACGAGTGTGCGCCGCGAAATCCGGTGATCTCGCCGCGCACGCGAACCAGGCCGAAACGGTCCTCGACCGTTCGCTTGAGGGCAAGCGAAAGCTCGCTCACCGTCAATTCGGCGAGATTGCCTTTCGCGGTGGCGGGCTCGGTATCGGTTTGTGCTTCGGGTTCCATCTGGCCTTCCGGATGTTCACCGGGAGGTCTACCAGATTTGGGGCGGTTTTCAGAAGGCGAATTCGCGCGCCGACTGTGGACGGAAGCCGCGTGCCGCCAAAAGCACGAGCATCGCTCCGGCCGCCAGTGTCAGCGACCACCATGAGCCGGCGGCAAGAAGACCCGCCGCGCCCGCCCAAAAGATCGAGGAGAACGCCTCGGCAAAGGTCGCCACCTTGGAGGAAGTCTGCCGCCTGCGGAAATTGCTCCGCCTGGCCTGGCTGCGGAACCACAACTGGATCGCGACCGCCGAAACCGACGCGGCCGCCACGCCGGCAAGGCAAGTTAGCGCGATCACGGGATCGAGGAATGACAATGCCAACGCGATGGGCGCGATGATCGCGGCTATGACGCACAGCACCGCCTCGATCTTGGCACGAACCACCGCGCCGTCCTTGACCGGCGCTGTAGCGACAAGCTGCGGCGCGTCCTCGCCCGAAATGGCGAGCCAGGCAAGGCCGCCCGCCAGCTGTCCCGCCGCCATTACCAGCACCGGGATCAGCACCACCGGAAGGCTGCCGCTCTCGCCAAACCCCTGCCACAGCATGAAGGCCGGTGGCAGGAGGTAGAAGACCTGCATCAGTGTTTGCGAAATCAGCCACTGGTCGCGGGCAAGCAGCTTCCACTCCTTGTACCGCAGCGCCGACGCGATGGAATGGGGGCGAAAGCTTTTGCTGGAGCGGGATTTCCCCTTCTGGGACTGTGCAATGCCCGCTGCCGCCAGCACCTTCTCGCCGAAGCCATTGGAAAGGACAGCAACGGCCAGCGCGAAAATGGCCGCCGATGCAACAAGTACCGAAAAGACCGGCCATGGCTCGCCCATGACGGCGCGCGCCGGATACCACAAGAGACTGTCTGGCCCGGGCGCAAAACTGCGCACGCGTTCGGAGGTGATGAAGTTCATCCGCGACATCGTTCCCATGGAGGCGATTGCCGCAAGCTGGATGCCGATGACGAACATTGCGCCGACAAGCGCCGCCGCGATCTGGGCGACGGTGCGGGTGCGCCGTGCCCCGATGATGCGGAACAACAGGACCGTGAGCGAAAGCGCAAAAACAGTGGCTACTGTCCCCATGGCCAGCATCACCGGATAGGCGGCGAGCCAGCCAGTGCCATCGAGACACGCCAGCACGTTGATTGCCGGGGACGCCAGCATTAGCGATAGCATCGAAGTCGAAAGCGCGATCGCGCCGATCCGTACCGCAAAGAGTTTGCGCTGCGAAGCTGGCGAAGCGAGAATGAGATCGAGGTCCGAGCGCGAATAGAAGGTGCGCGTGACCGATTCCATCGCCTGCGAGGCCATCAACGAAAACGGAAGGGCCAGCATGGCCGTAACGAGAATCAGGCGTTCGAGATGTCCGCCCGCCTCAGACTGCAAGGCGGGGCCCACAATGATGAAGGCGATGAGGTGCAGCACCACCGCCGCTACAGTCAGGATCGCAAGCACCTTCAGTTCACGCCCGCGTTTGCCCGCGGTCATCATTGCCATGAAATCGCGCCAGGAAAGCAGGATTTCGTGTCTTGCCAGCCAAGCCGTCCCGCCCGGCCTCATGCGGCGCTCGCATGGAGCGAGGGATCTTCCGCGACAATGTCCAGGAAGACCTCTTCGAGGCTGCCATCGCCCCTGCCCGCCCGTTGGCGCAGTTCCTGCAGCGTGCCCTCGGCAATGAGGCGTCCATGCGCGATGACGCCGATGCGCTCTGCCATGCGCTCTGCGACTTCAAGGATATGAGTGGTCATGATCACGGTGGCACCGCCGCGAACCCGTTCAAGAAGCACGTCCTTGACGAGGCGCGCCGACGCGGCATCAAGGCCCGTCAGAGGTTCATCTAGGATGATCAGCCTCGGATCGTGAACCAGCGCACCTGCCAGCGCCACCTTCTGGCGCATTCCCTTGGAAAGGCCCTCGCAGCGCTCGTTGGCGTGCTGCGAAAGCTGGAGCCAGCCCAGCAGATGCGCCGCGCTGGCAGCGGCCTCTTTCGGCTCCACGCCCCACAGGCCTGCGACAAACTCAAGATATTCGAGCGGCGTCAGCCGGTCATAGATCATCGGCTCGTCCGGAACCCATGCAGTTACCCGCTTGGCTTCGACAGGGTCACGCTGCGCATCCCGGCCGAAAATCGAAATGCTGCCTGAATCGGGACGCAACAGCCCGGCCACCATTCGCAGCGATGTGGTCTTTCCCGCGCCATTGGGGCCCAGCAGGGCATAGAATTCACCGGCGCGCACGGTCAGGTCGAGGCCGGCCACCGCCGGGCGGTCGAAACTTTTGTGCAGATTCCTGATTTCGAGCGCGTGCATCCACCTGTCCCTCGCCGACCCTGACGGTTGGGCAAGCTAGAACATGCCGGTTCAGGAAACGTAAAGTTCTCGACCCGCTGGCCGACTATCTTCCAGTTTTTCCGCTGCCGAAGAACTGTTCGAAAATCTGCTCCACGCCGCGCTGGTACTCACGCTGCGTCGCCCTGCCGGTCTCGAACATCTCGCCGAACAGATCTTCCAGACCGCCCTTGGTGGAGGGTTGCGGCTCGCCGTCGTCGGGCGGGTGGTAGGATTTTTTCCGCGGGGCGGGCTCGGGCTCAGGTTCCTGGCGGTAGCGTGGCTCTTCATCTTCCTGCCGCCGATAGTTGTTCTCCCGATCCCGGTCGGGCCGGTAGCGCGTTTTCGGTTCGGGTTCGGGCTCCTCGTATCGATTTTGTCGCGGCATCTGCGTTTCCGGTTGCCGGCCGCGCAGCATTTCCTCGAAAATGCCACCGAGCGGATTGTCGGTGTCAGCCCCGCTGCTGCCCGGATTGCCGGTCCGGCCAGTCCGCCGCCCGCCACCCAGCATTTCCTCGAGTATCCGCCCGAAAGGATCTTCCGCGCCCTGCGGCAAGCGCCTGCCGCTTGGCTGTCCGCCGCGCATCATTTCTTCCAGTATCTGGCCCCAGGGATTGCCCGCGCCGCCGCCAAATCCACCGCCGCCGCCGCGATACCCCGAACCGCCGCCCATCATCTGCTCAAGAATTCGGCCGAGTGGGTTGGCGGCGGCGCCGGCTTGTGCTGCCTGCGCCTGCCCGGTCATCTGCCTGAACATCCCGCCCATGAGGATCGGCGCGAGCATGGGCAGCATCTGCTTCATTATCTCCTGCGACAGCCCGGTCGCTTGCGCAGCTTGTGCCGCGATGGCCCGGCTGACTTCCTTTGAGCCGAAAAGGTCTCCCAAGATGGCGTCGCCGTCCTTCAAACCGCTGTTGCTGGCCGCGCGCGAGGGGTCATCGAAATAGTCTTGGTGGCCCCCGCTCGCCAGCGCCGCCATGAAGCGCATGAAACCCATCGGGTCGGAAACATTGCGCTTTAGTCCTTGCGAAAACGCCGGCAACAACGCTTCGCTCGCCCGCTCGGCTTCAGCGCGCGAAATGCCCATCTGACGTGCGATCACGTCCATGGCCGCGCCGTTTCCGCCCTGCATCAGAAGTTCCATCAAGGGGATCATGACCGCCTCCTGTCACCTATTTATCGTAGAAAGAAGACCGAAATCGGTCAAATTTAAATCGGCATTAACCATGCCTTTCTAGATTTCACCTAAGTTGCATCAAAGCCAAGCAGGAAAATGCCTTTGCAAAGCCAGACAAAAGAACTGCATTCCAGCATTCCCCCTCTCTCGCGGGGCCTTTCCGCCCGGCATCGCCGGTCCGGGCACGTCTATGTGGACGGGCAGGTTACCGGCTTTGCGTGCGCCATTGCTTCCATTGCCGCCGACGGCGCAGTGATTACGGCGCAAGGCTGGCTTGGTGTGCCCGACCGTTTCCAGTTGCTGGTAAAACCGGACGGCATACGGCATGCCTGCGTGGTAAAGGCGCGAAGGGGCAATGTCTTGACCGTGACTTTTGAAATCCCGTCGGATCCGCAAGCGGCGAAACGGTAAATTTACCGCGTTTTTTAGCTAATAAAACATTTTGATATAGGACAATGTTCTTATTGTCTCATTTGGAATGCTTCCATGGCTCAATTAGCTGCGGTCACAGGAAATTTACCCGAACAACCGGGAGGGCAGGATCACCGCGCCGCCCCGCGCCGCCGTGTGCTCTTGAAGGGACTGGTTTCGCTGGATGGACTTTTCTCCGCGGAGCCGTGTACCGTGCGCAACATCAGCGATACCGGCGCAATGATCATCTTTGATCATCCGGCGGTCGTGCCAACCCGCTTTACCTTGATTATCGATCTTTTGGGCTTCAAGGTCTTGTGTGAGCAAGTCTGGCAAAAAGGCCTGACTTTCGGGGTGAGGTTCGTCTCTACCCGCGAGGAAACAAGCTATCGACGCAGGCAGGTTCTGTCGACTTCGGAAAACGCGCTTTCCAAGAACGCGACGCGGCAGATCGAAATGTCCGCTGTTGTCTACGTCCCGCCAGAAGAACCGGAACCTGAAACTGAGAGCGAAACCGAGACCGAGAAGCAGAAGATCATCCCGCGTCCGGCTTTCGGCAAGCGCAACTTCCCTCAGTAGGCGTATTCGTCGAACAGGCGATGAATGTCGCCTTCCCAGGCGCCTTGATATTTGTTCAACAGCCGCTCCGCCGGCGTCAGCCCGCTTGCGACCGTTTCCATCAGGGGTGCCAGGAAGATGCGCTCATCCTGGCCGGTGCTGTTTCGGATAGCCCGCTCCGCCAGCCCGGCCGCTGACAGCTCAAGCACCTCGCGCGCAACTTCAAGCAGAGGCCTTCGCGCGACAGTCGCCTTGAGACCGAGAGCCGGCACTTCTGCGCGGTAACGGGCCACTTCCTGTGCCGTCCATTCCCGCGTCAGAGCGTCGGCGGCCTCCAGCGCGGACTGGTTGTACATCAGGCCCGTCCAGAAGGCGGGGAGGGCGCAAATGTCCCGCCACGGACCGCCGTCGGCGCCGCGCATCTCGAAATAACGCTTCAGCCGAACATCCGGAAAAAGCGTGGTCAGATGGTTGTTCCAGTCGCCGACCGTCGGCATTGCGTCGGGTACGCGGTCCTTCAATGCGCCCGACATGAACTGGCGGAAGGTGACGTCCGTGCAGTCGTGGTAACGGCCCTGGCGGATGACGAAATACATCGGCACGTCGAGCGCCCAGTCCACGTAACGCTCGAAGCTGAAATCCTTGTCCAGCATGAAGGCCTGGAAACCGCCGCGCTGGTTGTCGGTATCGAGCCATACGGCCGAGCGCCAGGAAAGCAGCCCGTTCGGCTTGCCTTCGGTGAAAGGCGATCGGGCGAACAGCGCTGAAGAGAGGGGCTGCAGACGCTTGGAAACCTGCACCTTGAGTCGCATGTCGGCTTCGCTGGCAAAGTCGAGATTGGTCTGGATCGTCGCCGTGCGGTACATCATGTCGAGTCCGCGGCTGCCCACCTTGGGCATGTAGCGGCTCATGATGGCGTAGCGGCTTTTCGGCATTCGCGGCGTTTCGTCCAGCGACCATTTCGGACTGCCGCCGACGCCCAGGAAGGCGATCCCGAGCGGCAACGCGACCTTTTTGACCGTCGCAAGATGCGCATTCGATTCCCGGCAGGTCTCGAAGATGTTCGAAAGCGGTGCGCCGGAAAGTTCGAACTGGCCCCCCGGTTCCAGCGAGATCGCGCCCTTGCCTTCGGGATCGGCCAGGCCGATGATCCGCCGTTCGTCGAGGATGGGTTCCCAGCCAAGCTCGTGGCGCATGCCCTCCAGCAGCGCACGGATGCCGTTTTCGCCTTCATAGGGCACGGGGCTGTAGTCGTTTGCGTAGAAGCCGAACTTCTCATGCTCGGTGCCGATGCGCCACTCATCGCGCGGCTTGCAGCCTTTTTCTAACCACTCGACGAGCTGTTGCCGGTTCTCGACCCGTGTGAGGTCAGTAGTGTCGCGCGCCATTAGAATCGTCTGCCCCGCCAATTGAGCCGTACCGGCAAGCATACCGGCTGGTCGGGTTGCAGATATTGCCCGACCGCCGGTTCGGCAAGCGAAACTTTCTTGTCCAATCATCGCATTGATTTGCTCGAAGCATTTCACCGCCAATCGCCCGCAACCGCCTGCACGAGCGCAAGCGCGGCCACCGCTGCGGTGTCGGCCCGCAGGATCCGCGGGCCCAGGGGAATTGCCGTAACGAAAGGCTTGTCCCGCAGCATTTCCCGCTCATCTGCCGAAAAGCCCCCTTCCGGCCCCACCAGAATTCCGAGCGGCCTGCCCCTGAGCGGCGTCAGCAATTGCAACGCTTCAGCCTCGCTTTGCGTTTCGTCGCAATAGACGAGCGCACGCTGGTGGTCCCAGCCTTCCAGCAATTGGCGCAGCGCAACCGGCTCGCGGCATTGCGGGATTGCAAGAATGCCGCATTGCTCCGCCGCCTCCACGGCATTGGCCTGCATCCGCTCGATGTTGAGCCGCGAAACCTGCGTGTGCTGCGTGATGACGGGTTGCAGCACGCCGGCGCCCATCTCGACCGCCTTTTGCACCATGTAGTCGAGGCGCGAATGCTTCAGCGGAGCGAAGCAATAATGCAGGTCGCCAGGCTGCCGGCTGCGGCCGCGTTTGGCGCTCGGCCGCGAAGCGCAGCGGATTTGCGGCCCGCCGGTGCGACGCTTGCCAGCCATTCGCCATCCCGACCGTTGAACAGCAGAACGCTGTCGCCTTCCTTCAGGCGCAAGACGTTCAGCAGATAGTTGGCCTGCGCCCGGTCGAGTTCGACCGATGCCCCCGGCCTTCAAGTCCTGCGCCGTGTACAGGCGTTGCGTGCGAAAATCATAACGATCCATGGTCCGACATAAGGCCGGATCGCACTTTCGATCAAGCGCCTGCGCTCGGATGCCATTGCGGGCGGTAGCCGGCCCGCAAGGCGTTGACCACGCTGCGCGGCGTGACCAGACAGTGCGCTCGCGGCAAATCGCCGAAGGCGACCGGCGCGCCGTAACCGTCGAAAGTTCCATGGTATGGCCTGTCCATCGCGCATCGCGAAGAACTGTTCGCCCGACATGATCATCGCGCCGTCCGGCAGTGCCCTCAATTCGCCCGGCGCGATCGAGTGTGGCAGTTGCCGCGAGGACTGCCGGCGTTCGCGGTGCAGGATCTCGTCCATGCCTGGTGCATTCAGCCGGATGATTTCATTGCCGATCGCAAATGCCCCGGCAAAGCGCACCGCATCGGCACGGCGGCAGGCAAAGCAGGGCCGGTGTCCCGCTGCCAATGCCGTCACCTCGTCGAGAAAGAAGAGTTCGCTCCAGCCGGGCACGTCCCTGCGCGGTTGCGACCCCAGACGTCGCGGCGCACGCCCTTCCATTGCAAAGCGCAAGCAATCCAGGCCTTCGTCGTCCAGCGTCTGCCGGAAAGCCGTTTCGTGTCCGGATTCGTGGATGACGCCGCGATTTCCGGTGAACATGCCGCGCGCGCTGGCCGCGGTGGAGCGATCCATCCGGCGCCACGCGGTTTTGCAGCGGCATGTCAGTCCTCGACGACGATGATGTGCAGCCGCACCGGGCCGTGCGCGCCAAGGATCAGCGTCTGCTCGATGTCGGCAGAACGCGACGGGCCGGTGATCATGTTGACGGTGCGCGGCAGGGCGCCCTTGGCCTTCTTGCGAAGCCGCGCGAACACGCTCTCGTAGTTGACCGCGATGTCGGCGGCCTCGACCAGCACGATGTGGTTCTCAGGCAGGAAATTGACCGTGGTCGGGTTGTCCTTGCCCGACAGCAGGATCAGCGTTCCGGTTTCCGAAATGCCGCCAAAGGCATGGCTGAGGCCGGAGAGATCGCTGCCATCGCTCGGACCGGCGACGATCTGCGGCCCGCCCTTGGGCCAGGCGATCTTCGCAAGCCGAGGATCGGCGCCGCACCGCAATTGCTGCGGCAGATTGTGGTCGCGCAGGAACTTGACGACCGCCGCGCCCGCCTTGGCCCGCTTGACGATCTCGACGCTCGCCGCCGCCTCGGTGGCCTTCTTCACGAACTGCGCGACGACGCCATGTCCGCCGTCCTGCGATACCGGCAATATGCCGGCGGGATGTCCTTTCAGGCGTTTTTCCACCAGCCCGCGGCGAATGGCGTCCTCGCCGGCGCTCTTGTCGCCGAGGCTCGCCCGGACTTTCGCAAGGATCGCGTCGCGGCTCATCGTGTCGCCCCCTTCCTTGCCTTCCACTGCGCCATGAAAGTCTTGCCCTGCGGCGCGGGGAGGTCGCGGTGGCGGGTCCATGCGCCCGCGAGCGGGAACCATTTGAAACGGCCCCTGCCGGCGCTGAGCATCCGCATTGCCGGCATGGCGATGCCCGGTGGCCAGGCGATAGAGCGCGGCCGCTTCGCCGCCCAGGCCCACAGCTTGAGATTGCTGCGCATGCTGGCCGGCGTCAGATGCTGCTCGAATTCCCGTTCGCGCCAGTGCCGCATCATTTTCGGCAGCGGGATGTGCATCGGGCAGACCGCTTCGCATCGCCCGCAGAAGGTCGAGGCATTGGGCAGGTGCGCCGACTTGTCGATGCCGATCAGCGTCGGCGTCAGCACCGAACCCATCGGGCCGGGATAGACCCAGCCATAGGCGTGCCCGCCGATCGACTGGTAGACCGGGCAATGGTTCATGCAGGCGCCGCAGCGGATGCAGCGCAGCATGTCGCGGAACTCGTTGCCGAGCATGTTGGACCGGCCATTGTCGAGCAGGATGACGTGGTACTGCTCCGGCCCGTCCGGATCGCCCTTGCGGCGCGGCCCGGTCGAAATGCGTGGTGTAGACGCTCATTTCCTGCCCGGTCGCCGAGCGCGCCAGCACCCGCACGATCTGGCTCATGTCCTCCAGCGTCGGCACGATCTTCTCGATCGAGGCGACGACGATGTGGATGCGCGGCAGGATCTGCGTCAGGTCGCCATTGCCCTCATTGGTGACGATGACCGACGAGCCGGTCTCGGCGATGAGGAAGTTGGCGCCGGTGATGCCGACATCGGCCTTGAGGAATTTCTCGCGCAGCACGCCGCGCGCCTCCAGCAGCAGGCTTTGCGGCTCGGACATCGGCCGGTCGGCCGGCAGATGCGTATGCGCCTTGCGGAAATCCTCGCGCACCTGGTCCATGTTGAGATGGACGGCCGGGGCGATGATGTGGCTCGGATGCTCGCCGCGAAGCTGGATGATGTATTCGCCAAGGTCGGTCTCGACCGGCGTGATGCCGTTGCTTTCGCAGAAAGTCGTTGAGCCCGATCTCCTCGGTGATCATCGACTTGCCCTTGGTGACCGTCCGGGCGTTCGCCTTGCGGCAGATGTCGAGCACGAGGCCGCGCGCCTCCACCGCGTCGGCGGCCCAATGCACATGGCCGCCCGATGCCGTCACCTTCTGCTCGTAGGCTTCGAGATAGAGGTCGAGATTGTCGAGGACATGGTCCTTGATGTCCCGGGCGCTGTCGCGCAGATCGTCGAATTCGGGCAGCGCCGCGGCCGCCTTGGCGCGCTTGTCGATGAAATTCGACTTCACATGCCGCATCGCCTTTTGCAGCTGCGCGTCCGACAGCGCCTCGGCGGCATTGTCCTTGAAGGCGGGGGAGGTGATCTCGACCATCAGCGGCTTTCCCCGATTGCGGGCGTGTCGGTCATGCCGGCAAGCACCTCGGCGACATGGCGCACCTTCACCGTGCTGCCCTCGCGCTTCAGCTTGCCGGCCATGTTCATCAGGCAGCCAAGGTCGCCGGCAAGCAGCAGGTCGGCGCCGCTTTCCTTGATCGCCGCGGTCTTGTCGGTGACGATCGAATTGGAAATGTCGGGATATTTGACGCAGAACGTGCCGCCGAAGCCGCAGCAGACGTCGGATCCCTTCATCTCGGCAAGTTCAAGGCCGGAAACGGAAGCCAGCAATTCCCGCGGCTGGCGCTGCACGCCGAGTTCGCGCAGGCCCGAACAGGAATCGTGATAGGTGGCCGTGCCCTGCAGGCTGGCATCGACCGCCTTGATGCCGCGCACGTCGGTGAGGAAACTGACGAGTTCATGCACCCTTGCGCTGAAGGCCAGCGCCCGCTTGTGCCAGGCCGGATCCTTCTCGAACAGTTCGGGATAGTGCTTCTTGAGCATGCCGGCGCACGATCCCGATGGCGCGACGACAAAGTCGAAACCCTCGAATGCCTCGATGACCTGTCTGGCGATTTCCACCGTGTCGGCCCGGTCGCCCGAATTGTAGGCCGGCTGGCCGCAGCAGGTCTGTGCCTCGGGCACGAATACCTCGCAGCCGCAATCCTCGATCAGCTTGACGGCGGAAAACCCGACGCTCGGCCTGAAGAGGTCGACAAGGCATGTCACGAACAGCGCGACGCGCGGTTTGGTCTGGATGTTCAACAATTGCTCCCGTCAGCCATTTCGAAACCTTGCGCGGCTGCCCGCCTCTTCGCGCCGCGCGAGCCGCAGCCCGGCCACGCGTTCGCGGTCGGCACGCCGTTCCAGTTCCAGGGTTGCCTCGATGATGTGTGAAATGTGCGCGCGCGCGGCCGTTTCCGCGCCCGGTGCGTCACCGGCGACGATCGCATCGTGGATCGCGCGGTGCTGGCCAAGAAGCTTCAAGCGGCCGTCCGGCGTCTGGTAGAGCCGCGTGCGGTTCTGGAAGATGCCTTCCGACAGGAGCTTGTAGCAGGAGCGCAGCGTGTGCAGCAGCACCAGATTGTGTGCCATCTCGCCGATCAGCGAGTGGAATTCGATGTCGGCCTTCGCCTCTGCCTCGAAATCGGCGGCTTCATGAGCCGCTTCCATCCGCGCAACCGTCTCGCTCAGCAATTCGCGGTCGGCCTTGCGTGGCGCGCGTCGCGGCAAGTCGGGCGGCAATTGCCTCGATCTCGCGGCGATATTCGAGATAATCGAGCGTCGCGCGCGAATGCGAGGCGAGCAGGGCGGTGATCTGCGGCGAGAACACCGTGCCGATGACATCGGCGACATAGGTGCCGCCGCCATGGCGGCTTTCGAGAATGCCGCGATCCTCAAGATGCTTGATCGCCTCGCGCACGATAGGTCGCGACACGCCGGTCTCGATTGCCAGTTCGCGCTCGCCCGGAAGCCGGTCGCCGACGCGCAGCACGCCTTCAAGCACCAGTCCCTCGATCTGGTGCGCAACCTCCTCGGCCGAACGGGAATGTTGGATCGGGCGGAATACGTTCATGGTGCAAAAGACTATCTTGATGGTCAAAATTGGTCAATTTGTTTTACCTCTCGAGGCAAAGCTGACTGATGGGGAAGCTGATCCGTCCAGTGGCGGCGTGATCCGCCTTCATGTAAGTTTCGTAGGAATTTTGCGCTGAACCGGGGAAATGGAATGGCGACGAAAGTCAAAAGCAAGCGGATCGATGCCCCGCCGGCCTTGAGTTTTGCCGAACATCCCTCGCGCGCCATGGCGCTGGGGGAAGTCCATGCGCGTCCGTTTCCGGAAATTGCGCCTTCCAGCGTGTTGCTGCATTTCGCCTTTGCCAGCACGGATGGCGGAGCCGGCAGCCGCGAGGTGATGGCGCGGCTTTGCGCGGCGCGCGGCGCGGCCCAGCCTGATCCAGCGGCGCGATACCATGCCATTGCATGGGGGCGCGGCATGTTGCGTTGGGAAAGGCATGCCGAGTTCTCGACTTTCCTGTGGGATGGACCGGCGCCCGAGCGTTTCATGGGCGATGTCGAGGGTCATCCCTTCAATGCGGGTTTCGCCGATGCCGGACAAGCTCGTGTCGTCCTGCCGCGTCGAGGTGCGCCCGCATTCCGGCGAAAATCTCAAGCTCATCGAACGCTTCGAGAAGCGTGCCTTGAGCGTCAACGTCCTTGAGGACGGCCAATCGCTGATCGCGACCGATTTCCGCCAGGATGCCAGCGGAATGACCATCTTCCTGATGCTCGAAAATGGCATGAAGCCTTGGCGCATCGGCTATTTCGCCAAGACCGCCATAGAACTGGAAACCTACCGCGTGCTGACGCTGTTCGGTTTGCCTGTGGCGCAAAAGGTTTCCGCAGGGCTTTCCCGTTTCGAGACTGAGCTTGGCCGCCTCACCACCGAAATGCAGTCCGAGGGGCCGAACAAGGGCCAGGCCCTGCTCGACCAGATGATGCTCCTGGCCACCGAACTTGAGGCCGATTCGGCGGCAAGCCTCTTCCGCTTCGGCGCGACCCGCGCCTATGGCGACATCTTCGCCGAACGCATCGCGGCGCTGGGGCCTGCAACCCTTCCCGGGTACAAGAATTTCGCGACTTTTCTGGAAAGGCGCATCGCGCCGGCGCTTCGCACCTGTAGCTCGGTCGAGGAACGGCAGGCCAACCTGTCCCTGAAGCTTTCGCGCGCTGCCGATCTGTTGCGAACCCGCGTGGAAGTCGAGATGGCTAACCAGAATCGTGACCTTCTCGACGGCCTCAACCGGCGCGGCAAGCAGCAATTGCAGCTCCAGCGCACGGTCGAAGGACTGTCCGTCGCCGCGGTTTCATACTATGTGGTCGGCCTGTTCTACTACGTTTCCCAGGCCTTCAAGGCCAACCTCCCGGAATACGCTTTCGCCGCCCGTGCTGACCGGCCTCTTCGTGCCGGTGGCGATCCTTGCGGTGTGGTGGACTGTCCGGCGCATCCGCATCACGCATATCGACAAGGATTGAGATTTGCGCGACGGCTGCATCAGTGGTAAAAATTAATTACCACTGTGCGAGGTGCTGCCGATGTCCAGGATCGAAATGCCTTCTGCGGACCGTGCCGTTGTGGCGCGAAAGGCCGAGATCGTGGCCGCCCTTGGCGAGGCAGCCGGCGTTGAAAACGTGATTTCCGATCCTGCCGAGACCCTTGCCTATGAATGCGATGCCCTCACGGCGTATCGCTGCGCCCCGCTCGCGGTGGTATTGCCCCGTTCCACCAAGGCCGTTGCCGATGTGCATGAAGGCGTGCTCGCGCTTCGGCGTGCCGGTCGTTCCGAGAGGTTCGGGCACGTCGCTCGCCGGCGGCGCGCTGCCGACCGCCGACAGCGTGGTGATCGGCGTGTCGCGCCTCAACCGGGTGATCGAGACCAGTTTCGCCGACCGCTATATTCGCGTCGAGGCGGGAATGACCAACCTGTCCGTGTCCGCTGCTGTCGAGGCAGAGGGCTTCTTCTATGCGCCCGACCCGTCCAGCCAGCTTGCCTGTGCCATCGCCGGCAATGTGGCGATGAACTCGGGCGGCGCGCATTGCCTCAAATACGGCGTCACCACCAACAACCTGCTGGGCGTCACGCTGGTCACCATGGACGGCGAAATCCTTGAGATCGGCGGACCGTGGTGCGATCCGGCGGGCTACGATCTTCTCGGCGTGATCTGCGGTTCTGAAGGCCAGTTCGGCATCGTTACCGAGGCCGTGCTGCGCATCCTGCGCAAGCCGGAAGGAGCCCGCCCGATCCTGATGGGGTTCGATTCCAGCGAGGTCGCCGGTGCCTGCGTCGCCGACATCATCAAGTCGGGCGTGCTGCCCGTCGCAATGGAATTCATGGACGGTCCGGCCATCATCGCCTGCGAGAATTTTGCCAAGGCCGGCTATCCCACCGACGTCGAAGCGCTGCTGATCGTGGAGGTCGAGGGCTCGTTGCAGGAGATCGACGACCAGCTTGCCCGCATCAAGGCGATTGCGGCGAGGCATTCGCCCAAGGTCATGCGCGAAAGCGAGTCTGCGATCCAGTCCGACCTCATCTGGAAGGGCCGCAAGGCGGCTTTCGGCGCGATGGGCCAGATGGCCGACTACATGTGCATGGACGGCACCATTCCGACTTCGCAATTGCCATTCGTCCTGCGGCGCATGAGCGAGATGGCCGGTGAATACGGCCTACGCGTCGCCAACGTGTTCCATGCCGGCGACGGTAACCTTCACCCGCTGATCCTGTTCGACGCCAACAAGCCGGGCGACCAGGAGAAATGCGAGGATTTCGGCTCCGACATTCTCAAGCTCTGCGTCGAAGTCGGCGGCTGTCTTACCGGCGAGCATGGCGTCGGCATCGAAAAGCGCGACCTGATGCACTACCAGTTCACCCGCGACGACATGGAATTGCAGATGCGGGTCAAGGATGTGTTCGATCCGGCCTGGCTGCTCAATCCGGCGAAGGTGTTTCCAATGGATGTGAGCCATTCGCGCAGGTTGAGGAACGCGCCAAGCGAGGCGGCTGAATGACCGTGTTCACGCCTGGTACCGAAGCCGCGATTTCGCAAATCGTCGCCGAAAGCGCCCGGACCAGCCGGAAGCTGACGATCAAGGGCGGCGGAACCCGCGCACGCACGCAACAGCGAGGCCCGCGACACGCTGTCGGTCGAAGGGCTTTCCGGCATAACGCTATACGAACCGGCGGCGCTGACCATCGGCGCGAAGTCCGGTACGCCGCTTGCCCAAATCGAGGCGGCACTGGCGGGCGAGGGCCAGCATCTGCCCTTCGAGCCGGCCGACTGGCGCCCGCTTCTGGGAACCAGCGGCGAGCCCACCATCGGCGGTGCTTTCGTCTGCGGCGTATCGGGTCCGCGCCGCATCCAGGCGGGGGCGCTGCGCGACAGCGCCATCGGCGTGCGCTTCGTCGACGGCACCGGAACCATCGTCAAGAATGGCGGCCGGGTGATGAAAAACGTCACCGGCTATGACCTTGTCAAGCTGATGTGCGGCTCGCGCGGCACGCTGGGCGTGGTCACCGAGATCGTCTTCAAGGTGCTGCCAAGACCGGAAACCGCGGCGACTGTGATCCTGCACGGCCTCGACGATGTGCGCGCTGTCGAGGCGATGTCGGCGGCGCTGGGATCTCCCTTCGATGTTACCGGCGCTGCACATTTTCCAGGTGAAAAGCCGCGCACGTTTCTGCGGCTCGAGGGCTTCGAGCCGTCGGTAGCATACCGGTCCGGCGAGCTGGCCCGGTTGCTTTCGCCGTTAGGCGAGGCAAAGATTGCGGGCCGCGAGGATTCCCTGGAGCTGTGGCGCACAGTACGCGACGTCCTCCCCTTCGCCGGGCGCGCCGGAGCAGTTTGGAAGATTTCCGTGCGGCCATCCTCCGCGCCGGCGCTCGTAGCTGCGATCAAGGCAAGCCGCGAGGCACAAGCGCTGTACGACTGGGGCGGCGGGCTCGTCTGGCTTTTGACGCCGGACGATGACGATGCCGGCGCCGCGATGATACGCGGTGCGGTGTCGGGCAACGGGCATGCCACGGTGATGCGCGCGGGCAATCTGGCTATCCCGGTATTCGAGCCGCAGGCTCCGGCAATCGAAGCGCTGTCGAAGAATCTGCGCCGTCAGTTCGATCCGAAGGCGATCCTCAACTGCGGCGCGATGTAGGAGATGGCGATTTTTGCGATCATCTTCGTTTTGCTGCCGGCCGCAGTTTATGTCGGGCTTTGCCTGCTGCCCCGCGGACGGATCGCTGCCATGGGCATCGTCGGCGCTGCGGTATTCGCGGGGACTGTCTGGGCGGGAATGCTGGCGATGCAAGAGCCGTCTATGGCGCAATTGCCGCTGGCCTTCGCCAGCGTTGGAATTGCCCTTGCCGCTCCAGTGCAGGCATTGCGAGCCGCGATCGGTCCGGCATTGCCAAACTGGATATACTTCACTTTTGCCGCCCTCGTTCTCATGGGTGCGCTCGGCCTGTTGCCGAAACTGATGTACGGGGCCTGAGATGCAGACAGTCTTTTCGCCGGAACAACTGGCCGACCCGCATGTGGCCCATTCGGAAAGCATATTGCGCAAATGCGTGCATTGCGGCTTTTGCACCGCCACATGCCCGACCTATTTGACACTCGGCGATGAACTCGACAGCCCGCGCGGGCGCATCTACCTGATCAAGGACGTGCTGGAGAACGGCAAACCGGCTGACGAGCGCTTCGTCAAGCATATCGACCGCTGCCTCTCATGCCTCGCCTGCATGACGACCTGCCCCTCCGGGCGTCAACTACATGCACCTCGTCGATCATGCGCGCGCCCACATCCAGAAGACCTACCGGCGGCCATTGGCCGACCGCGTGATCCGCTCGATGCTGTCGCAAGTGCTGCCATTCCCGGGCCGGTTCCGGGCAGCGCTCACCGCCGCCCGGCTTGCGAGGCCTTTTGCAGGAGTTTTCCGCGCAATTCCCGGCCTGTTGCCGATGTCGGCAATGCTTTCGCTGGCCCCGGCATCGCTGCCCAAGGCAAGCGGCGCGGCGGCAACCGGCACCCACATGGCGGCGGGCGCTCGCAAGGGACGCGTCGCGATCCTTTCAGGCTGCGCCCAACCGGTGCTGAACCCGCGCATCAACGAGGCGGCGGTTGAACTGCTGACCCGCCTTGGCATCGAGGTCGTCGTGCCGAAGGGCGAGGGATGCTGCGGCGCGCTCGTCCACCACATGGGGCGCGAAGGGGAAGCGCTCGCCCAGGCCCGCCGCAATGTCGATGCCTGGACCGGCGAGATCGAAAATGGCGGCCTCGATGCGATCATCATAACGACGTCGGGCTGCGGTACCACCGTCAAGGATTACGGCCACATGCTGCGGCTTGATCCACTCTATACTGAAAAGGCGCGCAAGGTTTCCGAACTTGCCAAGGATGTAACCGAGTATCTGGCTGACCATCGCCATGCCTGCAAGCGAGGCGGGCAGGGGCATCCGCCTCGCCTATCACTCGGCCTGCTCGATGCAGCATGGCCAGAAGATCAAGGAACAGCCCAAGCGCCTGCTCGCCGCAGCCGGCTTCACCGTTGTCGATGTGCCGGAAGGCCATTTGTGCTGCGGCTCTGCCGGTACCTATAACATCCTGCAGCCGGAGATCGCCGGAAAACTCAAGGCGCGCAAACTCGCCAACATCGCGCGCACGCGGCCGGACCTCGTCGCGGCCGGCAACATCGGTTGCATGACGCAGATCGGCGACGGCGCCGGCGTGCCGGTAATCCACACGGTCGAGATTCTCAACTGGGCCCATGGCGGGCGCATGCCGTCAGGCATGCCGAGTGCGCCGCGGCTGGTGGCGGCGCAATAAAAAAAGCCCGCGCGAAACGGGCTTTTCAAGATTGCGGATTGATTACTTCAGCCGCCGAGAATGGAGGTCAGCGCGCCGCCAAAAGCGCCGCCAAGACCTTCCCTGACATATCTGCGTGCATCCTCGCCGGGCCCGACCACGATGACCTTCGTGCCGATATCCACCTTCGAATAGAGGTGCTCGACATCCTTGTTCATCATACGGATGCAGCCTGACGAAAGATTGAGGCCGATCGACCAAGGCTGGTTGGTGCCGTGAATGCGGTAGATCGTGTCGCGCCCGCCCTTGTAAAGATACATGGCACGCGCGCCGAGCGGATTGTCGGGGCCGCCTGCCATGCTGATCGGCAGGATCCGGCCTGCGGCCCTTTCACGCGCCCGCATCTCGGCCGGCGGCGTCCATGTCGGCCATTCCTTCATCGCGCCGACCTTGACGGTTCCGCTCCAGCCGAAGCCTTCGCGGCCCACGCCGACGCCATAGCGCGTCGCCCGGTTGTTGCCGGTGATGTGGTACAGGAACTTGTTGTTGGTATCGATGATGATCGTGCCCGGCGCTTCCTGCGTGGCAACCATCACGCCGCGGCGCTTGAACTTCGCCGGAACGCCTTTCATCCGCTGGCGCTGGGCGAGGTTGACCTCTTCCCACCGCCCTTCGCTGGCGTTGTAGACCATTTCGGCGCGGGCGCTTGTCGCCAGCGGTGCACTGACAAAGACGAAGGCCCCTACAGCCAAGGCCCCTGCAATGAAGGCTTTCCGTATCATGCGGACTTTTCTCCCTCTGGCGCGATCCCGAATTCTGGACAAATTCATGGGATCGGTTTCCCGCCCCAATTTCTCCATCACGTCACCGTAATTGCCACAATCGCACCGCGCAAGGCAAGCCGCCTCACGAAAACGCGAGGCGGCTAGTAATGTCACGGATTTTTGCCTGCCAGCGAACGCGCCTTGTCAGGAAACGATGACTTTCGTACCGGTACCGACGCGCTCGTAGAGGTCTATGACGTCCTCGTTGCGCATGCGGATGCAGCCGGAGGAAACCGCCTTGCCGATGGACCAGGGCTGGTTTGTGCCGTGGATGCGGTAAAGCGAATCACCCAGATAGAGCGCCCGTGCTCCGAGCGGGTTTGACGGGCCGCCCTCCATGTATGCCGGCAGGATCTTCCCCTGTGCGGCCTCGCGTTCGCGCATTTGGGCTGGAGGCGTCCAACCCGGCCATTCGGCCTTGCGTGTGATCTTGTGCTCGCCGGCCCATTCGAAGCCGGGCCGCCCAACGCCCACGCCGTATCGGCGCGCCATGCCCTGTTCCTCGATCAGGTACAGGAACCGCGCCTCGGTATCGATGATGATGGTGCCCGGCGTATAGCCGCTTTCATATGAAACGATCTGCATCTCGAACTGCGGATCGATCTCCCTTTGGGTTTCCTTGGGAGAAGTGCTTGCCTGCTGAACACGCGCGGGTTGTGCGGACTGTTTCTTGCTGCGCACCGGATCGGCCTGTAGCGGCGTGAAGCCGCTGACGGTGGTATCCCTTCGATAGGCTCGCGGGCTTGGCGCGGGCGCAAGCTCCAGCCGGCGCTGGCCGGGCGCGCCGGGCTTGCGCGACAACTGGTTTACCCAAGGCGAAACGAGGTCTGCCGAAAGGGTCGATGCTGGCGGCGGCGCGTACCGTTTCGTAGTCTGGGCCGCTGCCGGAAAGGCAAAAAGCGCGGCAAGCATTGCGGCGCCGCAAAAGGCGGTTGAATTCATGACGTACACCTTACAAATCGTCGGTTACCGGCCCGCGGAAGCGCCCGGTTAAGCACGCGTAAAGCATCGCAGGAAAATCCGAAGCGAATGGTGAATGCGCCGGTAACCGGGCCAGCTCAGTTCAAACGTGGTAAATACCGGGTTTGCCGCACTGGTTAACCGCGCCTTAACGCCGCTTTGCGTCCCGAAGTACTGCCGGCAGCAGCGGTTGCACCGATTCGAGCGTCGCCCCGTTGCGGATGCGTTTGTGATAGAGCATGTTGAGGATGATCCGGTCGAACCGCGTAAAGGATGTGTGCCGGGTCCGGTCGTTGAACATGCTTTCCGTGAGGCTCGGATGCTCGTTCAGTGGGCCGAGGCCCTGCAGGATTTCCTCCACCTTGCAGCGGTCGAAGAGCGCCTCCCCCTCGTCGGAAACGATTACGGCATCCGAACGGTTGATGCCGTTGCGCGAGAACACCGACCGTACGAGGCACTTGCCCGGCGTGCTGGCGGTGGTGCGCCGGTAGACCTTGTCGCGCACCGTAGCCGTATAGTCTTTCCGGTCGACGACGTAGACCGTGAAGTTGGCGCGGGCCGGGCTATCCACGATTTCTGCCCGGAAGTTGCCGATCGAACGGTTCAGCGACAGGATAAAGGCCCTGATCTCCGGGACGCGGTTGCGCGATGAAAGGTTTACGATATGAAAGCGGACCGTGCCGTTGAACTTGCGGATATAGTTCGACTGGAAGCCCAACGGCGAATATTCCGCGCCGAACACAGTCAGATTGAAGCCGCGTATAAGCTCCGCATCGCTTGCCGCCCGCGCGGCTTGTGGCAAGAAGGCGAGGGTGGCGGCAAGGATGAGGGCGCAAACCTGTCGGGTCAAAGACATGCCTTGGGATAATCCATTTTGCTGGGCGGGCGGGCCGGCAGGTTGCCGACGGCTGCTGGGCCGACTTGCATTTGCATCCCGAACCGCAGCAATTAAACGTATCGCATACCATTTGAAAAGGCAGGATTGACGGAGACTCCATGCCGCAGCCGCAAAACGAGATCACAATCGCCGGATTGTTGGAAGGCGCGGACGGGCGCAAGCGTTGCCTTTGGCATGGCGGCGTGCCGGAATATGAGCGCTACCATGACGCCGAATGGGGCCGTCCTGTTGTTGACGACACGCGGCTTTTTGAGAAGATTTGCCTGGAAGGCTTCCAGTCCGGGCTTTCCTGGCTGACGATTTTGCGCAAGCGCGAGAATTTCCGCGCTGCCTTCCATGGTTTCGACATTCCTGCCGTTGCTGCAATGGGCGACGGCGATATCGAGCGGTTGCTCGGCGACGCGGGCATCATCCGGCATCGCGGCAAGATCGCCTCGACCATCAACAATGCCCGCCGGGCGCTGGAACTTCAGGCGGAGAAAGGTTCGCTCGCGGCCTGGTTCTGGAGTTTCGAGCCGCCGGCGGACACCCGGCCGGAGAAACTGACCTGGGATTGGCTGCGCGCAAATCCGGTATCACCGCAATCGGTCGCGATTTCGAAGGACCTGAAGAAGCGGGGCTGGACCTTTGTCGGCCCGACCACGGTCTATGCCTTCATGCAGGCGATGGGCCTCGTGAACGACCACGTCGTAGGTTGCCATTGCCGGGGCGAAATAGAATCGCTTCGCCGCAATTTCGACCGGCCTCGCATCCAGCAGTGACGGAACATGCGCGTTGGGCGCTGCGGTAGAAACCATTTCCGCGCGACGGTGCGAATTGGCAATGTTCTTCCACGTACCAACGAACTTGCTCCCATAACATCTGCCCGCTTTCAGGGGGTGTAGGTGTCAGAATTCCTGCTGTTTCTCGTCGTCGGATTTCTGGCGCAGGCCGTGGATGGCGCCCTGGGCATGGCCTATGGCGTCATTTCATCGACCGTGCTGATTTCGTCGGGTATTTCGCCGGCCCATGCCTCGGCGGCCGTGCATGCGGCGGAAGTCTTCACTACCGGCGCATCCGGCATCTCCCACCACTATTATCGCAACATCGACTGGAAGTTGATGGTGCGGCTCGCGCCCTTCGGCGTCCTGGGCGGCTGCCTCGGCGCGTTCGTGCTGACCTCCATCGATGCTTCCGTAATGCGCCCGGTTGTCACCACCTATCTGGCGCTGATCGGTGTGTGGCTGCTTGTCCGCTCTTTCCGCAAGCTGCCCGCGCGCCCGGTGCCTGCCGCGATGACCGCGCCGCTCGGCGCGATCGGCGGGTTTCTCGACGCGGCAGGCGGTGGCGGCTGGGGGCCGATCGTGACCACAGGCCTTCTTGGCGCAGGCGGCGCGCCGCGCTATGTCATCGGCACGGTCAACGCCAGCGAGTTCCTGATCACGCTTGCGGTTTCGCTGAGCTTCCTGACGGCGCTGCTGACCGGACACTGGGACGAGGGCAGCGGCCTTTCGGCGATGCTTCCCGCTGTTGCAGGCCTCATCATCGGCGGGCTGTTCGCCGCGCCGCTTGCCGGCCTGCTGGTAAAGAACATCCGCGAGAATGTACTGCTGCGGGCCGTCGGTTTGCTGATCCTGCTGCTGGCGGGATACCAGACCTGGCAGGCGCTCGCCTGATTGGCGAGGCGCGCGCCGGTCTCCCGCCCGCGCCATTCCTACTTGCCCTTTTCGCCAGCCATTCCTGCATGAACTTGATCTCGGGCTCCTGCGCCGCAATGATTTGCGTCGCCAGCGTTCGCAGTTCCTCGTCCTTGCCGTATTTGAGCACGATCTCGGCCATCTCGACCGCGCCTTGATGGTGCGCGATCATGCCCTTGACGAAATCGACATCGGCATCGCCGCTGAACTCCAGGTCCATGCCGGCGTGCATGCGCGCATTGGCCTCGGCGAAAGCCTTGCTGGACGGGCCCTGGTCGCCCTTGGGTGCAGCCATGGCGGAATGCCCCATCGCCGAATGGTCGGTTTCCTGCGCAAGCGCCAACGGCGCCGAGAGCTGGCGATGATCGAGGCCGCAGCAGCGACGGTACGAATATTCATTTGCGTCTTCCTCCAAATGGACCGTTTGTAAAACCCGATGGCATGTTTGCCCAAACGGTAGGGTGCCTGTCCGTACACCACAAGGCAAAGCCGATGCGCTCCCTTGCCGCGCCTTTTGCCATCCGCTAGACGAAACGCGATCCTTTCACCCCAGCGAGTGCGCATGTCACAATCGAAGAAGAAGCCGAACAAGCTCAAGGCCCGCCTGCCGCGCGGTTTCGTCGACCGCTCGCCGGCCGACATCCGCGCGACCGAAAAGATGATGGCCGCGATCCGCGAGGTGTACGAGCGCTACGGCTTCGATCCGGTCGAGACGCCGATGTTCGAATATACCGACGCGCTCGGCAAGTTCCTGCCCGATGCCGACCGGCCGAACGAGGGCGTGTTTTCGCTGCAGGACGACGACGAGCAGTGGATGAGCCTGCGCTACGACCTGACCGCGCCGCTCGCGCGCCATGTCGCCGAGAACATCAACGAGATCGCAGCTGCCCTACCGCACCTATCGCGCCGGCTGGGTGTTCCGCAACGAGAAGCCGGGGCCGGGGCGCTTCCGCCAGTTCATGCAGTTCGACGCCGACAGCGTCGGTTCGCCCGGCGTGCCAGGCCGATGCCGAGATGTGCATGATGATGGCCGACACCATGGAGGCGCTCGGCATCGCGCGCGGCGACTATGTGGTCCGCGTCAACAACCGCAAGGTGCTCGACGGCGTGATGGAGGCGATCGGCGTCACCGACGAGAACCAGAAGCTCGCCGTGCTGCGCGCCATCGACAAGCTCGACAAGTTCGGCGTCGAAGGCGTGCGGCTATTGCTCGGCGAGGCATGGGACGGGGCAAGGACGAAAGCGGCGACTTCACCAAGGGTGCGGGGTTGGGTGAGGGGCAGATCTCGCAGGTCGTCTTTGATCGTCACGAGGCATGGGACGACCGATGGGATCTCGGCACTTCCATGACGAATTCGTTGAGAGCATCGCGAATCGAGAAAATAGCGGTCGCGACTATTATCCAGAGCGCAGAATCTGCCGTGAGCAATGGGTTGTCGAAAGTCGAGCTCGGATAGTGTCGGCATGATGGCTGAGAACTATGCGCTTAGTGCATGCGCAGGCTATGCACGTGACCGCATCCGCATCGACCCCTCCGTCGTCCGCGGCCTCGAATACTACACCGGCCCGGTCTATGAGTGCGAACTCACCTTTCCGGTGGTGAACGAGGACGGCGAGACGGTGCGCTTCGGCTCGGTGGCGGGCGGCGGGCGCTATGACGGCCTCGTCAAGCGCTTCACCGGGCAGGACGTTCCCGCGACCGGCTTTTCCATCGGCGTCTCGCGCCTGATGACGGCGCTGAAGAACCTCGGCAAGCTGGGCGCCGACGATGTCGCAGCAGCCGGTGCTCGTCACGGTCATGGACCGCGATGTCGAGGCGCTCGGCCGCTACCAGAAGATGACGCAGGATCTTGCGCGCCGCCGGCATCCGCGCCGAAATGTACCAGGGCAATTCGAAGAATTTCGGCAACCAGCTCAAATATGCCGACCGGCGCGGCTGCCCGCTGGCGATCATCCAGGGTTCGGACGAGCGCGACGCGCGGCGAGATCGTAGATCAAGGACCTGATCGAGGGCCGCCGCCAGGCCGAGGCCATCGCCTCCAACGCCGAATGGCGCGCCGCCCGCGTCGCGCAGGTCACCGTGCCGGAAGGCGACCTGGTCGCGAAGGTGCGCGAAATGCTCGCCGCCGCCCGGGATGGCTGAGGTGGCACTGCGAAAAGCCCCCCTCCAGGTTGCTTCGCAGCCATCCTCCCCTCAAGGGGGGAGGGTGCCGCCATCGGCGGCGGGAGGGGGGTGACCGCTGGTTCCAAATTATCCCCCTCTGTCCGCTGCGAGAGGGGCGCAATGCCATGACCGACCTCCTCGCCTGGCTCGCATCGCGCGGCTGCTCCGTGCCGCAGATCGGCCTGTTGCAGCCGGCCGACCCGTTCCTCGACACGGCGGGCGAGGATCTGCGCCGGCGCATCTTCATCACCACCGGCCAGCGCGGCGAGGCGCTTTGCCTGCGCCCCGAATTCACCATTCCCGTCTGCCTGCACCATCTGGCGGGCGAGGGCGCGCCGGCGCGCTACGGCTATGCCGGCACGGTGTTCCGCCAGCGTCAGGACGAACCGGCCGAGTTCCGCCAGGCGGGCATCGAGGATATCGGCGATAGCGACCGGCTTGCCGCCGATGCGCGCTCGATCGCCGATGCGCTGGCGCTGTGCAACGAGGCGGCGGGCGGCAATGGCTGGCGCGTCACGCTGGGCGACCAGGCCGTGTTCGAGGCGGTGCGTGCGCGCGCTCGGCCTGCCTTCCGGCTGGCGCAAGAAGCTTGCCCGTTCCTTCGGCGCGCCGGACAAGGTCGAGGCGCTGATCGCCTCGCTCGGCAGTCCGCGCGAGCGGCCGAGCGGCCACCCCGAGGAAATCACCGCCGCGCTGGAGGCGGGCGACGCTGCTGCACTGTCCGCAGCGATTGCCGCGCGCATGGAGGAATACGGCTTTGCCGCAGCCGCGAGCCGCTCGCCGGGCGAGATCGCGGCGCGGATGCTGGAGCAGGCGGCGCTCGACAATGCCCGCCTGACCGCGGACCACATCGCCGATTTGCGCGCCTTCCTGGCGATCCGCAAGCCGCTCGATGAGGCGGGCACGGCACTGCGTGAATTCGCGGGTCGGCTCGATGGCGACATGGGGCCGGTGCTGGACGAATTTCGATGCGCGCATGCGAACAGCTTCGCAGCCGACGGCATCGATCCGGCCGGCATTACCTACGATGCCGCCTTCGGTCGTCCGCTCGACTACTATACCGGCCTCGTCTACGAGATCCTGCCGCCCGGTGGCGGCAAGCCCGTCGCCGGCGGCGGGCGCTACGACCGGCTGTTGACGCTGCTGGGCGCGCGTTCGGAAGTTCCCGGCGTCGGCTTTTCGGTCTGGCTCGACCGGCTGGAGGCCGCCAAATGAGCGTCACCCTCGCAATACCCTCCAAGGGACGGCTGCGCGAGCAGACGCTCGCCGCCTTCGCCGATGCCGGCCTCAAGGTCACCGAGCCCGAGGATTCGCGCAGCTATCGCGGGCGCATCGAGGCCGAGCCGGAGCTGGAAGTTTCGTTCCTCTCCGCCTCCGAGATCGCGCGCGAACTTGCCTCCGGCAATATCGACCTCGGCGTCACCGGCGAGGATCTGGTGCGCGAAGCGGTCGGCCGAATGGCAATCGCGCATGGGAATCGAGGCGCGGCTCGGCTTCGGTCAGGCCGATGTCGTCGTTGCGGTGCCGCAGGTCTGGTACGATGTCGACACCATGGCCGACCTCGAGGACGTGGCGGCCGAGTTCCGCGCCCGCCACGGCCGCCGGCTGCGCATCGCGACCAAATACTGGCGCATGACGCAGGAGTTTTTCTCCCGCGTCCACGGCATCCAGACCTACCGCGTCGTCGAAAGCCTCGGCGCCACCGAGGGCGCGCCCGCGTCCGGCCAGGCCGACGTGATCGTCGACATCACCTCGACCGGATCGACGCTGCGGGCGAACCATCTGAAGCTGCTGGAAGACGGCCTGATCCTGCGCTCGCAGGCCTGCCTTGTCTCATCGCGGCGCGTGCGGTATCCACAAGACGCCGCACTGGTCGAGAAGCTCGCTGCAGCCTTGGGCGCGAAGCAGGAATAAAAAAGCCGCCCCGATGGGCGGCTTTGCGATTTTAATGGTCTTGCGGATCAGCGGCGGGCGTCCACCGACCAGGCGCCGGGTCCGGCCACCGAAAGCGCCAGGAAACCGCCTGCGATGGTGAGGTTCTTCATCATCATGATCTGGTTGAACAGCGAAAGCATCGCGTTCGCGCCTTCCGGGAAATCGGGCATCGCGATCGGGCTGCCATGGAACATGAATGCGGTGAAGACGCAGAACGCCGCCAGCAGATAGGCTGCGATCTTGGTCTGGAAGCCCGCGAGGATTGCAAGGCCCGCAACCAGTTCGAAGATTGCTGCCAGCCAGGCCAGCGCGGTGCCGGCGGGCAGGCCAGCCTGGGTGATCATGCCGGCGGTGCTGCCGATGTCGCCGAATTTCATCGCTCCTGACATGATGAACATGAAGGAGAGCAGGATTCGCGCGACGAGAAGAATGATGTTGTTCATTGAACGCTCCAGTTTAATCGATTGGCGATCATTAGAGCCGACAACGCCGCAATGTCCATGGCCTCGGAGAACACACGGATTGTTCACCAAATCTGCCCTGAGTTCCTGCATGCTTGAAAGCAGACAAAAAAGGCCGCCCGGAGGCGGCCTTTTCATTCAAGCGCGTTGGCTTGCAGCTTACATCATGCCGCCCATGCCGCCCATGCCGCCATGTCGGGCATTCCGCCGCCGCCGCCGGCCGATTCCTTCTTCGGAAGTTCGGCGACCATGGCCTCGGTGGTGATCAGCAGGCCCGCGACCGAGGCCGCGTCCTGCAGCGCCGTGCGCACGACCTTGACCGGATCGACGATACCCATGGCGATCATGTCGCCATATTCGCCGGTCTGGGCGTTGAAGCCGTAGGTGTTGAGCTTGTTCTCAAGCACCTTGCCTGCAACGATCGAGGCTTCCGCACCGGCATTCGATGCGATCTGGCGCAGCGGAGACTGGAGGGCGCGGCGCACGATGTTGATGCCGGCTTCCTGGTCGTCGTTGACGCCCTTGACGGTGATGGCCGCGGAAGCGCGTGCAAGGGCGGTGCCGCCGCCTGCAACGATGCCTTCCTCGACAGCCGCGCGGGTTGCGTTCAGCGCATCGTCGACGCGGTCCTTCTTTTCCTTGACCTCGATCTCGGTGACGCCGCCGATGCGGATGACGGCAACGCCGCCGGCCAGCTTGGCAAGACGCTCCTGCAGCTTCTCGCGGTCGTAGTCCGAGGTGGTTTCCTCGATCTGCTGCTTGATCTGGGCAACGCGGCCCTCGATTTCCTTCTTCTTGCCGGCGCCGTCGACGATGGTCGTGTTCTCCTTGGAGATCGAGACCTTCTTGGCGCGGCCGAGCATGGCGAGGGTTACGTTTTCGAGCTTGATGCCGAGGTCTTCCGAGATCACCTGGCCACCGGAAAGGACGGCGATGTCCTCGAGCATGGCCTTGCGGCGGTCGCCGAAGCCCGGAGCCTTGACGGCAGCGATCTTGAGGCCGCCGCGCAGCTTGTTGACGACGAGCGTCGCCAGCGCTTCGCCTTCGACGTCTTCCGCGATGATCAGCAGCGGACGCGAAGACTGCACGACTGCCTCGAGCACCGGCAGCATGGCCTGCAGGTTCGAAAGCTTCTTCTCGTGCAGCAGGATGTAGACGTCGTCGAGTTCGGCGAGCATCTTCTCGGGGTTGGTCACGAAGTACGGCGACAGGTAGCCGCGGTCGAACTGCATGCCTTCGACGACTTCGAGTTCGGTCTCGGCGGTCTTGGCTTCCTCGACCGTGATGACGCCCTCATTGCCGACCTTCTGCATCGCGCTGGCGATCATCTCGCCGACCGACTCTTCGCCGTTGGCCGAGATCGTGCCGACCTGTGCGACTTCCTCCGAGGTCTTGATCTTCTTGGATGCCTTCTTCAGGGCCGCGACGACTTCGGTGACGGCGAGGTCGATGCCGCGCTTGAGGTCCATCGGGTTCATGCCGGCCGCAACGGCCTTCGCGCCTTCACGCACGATTGCCTGCGCCAGGACCGTTGCGGTCGTGGTGCCGTCGCCTGCGACGTCGTTGGTCTTCGACGCAACTTCGCGCACCATCTGGGCGCCCATGTTCTCGAACCTGTCTTCCAGTTCGATTTCCTTGGCGACCGTGACGCCGTCCTTGGTGATGCGCGGTGCGCCGAACGACTTCTCGATGACGACGTTGCGGCCTTTCGGGCCCAGCGTCACCTTCACGGCGTTGGCGAGAATGTCGACGCCACGCAGCATGCGCTCACGTGCGTCGGCAGAAAATTTTACTTCCTTGGCAGCCATTGTCTGCTCCTCGATTATTCTCCGGATCGTTCCGGATTAATTTCAGGGTTTTGAAACCGGGCTGTGCGGCGATTAGCCGACAACGCCCATGATGTCGGATTCCTTCATGATGAGGAGTTCCTCACCATTGATCTTGACTTCCGTGCCCGACCACTTGCCGAAGAGGACGCGGTCGCCGACTTTCACGTCGAGCGCAACCAGCTTGCCGCTTTCGTCGCGTGCGCCGGATCCGACCGAAACGATTTCGCCTTCGGAAGGCTTTTCCTGTGCCGTGTCAGGCAGGATGATGCCGCCCGCGGTCTTTTCCTCGGACTTGACGCGGCGAACGACGACGCGGTCGTGCAGCGGGCGGAACTTGATCTTGGCCATGATGTTTTCCCGTTGTTTGGTGAAGCTGCCCCGCATAGTCCCCGCGGGGCCGTTCATTCTTTGTTAGCACTCGCGGAGTGTGAGTGCCAGCGGGCTGGAGATAGGCGCGGTCTGTCGTTTTGTCAACGGCGCGAGGCTGTCTATTGTTGTCCGCAAGGGCGGTCAGGGCTGGCGCAGTCCCGCGCCGTTGGCGGCTTGGCCGCCATTGCCATCGCGGCGTAGCGGCTTGGGCGGCGCGAGGAACGGACCTTGAGCCAGCGGCACGTCCCTGTCGATGAGCGAAATGGCATCCTCTTCGCTCTCGACACCCGTGGCGATGCAGGTGATATCCCTTGAGATCGGTGCGCCACCATTAGGTGCGTGGACAATCACGTCCGTTGCTGCCGACACATATTTGAACATGCCAGGCCTTGCCGATGCCGCGTGGCCCTGCAGGTCGGTGCAATCGGCAAGGCAAAGCTCGAAGCCAGCCTCCTTGATGGCGTAAAGCGCTTCCATCTCCGCAAGCCGCAGTTCGTTGTAGTCGGCGTGTCTGATTTCGCAAACGAACAAGCCGCTCAGCGCCTTGTTGGCGCGAAGGACTTCGATGATCTGGAGCCACGCCGCCTGGTCTGCAAGCGTCGCACGGTTGAAGCGCCAAAATACGCCGCATGCCTTTTCCTGCCGTGCCAGGTCGCGGCAGAGCTTAATTCCCTGCAGCAGCATGTAGCGGTCTATCTCGGGCAGCCGGCCTTCGTTCGATGCAGCTTCAAGCCAATATTTCGGCGCCAGCGGATTCGATCCTTCCACCATAAGGTAGGCATGCCCTGAAAGGTGACGCGGCTTTCGGTCCGGCAGCCCAAGGACAGGCTGGTACCAGGCTTCGTACCGCCCGTTGGCGATGGCTTCCACGATTTCCGGACTCGAACCGCGACCGCGCTTTTCCTTTTGCGCACGGATGCGCGCGGCAGGATCTAGCTGCACCACATTGCCGCTTTCGGCGGGCGGCTCGGAAGGCGCAATCGCCACCAGAGCTGGCGGCGCCGCAGGTTCAGCCCTGGCGCCGGATCTCAAGGTCTCGGCAAGGCGGGCCGGCGCACTTTGCACGGCTGTTGCAGGCTGGGGGCGGGGCCTCTCCATTGCCGCTTCCAGGTGGGAAACCCGTACAAGGATTGCGCGCTCGAACTGGGCATTTTCCCCGCTGGTCTGCTCAACACGATCGAACACTTTAGTTGCGAAAGCCGCCAAGACCGCGCAGAGCGCAGCGAATGCGGCTGCCAGGCCGGCAATCGCAATCCATATGGCCGGAAGGGGCGGCAAGCCGCCGATCCCCGCCGCCAGCCACAACAGAGCCGAAACAACCGCTCCGGCAACAAGGGGAATAGAGAAGAAAAACGCCATGTACTCACACATACGAAACGCGTTGCCACCCGGCGCGGCTCACAGGCGCCGTAAGCGCCACTATCGCTGAAAAATCATCCGCTTGAAAGCGAACCGCATCGCCATGGTAAGGGAACATGATGAATTCACGACCCATGTGCTCCCTTCGCATCGCCAACTTGGCTTGACCGTGGCATCTGCCTTTGCAAAAAGCGGCGGTCGCATCCAGAAAAAGGCAGAACCCGTGACAAAGCCAGTTCCGCGCATTGGCGGCTTGAGTGAAATCGCGCCGCGCTATGACGCCATCTTGTGCGACGTCTGGGGCGTGCTGCACAACGGGGTGGCGGCCTGGCCGGGCGCGATCGAGGCGCTTTCCGCCTTCCGCCGCGAATGGCGGCCATGTCGTGATGATCACCAATGCCCCGCGGCCGCATGGCCCGGTGCTGGAACAGCTTGAGAAGCTCGGCGTGCCCGATGGCGTCTTCGACAAGGTTGTGACCTCGGGCGACGTGACGCGCGAACTCATCGCCGAGAAGTCGCGGCGTGTCTTCCACATCGGTCCGGATCGCGACCTGTCGCTTTACGAAGGCCTCGATGTCGAACTTGTCGACAGGCGCGATGCCGACAGCGTGGTTTGCACCGGCCTTGTCGACGACCGCACCGAGACGCCGCAGGACTATGCCCCGCTGCTTGCCGAACTTGCTGCGCGCAAGCTGCCCTTCATTTGCGCCAATCCCGACATCGTGGTCGAGATGGGCGACCGGCTACTGTGGTGCGCCGGGGCGCTGGCGCGTGACTACGAGGCGCTGGGCGGACAGGCCTTCATAGTCGGCAAGCCGCATCCACAGATCTATCGCTCGGCCCGGCATATCCTTGACGAATTGGCGGGCCGCAAGATCGACAGGCAAGCGGATCCTGGCAATCGGCGACGGCATGCCGACCGACGTCAAGGGCGCGATGAATGCCGGCCTAGACCTCCTCTACATAAGCGCCGGCATTCATGCCGGGGAATATGGCGATGTCGAAAAGCCCGACGAGGTTCAACTCTCCGACTTTCTCGCAAACCACCGGGCGGCGCCTGTCGCCTGGATGCCACGGCTGAAATGGTGAGCGCGGTGAGTGAGGCTCCGTTCGAATGGGTTGGTCCGGACGAAAAATTGCCGGAGCATTTGCGCCGGGGCGTCGTCGCCATCGGCAATTTCGACGGCGTCCACCTTGGCCATCGCGGCGTGCTGGACGAAGCGCTGCGCCAGGCAGCTTCGCTTGGCGCGCCGGCGCTGGTCCTGACCTTCGAGCCGCATCCGCGCACATTTTTCCGACCGCAAACGCCGCTGTTCCGCCTGACGCCGCCGGCTGAAAAGGCACGCCTGCTGCGCCAACTCGGCTTTGCGGCCATGGTCGAGAAGCGCTTCGACGAGCAGTTTTCGATGATGCCGGCATCCTCCTTCGTCTACCGTTTGCTGGGGCAGGAAATGCTTGCGCGCCATGCCGTCGCCGGGTTCGATTTCCATTTCGGCAAGGATCGCTTCGGCACGCCGCAATTCCTGAAGGACAGGGCAGGCGAGATGAAGATCGGCGTCAGCCTGGTCAAGCCGGTTCGCGATGCCTCCGGCGAGGTGATCTCGTCGACGCGCATCCGCAATGCGCTTGCCGATGGCGACATCGTCGCCGCCAACGGGTTGCTCGGGCGGGCATTCCGGGTCAGCGGCCCGGTCATCGAAGGCAAGCAGCTTGGCCGCACGCTCGGCTATCCGACCGCCAACATGGTGCTGCCGCCCGAAGTGACGCTGCGCCACGGCATCTATGCCGTCCGCGTGTTCCGCGCCGACGGATCGGCCCATGACGGCGTGGCAAGCTATGGCCGCCGCCCGACCTTCGACAATGGCGCTCCACTGCTCGAAAGCTTCCTCTTTGACTTTGCCGGCGACCTCTATGGCGAGGAACTGGCGGTCGAGTTCCACGCATTCCTGCGCGGCGAGGAAAAATTCGACAGCGTCGATGCGCTGGTGTCGCAGATGAACGAGGATTCGCGCCGCGCCCGCGCCGCGCTTTCCGGCATTGCCGGATGAGCCAGAACACGCTTTATTCAGGCTTCCCATGCTGGTAATAGACGCGTCATGTGTCCGTGCGCCCTGATTTTCATTCGAATTAGTCGCCCGGCCTCCGCCTGAAAAGGGCGCGGGCGCCGGGCCGATGGACTGCGCCGTGCCCGGCGCCGACCTCCAACAGATTTCCGGGTGAAAGCCCAAAGGACTTCCAGTCCCCCGTAGCGCGGATGACGCGCCGGGCAGAAAGCCAAGAACCGATGAACGACACGACGACCAAGACCGAGGGCCGCGACTGGAGCGAAACGCTCTATCTGCCCCAGACCGAATTTCCCATGCGCGCAGGCCTGCCGGAGAAAGAGCCGCAGATCATCGCGCGATGGAACGAGATGCAGCTCTACAAGCGCCTGCGCGAGACCTCAAAGGGCCGGCCCAAATATGTGCTGCATGACGGCCCGCCCTACGCCAACGGCCATCTGCACATCGGCCACGCGCTCAACAAGATCCTCAAGGACCTGATCACGCGCTCCTTCCAGATGCGCGGCTACGACAGCAATTACGTGCCGGGCTGGGACTGCCACGGCCTGCCGATCGAATGGAAGATCGAGGAGCAGTACCGCGATAAGGGCCTCGACAAGGACGAGGTGCCGGTCAACGAATTCCGCCGCCAGTGCCGCGAATTTGCCCTGCACTGGATCGGCGTGCAGTCGGCCGAGTTCCGCCGGCTTGGCGTCGAAGGCGATTTCGAGAACCCCTACACCACCATGGCGTTCAAGTCGGAAGCGAAGATCGCCGCCGAACTGCATGAAATTCGCCATGACCGGCCAGCTTTACCGCGGTTCGAAGCCCGTGATGTGGTCGGTCGTCGAACGCACCGCGCTGGCCGAGGCCGAGGTCGAATACCAGGACTATGAGTCGGATACGGTTTGGGTGAAGTTTCCTGTTTTGATGGCTTTTCGCGACAGTAATGTGGCCTCCGATTTACTCGGTGCCTCCATCGTCATCTGGACGACGACGCCTTGGACCATTCCCGGCAACCGGGCGATCAGCTATTCGAACCGCATCAGCTATGGCTTGTACGAAGTTACAGCGGCGGCCAATGATTTCGGCCCGCAGCCGGGCGAGAAACTGATCTTCGCCGACAAGCTGGCCGAAGATAGCTTCAAGAAGGCGAAGCTTGAATATAAGCGTATCAGGGAGGTCGACTCCCTGCAACTTGCTTCCATCACCTGTACCCACCCCCTCAAAGGCTTGGGCGGCGGCTACGAATTCGACGTCCCCCTCTTCGACGGCGAGCACGTCACTGACGACGCGGGCACCGGCTTCGTCCACACCGCGCCCGGCCATGGCCGCGAGGACTTTGATATCTGGATGGAACAGGCCCGGCACAAGGGCGTGGATGCGGCCATCCCGTTCACCGTCGACGATGCGGGCTTCTACACCAAGGATGCGCCGGGCTTCGGCCCGGACCGCGAGGGCGGGCCGGCGCGCGTCATCGACGACAGCGGCAAGAAGGGCGACGCCAACCAGGCGGTAATCTCCGCGCTGATAGAGAAGAACATGCTGTTTGCGCGCGGGCGCCTCAAGCACACCTATCCGCATTCCTGGCGCTCGAAGAAGCCGGTGATCTTCCGCAACACACCGCAATGGTTCGTCTACATGGATCGGGAAATCAGCCCGGTTCCCTCCGTGGCAGGGCAAGAGAGCGCAGCGAGTGCAAGCCCGCGAACGGACGGCGGCGCGGATGCGCCGGCGGAAAAGCAAACATTGCGAGAAATCGCGCTGCAGGCGATCGCCGATACCCGCTTCGTGCCGGCTGCCGGACAGAACCGGCTGAAGGCCATGATCGAGCAGCGACCCGACTGGGTGCTGTCGCGCCAGCGCGCCTGGGGCGTGCCGATCGCCGTTTTCGCCGACGAAAACGGCAATGTCCTCAAGGACGAGGCGGTCAATGCGCGCATCGTCGAAGCCTTCGAAAAGGAAGGCGCGGACGCCTGGTTCGCCGATGGCGCGCGCGAGCGTTTCCTCGGCTCGCGCGCCAACGAGGCGTGGCGCAAGGTCACCGACATTCTCGATGTCTGGTTCGATTCAGGCTCCACCCATGCCTTTTGCCTGGAGGAACGCGAAGACCTCAAATGGCCGGCCGACCTCTACCTGGAAGGCTCCGACCAGCATCGCGGCTGGTTCCATTCCTCGCTGCTGGAATCGTGCGGCACGCGCGGCCGCGCGCCCTACGACGCCGTGCTGACGCATGGCTTCGTCATGGACGAGGAAGGCCGCAAGATGTCGAAGTCGCTCGGCAACGTGGTCACGCCACAGGACGTCATCCGCCAGTCCGGCGCCGACATATTGCGCCTGTGGGTCGCTTCTTCCGACTATTCGGAAGACCTGCGCATCGGCCCGGAAATCCTCAAGACCGCCGTCGACAGCTACCGCAAGCTGCGCAACACCATGCGCTGGATGCTCGGCACGCTGGCGCATGACCGCGGCACGGAAGTGCCGTGGCCGCAAATGCCCGAACTCGAGCGGCTGATGCACCACCGCCTCGCCGAACTCGACGTGATCGTTCGCGAGGGCTACGACGCCTTCGACTTCAAGCGCGTCTTGTCCAGCCTGTCGAATTTCATGGTGGTGGAGCTTTCCGCCTTCTATTTCGACATCCGCAAGGACGCGCTGTATTGCGACGCGCCGTCGAGCGCAAAGCGGCTTGCGGCCTTGCAAACAGTGCGCGTGCTGTTCGACTGCCTTGCCAAATGGCTGGCGCCGATCCTGCCCTTCACCATGGAAGAGGCCTGGCTCGACCGGCATCCGGGCGAAAATGTCTCGATACACTTCGAGCAATTCCCCGATGTGCCGGTCGAATGGCGCGACAACGCGCTCGCGGAAAAATGGTCGAAGATCCGCCGCGTCCGCCGCGTCGTCACCGGCGCGCTGGAGATCGAACGCAAGGAAAAGCGCATCGGTTCCTCGCTCGAGGCGGCCCCGGTCGTTCATGTTATGGACAAAGAACTGCTTGCCGCGCTCGAAGGGCTCGATTTCGCCGAAATCTGCATCACCAGCCAGATCAAGGTGAGCGGGGAACCCGCCCCTGACGACGCATGGCGGATGGAGGGCGAGAACGCGGTGGCTGTCGTGCCGCGCCGTGCCGAGGGGCGCAAATGCGCGCGCTCTTGGCGCATTCTCCCCGAAGTCGGCTCCGACCCGCAATTTCCAGACCTGTCGTTGCGCGATGCTGCGGCGGTTCGCGAAATCGAAGCCGGCGACCGTTAACGGCGTTTTCCCCCGCCCGCTGCGCCGGATGGGCAGGCGCAGCCTGTAACCGCATTGTCACAGGCCCGCTTTTGCGTTAGTTTCCCGCAGCTTTTCGGGATAAAAGCCGGATTGTGGCCGCATTTGCCAAGCAGTGACTAGTCAAAGTTCGGCAACTTCAGGGTTGTTTTCACCTATGAGCTACAGGTCCCCACGTTCGATTTTGCTCGCCGGCCTGGCAAGTCTTGCCGCGCTTGCGCTGTCGGGCTGCGTCGGCGGCACCACCTACGGCACCGGAGTGGCGCAGGAGGAGCAGACGCTCAAGGACGTGTACACGATGTTCAATCTCGCTCCGGAGAAGAAGAATATCGACTATTCTCCGCGGCCGGACCTTGTCGTTCCGCAGAACAAGCAGGCGCTGGTCGAACCGATCGACAGCGCCGCGACCGCTTCCAACGTCGCCTGGCCCGAAACGCCTGAACAGCGCATTGCCCGAATCCAGGCAGCCGCCGGCGAAGTGGACGCGCGCACCGGCGAAGTCGGCATCGAGGAGCGCCTTCGCAAGAAGGAAGGCATCGCCATCGAGAATGGTTACACGAAGAAGTTCTGCAGTCGGCCAGACCGACCGCGACGGGAATCCGCTGCTCGACTACGGTAACGAAAACACCCGGCAGGAAGTGCAAAAGGCCAAGGAAACGCTGACCGTTTCCAAGAACCAGACGCGCCGTCTTCTCACTGAACCGCCGGTCGCCTACCGCAAGCCGGTCGAGACCGCGCCATCCGGCGTTGAAGCCTATTCCGAAGAGGAGAGGGCGGCGATGGAGGAAGAAGAACGCAAGCTGAGGGCTCAGCGCATTCGCGATCTGGGCGGTCGCGGCGGCTAGCGGCGTTAGCGTTCAAATGGAATCGGTTGAACGCAAGCTGTCATTCTAGCGCCGTTCTGCGAAAAACTCCCGCAACAACCGCGCCGACTGCTGTTCGGCGAGGCCCGAATAGACATCCGGCGCATGATGGCAGGTCGGATCGCCAAAAAACCGCACCCCGCTTTCCACCGCGCCGCCCTTGGGGTCTTCCGCACCATAGTATAGCCGGCGGATGCGCGCGAAGGAGACTGCCGCCGCGCACATCGGGCATGGTTCCAGCGTGACATAGAGATCGCAGTCCGGCAGCCTTTGGCTGCCCAGCGTGCCGCAGGCCTGCCGGATCGCCAGGATTTCGGCATGCGCGGTGGGATCGTTCATCTCAAGCGTGCGGTTCCCCGCTTGCGCGATGATTTCCCCATCGCGCACGATCACGGCTCCGATCGGCACCTCGCCGCGCCGGCCGGCCTCCTCGGCCTCGTTCAACGCCGCCTGCATGAATTGTGACATCGCCCGCTCCGCAACTTCCGGAAAATTTCTCGCATACGCTGATTTTCCTTGATAGGGACATCGCATGGGAAAACAACCGGCAAAATCCGGCCCTCGATCCGAAGGGCAAAAGACGCATTCTGCCGCCACGGCTGAAACCGACGGGCGCGAGCGCATTGCCAAGCGCCTGGCGCGGGCAGGCCTGTGTTCGCGGCGCGAGGCGGAAACCTGGATCGCTGCCGGGCGTGTTTCCGTGAACGGCAAGGTACTCGACACGCCGGCCTTTACGGTCGGCCCGAAGGACAAGATCGAGGTGGACGGCGCGCCGCTGCCGCAGGTCGAGCGCACGCGGCTGTGGCTTTTCCACAAGCCTGCGGGCCTGGTGACCACGGCGCGCGATCCCGAAGGCCGCCCGACCGTCTTCAGCGCAATGCCCAAGGACATGCCGCGCGTCATGTCCATCGGCCGTCTCGACATCAATACCGAAGGCCTCTTGCTGCTCACCAATGACGGCGGCCTTGCGCGCATCCTCGAACTGCCGCAGACCGGCTGGCTGCGGCGCTACCGCGTCCGCGCGCATGGCGAAATCAGCCAGGAGCAACTCGACACGTTGAAAGACGGCATTGCAGTCGAAGGCGTGCTCTACGGTTCCATGGAAGCGACGCTGGACCGCAGGCAGGGCGCGAATGTCTGGATCACGCTGGCGCTGCGCGAGGGCAAGAACCGCGAAGTGAAGAAGGTTCTGGGCGCGCTGGGGCTGACGGTCAACCGCTTGATCCGGGTATCGTTCGGGCCTTTCCAGCTTGGCGATCTTGCCGAGCGCGAAGTGCGCGAGATCAGGGGCCGCATGTTGCGCGACCAGCTCGGGCCGCGGCTGATCGAGGCATCCGGAGCGAATTTCGATGCGCCTGTGGTGCAGCGGGGCGGCGCCGAGGAAGCGGAAAAGCCTGCAGGCAAGCCGCAAAAGCCCGGCTGGGAAAAGCGTCCCGCGCGCGGACAAGCAGCAGAGGGCATGCTGGACCGGCTCGACACAGGCAGGCGCCCTGAAAAGCCAGCTGGAAAGAAAAAGGCCTTCGTCAGACCGGCGGGCAAACCCGATGCGAAACCCGCCGGCAAAGCATTTTCCAAGTCCGATTCCCGGGGCGATGCTTCGAAAACCGGCGCGGACAAGCGGCCGAAGCGTGTTGGCGCCAGCCCCGCAGGTGGGCCCAAGGGCGGCGGCAGTGACGCAGGCCCCAAGAAGGGCGGGTCCGGTGGCGGTGGTGGCCGCAAGGCTTCCCCGGCCGGCGTGCGGGGGCGCGGCAATGCGGATCGTCGCCGGTAAATTCCGCGGCAGGCCGATTGCCTCGCCTTCGGATGCGTCGATCCGCCCCACGGCCGACCGCACGCGCGAAAGCGTCTTCAATATGCTGGCCTCGCGCGGGCGCATCGACGGTGCGCGCGTCATCGACCTTTTCGCCGGCACTGGCGCGCTGGGTCTCGAAGCGATGTCGCGAGGTGCCTCGTTCACGCTGTTCATCGAGGAGTCGGCGCAGGGACGCGGCCTCCTGCGTACCAACATCGAGTCGCTGGGACTGCAGGGATCGACGAAGATCTTCCGCCGCGATGCCACGGATCTGGGCGTTCCTGGAACCATGGAGCCTTTCGACCTGGCGTTTGCCGATCCGCCCTATGGCAAGGGTCTCGGCGAGCGGGCAGCCGCGAGCCTTGCCACCGGCGGGTGGCTCAAGCCCGGCGCCTTGCTGCTGCTGGAAGAGCGCGCCGCAAACGCGCCTTCGGCATTGGCGGGCTTTGGACTGTTGGAACAGCGACAATTCGGCGAAACTGTCATCGGCTTCTTCGAGCGGGACGAGTGAGCGGCGTCGTCCGCGCAGATGAACAAAGATTTAGGTGTGCTTTCGAGATCGCGCCTATATTCGTCACAATGTTCGGTTTTTGATCCACGGCCCGCTTCAACCAATCCCTCGGGAGCGCCATGCGCAGCAATCCTCGCCTATTTGCTATCGCCGTCTTCGTTCTGGCGGCATTGTTCTTCCGCCTGCCCGCCATTGCGGCAGAAGTTCCGCAGATCGTCAGCCGCACGCTGGGCAACGGGCTGGAGGTCGTCGTCATCCCAGACCGGCGGGCGCCGGTCGTCACGCACATGGTGTGGTACAAGGTCGGATCGGCCGACGAGGAACGCGGCAAGTCCGGCCTTGCCCACTTTCTTGAACATTTGATGTTCAAGGGCACCAGGACCTATCCGGAACGCGAATTCTCCCGCAAGGTCGCGGAAATCGGCGGCGAGGAAAACGCTTTCACCATCGACCGATTACACAGCCTATTACCAGAAGGTCACCCCGCAGGCGCTCGAAATGGTCATGCGCTACGAGGCCGACCGCATGGAGAACCTCGTCCTGACGGACGAAAACGTCCTGCCCGAGCGCGACGTCATCCTCGAGGAACGTCGCCAGCGCATCGATTCCAGCCCCAACGCCATCCTGGGGGAGGCCATGGGCGCCACGCTCTATGCGAACCACCCCTATGGCATTCCCATAATCGGCTGGCAGCATGAAATGGCCGGCCTGACGCGGGAAGACGCGATCGCCTTCTATGATCGCTACTACACGCCCAACAACGCCATCCTGATCGTCGCCGGCGATGTCGATACAGAGGCGGTCTTCGCTCTGGCGCAGTCCACCTATGGCAAGGTGCAACGCCGGGCGGAGCCGGGCATTCGCATGCGATCCGCCGAACCGGAGCCGCTTGCAGCGCGCCGCGTCACCTATGCCGATCCCCGCGTCGCAACGCCGTCCATCCAGCGGACCTACGCCGTGCCGTCGTACCGGCAGGCACAACCGCGCGAAGCCGAGGCGCTTGATATACTCGCGGTCAGTCATCGGCGGTTCTTCGGGTAGTCGTTTCCGTTCGGCACTTGTGGTCGACGATCCCGTGGCGAGCTATGCCAGCGCCTATTACGACGGCAGCAGCTATGACTATGGTGAGTTCACCGTTTTCAGCGAGCCCCTGCCAGGCAATGCAATCGAGGCAATCGAGGCGAAGCTGGACGACATCATCGACCGGATCGTCAAAGATGGCATCACGCCGCAGGAGCTGGAAAATGCCCGCGACGTTCTTGTGCGTTCGACCATCTTCGAACGGGACAGCCAATCCCGCATGGCGCAGATCTACGGCAGCGTGCTGGCCTCGGGCGGAACGGTCGCCGATATCGTCGAATGGCCCGATAGGGTGCGGCAGGTAACGCTGGAAGACGTCAACAACGCCGCGCGCAAATGGCTCGATACGCGCCGTTCGGTAACCGGCCTGTTGCTGCCGAAGGAAGGTTCATGATGAGCACAATATTCCGCGCCGTACTGGCACCGCTCGCCGGAGTTTTCCTGTTCGCCATCGCCCATTTGCCGGCGTCGGCATTTCAAATACAGGAAGTCACCAGCCCGCTCGGCATCAAGGCCTGGCTGGTCGAGGACTACACGGTTCCCATCGTCACAGTATCCGCAGCCTTCAAGGGGGGGTCGGTGCAGGACCCGCCAGGCCGGGAAGGCCTTGCCAATTTGATCTCCACGCTGTTCGACGAGGGCGCGGGCGGCCTGGATTCCAAGGCATTTCAGGCAAGGCTCGAAAAGCTCGGCACCAGCCTGTCCTATTCGGACGGCAGGGACCGGTTCACCGGCACGATGCGCACCTTGAAGGAAGACAGCGACGAGGCTTTCGAACTGATGCGGCTGTCGCTGACGCAGTTGCGTTTCGACGAGAATGCCATCGGCCGCATGCGGCAAGGCCTGAAGGCGCAGATCGCAGGCGACGCCAACGACGCGGCCGACAAGGCGACTCGACAACTACGCAACAGTCTGTTCAGTGGCCACCCCTATGCCAGGTCATCGCGCGGTACGGTGGAGAGCCTCGATGCGATCACGCGCGAGGAAATCGTCGCGCATTTCGGCAAGCTGTTCGCCCGCGACAATCTTGCCGTGGCGGTGGTGGGCGCCATGAGCGTCGACGAAACCTCGCAAATGCTGGACAAGGTCTTCGGCGGATTGCCACAAAAGGCGCAACTGGTCGAGGTCGGCCCTGCGGATGTGAAATTCGGCGAGCGGATCGAGATGGAGGACAGCGGCAGCCAAGCGGAAATCTCGTTGGCGTTGCCGGGCGTTCAGCGCAACTCGCCGAAATTCTTTGCCGCCTATCTGATGAACGAAATACTCGGCGGCGGAGCTTTCTCGTCTCGTCTCTATGACGAAGTCCGTGAAAAGCGCGGCCTTGCCTATTCCATTGGTTCGTCGCTCTCGACCTTCGAGAACGCGTCGTATCTGACGATTTCCACCGCCACGCAGGCCGCACGCGCCGACGAAACACTTGCGCTGATCCGTTCGGAAATGCGGCGCCTTGCCACCGAAGGGCCGACACAGGCGGAACTCGACGCCGTCAAGAAATACGTTATCGGTTCCTATGCCATCAACAATCTCGATTCCTCGGCGAAGATCGCCGGCGTGCTGATCGCAATGCAGACACAAGGACTAGGAATCGACTATATTGAAAAGCGCGAGGCGTTGATCAACGCCGTCACGCTTGACGAGGTGAAGTCGGTGGCTGGCGAACTGCTGGGCGTCGAGCCGACTGTCGTCATCGTCGGCCCCGGCAGGTCGTGATCGCCAGTTTGCCAAGGGGGCTTGGGACTTGAAGGAAGTTGCACTGGTTCTTGGCGGCGGCGGCGCGCGGGGAGTTGCGCATATCCATGTGCTGCAGGCATTCGACGACCTTGGCATCAAGCCGTGCGTCATCGCAGGTTCCTCCATAGGTTCGGTCATGGGCGCGGGCTATGCGGCAGGCATGAGCGGCGCGGAGATCGCCGATTATACAGTTCGCACCTTCAGCAAGCGGGCCGAGGTGATGGCCCGCCTTTGGCGCCTTCGCCCGGACGGCTTTGCGGCCGCGATAATGGGCGGCCTGCCGCGCGTGGGCGAACTCAATGCGCAGAAAGTCATGCGCGCCTTTTTGCCCGACGCGATTCCCGACCGCTTCGAGGATCTCCAGATCCCGTTGAAGGTGACGGCCACGGATTTTTTCTTGAGCACGCTGACAGTGCTGGAAAGCGGGGATTTGTTCCAGGCGATCGCGGCTTCCTCGGCGATCCCTGTCGTGTTCCGGCCGGAGATCATTGACGGCCGCGTTCATGTCGATGGCGGTTTTGCCAATCCGGTGCCGTTCGATCTCGTGACGGCTCCCGGCCGCATCGTGGTCGCCGTCGATGTCATCGGCATGCCGCGCGGCAAGGACCGCAACATGCCGACCCGCATCGAGGCGGCCTTCGGCGCCAGCCAGTTGCTGATGCATTCGATCACCCGCCTGATGCTCGACAAGCACAAGCCCGACCTGCTGATCCGGCCCGAGATCAGCGATTTCAGGGTGCTCGACTTCCTCTATGCAGAGAAAATCCTCAAACGCACCGAGGCGACCCGCGCCGAGGTCCGAAAGGGCCTTGAAAGGCTGCTTTCCGCCTAGACGGGTGCCGGCATTTTACCAAGCACGCGGAAACACACGACAATCGACAGCAGCCCGAATGCGACCGCGCCGATGCCCCAGCCCGCGAGCACGCCTTCAGGTCCCCACGCCATTCCGAAATGAACGAAGGGGATTACGCCCAGTGTTGCGCGGCCCCAGTTGAACAGCGTCGAATAGACCGGAAAACCCAGATTGTTGAACGCCGCGTTGGCTACGAAAAGCGCGCCGTTGAACATGAAGCTGCCGGCGACGAACAGGCAGAAGAACCGCAACAGCATGGCGGCATCCCCCGTTGCACCGAAAAGTGCGACCAGCGGACCGGCAAGGGCGGCCAGCAGCGCCCACATCGCCATTGTATAGACGGCTGAAACGAGCAGGCTGTCGCGCATCGTCGTCATGAGACGGGCGTGAAGACCCGCGCCGAGGTTCTGGGCAAGAATCGGCCCGACCGCGCCGGAAAGCGAGAACAGGCCGGCAAAAGCCAGCGGTATGATACGGCCGATAATCGCCCAGCCGGCCACCGCATCGTCGCCGAAGGTGGCGATCGCGCTGGTCACATAGGCATTGCCGACCGGCGTTGCGATCTGGGTGAGAACGGCCGGCATCGCGATCGCCATGAACGGGCGGAGCAGGCGCCGCAGATGCGCGGCATCGGGCATGGCAAGCATCCCGTGGATAACGACCAGGCCGTGCAGCGCGATCGCAAGCATGATCAGCCGCACGATCACGGTCGCGAGTGCCGCACCGTTGACGCCAAGCCCGAAGCCGAAGATCAATACCGGGTCGATGATCGCGGCAGCGAACGCCGAGACCAGTGTCACATACATCGCCCGGCGTGCATCGCCCCGCGCCCGTAGCAGGGCCGCCCCGCACATGCCGAGCGCCAGGATCGGCACCGAAGGCATGACGATCTGCATGAAGACGAGCGCGATTTCATGCGTCCTTCCCGCTGCGCCCAGAAGATCAAGCGCCGGCGAAAGGAACGGGAAAAGCAGGACCGTCATTACGGTGGACGCGGCCAAGGTGAAAAGCATGGAAGCGCCGGCGTTCTTGTGCGCCCCGGCGGTGTCCTTTGCTCCGAACGCCCTGGCAGTGACGGCCGTCGCCGCGATGCTGAGGCCGATGCAGACGGAAATGGTGAAGAACATCGCCGTCGCCGCATATCCGACGGCGGCGGCAAGCTCCTGCTGCCCGAGCATGGAGATGTAAAGAAGGTTGGCCAGGTCGACAAAGAAGACCGCGACCAGCCCGACGCCTCCGGTCGCCGACATCACCAGCACGTGGCGCATGACCGGGCCTTGCGTGAACACGCCCCGGCGAGGATCGCCGGTATTGTCCGGCTGCGCGTTCACGACATCGGCCAAAGGATGCCTACTTGGCGAATATCATCGAGAAATCGGCGAAAGCCTTGAATTCGAGCGCGTTTCCGGAAGGATCGAGCAGGAAGAAGGTCGCCTGTTCGCCCGGCTTGCCCTTGAAACGAATGCGCGGCTTGATCACCCAGCGTATGTCGTCGCGCGCCGTCAGCCGGTCGGCGAGCTGCTGCCAGTCGTCCATGGTCAGCACCACGCCGAAATGCGGCACGGGGACGGCGTCGCCATCGACCGCGTTCTGCGCCTCGATGCCGGTTTCCATACCTTCCTTCAGATGCGCCACGACCTGGTGGCCGAAAAGGTCGAAATCGATCCAGTGATCGTCCTCGCGTCCGGTCCCCGCGCCGAGCAGGCCGGCATAGAAGGCGCGGGCGGCTTCGAGGTCATGGACGGGAAAGGCAAGATGAAAGGGTGTGAGGGCGGTCATATGCTGTCTTCCGTTTTTGATGAATGGTTGAAATCCTGGGTCTCGCCCGCGTCATCCATCAAGACATCGCGGGAGCGCTGGTCGAGTGCGGTCGCCTCGCCCTTGGGAGTCACCAGCGGCTCGGGCCGGACCGGCCTTGTATGCAGCATGGACCTCCCGGCGTGCACGCCTTCGCTGGCCTGCACCCGGAGCCGTTCCTCGTCGCGCCGCCTGGTATCCTCGACGACATCGCGAACCTCCTCCTGGGAGCGGCCGAGACCTTCAAGCATTTCGCGTCCCAACACAAGCGCGGACTCGAAGGTTTCGCGCACGAAAAACCTGACTTCCAGCGCCATCAGTTCGAGCGCGTGGACGCGGTCATAGGCGCGCACATAGAGCGGCATTTCCGGCCATTCGGAGCTGATGAGCTTTGCAATTTTCGTGGTGATTTCCGAATGTCCGGTGGTGATGGCGACCAGCGCCGACTTTTCGATGCCGGCTGCGCGCAGGACATCGACGCGCGCGCCGTCGCCAAAATATACCTTGAAACCGAACCGGGCGGCAGTACGGATACGCTCGGGATCGTTGTCGATCATCGTGACGTCGATTCCCGAGGCGAGCAGCGTTTGCGATGCGACCTGCGCCATGCGCGAAAACCCGATGATGAGGACGGGCGAACCCGCGCCATCGAAATTTTCTTCAGGCGCTTCATGCGCCCGCCGCCTGACCAGCCGTTCGGCAAGCCAGACCGATAGCGGCGTCAGCGCCATGGAAAGGATCACGGCCGCGATCATCAACGAGGCGAAGTCGCGCGAAACGATCCCGATTGCCATCGCGGCGGAAAACAGCACGAAGGCAAATTCGCCATGCTGCGTCAGCACGCCGGCGGTCCGCACGGCGTCATCGTGCGGGGTCGCGAAGAGCCGGGCCGAGGCATAGACCAGAAGGCCCTTTACGACCATCGAAACCGGCACGATCAGAAGCACGACGGGCCAGTTTGCGATGACTACCGAAGGGGAAAGCGACATGCCGATCGCCATGAAGAACAATCCGAGCAGCAGCCCGCGGAAAGGTTCGATGTCGGCTTCCAGTTCGTGACGATATGCCGAATCGGCCAGCAACACGCCCGCCAGGAATGAACCGAGCGCCATCGAAAGGCCAACGGACGCCATCAACATCGCAGAACCGAGCACCAGCAGCAGCGCTGCCGCGATCATCACCTCGCGCGCCCGGCTCTTGGCGATGAAGTTGAAGACCGGGTTGATGAGATAGCGCCCGGCAAGGATAAGCACCGCCAGCGCCCCAAGCGCCGCCAGGAACTCAGTGGTTCCCATCGCCGCATTGCCGCCGGTTGCAAGCAGCGGCAGAAGAGCCAGCAGCGGGACGATTGCAAGGTCCTGCAACAGCAGGATCGAGAATGCCTTGCGCCCATAGAGGCGGTTGATGCCGCCGTTTTCCTCCAACACCTGCATGGCGAAGGCGGTGGAGGAAAGCGCGAAGGCGAACCCGGCCACCAGCCTTTCGCCCCAACTGTCGAAGATGAGGCCCGAAAGGACTGACAAGGCGATGCCGCAACTGACGACCTGCAACAAACCCATGCCAAAAATGTCGTAGCGCATGTTCCAAAGGCGCGAGGGCTTGAGTTCGAGCCCGATGATGAAGAGAAGCAGCACAACGCCAAGCTCGGAAAAGTGCAGCACTTCCTCCGAATCCGTTATGAGGCGGGCAACCGGGCCGATGACGGCTCCAGCGGCCAGGTATCCAAGCACGGTTCCAAGCCCGAGACGCTTGAAGAGCGGTGCCGCGATCACGGCCCCTGTCAGTAGCACCAGCGCTTCGGTATATATTTGCGGCAATGCGGCCAAGCTGCGCCCTTTCGGCTATGCCGGCCAATGATAGGCAACGCGCGGATGCGGGCAAGCGGCGTTTGCGCAATGCGGCTCCCAATCATTGTAAATCGGCTGTCGCTCCGCTATCTCCCCATAGTCTGTCCACCCGGCAATCGATCGGCATCCGCGATGAACGCTCCCATAAACCTTGGCAGGCTCGAACAGAACGCGGCCGCGCTTGTAGACGCGGCGCTGAAGGCGGGCGCCGATTCATGCGATGTCGTGGTTTCGCGGGGGCAGTCGCTCGGCATCGGCGTTCGCGAGGGCAAGGTCGAGAACACCAGCCGGTCCGAATCCGACGATTTCTCGCTGCGCGTCTTTGTCGGCAGCCGAGTCGCCAGCGTCAACGCCAACGACATCAAGGATCTGGAGAACCTCGCGCGGCGCGCGGTCGCGATGGCAAAAGTCTCGCCCGAAGACCCGTACCAGGGTCTTGCTCCGGCGGAGCGGCTTGCCACGTCGGTGCCTGATCTCGACCTTTTCGACAGCCGCATACCCGACGCCGCTGAATTGACCGCCCGCGCGCTGGAATGCGAAGCGGCCGGCCTGTCGGTCCCCGGTGTCAGCAAGTCGATGGGCGCAAGCGCCGGCTGGGGCCTTTCGGGCTTCGTCCTGGCAACGTCGACCGGCTTTGCCGGCCACTATTCGGTTTCCAGGTTCTCCGCTTCGGCCGCCATGGTCGCGGGCGAGGGAACGCAAATGGAGCGCGACTACGACTACCATTCCGTCACCCACGGCTCGGACCTGATGGACAGCGCCGCCATCGGCAAAAGCGCGGGCGAACGCGCGGTCAAGAGGCGCAACCCGCGGCAGGTCGCGAGCGCCGCGGTGCCGGTTATCTTCGACCGGCGCATTTCGGCCGGCCTGCTCGGCTCGCTTTGCGGGGCTATCAACGGCGCCTCTGTTGCGCGCAAGACCTCCTTCCTGCGCGACAGGATGGGCCAATTGGTAGCCAACCCCGCCATCACCGTTACCGATGACCCGCTGCGGCGGCGAGGCCTCGGCTCGCGCCCCATGGACGGCGAGGGAATGCCGACTGCCCCGCTGACGCTGGTGGACAAGGGCGTGTTGCAGCACTGGCTGCTCGACTGGGCGGCGGCGCGCGAACTGGGCCTTGAAAGCAATGGGCGCGCCACCCGGGGCGGTTCGGGCACTTCGCCATCGACCACCAACTGCCACATCGAGCCAGGACAGGCGAGCCTTGCCGAACTCATAGGTTCGGTGAAGAGCGGGCTCTACCTGACAGAAACCATCGGCCATGGCATCAACATGGTAACCGGCGACTATTCCAAGGGTGCCTCGGGTTTCTGGATTGAGAACGGCGAAATCACCTGGCCGGTTGCCGAGATCACGATTGCGGGGAACCTGAAGGACATGTTCGCCTCTATGGTGCCTGCCAACGATCTTCAGTTCCGTTATGCGACCAATGTGCCGACTATGCTCGTGGAAGGCATGACGGTTGGCGGAAAATAGGCACGAATCCCGCGCCGCGGCAGGCGATCTCGAACTTTTGCGCAGTACGGCGATCGAGGGCGGGCTGATCGCGATGCGTTACTTCCGGGCCGAGAATGCGGTCTGGATGAAGCACGGCAATTCCCCGGTTTCGCAAGCCGACATCGAGGTCGATACTTATCTTCGCGAAACATTGCTCAAGGCGCGCCCCGGCTATGGCTGGCTTTCAGAAGAAACGGTCGACGATCCCGCAAGATTGGACCGCGAGTTCGTTTTCGTCGTGGATCCGATCGACGGTACGCGGGGTTTTCTGGAAGGCAATCCGCACTGGTGCCTCTGCCTTTCCGTGATCAGGGAAGGGCGGCCCGTTGCCGCGGTGGTTCATTGCCCGGCGCTCGGCCGCACATTTTGCGCCGAAGCCGGGCGGGGGGCGACGCTCAACGGGCTGGCCATAGCCGTGCATGAAAGCGCCGAAATCGTCCGCGTCACCGGTTCGCGGCGCCTCAACGAGGATTTGGCGCGGCTTTTTCCAGGCAGGTTTACCATCCTGCCCTACGTGCCTTCGCTGGCCTATCGCCTCGTGCTGGTCGCGACCGGCGAAATCGATGGCGCCTTTGCACGCGGCGGCTCGCACGACTGGGATCTGGCGGCGGCGGAACTGATCCTGGAGGAAGCGGGCGGCACGATGACCACCGCAATGGGGGAAAATCTCGTCTATAACGGGCATCACAGCCGCAACCCGGCGCTGATCGCAGCCGGCCCCGGACGCCATGCCGCCCTCATGCGCCTTGCGAAATCGGGCGGCTTCCTGCATTAGAAGCGGCGTCGTGGGCAGGCGGCCGGTCCTCCGGCGCGCCAGCCATTGCTAGAATGAATTTCCGGAGACCGGTCATATGGACGACCAGAAAGGCAAAGGGGCGCAGCAATTGCTGCACCTCGTGTTCGGGGGCGAACTGGAAGATCCGCAGACCGTGAGTTTTCGCGATCTCGACCGCCTCGACATCGTGGGAATATTTCCCGACTACGCAACCGCGCACCGCGCCTGGAAGGCGAAGGCGCAGCAGACGGTGGACAATGCACACATGCGCTATTTCATCGTCCACATGCACCGCCTACTCGATCCCGATGGCGACGGCAAATTTGGCTGACCGCAGCCCGCCGGCATGACGGATACCTTGCCCCGAAAGAAGCGGAAGCGCGTTCGCACGCCACAATGGGTGCGCCGGCCCGGCCGGGTGCTTTCTGGCAGCCAATGGTTCGCGCCTGTCGCGGCCTTCCTGGCTATCCAGTACCTGAAGCTGACATTCCACACCAACAAATGGGTCGTGGAACCTGCCGACGCGCTGGACAAGGTGGCGCCGCATTTGCCGGTGATAGCCGCTGTTTGGCACGGCCAGCACATTCTGCTGCCGGTGATACCTGTCGGAATCAAGGGATCGGTAATGATATCGCGCAGCCTCGACGGGGAAATTACCGCACGTATCGCGCATGCTTTCGGCGCCAAGGCAATTCGTGCGTCTGGCGGGCGCGACCGCAGCCAAGCTTTGCAGAAGGGCGGGATTTCAGGGTTTTTGGAAATGCTGCGGGCGCTGGAGCGCGGCGAGAGCGTGATGCAGACGGCGGATATTCCCAAAGGCACCCCGAGGCGCGCCGGACAGGGCATCATCGCGCTTGCAAAGCGCTCGGGAAGGCCCATCATTCCGCTCGCGGTCGCCTCGAGCCGGCGCAAGGTGGTCAAGGGCGCTTGGGATCGCACGACGTTCAACCTGCCGTTCGGTCGTTCGGCGATAGTCATGGGAGAACCGGTCATGATTGCCGCCGATGCGGACGACGCCCAACTGGAAGCCGGACGCCTTGCCTTGCAGGCAGAGATGGATCGAACCACCGCGCGTGCCTATGAGTTGACAGGAAATCCCGAAAAATGAGCGATCCGGCGCGTTTTCGCGGTGTGAACGGACGCTGGGCCAGGCTGACTTTGTCGACCTACCGGCTGGTGGGCAGGGCGATATACCCCTTCATGGGGCCGTTTTTGCGTGTGCGCGCCAACCGCGGCAAGGAAGACCGGCTGCGGCGTTACGAGCGTTACGGCTACGCCAGCGCCGAGCGGCCGCAAGGGCCCCTCGTGTGGTTCCATGCCGCCAGCGTCGGCGAATCGATGGCGGTGATGCCACTGATCGAACGCATCGCGGGCCAAGGCATCCGCTCGATCATGACCACCGGCACGGTCACCTCCGCGGAACTGGTTCGCGACCGCCTGCCGCGCAACACTTTCCACCAATATGTGCCGCTGGATCTCGATCGCGCGGTAAGTCGCTTCCTCGACCACTGGAAGCCGGATCTGGCGGTTTTCACAGAGTCTGAGATTTGGCCGGCAACCGTCATGGAAATGGGCGCCAGGCGCATTCCGCAGGTGCTGGTCAACGCCCGCATGTCCGACCGGTCTTTTGCACGCTGGTCGCAGGCGCCGGCATTGGCGCTGGCGTTGTTCGAAAACGTCTCCCATGTGATTGCCCAATCGGAAACCGATGCCGAGCGCTTTCGCCAGCTTGGCGCAAGGCCGGTTACCGTGTCTGGCAATCTCAAGGTGGATACGCCCGGCCTGCCTTACGACGCCCGCGAACTGGCCGGTTTCCAGTCTGCCATCCATGGCCGGCCGGTCTGGATTGCTGCGAGCACCCATGCCGGGGAGGAACAGATCGCCGTCAATGTCCACCGGATACTGGCTGACCGGGTACCGGACCTTCTGACCGTAATCGTTCCGCGCCATCCCGAACGCGGGACGGAAGTGGCAGGTCTTGCCCGAGCCGGCGGCCTTGCGGTGTCGCGGCGCAGCTTGGGCCAGGAGATATCGGAAAAGCACACAGGTTTATGTCGGCGATACGATTGGCGAAATGGGGCTTTATCTGAGGCTTGCGCAGGTTGCCTTCATGGGCCGCAGCCTGGTCGCCAAGGGCGGGCAAAACCCGCTGGAGCCGGCATCGGCTGGAGTGGCCATCCTTTCTGGCAAGGCGGTCCAAAATTTCCGTGACAGCTACGCAAACCTGCTGGCCGCAGGCGCGGCGCGTCTGGTGCGCGATGAGGAAATGCTGGCGGCAAATGTCGAATATCTGCTCCTCAATCCACAGGAACGCGCAAAAATGGTGGAAGCGGCCGGTCAGGTGCTTGCCGACATGCGCGGTGCGCTTGACCGCACGGTCGAGGTTCTGGATGCTTACTTGTTCCCGCTTACGGTAAAGCGCGACCTCGAAGGGCTGTAGGCAAATGGCGTTGGAAGAAGCCCCGCCGTTCTGGTGGAAGGCGCCCGGACCACTGGCCTGGCTGCTTTCGCCTCTTGCCGCGATCTGGGGCTATGCCGCCGCCCGGCGAATGGCGTCAACGCCGCGCGTCACGGTCGACATTCCGGTACTTTGCATCGGCAATCTGATCGTGGGCGGAGCCGGAAAGACACCTACGGCGATCGCGATCGCCAAGGCAGCCCGGCGCAAGGGCCTCGTGCCCGGGTTCCTTTCCCGCGGCTATGGCGGCCGCATGACCACGCCCACCGTTGTCGATCCGGCCCGACATCATGCCGCCGATACCGGCGATGAACCCTTGTTGCTCGCCCGCGAAGCGGTCACCGTCGTCAGCGCGAACCGGGGTGCAGGGGCCAATCTGCTTGCCGCGAGCGGCTGCAACTTCGTCATCATGGATGACGGCTTCCAGAACCCCGGCCTTGCCAAGGACTTTTCGCTGGTCGTGGTCGATGCCAAGCGCGGCATCGGCAATGGCTGGACAATGCCGTCAGGCCCGCTGCGCGCGCCGCTTCGCGAGCAATTGGCGCTGGCGAACGCGGTGCTTGTCATCGGCGATGCGCCCGGCGCCGACCGGATCATCCGCGAGACGGCGCGAAGGGGCAAACCGCTCTACATTGCCCGAACGGTGGTGAAGGACCGTTCCAAATGGAAGGGCATGCTGTGCATTGCCTTCGCCGGCATCGCCGATCCGAGCAAAGCTCTTCGACAGCCTCGTATCGGCCGGGGCCAGCTCTGCTTTCCGCTCGCCCCTTTCCCGACCACCACGTCTATTCGGAGGACGAGGCGCGCGACATCATCGACTACGCGACGGCGACAAAGGCCGTTCCGGTGACCACTGCCAAGGACATGGTTCGGCTGAAAGGGGGGCGCGGAGCCGTTGGCGAACTGGCGCAAATCACCAGGGTGCTGGAGATCGAGATGGCGTTCGAGGATGCGCGCACGCCGGACCTGGTAATCGAGGCAACACTGCGAAATGCCGAGGCACGCCGACTGCGGCGTGGCGTGCGGGCCGAAAGGCTAGTGCACGGCGCCGGTTTCGCGCTCGAACGAAACTTGCGCGTCGGCATAGGCCTCCTGGCGCGCAACGCTCCAGTACTTCAATTCGTCGAGCGGTATCGCCCTGCCGGTGACGGCACAACGCACGAAACTGCCCGGCGAGATCACCTGGAAATCGCCGTCGAGATATCGCACCCGCGCTTCGCCCGAACCGGGGCCTTCGAAACGGTTCATCTTGCAGTGCCTGCCCGCTGTTGTCGCGATGTTTGATTATTGCCTTGCCGGCGCCGGGTCAACGCCCGAAAAGCCGCTCGATGTCCTTCAGCTTCAATTCGATGAAGGTGGGACGGCCGTGATTGCACACGCCGGAGTTGGGTGTCGTCTCGATCTGGCGCAAAAGCGCGTTCATCTCGTCCGGCTTGAGGATGCGGCCGGAGCGGACCGAACCGTGGCAGGCCATGCGCGATGCGACGGCAGCAAGCCGTGCCTCAAGCGCGTCGGCACGGTCCCATTCGGCCAGTTCGTCGGCGAGATCGCGCAGCAGCGCCTGCACATCCACTTCGCCGAGCATGGCGGGCGTTTCGCGCACGGCAACGGCGCCGGGGCCGAAACCCTCGAACGAAAGTCCCAACTGTCGGAACTCGCCTGCATGCTCGAGCAGTCGGTCGACGTCGTCTTGCGGCAACTCGACGATTTCCGGAATCAGCAGCAATTGCGCGGCGACGCCTTTTTCAAGCCCGGCCTTCAGCGCCTCGTAGACGATCCGCTCATGCGCGGCATGCTGGTCGACGATCACGAGACCGCCTTGCGTCTGGGAAACGATGTAGTTGCGGTGGAGCTGTGCCCGCGCCGCCCCGAGTGGATGGTTTGACGGTAAGTCCTGCTAGTGTTTGCGAGACATTGCCGGATGGCGAAGCGGCTCTCGAAGACCGCCTGCGCCTCGGCAAAGCCCGCTTGGGCTGCAATGGGGGCGAAAGGCGACTGCCGCCAGTCATGTCGCTGCATCGGGCCGCCCGGAGCGCATACCCGCCGAGAATGCGACGGCCAGTGCGGAACCTCGCTCGCGCGACGCCATGCCGGTCGGCCGACGCAATCGCCTGCCGCAATGACCCGATTACAAGGCCGCGGACCAGTGCCGCGTCGCGAAACCGCACGTCGGCCTTTGCCGGGTGCACGTTCACATCGACCTGGTGCGGCTCGAGGTCGATGAAAAGCGCCGCAACCGGATGCCGGTCGCGCGCCAGCACATCGGCATAGGCCGCCCGCAACGCGCCGCCCAGCAGCTTGTCGCGCACCGGCCTTCCGTTCACGAAGAAATACTGCGCCAGCGCATTTCCGCGGCTGAATGCCGGCAATCCGGCAAGCCCGGTCAGGCGGATGCCTTCGCGCTCCGCGTCCATCGCAAGTGCGCTTTCGATGAACTCGTCGCCAAGCACCTGCGCCAGCCGCCCCTTCAGATCGGCAGGCGGCAGGTCGAGCGGAGCTGCGATCGCTGCCCGAAAGCGAAAAGCGTACATTCGGAAAGGCGATGGCGATGCGCTTCATCACCTCGGTGATTGCGGCCGTCTCGGCCCGGTCCGATTTGAGGAACTTGAGCCGCGCCGGGCGTGGCGAAGAACAGGTCCTCGACCTCCACGACCGTGCCTTGCGACAGCGCCGCCGGACGGGGCTCGGTCATCCGCCCGCCCGAAACATTGACGGACCATGCTCCGGCCTGCGGGTCGGACGCGTCGCGGCTTGTCACGGTCAGGCGCGAAACGGCCCCGATGGAGGGCAATGCCTCGCCCCGGAAGCCCAGCGTGCGAATGTCGAGCAGGTCCTCGGCGAGCTTGGAAGTGCAGTGCCGCTCGACCGCCAGCGCCAGGTCGCTCCGGCCCATGCCAGAACCATTGTCGCTCACCCGGATCAGGTTCTTGCCGCCATTCGCCGTCACGATGTCGATGCGGGTTGCGCCTGCGTCGATGGCGTTCTCGACCAGTTCCTTCACCACGCTCGCCGGGCGCTCGATCACCTCGCCCGCGGCGATGCGGTTGACGACATGTTCTGGCAGGCGGATGACGGCCACGGCGAATCCCGGATTGAAGGCGCGTATTGTCGCCATCGCGGCGCGCTGGTCAAACGATGTCGGAACCTTGTCCACGGCCCGCGCATTGCAATTTTTGGGAATTGCGGTCGCGCGGACGTCAACTTCTTGCTAGAACCCCGCGCAAACGAGGCGTGAAGAGCCGGAACAATCGAGGAGACTGCCATGCTTGCCAAGTCGGATGCCTACAAGCGCGAACTGAACCTCATCGCCGGAGAGTGGGTGCCTGCCGATTCCGGCGCAACGCTCGACGTCAACAATCCGGCGACCGGCAAGTCCATCGGCACGGTCCCGAAATCGGGCAAGGCCGAGACCGCCCGCGCGATCGAAGCTGCGCACAAGGCATTCGCCACCTTCCGCAAGACAAGTGCGCTTGACCGTTCCAAGATGCTGCGCCGCCTTGCCGATGCCATCACCGACAATCAGGAAGCCCTTGCGGTGCTGCTGTCGATGGAACAGGGCAAGTCGCTGGCCGAGGCTCGCGGCGAAGTCGGCATGTCGGCCGCCTATGTGCAGTGGTTCGCCGAGGAGGCGCGCCGCACCTATGGCGACCTCGTGCCTTCGCCCTGGGCCGACCGTCGCATCATGGTGACGAAGGAGCCTGTCGGCGTCGTCGCCGCCATCACGCCGTGGAATTTCCCCTCCTCGATGCTTGCGCGCAAGATCGGACCCGCGATTGCAGCCGGTTGCACCGTGGTTGTGAAGCCGGCCTCGCAGACGCCCTATTCGGGTCTTGCCTGGGGGGTCTTGTGCGAGCAGGCGGGCATTCCCGCGGGCGTCGTCAACATCGTTACCGGATCGGCCTCCGAGATCGGCGCCGAGATCACGTCGAACCCGCTGGTGCGCAAGATCACCTTCACCGGCTCCACCGAGATCGGCAAGCAGCTCATCCGCGAATCGGCCGGCACGGTGAAGAAGGTGTCCATGGAACTGGGCGGCAACGCGCCGTTCCTGGTGTTCGACGATGCCGACCTCGAACGCGCGGTCAACGGCGCCATGGTCGCCAAGTTCCGCAATTCCGGCCAGACCTGCGTTTGCACCAACCGCTTCATCGTGCAGGCCGGCATCCACGACCGTTTCGTGGCGCGCCTTGCCGAGGAAACCGCGAAGCTGAAGGTCGGCAACGGCCTTGATGAAGGCGTGCAGCAGGGCCCGCTCATCGACGAGCGTGCCGTCAAGTCGGTCGAGGAAATGATTGCCGACGCCGTCGGCAAGGGCGGCAAGGTCGTCACCGGCGGCAAGCGGCACGAGCTCGGCGGCTCCTTCTTCGAGCCGACGGTCATTGCCGGTGCCAGCACGAAGATGCGTTTCACCCAGGAGGAAATCTTCGGCCCGGTCGCCCCGGTCTACAAGTTCGAGACCGAGGAAGAAGGCATCGCCATTGCCAACGACACGATCTACGGCTTGGCGTCCTATTTCTATACGCAGGATCTGGGCCGCGCATTCCGGGTCATGGAAGGGCTGAAATATGGCCTGATCGGCGTCAACGAGGGACTCATCACCACGGTGGAAGCACCCTTCGGCGGCCTCAAGCAGTCGGGCCTTGGCAAGGAAGGCGGCCATCAGGGCATCGAGGACTATATGGACAGCAAATATGTCTGCATCGGCGGACTGGGCCTTTAGGCCCCCGCCGTTGCCGCCACGAGGATGCCGCTGACGATCAGCGCGCCGCCGATCATCACGCGTGCCGATACCGGTTCGCCAAGCACGACGAAGGCCATCACCGGCACGATGATGAAGCTCGCCGACATGAAAAGATAGGCGGTCGAAAGCGGCACGTTGCGCAGTGCCAGCACCCAGCCGAGCGTCGAAACGCCGTAGGCGGCGAGCGCGAACGATCAGCAACACGGCGGTGCCGTGATCGGTCAGGAGCGCCTCGAAGCCGCGGCTGCCGAGGCGTGTTCCAACGGTCTTGAACATCAGTTGCCCCATGGCCACGACCAGAACGCAGGCAATGATGATCATATAATTCTGCACGCCGCTCACACCTTGATGTTCGCTGCGTAGATGAGGTTGATGTCCGGGAAGGGCAGGCGAAGCGGCCACCAGCTTTCCTTGACGTCCTTGTAGTAGAAGTTGATGAAGGTCACGAGGTTGAAGATCGAGTTCACGTGCTCGCGGGCCATCCAGTAGTCATACTCAAGCCCTGCGTCTTGAGCCCGCTTCCTGACGCCGAGGCTTCGGCCGAGCCGCCATGCAAGGCCTGGATCGCAGGGCAGCACGAGCGAGAGCGTTCCGCCGGGCTTCACCAGCCGTGTCCATTCGCGCAGCACTTCATGCGGATGTACGATGTGCTCGAGCACATGCGTTGCGATTACGCGATCGAAGCTGGCGTCGGCGAAGCTGAGCGTGCGCGCGTCTTCCACCTGGTATTTGAAGCGGGCATCCTTGCCAAGCCGCACCTTTGCCTGGTCCAGCATCCGGTCATTACCGTCGGTGATCCAGTATTCGTCGAAGCCGTGCCGCACGCTGAGCGGATGCTGGCCCGAACCCGCGCCGATCTCCAGCACCTTCCCGAAATGGTCCTTCGGCCCGAACGCCTGTTCGAGCACGACATGCGAATGCGCCAGCACTTTCGAGGAAAGGTTGCCGGAGTAATTGAGCTTTTCGTAATTGGCCTCGAACTGGCGCAGGTAGGATTGAAAATCGGGCTCGGTCCGCATTGCCTGCATCGGTGGGTCTCTCCGGAAATTCAGGTGAGGTTGTAGAACATGCGCTTGATTTCGGCCCGCATGCGGCGGATCGAGTCGAGCACCACGCCGGCGGTAATCGCGAGCATGGAAACGATGGTGATGCCGGTGCAAAGGATGGCCGTCGGCAGCCTTTCAACAAGGCCCGTGCGGCTGAACTCGATGAAGATCGGCAAGGCCAGCAGAAATGCAAACATGATCCCGGCAAGGCCGATGCCGCCGAAGAAATAGAGCGGCTTGTATTCCTTCAGGAGCACGATGATCGTCTTGAGGATGCGCGCGCCGTCGCGGATCGTCGAAAGCTTGCTGGTCAGATCCCTCCGGACGGTCCTTGTAGGGCAACGCGATTTCGCACACGGGCAGGCGCAGTTGCGAGGCATGGACGGACAGCTCGGTCTCGATCTCGAAACCGGCAGAAACCGCCGGGAAGCTTTTCACGAAGCGGCGCGAAAACACGCGGTAGCCTGAAAAGATGTCGGAGAACTCGCGTCCGAACAGGCCGGAATAGATCACGTTGAACAGCCGGTTGCCGAAGGCATGGCCCTTGCGCTGGTGCTTCTCGCTGGCGCCGATGCGCGCGGCGACCACCATGTCGGCTTCCTCGGAGACCAGTTTTTCCACGAGCGCGGGTGCTGGCAGACGCGTCATAGGTGTCGTCGCCATCGACCATGATGTAGATGTCGGCATCGATTTCCGAGAACATCCGGCGCACGACATTTCCCTTGCCGGGCCGGCTCTCGCGGCCGACCACAGCGCCGGCCTGCCGCGCAATCGCGGCGGTGTCGTCGGTCGAGTTGTTGTCATAGACATGGACGGTGCAGCCAGGCAGCGCAGAGCGGAAGCTGTCGACAACGGAGCGGATGGTTACCGCCTCGTTCTTGCACGGAACGAGAACGGCGATGCTCTTGTCGCGAACCATCAACATGCGGAAGAACCCATGAGCCGGTATCGGGACTTAACAACTAAGCCGCACCCGTAAAATAAAAATTAAAGATTAAGTCCGAGTCTGCCCTGCACGAGGGGAAGATGCGCTCCCGCATCTTCCGGCTTGCCCTTCGCGGTGGAACTTCATGACTGCAGCTTCGCAAACCGGCGGCGCTTTCGCCGGCGGCGGCCCGTGCCGCAGACGCCACTTGGCACAAGATCGTACTTTGGACCGTGCTGTTCCAGTCTGCCTGGTTCTGGCAGAAAGTACCATTGCTGCTCAACGAAGGCGCGATGCCCGACACGGACGATTTCCAGCGGCTGGCGCAGGTCCGCAGCTGGATGAACGGGCAGGGCTGGTTCGACCTCGTCAACCACCGCATGGATCCGCCGCTTGGGGCGGACATGCACTGGTCGCGGCTGGTTGATCTTCCGATCGCGGCGCTGACGGCGTTTTTCGATCTGTTCATTGAAACTGTCATGGCAGAGCGCCTTGTCGCGATCATCTGGCCGACTGCGCTGCTGGTGCTGACAGTCTTCGCGGTTCTCGCGGTGTGCCGCCGGCTCGACCCGCGCGCCAATCCACTGCTCGCACTGCTTTTCACCGTCACCTGCATCACGGCAATGACGGAATTCATGCCGGGCCGGCTCGATCACCACGGGATCCAGATACTGTTGTTCTGCCTCATGCTGCTGGGCCTGGTAAGCGGCACGGTTCGCGGGGCAATGCTTTTGGGCGCTGCGATTGCCGCCAGCATCAGCATCGGCCTTGATGCCGTGTTCATCATCGCCTTTTTGCTCGGGTGGATCGTCCTTGAATGGGTGCTGGGCAATGACCGGGAGGGAAACCGGCTGAAGGGCCTTGCGCTGGGCCTCACCGACTACTGCCTTGCCGCTTTACCTGCTCAATTTCCCTCCATCGCGATGGTTCGTGCCGCGCTGCGACGCCAATTCCGCGTTCTACCTTGCCGCGCTGCTTCTGGCTGCGGCTTCCTATGTGGCGCTGGCGCAGCTTCGCCTGACGGCAATGCGTCATCGGTTAGGCGCGGCGGCATTGGTCGGAATCTCGGCTTTGGGTTTGCTTTTCATGGTATTCCCGAACTGTGCCGGAGGCCCGTTCGCCGATCTGACCGACGATCTTGTATCGCGCTGGCTCGTCAATGTCGGCGAGGCGCGCGGCCTTTTCGATCAACTCGAGAAAGTGCCGCAGCTATGGCTCTGGGGCGTGGGCTACAGCGCGCTTCTGCTGGTGGCGGGCGGTTGGCTTACCTGGCACAGCCGCAAGAAGCGCCCGCAAATGGTGGCGCTTTACGCGGTGCTGGCGATCAGTGTCCTGGCGAGCATCTTCCAGTACCGGACAATGCGCATCGGCATCTTCGCCTCGATCCCGTTTTGCGTCATCCTGTCGGAAATGGCGTTTGCCGCCATTCGTGAACGCTTCCGCACCGGCTTGCCGAGGGGTGCGTTGCAAGCGGGCGTTGTCGCCGGCCTTGCCTCTCCGGTCTGGCTGGGGCTGGCGGTGCTCCTGTTTCCTAAGCCCGATGCGGCCAGCTATGTCGCGCCGGCAAATGCCGTGGAGGCCGGTTACGCAAAACACTTCCTGGCGCGCCAAGGAACCGGCGATTTTGTGTAACAGGCAGTCGGAATTCGCCGCGCTTGCCGCACTCGAACCGGGCTTGTCATGAGCGATATCAATTCCGGCCCGTCGATTGTCGTCTTCACGCCGCATCTTGCCATTGGCGGGCCCTACCACCGCAACGGCAGGGCAATCCTCGACATGCTCGACTTCTTCGAGACCGATCTCGAAAATCCCGCCCGGATTGCCCGGGAAAGGGGCATTGCCTACGTCGCCTATTGCGAAAACATCGATCCTTTTGGTGTGGAATATGATTCCAGCGAGGCACTGGCGGTGAAAATCGAAAGGGGCGAGGCGCCCGACTGGCTGGAGCGTGTCAGTGCGCCAGGCGAGCGGCTGCATGTCTTCCGCGTGAAGAAACCCTGAATGGCGCTCTCCCGATCAGGATAGTCTTTGCATCGCGGTGCCGGGCGTGGTAACGCCACTTGCCAATCCGTGGCGCGCCCGCGCGCGCGGAAACCGCTTCCAGCAGCGACAGGATTGGCAATGTCCCGCATCGTCGAAACACCCACCGGCGATCTCGCCCTGACCTTTGATGACGTGCTTCTGCAGCCCGGCCATTCCAGCGTGATGCCCGGCGATGTCGACATATCGACGCGGATCGCCCGCGACATCGACCTCAACCTGCCGATCATTTCGGCGGCGATGGACACGGTCACCGAATCGCGGCTGGCCATTGCCATGGCGCAGGCCGGCGGCATCGGCGTCATCCATCGCAACCTGACGCCGGTCGAACAGGCCGAACAGGTGCGTCAGGTCAAGAAGTTCGAAAGCGGCATGGTGGTCAATCCCGTCACGATCGGTCCCGATGCGACGCTGAAGCAGGCGCTGGACCTGATGAAATCCCATTCGATTTCCGGCATTCCGGTCGTCGAAGGCAATGGCGGTTCCGGGCCCGGCCGCCTCGTCGGCATCCTGACCAACCGCGACGTGCGCTTTGCTTCCGATCCGCGCCAGAAGATCAGCGAATTGATGACCAAGGAACGTCTCGTCACCGTGCGCGAATCGGTAAGCCAGGACGAAGCCAAGCGGCTGCTGCACCATCACCGTATCGAGAAACTGCTGGTCGTCGATGCCGACCACCGCTGCATCGGCCTCATCACCGTCAAGGACATCGAGAAGTCGCAGCTTCACCCCAATGCCGCGAAGGATCTGCAGGGCCGGCTGCGGGCGGCGGCCGCAACGACCGTCGGCGACGACGGTATCGACGCGGTCGGAGAGGCTGATCGACGCCGGCGTCGACATCCTGGTGGTCGACACCGCGCACGGCCATTCGCAGCGCGTGCTTGACGCGGTGGCCCGGATCAAGAGGCTGTCGAATTCGGTGCGCATCATTGCCGGCAACGTCGCCACGGCGGCGGGAACGCAGGCGCTGATCGATGCCGGCGCGGATGCCGTCAAGGTCGGCATCGGGCCGGGCTCGATCTGCACCACGCGCATTGTCGCGGGCGTTGGCGTGCCGCAATTCTCCGCCATCCTCGCCTGCGTCGAGCAGGCGCGCAAATCGGGCATTCCGGTCATAGCCGATGGTGGCATCAAATATTCCGGCGACCTTGCCAAGGCGATCGCCGCCGGCGCATCGGCCGTGATGGTTGGCTCGCTGCTTGCCGGAACCGAGGAAAGCCCGGGCGAGGTCTATCTGCACCAGGGCCGCTCCTTCAAGGCCTATCGCGGCATGGGTTCGGTCGGCGCCATGGCGCGCGGATCGGCCGACCGCTATTTCCAGGCCGAGGTGCGCGACACGCTGAAACTGGTGCCGGAAGGCATCGAGGGGCAGGTCGCCTACAAGGGGCCGGTCAGCGCGGTCGTCCACCAGCTTGTCGGGCGGGCTGAAGGCGGCCATGGGCTATGTCGGCGGTGCGACCCTTGCCGAGTTCCAGGAGCGCGCCACATTCGTTCGCATCACCAATGCCGGGCTTGCCGAAAGCCATGCGCATGGCGTGACCATCACCCGCGAAAGCCCGAACTACCACCGCAACGCCTGAGGCATCCATGAACCAGAACCTGCTGCTTTTGCCGATGGCGATCCACGCGCTTCGTGACGATATTCCTGTACCTGCCGATGAGCAGGGCCCGCGTGAAATCGGTGGTCGAGGGCAAGGTAAAGGCCTCGGTCTACAAATACCTGCGCGAAGAGCCGGAAGAGAGCCTGAAATTCTCCAACGCCATCCGCAACCAGAACGAAAGCGGCATCCTTTTCTACGCTGCCTGCCTTGCGGCCGTTGCCAGCGGCGGCCGTTTCGCCGTTGACGATCGGCGCTTGCCTGGGCGTTCGCTGTCGCGAAGATCATCCACGTAACCATCCAGACCACCACGAACCAGCTGCGCTACCGCCGCCCGATGTTCACCGTGGCGCTGGCGATCCTTGTCGCTGTTCTGGATCGTGCTCATCGTGCACCTTGCCGGCGTGGTCTGAGCGATGCGTCTCGGCGGCAGGGCACAGGCGGCGATCGAGGTTCTGCGCGACATCGAGGTGCGGCGCCGGCCCGCATCCGATGCGCTGCGCGACTGGGGTCTTGCCCATCGCTTCGCAGGCGGCGGCGACCGCTCGGCGATTGGCAACATCGTCTATGACGCACTGCGCAAGAAGGCGTCGCAAGCCTGGCGAATGGACAGCGAAACGGCCCGAGAGCGCCGTATTCGCCACGCTGATCGCGCAATGGGGCTATACCCCGGAAGAGTTGCCGCCCAGTTCGACGGCGACCGTTTTGCCCCGCGCCGCCCACGACCGAAACCTTGGCTGCCTTTGCGGCCCGCGATATTGCCGAAGCGCCCGATCACGTACGCGCCGACATTCCGCACTGGCTGGCGCCCCAGTTCGCAGCGGCGCCTTCGGCGACAACTGGATGGCGCAGGCTGCGCGCTCTCATCCCGCCCGCCGCTCGACCTTCGCGCCAACCGCCTCAAGGCGGATCGCGACAAGGTGATCCGTCAGCTTGACCGCACCAGTGCTGCGCCCGGACCGCTTGGCCCCGACGCGATCCGCATTGCCGCCGGAAGCCGCGATGCGCAGGCTGCCGAACGTGCAAGCCGAGCCCGCCTACCAGAAGGGCTGGTTCGAGATCCAGGACGCGGGCAGCCAGGCCGCAGCGCTGCTTGCAGGCGTGGAGCCTGGCCAGCAGGTGCTGGACTATTGCGCCGGCGCGGGCGGCAAGACACTGGCCCTGGCGGCGCAGATGGAAAACAAGGGGCAGGTCCACGCCCATGATGCCGACCGCAACCGGCTTGCCCCGATCTTCGACCGGCTCAAGCGCGCCGGAACCCGCAACGTGCAGGTCCATGCCCGCGCTTCCGAACTTGCGTCGCTGACTGGCGCGATGGATTGCGTGTTGGTCGATGCGCCATGCACCGGAACAGGTACGTGGAGGCGCAGGCCCGACGCAAAATGGCGGCTCGACGAGCGCAATCTGGCAATGCGGATATCCGAACAGGACGCCGTGCTGATGAGGCCGCCGCCTTCGTCAAGCCGGGCGGACGCCTTGTCTACATCACCTGTTCACTGCTGCCGCGACGAAAACGAGGACCGGATAGCGGCATTCGTCGCCAACCACGGAAATTTCGCGCCTGCCGAACTTGCCGTTGGCAGGCTGTGCCATTCGGCACATGCACCGGCGGCGGGTGCAACTAAGGTGACCCTGACGCCGCTCTCGCACGGAAACGGACGGTTTTTTCATTGCAGCCATGACGCGCCTTGCAGCCTGACAGACAAGGACCTGCTCCATGCAGGATTTCATCACGCAATTCTTGAATCCGGCCAACATCGCGGGCCACATCTCCTACATGCTGCTGATCGGCTCGATGCTGATGCGCAACATGCTCTATCTGCGCCTCATGGCGATTGCGGCGGGCACGTTTTCGGGTGCCTATTACTTTTCGCTGCAAGACAGCGTCAGCTTCTTCTGGGAAGTGCTGTTCACCCTCGTCAACGCAACGCAGTTGGTGATCTTGTTCGTCGAGAACAGGCGCGGCCGGTTTACCGCAGAGGAACAAGATTTCATAACCGCGGTTCTGCCAACCGTTGAGCGCGCGCAGACCCGCCGGCTGCTCAAGCTGGGGGCATGGACCGAGGTTTCCGACAGCATGGTGCTCATCCACGAGGAGACGACGCCGGCATCGCTTTTTTACGTCGTCAACGGCACGGCAAGGGTCGACAGGGCCGGGCGAACGCTTGGCATGGTCGGCCCCGGCGATTTTCTTGGCGAGATGAGCTACCTGACCGGCCAGCAAGCCAGCGCCACGGTGACGACGGTAACGCCGATGCGATACCTCGCTTTCGACCGCGTAGCCCTTCGCGCTTTCCTGGAAAAGCACACGGACGTGCGCCATGCGCTTGAATCGGGTTTCAACCGCAATCTCGTGGACAAGCTGGTAAAGACAAACACCGAGGTACAGGCGACGGAAGCAGCAGCACGACCAAAGCCGGCCCGCCGTACCCGCAAGGCCAAATCCGCATGATGCGCTTGCTTCCCTATGCGGTCTTCATCGCTATCATGTTCACTGTCGGCTTCACGGCATCCGCCTGGTCCATACCGGGTGAATGGTATGCGACGCTGGAGAAGCCGTGGTTCAATCCACCGAACTGGGTCTTTGGTCCGGCCTGGACTTTCCTCTACATCCTCATCGGGATTGCCGGTGCGATGGGCTGGAACTCGGCTGCGCGCGGCCCGCTGACTGCCTTGTGGGGCGTGCAATTGCTGCTCAACGGAGCGTGGAGCCTCTCCTTCTTCGCGATGCGGCAACCAAGCCTTGCGCTCGCCGTGGTGCTGGCGCTGCTGGCTGCGATCATTGCGTTTGCGGTAAAGGCCTGGAGTCCGGCGCGCATTGCCGCACTGCTGTTCCTGCCCTATGCCGCATGGGTATCCTTTGCCAGCGTGCTCAACGCCAGCATTGTCTATCTGAACTGAACGCCGGAGCCGCCAGACCGTGGAACTCGTCCATTCGAACGGCCGCCGCATCCTCTTCGTCATGGCCGCGCAGGCCGAATACGGCCCGCATCTGCGCAAGCTTTTTGTACCACTGATGACCGGCGTCGGCCCGGTTGAGGCGGCGGTGTCGCTGACTGGCGCCTTGGCCCGGCTGCAAGCGGAGCGAAGAATGCCCGACCTTGTCGTCAGTCTCGGCTCGGCGGGGTCCAGCAGCTTGCAGCAGGGCGAGCTCTACCAGGCGGGGTCGGTTTCCTATCGCGACATGGATGCATCGCCGCTTGGTTTTCCGAAAGGCCACACGCCGTTTCTGGACTTGCCGCCGGAACTGCCGCTGTTCATACCCTTCGCCGGTATCGAGGCGAAGCGTCTGTCCACCGGCGCGAACATTGTTTCCGGCGCAGCCTATGGCCGCATCGATGCAGACATGGTCGACATGGAAAGCTATGCGCTCGCCCGCGCAGCGATGCAATTTGGAGCGCCTTTGGCGGTGCTACGCGGGATCTCGGACGGGGCGGCGGAATTGTCGCATATCGGCGACTGGACGCAGTATCTGCACATCATCGACGAAAAGCTCGCGGGCGCCGTCAGCCGCCTGATCTCGCAGGGATGGCAGATGTCCACCGACAACTAGCCCCTGCCGATTGAAAGATCGCCGCGCCGGGATTAGCGTTCGGCACCATCCAACGACAGGCTCAGGGAAGCGCCATGGGAAAGATCACCCTCGACCTTGATGCACTGGTGGCGGCAGGCCGGCTTTCGGCGCAGGAAGCCGAGCGTCTAAGGGCAATGGCAGTGACCGGGCGCGGTTTGTCCATGGTCGTGCAGGTTCTCTACATCCTCGGCGCGCTCGGCCTTGCAGGCGGCGTGATGATCCTCAAGCCCGATCCCGTCACTGGCATGGCGCTGGCAGCGCTGGCAATCGGCTTTGCGATCTTCGCCCAGGCGACAAGGCGCGAAGACCTTGGCATGCTTGGCACGGCGATGGGCATCTGCGGCACGGTGGGTCTGTGCGGATCGATCGGCATGCAGTTCGGCGAAACACTGCCGGCCCTCACGATCAACGCCATCATCGCGGCAATCACGCTTGCGGCTACCGTCGTGTTGCGGTCGCGCTTCCTCGCCGCACTGGTGCCGCTCTCGATTGCCTCACTGCTTGGCTCCTCGACCGGATATTGGCACGCATCCTACGGGCTGATGGTGCGCGAGCCGGTGCTCACCGTCATCGTGTTCGCCATTCTTTCAGGCGTGTTTTTCCTGTCTGCCTACCGGCTTGAAGGCATCTGGTCGCAAATGGTAACCGTGGCTGGCCGCGTTTCGTGGCTGGTAATGAATTTCGGTTTCTGGGTCGGCTCGCTTTGGGGCGACCAGGTCGGTGATCATTTCACCCGCCCCGCGCCCGACGCGCCGATGGAAAATTTCCAGGCCGCTTGGCTGTTCATCCCCGAAGGAGCATTCATCCTTGCATGGGCAGCGGTTTCCATCGCCACCATCATTTTCATGCACCGCAACCGTTTCGCGGTGAACGCCTCGATCACATTTCTGGCGATCAACGTCTACACGCAGTTCTACGAGTGGTTCGGCGGCAGCGGCTTCGTGATGCTGACCGGCGGGGTAGCGCTGCTGGCCTTCGCCTTCGGGCTGTACCATTTCGACCGTTACATGGTCCAGCGCAACAAGGCGGCTGCAGGTTGAGGACTGGGGATTTGCGGGAAGCGGCGTTGCGCAGTCGGCCGAACTCCCCTAAATGCCCGTCATGACGGCCATCCCCCATCCCGACAGCATCCTCATCATCGATTTCGGCAGCCAGGTCACGCAGCTGATTGCCCGGCGCGTGCGCGAGGCCGGCGTCTATTGCGAAATCGTCCCCTTCCAGTCGGCGGAGGAAGGCTTCGATCGGCTGAAGCCGAAGGCGGTGATCTTCTCCGGCGGCCCGGCTTCGGTGCCGGAGGAAGGCAGCCCGCGCGCGCCGCAGGTGGTGTTCGATTCGGGCCTGCCGATCCTGGCCATCTGCTACGGCCAGCAGACGCTGTGCCACCAGCTGGGCGGCAAGGTCGAGGGCGGCCATCACCGCGAATTCGGCCGCGCCGATGTCGAGATCCTGAAAGACAGCCCGCTGTTCGAGGGCGTCTGGGAACCGGGGCGAAAATACCCGGTCTGGATGAGCCATGGCGACCGCGTGACCGTCCTGCCGGAAGGCTTCGAGGTGATCGCCACTTCGCCCAATGCGCCCTTCGCCATCGCGGCGGACGAGAAGCGCCACTACTACACGACCATGTTCCACCCCGAAGTGGTGCACACGCCGGACGGCGCCAAGCTGCTGGCCAATTTCGTGCACAAGATCGCCGGCATCAAGGGCGACTGGTCCATGGCCGCCTATCGCGACAAGGCGCATCGAGGAGATCCGCGAGCAGGTCGGCAACGGCCGGGTCATCTGCGGCCTTTCCGGCGGCGTCGATTCGCTCGGTTGCCGCCGTGCTCATCCACGAGGCGATCGGCGACCAGCTGACCTGCATCCTCGTCGACCACGGCCTGATGCGCAAGAACGAGGCGGCGGAGGTCGTCTCCATGTTCCGCGAGCACTACAACATCCCGCTGGTCCATGTGGACGCGGCCGACACTCTTCATCGACGCGCTGGAGGGCGAGAGCGACCCTGAGGAGAAGCGCAAGACCATCGGCCGGCTGTTCATCGAGGTGTTCGAGGCCGAGGCGAAGAAGCTCGGCGGCGCCGAATTCCTGGCGCAGGGCACGCTCTATCCCGACGTGATCGAAAGCGTCTCCTTCACCGGCGGGCCGTCGGTCACGATCAAGTCCCACCACAATGTCGGCGGCCTGCCCGAGCGCATGAACATGAAGCTGGTCGAGCCGCTGCGCGAACTGTTCAAGGACGAGGTGCGCGTGCTTGGCCGCGAACTCGGCCTGCCGGAGCATTTCATCGGCCGCCATCCGTTTCCCGGGCCGGGCCTTGCCATCCGCTGCCCCGGCGGCGTGACGCGCGAGAAGCTGGAAATCCTGCGAAGAGGCCGACGCGATCTATCTCGATGAAATCCGCAAGGCCGGTCTCTACGACAAGATCTGGCAGGCCTTCGCCGTGCTGCTGCCGGTCCAGACCGTCGGCGTCATGGGCGACGGGCGCACCTATGAATTCGTGCTGCGCGCTGCGTGCCGTGACCTCGGTCGACGGCATGACCGCCGACTTCTATCCCTTCGACATGGATTTCCTCGGCCGCGCCGCCACCCGCATCATCAACGAGGTCAAGGGCATCAACCGCGTCGTCTATGACGTGACGCAGCAAGCCGCCCGGCACGATCGAGTGGGAGTGAAATCACTGCAACGCTACACGTGAAACTTGCAGTCTGGCAAGTTGGCCGCGCTGTATGCCCTGGCAATGATCCCCTTCGCTGCTCCCGCCGTATTGCATCACCATGAACCTCATTTTCCTCCTCGGCGACCAGCTTTCGCCTTCCATTTCCGCGCTTGAAGGCTGCGATCCTGCCCGCGATGTCGTGCTGATGGCCGAAGTCGCGGACGAAGCATCCTATGTTCGCCACCATAAGAAGAAGCTCGCCTTCATCTTCGCTGCCATGCGCGCCTTCGCCGATGAACTGCGCGGCCTTGGCTGGACGGTCGACCATGTCCGGCTCGACGCTCCGGCAAACACCGGCTCGCTGACCGGTGAATTGGCGCGGGCGATTTCCCGCCACAAGCCGCACGGCGTGATCGCCACCGAGGCGGCGGAATGGCGCGTTCTCGAGATGCAAAAGGGTTGGCGCGAAAGCCTTGGCATTGATTTCGAGCTTCGCCCGGATGGCCGGTTCGTGTGCTCGCGCGAGGAATTCGCCGCCTGGGCGAAGGGGCGCAAGCAGCTTCGCATGGAATATTTCTACCGCGAGATGCGCCGCAAGACCGGCCTGCTGATGGATGGCGGCGAGCCTGCCGGCGGCCAATGGAATTTCGACCACGACAACCGCAAGCAGGCAAAGACCGACCTGTTCATGCCGGCGCCGATCCGTGCTGCGCCTGACGAAAGGACGCGCGCGGTGTTGGCGCTGGTTGCGGAACGCTTTCCGGAAAATTTCGGCGATCTTGAGCCGTTCTGGTTCCCGGTTACTCGCACCGACGCGCAAAAGGCGGTGCAACGGTTCCTGAAGGAAGCGCTGCCGCGTTTCGGCGACTACCAGGACGCCATGCTGCGCGGCGAAAAGTTTCTATACCACGCCTTGTTGTCGCCACTGATCAATGTCGGCCTTGTCGATCCGCTGGAGCTTTGCCGGCAGGCGGAAGCGCAGTATCGCGCCGGGCGCGCACCGCTCAACGCCGTGGAGGGGTTCATCCGGCAAATCATCGGCTGGCGTGAATATGTGCGCGGCATCTACTGGCTGGGCATGCCGGGCTACACGCAGCGCAACGAACTTTGCGCGGCGCGGCCGCTGCCATGGATGTACTGGTCCGGCGAGACAAAAATGGCCTGCATGGCCGCAGCAATCGGCCAGACGAAGGAGGAAGCCTACGCCCACCACATCCAGCGGCTGATGGTGACCGGCAATTTCGCGCTCCTTGCAGGCATCGAACCGCACCAGACGCATGAATGGTACCTCGCCGTCTACATGGATGCGTTCGAATGGGTAGAAGCGCCAAATACGATCGGCATGAGCCAGTTCGCCGATGGCGGATGGCTTGCCTCAAAGCCCTATGCCGCGTCGGGCGCGTATATCGACCGGATGAGCGACTATTGCAGCAGCTGCCGCTACAAGGTGAAGGTGCGCACGGGGCCGGATGCCTGCCCGTTCAATGCGCTTTACTGGGATTTCCTGACGCGACACAGGGAGCGCTTCGAACGAAATCCGCGCATGGCCCAAATGTACCGAACCTATGACAAGTTTGCCGAAGGCGAGCGGTCTGCGATCAAAACACAAGCGGCCCGGTTCCTCGCGCATGTCGATGCCCATGGCACGGATCTGGAGTGGGAAGGCTAAGTCACGCTGCCTGGCAAATCCGGCAGATGCCCCGCAATTCGACGGTTGATTTCTTCAGTGCAAAGCCGCCGTCGACCGCAAGATGTTTCAGGCGCCTGGCCAGCGCTCCATCCGTCAGTTCGTTCACAACGCCGCAACGCTCGCAGATCATGAAAGCGATTGTCTCGTGTCCTTCGCAGCCCGGATGCCGGCATGCGACAAAGGCATTGAGGCTTTCAAGCCGGTGCACGAGACCAAACTCGACCAACTTGTCTAGTGCGCGGTACACCTGCAAGGGAGCGCGAAAGCCGTTGTCGCGCAGCTGGTCGAGGATGGTGTAGGCGCTGAGCGGCCCGTCCGATCTTGCAAGAGCGCCCATGACCAGCGACTGGTTCTTCGTCAGTTCCGCGGTTGCGTGAACGTGCTCGTTCATGGACGGTTTCCCTTCGGAAGGTTTCCGGCAGTGTTTCGCGGTCCGTCGCCGATTTGCGCGTCACGCGAAAATGCCGGCAGCAATGACAGGACGAAAAGGGCAAGCGCAGCAACCACGATGCTTGGTCCTGCCGGCGTGTCCCATTCCAGCGAACCGAACAGGCCGCCGACAACAGCCACAGCGCCCGCGCCGGCCGCAAAAAGCGCCATCTGCTCGGGGCCTGATGCAAACCGTCGCGCGGCAGCGGCGGGAATGATCAGCATGGCCGTGATCAGCAGCACGCCGACGATCTTCATCGAGATCGCGATCACGGCAGCCATCAGCAGCATGAAGATGATGTTTGCGCGTTCCGGATTCATGCCCTCGGCCTCGGCCAGTTCGCGGTTCACGGTCGCCGCGAACAGTGGACGCCAGATGGCGGCAAGCACGGCCAGCACCAGCACTCCGCCGAACCAGATGATGGCGATATCGGTTTTGGATACCGCAAGGATATCGCCGAAAAGGAAGCCCATCAGGTCCATCCGCACCCAGGTCATGAAGGCGAGCACGACGAGGCCCAGCGCCAGTGCCGAATGGGCAAGCAGTCCCAGAAGCGCATCGGCCGACAGGGTTGCGCGCTTCTGCAGCAGTAGCAATGCGATCGAAACGCAGGCCGAGACGCAGAAGACGGCGAGCGTGATGTTGACCTCGAACAGGAAGGCCAGCGCCACGCCAAGCAGGGCGGCATGGGACAGCGTGTCGCCGAAATAGGCGAGCCTGCGCCAGACGATGAAACAGCCGAGCGGCCCTGCTACCAGGGCCACGCCGATGCCGGCAATGATCGCGCGCGTGAAGAAATCGTCAAGCATCGCGCCGGCCCCCGTGAGAGTGGCCATGATGATGGCCGTCTTCGGGATGGCAGTGGTCGGTGATCGTGCCGTCGGAATGCTCCACGCGGCCGTCCGGCAGATGGGTGTGATCGTGATGATGCTCGTAGACGGCGAGCGTCGATGCCGCGCGCGCACCGAACAGTGCCTTGTATTCCGGGCTTGAGGCCACCTTTGTCGGGGTTCCCGAGCAGCACACATGGCCGTTCAGGCAAATGACACGATCCGTAGCCGCCATTACGACATGCAGGTCATGGGAGATGAGCAGAATGCCGCAACGGATCTCGTCACGGATGCGCCGGATGAGATCGTAAAGCGAAACCTCGCCTGAAAAATCCACGCCTTGCACCGGCTCGTCCAGCACCAGCAGATCGGGCTTGCGGGCAATGGCGCGGGCCAGCATGACCCGCTGGAATTCGCCGCCCGACAGATTGCGCACCTCGGCGCCGGCCAAATGGCTGACACCGGTGGCGGTCATTGCTGTATCTGCTTCGCCCTTGCTCACCTCGCCGGTGAGCCGCATGAACCGGGACACAGTCAAGGGCAGCGTCCAGTCGATGGCCAGCTTCTGGGGTACATAGGCGACTTTCAAGCCGGGCCGCCTGAGTACGGCACCCTCGTCGGGCGGCAGGATGCCCAGCGCCATCTTCGCCGTCGTCGACTTTCCCGAGCCATTCGGCCCGATAAGGGTGACGATCTCGCCCGCATCGATGGCGAAGGTGACGCCACGCACCAGCCAACGGCCGGATCGATAAATGCCGGCATCTTCCAGCGTGACGAGTGCTTCAGTTTTTTTCAGCATGTCCTTACCGGGATTGGGCGCCCGTATTCGAACGGGGTATTGCGTCGCCTTATCGCACACGTTATACCGTTACGCAATATCGTAATGAGATAACGTGACACCTCGTTGGTTCGATTGGGAGAGTTCAACATGCGCCGTGCAAGATTGCTGTTTTTCGTTTCGTCCTTTCTGGCGGCCTCGACTGTCGTTGCGAGTGCCGAAATCAACGTTGTTGCGTCGATCAAGCCGGTGCACTCGCTGGTCGCATCGGTGATGAAGGGCGTGGGCGAGCCGGGCCTCATCGTCGAAGGCGCTGCGTCCCCGCACACCTATTCGCTAAAGCCTTCGCAGGCCGGAATGCTAGAAAAGGCCGATCTGGTGTTCTGGGTCAGCCACGAACTTGAAGCATTCCTGGAAAAGCCGCTGGAAACGCTGGCATCAAAGGCGAAGTCGGTGGAGCTGATCGAGGCGCACGATCTGGTCAAGCTGCCATTCCGGGAAGGCGGCGCCTTCGAGAAGCATGGTCACGAAGAGGATGGTCATGAAGATCATGCTGCGGAAGCCGGTCATGACCACGATCACGAAAAGCTGGCGGAATCAGGCCATGAGGGGCACGACCACGACGCCTTCGACGCCCATGTCTGGCTCGATCCGGCAAATGCAAAGGTAATGGTGCATGCGATCGAGGACGCCTTGATCGAGGTCGATCCGGCGAACAAGGAGAAGTACGAGGCAAATGCCGCCGGCCTGGTAAAGCGGCTGGATGGCCTGACCGCCGAGATTGCCGCCCAGCTCGAACCGGTGAAGGGCAAGGGATTCATCGTCTTCCACGACGCCTACCAGTATTTCGAAAACCGGTTCGGCGTGACCGCGGCCGGTGCGATCACTGTTTCGCCGGAAGTCATGCCGGGCGCTGAACGGGTCGCGGAAATCCGCGCAAGGGTCAAGGAACTCGGCGCTGCCTGCGTGTTCGCCGAACCGCAATTCGAGCCGAAGCTGGTTGCAACCGTCACCGAAGGCACTGAAGCGCGTACCGGCGTACTCGATCCCGAGGGCGGTTCGCTGGCGCCGGGCGTGGACCTCTATTTCGACCTGTTGCGCAAGCTTTCGTCGTCGCTGCGCGAGTGCCTGATCCAGGGCAGCTGAGTCCGTATGAGATGACCGGCACAGGCGACCGGTCCGTGATGTTTGCCCCTTCTCCGGAACCTTTCACGATTGCTGAAATCGGCGAGTGGATTTCGCAGATCGCGTATCAAAATTCCTCGGCCCGCACGAACACCAGTTCGGCGACCTTGCCATGGTCATAAACCCAGGCAACCTTGCCGTCCTTGAAGAACCGGCGGTCGGGCGGGCACGATTGAGGGTCGAGATCGTCGATGTCGATGTAGATTTCCTCTAGCAGCCTCGCCTGGCGGTCGGCTTCGCGCGCGGCTTGGGCGGGGGTCATTTCATCGGCGGAAATCGTGTCGTTCCTGACGAGATGCATGAGCGTACTCCGTACGAATCGCTGTTTGTGAAACGATTGTCGGCCAGCGTGGTAATCGCGGGGTTAAGGCATGATTGACGACTGGTTAACGCGCGCCGCGCTGCCGTGATCCGGCGTTGCCGCGGAATTGACTTGAAACCCGTTCCGATCCGGTATCAAACGGGCCGGTATTTGCACCGAAGGGCCTTTCCTTGTTCCATTCCTTCTTCCCCAATCCGAAGCTGTTCTTCCCCTCTTTCGTGGTCTGGTGCGCCATCGCCATCGGCGTGTGGTATGCCGGCGCGGCCGACGCGGGGGCGCTGTTCGGCATGCCGCCATTGCCCGCCGACGCGCCGCCGGTGGTGGGCGTCGGCTATTTCTGGACGCCGGATTTCCTGTGGTTCTACATCTACTTCCTGGTGGTCATCGGCATCTTTTCCGCCTTCTGGTACTGGTTCGAGCCGCACCCCTGGTTCGCGTGGTCGGTCATCGGCTCGGCCTTCATCCTCTTTTCCACCTACTTCTCGGTGCAGGTGTCCGTCGCCATCAACAATTGGCGCAGGCCCTTCTTCGACCTTGTCCAGCAGGCGCTGACGCCTGACAGCAATGTGCAGCAGGATGAACTCTACAAGCTGATGCTCGACTTCGCGCTGATCGCGTTCCTGTGGATCGCGGTCTATGTCGTCACCCGTTTCGTCGTCAGCCACTACATCTTCCGCTGGCGCACGGCGATGAACAACTACTACATGAGCAAGTGGGACCGCCTGCGCCACATCGAAGGTGCATCGCAGCGCGTGCAGGAAGACACGATGCGCTTTGCCAGCACGGTCGAGGGTCTGGGCGTCAACATGGTCGACAGCGTGATGACGCTGATCGCATTCCTGCCCATCCTCTATGCCCTGTCGAGCAATGTCACGGAACTGCCGCTGGTTGGCGCCATTCCCGCGCCGCTGATGCAGGCGGCGATCTTCTGGTCGCTGTTTGGAACGGTGCTGCTGGCGCTGGTCGGCATCAAGCTGCCGGGCCTGGAATTCAAGAACCAGCGCGTCGAGGCGTCATACCGCAAGGAACTGGTCTACGGCGAGGACAGCGCCGAGCGCGCCGCGCCGCCGACCGTGCGCGAACTGTTTTCGGACGTGCGGCGGAACTATTTCCGCCTGTATTTCCACTACATGTATTTCAACCTGACGCGGGCATTCTACCTGCAGGCCGACAACATCTTCGCCTATGTGATCCTCGTGCCGACCATCGCCGCCGGCAAGATCACGTTCGGCCTGCTGCAGCAGATCCTGACCGCGTTCGGGCAGGTGTCGAACTCGTTCCAGTATCTCGTCAATTCGTGGTCGACGATCGTCGAACTGCTGTCGATCTACAAGCGCCTCCAGGCGTTCGAGGCGACGCTGGCGGGCGAACCGCTGCCGCAGATCGACCAGGAATACATCGAGACCAGGGGAGAACCGGCGCAATAGCCGGAGCAACATATCGGGGGATGAACCAATGACAGTCTTGATTGCCGGACATCGTGATTTTTCTCGGCGTCCACTCCATCCGCATGGTTGCGCCGCAGTGGCGCGACGCGCGCCTTGCCCGAATGGGCGAGGGGGCATGGAAGGGTGCCTATTCCATCGCGTCCTTCGTCGGGCTGGTGCTTATTGTGTGGGGCTATGCGATGGCCCGGCCGGTTGCGCCCGATCTTTATTATCCGCCCGCCGGGATGGCGCATCTGGCAATCCTGCTGATGGCCTTCGCCTTCGTGGCGTTGGCCGTGTCGCAGTTTCCGGCCGGCAGGCTGAAGCCGATCCTCAAGCACCCCATGCTGCTCGCCGTGAAGGTCTGGGCCTTCGCCCATCTTCTCGTCAACGGCGACCTTGCTTCGGTGCTGCTGTTCGGCTCGTTCCTTGCCTGGGCGGTCGTGGATCGCATAGCGGTCAAGCGCCGCGGCGGCAGCCTGCCTGCACCCGGTCCGGTCAAATGGGACATTGCGGCAGTCGTCACCGGCTTCGTGCTTTGGGCGCTGTTCATCTGGAAGGCGCACGAATGGCTGTTCGGCGTGGCCATCCCGATGGGCGCCTGAAGGGCGCCTGCCTCGAAAGATTGCTTTTCGGAGCCGCTTTCCGATAAAAGGCGGGCAACGGCCCGCCAACGAGGCCATTTTTCCAGGGAATATCGATGTCCGACGACAGTTTTGTGCGCGAGGTCAATGAGGATCTCCGCAATGACCAGATGAAGGCCTTGTGGAACCGCTTCGGCAATATCGTGATTGCCGTCGCGCTTCTGGTCGTCCTCGGCACCGCCGGATGGCGCGGATGGGAATGGTGGCGCGAACGCCAGGCAGCGCAATTTGGCGATGCGTTTCTGTCAGCCGTCGAGCAGGCCGATGCCGGCAAGCAGGATGATGCGGTCGCTGCGCTTGAGGAACTGCGCGCGTTCGGGATCCGGCCAGTATCCGGCGCTCGCCCGGCTTCGCATCGCGGGCGAAACACTGGCGAAGGGCGACAAGCCAGGCGCGATTGCCGCCTTCGACGCGATCGCCAATGAGAACGCATTCGAGGAGGCGTTCCGCTCGGTCGCGCGCCTTCGCGCCGGACTGATCGCGGTCGATACGGAAACCTATGAGCAGGTGAAGGCGCGCCTCGAGCCCATGGCCGCCGCCGGACAGCCTTACCGTTCGCTGGCGCGCGAGGGGCTCGGACTTTCGGCCTTCAAGGCCGGCGCGAACGAAGACGCCGCCAAATGGTTCCTCGAGATCACGCAGGATGCCGACGCCGGCGGTGGCGTGCGCGAACGGGCGACGCTCATGCTCGATCTGCTGGCGGGCAAGGGCGTTGACACCGGCGCAAGCTGATTATTTGAAACAGCGCCGCATGACAGGCGGCCGCGAGGCAGTATGACCTTCAAGGTTGCCATCATCGGCCGTCCCAATGTCGGCAAGTCGACGCTTTTCAACCGTCTGGTTGGCAAGCGGCTCGCCCTTGTCGACGACACGCCAGGCGTCACCCGCGACCGCAGGCTGGCCGACGCATCGATCGGCGCGCTCCGCTTCCAGGTGATCGATACCGCCGGGCTTGAGGAGGCGGAGGCCGAAAGTCTCGCCGGCCGGATGCGGGCGCAGACCGAACGCGCGATCGCGGATGCCGATGTCGTGCTATTCCTCATCGATGCGCGGGCCGGCCTGACGCCAACGGACCGGTTTTTCGCCGATGTTGCCCGGCGCTCGCAAAAGCCGGTGATCCTTGTCGCCAACAAATATGAAGGCAAGGCCGGCGAGACCGGTTACTACGAAGCCTTCGAACTTGGCCTTGGCGATCCCGTGCCATTGTCTGCCGAACACGGCACCGGCCTTGGCGACCTCTTCGATTTTCTCGTGGATGCAGTTGGCCGCGAGCGCGCCTTCCCGCCGGAAGAGGACGAAGCGGAAGACGGGCACGAGGAAGAGTTCGTTCCCGCCGAAGACGAGGAAGAAGTCGTCGATACGTATGACGACACCAAGCCGCTGCGCATTGCGGTGGTTGGAAGGCCTAATGCCGGCAAATCGACGCTTGATCAACCGCATGGTTGGCGAGGATCGCCTGCTGACCGGGCCGGAAGCGGGTATCACGCGCGATTCCATCGCAGTCGACTGGCAATGGCGCGGCCGCACGATCCGCCTTCACGACACCGCAGGAATGCGTCGCAAGGCACGCGTCCAGGAGAAGCTGGAAAAGCTGTCCGTATCCGACGGGTTGCGTGCCGCCAAGTTCGCCGAGGTGGTGATCGTGCTCCTCGATGCGACAACGCCCTTCGAGAAGCAGGACCTGCAGATCGCCGATCTCATCATCCGCGAAGGCCGCGCGCCCGTGATTGCACTGAACAAATGGGACCTCGTCGAAAACCGCCAGGAAGCGCTGGCGGAAATCCTCGAGAAGGCCGAACGGCTGCTCCCGCAGATCAAGGGCCTCAAGGTGGTGACAGTTTCAGGTCTTGCCGGGCAAGGCCTCGACAAGCTGATGGAAGCGGTGGTCGATGTCCACCGTGCCTGGAACCGCCGTATCCCCACGGCACGGCTCAACCGCTGGCTCGAAGGCGTGATCCATCACCATCCGCCCCCCGCGGTGGCCGGACGGCGCATCAAGATCAAATATGTAACGCAGGTGAAGGCACGCCCGCCTACCTTTGTCGCTTCCTGCTCGCGGCCCGAAAGCCTGCCCACCTCTTACGAGCGCTATCTTGTGAACAGCCTGCGTGAAGCCTTCAACCTGTGGGCGACGCCGGTTCGCTTCTCCTTCCGCAAAACCGAGAACCCGTTCGCAGGGCGCAGGTCAAAGCGCTGATTTTGTGCCGCAAACCGGCCCGATTGCTGCCCGATTGATCCGCGACAAGGGTTGAGGGGCGTGATTCGCAGGCGGGACAATGCGGTTTACCACTTCGCAACACAGCCTTAACCCGTCATCAAGGTTAACGGTCTAGGCTCATGGCTTCACTGGCATTGTCGCCGCATGGTCATGGAGCGAGTCCGTTGCGTTCAGTTGGGTTTGCGTTGCGTGTTGCGTCACTTTCATGGGCCAATCTTCTTGTTTGGGCGAAGCCACTGGCAGGCAAGGCGGTGTCCGTCGCCGGCGCGGTTGCGCTCTTTTTCGCCTATCCCTCGATCATCGGCTATCAGGACGCCGCCGCATTGCTGGCGCCAGGCAGTGTCAATGCGCAGGATCGCTGGCTCGCCAATGTGGTGCAGAAACCCGGAAGTTCGGTTCTCGCGGCCGGCATGAATGGCCACCGGGCGGCAGAACTCGACCCGGTCGTCACCGGCTCGGTTCGCGCCGAGCCGCTTTCCGCCCGGATTGCGACTTCGCGCGAGCCTCAGCGCATCAATCGTAGCTCCAAGGGCGACAGGGTGGTGACGTCCACCTATGTGCAGCCGCCGAAAAGCTTCAACGCCGGCGCGGTGATGGAACGGCAAAGCTTCCTTTCGCCCGTTGCCCCGAAATCTGCATTCAACCTCGCTTTTGCAAAGCCGCTGCCATTCGGCGACGCCATCAAGGTCGCTTCCGCATTCTCGCGGCCTGCACCCAAAGAGCCGGAAGTCGGGAAGGACCTGCCGGCGATGGTTGCAAAGCTGGTGGTGGAATCAGCGCCGAACGTCCTTGCCTATGGCGCGGAGCCAGAAGTCGTCGCTTCGCCCTTTGCCGTGGTTTTGAAATCAGACGAGCCGGTGAACCTGATACCCAGGCTCGACGACAAGGACCATTCGTGGGCTGCCGAGCCGCTTCCGATCTCCGTGTTCAGTGACCGCGAACAGCACTGCCTGACCGCCGGCATCTACTTTGAAGCCCGCGGCGAACCGGTGCGCGGGCAGGCGGCCGTTGCCCAGGTCATTCTCAACCGCGTCAAGAACCCGACCTATCCAAACAGCATTTGCGGCGTGGTCTACCAGAACAAGGACTGGCGCAATCGCTGCCAGTTTTCGTTCGCCTGCGACAAGATCAAGGACAAGGTCCAGGATCCCAAGCGCTGGCGCCTTGCCAGCTACGTGGCGCGCGAGACAACGCATGGCCGCATCTGGTTGGCCGAAGTCGGCTCGTCGACCCATTACCACGCCACGTACGTGAAACCCCGATGGGCGCGGGCAATGGAAAAGGTCGGTCGCATCGGCCTTCACGTCTTCTACAGGACCTTCGGCGGCGGCTGGAGCTGACCGGCGGCGCCGCGCCTTTGCGCCCTTTCGACCTTGGGTAAGTCGGCCCGTTTTCGGGCTTTGCCGGACGCCATTGCGCACACTGGATGAAAGGCGCATTGTCGCATCGCACCATTGCGATGGAAATCCTTGAAATTACAAGCATTTGCCGGGGCGGCGCGGCGCTTGACACCGTGCGGGGCCAAAACTATGTTGCGCGCGATCTCGGGGGCGGCAGGGCCAGGCTTCGGCAAGGCGTTTGGGGACAGGACCTTGCAGGACTCGACGGGCCCAGGCCGGAACGGAAAAGCGCCTCGAAAAGCAGGTGCCGCCGAAGGCGACAAGCCCGCGATCGAGAAGGAATTGGCCGACAGGCTGCGTGCGCTTGACGAGCGGCTGGACCGCAGGCAGGAAGCGCAGGCGTCGGTGGAAGCGGACAAGCCGCGTAATACTGGCTACGGCGCCGCCCTGCGGCTCTCGGCCGATTTTGTCGCGGCGGTGCTGGTGGGCGCGGGCCTTGGTTACGGTCTGGACTTGCTGCTTGGCATTGCGCCCTGGGGGATGATCGTGTTCCTGATCCTCGGCTTTTGTGCCGGCGTCCTGAACGTGATGCGCAGCGCGGGGAAGATTGCCGATCCGCATGCGAGCAAGGCCCCCTCGGGCAGGCCCGAAATGTACGACGACGAAGACAATTGACCACGAATTGACCGCGACCAGACAGGCTGCAGCAAGGAAATCCGGGTGGCAAACGATCCAATTCACCAGTTCCAGATCTCGAAGCTGATTCCGCATCGAACTGGGCGGTTACGACCTGTCCTTCACCAATTCATCGCTGTTCATGGTCGCGACCGTGGCAGCGGCCACGGGTTTCCTGGTCTGGGCCACTTCGGGCCGCGGGCTGGTGCCGAGCCGCGCCCAGTCCGTTGCCGAAATGTCCTATGAATTCGTCGCCAATACCTTGCGCGATGCGACCGGCACGGCCGGCATGAAATTCTTTCCGCTCGTCTTCTCGCTGTTCATGTTCGTGCTGTTCGCGAACCTGTTCGGCATGTTCCCGTATTTCTTCACCGTCACGAGCCACATCATCGTCACCTTTGCGCTGGCAATGCTGGTGATCGGGCTTGTCATCGTCTACGGCTTCGCCAAGCACGGGCTGAAATTCCTCGGATTGTTCGTGCCGCATGGCGTCCCGGGCCTGCTTGTGCCGCTCGTCGTGGCGATCGAGGTGATTTCCTTCCTTTCGCGGCCGATCAGCCTTTCCGTCCGTCTTTTCGCCAACATGCTGGCCGGCCACATCACGCTCAAGGTCTTCGCCGGCTTCGTCACCAGCCTGACCGCGGCCGGCGCGCTGGGCATCGGCGGCGCCATCCTGCCGCTGGCCATGACAGTTGCGTTGACGGGCCTCGAATTCCTTGTTGCCTTCCTGCAGGCATATGTTTTCGCGGTTCTCACCTGCATGTATCTCAACGACGCCCTGCACCCGGGTCACTAGGCGCAAGGCACGGACAACCCGGCCATTCGGCCGAACCAAATCCCAACGGATAACCCCAAAAGGAGTGATAAAATGGAAGTGGAAGCAGCAAAGGCGATCGGCGCGGGCATTGCCTGCCTCGGCATGGGTGGCGCGGGCATCGGCCTTGGCACCATTTTCGGAAACTACCTCGCGGGCGCGCTGCGCAACCCGTCGGCAGCAGACGGCCAGTTCGGTCGCCTGATCTTCGGCTTTGCCGTTACGGAAGCACTGGGCATCTTCTCCCTTCTCGTCGCGCTCCTGCTGCTCTTCACCTGATATCGATACGGTGCCGTCCCCACGGACGGCCACGTCAGGTTCAGCATTGACGCCCCGGCCGCGGCCGGGGCGGGACCAATTTGGAGGGTGAGATGAAAATCGCATTTGCGATTGTGGGCGATGCACATGCCGCCAGCACCGAAGCGGGCGCTGCGCCGGCTGAGGGCACGGATGCGCATGGCGCGGCCGATACCCAGGCAGGGGATACCCATGCGGGAACGGAAGCTGCCCATGGCGCCGAAGCCGGTCACGGCGGCGCGTTTCCGCCGTTCGATCCCACCTTCTTCGCCTCTCAGTTGCTTTGGCTCGCCATCACCTTCGGCATATTCTACCTGCTGATGGCGCGCATGGCCGTACCGCGGCTCGGATCAATCATCGAAACGCGCCACCAGCGGATCCAGCAGGACATCGTCGAGGCCAATCGCCTCAAGGACGAGGCTGCGCATGCCGGCGCTGCCTATGAACTCGAACTGTCGGAAGCGCGCAATCGCGCCAGCACGATCGGTGCAAAAGCGCGCGACGACGCGAAGGCGGCGGCGGACGCGGAACGCAACCGTGTCGAGGATGAACTCAACGCCAAACTCGGCGAGGCCGAGGCCCGGATCGCATCGATCAAGGCAAAGGCAATGAAGGATGTCGGCGCAATCGCGGCCGACACGACTTCGGCGATCGTGCGCGAATTGCTCGGGGCAAAGGTCACGGACGCGGAAATCGCGGCCGCGATCGGCAAGCGGTAAGGGGGCTTCGATGTTCGACGCAACATTCTGGGCATTCATTGCCCTTATCATTTTCCTGGGGCTGCTTGTCTATCTGAAGGTTCCGGCAACGATCGGCAAGTCGCTGGATGCGCGCGCCGATCGTATACGCGGGGAACTCGAGGAAGCACGCCGGCTTCGCGAGGAGGCGAGCGCATTGTTGGCCGACTACCAGCGCCGCCGCAAGGAAGCCGAGGCCGAGGCGCAGCAGATCGTCGCATCGGCAAGGCACGAAGCCGAGTTGATAACGCGAGAAGCCAAGGTGAAGACGGAGGAATTTGTCACCCGCCGCACAGCTATGGCCGAACACAAGATCGCCCAGGCCGAGGCACAGGCAATCGCCGAGGTGAAGTCGTCCGCGGTGGACCTCGCGGTCGAAGCCGCACAGAAACTGATTGCCGCTAAGGCAACCGGCAAGACCGCAGAGGCTTTGGTGGCGAACTCGATCAGCGAGATCAAATCGAAGCTGAACTGAGTTGTCTTGGATCAGCGATACTGAAATGGCGCCTGCGGGCGCCATTTTCGTTTCGGCTGCTCAGGCGGAAACCGCAGCCCTTGCCGCGCGGGATTGCGCCACCGGTGCGAAGCTGCGCCGATGCAGCGGGCAAGGCCCCGCTTCCTGCAGCGCAAGCATGTGTTCAGCCGTGCCATAGCCGACATTTGTGGCGAAGCCGTATTGCGGCCAGCGGGCGTCCGCTTCCAGCATCATGGCGTCACGCACCACCTTGGCCACGATCGAGGCCGCGGCGATGGAGAGGCACAGCGAGTCGCCCCTGACGATTGCCTGGCCGAAATTGCGCAGCCCCATTGGCACGTCGCGTCCGTCGATCAGGCAGGAATCGGGCTCCGACCCCAGCATCGACACCGCCCGGCACATGGCGACGAAGGTCGCCTGCAGTATGTTGATACGGTCGATCTCCCCGGCGTGCACGGCGCACCACGCGACCCTTGCGTTCTGCGATATGTCGATGAACAGCCTTTCGCGTGCCGACCTCGTCATTGCCTTTAAATCGTTGATCCCGTCCGGAATATTGTTTGGATCAAGGATTACTGCCGCGGCGACCACAGGGCCGGCCAGCGGCCCCCGCCCGGCCTCGTCCACGCCTGCGATCTTTCGGCGCCCCCTGCCGGCAAGCATCAACTCGAAAGTATAATCCGGGCCCGTTGCAGGGGCCTCGTCAAGGAGAGAAAGAGAATCGGCGCCGGGTTTCGGGGGCATGCGGCATTGTTGCCCGGCAGCCGATTCTCTTCAACCCTGGCGGAGCGACGTGCGGCGTTCTCCGTTAGGGAATGGGGTCGATTACAGCAACTGCAACTGCTTGCCTTCGCCGCAGGGCGGCTCGAACAGCCCTGTCTCCAGTTTCATGCGGCGCATGTTGAGGCCAAGGCGCTTTGCAGCCAGTTCGAAGCGCTTGGCGATCTGCCAGGCATAGGGTCCGGTGCCGCGCATCCGCTTGCCCCATTCGGCATCGTAATCCTTGCCGCCGCGCATGGAGCGCAGCACGTTGATTACGTGCCGGTAGCGGTCCGGATAATGCTTGAGCAGCCAATCCCTGAAAATCGGGCTGACCTCCGCCGGCAGGCGCAACAAGACAAACCCCGCCTCGGTGGCCCCTGCTCCCCTCGCCGAATCGAGGATACGCTCGATCTCGTGGTCATTGAGCGCCGGAATGATCGGCGCGACCATCACGGAAGCGGGAATTCCGGCATGCGCAAGGTCGCTGATGGCTTTCAGCCGCAGGCTCGGTGTCGAGGCGCGCGGCTCCATTGCCCTTGCCATCCGCCGGTCGAGCGTGGTGATCGAAAGCGCAACCTTCGCCAGCCCCTTCTCCGCCATGCGCGACAGAATATCGATGTCGCGGGTAACGAGTGCCGACTTGGTCACGATGGCGACCGGATGGTTCGCCGCCTCCAGCACTTCAAGGATTTCCCGCGTCACCCGCCACTCGCGTTCAATCGGCTGGTAAGGGTCGGTATTTGTGCCGATGGCAATCGTGCGCGGCTGGTAGCCGGGCTTTGCCAGTTCGCGCTCCAGCAGCCTTGCCGCGCCCGGCTTGGCAAACAGTTTCGATTCGAAATCCAGCCCTGGCGACAGGCCCATATAGGCATGGCTCGGCCTGGCGAAGCAGTAGACGCAGCCATGCTCGCAGCCACGATAGGGATTGATCGAACGGTCGAAGGAAATATCCGGCAATTCATTGCGCGTGATGATGGTGCGCGGCTTCTCCACCTGGACTTCGGTCTTGAAAGGCGGCAGTTCGTCGATCGTCTGCCAGCCATCGTCAAAAACATGCCTGCTGATCGGCTCGAAGCGTCCGGTGGGATTGATGGCCGCGCCGCGCCCACGCCGCCTTTCGGCATCCACGTTTTCGCGAAGGCCCGGCTGGCTGCGGGCAAGTCTCGATCCGGCCAGAAAGCTCTCGTGTTCCATCGCCATGCGCTCGCCAATCGCCGCGCCGGTCTTTGTCGTCCTGATGTCCTTGGCAAGCTGGGCCATGCGAACCTCCAACCGAATCGACTTCCTGCCGATTGAATTTATTCCTATCATCGAATAAGAACAAAACAAGAACTATTTTGTTCCCGCGCCCGCATTTTCAACAAGTCTCGCCAGCGCGCGAGGCTTGCTGTATGGAGCGCGCCATGTTGAGCGCGATCATCCATGCCGGAGACAATGCGGAACGCCTTGCGCGCACCATAGGCTCCCTCGTGCCTGCGATCGCGGAGGGGATCGTCGGCGACGGCCATGTCGTTGCGCCTGCACTGACCGATGAAATGGACATGGTGGCCGACGCGGCAGGTTGCAATATCGTGCTTGGCGCCAACGGAACCGCCCTTGCCGAAGCAGTGCGGCGCGCGCGGGGTGAACATCTGCTGTTCCTGCCCGCGGGCAGCGTTCTTGAAAACGGCTGGTGGGTGGAGGCTGCCCAGTTCATGAAGCAGTCGGCCGCAGCAACGGGGAAAATGGAGGCGGTCTTCACCCATGCGGCGCAGGAATACGGAATGCGCGCAGCAGGATCCGCCGCGCTGCGTGGTGTGTTCGCCCGCTTGGCAAGGCGCCCGATGCCGGGTCAAGGCCTTATTGCCCGGCGCAGCGCGGTCGAGGCGCGGCTTGGCAAGGCCGGGGAGGCGTTTCCGCCGCGCCCTGCCGGACAGCTGGTTTTCCTGCGGGCGAAAGCCTTCGTTGTGCCGGCCGACTAGCGCAGCTTGCCGCGCTTTAGGTGCTCGTCGAGGCGCGGCATGATCTCAACGAAATTGCACGGCATGTGCCGGTAGTCGAGCTGCAGGCTCAATATGGCGTCCCATGCATCGCGGCACGCGCCGGGCGAGCCCGGCAGGCAAAAAATGAATGTCGCGCCCGCAACGCCGCCGGTTGCCCGTGACTGGATGGTCGAGGTGCCGATCTTGTCGTAGCTGATGCGGTGGAAGACTTCGGAAAATCCGTCCATGCGTTTTTCGAAGAGAGGCTCCAGCGCTTCGGGCGTCACATCGCGTCCGGTAAAACCGGTGCCGCCGGTGGTGATGACGACATCGACAGCGTCATCCGCAATCCACTGCCTGACCTGCGCCCGGATTGCCTCCACGTCGTCCTTGACGATGGCGCGGCCTGCAAGCCGGTGTCCTGCCTTCTCGATGCGTTCGACCAGCGTGGCGCCGGATTTGTCGTCGGCAAGCCCGCGCGTATCGGAAACGGTCAGCACCGCAATTGCGACCGGTACGAAGTTCCTAGTTTCATCGATCTTCATGTTCGATCCTCGTCTTGCGTGATCCGGTCGCGATACTCGTCCTGCAAGCAGACGGGTTGCAACGCACCACCAGCCGGAGTGCCGGCGCGCTATTGCAGCCGCGGCGGCCTGCGCGGCAACACCGTCGTCGAAAAGCCCGAAACAGGTTGCGCCTGATCCGCTCATCCGTACAAGCCGAACCCCCTCGCACCCGGCGATTTGCGCCAGCGCTTCGCCGACCATGGGGAAAGATCGCGCCGCGGGCTCCTGCAAATCGTTTCGCTGGCCCGCCAGCCATTCAAAGGTGATGCCTTGTGGCGGGATTGGCGTCATCGCGCGATTGTCGCGGTTTTTCAGTGCGGCGAAAACCTCGCGCGTCGCAACCGCCACGCCGGGATTGACCAATACGGCGTGAAGCGGCCCGGAAAACTGCAATGGCCGGATTTTCTCGCCAACCCCACCGGCAAACAGGGGCCGCGATGCCAGGCACATCGGCACGTCTGCCCCCAGCGAGAGGGCGATGCCTGAAAGGCCTGTTGCGGCCGGAAGCGCCCAGATGCGCGACAATGCAAGCAGCGTTGCCGCCGCATCGGCCGATCCGCCGCCGATGCCGCTGGCGACCGGCAGGTTCTTTTCAAGTTGCAGCGACACGGCCGGCGCGGGCAGTCCAGCGGCTTGTGCTGCCTTGCGCAGGGCATCGCGGGCGCGAAGCACCAGATTGCCGGGCTCTTCCGCAAGCGTCTTGCCGAAGGGACCCGTTACCCGAAACGCGTCTTCCGCGGCTAAACTAGCAGTGACGCGATCGCCGCTTTCGGCGAACACCGCCAGCGTTTCGATCTCGTGATAGCCGTCCGGCCGACGCGCAGTGACGTGCAGCGCCAGATTCACCTTTGCCGGCGCCTTGACCATCACGCCTGTCATGGCGTCGGCTTTACTGGGCGGCGGCGGTCGGGGCGGAAGGCTTTTCGAACCAGCCCTTGTCCAGCTTCTGGCGTATCCATGCCTCGTCCGCCGGTTCCGGCTTGCTGGCCAGCGCATGGTTCCACTGGAAGGTCGCTTCGAGCTTGCGCCCGGCCTTCCAGTAGGCATCGCCCAGATGGTCATTGAGGACGGGATCCTGCGGCAGGATTTCCACGGCCCGCTCAAGTTCCTTGACGGCTTCCTCGTAGCGGCCGAGCTTGTAGTAGGCCCAGCCCAGGCTGTCGATGATGTAACCCTTGCGCGGGCTCAGATCGACCGCCTGGCGGATCAGCGCGAGGCCTTCGTCGAGATTGATGCCCTGATCGATCCACGAATAGCCGAGATAGTTGAGAACATCCGCCTGGTTCGGCGAAAGCTCCAGCGCCTTCTTGAAGTTCGGCTCGGCCTTGTCCCATTGCTTGATGCGCTCATAGGCGATGCCGCGCCGGTAGTAGAGGTTCCAGTGCTGTGGAAGCGGCTTGTCGATCGTGGCCACCGCCGCGTCATAGACCTTCGCCGCCTCGGCGAATTCGTCATGCTGTGAAAGCACGCCGCCAAGCGTCGAATAGGCCAGCAGGTCGTCCGGCTCTTCCTCGACCAGCGCGCGCAGCTTCGCCTTCGCCTCGTCGACCTTTTCCAGGTCGTTGAGGTTCAGTGCATATTCCAGTTCCGCGCGGCGGTGGAAGGGCGAATCCTTGCCGATGCGCGCATAATACTCATTCGCCCGCTCGTGCCGCTTCTGCGTCTCGAATATGCCGGCAAGCGCCATGGTGACGACATCGTTGCCGTTGTCGATGTAGTCGGCAAGCTGCAGATAGCCCTGCGCAAACGTCGTGCCGCCTTGCCGGCTGATTGCGGTGCCGACATTGTAATAGACTTCAGCAGCACCCAGCGACGGCGTCTCGATCAGCAGCGGAACCGGCTTTTTCGCGTCCACCAACGCCGTCAGTTCGGCAAAGGGCGTGTAGTTGGGCAGCATTTCCAGTCCGCGATCAAGCACCTTGCCGCGCCTTGTCGAACTCGCCGAGCCGCGCATGCGCCCCGATCAGCGTCTCCATCGCGCGCATGTAGGTTTCGGAAAGCACCGCAGCGGCGTCCTCGTTCTCGATCGCCGACGTCAGCGGCGCGATTGCAGCCTTGTCGTCGCCGGCAAGTGCAGCAAGCAGGCCGGAATGATAGTTGCGGATCACCTGGACCCAATCCGGCCCGTTGATATCGCCGGCGATCTTCATGGCGCGTTTGTGATCGCCTTCGCCGAACGCCGCCCAGGCGAGCGTCAACTGCTCGACCATGATGTCGAGGTCGCCGGTGGAAACGGATTTGAACTGCTCCTGCGCGCCCTTCCAGTCCTTGCGCTTGATCGCATCGACGGCGGTCACGAGGCGAACCACCGGAGCCTGCTCGTCGCTTGCCGGAATTCCTTTCGCGACCTTCACCGCATCGCCGATGCGCCCGTTGGCGGTCAGCGACAGGAAATAGAGCCGCTTCAACTCGACATTGTCGGGATCGAGTTCGAGACTGCGCTCGTAGAAAGCCACCGCCGCGACATCGTCATTGTCGCGGGCCGCGATCTGTGCCGCCAGGAAACTTCCCGAGAGCGAGGTGGACTTGACCATCTCCTCGATTCCCGGCGACTGGGCCGAGGCATTCGCGGTCGCTATCCCGGCTGCCGGCATGACGGTCGTTGCGCTGAGCGCTGCCGCCAGGGCCAGGAGCAAACGGCGATTTGTATTTCATCTGGCTTTTCCCAAAGGTTCCGGCCGCATCTGGCCGCAGACATGCTTTTCAATGGCAACAATGGCTATTTCTTGCCGTGCACTAATTGGCGCGGCTGATGCAAAATTCCAGCACTTCGACCAGCGCTTCCTTGTGCGCGCCCGCCTTCATCGGCGCAAGCGCATCGCGCGCCATCTCGGTGTAGTGCCGCGCTCGTGCGACGGTATCGGAGATGGCCTCGTATTTGCGCAGGAGGTTCATGGCCTGCGCCAGTTCCTCGTCGCCGTTTCCGCCATCGACGATAGCCGATTTCCAGAATTCGCGCTCCTTGTCGGTGCCGCGCCGGTAGGCAAGCACCACGGGCAACGTGACCTTGCCCTCCCGGAAATCGTCGCCGACATTCTTGCCGAGCGTTGCGGTCGACCCGCCATAGTCCAGCGCATCGTCGATAAGCTGGAAGGCAAGGCCGAGGTTGGTGCCGTAGGAACGGAAGGCGCTGATGGTGGACTTGGCGCTTCCAGCGACGATAGGCCCGACCTCCGCTGCCGCCGCGAACAGCGCCGCAGTCTTGGCCCTGATAACGGCAAGATATTCGTCCTCGTTGGTTTCAAGGTTCTTGGCGGTCGCAAGCTGCAACACCTCGCCCTCGGCGATCACCGTGGCTGCGTGCGACAGCACGTCGAGCGCCGGCAGGGAGCCGACCTCGACCATCATCCGGAAAGCCTGTCCGAGCAGGAAATCGCCGACCAGCACGCTTGCCTGGTTGCCCCAGACCATGTCGGGCAGACTGCTTGCCGCGCCGCATGTTGCTTTCGTCGACGACATCGTCGTGCAGCAGCGTTGCGGTGTGCATGAATTCGACGGACGCCGCCAGCAGCACATGATGGTCGCCGGCGTAGCCGCACATCTGCGCGGCGGCGATGGTCAGCATCGGCCGCAGCCGTTTTCCGCCTGAATCGATGAGATGCCGGGCAACTTCCGGGATCATCTCCACTTCCGAGCCGCACCGGTCCAGAATGATCCGGTTGACCCTGCCCATATCCTCGCGGACAAGCGCCACCAGCGGATCGATGCTTGCGCGCGCCGCGCGCCCACCCCCGGCATCGATGGATACCACAACTCCAGACATGCATTCTCCCGGTACTGCCGCAAACAGCGGGCCCCACTACATTCCGTTACAGTCTAAGGTTTGCGAAGCCGCTTGCAAAGCGGCACTTTGACATGCCGCCGGCCGCAAAGGCAGCGCTTGCCCCGACGGGTGCAACGTGGAATTCTTGCGCCCGAGACAAACGGAGCAGGAAATGCGCGAACTTGTCCGCACCAACGATGCGGTGCTGATCTCCTTTCTGGAAGCCCTGCTGAATTCCGAAGGCATCGGACATCTGGTGCTCGACGGCAACATGAGCATTTTGGACGGCTCGCTCGGCATATTGCCGCGCCGCCTGATGGTGGATGATTCGCGCCATGCGCAGGCGGTGGCGTTGCTGAAGGATGCCGGTCTTGGCGGCGAGTTGTCGCGTCCGGACCCGTCGTCCGGCAAGGCATGATCACGCAAACCGGTATCGATGCCTTCCACCGGGGGGCTTTCGAGGTCGTGCAGCCGTTGAAATCGGGCCACCGGGCCGGCTCCGACGCGTTGCTGCTGGCCGCCGCCCTTCCTTCGGGCACAAGCGGCGTCCTCGCCGATCTCGGGGCCGGCGCCGGCGTGGCTGGTCTGGCGGCCCTGGCCATGAACAGCGATTTGGAAGCGGTGCTGGTGGAAATGGATCCGGTCATGGCTTTCTGCGCCCGCCAGACACTGGAATTGCCCGTCAATTCCCACCTTTCCCGCAGGGCGAAAGTAATCGAGGCCGACATTCGCCTGACCGGCGCCGGGCGGCGCGAGGCGGGGCTCGTCGATGCCGGTTATGACTTCGTGATCGCCAATCCGCCATATTATTCGCAGGACGAACGTCCTTCGCCCGACGCGCGCCGGAAACTTGCCCATGTCATGGAGGAGGGTGGCCTTGTGGCCTGGATGCGCACCGCCGCCGCGATCCTCAAGCCCCGCGGTGTGGCTTTTATCGTCTGGCGGCCGCAGCAAATAAGCGAACTACTGGAAGCTGCCAAAGGCCGGTTCGGCGGCCTGCAAATCCTGCCGCTGCATGCGCGCGGCGACGCCCCCGCCGGCCGGATCATCGTGCGCGCAACGCGTGGGTCGCGCGCGCCGCTGGTCCTGCTGCCAGGAATCGTGTTGCATGAAGCGGACGGAAAGCCGACGCTAACAGCCCGATTGCTGCTCAATGGCAAGGCCCGGTTGAACTGGGCGTGATCGCGGCAACCCTTGCAATGGTGCAGCGCTGGCTCCATCTCATACCCGATTGAACCCGCCTTCGGAGTTGAAATGGAACTGAAATCCCTGATCCCGGCGCGCTTCCGCAAGGACGCGGTGGTCATCCCGGTCGTGCGGCTGTCGGGCATCATCGCGGCGGGCGGATCGCCGTTCAATCCCGGCCTGTCGCTCACGACCTGCGCCAATCCGCTGAAGCGAGCCTTCGAGAACAAGAACGCCCCGGTGGTCGTGCTTTCCATCAATTCTCCGGGAGGATCGCCCGTTCAGTCTCGGCTGATCCATTCGCGCATCCGCGAGCTTGCCGACAAGCACAAGAAGCGCGTCCTGGTCTTCGTCGAGGATGTTGCCGCTTCCGGCGGCTACATGATCGCGCTGTCGGGCGACGAGATCATTGCGGACGAGACGTCCATTGTCGGCTCGATCGGCGTCGTCTCCGCCGGCTTTGGTTTTCAGGAAGCAATCGCCAAGCTCGGCATTGAACGGCGTGTGCACACGGCAGGGCCGAACAAGGCAATTCTCGACCCGTTCCGGCCGGAAAAACCCGAGGACGTGGCGCATCTCAAGGAACTGCAACTCGAAATCCACCGCATCTTCATCGACATGGTGATTGCCGCGCGCGGGTCGAAACTTGTCGACGACAAGGATCTGTTCACCGGCTTGTTCTGGACCGGCGAGCGGGCAAAGGCGCTGGGCCTTGTCGACCGATGCGGCCTCATGGGCAAGATCATCACCGAACGCTACGGCGAGAAGGCGGTCTTGCAGCTCGTACAGCCCAAGCGCAGCCTGTTCGGCCGGCCCCAGCCGGGTATCGGCGTGGCCGACGCTGCGCTGGCAGGGCAGGGAGTGGCGGCACAGATCGCGCCCGCGCTTTTGGCCGCACTCGAAGAACGCGCGCAATGGCAGCGTTTTGGTCTATAATGCGCCGGCCGGTTCGTGGAGGGGAAGTGAAATGCCGCAGCTTGTCGCAATAGCCCTTATCGGTGGTGTCGTCTGGTACGCCTGGCGCGCCCTGAAACGCGAAATGGCTCGCATCGGCAATGAAGTGGCCGAGCAGGAGCACAAATCCGCGGCGAAACATGCACCGGTGCTGGAGAAGGGAGCCGATGGCGTTTATCGCCCGCGCGATCCACGCGCCTAGGCGCTTCTTGATAGTACATTCCCGCCCTTGAACAGCAGGCTTTGCCATGCGCCTTCGTTTCTTTACCGTCGACGTGTTTACGACCCGCCGCTTTGCCGGCAATCCGCTTGCCATCGTCGAGGCAGCAGACGCCGTGACGACCGCGCAGATGCAGATGATCGCGCGGGAGTTCAACCTCTCCGAGACGATCTTCGTTCAAACGCCGGATGACCCGGCCCACACCGCCAAGGTGCGGATATTCTTTCCGACGGCTGAGATTCCCTTTGCGGGCCATCCGACGATCGGCTGCGCCGTCCACCTCGCGCAACAGGCGCAAGGCGGGGAGGGCGATTTCGAAACCCTCATCACCCTGGAAGAAGTTGCGGGCCTCGTGCCGGTGAAGGTTCGCCGAAAGAACGGAGCGGTCACCGCCCAGTTTACTGCGCCGATCATACCGCACGCTCATCCGGGTGTCATCCCCGATGCGCAAACCGCTGCGCATGCCGTTGGCCTGCAGGCGGCGCAACTGGGCTTCGGCGAACATGCCATCGGCCTTTATGCCGGCGGCCCTGCCTTCCTGTATCTACCGGTCACCAACCGCGAGGCGTTGGCTGCAGCAAGGCCGTGCGAGCCGTACTGGAGTGCCATGGTGGAGGCAGCCAATTGCGATAGCGCCTATCTCTATTGGGCCGGAGCGCCGGACAGTATCCATGCAAGAATGTTTTCGCCCACTGCCGGCATTCCCGAGGATCCCGCGACCGGGTCGGCTTCGGCAATATTGGCGGCGCAATTGCTGGCAGGCGGCGCGTTGCAGGAAGGAATGAACTCTTTCCAGCTCCGGCAGGGTTACGACATGGGCCGGCCATCTGATATTGCGCTCGAAGTCGACGTTGCGGGCGGGAAACTGGTGGCAGTGCGCGTCGCCGGATCGTCGGTGGCTGTCAGCGACGGCTGGCTTGAAGCCTGACCCCTTCCCCCATGCGCCGGCCTCTGCTAATGCCGCGCGCATGAACCAGCCGCTGCCGCCCCACATGCACCCGACCCGCTCCTTCCAGGGGCTGATCCTGACATTGCACCAATATTGGGCAAAATATGGCTGCCTGATCCTGCAACCCTACGACATGGAGGTGGGGGCGGGCACCTTCCATCCCGCGACGACGCTGCGCGCCCTCGGCCCGCGCCGCTGGAACGCCGCCTATGTGCAGCCTTCGCGCCGGCCGACCGACGGGCGCTATGGCGAGAACCCGAACCGCCTCCAGCATTATTACCAGTACCAGGTTCTGTTGAAGCCTTCGCCGCCGGACCTGCAGGAGTTGTATCTCGGCTCGCTCTACGCGATCGGCATTGACCCGAAGCTACACGACATCCGTTTCGTCGAGGATGACTGGGAAAGCCCGACGCTGGGCGCCTGGGGCCTTGGCTGGGAAGTGTGGTGCGACGGCATGGAAGTGAGCCAGTTCACCTACTTCCAGCAGGTCTGCGGCTTTGAATGTGCCCCGGTGGCGGGCGAACTCACCTACGGCCTCGAGCGCCTCGCAATGTATGTGCAAGACGTCGACAACGTCTACGACCTCAACTTCAACGGCCGCGACGGGAACGACCGCGTCAATTACGGCGAGGTTTTCCAGCAGACGGAACGCGAATATTCGCGCTGGAACTTCGACGTCGCCGACACCGCCACGCTGCTTCGCCATTTCGAGGACGCCGAGGCCGAGTGCCGCCGCATTCTCGACCAGCCCGCGCTTGATCCCAAGACCGGCAAGACCATCGTCATGGCCCATCCCGCCTATGACCAGGCGATCAAGGCCAGCCACTGCTTCAACCTGCTCGACGCGCGCGGCGTAATCTCGGTGACGGAGCGCCAGAGCTACATCCTGCGCGTGCGCACGCTTGCCAAGGCTTGCGGCGAGGCTTTCCTGCAGACGGAAGCCGGCGGAGCGTTGACGCCCCGTACTTGACTTTCCCGCCTTTCCGGCTTCGTGCTGTGCGGAGCTATAATTACTGGGGATTCTCATGGAAGCGCTCATTCTCATCGCCGTGCTCGTGGCGGTCGGCATCTATGTGATTGCCCTCTACAACGGGCTGGTCTCGAAGCGGCAGGCCGTCAAGGAAGGCTGGTCCGGCATCGACGTGCAACTCAAGCGGCGCTCCGACCTCATCCCCAACCTGCTTGAGTCGGTGAAGGGCTACATGGGCCACGAGAAAGGCCTGCTGGAGGAGGTGACGCGCCTTCGTACGCAGGCGCAGGGCGCGACCAATGCCCCGCCGCACGAGCGCGCCGCGATCGAGGGAGCGTTGTCTGGCGCACTGGGCCGTTTGATGGCGGTTGCCGAGGCCTATCCCGACCTGAAGGCGAGCCAGAACTTCATCGAGTTCCAGAATTCGCTGGAGGAGATCGAGAACGACATTTCGCTTTCGCGCCGCTACTACAATGGCGCCGTGCGCAATTTGAACGTGGCGGTTGAATCCTTCCCGTCAAACCTAGTCGCCCGGCAGTTCGGCTTCTCGATGGCCGAGTTCTTCGAGATCGAGGATCCGGCAGAGCGCGCGGTGCCCAAGGTCTCCTTCGGCTAGGGGAAAGCGGCGATGCGCGGCTTCTGGCGCGGCCTTCTCGTCCTCGCTTTTATGGCGCTTGCCACGCATGCGGTCGCGCAGGAACGCATTACTGCCTTCAACGCCGACATCAGGGTCAACCGCGACGCCAGCCTCGATATTGTCGAGACGATCAAGGTCGTCTCCTTGGGGCAGGAAATCCGGCGCGGCATTTTCCGCGACATACCGATGCGCCGCCTCGCGCCATCGGGTCTGTGGGACAAGAACGGCTTCTCGATCAAGGCGATCCGCCACAATGGCGAGAAGTCGTCCTACAATACGCAGTGGCAGGGCAATTTCATCCGCATCTATATCGGCGACGCCGATGTGTTGATCCCGCCCGGCGAGCACACTTATGAAATCGCCTATCGCACGACCCGGCAATTGCGGTTTTTCGACAGTTTCGACGAACTTTATTGGAACGTCACCGGCAATTTCTGGAAGTTCCCGATCATTGCAGCCAGCGCGACGGTCCGCCTGCCCGATGGCGCAATTGTCGAGCGGGAGGCGGGGTATACTGGCCCCTTCGGTTCGACGGGGCGGGGCAAGTACCGCTCCAGCGGAACCGGCAGAAACATCATCGGCTTTGACACGACAAGGCCGCTCGCCGCCGAAGAGGGTTTCACCATCGCTGTCGGCTTCACCAAGGGCGTGGTTTCGGAGAGTGCGGCCGGTTCGTTCATGAATGCCATGCTGGCCAATGCCGGGGCGATCCTCTTCGGCGTGTGCTGGCTGTTCGTGCCGCTGTACTACCTCACGGCCTGGTGGCGTGTCGGGCGTGACCCGCCGGGCGATACGGTGATCCCGCTGTTTCATCCGCCGGACAATCTTTCGCCCGCGGCGATGTCCTTCGTCCACTTCAAGGCCTTCCGCCATGCGGCGCGCGGCGCGAGCCTTTCCTTCATCGCGGCGCTGCTGTCGCTTGGCGTGAAAAAACTGCTCGTCATCGACGAGGCGGATGATGGAACTGTAACGTTCCGCCATGGCCCGGCGCACAGGCCCGATCTCGCAAGCCTGCCGCCGGGCGAACGCTCGCTCTACATCAGCCTTCTCAACGGGCGTGAATCGATCACGCTTGACAAGGCAAACGGCCCCGCACTCAAGCGCGCGCATGACGGGCTGCAATCGACCATCCGCAAGGAATATTCCGGCAAGTTCTACCGCCACAACATCGGCTGGTTCGTGCCGGGCGCTGTCGCGGCGATCGTCGGCCTCATCGGCGGACTGATCCTGCAGCAACTGCCGCAAGAGGGCATGGATACCATCATGCCGGCACTTCTTGCCGGTTTGGGCGGCAGTGCAGCATTGTTGTTCGGCTGGCGCATTTGGACCAAGCCGGCGCCGGGCATTCTCGACCGTATCACGGCAATTGCCCTTTTTCTGTTTGGCGCGATCATTCTTTTCGCCGGTATGCAGGAAGTCTACCTTTCCTCGTACCCTGCCTTCCAGATTGCCTCCGCACTTTTGCTGCTCGGCATCGCCACCATGGCGACGATGCTGCACCTGCTCGGCGCGCCGACATTCGAGGGCGCCAAGGTCCTCTCGCGGATCGAGGGCTTCAAGCTTTATCTCACGACGGCCGAAACCAACCGCCTCAACATGCGCGATGCCCCGCAAATGGACGAGGAATTGTTCGAGCGGTACCTTCCTTATGCCGCCGGTCTCGGCGTCGAGGAACCCTGGTCGAAGGCATTCGCCGCGCATCTGTCGCGTATTCATCCGGGCCGTGAAGGCGATGACTACCGCCCCGCCTGGTATCGCGGCAATCGGTGGGACAGCGGCTCGATCACGCGGGCCGCAACAGCCTCCGTGGCGGCAGTTTCCGCTGCAATGGCCTCGTCGATGCCTGCGCCGAAATCGAGCTCCGGCTCGTCGGGTGGCGGCTTCTCCGGCGGTGGCGGCGGGGGCGGGGGCGGCGGCGGCTGGTAATCGCGTCCACACTGTTCACCAATCATGCGTTGCGCCTGCCATTGCGCGTGGATTAACGTCAGTTTGGAACAATTCCAAACTGGGGGTTACCTATGACAAAAGGACATGTTGCCGGAACGCAGCCGATCGCGGTCGATGTTGAAGTCGGCAAGAACTACTTCTGGTGCTCCTGCGGCCAGTCGAAGAACCAGCCTTTCTGCGACGGTTCGCACAAGGGTTCGGATTTTTCTCCCGTCAAATGGCAGGCGGAAGAAAGCGGCACCAGATGGTTCTGCGCCTGCAAGCAGACCAATGGCCAGCCCTTCTGCGACGGCAGCCACAAGGCGGTCTGACAAAAATATGCCATTTACGATCAAGCCGCGGTCATGGATCACAAAAAACATTGTGATCGCGGTTTGAAGCCGCAGCGGCAATCCGCTCCCGACCGGAACCGTATTGGGGTCAACGGCAAGCGCCGTTTTTGTCAGTATGGGAGACACCGATGAATTTGCTGAAGACCGCTGCCCTCGCCCTCGCGCTGGGCGTTGCCGCTACCTCCGCCCACGCCGCCAACATCGTCCAGACGGCTGCTGCCGCCGGACAGTTCAACACGCTCATTGCCGCGGCCAAGGCTGCCGGCCTTGCGCCCGCGCTTTCCGGCCACACCAAGCTCACGGTCTTCGCGCCGACCGACGAGGCGTTTGCCGCGCTTCCCGCTGGTACGGTCGAGAGCCTTCTCAAGCCCGAGAACAAGGACAAGCTCGCCGCCATCCTGAAATACCATGTCGTTGCCGGCGAAGTTTTCGCCGCCGACATTCCGGTCGGATTCTCGGTTGTCCCGACGCTGAAGGATTCGGGCGACAAGACGCTCGTCACCACCAAGTTCGGTTCCACCGTAAAGGTTGATCTCGCGACGGTCGTTGCCGCCGACATCAAGACCTCGAACGGCGTCATCCACGTCATCGACAAGGTGATGCTCCCCACCTTCTGATCATTTGACTGCGACTGGCCTCGCAAGGAGGGGCGCGGCAGCGATGCCGCGCCCTTTTTGCTGCGCACTCCCCGTGACTTTGCGGCGCATGCTTGCTATTGCGCGCCCGTAGCGGAGTGCGCCATGCCTGACCTGTTGATCGAACTGTTTTCCGAGGAAATTCCCGCGCGCATGCAGCGCAAGGCCGCGGGCGATCTGAAGAAGCTCGTCACCGGTGCGCTGGTCGATGCCGGCCTCACCTATGAAGGCGCGCGCGAATACTGGACGCCGCGCCGGCTTGCGCTCGACTTCGGGGCCTCACCGCCCGCTCCGCCGACATCCGCGAGGAAAAGAAGGGCCCGCGCATCGGTTCGCCCCAACAGGCGATCGACGGCTTCCTGCGCTCCGCCGGCCTTTCGTCCATCGACGAGGCGCAGATCGTGTCCGACCCGAAGAAGGGCGAGTTCTACGTCGCGGTGGTCGAAAAGCCGGGCCGCGAGGCGGATCAGATCATCGCCGAAGTCATGCCCGGCCATCATCCGCGAATTTCCCTGGCCCAAATCCATGCGCTGGGGCGAGGCTTCGAGCGAGCCGGGGTCGCTGCGCTGGGTGCGGCCGCTCAATCCATCGTCTGCACCTTCGGTCCCGAGACCGAAGAGCCGGAAGTCGTGCCATTCGAGGTCGACGGCCTTGTCGCGGGCAATGTCACGTTCGGCCACCGCTTCCTTGCGCCGGAGGCAATCACGCGTCAAGCGCTTCGACGACTATGTTCGCAAGCTCGAGGCGGCGAAGGTCGTTCTGGACGCCGAACGCCGCAAGGAAATCATCCTTGCCGATGCCAGCAACCTTGCCTTCGCCCGCGGCTTCGAACTGGTGGAGGACGAGGGCCTGCTGGAGGAGACCGCCAATCTGGTCGAATGGCCGGTCGTCATCATGGGCGAGTTCGACGAAGGACTTCCTTGCGTTGCCCGACGAGGTGACGCGGCTGACCATCCGCGAAAACCAGAAATGCTTCGTGCTGCAGGCAGGGCGAAACAAACTCACCAACCGCTTCCTGCTCGTCTCCAACATCATTCCGTCCGATGGCGGTGCGGAAATCGCGCGCGGCAACGGCAAGGTGGTGCGCGCGCGGCTTTCCGACGCCAAGTTCTTCTGGGAAAGCGATTTGCAGATCGCGACGTCGCGCAAGGCGGCTTCGACAAGTGGATCGGCAATCTCGACAACGTCACCTTCCATGCCAAGCTCGGCAGCCAGGGCGACCGGGTGAAGCGCATCGTGGCGCTCGCACGCGAACTTGCGCCGCTGGTTGGCGCCGATCCCGAGGCCGCTGCCCGCGCCGCCTTCCTCGCCAAGGCCGACCTGCAATCGGCCATGGTGTTCGAGTTCCCCGAACTGCAGGGCCGCATGGGCCGGCTCTATGCGGAAGCCGGCTGGCGAAAAGCCCGAGGTCGCCCGTGCCATCGAGGAGCATTATTCGCCGCTCGGCCCGTCCGACGACGTGCCGACCGTCACCCGTTTCCGTTGCCGTGGCGCTTGCCGACAAGCTCGACACGCTGGCTGGCTTCTGGGCCATCGACGAGAAGCCGACCGGCTCCAAGGACCCCTATGCGCTGCGCCGCGCCGCGCTGGGCGTCATCCGGCTGGTGCTGGAGAACAAGGTGCGGATGAATCTTTGCCGGGTCGCGGCGGGCTACATTGCCGATCGCCTGCTGGATCGCGCCTATGGCGACCCGTCATTCCGCAATCGGCTCGTCGACGACCACGTGAGCATCGAACAGCGCCAGTCCGAGAATTTCGAGCACGACTGGGACAACGATCTGAGCCGCGTCGCCGCCGGCAATGAAGCGCGAGAAATCGCATCCGACCTCCTCTCCTTCTTCCACGACCGGCTGAAGGTCTACCTGCGCGACACCGGCGCGCGGCACGACCTCATCGACGCGGTGGTAACCGCCACGTCGGACGACCTGCTGCTCGTCGTCGACGAAGGTGCGCGCGCTGCAGGCGCTGGTCGAATCGGCGGACGGCGCGAACCTCCTGGCCGGCTACAAGCGCGCGGCGAACATTCTGGCCGCGGAGGAAAAGAAGGGCACGGCGGTCGCGTCGTCGGTCGATCCGGCGCTATTTGCCGAACCGGCGGAGAAGGCGCTTTTCACTGCGCTTGGCGAGGCGGAGCAATCCGCTTCGAAAGCCATGGAAAGCGAGAACTTTGAGGGCGCGATGGCTGCGCTGGCAACGCTGCGCGCGCCGATCGACGCCTTTTTCGACGGCGTCATGGTCAATGCCGACGACACGCAAGTCCGCGCCAACCGGCTGGCGCTGCTGGCGCAAATCCGCTCCGCGATCCACCGTGTCGCGGACTTCTCGCGTATCGCCGGCTGAGGCCGGTCAGCTGAAGGCGTAGGCCGCAAAGATTACAGCGCCAAGCAGGCAGGCCGTGCCGGCGACGTGCAACGATTGCACCCAGCCGGGCGGTCCGCCTCGCCGCGCCCATGATGCGGCCATGAGGTTGAGGAAAAGGATGATTGCGAGCAGCGCCGTCGCGAAGACAAGCTTGGCGTTGAATGCGTTGCTTGCAATCCAGCCATCGCCCGACAACGCCATTGCGAGGCCCGTTATCCACAGCACGAGGATCGCGACCAGCGCCGACAGCCGGTACCATTTGCGCAATGCCTTGGTGAGTTCCGGCGCCGGCAAATCGTGTGGCCCGCGCGCCAGCATGAGGTAGATGTTGCCAAGGCTCGCGCCCGCACCCAATACCAGCGCCAGAAAATGGATCGCCTTGATCGTGGTGAAGAACATCTCTCGTCCTGTCAGGCCTGTTCGCGCGCTACTGCACGCCAGCCGATGTCGCGCCGGCAAAATCCGCCCGGCCAGTCGATGGCGTCAACGGCACGGTAGGCATTTGCCTGCGCCTCGCCAACCGTTTCGCCCAGCGCCGTCACGTTGAGCACGCGCCCGCCATTGGCGACGAGCTGGCCGTCACTTAGCGCGGTTCCGGCGTGGAAGACCAGCGCGCCCTCCGCCTCCGCCGCGGCGATGCCGTGGATCGACCGTGCCTTTTTCCGGTGCGCCGGGATAGCCCTTCGCCGCCATCACCACCGTAAGCGCCGCCTGCCGTGACCATTGCGGCTCGAGCGATAAGCAAGTCGCCCTCGATGGCGGCCACCAGCAGTTCCACGAGATCCGATTTCAGCCGCGGCATCAGCACCTGGCATTCGGGATCGCCGAAGCGCACATTGTATTCGATCAGCTTCGGCCCGTCCGCCGTCAGCATCAGCCCGGCGTAAAGCACGCCGTGAAAGGGCATGCCCTTGTGGTGCATGGCCGCGAGCGTCGGCACGATGATCTCGCCCATCACCTCGGAAATCGTTTCCTGGTCGAGGATGGGCGCAGGCGAATAGGCGCCCATGCCGCCGGTATTGGGGCCGGTATCGCCTTCGCCGACGCGCTTGTGGTCCTGCGCGGTGCCGAAGCAGCACGGCGGAATGCCCGTCGCACAGTGCGAACAGGCTCGCTTCCTCGCCTTCCAGAAACTCCTCGACCACAACTTCCGCGCCTGCCTGCCCGAAGGCTCCCTCGAAGCAATCATCGATTGCCGCGCAGGCCTCCTCCACGCTCATCGCCACGGTCACGCCCTTGCCGGCAGCCAGCCCGTCGGCCTTCACCACGATCGGCGCGCCTTTCGCCCGCACATAAGCCTTGGCCTTGGGCGCATTGTTGAAGCGGGCATAGGCGGCGGTCGGAATGTCGAACTGCGCGCAGATATCCTTGGTGAAGCCTTTCGAGCCTTCCAGCTGCGCCGCCTTCGCCGAAGGGCCGAATGCCGGGATGCCATGCTTTTCCAGATCGTCGACCAGGCCGGCGACCAGCGGCGCCTCCGGCCCGACCACGACAAGGCCGATTCCGTTCGCCTTGCAAAAATCGATCACTGCTTCGTGGTCGCCGGGGTCGAGCGCGGCAAGCTGCGCCTCCTGCGCGATGCCCGGATTGCCCGGCGCGCACCACAGCGCATCGCAATGGTGCGACTGGCGGATCTTCCAGGCAAGGGCGTGTTCGCGCCCGCCCGAACCGATGATGAGAATGTTCATGCGCGCTTCCTGTGCTGCATCCTGCTTTAGCGACTGCCGCCGCAATCGCAACCCTCATGGCGAGAGCACTTGACCACCTGTTGAAAACACTGGCATTGCCCGCGCATGACCGACGCCGGAAACAAGATGGTTGCCGACGCGCTGCGCGGAAAGCTGGGTACACCGCTTCCTGCCGCGAGCGGCTGTGGCCGCATGCCCAGCTTGCCCGCTGGGAACGCCCGATCGGCTGGCAATTGCTGTTGTGGCCCTGCTGGTGGGCGGCGATGCTGGCCGTCAATGCCGGGTCATGGCGCTTCGCCACTGCAGTCTGGCCTGGTATCTCGTGCTGTTTCTCGTCGGCGCGGTGCTGATGCGCGGCGCGGGCTGCACCTATAACGATCTCGTCGACGAGGAGATCGACAACAAGGTCGCGCGCACCCGCTCGCGCCCGCTGCCTTCGGGCCGGATCTCGCGGCGCGACGCCAAGATCTTCCTGCTGGCGCAATTGCTGGCGGCTTTCCTCGTGCTTATCCAGTTCAACAGTTTCTCGATCATGCTGGGCGTTGCCTCGCTGGCGCTGGTGGCGATCTACCCCTTCATGAAGCGGATAACCTGGTGGCCGCAATTCTTCCTCGGCCTCGCCTTTTCCTGGGGCGCGCTGATGGGCTGGTCGGCGTTTGCCGGTTCGCTCTCCGCCGCGCCGCTGCTGCTCTATGCCGGCAGCGTGCTTTGGGTGATCGCCTACGACACGATCTATGCCCTGCAGGACATCGAGGACGATGCGCTGGTCGGCGTCAAATCGACGGCACGGCTGTTTGCGGGAAATGTCGCGTCCGGCGCTTTCCGGACTGTATGGTGGCGCGATCCTGCTTTTCGCGCTGTCATTCCTTGCTGCGGACGTGTCGGCTCCGGCATGGATCGGCCTTGCCGCAGGTGCGCTGCATCTGGTTTGGCAGGTGCGCTCGCTGGACACCGCAGACCCGGCGCGGTGCCTGGCCCTGTTCAAGTCGAACCACTGGTTCGCGATGATCCTGTTTGCAGGATTGGTGCTGTCGCTGGCGCTCAGTTACGCGCGATAAGCTCTTCGCCGCTGATGCGCACGACCGGGCCGACAACGCCAGCCTTGCGGCGGCGCAGGAACCACGGGCGATGCTTCAGCGCGCCGAGGCGCTTGCGCCGGTCGAAGGCCGGATCGACCATGATTTCGCCGAGACAGCTTGCGCACCGGCGTCATCTCGCCCTGTGTCGCCGGCGATCAGCATCGGCAGACGCATGAGGCGGCTCCACGAATGCCAGTCCGCCGCGATATCGTCGAGATCGGAAGCAACCAGCAGCGGCACGCACAGATTCGCGGTCGTGATGGTGCAGTTCCAGCGTTACGGTCATGCTGCCGTCGGCATGTTCGATCGCCCGGGCCGCGACGCCCGCGAAGCTCTTTGCCGGCAACGCCACCGTAACCGGCAATCCGCAGCCAAGCATCGTCTTCACCACCGCACCATGGCGGTCGATCGACCAGCTTGTGGTGTTGCGTTCGAAGCTGAGCTTGTGCGGCAGCCGGTAAGGGTCGAGCCGCATCCGGAAACCCGCCCATTGCGGCATTCCGTTCATGTCCTGACGCTTATCGGCTGTCGCGAGCATTGTCATGTCAGTCTTCCCTGTTCTCTCCAGAGCCCGCATTCTGTTGTGCGGTGTCCTGAATTCGCCCGGCTGTTTTCTTCTTGTTGTTTTTCTTTTTCTTGTCTTGCCGTGACACGAGGGAGAATAGCTGTTGTTTATCCGAATCTCCTTAACCGGAACGGTGAATCAAAACTTACACAAAGCCGTGGTTATTGAATGATTATTCGGTGTAACGAACACGCAAGGATTGGCTCAAACCACCTTGCCGGGGTTCATGATGCCCTTGGGGTCGAGCGCCCGCTTGATCGCCCGCATCATCTCCAACTCGACCGGGCTTTTCGTGGCGATGAGCAGATCGCGCTTGAGCCGGCCAATGCCGTGCTCCGCCGAGATCGATCCGCCAAGCTCCAGCACCAGCGAATGCACGCCATCTTGGATCGCGCCCTGCCGGTCCTTCAGATAATGTCGCGCCGTCTTCACCCACGGGCTGCGACACGTTGAAGTGGATATTGCCGTCGCCCATGTGGCCGAAGGCGCACAGCCTTGCCCGCGGCGCGGCATCGGACACCGTCTTTGCGCCGCGCTCGAGAAATTCCGGCAGGCGGTGAACCGGCACGGCAACGTCGTGCTTGATCGAAAGCCCTTCCGGTCCCTGCGCCGGTCCCATGTCGTCGCGCAACTTCCACAACGCATCGCGCTGGGCGATGCTCTGCGCGATCACCGCATCCTCGACGAGGTTGCGCTCGGTGGCTGCGGCGAAGATCGCTTCGGCAAGATCGCGCGCGTCTTCCGCCGAACGGCCGGAAGAGATTTCCACCAGCACCTGCCATTCATGCTTGTTGGGCAGGGGATCGCGGCTGCCCGGCGCATTGCGCAGGACGAACTCCAGCGGCGTGCGGTGGATCAGTTCGAATGCGGTGATGCCATTGCCCGCGACGTCGAGCGCGATATTGAGCAGCGCCAGCGCCTCGGCGGGCGAGGGGACTGCCGCCCATGCCACCTCCCGTCCCTTGGGCAGCGGCACCAGCCGCAGCGCGGCAGCCGTGACGATGCCGAGCGTTCCCTCCGCGCCGATGAAGAGATGCTTCATCGCGTAGCCGGTATTGTCCTTCTTCAGCCGCCGGAGCCCGTTCCAGATTTCACCGGACGCCAGCACCACCTCAAGGCCCAGCACCTGCTCGCGCATATTGCCATGGGCGAGAACCCCGGTGCCGCCGGCATTGGTGGAGATGTTGCCGCCGATCTGGCACGAGCCCTGGCTGCTGATCGACAGCGGGAAACAGCCGTCCCGGCCTTCTCGGCGGTCTCGCGCAATTGCTGCAGTGTCACGCCAGCCTCGGCAATCAAGGTGTTGCCCTCGAGATCGATGTCGCGGATCGCATTCATGCGCCCCAGCGCAACGACGATCTGCGTGCCGCTCTCGTCCGGAACGCCGCCGCCGGCATGTCCCGTATGCCCTCCCTGCGGCACCAGCGCCGTTCCGGTCTCCGCGGCCAGCTTCACGATTGCCGCGACTTCCGCGGTCGAGCCGGGGCGCAGCACCAGCGGCGTCTTGCCGATCAACGAGCTTTCGGTTTTCATGCGTGTAGTGGGTCAGGTCCGCATTCTGCGGCGTCAGCGCGTTGCGCGCTCCCACTATCTGCGATGAAATCGTGCGATGAGCGCGGCGTCCATCAGACAGCCTCGCGCGGAGCGGCTGCGCGTGCCAGCCGGTCGTTGATGGCGATGCCAAGACCCTCCATCGGCACGGGCTCCACCGCGATAAGCTTCGGATGGCCCGCATCGAGTAGCTTCAGCATGGCGTAGAGATTGGCCGCAGCCTCGCGCAGATCGCCCGCCGGGCTGAGATTGAGCATTGCCGATGCACCGCCGCGTTCGCGATTCATGTCATCGCCAAAGGCCAGCAGCGCAGCGCCTCGCGGGCAGCGCGCCACATTGGTTTGCAGCACCGCATCCGGCGCGTAGTGGCTGGCCATCATGCCCGGCGCCTCGACTGCCTTGCCAGTCGCGAGCGTTACAGGCAGGCCGCCCGCTCCTTCCAGCATTTGCGCGGTTACAGAGCCTGGCCGCAGCAGGACGAGCCGGTCTGCTTCCACTTTCACGATGGTGGATTCGATGCCCTCCCGGCAAGGCCCGCCATCGAGGATCAGCAGGTCGGCGTCACGGAATTCCTCCGCAACATGAGCGGCGGTGGTCGGCGAAATCCTGCCGGACCGGTTGGCGCTGGGCGCGGCAAGCGGCTTGCCAAATGCCTGCGATCAACGCGCGCGCCGCGCTGTCGGGGCATCGCAGTCCGATGGTGCCGAGCCCCGCTGTCGCCAATTCGCTGATCCCGTTTGCGGGCGGGGAGGGGACCACGAGCGTCAGCGGACCGGGCCAGAACCGCGCGGCGAGCTTGCGGGCGACCGCGTTCATCAAGCCGAAGCGCTCAGCCATGCCAATGTCCGCGACATGGCAGATAAGCGGATTGAAGCGTGGGCGGCCCTTCATCTCAAAAATGCGTGCCACTGCAAGGCCGTTTGTGGCGTCGGCCGCCAGCCCGTATACTGTCTCCGTTGGTACGCACACGCAGCCGCCGGCTTTCAGCACTTGAAGTGCCTGCGCCATGCCTGCTTTGTCGGTTGAAACCATCCTTGTCATGGCGGCCAATAAACACGCATGCGGCAACCGGGCAAGATCGCTTCAATTGACGTTTACGTAAAAAGAAACTATGCAATCGGCAACCACGGACGAGACGGAGGAACAGCCATGTACCGCGCGCCGGTCAGCGAAATCGCCTTTGCCTTGAAAGAAGTCGCGGGCCTGAACAAGGCCATCGACGAAGGCACTCTGCCAAACCTTTCCGGTGATCTCGTCGATGCCGTGCTGGAAGAAGCAGGCCGTTTCGCCACCGAGGAAATCGCGCCGCTGAACAAGGTCGGCGACAGCCATGGAACGCCGCTCAAGGATGGCAAGGTCACGACGCCGCCCGGCTGGAAGGAAACCTACCAAGGCCTGGTGCGAAGGCGGCTGGAACGCCATCGCCGCGCCCGAGGAATTTGGCGGGCAGGGCCTGCCGGTGATGATGGCAGTTGCCGCCGCCGAAATGTGGAACTCGGCCTCCATGGCCTTCGGCCTCGGTCCGCTGCTGACCATCGGCGCGGTCGAGGCGCTCGACAAGCATGGATCGCCGCAGCTCAAGGAGACCTATCTTCCCAAGCTCGTTTCCGGCGAATGGACCGGCACCATGAACCTGACCGAGCCGCAGGCCGGTTCCGATCTCGCGGCGCTGAGGGCCCGCGCCGAACGCGCGCCGGACGGGACCTACCGCATCTTCGGCCAGAAGATTTTCATCACCTATGGCGAGCACGACATGACGGAGAACATCTGCCATCTCGTGCTGGCGCGCCTTCCCGATGCGCCGGCAGGCACGCGGGGCATTTCCCTGTTTCTCGTGCCGAAATTCCTGGTCAATGACGATGGTTCGCTTGGCAGCCGCAACGACGTCTTCTGCCAGTCGCGTCGAGCACAAGCTCGGCATTCACGGCTCGCCCACCTGCGTCATGATCTATGGCGATGGCTATGGCGGGGCTGAAAAAGGCGCGGTCGGCTATCTGATCGGCGAGGAAAACAAGGGTCTCGCCTGCATGTTCACCATGATGAACAATGCCCGCCTCAATGTCGGCATGCAGGGCGTTGCCGTCGCCGAGGCCGCCTACCAGCATGCGCTTGCCTATGCGCGCGACCGCCGCCAGGGCAAGGCTCCCGGCCACACGGGCGAAGGCATGAGCCCGATCATCGAACACCCGGATGTGCAGCGCATGCTGCTTTCCATGAAGAGCCATGTGCAGGCCGCGCGGGCCATCTGCTATTCATGTGCCCATGCCATCGACATGAGCCATGCAGGCGGTGCGGACGCGAAGAGCTGGACGGAGCGCGCCGGTCTGCTGACGCCGATCGCCAAGGCCTTCTCTACCGATATCGGCGTCGAGGTTGCCTCGATCGGTGTGCAGATCCATGGCGGCATGGGCTTCATCGAGGAAACCGGCGCGGCGCAATATCTGCGCGATGCCCGCATCAACCCGATCTATGAAGGCACCAACGGCATTCAGGCGATCGATCTGGTGACGCGCAAGCTGCCGCTTTCCGGCGGCGAGGCGTTCAAGGCCTATGTCGCGGAACTGCGCGTCATTGCCGGCGAGGTTCGCGGAACCAACCATGACGGTTTCGGCGAAACGGCCAGCCTGCTCGACGCCGCGCTTGACGATGTTCAGGAAGCCGGCGACTGGCTGCTCGCCGCACTTGGCCGCATGGCCGCATGGAAGAGGCGCTCGCCGGCGCAACGCCTTACCTGCGGCTCTTCGGAATTGCCGCTGGCGGCGCCTATCTTGCCAAGGCCGGGCTTGCCGATGGCGTGCGCGCGCCGCTTGCCCGCTTCTTTGCCGAAAACCACCTTGCCGAATGCGCGGCGTTGAAAGCCCGCGTCACCGGCGGCGCGGCCAGCCTTGCCGCCGCGCGAAACCTTCTCGTAGCCTGAGGCAGCAAATGAGCGAACTCGTCAGTCAAGTCAGTCGATGCCGGTGTCCTGACCGTACGGATGAACCGCCCGGACAAGAAGAACGCCCTGACCGCCGACATGTACCAGGCGCTGGCCGACGCGCTGGACGAGGCGGCGCAAACGTCCTCGATCCGCGCCACCTTGATCCTCGGCGTGCCGGGCGCATTCACCGCCGGCAATGACATCGGCGATTTCCTGAAGACCGCGATGTCGGGCAATCGCGGCAGCAATGCCGTGTTCGATTTTCTCGAGCGCCTGATCATGGCGAAGAAGCCGGTGGTCGCTGGCGTCGACGGCCTCGCCATCGGGGTTGGCGTCACCATGCTGATGCATTGCGATCATGTGGTTGCATCGCTCGGATCGACCTTCCGCACGCCCTTTGTCGACCTTGGTCTGTTGCCCGAAGCGGGCTCCAGCCTGATCGCGCCGCGCATCATGGGTCACCACCGCGCCTTCGCCTTGCTGGCGATGGGCGAGACCTTCAGCGCCAGCGACGCCCATGCCGCGGGCCTCGTCAACAAGGTCGTGCCACCGACTGAACTTGAAGAGGCCGCGCAAATCGCCGCCCGCGCGATCGCCGCCAAGCCGGCCGAGGCGCTGGCGATTTCGCGCGACCTCATCCGCGGCGACCGCTCCGATGTCCTCGCCCGCATGCGGGAAGAAGCCGTGCTGTGGGAAGCACGCCTCACATCCGACGAGGCAAGGCAGGCCTTCATGGCCTTCATGCAGCGGGGCAAGTGAGGGCAAGTTTCAGGCGACCTTGCCCGATTTCCTGATGCGTGCCCGGATTGTCGCCTTTCCTGCCATGTCGCCTTTCAAGGCTTCGAGCCGGTTGCCCGGCGGAACTCGCAAATCGCCAAGACCTGCAGCTGAATCCAAGAGAAACGGTTTCCGCCTTGCTTGCCGCTCGAAACCGAGAAAGGGGGTACCCGGATATCGCGAAACAGCTTTTCCGTGTCCTTGTCTGCGAATGATCGGATCATGACAGTATATATCGTTCCGTAAAAAGAGTTCGGTCAAACAGAAATCATCGCTCCAACTCCGCCACCGCCTCGACATGCGGGGTGAACACGAACTGGTCGATTGGCGTCACGGCCTTCACGCGATAGCCGCCATCGACGAGGATGCGCAGGTCGCGCGCCAGTGTCACCGGATTGCAGGAAATCGCGGCGATGCGACCGACTTTGGACCGGGCAAGTTCGCGCGCCTGTTCCTCTGCCCCGGCGCGCGGCGGGTCGAACACGACGCCGTCGGTTTTCGCCAGTTCTTCAGCCATCAGCGGGCGGCGGTAGAGATCGCGCCGCTCGGCCTTCAGTGCCTTCAGCGCACCGCCCGTTTCGCGCCAGGCCCGGTCGAGCGCGGCAATTGCCGCTCCGCTGGAATCGGCGGCCAGCACGGTCGAGTGCTCGGCCATTCGCAAGGCGAACGTTCCGAATCCGCAGAAGAGATCCGCCACATGCCTTGACCCTGAAAGGTGCGAGAGCGCGAGCCGGGCCATCGCTTCCTCCGCCCCGGCGACCGCCTGCACGAAGCCTTCCGGCGGCGGCGAGACCTGCGCCTTGCCGATTGAGAGCAGCGGCCGCGAGAACTCGATCAGCGTCTCGCCGTTGAGCGCCAGCCTCAGCCAGCCCTTGGCTCCGGCAAAGGCGATTGCAGCCTGCTTGGCCTTGTCCGGCGTGAAGCCACCATTGCCGGCTGCAATGTCCATGCCATTGTCGCAAGCGAGCGCGGTCAGTTTCATCGTGCCCTTCTTCGGCGCAAGAATGGCGCACAATTCGCGTAACTCGGCGAGCTGCGCCTCGATCTGCGGCAGCAGCACCGGACACTGCGAGAGGTCGGTGATACGGTTGGTCTGCTTCTGCGAGAAGCCGAACAGAATGCGCCCTTCCGCATCTGATTGCAGTGAAGATAACCCGCCGCCGCTGGTGCGCTCCGAACGGGATGATCGGTCCTAACTTCCGTCGCGATGCCCTCGCGCGCCAAGGCCTCCACGACGAGACCGCGTTTCCATTCCGCGTACTGCGCTGCCGCAAGATGCTGCATCTGGCAGCCGCCGCAGATGCCGAAATGCCGGCAGAGCGGTTCCACGCGGTGCAGGGAGGGGATCAAGACCGTTTCCAGGCTGCGCTTTTCGCCGGACCCGGTAGTTGCGACCGTTTCGCCGGGCAGCGCAAAAGGCACGAAGCTTCCATCGGCAGCGATGCCGTCTCCCTGGCGGCCCAGCTTCTCGATCCGGATGTTCTCGCTCATCGATCCTTCACTCCGGCCAGCAGGAATTCGCGGTTGCCATCGCCGCCTTCGATTGGCGAGGCAAAGAGATGCGTTGAACGCCAGCCGGGCTGCGTATCCAGCCAATCGCGCAGGCGATGTGCCGTCTCCAGCGCCAGCGCAGGATCGAGCACGATGCCGGCCTTGCTGACATGGTCGCGGCCCACTTCGAACTGGGGCTTTACCAGAAAAATGCCTTGCGCGCCCGGCGCAGCCAGTGCCAGTGCGGGCGGCAGCGCAAGTGTGATCGAGATGAAACTGACATCGCTGACAAGGAAGGCGATTTCTGCCCGGCCGATCGCTTCACGCGTCAGGTCGCGCGCGTTGAGACCTTCGATATTCGTCACCCGCCGGTCGGCGGCCAGTACGTCTGTCCATCTGGTCATGTCCGACATCGATGGCAATCACATGCGCCGCGCCGTGCATGAGCAGCACCTGCGTGAAGCCGCCCGTCGATGCGCCGATGTCGAGCGCCACCTGGCCGGCGGGATCAAATCCCGTCGCTTCCAGTCCGGCCAGAAGCTTCAATGCGGCGCGAGAGACATAGTCTTTCGCCGTGTCGGCGATGTCGATTGCATCGCCTGGCCCGATGGACGCGGCGGGCTTTTCAACGCGCTGGCCATTGACGCGTACCGCACCGCGCAGCACGGCGTCACGTGCGCGCGAGCGGCTGGCATAATGCCCCCGGTCGACGAGTGCCTGGTCAAGTCGGCTCTTCATTGCGCGTCATTTGGAACGCGCCTGCGCGAAACGCAAGGCTTCCTAGTCTGCAGGCGTTTGTGCGGCCTTGCGGTTTGAGCCGGTGATGATCGGATCGACCATGTAAGGGTCGTCGTTCATGACCATGGGCGGTAACGGTGCCGGGGCTGGCGGTCGCGCAGGCGGCAGAAGGGTGCGTTTGGGCTGTGTCACGCTGTCGGCCAGCCTCGCGTCGTGGCCCAGCGTCCCGCGCAGATCGCCTATCTTGGCGGCAGCGCGGGCAACCGCCGCCTGTTCCACCCCCTTGTCATGCTTGTCAACCGCATGCGCGGGCGAAAAATTCCAAAGCAATGCCATCGCCGCAAATGCGGCGCTCCAAGCCATGCGCATCGTCGTCCCCCGAAGTGTATGGTTCCAGGACACAATGAGCTGCTACGCTTAGGAAAGCACAAAAACTTGTGGTAAATTATTGATTTAAAAGGATAAAAAGGTCTGATTACGGACTTCTTAGAAGCAATTCCACGCAAAGGTGGCAGCCTGTGCCACATAAACTGCGAGGCCATGTTTCATCCACAGCCAGCCGGCCGCCCCCGCCACAATAATGGCAGCCGACATCGCGATGAGCATCAAAGCAATATGCGTACCGTTCTTGTCGGTGGAAATCGCTGTCTGCATGTCAACCATTCTTGATCAGCTTGCGAAGCTTTTCAAGCGCGATGTCCGGGTTCTCGTTATAGGCGATGGTTCCCGCGAAACTGCCGTCGGCGTTGATCAGATAGACGGTCGCGGTGTGATCCATGGTGTAGTCGCCGCCTTCGAGTTCCACCCGCTTCGCATAGACGCGGTAGTCGGAAATAACCTTGGCGACCTTGTCGGGCGCGCCTGTGATGCCGGTGATGCGCGGATCGAACGAGGTGACATAATCCTTGATCACCTCAGGCGTATCGCGCTCAGGATCGACGGTGATGAAATAGATGCTCGAAGCTTGTCGGCATCCGGGCCGAGTTTCTGCAGCCAGCCGGCGGCCTCGTAAAGCGTGGTCGGGCACACCTCGGGGCAATGCGTGAAACCGAAGAAGATGGCGTGCGGCTTGCCGGCAAGGTCCTTGTCGGTGATCGGCGTACCGTCGGCGCGGATCAGCTCGAACGGTCCGCCCAGCTTGACATTGGCCATTTCCAGCGCCTTGCGGCCCGCATCGCCAGTCAGCGCGACATAGCCGACAACCACTACAAGCAGCGCGACCAGCGCCCACGCGACATACCGGATGGTCCTCATCGCGCCGCGCTCACTCCGGGTCCAGCGGCTCGACGCCGACAGGCTTTCCGTCCTGCGAGAGCCGGATCTTCTCGACCTTGGCCTCCGCAGCGCCAAGCAGCTTCTGGCAATGGTCGCGCAGTTTCTCGCCGCGCTCGTACTGGGAAATCGATTCCTCGAGCGCGACATTGCCCTGCTCAAGGCGTTCGACGATCTTTTCGAGTTCGGCAAGCGCCGTCTCGAAGCTCATCGTCGCCACTTCGCCGTTGTTTGGCGGACATTGCTGCGTTCCTCGTCTGTCAACCCGCCATCAGGCGGTTTACATGGGCGGAAGCCGATTCCGCAAGGCCTTGCAGGTCGTATCCGCCCTCCAGCACGCTCACGAGGCGGTTACCGCAATGGCGTCCGGCAAGCTCCATCAGCCGGCCCGTCACCCAGTCGAAATCCTGCCCGCGTCAGTTGCAATCCCGCCAGCGGGTCGCGCCAATGCGCGTCGAAGCCGGCCGAAACGATGATGAGGTCCGGCCGGAAACTGTCTACCGCAGGCAGGATGCGATTGACGAAGGCTTCGCGGAACTGTTGCCCGCTGTCGCCTTCGCGCAGCGGCGCGTTGAAAATGTTTCCGGCCCCTGTTTCCGCCAATGCGCCGGTACCGGGATAAAGCGGCATCTGGTGCGTGGAAGCGAACAGCACGGATTTGTCGTCCCAGAAAATATCCTGCGTGCCATTACCGTGGTGAACGTCGAAGTCGACGATCGCAACGCGCTCGGCCCCATGTGCCTTCTGCGCGTGCCTTGCGGCGATGGCGACCGTGTTGACCAGGCAAAAGCCCATCGCATTGGTCTTTTCGGCGTGATGACCCGGCGGGCGCATGGCGCAGAACGCGTTTGAAAATTCGCCCGAGAACACCCCGTCGACGGCGGCGATCGCCGCTCCCACAGACCGCTTGACTGCGTCCCAGCTCTTGGGGCTGGCGGTGGTGTCCTCGTCGATGCGCACAAGCCCCGTCTGCGGGATGAGGCTTTCCATCCGCTCGATATGGCTGCGTGGATGGGCGAGGGTGAATTGCTCCGGATCCGCCTCCGGTGCTTCCTGGCGGTCAAGGAAATGGAAGCGCTCGTCCGACAACGCTTCCTCGATTGCGCGCAGCCGGTCAGGCCGTTCGGGATGACCCGGCGGCATCAGGTGTTCGAGGCATATCGGATGGTGATAGTAGCGGGTGCTCACGCTTGACTCCTTGACCGCATATGGGTGTTGAAGACCCGGACTGCCATGGCCTGCGTCAAACTTCGCCGCCAGTCATCGGCTGATCCGCCAAACAGTATTGTCCTCGAGGCCGACGATGAACGCCGCGTCCTTGCCCGTTCCCTCGGCAATGATCGCCTTGTCTATCGGGGAGGCAAGGTTCACTTCCGCAAGCTCGACAATTCCCTTTCGGGTCAGCGAAAGGATGCGCAACTTTTTGCGGTCGAGCGAGGGCAGGGCGAGTTCCATGGTGCCGTTGCCGTCGATATCGGCGCTGGCTGACAGGCGCAATTCTGTTGAGCCGAAGGCATGGTTCGAAAACCCCGGCTTGGTGGTCACCAGCCGAAGCTTGCCGCGAATGAACTTCAGAAATCCGAGTTGCCCGTCGCGGTGCGGCCTTGCCACAAACGCTATTTCCGGCGTCTGCGTGCCGAAATAGCGCTCTATTCCCGCGATGTTGAGCCAAGTGTTTTCCTGGCCTAGAGGCGGCGTTGCGGCCATTTTCACCAGCGCATCTCCGCCCGTCACGCGGAAGATCACGATTGCGGCACCCGACCGGAACGACGAGACGATCGTGATGACTTCGCTTGTGCCGTCATTGTCGAGATCGGCGATGCGCGGCGCGATATCCTCGAAAACCTGTGTCTCGGGCAGGCGGTAGTTGATCTGCACCCCGCCCTTGAGCCGCACTACCAGCGCCCCGCCTTCCACCACGTCGCCCAGCGCGCCGTGTCGGTAGCGCGATGTCGGATGGGCGTACCAAGCGGCCTCGATGTCGCCGATAACCGAAGCTGGCGCGGTGAGCATGCCTGGGATCTCGGATGGCGCCGGCAGGCGCGTCTCCTTGAATATCTCCTTCGGATCGGCTTTCTCGGCGGGGGCCGCCTTCCAGGGATCGGCGGCATGCGCGGCTTGGCCCGATAGCAGGGTCATGGCCAGCATTGCGGTCCGGACAATTTGCATGCTGGCGCTCATGTTTTACCGCCCGCCCAATGGCCTATTCGGTGATGATCGTTCTGGAAATTTCAATGCCGAACCCGTCGAGGCCGACATAGCGGCGTTCGCGCGAGGCTATCAGTTCGATCGATTCGATTCCAAGGTCTCGCAGGATCTGCGCGCCGAGCCCGATTTCAAGCCACTCGTTCTCGCGGCTGCGGGCGGAGCCATGCGCCTCGCGCTCTTCGGTGCTCATGGTTGCGCTGGCGCCGTGGCGGCGTTGGGTCTGGCCGACGCCGACCGAGCCTTCGCGCAAATAGACCACCACTCCGCGCCCGCCGCTGCCGATGTGCTTCATCGCCCGGTGCAGCGTGTCGGAAGCACCAAACACATCGTCGAGTACCGATTCGATATGCAGCCGCACCGGAATGTTACGCCCGCCCCGGATGTCACCGAACACGACGGCAAGATGGTGCATGGGGTCCCAAGGCGTCTTGTAGGTGATCGCCGTGGCAGGCCCGGCAATGGTCGTTACCGGCGCGCTTGAAACGCGCTCGACGAGGCTCTCGCGCCGCTGTCGCCAGGCGATCAGGTCGGCGACGGAAATCATCTTGAGGCCGTGGCGTTCGGCGAAATCGGCAACCTGCTGACCGCGCGTGACCGTGCCGTCCTCGTTCATCAACTCGGAAATGACGCCCACCGGCGGCAGCCCCGCGAGCCGGCAAAGATCGACAGCCGCCTCGGTATGGCCGGAGCGCATCAGCACGCCGCCTTCGCGCGCCACCAGCGGAAAGATGTGGCCGGGCCGTACGAAATCGGCCGCGCCCGAATTGGGGTTGGCCAGCCCCCTGCACGGTAATCGTGCGCTCCTCCGCCGAAATGCCGGTCGTCGTGCCATGCCGGTAATCGACGGAGACGGTGAAGGCGGTCGAATGCGGTGCGTCATTGTCCGAGACCATGGCCGGAAGGTTCAGGCGCCGTGCTTCGGTCGCCGTCATCGGCGCGCAGACGATGCCGCTGGTGTGGCGGATGATGAAGGCCATCTTCTCGGTCGTGCAATGGACTGCCGCGACGATGAGGTCGCCTTCGTTCTCGCGGTCGTCGTCATCGGTGACGACGACGATCTCGCCTGCCTCGAAGGCGCGGATGACGTCGGCGATGCGTTCCTGGTCTATGGGCATTGCCTCAGCCTTTGCCTGTCTGGCCGCGATGCATCAGATAGTGGTCGGCAATCGCACATGCGACCATGGCTTCGCCGATCGGCACGGCCCTGATGCCGACGCACGGATCGTGCCGGCCCTTGGTGGAAACGTCCGCTTCCTCGCCCGATGCCGTGATGGATCGGCGCGGCGTCAGGATCGACGAGGTCGGCTTGACCGCGAACCGCGCGACGATCGGCTGTCCGCTGGAAATCCCGCCAAGAATGCCGCCGGCATGGTTGGACAGGAAGACCGGCTTGCCGTCATTTCCTGCCGCATTTCGTCGGCGTTTTCCTCGCCCGTCAGTTCCGCAGCGCCGAAACCGTCGCCGATCTCGACGCCCTTGACGGCATTGATGCTCATCAAATGGGCGGCGATGTCCTGGTCGAGCTTGGCATAGATCGGCGCGCCGAGTCCGGCCGGTACGCCCTCCGCGACGATCTCGATCACCGCGCCGATGGAGGAGCCTGCCTTGCGAATCATCGTCAGATAGTCCGCCCATTCGCCCGCCACGACGGGGTCGGGGCAGAAGAAATCGTTGCGCCGCACTTCCTCCCAGTCCCAGCGCGAGCGGTCGACCTTGATCGAACCCATCTGCACCATCGCGCCGCGTACCGCGACGCCGGGGACGATCTTGCGCGCCAATGCCCCGGCCGCGACACGGGCGGCAGTCTCGCGCGCCGAAGACCGTCCGCCGCCGCGATAGTCGCGAATGCCGTATTTGGCATCATAGGTGTAGTCGGCATGGCCCGGCCGGTAGCGTTCCTTGATCTCGCGAATAGTCCTTGGAGCGCTGGTCGGTGTTGCGGATCATCATCGACACGGGCGCGCCGGTGGTGATGAACGCGCCTTCTTCGCCTTCCACGGGCATGACGCCGGAAAGCACCTCCACGGCGTCGTCCTCGCGCCGTTGTGTCGTGAATTTCGACTGGCCCGGCTTGCGGCGGTCAAGCTCGGCCTGGATTTCGCTTGCGTTGAAGCGGATACCGGGCGGGCAGCCATCGACAACGCAGCCGAGCGCCACGCCATGGCTTTCGCCCCAGGTGGTAACGCGCAGCATATGCCCGAAGGTATTGAAGGACATGGATCGTCCAGCCGTTGCGGAAGCCGGAAAGCCGGCAGGTGCCGTGGTATAGGAAAGCGCGCCTTGCGGGTCAAACCGGTTTTCCGGTCAGAACTGTTTTTCCCCGCTGCCGTCCCAGACGAAAACCCGGTCCTGCGGAAAGACGTATTCGGCTGCCTCCTGCGGATCAAGGCCCAGGAGATGGTACCGCAGCACCCGCCCGACGACGCCGTGCCCCACCACGACGGTATCTGCTGTCACGGTATCGTACCATTCGCGGATGCGCTGGTGCACCATGGCATGGCTTTCGCCCTGCGGCGGGCAGTAGGTCCAGCGGGCGCGCTTGCGCTCCTTGTGCGAGGCGGGGTCTGCCGCCTTGAACTCGCCGAGCGTGGTGCCTTCCAGCGTTCCGTAAGAGGCTTCGATCAGCCGCTCGTCGATCCGGTAGGCATCCGGCGCCAACCCCATGGCGCCGCGCACGATTTCCATCGTCTCGCGCGTTCGCCCCAAGGGACTGGTGACGAAATCGAAAGCCGCCGGCTGCATGACAAGTTCTGCAAGCTTGCGTCCGTTCTCCAGCGCCTGCGCCCGGCCCGTGTCGTTGAGTGCGATGTCTTGCCTGCCCTGGAAGCGCAATTGTGCGTTCCAGTCGGTCTGGCCGTGGCGGATGTAATAGAGGATCGGTTTCTTCATTCGCCGGCCAAGTGGGTCAATTGTCCGGACTATTCGTCCTTGATGACGGAAATGTCCGGCGCATCCACAGCCTTCATGCCGACGACGTGGTAGCCACTGTCCACATGCAGGACTTCGCCGGTGATGCCGCGAGCCATGTCGGAGAGCATGAACGCCGCGCTATCGCCGACTTCCTCGATGGTGGTCGTGCGCTTCAGCGGCGAATTATACTCGTTCCACTTGAGGATATAGCGGAAGTCGCCGATGCCCGACGCTGCCAGCGTCTTGATCGGCCCTGCCGAAATCGCGTTGACGCGGATTTGTTGCTTGCCAAGGTCCACCGCAAGATATTTGACCGAAGTCTCGAGCGCCGCCTTTGCAACGCCCATCACGTTGTAGTGCGGCATGACTTTTTCTGCGCCGTAATAGGTCAGCGTCAGGATCGAGCCGCCGCCGGTCATCAGCTTTTCGGCACGCTGCACGAGCGAAGTCAGCGAATAGACGGAAATGTCCATGGTGCGCTGGAAATTGGCCGGCGAAGTGTCGACATAGCGGCCCGTCAGTTCATCCTTGTCGGAAAACGCGATGGCGTGGACCAGAAAGTCGAGCTTTCCCCAGCGTTGCGACAATTCCGCGAATACCGCGTCCATTGTCTCCGGCACTGTCACGTCGCAATGGCCGACCACGATCGCGTCAAGTTCTGCCGCCAGCGGCTCGACACGCTTTTTCAGTGCATCGCCCTGGTAGGTCAGCGCGATCTGCGCCCCCTGCGAGGCGCATGCCTTGGCGATGCCCCACGCGATCGAGCGATTGTTCGCCAGCCCCATGATGAGGCCGCGCTTGCCCTGAAGGATTCCGCCATTTACGGCCATGCAATGAGCTCCGATACCCGGTCCCGCGCGAATGGGGCTCCCTGCAATGCCACCGGGAGCCGATTTGCGCATATGGCACAAGCCGGACAAAGCCGCAAGGACAGCCCGGGGCGGGATCGCCGGTCAGGCCTTGGCCTCGCCCTCCTGCCGCATGAGCAATTCGAGTGATGCGCGCCCGTCCCTGGGAAGCTTGATGACCAGCGTTACCAGCATGTCGCCATGGCCGCCACCCTTCTTGGGAACGCCTTTGCCCTTGAGCCGGAAGACCTTGCCCGAATCGGTCCATTCGGGAACCGTCAGCGCCACCTTGCCGTCCAGGGTCTCGACCGCCACCTTGCCGCCGGTCACGGCCGTTTTCAGCGGCAAATCGGCCTCGGTGCGGATATCCGCCCCGTCCAGCATGAAACGCGGATGCTTGATGAAGCGCAACGTGACCAGCGCGTCTCCGGGCTGCATGCCGGGCGCCTTGTTGCCCTGGCCTGAGAGCCGCACCGTCTGTCCGTCCGTTGCGCCGGCCGGCAGCGCGAAGGATATCTGCTTGCCATTGGCAAGGCGCACGGAGGCTTTGCCGCGGGCGATATCCTCGATTGTCACGTCGGCAGTCAGCCTGAGGTCGAGCGGATTGCTGCCGCCCTGGGCACCAAACGGCCCGCTTTGCTGGAATCCGCCGCGCTGGGCCCCGGCACGCGCGCCGGCGCCGCGACCGAAGCCGAACATCTCGCTCAAGATATCCTCGGCGCCAAAACCGCCGGCGCTGCCGCCCGCGGGGCCGCCGCGCGAGGTGCGGAATTCGAAACCCTCGAACGGGCTGCCTGCGCCGCCTGCGCCAAAGCCTTCGAAGCCCTGGAATTTCGGCTTTCCTTCGGCGTCGATTTCGCCCCGGTCGAACTGGGCGCGCTTGTCCTTGTCGCCAAGAATGTCATAGGCGAGGCCGATCTCGGCGAATTTTTCCTTCGCGCCCGCCGCCCCCTTGGCGCTGTCGGGGTGATAGCGCTTGGCAAGGTTGCGATAGGCCGACTTGATCTCTTTCTCGCTTGCCGTCTTTGCAACGCCAAGCACCGAATACGGATCGCGCATCTTGTCCCTCGATGCAGAATGGGTGAATGCCTGGAAGCGGAAATCGGCGCGCAGACGAGCGTCTGGCGGCTCGATTACCGCAGTTATCTGCTAATATGGGAGTTTCCGCACCGGTTTCCACAACAGCGTGGGAAGCTGCCAAAATACAGGCGCCTATTCCCGGGTGAACCAGGACAGGACCCAGGAGTCCTGGCGCGCTTCGCAGGTCTCGCCATTGTAGAGGGAAATCCCGGTGAAGCTGTCCACTGTCGTCTGGAACTTCTTGCACTTCTGGCCGTGGCTGCCGACGAACTTGTCGATCGCCTTGATGGTGCCGCGGCTGCCAGTGTCGGGGTTTGACCAGGCAAGTTCCGGCGCCATAGCGAAGTCGGCGGTCGCAACCGTGTTCTTGATCACCTCGACATCGGTGCTGTCGATCCCTTCGGCGGCAACCGGCTTGGTGATGGACGAGGTCACCAGCGCCCGCTCGTCTTCGAGAGCGGCGGTGCGCGAAAGCGAACACGCGCCGAGCGGCATTGCCAGCATCAGCGCGAGCGCCATTTTGAAAATGCCGCGAGGCGCGCTAAGACACGCCCATCCGCGCGATGCGGCCTGGAAGTCTGCCGGGTCTGTCAGTTCGACCGCGGAAAGTGAAAGCGATGGTGCATCGCGCATTTGGAGCCCAAGCAATACGAGGATGGCTGCTGCATGGATAATCCGATGCCTGGGTTAACAACCGGTGACCGCAACGCGGCCGAGCCGATGAAATTGTTTGCAGAATGGCTTGCCCAGGCTGAAAAGTCGGAGGTCAACGACCCGTCGGCAATGGCGCTCGCCACGGTCGATACCGACGGCATGCCCAATTGCCGCATGGTGCTGATGCGCCGCCATGACGAGCGCGGTATCGTGTTCTTCACCAATTTCGAAAGCCAGAAGGGCGAGGAAATCCTGGCGACAGGCAAGGCGGCAGCCTGCTTTCACTGGAAGTCCTTGCGAAAATCGGTGCGTTTTCGTGGACTTGCCGAGACAGTGAGCGAGGAGGAGGCGGACGAGTATTTCTTCGGCCGCCCCCGTGGCAGCCGCATTGGCGCCTGGGCTTCCAAGCAGTCGCGGCCGCTGGAAAGCCGTTATGCGCTGGAAAAGGAAGTCGCCATCCACGCCGCGAAATTCGGCACGTCGGCCATTCCGCGCCCGCCATACTGGTCGGGCTTCCGCATCCGGCCGCTTTCGATCGAGTTCTGGAGCGACGGCATGTTCCGCCTGCACGACCGACAGCGATACGACCGGGTATCGCTTGACGACCCGTTCGAGGTAAGCCGCCTTTACCCTTGATCAGGCGGCGGTGCCGCCGACTGTCACGTCGTTCATGCGCAGTGTCGGCTGGCCCACGCCAACCGGTACCGACTGGCCGGCCTTGCCGCACATGCCCACGCCCTTGTCGAGCTGCAAATCGTTGCCGATCATGGTGATCGCGCTGCATGGAGGCCGGACCCGAGCCGATGAGGTTTGCGCCCTTCAGCGGCTCGGCCTTCTTGCCGTCGCGAATGCGATAGGCCTCGGTGCAGTTGAAGACGAACTTGCCGGACGTGATGTCGACCTGTCCGCCGCCGAACGATACCGCATAGATGCCGTCCTTCACCGAGGCGATGATTTCAGCCGGATCGTGGCTGCCGGCGAGCATGTAGGTATTGGTCATTCGTGGCATCGGCTGGTGCGCATAGGACTGCCGGCGGCCGTTCCCGGTCGGCTCGACGCCCATCAGGCGGGCATTCTGCCGGTCCTGCATGTAGCCGACGAGGATGCCGTCCTCGATCAGCACGTTGCGCGCGCTCGGCGTGCCTTCATCGTCGACGGTCAGCGAACCGCGCTGCTCGAAGATGGCGCCGTCATCAACCACCGTGACGCCCTTGGACGCGACCTGCTGTCCCATCAGCCCGGCGAAAGCAGACGTCTTCTTGCGGTTGAAGTCGCCCTCAAGGCCGTGGCCGACGGCTTCATGCAGCATCACGCCCGGCCAGCCGGGCCCCAGCACGACGTCGAATGTGCCCGCCGGCGCCGGAACCGCTTCCAGATTGACCAGCGCCTGGCGATAGGCTTCGTCCACCGCATGCCGCCAGTTCTCCGTTTGCAGGAACTCGCCGAACCCCTTGCGCCCGCCCATGCCATAGCTTCCGGTCTCCTGCCGGTCGCCTTCGCCAGCGACGATTGAGATGTTGATGCGCACCATCGGGCGAACGTCGCGGACCATGTGTCCGTCCGGCCGCAGGATCTCGACGACCTGCCAGCTTCCGCCGATCGATGCCGAAACCTGCCGCACAAGCGGGCCGAGCCCGCGCGCATATGCGTCGATCTCGGAAAGCAGCCGAACCTTGTCTTCGAAGGCGGGCGCGCCGATCGGGTTCTCGTCGCCATAAAGGCGCGCATTCGTCCCACGCGGAGCGGCGGCGTAGACCACGTTTCCTCCGCCGCGGACGGCGGAGACGGCGTCAGCCGCCCGTTTCAGCGCGGAATGCGACAACTCGCCTGAATGCGCATAGGCCGAGGTCTCGCCGACGACGGCCCGAAGCCCGAAACCCTGGTCGGTGGAGAAATTGCCGGCCTTGAGCCGCCCATTGTCGAAGACCAGCCCCTCTGACTGGACATATTCAAGGAAAAGTTCGCCGTCTTCGGCGCCACGCAGCGATTCCTTGAGCGTCTTTTCCAGTGTTTCGCGGCCGACATCGAAACGGTCGGCAAGGCTGAAGGCGTCGGACATAGTGATGGTTCCTTGTTTGTCGCGAATGTAGGGCCTGCGTCCGCCCTGTGCAATCATTGCGCCGGACTGACGACTTCATCGCGCCCGGCGCGCTCCTCGATCCGGCTTGCAACGACGGCGCCGGCCTTCGGGTCGATCCGCAGCAGGGGAATGATGCCAAGCACCATGATTGCGGCAACCACGACAAAGGCGATCCGGAAATTGCCGATGCCAAGTTCGCCGCTCCCAAGCTTCATGGTTGCTTCCAGCACTCCACCGGCCACGGCCACGCCCATGGCGATGCTCGTCTGCTGCGCGACGGCGGAAAATGCCGTGGCCTGCGACGCCTCGCGATCCGATATGTCGAGAAAGGCGAGGGCGTTGATACCGGTGAAGAACAGCGAGCGGGAAAAGCCGCCGGCCAGCAACACGAGATACAGCGCCCACGCGTATCCGGCGGCGGGGGACGCGGCGGATGTCAGCGCGACCGTCGTCGATGCGATGACGCCCGATGCCAAAAGCACGGCCCTGAAGCCGTATGCCGCGAAGATGCGCGCCGCGACGAACTTCATCGACATCGCGCCGATGGCGCTGACAAAGGTAATCATGCCGCTCTCGAAAGGCGACAGGCCGTAGCCCAGTTGCAGCATCAGCGGCAGGAGAAACGGCACCGCGCCAATACCGATGCGAAACAGCGAGCCGCCTGTCACGCTTGCCCTGAACGGCCCGCTTTCCATGAGCGACAGCGACAGGATCGGGCGTTCTGCCCGGTGCGCATGGAAGTAGTAGAGGATGCCACACAATACGCCGGTCACCACCGCCGCCATGCCCGCCTCGACCGGCAGGGCAGGCAGGCTGATGACGGACATGCCGAAAATGATGCCGGATGCACAGCCGGCCACCAACAGGAAGCCGCGCCAGTCGAGCGGCGCGGGTTCGAAAGCGGGCAGTTCCGGCAGGTAGCGCAATGTCGCGGCAATGCCGGCAATGCCGATCGGCACGTTGATAAGGAAAATCCAGTGCCAGCTTGCGAAAGTGGTGATGAAGCCGCCTACCGGCGGTCCCAGCAAAGGCCCGGCTAGTGCCGGAATGGTAAGCCAGGCCATCGCTGAAACCAGTTCGTTGCGCGGAGTGCCGCGAACCAGCACAAGCCGCGCGATCGGCGTCATCATCGCTCCGCCCATCCCTTGCAGGAAGCGGGCAAGCACGAAGAAGCCAAGGGAATTGGCCTGGCTGCACAGGATCGAACTTGCGACGAATATTCCGATGGCCGAGACGAATACGCGCTTGGCCCCGTATCTGTCGGCCATCCAACCGCTGACCGGGATGAAGATCGCCAGCGCAACCAGATAGGCCGTAAGCGCCAGCTTCAATGCAATCGGACTGGTGCCGAGATCCGCGGCGATGGTGGGCAGTGCCGTCGCGATCACCGTCGAGTTCATCTGTTCCATGAACAGGGCGATGGCAAGGATCGCGGGGACCATGCGGGGCAAGTTTGTCACCTCGGCATTGAGCCTTCCACCGCGCAGGGCTGAAAATCAGGAGATTTTCAAGATAGGCCTCGGAGAATCCGGAAAGGTCGACCGGAATCCCGACACCTTCTTCGGGAGTCGGAAATACCTTGAAGATCGCCTGCTTGCCCTTGCGAAGCGCTTCGAGCAGCTTGCCGTCGATGTCGGCATCGGCCCAGCAGCCATCGGCGAAGCACTTGATGAACCAGACATTGCCGAAATTCTCTCCGTCGATCTCAAGGCCGACGCCGGTTGGCAGGAGAATGCCCAGCGGCGCCTGGATGCGCATCAGGTCGCCCTTGCGGTCGGCCGGGCGCAATATGGTGATGGACAGGCCCAGTTCCGTGCGCTCGCCGTCCTGCACCGCCTGATGGATGCCGCATTGCTCGGCTGTCGCACCCGGCGGCGTCTCGCAAATGACTTTCCAGAAGCCGTGCTCGGAGACGACGCGCATCTGGGCCGAGACATCGCCAGCTTGCGAAAGAATCATCGCCGCGCAAAGGCCTGCGCAAGCAGCGGCAGCCACCGCCGTGCGGCGGGCCAGATGTTTGAATTCGTTGATGAGAAAGGCCATTTGAAGGAAAACCCGTTCGGATCGAATCACACTTTAATACGTCGCGGGACCGTTAATAAAGCCCGCCGCGGGCGGTGGACGAGCCAACGCGCCCGGCGCGGCCGAAACCCGCGCGTGCGCCGCACTCAATTGCTCGCAAATGCGGTTGGTTTGAGGCAACCCGGACGCAAAGTGCAAAAATGCCGCATGATTGGGGCGGTTGGCCACGTTGCAGGCCGCATTACGTTGTGGTTTGACACATGCCAATGCGTTGTGGCGCGACCAATGCCCGCTTTGTGGCTTGCTGTTCGCTGCGGACCGCACTATTCGAAGCTTGCCGGAACGGGCGTTACGTCATTTTCCATTCCGGAGGCAAAATGAAGGGGTTCTCGCCCCGCCAAGGGAGATCACGCGTGATGAGATTGATCACGGCAATGGCCACTTTTTTCATGTTCGCGGCCGCCGCCACGAGCGCTAATGCCCAGCAGATCACTGACTGGCAGATCTGGCATCAGGATCCGGGCAGCGAGTTTGCGGCACGCATCGAGTGGTTCAGTGCCTATACACTCTATTTCATCGTGCCGATCACCATCCTGGTGATGGTGCTGCTTCTGGTGGTCATGGTCCGCTTCCGCGCCTCGGCCAATCCGGTCGCCTCCAGAACCAGCCACAACTCGCTGATCGAGGCCATCTGGACGATCGTGCCGATCATCGTGCTGATCGCCATCGCGGTTCCGTCCTTCGGCCTGCTCAAGTTCCAGCTGGTCCCGACCGAAGAACCTGCGCTGACCGTCAAGGCGACGGGCAACCAGTGGTACTGGGGTTATGAATACCAGGACGAGACGCTGCTCTCCTTCGATTCGATCATGCTGTCCGAGGATGAACGCGCCGCGGCTCCGGCAAGGAAGACATGGCGGCTTATCCGCGTCTCCTGGCCGTCGACAACGAACTGGTGGTTCCGGTCGGCAAGATGGTGCGCGTCCTTGTGACCGCGGCCGATGTGTTGCATTCCTTCACGGTTCCTGCGCTTGGGCTTCAAGATGGACGCCGTCCCCGGCCGCCTGAACGAAACCTGGTTCAAGGCCGAACGGGAGGGCATTTTCTACGGGCAGTGTTCCGAACTTTGCGGCAAGGATCACGCCTTCATGCCGATCGCGATCCGTGTGGTGAGCGACGAGCAGTACACCGCCTGGCGGGCCGCTGCGGCGAGCGATCTTGAGGGCGCCAACAAGGCCCTGATGGCCGCCATCGCCGGCACAGGTCAACGTTGCCGGCAACTGACCGGCGACTGCAATTCAATAGGGAGCATGACAAAATGGCAGCAGGTGCGGTGGCTCACGAAGCACATGACCACAAGCCCGGTTTCTTTCGCCGCTGGTTCTTTTCGACGAACCACAAGGACATCGGCACGCTCTATCTGATCTTCGCGATCATCATGGGCATTGTCGGCGGCGTCCTTTCGGTGGTGATGCGCGTGGAACTGCACGAGCCGGGCATGCAGATCTTCGGCGATCCGCATGTCTACAACGTGTTCGTCACCGGCCATGGCCTGATCATGATCTTCTTCATGGTGATGCCGGCGCTGATCGGCGGCTTTGCCAACTGGATGGTGCCGATCATGATCGGCGCGCCGGACATGGCGTTCCCGCGCATGAACAACATCTCCTTCTGGCTGCTGCCGCCGGCCATCATCCTGCTGATCCTGTCGATGTTCGTCGAAGGACCGGCCGGAGCCAACGGCGTGGGTGGCGGCTGGACGATCTATCCGCCGCTTTCATCGACCGCCGGACAGCCCGGACCTGCCATGGATCTGGCGATCCTGTCGCTGCACATTGCCGGCGCATCGTCGATCCTGGGTGCGATCAACTTCATCACCACCATCTTCAACATGCGCGCACCTGGCATGACGCTGTTCAAGATGCCGCTGTTCGCATGGTCGGTGCTGATCACCGCCTTCCTGCTGCTGCTGTCGCTGCCGGTCCTGGCGGGCGCCATCACCATGCTTCTGACCGACCGCAATTTCGGCACCACCTTCTTCGTGCCTGAAGGCGGCGGCGACCCGATCCTGTTCCAGCACCTGTTCTGGTTCTTCGGTCATCCGGAAGTGTACATCCTGATCCTGCCGGCTTTCGGCATCATCAGCCACATCGTCTCGACCTTCTCGCACAAGCCGGTCTTCGGCTACATGGGCATGGCGCTGGCGATGATCGCCATCGGCGCGGTCGGCTTCATCGTGTGGGCGCACCACATGTACACGGTCGGCCTGTCGCTCGACACGCAGCGCTACTTCGTGTTCGCCACCATGGTCATCGCGGTTCCGACCGGCGTGAAGATCTTCTCCTGGATCGCCACCATGTGGGGCGGCTCCATCGAGTTCCGCACCCCGATGATCTGGGCGATCGGCTTCATCTTCCTGTTCACCGTCGGCGGCGTGACGGGCGTCCAGCTGGCCAATGCCGGTCTCGACCGCGCCTTCCACGACACCTACTACGTGGTAGCGCACTTCCACTACGTGCTGTCGCTCGGCGCCGTGTTCGCGCATCTTCGCGGCCTGGTACTACTGGTTCCCGAAGATGACCGGCTACATGTACAATCGGAGCGGCTGGCGAACCTGCATTTCTGGATGACCTTCATCGGCGTCAACCTGGTGTTCTTCCCGCAGCACTTCCTCGGTCTGGCCGGCATGCCGCGCCGCTACGTCGACTATCCGGATGCCTTTGCCGGCTGGAACGCGGTATCGTCGTGGGGTTCGTACCTCTCCGCGTTAGCCACGCTGGTGTTCCTCTACGTGTATCATCGACGCATTCATGCAAGAAGCGTGTCGCCGGTGCAATCCGTGGGGTGAGGGCGCCACGACGCTGGAATGGCAGCTTTCCTCGCCGCCGCCGTACCACCAGTGGGAAACCCTGCCGGTGATCAAGTAGGCAGCGCACACTGACACTGAAGCCGCCGGGCATGTTCGTCCGGCGGCATTTCTCCCGCAATCGCGGGAAACAAGGACTTGTAACGCAATGGCAATGGCAGACGACATGGCAGCGCCGGTGATCTTCCGAGGCGATGCCCGCGCGACTATCTTCAACTTGTTGAAGCCGCGCGTGATGTCGCTTGTCGTCTTTACCGCCTTTGTCGGGCTGTATGTCGCGCCGGGCTCGATCAGCCCGGCAATCGCGGCGATCGCGATCCTTGCCATTGCCATCGGGGCCGGCGCATCCGGGCGCCCTCAACATGTGGTATCGACGCCGATATCGATGCCGTCATGGGCCGCACCGCGCTGCGCCCGATTCCGGCGGGCCGCGTCGCGCCGCGCGAAGCGCTTGCCTTCGGCATTATCCTTTCCGGTTTTTCGGTCGTGATGCTCGGTCTGCTGGTCAACTGGCTTTCCGCCGGCCTGCTTGCCTTCACCATCTTCTTCTATGCCGTCGTCTACACGATGTGGCTGAAGCGCTCGACGCCGCAGAACATCGTCATTGGCGGCGCGGCCGGCGCATTCCCGCCGGTCATCGGCTGGGCCGCGGTGACCAACTCGCTGGCCATCGAGCCATTGGTCCTGTTCCTCATCATCTTCCTCTGGACGCCGCCGCATTTCTGGGCGCTGGCCCTGTTCAAGGCCGCCGACTATGGCCGCGCCGGCGTGCCGATGATGCCGAATGTCGCCGGCAACCGGTCGACGCAGCGCCAGATCCTCGTCTATTCGGTGTTGCTGGCGGCCAGCGGAATGCTGCCCTTCGCGCTTGGCTACAACGGCCCGGTCTACGGCCTTGCCGCTGCGGTGCTCGGCCTCGTCTTCATCCGCTATGCCTGGGCGGTCGCGACCATGGATCCCGCCGACAAGGCCATGGTGCCGGCCAAGAAACTCTTCGGCTATTCGATCTTCTATCTCTTCGCCCTGTTTGCGGTGCTTCTCGCAGAACGCGTCGTCATGGACCTCGTGTGAGCATGGCGATGGCAAGCGAACAACGACCAGATCGAAATGACCCCGGCGCAGAAGCGGCGCAAGGCGCGTTGCGCAATATCGCGCTTGCGCTGGTGCTCGCGGCTTTCGTCGTCATCGTTTATGTCGGCACCTGGGCAAAGCTCGGAGCCAACATTCTCAACCGGCCGCTTTGAGGTGAACGCATGGAACAGGCACCCAGCCAGCACGGCAGCGAGCAGTCCCGCAGGCACATGCGGGTCCTGGCAGGCTGCGTCGCGCTGGTTGCCGGCATGGGCGGCCTCGCCTATGCATCCGTGCCGCTCTATGAGCTTTTCTGCCAGGTCACCGGCTATGGCGGCACCACCCGCCGGGTCGAGAATGCCGGCGTCCAGCTTTCCGACAAGACTGGTGACGGTGCGCTTCGATGCCAATGTTTCCGCTGGCCTTGACTGGAAGTTCTATCCCGCGCAGCGTCAGGTCACAGCCCGCTTCGGGGAAACGGTCGCAGGTGATGTATTTCGCCGAAAATCTCGGCGACCAGACCCGGACCGGCACGGCGACATTCAACGTCACGCCGCAGCAGGCCGGTGCCTATTTCAACAAGCTGCAGTGCTTCTGCTTCACCGATACCGTCGTGAAGCCGGGCGAGAAGCTGGAAATGCCGGTGGTGTTCTTCGTCGATCCTGAACTGATCGAGACCGAGGAAGGGCGCGACGTGAAGACGATAACGCTGTCCTACACGTTCTTTCGGGACCGACGGCGGGAAGCCGGTGGTCTCGCGAGGTAAAAACCAGATCCGGCGCCGCCGGAGGATGAATTGAACTATTGCCCGGCAGCGATAAAACGCCGGGATGACATTCGGGAGCAATACATGGCTGACGGTCACAAGGTAAACCACGATTACCACATCATCGATCCTAGCCCGTGGCCGTTGATCGGTTCGGTCGGCGCGCTGCTGATGGCGATCGGCGGCGTCGCCTACATGCGCTGGCTGCAGAGGCAACGAATTCACCCTTGGCTCGTTGGACCTCGCCCAGCCCTGGCTGTTCTTCATCGGCCTTGTCATTGTGCTCTACACCATGTTCGGCTGGTGGGCCGATACGATCAAGGAATCGCCAGCAGGGCTTTCATACCCGCGTTGTTTCGCTGCACCTTCGCTATGGCATGATCCTGTTCATCGCCTCGGAGGTCATGTTCTTCGTCGCATGGTTCTGGGCGTTCTTCGACGCCAGCCTGTTTGCCGACGAAGCGCAGCAGGTCTCGCGCGTCGAGTTCACCGGCGGCACTGGCCGCCGCAGGGCATCGAGGTGCTCGATCCCTGGCACCTGCCGCTGTTCAACACGGTCATCCTGCTGCTCTCCGGCACGACGGTCACCTGGGCGCACCATGCGCTTCTTCACAATGACCGCTCGACGCTCAAGACTGATGCTGGCGATCACCGTGGCGCTCGGCGTGCTGTTCTCGGCGGTCCAGGCCTATGAATACATCCACGCGCCGTTCGGCTTCAAGGAGTCGATCTATGGCGCGACCTTCTTCATGGCGACCGGCTTTCACGGCTTCCATGTGATCGTCGGAACCATTTTCCTGTTTGTCTGCCTGCTTCGGGCCATGGCCGGGCAGTTCACGCCGCAAAAGCATTTCGGCTTCGAGGCCGCCGCCTGGTACTGGCACTTCGTCGACGTGGTCTGGCTCTTCCTGTTCTGCGCGATCTATGTCTGGGGCTCCTTCGGCGCGCCGGTTCACGGTTGAGCGCAACATGATGCGCTTCGGGCGGTCCGGCGACGGGCCGCCCGTTTTCGCGCCCGCCTTGCGCCGCGTGAAGCGTCCTTGCTGCTGGCCGCGCTGTTTTTCGCTGCCATGCTTGCGATGCCTGACAAAGCGTTGGCCCGCAAATCATGGCCGACGCCGGAACAGCCGGTCGACTACCTGCGGGTGCTGAAATCGAAGCGCATCCTCGAGGCCTGGCGTGGCGGCATCCGCATCCGCGCCTACCCCATCGCGCTCGGACAGGATCCGGTCGGCCCCAAGCAGAGGGAAGGCGACGGCCGGACACCGGAGGGCAGCTATCAGCTGACCTGGCGCAAGGACGACAGCGTTGCCTACAAGGCATTCCACATCAACTATCCCAGTCGCGAGGACCGCGAGCGCGCCCGGCAGGCGGGGGTGAAGCCCGGCGGATCGATCATGATCCATGGCCAATGGAACGGATTCGGCTGGGCCGGCTGGCTGCTGCAGAACTTCGACTGGACCAATGGCTGCATCGGCCTGTCCAACAAGGACATGGACGATCTGTGGCAAATTGTCGGCTGGGGTACGCCAATCGAGATTTTGCCATGAGAAACGGGCATGGTCGATGGCGGCGCGACACGCAGCGCCATGCACAGCATTGGACTGAAAATGGACGAACCGCACGAACACATCGACAGCGCACGCCACGCTCCGGTTTCGCCCGTCTCGGCGGGCCTGCGCTGCGCCTGTCCGCGATGCGGTGAGGGCAGGCTGTATGATGGCCTGCTTGAACCCGGCGAAACGGTGCATGGCCTGCGGCCTCGACTACGCCTTCATCGATTCGGGCGACGGCCCGGCGGTCTTCGTCATCCTCATTCTCGGGTTTGTCATTGCCGGGCTGGCGCTGGTTGTCGAAACCGCCTTCGAGCCGCCGCTGTGGCTGCACGCGATCGTCTGGATCCCGGTCGTTGATCGTCGCATCGATCTGGTCGCTGCGGGTGACGAAGGCTTTCATGATCGCGCTGCAATACAAGACGAAGGCACAAGAGGGCCGGCTGGCTTGAGCGCGCTTTCGCGGTTCATCCTGATTGTCTGCGTGCTGGCCGCGACTGCTGTCCTTGCCTGCCTCGGGGCGTGGCAGGTCCAGCGCCTGCAATGGAAGGAAGCGCTGATCGCGGACGTGACGGCGCGCGTGAAATCGCCGCCCTCGACGCTGCCGGAAATGGCAGTTCAGTATGCCGAGACGGGGGATGTCGACTACGCGCCGGTTTCGCTGTCCGGCACGTTCGACCATTCGCGCGAAATGTATTTCTTCACGACCCATGACGGCCAGTCCGGCTGGAGCGTCTTTACGCCGCTGGTGCTGGACAGTGGCAACGTTGCGCTCGTCAACCGCGGCTTCGTTCCGGCGCAGCTGAGAGATCCCGCGCTGCGGCCAGCAAGGACAGTCGGCAGGGAAGGTCACGATCACCGGTCTGGCGCGTAATCCGCTGTTTGAAAAACCGAACTCGATGATCCCCGACAACGACATCGCACAACGCCAGTTCTTCTGGAAAAGCATGGGCGACATGGCGCTTGCCGCGGACCTCGAACCAGATGCGCTGGTGCCTTTCTTCATCGATGCCGATGCGGCGAAAAATCCGGGCGGCTGGCCGCGGGGCGGCACCACGATCGTCTCCTTTCCCAACAACCATCTGCAATATGCCATCACCTGGTTCGGCCTCGCCATCGCCTGCCTCGGGGTCGGAGGATGGTTCCTGTTTTCCAGCCGGCATGCCCGCACCTGAAGCGGCGGGGGTTGACTTGACGCGGCTGGCGGCATCAATTCCGGCAGCACGAGGCTATCACTAGAAATGACCGATTTGCCTGCGCCAGAACAACGCCAGCCCCTGACCTTGCGCCTGTGCGGCCCGCGCGGTTTTTGCGCCGGCGTCGACCGCGCGATCCAGATCGTGGTCCTGGCGCTGAAGAAGCATGGCGCGCCCGTCTATGTCCGCCACGAAATCGTTCACAACCGCTATGTGGTCGAGGGACTGGAAGCGCGCGGCGCCGTTTTTGTACGCGAGCTCGACGAGATTCCGCCGACCGGCCAGCCGGTCGTCTTTTCCGCGCATGGCGTGCCGAAATCGGTGCCGCAAAACGCGCAGAACCTCAACCTGCTCTATTTCGACGCCACCTGTCCGCTGGTTTCCAAAGGTCCACAAGCAGGCTCTGCGGCACGTGCGCCTTGGCCGCCACGTTCTGCTGGTCGGCCATGCCGGCCACCCCGAGGTGATCGGCACGATGGGCCAGCTTCCGGCAGGCACGGCTACGCTGGTCGAGACGGAGGCGGATGTGGATGCGCTTGTGCCCGCCGATCCGGCAGGCGCTTGGCTATGTGACGCAGACCACGCTCTCGGTGGATGACACCGCCGGCATCATCGCCCGCTTGCGCGAGCGTTTTCCGTTGCTGGCCGACCCGGCGGCCGAATCGATCTGCTACGCCACGACAAACCGCCAGGATGCGGTGAAGCTGGCGGCGGACGGCGCCGATCATTTCCTCATCGTCGGCGCGCCGAACTCGTCCAATTCGAAGCGCCTTGTCGAGGTGGCGCTGAAGGCAGGTGCCAGGAATGCGCTGCTGGTGCGGTCCGCCGCCGACATCCCCTGGGACGAGACTGGCGGGCGCACGTGTGCTCGGTCTTTCAGCCGGGGCATCCGCGCCGGAAATCCTGGTGGACGAGATCATCGAGGCGATCCGTTCCCGTTTCGACATGACGATCGAGTTGGCCGAGACGGCGCAGGAAACCGAGATGTTCCCGGTCATGCGCGCGCTGCGCGACGTTCCGCTGACCCCGGCCGACATGGCCTTTGTCAACGGAGAGCTAGGCCTTGGCCGTCTACACCGACATACGCGACGACCAGTTGCGCGATCACCTCATGCGATACGACCTCGGCGCGCTGCATTCGCTGAAAGGCATTGCCGAGGGCGTCGAGAACTCGAATTTCATGCTGATGACCGATGCCGGCAGCTTCATCCTGACGCTCTACGAAAAGCGCGTGAATCCGGCTGACCTGCCCTTTTTCCTTGGCCTCATGGACTATCTTTCGGCGCGCGGCATCACCTGTCCGCGGCCCGTTCCGATGCGCTCGGGCGAAATGCTCGGCATCGCTGGCCGGCAAGCCGGCGGCGATCGTCACATGGCTCGACGGCTTCTCCGTTCGCCGCCCCACCGCGGCCCATTGCCGGCAGGTCGGCGAAGTCCTGGCGCGAATGCACCTTGCGGCAGCGGATTTCCCGATCCATCGCGCCAACGCGCTGACGCTGGAGAACTGGCGCCCGCTCGCCGCGCGTTCCGCCGAACGGGCACATGAAGTCGAGCCGGGCCTTGCCGCATTGATCGCGAGCGAACTGGATTTCCTGGAGGCCAACTGGCCGGCCGACCTGCCGCGCGGTGTCATCCATGCCGACCTTTTCCGCGACAACGTGTTCTTCCTCAAGGACAAGCTGTCGGGCGTCATCGACTTCTATTTCGCCTGCAACGACATCCTCGCCTATGACCTTTCGATCTGCCTCAATGCCTGGTGCTTCGAGCAGAACTGGGAATTCAACGTCACCAAGGCGCGGGCGATGCTGGAAGGCTACGGCGCCATCCGGCCGCTCTCGCAGGGCGAGTTCGCGGCAATGCCGGTTCTGGCGCGCGGCTCGGCTTTGCGTTTCCTGCTGACGCGCCTCTATGACTGGCTCAACGTGCCGCCCGGCGCGCTCGTCGTTCCGCACGATCCGCGCGAATACCTTGCCAAGCTGCGGTTTCATCAGGGCATTGGCGATGCGGCGGCCTATGGTCTCGACTACCACCCGCCGGAGACGGCGTAGGTGGCATCACGCGTCAGTATCTGGACGGACGGGGCCTGTTCGGGCAATCCGGGTCCCGGCGGATGGGGCGTGGTCATGCGCTACAACGGCCATGAGCGCGAACTCTCCGGCGGCGAGGCCGACACCACCAACAACCGCATGGAACTGATGGCTGCCATCGAGGCGCTGTCTGCCTTGAACCGCGACCTGCGAGATCGACCTCTACACCGATTCCCAATATGTGCGCGGCGGCGTTTCCGGCTGGATGGACAACTGGAAGCGCAATGGCTGGAAGACGTCCGACAAGAAGCCGGTGAAGAACGAGGATCTGTGGCGCGCGCTGGACACTGCGCGCCAGCGCCACACCATCGTGTGGCACTGGGTCAAGGGCCATGCCGGCCACCCGGAGAACGAGCGCGCCGACGAACTGGCGCGCATGGGCATGGCTCCGTTCAAGCCGGCGCGCAGCGACCAGCCGAAGGAAATCTAGGCCGGTTCGCCTGGCTTGGCCGACAACTGGTCAAGAATGTGCGATGCGCCGGAGACATCCACGCCGCGCCCCTCTTCGACATTGACCGCCTTCACGACCATGTCGTCGACAATCATCGAATAGCGGCGCGAGCGCGTGCCAAATCCGGCAATGCTGAAATCCGCGTCAAGGCCGACCGCGCGGGTGAATTCGCCATTGCCGTCGGCGAGAAAGACGATCTTGCCTTCGGCCTTGCTGGCCTTGGCCCACTCGCCCATCACCCAGACATCGTTGACCGAGACGACGGCAACCGTAGTCGACCCCCTTCGACAGGATTGTCTCGTAGTGCTCCAGATAGCCCGGCAGATGGTTCATCGAGCAGGTCGGCGTGAAAGCGCCGGGAACCGCGAAAAGCACGACCTTCTTTCCAGCGAACACATCGCTCGACGGTGATGTTAGCCGGTCCATCGGCCGACTGGGTCTTGAAGGTCGCTTCGGGCAGGCGTTCGCCAACGCTGATCGGCATGTCTTGTCTCCGGGAAAGATTGCAGGTTCAGGACAGGCTTATAGTTGCCGCGAACGCCAAATGCGAGTGGCAAGCGCGGCACAGTTGCGATTAATTTTCCGGCGCAAGCCACTGCTCGACCGCGCTGCCGCCGTCCGTCAGGGTGAAGCGCAGCTTGCCGTTTGCATTCGCGCCTTTCGGCTTTTCCGGAGCGCCGATTTTGAAGACCGCCGTGCCGTTGCCATGGGAAACGAGTTCGCGCCATCGGGAAATACCAGCCATGCGGCCCTTCGACGAAGAGGTCGGGCTTTCGCGCCGTCAGGCAGCGCCGCACCTCAGCTTCCAGCGACCATTCGGCATGGCGTTGCGAACCGCGTGCACGCTGAATCCTCATGCGCCTCGCCGGGCAGCTGCGACCGCGCCATTTCCAGCAATGTCGGCGGCTTTCGGATCGCTGGTCATCAAGGTCGCAACGGGCATTTCGAAGTTCGCCTGCGCCGGAATGCAGATTTCCTCGCAAACGCCGGCCAAAAGATCGAGGCGATCACCGCGTCACGCGCCGAGTGCCTGGCCCTCGAAATAAAACGCGGTCCGGTCCTTGTAACCGGCGAAATGCGCTCCGCCGGCGGCAAGCACCTTCGGCGCTGGCAAGTTGCACCTCGCCGGCGTCGAAACCGGTCGATCTTGAAAAATCGAGGATTGGCGGAATGCCGGATGCGCCGGGCTGGCGCCAATAGGTTTTCCAGCCTTCATTCGAGTTCAATCTCTATGGCTGCCGCAATACGGTTGCTGGAGGGATCATAGCTCGGCGACCAGGCGCGCGCGCCCGCCGCCCATGTCCTGCCATTCGCTCATCGCGGCGTCTGCCGGTGCGGCGGCGAATGCAAGCGAAAGCGCGACTGCGATCTTACGGAACACTTTCATGACCATTCACGTACCGTTCCCCATTGTGCGATGCGAGTGAACTTCCGCCTCAAAAGTCATATTTTGGTGAGCGAACTGGGGTTTAATGCGATGTTCTTCCCGCTTCCGCAAGCAGGGCGAATTGGATAGTTTGCCCAACGGCAAGGATTGAAAGACCAGAAATGATTCGACAGATCGAAACGTTGCAGGGCCAGTTCCTGATCGCCATGCCGAACATGGGCGATACGCGATTTCGAAAAATCGGTGGTCTATCTGTGCGCCCACTCCGCGGACGGGGCGATGGGCTTCGTCATCAACCGTACGCTGGACAAGCCCACTGTTCCCGATTTCCTGCACCAGCTCAACATCGTGTCGGAGGCAGAACGCGACGCGATGCCGGCCTCGCTTCGCCTGGCGCCGCTCTACAGCGGCGGCCCGGTAGAGCCGGGCAGGGGCTTCGTGCTGCATTCGCCCGACTACACTTCCGAGACCACGCTGGTGATCGAGGACGTCGGTCTCGCTGACGGCAACGCTTGAGATCCTGCGGGCGATTTCGCTGGGCAACGGGCCTCGCGCGCGTTTTCATGGCGCTTGGCTATTCCGGCTGGGCTGCCGGGCAGCTCGAGGAGGAAATCGCGGCAAATGGCTGGCTGACATGCCGCTCGGACGCCGGACTGATTTTCGACCGCGACCAGGACACGAAATACACGAGGGCGCTTGCGCGGCATGGGTGTCAATCCGCTGCTGCTTTCCGGGCAGGCAGGCCACGCCTGAGCCTTCGGCCTACTGGCCCGCCAGCCGGTATTCTTCCGCAACCAGCGCTTCGGCCTCGCCCGCCGGCATCGGCTCGCCGAACAGATAGCCCTGGCCGAATTCGCAGCCCAATTGCAGCAGTTCCGCGACATCGGTCTCGGTTTCCACGCCTTCGGCAATGAGCTTCTGGTTCAGCCCGTGCGCCATCGCGATGATCGAGCGCAGCACGACCAGGCGCTCCTTGCGGTCGCGCGCATGCAGGAAGCTGCGGTCGATCTTGATCGTGTCGAAGGGGAAGCGCATCAGGTAGGAAAGGCTGGAGAAGCCGGTGCCGAAATCGTCCATCGACAAGCCCGACGCCCAGCGCCTTGATGCGCTGCAGAACCTCGCTGGAATATTCCGGATTCTCCATGACCAGGCTCTCGGTAAGCTCGATTCGCACCATCCAGGGCGAAAGCCCGCTGGTGCGCAGCATGTTGCCGATGTCGTTGACGATGTCGTGTCGCAGCAACTCGCGGCTGGACAGATTGATGCTGACGAACAGCTCCGTCTCGCCGCTGCGCTCGACGATTGCGGCGAACTGGCGCGCAGCGTTCGACATCACATAGGCGCCGAGTTCATGGATGAGCCCGGAGCGCTCCGCCGCGGGAATGAACTCGGAAGGCGGAATGTTGCCAAGGCGGGGATGGTTCCAGCGCACCAGCGCCTCGAACCCAATCACGGTCCGCTCGGCAAGGCTGACGATCGGCTGGAAAAGAACATCGAGCTGCCTGCCTGTCGATCGCCCTGCGCAGGTCGTCATGAAGCTGGGTGATCTCGTCCTTGCCGATCTTGAAGGTTGGCCGGAAGGGTTCGATCCTGTTTCCGCCTTGCCGGTGGGCATGGATCATGGCGAGTTCCGCGTCGCGCATGATGTCGGCGGGACCGGTGTGGTCCGAGGTCAGCGTCGCAATGCCGATGGAGGCCGTCAGCTGGAATTCCTCGCCGGCGAACTGGAGCGGCGCCTGCAATGTCTTGCGGATGGCATCGGCGAAGGCGGCGATGCGGTCCGGTGCCGATTTCCGACAGCAACAGCATGGCGAAATGGTCGCCATCCAGCCGGGCGAGGCTGTCACCCGAGCGCAGCAACCGGCTTAGCCTTCGGGCGACCGTCAAGAGGATCGTATCGCCGACGCCGAAGCCCAGCCTTGAATTGAGTTCGCGAAAACCGTCGATATTGATGTGGAACACCGACGGCCGCACGCCCTGGTCGCGGCGCGCCAAGCGCCATCACCGTATCGAGGCGGTTCATGAACAGCAGCCGGTTCTCCAGGCCCGTCGAGCTGGTCGTGAACGCTGTCATGCAACAGGCGCTCCTCGGAATTCTTTGCGTCGGTGACATCGCTGAGCGTGCCGACGCAGCGTATCAGGTCGCCGCCGCGATCCCAGCAAGGGCCGCGCCTTGAGTCGGAACCAGTGGTAGTGCCCGGCATCCGATCGCAGCCGGAAGGTCTGGGCAATGCGCCCGCGCTTGTGCTCCGCCATCGCGTCGAGCGTCGAGCGGAAGCGCTCGCGGTCGTTGGGGTGGACGAGGTTGATCCAGTTCTTGGCCGGTGCATTCAGCATCCGGTCGGGCAGGCCGAGAATGTTCGAGGCTTCCTCGCCGGTGTGTATGAAATCGCGGCTTGCATCCCAGTCGAACAACATGTCGCCCGAACCCGTCAGCGCCAGTGCCTGCTGCTCGACATCGCTTACGATGCCTTCTGCGAGCATGCCGCCGGCAAAGGCGTGCTGCATGACCGTGAAGCCGAGAAGCATGACGATGAGGACAAGCCCGCCGGCGAGCGCGGGCTGGACGATATCGTTGGAAAGACTACCCGTTACGGTAAGCCAGGCGCCGAGCAGCCAAGCCAGCGCCAGGATCCAGGTCGGGATCAGCATGACCGCGCGGTCGAAGCCCTTGGCGGCCATCCAGCCGATCAGCACGGAGCCGAAGAGAAGCGTCGCCGCGAAGGAAAGCCGGGCGATGCCGGAAGCCACTTCCGGAAAGGTCAGGGCGACGCCCAGAAGCAGGATCAGACCGAGCAGCCACCCGATCGCCATGGTCGAGAAATGCGCATGCCAGCGGTTGAGATTGAGGTAGGCGTAGAGGAAGATCAGCAGGGCAGCCGAGACAAACACCTCGACGCCTGCCCTCCAGACCGGCGCGCCGGCCGATGACAGCGCGACGATACGGTCCCAAAAGCCGAAATCGACGCAGACATATGCCAGCACGCCCCATGCAAGGGCTGCTGCCGCGGGAAACATTGCCGACCGCTTGACCACAAAGAGGATCGTCAGGAACACCGCCAGCAGGCCGGAAATGCCGATCACGATGCCGCGGTAGAGCGTGTAGCTGTTGATCGTGTCCTTGTAGGCGTCCGGCTCCCACAGATAAAGCTTGGGCAGGCTCGGCGACTTCAATTCGGCAATGAGCGTGATCACCGCTCCGGGATCGAGCGTGATCAGGAAAACGTCGGCCTCGCGGTCCTCTCGCGGCTCCAGCGAAAAGCCCTCGCTGGGCGTGATCGATCCGATGCGCTGGGAATCGAGGTCCGGCCAGAAAATGCCGGAGCCGACCAACCGGTAGTGAGGCGCGACGATCAGCCGGTCGATCTGTTCGTTGGAATCGTTGGCAAGCGCGAAAACCGCCCAGTTGCTTGCATCTTCCGAGAGCTTGGGGCGAACTTCGACGCGCCGCACGATGCCGTCGCGGTCTGGGGCCGTGGAAACCTTGAGGCTGCCGGGCTGGCGCAACTGCAGGTCGATCGAATTGGTAAGGTCGATCGCCGCTTCGTCCTTCGAGACGCTCAATGGCTCCAGCGCAAGAGCATTTCCGGCGACAAGCAACAGGACAAGCATCAGCGTGAAGACGCCAACCATGCCTCTTGCCTTGTCCAGCCGGTGCTGCAATGCGACCTGTACCAGTTCGAACGTCCCCCGCGGGCGTCTGCCGGCCCTGCATGGCAAATGCCATACCGCGCCGGGCGCAATTCGTCCACGCCTGCCAGACAGTGTCAGACCCCCTTAGTGGCCGATTCCGGCAACATTCAGCCCCGGCTGGCTGGCCTGCCGCGAGATTGCGGCGAAGTCGTTGCGCAATATCGCATAAAGGACGTGATCGCGCCGCTCGCCGTTGATTTCCAGATATGCCCGCAAATAGCCTTCCCGGCCAAAACCTGCCTTCTCCAGCAACCTTGCCGAACGTTCGTTTTGCGGCAGGCATGCGGCCTCGATCCGCTCAAGGCCCAGCCTGCCGAATGCCTCTGCCAGAACCAGCCGTACAGCCTTGCCCATGATGCCCTTGCCGGCGTGTGGTGCTCCCATCCAATAGCCGATCTGGCCGGAATGTGCGGCGCCGTGGCGGATGTTGGAAAGGGTGATTCCGCCATAGATCGCTGGATTCGTCGCGCGACAACACGAACCAGGTCAGCGCCGTCATGGCCGTCGCCTCACGGTCATAGCGCTCCAGACGCCGGCGGTATCCGCCGCGCGTCAGATCGTCGGAAGGCCATCGCGGCTCCCAGGGAATCAGGAAACCGGCGCTTTGCTCGCGCAAGGCACGCCAGGCCGGATAGTCTTCCGGTATCGGCGCCCTCAACAAGAGGCCGCTGCCTGCGAGGGTCGGGATGTTTCGGTTTTTTTGGGAAAACAGTCTCATCCGCGCCGCGCTGCCGGTTCATTCCGCTGCGGCGGCTTCGCGATATCCGAGCCGGCTGGCGATTTCCTCCTGGCGCATGACGCCCGATACGGGGCCGACGGCAGTGAGCGTGGGATTGGACTGCGTGAAAAGCTTGGCTGCAAGATCGCGCAATCGTTCGGCCGAAATCGCCGCAAGCCGCTCGTTCAGTTCCTCGTTCGTGACGATGCGGCCGTACAGCAGTATCTGGCGCGCGATCTGTCCCGAACGCGAGGCCGGGCTTTCCATGCTCATCAGCAGGCTTGAGCGGATCTGTGCGCGGGCGCGGTTCACTTCCGCCTCGGTGATCGTGTCCGCCGCGCGAAGCAATTCGTCGATGATTACCGGCATCAGCTTGCGCGCATCCTTTTCGCCGGTCGCGGCATGGATGCCGAAAACGCCGGAATCGGAAAAAGCCCAGTGAAAGGCATAGATCGAATAGCAAAGCCCGCGCTTTTCGCGCACTTCCTGGAAGAGCCGTGACGACATGCCGCCGCCAAGCACGGTGGCAAGGAGCTGCGAGGCATAGAAATCGCGGACCTGATAGGGCCGGCCCTCGAAGCCAAGCACGATCTGCGTTTCCTGGAAGTCGCGCTGCAGCAGCTTTTCGCCGCCGCGATAGAAGGCCGGCTGCGGATTGGGAACTTCCTCTGCGGAAAAATTGCCGAAGGTATCGAGCGCCTGCTTGACGAGCTGTTCATGGTTCACGCGCCCGGCTGCGGAAAGAACCATGTTCGGTCCGCGGTAATGGTCGGCCAGATAGCTGCGCAAATTCTGCGGGCGGAAGCTGTAGACCGTGTCCGGCGTGCCAAGAATGGGCCGCCCGATGGGTTGGCCGCCAAAGGCGGTGTCCTGGAACACATCGAACACCAGATCGTCCGGCGTGTCGTTCGCCGCGCCGATCTCCTGCAGGATGACGTGCTGCTCGCGTTGCAATTCGTCTGCATCGAAGGTCGAATTGGCAAGGATGTCGTGAAGAATGTCGATTCCCAGCGCCACATCGTCGCGAAGGACGCGGGCATAATATGATGTGGTCTCGACACTGGTCGCGGCGTTCACGTCGCCGCCGACATTCTCGATTTCTTCCGCGATCTGGACGGCGGATCGCCGGGCCGTGCCCTTGAAGGCCATGTGCTCCAGCAAATGGGCAACGCCATGCTCCTCGCGCTTTTCATTGCGCGCCCCGGCCCTGACCCAGATCCCCAACGCAGCACTTTCGAGGTGCTGCATGTTTTCGCTCACAACGGTCAGACCGTTCTGGAGCTTCGTTACTTTTACACTCATTTTGTCATATTAGCGTTGCGTCGCGTTGAAGTCATGCCTGTGCGAATAACTTTTTGAATATGATTGACGCCCCGTCATGACTGGCGCGATTTGGCGCTGACATGGGCCTCGACGGCTGCCAGATCGTTGGGAAGCACGTCGAAGCGCTCCTTTCGCGACATCAGGTCGCCGCACCACACCGGAAGCTGCGGCCGCTCGCCGGTGGCGGCTTCGACCGCATCGGGAAACTTCGCCGGATGCGCTGTCGCAAGGGTAACCATGGGTTCGGCCCCGCGGTGTCGCGCCGCGACATGTACCCCGACCGCCGTGTGCGGATCGGCCCGGTAGCCGGCGTCCTTCAGCATCGCGGCCATCACTGCGGCGGTTTCCGCCTCGCTGGCTGCGCCGGCAACGAACTCGGCTGCGATCTTCGAATGAACATCCGCGGGCAGCGTGAAGGCGCCCGATTGCGAAAGGCCGGCCATCAGCCGCGAGACGGACGCCCCGTCGCGGCCCGCTGCCTCGAAGAGCAGCCGTTCGAAATTCGACGAAACCTGGATGTCCATCGAAGGCGATGACGTCGCCGAAACGCCGGTAACCTCGTAGCGTCCCGTCGCGAGCGTGCGCGCCAATATGTCGTTGCGGTTGGTGGCGATGACCAGCCTCGCGATCGGCAGGCCCATCCGCTTTGCCGCGTAGCCGGCAAAGATGTCGCCGAAATTGCCGGTCGGCACGCTGAAGGAGACTTCCCGTTCCGGCGCGCCGAGCCGAGAGGCAGCCACGAAATAATAGACGATCTGGGCCATGATCCGGCCCCAGTTGATCGAGTTCACGCCCGAAAGCTTCACCTTGTCGCGGAAGGCGTGGTCGTTGAACATCGCCTTTACCAGCGCCTGGCAATCGTCGAAATTACCCTCGATGGCGATCGCGTGCACGTTCGCCTCGTGCGACGTCGTCATCTGGCGCTGCTGCACCGGCGAGACCCGGCCCTTGGGAAACAGGATGAAGATATCGGTGTTCGACCGGCCCTTGAAAGCCTCGATTGCCGCACCGCCGGTATCGCCTGAAGTCGCGCCGACAATGGTTGCCCGCTCCCCGCGCTCGGCCAGCACATGGTCCATCAGCCGCGCCAGGAGTTGCATCGCCACGTCCTTGAAGGCGAGCGTCGGCCCGTGGAAGAGTTCGAGAATCCAGTCGGCCGGGCCGGTCTGCACAAGCGGCGTCACGGCAGGGTGGCGGAATGTCGCGTAGGATTCGTCGATCATCCTCGAAAGATCGGCGGTCGCGATCTCGTCGCCGGTGAACGGCGACAGCACTTCCCTGGCGATCTCGGCATAGGGCATGGTCGCGAAATTCGCGGATCTTGCCGCTGGGCGATAACGGGCCAGGACTGCGGCAGATAAAGGCCGCCGTCGCGCGCCAGACCTGCCAGGATTGCGTCCCGAAATCCGAGGACGGGCGCGTTGGCGCGAGTGCTAATGTAGTGCAAGTTGGATCCTTCCTGTGCCCCGACGGGCTGAAAACGCCGCGTTTTAGCCTTGTTCGCTTTCTATTCGCAAGCAAACCGTGGAATACGGGCCGGCATTGACCGTACACTCGCATTTTTCCGGCGCGGTGCTATAGAGTGCCGCCGTTGTATAGGAACAGGTAACGGGGCATGGCGTGATTGTTCAGTTTTCGTGGGCGAGGGCAGCGCTGCGAGCGGCAGCCTTGGCGGCAATCGCGGCAGCAGGTGCGTCCTGCACCTCTTCAGGCGGCGGCCAGATAGACAGCACGCTCGGCAGCGCAAGCCAGTCCGCCGGCGCCAGCCCGGCTGCAGAGGCACGAGCAGCCCGCGCAACAGGAGGTGCTGGACCCGCGAGCCTATTGCCCCAAGACGGTGCTGCGCGCCGGCACCGAGACCTACAATCTCTTTCCCGCCAAGGTGAAGAAGGACGATCCGCAGGCGCCGCGGCTGCTGCGTTTCCGGGCCACGATCACCGGCGTAGTTCGCGAGTGCAATTACGCGGGCGACATCCTGAACATCAAGGTGGGCGTCGAGGGCCGGCTCCTGTCGGGCCCGTCCGGCGAAACCGGTTCCTTCACCATGCCGATCCGCATCGCAGTGACGCGCGGCACCGAGGTGTTGTTCACGACGCTTCATGACGTTCCGGCCGAAATTCCGCCCGGCCGCACCAACAACGTGTTCCGGTTCGTCGACGACCAGGTATCGATACCCAAGCCCACGAGCGAAAACCTTGTGATCTATGTCGGCTTCGACGAGCAGCGCATCGATCCGCCCGGCGCGCAGGCAAGGAAACCGAAGGTAAACTAGAAGTCGCCTTCCCATACTTCCATGGCTTCGATCGTCGCCGACAGCAGGCCATGGCGTGCGATGACCGTTTCCGCGCCCGCCTCGCTCAGCCTTTCGGCATGGAAGGGATAGCTGTGTCGCCCGCCGGTGAATCCGATGACGCGCGCGCCCGCCGCCTTCGCCGCCGCGATGCCGTGGACCGAATCCTCGATGACGATGGTCTCGCGCGGTCCTGCGCCGAACTCCTTCATCGCGTGCAGGAAGATGTCCGGCTTCGGCTTGGGCGCCGGCGGGTCAAGCTCCTTGGCCGAGTAGATATAGGGGCGGAAAAGATCGTGCAGGCCGGTGCGTTTCAGCATCAGCTTCAGACGATCCGGCCCTGAATTGGAGCAGATGCAGCGCGGCAGGCCGATCCGGTCGAGCGCCTCGACAATGCCCTCGATTGCCTCGACTTCCCTTTCCAGGATGACGTCGAGTTCGCGCTCGATCTCCTTGTAGAGGCCCGGCGGCAACTTGCGCCCGATTTCTTCCTCGATGGCGCAGGCTGATCAATTCGCCTGTCATGCCGGCAAAGCGACCGGAGAACTCCGCGATCGACAGCTCGAAACCGTGTTCCCCGTAGCGATGCGCCTCGTGGCGTGCGGCGAGGTATTCGGAATCGACGAGCACGCCGTCGCAATCGAAAATGACCAGCTTGATCTCGGGCATGGATTTGGCGCTATAGTCCTTTGCGGGTTCGGGAACGCTGCCTATCAGAACCGGGCCGCCGACATAAGGTCGCTGCATGAGAATGTTTTCGCAGATCATGGACCTGGCGATCTCGCGCCACGGCAAGGCGGAGATCGATGCGGTGCTGAAGGCATCCATTCCCGTCAAGGAAAGCGGGCCGCGCAGCCTCTCGCGCTATTCGCCGCCGCTGAAAGACGAGGCGCTCGCCGCCATTCCCGACGACCGATGGCTTTCGGCTGCGACGAAGGCGGTGTTCTGCGCCGGTTTCAACTGGAAGGTCGTGGAAAACAAGTGGGACGGCTTCGAGGAGGCCTTCGAAGGCTTCGAACTCGGCGCTGGGTGCTTTCCACCGACGACGATCTTGCCGCGCTGCTTTCCGACAAGCGCGTCGTGCGCAACGGCGCGAAGCTGGCCAGCGTGCCGAGGAATGCGCGTTTCTTTGCCGGCCTGTCGCGCGAGAACCGCGGCGTCGGGCGCTACATTGCCGGCTGGCCGGTTACCAACCAGATCGGGCTGATGTCGGCGCTGGAGCGCGGAGGCGACCGGCTCGGCGGCAATACCGGACTGTTCTTCCTGCGCTCGATGGGAAAGGACTGCTTCATCCTGTCGAAGGACGTGCTTGCCGCCTTGGCCTTCGACGGCGTGATCGACGGGCCGGCCACTTCGAAAAAGGCGCTGGCGGCGATCCAGGCCGCCTTCAACGAGTGGCACAAGGAGACGGGCCTCTCCATGACCGCGCTGTCGCGCGTGATCGCCCGTTCAACCGACGGATGAAGTTTGGTTGCCTTTTCCCGCATTGCCTTAGGGCATAATTAACCGCGCTCGGTAACCATGGCGACGAGGTTCCTCGTACTGCGTAGCCTGGTGTGACATGAGTGTAGTATTGAATTTGTCCGAGCTTGGCTCGGAAAGGCGCGGCGGGTCCGCCGGTGCTTCCCATATCGATGCGATCATCAAGGGCGACTGCGTTGCTGCCCTGTCCCGGCTTCCCGAAAATTCGGTCGACGTGATCTTCGCCGACCCGCCCTATAATCTGCAGCTTGAAGGCGATCTGCATCGCCCCGACCAGTCCATGGTCGATGCGGTTGACGACGACTGGGACAAGTTCACCGATTTTGCCGCCTATGACGCCTTCACCCGGGCCTGGCTGCTGGCCGCCCGCCGGGTGCTGAAGCCCAACGGCACGATCTGGGTGATCGGCTCCTATCACAACATCTTCCGTGTCGGCACGGTGCTGCAGGACCTTGGCTACTGGATGCTCAACGACGTCGATCTGGCGCAAGACCAATCCGATGCCGAATTTTCGCGGCCGCCGCTTCACCAATGCCCATGAAACCATGATCTGGGCCTCGCGCGACCAGAACGCGCAAGCAATACACCTTCAACTATGAAGCCATGAAAATGGCCAATGACGAAGTGCAGATGCGCTCGGACTGGCTGTTTCCGATCTGCACCGGCGGCGAGCGGCTGAAAAACGACGAGGGCAGCAAGGTGCATCCGACGCAAAAGCCCGAAGCCCTGCTCCACCGCGTGCTGATGAGTTCGACCAAGCCCGGCGATGTGGTGCTTGATCCGTTCTTCGGCACGGGCACGACCGGCGCGGTCGCCAAGCGGCTCGGACGCAACTTCGTCGGCATCGAGCGCGAGCAGGCCTATATCGACGCAGCGACCGCGCGCATTGCCGCTGTTGAGGTCGGTTGACGGGCCGATCCTTGCGGTCACCACGGGCAAGCGGGCCGAACCGCGCGTCGCCTTTGGCGCGCTGATCGAGAACGGCGCTGATTCCTGCCGGAACGGTTCTGACCGACGCCACGACGCGCTTGCCGCGCCGTGGTGCGCCTCGACGGTTCGCTGCAATGGGAAGGCGAAGGCGGCTCCATCCACCGGATCGGTGCGCTGGTGCAGGGCCTCGATGCCTGCAATGGCTGGACCTTCTGGCATGTCGAGAATGCCGGCGCACTCACCGTGATCGATGAATTCCGCACGCAATACCGCGCGGCGATGGCTGCCGCCGGCGGCTAGGCATTTGATACCCAGAACCGCACAAGGTCGTCGCGCAGCGTCTGCGCGCCGGTGAAATGGATTGCCTGCCAGCCGGCGTCGATCGCGCCTTGCACATTGTGCCGCGCTGTCGTCGATGAACAGCGTCGCGGCGGGTTCAAGCCCGAAGGTGCGCGCATGCAGTTCATAGATTTCGCGGTCCGGCTTGATCAGCCTCACCTCGCCGGAAACCGTTACGCCGCGCGTCGCTTGTCAGGAACGGGAAGCGTTGCTGCGCCTCGGCGAAAGGTGTCGCTGGCGAAAGTTCGTCAGCATGGTCATGTCGCGGCCCTGCGCCAAGCAGGCTTTCGAGGATCGCGACGCTGTCGTCATAGGCATGCGGCACCATCTGGTGCCAGTTGCGCCGGAACCCGCGCACCAGATGTTCCTTGTCGCGGATGCTGCCCGATCAGCAGCGCCTCGGCGTCCTCCCAGCTGCGGCCCGCGATCCTGCTCGATGTTCCAGTCATGGGTGCAGACATTCTCGAAGAATTCGGCGCGCGCATCTGCATCGGGAATCAGCTCCATGAAACCCAGATGCGGGTCGTAGTGGATCAGCACCTTGCCGATATCGAAGACGATATGCTCGACTGTTTGCGTCATTGCCTGCCCCTTGTCCTTGACGATGAAAATGCATCGGGAATAGCCACGGCGATTACCTTTTTCATGACGCTTGGCAAGGCTTCCTCGCCAAGTTTTTCAACCGGAACCCACCAGCCGTCCGGCAAGCGCGCATTGTCCACCCTGTCCAGCGACCAGACTTCAAGTTCCAGATCGAAATGCGTGAAGACGTGGCGAACCGTGCCGTCATGGTGCCATTCGCCCGCCAAAGGCGCATGGGCGATTCCGGTTCCGCCATCGGCGCGGACCGTCCAGTTGGTGCGTGGGCACGCCCGCCATGCCGCCCAGCAGGCCCCTCGTCCGGACGCTTTTGCAGGAAAACCGCGCCGTCACGCGTTGCGCAGCACATAGGCCGCGCCCTTGCGCTGCGGCTTCTTCGCCTTCGCCAGTTTGCGCGGATAGTCCTCGGCAGTTCCCGCCTTCGCCGCCAGGCAGGACGCGCGCAGCGGGCACAGCGAACAGGCGGGCTTGCGCGGCGTGCAGAGCGTCGCGCCCAGATCCATCATCGCCTGGGCGAAATCGCCGGGACCGCTCGCCGGCAAGCATGGCGGCTGACAGCGCGCGCGCATCGTCTCCTTGCCCTGCGGCATCGGTTTCCTCGATGCGCAGGAACCGCGTCATCACGCGCTCGACATTGCCATCGACCACCGCCACCGGCTCGTCAAAGGCAATCGCCGCGATCGCCGCGCCGTATAGTCGCCAATGCCGGGAAGCGCCTGCAGCTTCAAAGTCGGTTTGCGGGAAATCTGCCGCCATGGTCTGAACCAGACTTCCTCGGCGCATTTCTTCAAGTTGCGCGCCCGCGAATAATAGCCAAGGCCGGCCCAGGCCTTCATCACGTCGTCGGCCGCGGCCAGCGCCATCGCGCTCGATTGCCGGCCAACGGGCGAGGAAATCGAGGAAATAGGCGTGAACCGTCGTCACTTGCGTCTGCTGCAGCATGACTTCCGACAGCCAGACATGGTATGGATCGGGCAGGACGCCAACGCGCCGCGTCGGCGGGCGGAACGCGCCATGGCATGGCCCGCGCATGGCGGTCATACCAGGCAAGCAGCAATTCGGCGGGATGGTCCTTTGTCATCGTGCCCAACGACAGGATTGCGCCAGTGAAATCAAGCGCCTGCATCAAGGCTGAACGCCGGTTGAGTTCAAATTCCGGTGAAAAACGCCCGCGCAAGGCCCGGCCGGTTTCCGAACTTGCCGCGCTGGTGCTGGAGCCGGTGATTGCGCGGCGCGCCGGCATGAAAATCGATCTGCTCGCCGGCTGGGCGCAAATCTGCGGACCGCTCCATGCGCAATATACCCGCCCGGAAAAAATCCTCTGGCCCCGCCAGCGCGGCGACGACGATCCGTTCGAGCCGGGCGTGCTGGTCGTCGCCTGCGACGGCGCGCGCGCGGTGCTGTTCCAGCACGAGATCTCGCAGGTGATAGAGCGCGTCAACTCGTTCTTCGGCTTCGCGGCCATCGCGCGGATCAAGATCGTGCAAAAGCCGGTGGTCCAGGTCGGCAATCGCGCGCCGCCACGGGCTTCCGCCGGTCGATGCGGACACGCGCGAAGCGCGTCGATGCAGATCGTCGCCGATGTCACCGACGAAAGGCTGCGCAAGGCGCTCGCGGAACTTGGCCGCGGCGTCCTTGGCAGGGCGAAGTCCAGCTGCAAATAGGACCTTGCTCCGGTTCAGCCTCGGTTCAGTTGACGCATCTGTAACAATGAATTTATCGCCCGGCATGGCAAAGCGCCCTTTTCTGTGCCAAATCCGTGTGAAGAAAATATGGCCCGTATCGCGCCATCGATGCGCAGGCAGCAAAGGAACATGACCCGATGGATCACGGATCGCCGCAAGGCTCTCAAACTCGCTGCGACGGCTTTCTGGCCGTTAAGGCGCGCGCTGGTGTTCGGCATGCCGTGCCAGGGGTCACCGCGACGACGGCGCATGCCGTCACGACATGAGCAGCTTCTCGAACCGCAGGCCCTGCCCGACATGGTGCATGGGCGATGCCGAACGCGCCGGTCACGATCGTCGAATATGCCTCCATGACCTGCCCGCACTGCGCGCATTTCCACGAGAACGACGCTGCCCGAGCTCAAGGAAAAATACATCGACACCGGCAAGGTGAAGCTGATTTTCCGCGAGTTCCCGTTCGATCCGCGCGCCGCGGCGGCCTTCATGCTGGCGCGATGCGCGCCGCCGAGCAGTATTTCCCGATGATCGATGTGCTGTTCAAGCAGCAGGCAAGCTGGGCTACGCGCCGAGGATGCGCGCCACGCCGCTGCTGCAAATCGCCAAACTGGCCGGTTTTACACAGGAAAAGTTCGAAGCCTGCTTGAAAGATCAGGAACTGCTGGACAAGGTCAGGGCAGTTTTTGACAAGGCGGTCAAAGGAGTACGGCGTGGAATCGACGCCGACCTTCTTCATCAATGGCGAAAAGACGAGCGGCGCACTGTCGATCGAGGAAATGTCCGCAACTCATCGACAAGCACCTTTGACAGGCATGTCCCTGCGGGGGCGGGCGTGACAGCCCGCTCCCGTGACAGCGCCATGCGCGCGCAAGGCGCCGGAGCACGGCCGTGAAATTCAACAAGCTGCGCCTGCTTGGCTTCAAATCCTTCGTCGAACCGACCGAATTCCTGATCGAAGACGGCCTGACCGGCGTTGTCGGCCCCAATGGCTGCGGCAAGTCCAACCTTGTCGAAGCGCTTCGCTGGGTGATGGGCGAAAACTCCTACAAGAACATGCGCGCGTCCGGCATGGACGACGTGATCTTTTCGGGTTCGGGCAACCGCCCGGCGCGCAATACCGCCGAAGTCGGCCTTTTCCTCGACAATTCCGACCGCACGGCGCCCGCCGCCTTCAACGACGCCGACGAGTTGCAGGTCACCCGCCGCATCGAGCGCGAGGCCGGCTCGGTCTACCGCATCAATGGCCGCGAAGTCCGCGCCAAGGACGTGCACCTGCTGTTCGCCGACGCCTCCACCGGCGCGCGCTCGCCCTCCATGGTCGGGCAGGGCCGCATCGGCGAACTGATTTCGGCCAAGCCCCAGGCCCGCCGGGCCCTGCTGGAAGAGGCTGCCGGCATTTCCGGCCTGCACTCGCGCCGCCACGAGGCGGAACTGCGCCTGCGCGCCGCCGAGCAGAACCTCGAGCGGCTGGAAGACGTCGTTGCGCAGCTCGATGCCCAGATCGACAATCTGAAGCGCCAGGCGCGGCAGGCCAACCGCTATCGCACGCTTTCCGCCGAGATCCGGCGCACCGAGGCGCTGCTGTTCCATCTGCGCTGGTCCGCGGCGAAATCGGCTGAGGCGGAGGCGCAAAGCGCGCTTGTCGGCCGCGGCTTTCGTGCGCCGGCGAAAAGGCGGAAGCACAGGCGAACGCCGCCAAGGAACAGGCAATCGCCGCCTCGCGACTGCCGGAACTGCGCGAGAACGAGGCCAAGGCCGCCGCAGCCCTGCAGCGCCTGACCATCGCGCGCAACCAGATCGACGAGGAAGTCGCGCGTCATCGCCGCCCGCCGCCGCGAACTGGAACAGCGCATCGCCCAGCTCGAGGCGGACATTGCGCGCGAAGCAGGCGCTGATCGCCGACAATGCCGGCATCATGGAACGGCTTGCCGCGCGAAGACGCGGAATTGCGGGCCGAGGGCGAGAACACCGGCACGCGCGCCGCCGAGTTTGCCGCGGCGGTCGATGCCGCTTCGCAAAAGGTATCTGCCGGCGAAAACGAATTTGCCGAGCTGACCGCCAAGGTGGCGCAGGAGCGCACCCGCAAGTCGCAGTTCGAAAAGACGCTTCGCGAATTGCAGGAACGCGGCCGCAAGATCACGCTCCAGCTTGAGCAGATCGAGCGCGAACTTGCCGATGTGCTGGCGAGGATCGCGGCGCTCGACGGTACGGCAGCGCGGCGCGAGCATGTGGAGCTGCTGGAAAAACGCGCCGAGGACATCGAGGCCGACACGCTTGCGACGGAAAAGGCGCTGGAAGCTGCCCGCCTGTCGAGCAGGACATGCGCAAGCCGCTGGCGGACGCCGAGAGCGAGCTGAAGGCAATCGAGACCGAGGCGCGAACCCTGCAGCGCATCCTCAACCAGGGCGCGCAGGATCTTTTCCCGGCGATCGTCGAGCGCATCAAGGTCGAGCGCGGCTACGAGACAGCGCTCGGCGCGGCGCTGGGCGAAGACCTCGATGCGCCGCTGGATCCTTCCGCGCCCGCGCATTGGAGCCTGGTGCCTGGTGACGGCCGATGCGGCGCTACCGGAGGGCATCAGGTCGCTTGCCGACGTGGTTTCCGCACCGCCCGAACTTGCCCGCAGGCTTGCCGCAGACGGGCATCGTCGCCGCTGCCGAAGGCGGACGGCTCAAGTCGCTGCTGAAGCCGGGCCAGCGGCTGGTCTCCATTGAAGGCGATCTGTGGCGTTGGGACGGCTATGTCGCGGGGGCCGAAGCGCCGACCGCCGCCGCCCAGAAACTGGCCCAGAAGAACCGGCTCGCCGAACTCGAAGGCGAGGCGCAGGAAGCATCCGCAAAGGTCACTGCTGCACGCGACGCATTCGAAGCTGCCCATGCGCAGGCCGCCAACGCTGCCGAGGCCGAGCGCCGCGCCCGCGAGGCTCGGCGCACCGTTGCAACAGGAACTTTCCACGGCTCGCGAAGAACTTGCCGTGGCCGAGCGGGCGGTCAGCCAGTTCGCCAATCGTCGCGCGACGCTTGAGGAGGCGCGCAGCCGCGTCGCGGCCGATTTCTCCGACAACCGCGCGGTGGAGGCGGACGCCGAAGCCTCGCTTGCCGCCATCCCGCCGCTGGACGGATTGGAAGGTGAACTTGAACGCGCCCGCTACGCGACTGGCCGGCGACCGTGCGGTCCTGGCCGAAGCGCGGGCGCAGGCTGACGGATCTGGCCCGTGAAGCCGCCGCGCGCGAGCGGCGTCTTGCGGCAATAGCATCCGAAGCGGCGAACTGGCGCGAGCGCGCCGCGAATGCGCAGGCGCATGTAGCAGACGCTGTCCGGACGCGCGCGAAGAGGCGGCAACCGAACTTGCCGCCACCGACGACGCGCCCGGCGAGATCGAGGCGCGTCGCCGCGCCTTGCTGAACGAATTGCAACAGGCAGAAACCGCGCGTTCGGCTGCGGCGGACCGTCTTGTCGAGGCGGAAACCGCGCTGGCGCGAGCCGACAAGCTCGCTCGCGACACCCTTTCCGAACTTTCGCAAGCGCGCGAAACCCGTGTCCGCGCCGAAGAACGCGTTTCCGCGGCAGCCGAGCGGCGCTCGGAAATCGAGGGCCGCATCCGCGAGGAACTCGGCTGCCAGCCGGCCGACGCGCTGGAAATCGCCGAACTGCAATCTGGCGCGCCGCTGCCGGAAAGCGCGGCGACGGAACGCAATCTCGACAGGTTCAAGGCGGAGCGCGAGAGGCTGGGCGCGGTCAATCTGCGGGCCGAAGTCGAGCAGGAGGAAATCACCGCGCAGCGCGATGCGCTGGTCAAGGAACGCGACGACCTGATCGAGGCGATCCGGCGGCTGCGGCAGGGCATCGGCAGCCTCAACCGCGAAGGCCGCGAGCGCCTGCTGGAAGCGTTCGAGGTGGTCAACGCGCAGTTCCAGCGGCTGTTCACGACGTCTGTTCGGCGGCGGCACGGCGGAACTGCAGCTGATCGAATCCGACGATCCGCTGGAGGCCGGCCTTGAAATCCTCGCCCGTCCGCCCGGCAAGAAGCCGCAGACCATGACGCTGCTTTCCGGCGGCGAACAGGCGCTGACCGCAATGGCACTGATCTTCGCGGTCTTCCTCACCAATCCCGCGCCGATCTGCGTGCTGGACGAGGTGGACGCGCCGCTCGACGACCACAATGTCGAGCGCTTCTGCAACCTCATGGACGAGATGGCGCATCTCGACCGCCACCCGCTTCGTCATCATCACGCACAACCCTATCACCATGAGCCGCATGAACCGGCTCTTCGGCGTCACCATGGCCGAGCGCGGCGTCAGCCAGCTCGTTTCGGTCGACCTTCAGGAAGCCGAACGGCTGGCCGAGGCCGGGTGACGCGGGCTCCGCGCCGTTTTACTCATGGTTTCTTGCGCGGCGCCATTTGCTCCTCGGCAGAAACTTTGTTCGGCGTGTTGCCATTCGCTTTCCATTTAAAGTCGAATGGCAGATACTTCAGTGAAGAAAACGGCTTTGCGTAAATGTCTACTGCTGCGTTGTTGAAGTAATAACGGAAGTTTCCAAGTTTGATATCGCTGTTGCCTTTGAAGAAAATGACGTTTCCCCGGTCCCTCAATGCCGTATAATTGTTGATTTTGAAAGAGTAGGGATTCTTGAAGCTATCAATTCCGCCGCCCTGGGGAGCATTGGGAAACTTGTGCGCAAGACGGTATTGCATTTCATAAAAACCTTTCATTCTCCTGTCTCGGGCAGCCAAGTTGATGGTTTCGATGAAAAATGATCTGCCGCGACCGGCATTGTGCTTTATGGTGATGGCTGGGTTCGGGGATTTCGGGCTGGTCGATTGCTCGTAAAGGCTCGACATCACCTCACGCACGGTGTTTGCGAGTATCAAAGTCTGGCCCATTTTATTGGGCTCCATCCTTGATGCGATGTTGCCCGGCCTTATCGCGAAGCGCACTTTGGTATTGACGGCATTGGCTGCCTGAATAGCGTTCGCCGACGACGTAATTTGCGTGTTGAAATTGGTTTTCTTCGACCACGCATCCAGCTTTCTTGCCTGCTGCTTTACGTAGTAGCCTGCCACGCCTGTGAGCATCCTGTCGGGGCTTAGGGCGGGAATGGAGGCGGCAAGGTTCTTCACTGACTGCATCACCTGGGCGGTGGTCATGGTAAGCGAGTTTGCCGCTGCAAAAGCAAGCAGATTTGCGTTCAAACGGCTGCCGAGCGCCGCGACCGCAGCCGGATCGGTGAGCGGTTTGCTTACGGTCGTTACAATCCCGTTTCTATCAACCTCTTTGACAACGACCGTGTTGTTGTTTGCCTTTGCCTTCACAACAGCCGCCGCGAGTCTTGAACTGAACGTATTCACGGTGTTGGTGATGGGCGCGCCGATATTGGCCAGTACCTGCTTCAGCGTCTGACGAGAGTCCGGCTTCAAGGTGGTCACGATTTCACCCATCGTGACGTCACTGATGATGGCCTTGCGGATGTCATCGAGCGCCTTTGCAATGTTCCGGTTTGCGGTGAACAATTTTCGGGATGCCTGCTCAACCGCATCCGTTTTCATGGGGTCAGGGATGGGCAGTTTCAGCAGATCGGCCTTGGCGGCGTTTACTGCGGCAACTGCTCGCGTGAAACTGGCCTTGGCCGTGCCGAGCGCCGCCTTTCTTGCTGCAATTGGTGTGGCTGTCGCCGACATTTTCCCGGTGCTCATGCCCGTCAGCTTTGACGCCCATATCTGGTGCCGGTGTTCGGCGCGGTACTTGGCGAGCAACGATTTGGCATCTGCCTTGACCTTCGCGTCGGTAAAGCCTGGAATGGCCTTCTCGAGAGCCGCCAGGTTCGCGTTCAACTTGATGTCGTTCGACCTGAACGCCAACCGGTATTTAGCAGTGACATTCCCTGAAGTTGTGTTGCCCGTTTGATTGTAAGCCTGCATTTCCGCCAGCCTTGCCAATGCCGGAAGAGCCAGCAAGGTCAGGCGATCGCGTTGTGATGCGCGCGGAATCGTCCTCAATGCTGCCGGATTGGCGGCGGCCGGGCTGGCGGGGCGGGCCACCTGCCCGCTGGCAAATGATTGAACCGACAAAGCCATGGTGACTGTCCTCATGCTGGAGCGTTATGGTTAACCGGTAACGTCAATAGCAGTCAGGCCATGTCGACATAGTTGGGAACAATTGCCTACCTGACTGCGGAGACTACCTACCCGGCGGGTGCGGACTACGTACGACTACCTAAGCTCCTGACCGCCGGTACCGCCCAAACTTCCTCGGCTGCAATATTTTGCTGCGATGCACCATGACGCATTGGCTTTGCGCCCCGGGAATCGCTATGGCATTTGTCAGGCGGTTTCTTGCGGGAGAACGAAATGACCAAGTGGGTCTACACATTCGGGGACGGCAAGGCGGAGGGCGATGCCTCGCTGCGCAACCTTCTGGGCGGCAAGGGCGCCAACCTTGCCGAGATGTCGGCGCTCGGGCTTCCGGTGCCGCCGGGTTTCACCATCACCACGGAAGCCTGCAACTGGTACTACGCCAATGGCGCGGTCCTATCCCGACGGACTTGCGGGCCAGATCGATGCTGCCCTGGCGCAGGTGGAAGCGGCGACCGGCCGCCGATTCGGTTCAGCCAGAAATGCCGCTGCTGGTCTCCGTGCGCTCCGGCGCAAGGGCCTCCATGCCCGGCATGATGGACACGGTTCTCAATCTCGGCCTCAACGACGCAACCGTCGAGGCGCTCGCGCGCGAAGCCGGCGAGCGCTTTGCCTATGACAGCTATCGCCGTTTCATCCAGATGTATGGCGACGTGGTGCTGGGCGTCGACCATGACCTCTTCGAGGAAATCCTGGAAAACGCCAAGGCCGCCGGCGGTCACGAGCAGGACACCGAGATCTGACCGCCGGCGAATGGCGCGAAGTCATCGAATCCTACAAGGCGCTGGTGCGCAACGAACTCGACGCCGAGTTTCCGCAAGACCCGCGCGAGCAGCTCTGGGGCGCGATCGGCGCGGTGTTTTCCTCCTGGATGAACCAGCGGGCGATCACCTATCGCCGGCTTCACGCCATCCCTGAGGAATGGGGAACAGCCGTCAACATCCAGGCCATGGTGTTCGGCAACATGGGCGAGACGTCGGCCACCGGCGTTGCCTTCACGCGCAATCCCTCGACCGGCGAAAACAGCCTTTACGGCGAGTTCCTGGTCAATGCGCAGGGCGAGGATGTCGTCGCCGGTATCCGCACGCCGCAGGATCTGACCGAAGCCGCGCGCATCGCATCGGGCTCGGACAAGCCGTCGCTGGAAAAGCTGATGCCGGAGGCCTTCGCGAAGTTCATCGACATTGCCGGCGGCTGGAGCGGCATTACCGCGACATCCAGGACCTCGAATTCACCATCGAGCGCGGCAAGCTGTGGATGCTGCAGACCCGCTCGGGCAAGCGCACCGCCAGGGCGGCGCTGCGGATCGCCGTCGAGATGGCGCAGGAAGGGCTTGATCTCCCGAGAGGAGGCCGTGCGGCGGATCGACCCTTCATCGCTCGACCAGTTGCTGCATCCGACCATCGCGCCGGAAGCAAAGCGCGATGTCATCGCCTACGGGCCTTGCCGGCCTCGCCGGGCGCGGCGACCGGCGAAATCGTGTTCTCCTCCGAGGACGCGGAGGAGCTGAAAGCGCAGGGCCGCGACGTCATTCTGGTGCGCATCGAAACCAGCCCCGAGGACATTCACGGCATGCATGCGGCGCAGGGCATCCTGACCGCGCGCGGCGGCATGACCAGCCATGCGGCAGTGGTTGCGCGCGGCATGGGCAAGCCTTGCGTTTCCGGCGCCGGCACGATGCGCATCGACTACCAGAGCGGCGAATTGCGCGTGCCCGGCCGGACGCTCAAGAAGGGTGACATCATCACCATCGACGGCTCCACGGGACAGGTGCTGGCCGGCCGCGTTCCAATGATCCAGCCGGAACTGTCCGGGCCATTTCGGCACCATCATGGAATGGGCCGACAGCGGGCCGGCGCATGAAGGTTCGCGCCAATGCCGACACGCCAGCCGATGCGCGCGCGGCGCGCACTTTCGGGGCCGAGGGCATCGGCCTTTGCCGCACCGAGCACATGTTCTTCGAAGGCGAGCGCATCGTCGCGGTCCGCGAGATGATCCTCGCCGATACCGAGGACGGCAGCGCCGCGAGGCGCTCGGCAAGCTGCTGCCGATGCAGCGCTCCGACTTTGTCGAACTGTTCGAGATCATGGCCGGCCTGCCGGTCACGATCCGCCTGCTCGATCCGCCCTTGCACGAATTTCTGCCGCATACCGACGAAGAGATCGGCGAGGTCGCCAGAGCGATGAATGTCGATCCCGAAAAGCTGCGGCCGGCGCACCGAGGCGCTGCACGAGTTCAACCCGATGCTGGGCCATCGCGGCTGCCGGCTCGCGGTCTCCTATCCCGAAATCGCCGAAATGCAGGCGCGCGCGATCTTCGAGGCGGCGGTCGAAGCGGGCCGCAAGGCCGGTGCGGCGGTGGTTCCGGAAATCATGGTGCCGCTGGTCGGCCTCAAGGAGGAGCTCGATTTCGTCAAGGCGCGCATCGATGCGGTTGCCGACAGCGGTGATGAAGGAGACCGGCGTCAGGCATCGAATACCTGGTCGGCACCATGATCGAACTGCCGCGCGCGGCGATCATGGCCGGCGAGATCGCCGAGTCGGCGGAATTCTTCTCCTTCGGCACCAACGACCTGACGCAGACGACCTTCGGCATTTCGCGCGACGACGCGACAGCGTTCCTCAACACCTATGCCGCACGCAACATCATCAAGATCGATCCCTTCGTTTCCATCGATGTCGATGGCGTGGGCAGCTTGGTGCGCATGGCCTCCGACCTCGGCCGCAAGGCGCGCGCCGGGCATGAAGCTCGGCATCTGCGGCGAACATGGCGGCGATCCGGCATCGATCCGCTTCTTCGAGGAGACCGGCCTCGACTACATCTCCTGTTCGCCGTTCCGTGTACCGATCGCGCGACTCGCGGCGGCGCAGGCGACGATCGAGGGCCGCGTCCAAGGGGTGAAAACCCCGCGCCGCATCGCCACATATTGAGTGCGAACGCTTGCCGGGACGAGTGGGCCGTGCTGTTGTCGCGCTCGCCAGATCGGGGGAATTCATGCGCGCAGCCGGAATTTTGTTCGACAAGGACGGGACGCTCTTTCGACTTCGAGGCGACCTACGCTCCCGCGACGGCGGGCGTCGTGCGGGCGCTTGCCCCCGAGCGAGGAAATGGCCGGAGAAATGGCCGCGGCCGTTGGCTTCGACCTTGCGCAAGGACGGTTCTCACGCTCCTCCGTCGTCATTGCCGGAACTGCCGCCGACATGGCGCGCATCTGGGGACCGATGATTGGCGAAGCGGGTGATGCGGCGCTGGCCGCGAAAATCGACCAGCTTTACGAGCATCACGCCCGCGAAAGCATGGCCCTGTTCGACAAAGCCGGCGAAGTGCTGCAGCGCCTCGTTGCCGAAGGGTTCAAGGTGGGCCTGGCCACCAACGACGCGGAAGCCAATGGCCGCTCGCATTTGAAGGCGGCCGCGATCGATCACCATTTTTCGTTTGTGGCCGGGTACGATTCAGGCCATGGCGCAAAGCCGCTGCCGGGCATGGTGCTGGCCTTTGCGCGCGAATGCGGGGTAGGTCCCCAGTCGATCGTCATGGTCGGCGACAGCGTCCACGATCTGCGCGCGGCCCGGGCGGGCGGGGCGGTCGCCGTGGGAATTGCAACCGGCATAGCGTCGGCGCAAGACCTTGCCCCGCATGCGGACCATGTCGTCCATTCGCTTGGCGAACTTCTGGAACTGCCGATGATCGCGGTTCCGCCTGCCTCGACTTATTGAAGCAGTGGCGCCGTAACCATTCGATCCGACGCAATCATTCCCAGCACCCCTGCATAGGATCGCGTGAAATCCAGCACCGTTTCAGGCGCCTCGGCGGCTGAAATCACCATGATCTCACCGTTCGTTGAATCGAACACGATGAAGATGAGGTCGTATTCCGGTCCGCCGGCAACCGCCGCAGCCCTGTCGCCACTGCCGTGCAAAAGAATTGCCGGAATCTCGAACAGCATCTGGCAGCCGGCATTTTCAGCAGCCCGGCTGACGGCATCGAAGAACTGATCGCCCGGCGTCACCCCGTTCAGCGCCCTGTGCAGGGCCCTGGGATAATTCCTCGCCGCGCGCCGCGGCCGGACAGGCGATTGCCCTTCGGCCGCGGGACTCACCCCGGACCCGCCAAATTTTGTCATTGCGTTCTCCCCTGTTTTACATAATGCGATAAAAGCGGGGACGAGGGGCGAATCTACGGCGAAAAAGTGGAATATCTGCCACAGTTTGCCGCGCCTAAACCGCCGATACGCTTTGCGGGTTTGAGCAAATCGCTCTAGGTTCCCGCCAACGCATGCGGCGGTATGGGTCAAAATGGCAGGTTTTTACGAACGCAGATGGTCATCGGCTGCCCGCTGGTGCGAGCGGATCGCAATGATTTGCGTGCCCTATTTTGCAATCACCATTCTGCTGCACCGTTTTGAGAAGGTGACAACGCCGCAGGCTGTTTGGCTCAACGCCTTTGGCCTTGCCATGATCATGGCAAGCTTGTTCCTGGGGGTGCGGGCATTTCTGGACCTTTGGAACCGGGGCCTGCGCGGCGGGAAGGCGACCGTGCGCGGCGTCGTCGTCGCGACGATGTTGCTCATTCCGTACCTGTGGTTCGGGTATCTTGCGGTCGAGCATCCAATGTTGTCCGATGTCTCCACGAACCCCTACGAGCCGCCACCATTCATTACCGCCCAACGGATGCGGCAGCTGAACGCCGAAAGCGGCCTCAACCAGCTCGCCACCTATGACGACGCCTATGCGGAGACATTGATCGCAGAGTATCCGCGTATCGGTTCGCGGCGCTACAATGCAGGCCCCGAGCGCGTTCTGGCCAGCGTGCGGGCATTGCTAGCGGACCGGTCGTGGGAGATCACGGCTAGCCGTGGCGTTCCGGACGAACAGGCGGAAACGGCTGGCGCAGGCATCGCCAATGGCGAGGCCCCGGTTCCCGAAAAGCCGGCGGCGGAAGTGGAGGAAATCGCTCCTGAACTCGACGAGGCGCCGCCCCTGCCCGACAACATCGTGATCGAGGCGGTCGCCTCGACCCCGGTATTCGGGTTCCGCAACGACGTTGTCATCCAGATCGTCTCGGAAGCGGAGGCGACGCTCGTCGACATGCGCTCGTCCTCGCGCTACGGCGCCCATGATTTCGGATACAATGCCAAGCTCATCGAGGAATTGCTTGTCCGACCTCGACGCCTCGCTCATCGGAATTGCCGGGGAGGGCTAGGGTTACTCCGGACCCGGTTCATACACGGCTTCGAGCGAAGCCGGACCGCCGCTGACGATCCGGCCCGAGGCAACGAGGTCTTCCATGTGTGCCAGTACCGAAAGCGCCGCCGCCCCGTGCAGGCGCGGATCGGTGTCCTTGTAGATTGTGCGGACGATCTGCGCGATCGTGCGATCGCCGGACCTCACCCTCGTCAGGATAGCGGTTTCGCGCATCTTGCGGTGCGCCCGCAGTCCCCGCACGAATTCATGGGCCTTGGTGAGCGGCCCGCCATGGCCGGGCAGGTAGAATGTCTCGGGGCGTGCCAAAAGCCGGTCGAGCGAATCCATGTAGTCCGACATTGCCCCGTCTGGCGGCGCGACGATCGAGGTTGCCCAGGCCATCACGTGGTCGCCCGAAAAGAGCAAGCCTATAGCGGGAATGGCGAATGCCATGTGGTTTGCCGTGTGGCCGGGCGTGTACACGGCCTCGAAAGTAAAGTCGCCGGCTTCGACCAGATCGCCATGGGCAGAGCTTGATGTCCGGTCGAAAGTCATGATCGGCGGAAGCGTCGAGCGGATTGATCTCGCCGATTGCAAGCGGCCTTGCCGGACGGTGCGGACCCTCGGCGAGAACCGGCGCGCCGGTGATTTCCTTGAGCCGGGTCGCGAGCGGCGAATGGTCGACATGCGTATGGGTCACAAGGATGTGCGAGACGTCGCGTCCGCCTATCGCGTCGAGCAACGCCTTGAGATGCGCTTCGTCCGGCGGGCCCGGGTCGATGACGACAACGCTGCGGCGGCCCGCAACGTAGGAATTCGTGCCGTGAAAAGTGAACGGGCCGGGATTGTTGGCGGTCACGCGCAGCACGTCCGGGGCCGCTTCCACGGCCTGGCCATGGGCAGGTTCGAAAGCGGTCTTGAATTCCGGCGTTTCCATGATTTTCATGCCCTGTTGCGTGCCGATCTCCCGGCAAGTCGGCTTGCGGGTTGTGACAGGAGACAATATACGGAATGTCGTACGAAAACACTGCGGAGGCGACATGAACCCCTTGATGAACGGCAATGCGCTTGCCACTACGCTGGCGCCGCTGAACACCGTCACGCGTTTTGCGTGGCTTGCTTTCCTGGCGCTGGCCGGAACGGCAATCATTACCCTTTCGGCCAAGGTTCAGGTGCCGTTCTGGCCGGTTCCCGCTACACTGCAAACGCTGGCGATTTTCACTCTCGCGGCTGCCTATGGCCGCAATCTTGCAGTGGCCACCATGGCGCTTTACCTGATGCAGGGCGCAGCAGGCCTGCCGGTCTTCGCCGGAACGCCCGAAAAAGGCATCGGCCTTGCCTACATGGCTGGCCCGACAGGCGGTTATCTGGTGGGCTTCGTTGATCATGGCGGCGATCGCCGGTTGGGCCGCCGATCGTGGCTGGAGCCGCAACCCGCTGAAGCTTGGCGCGGCCATGCTGGTCGGCGAATCGGTCATGCTCGTGCTCGGTGCTCTGTGGATCGGCTACCTTTTCGGCGCCGAGAAAATGATTGCCTGGGGCGTTGGCCCGTTCATCGTGACCGACCTTGTCAAGCTGGCGCTCGCCGCGATGCTTGTTCCGGCGCTTTGGTCGCTGACGGGCTTTTTCCGTCGCTGATCCATTCCAATTCCAATCGAAGGCCGCGGTCTGACCCGCGGCCTTTTTTGTTGTGCATTTGGCCGGCCAGGTCCGGCTTAGGCAGCGGTTAACCATACGAGGCTACGATTGCAGAAGGGCAACGCGCGAAGTCGCGTCCATTTTTGCAAAAAAGGCAAGTACGGCATGGTTGGCGGCGAGACGGATCGACAGAGACGGGTGCGGCCCGATGGAAATTGCCGGTTTCGCCACCATGGTGCTCGATACGCTGCCATGGCCCTGCACCATCAAGGACGAACAGCTGCGGTTCGTCTACGTCAATCGCTCGACAATGAAATTCACCGGCAAGGCTGCCTCCGCTTTCGAGAATGCCACCGCCCGCGACATTTTCGATCCGGTCGATGCGGCCGCTTTCGAGACGATAGAGCGCGAAGTACTGGAAACCGGCAATCGCTGCGAAATCGACCAGTTCCTGAAGGGCAAGGACGGTCTCGAGGCGCGGATGAAGGCGCGATTCGACCGGCTTGTCGATTCGGATGGGCGACGGTTCGTACGCGCCTTCGTGACGCAGATCGGCGACGCGGAGCAGTCCGGAGGGCGGCCCGGCGCTGCGTTTCCTGCACCAGGATCTCGTTGACACGCTCAACGCCATGAACATGGGCGTCGTGATCGTCGATCGGGACATGCGATGCGAGATCATCAACGAGGCATTTCATGAGATCTGGAACGTGCCGCACGGTACATTTCGCACCGGTGCCGACTTCCGTTCCCTGATGGACTACAACCGCTACAACGGTTTCTATTCCCTGGCCGATGGCGATTGGGAAGACTATGTCCGCTCACGTATTGACGAAATTTCGGCGGGCAATGTCGCCCAGCGCAGTTTCGACCGGGCGGACGGTTCGTGTCTTGTCTACTCCGTTACCAATCTATCGGCTGGCCGGCGGCTGATATCCTATTTCGACATCACCCGGCAAAGGCAGCGCGAAGACGCATTGCGCGATGCCCTGCGCGACAATGAGGTGTTCCGCAGCATGATCGACAATTTGCCCTTGTCGATTTACGCCAAGACCGAGGATCTGAAGCTAGTCTACGTCAATCAAAGCTGGAGCGAACTCGTCGGAGCCGCGCAGTCCGAAGCGATTGGCAAAACTGATGTGGAATTGCAGGGGATCGATGGCGAGGTTTTCGCCGAAAACGATCGGATGGTTCTTGCCGAGGATCGCACGTTTTCCTTCGAGGAGAATGTCCGGCGCGACGATGGCAGCGTCAACTACCGAATCGCCAACAAGCGTCCATTCCGCACTGCTGACGGAACGCGGTATCTCATCGGATCGACGACCGACATAACCGAGATGAAGCTGCACGAAATCGAACTCGCCGAGGCTAACCGGCGCGCAACCTTGGCCGACCGTGCCAAGTCGGAGTTCCTGGCGAACATGAGCCATGAAATCCGCACGCCGATGAACGGCGTCATGGGAATGGCCGAACTGTTGGCCCGCACCGATCTCGACAAGCGTCAGCGCACCTTTGTCGACATCATCGTCAAGTCGGGCGCCTCGCTTCTGACCATCATCAACGACATTCTCGACTTCTCGAAGATCGATGCCGGGCAGATGGAACTCGACCCGGCGCCCTTCCGCCTTGCCGAAGCGATCGAGGACGTCGCCACGCTGGTCTCCGCCAAGGTTGCGGAAAAAGACCTTGAACTGGCCGTACGCATCGATCCGGACCTTCCCGAAATGCTGGTGGGCGATGTTGGCCGCATCCGACAGATCGTCACCAACCTGCTCGGCAATGCCGTCAAGTTCACCGACCAGGGACATGTGTTCGTCGATGTCAGCAAGATCGGCGAAATCGAGGGCCGGGTCAGGTCCGCCTGCGCTTCATGGTCGAGGATACCGGCATCGGCATTCCGGAAGACAAGCGCAGCCGGATCTTTGAAAAGTTCAGCCAGGTCGATGGCTCCGCCAGCCGCAAGCATGAGGGTACGGGTCTGGGACTGGCGATCGCCTCCTCGCTGGTCGGCTTGATGGGCGGGCAAATGGACGTGACGAGCCAGCCGGGCAAGGGATCGACCTTCTGGTTCGAAATCGAGCTGCCGGTTCACGAGGGCTCGTCGAAGAAACACGCACCGGTGGACGTTGCCGGAAAGCGCGTCCTCGTCGTCGACGACAATGACGTCAACCGCGCGATCCTGTCGGAACAGATGGCCGCCTGGCGTTTCGATTCGGCCACTTGCGCCAGCGCCAGCGAGGCGCTCGCCCTTGTGGAGGCGGCGCACGCGGCAGGCATCGAGATCGACCTTGCAATTCTCGACTACCACATGCCGCGAAATGAACGGCGCCGAACTTGCGCGTGCCCTGCGCGCCGATCCGGCCCTGCCGCACATGCCGATCATCATGCTGACCTCGGTCGATCACATGGAAGATGGCAAGGCGTTCTCCGCGCTCGGCATAGAGGCGCATCTGTCGAAGCCGGCCCGCTCCTCCCTGCTGTTGGAGACCATGATTTCCGTCATGAGCAAACACCCCGCCGCCGCTCCCTTGGCAGACCCGGTTGCCATCACGCCGCAAGTGGACGCGGCGCCGCCGCCGCAGGTCGGGAAGAACAGCGCATCGACGTTCTCGTCGCCGAGGACAACGAGGTGAACCAGATCGTGTTCACCCAGATCCTCGAAATGACGCCATTCACCTTCCGCATTGCAGGTGACGGACGCGAGGCGGTCGATCTGTATCAGTGAACTGCGTCCGAAAATGATGCTGATGGATGTCTCGATGCCCCGCCTCAATGGCCTCGATGCAACAAAGGAAATCCGCGAGATCGAGGCGGCGCAGGGACTGCCGCGCATGCCTGTCGTTGCCGTCACGGCGCATGCCATCAAGGGCGACGTGGAACGCTGCATTGCCGCCGGCATGGACGATTACCTCGCCAAGCCGGTGTCTCCGGACCGTCTGACAGCCATCATCCACCGTTGGATGGAAACATTGGCGGTCGCCGATACCGGCCGCTGCATATCAGTGTGACAGTTCCTTCATGGCGGCGTCGAGGCCGCCAAGTGTGAGCGGGAACATGCGCCCGCCCATGATCTGCGCGATCATCTGCGTGGACTGTGTGTAGCGCCAGGCCTGCTCGGCGACGGGGTTGAGCCAGATGCTGTGCTTGAAGTGTTCCAGCGCGCGCCGGAGCCAGACTTCGCCCGGCTCCGCGTTCCAGTGCTCGACCGAGCCGCCCGGCTGGACGATTTCCCACGGGCTCATCGCCGCATCGCCGACGAAGATGACCTTGCAGTCCGGACCAAAGGTTCTGAGCACGTCGTCCGTGGGCATGCGCTGGTCGCGCCGGCGATTGTCCCGCCACACGCCCTCGTAGAGGCAGTTGTGGAAATAGAAATGCTCAAGATATTTGAGCTCCGTGCGTGCTGCGGAAAACAGTTCCTCGGCGATCTTCACATGGTCGTCCATCGATCCGCCGACATCGAGGAACAGCAGCACCTTTACTGCATTGCGCCGCTCGGGCCGGGTTTGCACGTCGATATAGCCATGCTCGGCGGTCGCCCGGATCGTGCCCGGCAGGTCCAGTTCCTCCGCCGCGCCCTCGCGCACCCAGCGCCGCAGCCGCTTGAGCGCCACCTTGATGTTGCGGGTGCCAAGCTCGACGCTGTCGTCGAGATTGCGGAACTCGCGCTTGTCCCAGACCTTGACCGCGCGCCGGTGCCGGCTTTCCTCCTGCCCGATGCGAACGCCCTCCGGGTTGTAGCCATGGGCGCCGAAGGGGGAGGTGCCCGCGGTGCCGATCATCTTCGAGCCGCCCTGATGGCGCTTTTCCTGCTTCGCCAGCCGCTCGCGCAGCGTTTCCATCAGCTTGTCCCAGCCGCCGAGCGTTTCGACGAGCTTCTTTTCCTCCTCGCGTCAGATGCTTCTCGGCGAGCTTGCGCAGCCACTCCTCGGGCAGGTTGCGGATATCGACGCCGTCGCCCGCGCCGGAAACCGCCTCCACGCCCTTGAAGAATTCCGAGAACACCCGGTCGAACCGGTCGAGGTGGCGCTCGTCCTTCACCAGCGCCGAGCGCGAGAGGTAGTAAAAGCCCTCGACGTCATAGGTGACGAGGTCCGCGTCCAGCGCCTGCAGCATGGTGAGGTATTCCCGCAGCGTGACGGGAAGCTTGGCGGCCTTGAGCTGGAGAAAGAAGGGCAGGAACATGAGCCTATTCAGCCCGATTTCGTGTTTTCCCGCAACCAGGCGTTCAGATTGTCCTTGGTGAACGTGCCCGCTTCGAGATGGGTGAAGATGAAGGATAGCAGATCGCCGGAACGTGCGGTGAAACGCACGCCGTTCAGAGCCAGGAACGTATAGGTGCCGGCAAGTCCGATGCGCTTGTTGCCGTCGATGAAGCCGTGATTCATCGTCAGGCTTTCCCAAAGCGCTGCGGCTTCCTCTAACAGATCGGCGTAGTAGCCTGTTTGCGGACGAAGCAGGGCGGCTTTTACTGTTTAGCTAAAATAGCCAATTCAGCCATCAGTTCAAGACGCCGCCTTGCGCTCCGATATCGTCAAGGTTGAACGGCGTCGTCTGGTAGGTCCGGTTGATCCAGTTGCCGAACAGCAGGAAGGCATGGCTGCGCCAGCGGTTGAGCGGCTTCTTGGTCGTGTCGTCGCCCGGGAAATAGCCTTTCGGCAATTCGATCTGCGCGCCGGCCTGCACATCGCGGAAATATTCCTCCGCCAGCGTGCCGGAATCATACTCGACGTGATTGAAGATGTAGAGCCGGTTGCCCTGCTTCTCCGCGATCAGGCAAAGCCCGGTCTCGTCCGACTCCATCAGCACCTCAAGCCCCATTTCCGGCTTCAAGTCTTCGCGCCGGATTTCCGTCCAGCGCGAGACGGAGATCGAGAAATCGTCCGAAAAGCCCGCAAGATAAGGCGATGCGGCATTGAGGTTGCGGTGCCGGTAGACGCCGAACGCCTTTTTCGGCAAGCAGATGCTTGGGCACGCCGTGGAAATGATAGATCGCCGCCATCGCGCCCCAGCAGATGAAAAAGCGCGAATGGACATGGGTGCGCGTCCAGTCGAAAATCTCGCGCAGTCTCGTTCCAATAGGTCACGTCCTCAAAGGGCAGCGTCTCGATCGGCGCGCCGGTGATGATGAAGCCGTCGAACTTCTCGTGCCGCACCTCCTCCCAGGTCCGGTAGAACGAAATCAGATGTTCGTCGGACGTGTTCTTCGCCTTGTGGCTGCCGATGCGGACAAGGCTCAGTTCCACCTGCAGGGGCGAGGAGCCGATCAGCCGCGCGATCTGCGTTTCGGTCGCGATCTTGTTCGGCATCAGGTTGAGAAGGCCGATGTGCAGCGGGCGGATGTCCTGCCGGATGGCGACCGACTCGTCCATCACCATCACGCCTTCGTTGATGAGGGTCTCGCGGGCGGGCAGTCGGTCGGGAATGCGGATCGGCATGAATGAACTCCAACAAAAAACCGGCCTCGAAACAATCGCTGCCGGTCCGTGGGTTGATTCACCGCGCGGCCCTTTAGCAAGTTGTTTAACGTGGCTGCAAGCCGGCCGGCCAAATCACCACGGCGCGAAAATAGGCGAGGGGACATGTTGAAGCGCAAGAGGTGCGCGTTGCCCTGATCAGCCGCCGCGCTGGCGCGCGAGGAACGCCAGCCGCTCGAACAGATGCACGTCCTGCTCGTTCTTGAGCAGTGCGCCGTGCAGCTTCGGCAGCATGTTCTTCGGGTCGCCGCGCAAGATCCGTCGGGTCCATGTCCTCGGCGACCAGCAGGCGGATCCAGTCCAGCGCCTCGGAGGTCGAGGGACGCTTCTTGAGGCCCGGCGTCTCGCGCAACTCGTAGAACTGCGTCAGCGCCGCATGCACCAGCCGCTTCTTGATGCCGGGGTAATGGACCTCGACGATCTGCTCCAGCGTCTCCATGTCGGGGAAGCGGATATAGTGGAAGAAGCAGCGGCGCAGGAAGGCGTCCGGCAGCTCCTTCTCGTTGTTCGAGGTGATGATGACGATCGGCCGGCGCCGCGCCTCGACCGTCTCGCCGGTCTCGTAGACATGGAACTCCATGCGGTCGAGTTCCTGCAGCAGGTCGTTCGGAAACTCGATGTCGGCCTTGTCGATCTCGTCGATCAGCAGCACGACCTTCTCGTCGGCCTCGAAGGCTTCCCAGAGCTTGCCCTTGCGGATGTAGTTGGCGACGTCGTGCACGCGCTCGTCGCCAAGCTGGGAGTCGCGCAGCCGCGACACCGCGTCATATTCGTAAAGCCCTTGCGCCGCCTTGGTGGTCGACTTGACGTGCCACTCGATCAGCCGCAGCCCCAGCGCCTGCGCAACCTGCCGGGCAAGTTCCGTCTTGCCGGTGCCCGGCTCGCCCTTGACCAGCAACGGGCCGCTCGAGCGCGATCGCCGCATTGACGGCGACCTTGAGGTCGTCTGCCGCGACATAGGACTGGGTACCGCTGAAACGCATGGGATCTCCAATTGGCAGGATCGATCGACGGACCATATTCGGGGATTGTTCAAGGCTCAACCGTTTCGCGCGAGATTTGGACGCAGGCCGCAACAGTGCGAGTTTGCCGGAGATTTGCGTGGTCGGAGTGGCAGGATTCGAACCTGCGACCCCCTCGTCCCGAACGAGGTGCGCTACCAGGCTGCGCCACACTCCGAATGAAGTGGCGGGTTTATAGCGGCGGCGCCGTTGCCCGGCAAGTATTTTCGGCGACCCCGCGAATTCATCGCGAGCAGCGGTAATTGCCGCATTTCCGACGCTCAAATCGACCGCCGCCACGGTTGCGGGGTGATGGCGAACTGGCTATAAGGCAGGCCCCTGCTGGGGCGTCGCCAAGCGGTAAGGCATCGGTTTTTGGTACCGACATTCCCAGGTTCGAATCCTGGCGCCCCAGCCAATAAACCATTGATTTATAAGAATTATTGAATTTCGAGTGGCGTTCGGAATAATGTCGTGGTTTCCGCGGGTTGTGGGATTGCGCAACCGAGCCTGTCTGTAGAGACGCAAATTTCGACTTATCCCGGCATTGCTCTCAGGAAAGTCTCTGTGGCCTAGTTTTTCCGAAGGGGATGCGCATGTCCAAGCGGGAGCTGGGATGATTACTTGCGGTCGAAGCCGAGTAAATCGCGCTGTTGCGTCCAGGAAACGGGCAGCGTCTTTGCGGCAGCAAGCAAACGCTTGACGTTGAGTTCGATGGGCTGGTTGCCGGTCAGGATGGTCCTCACGATGTCTGGAGCAAGGTATGACAACCGAACAAGTGAGTTCAAGTAACCGCGTGTGGTTCGAAGCCGGCGTGTCATGGCTTCAAGGCTGTCATCTGAGCCGGACATCAACTCATTGCGCGTTGCCAGCGCTCGTGCGACGAGCTTGATCAGCGCCGGATCCGGATTTGCAGCCACCATTCCACCCACTACCATGCGTTTGCCCTTGCCAACGCGACGCAGGTTTGCCTTGATCGTTAGACGGATTGTTGAACTGCCCCTCGCGGATGCGTCGGCATCAATCGTTGATGGTACCGCGACTGCGATTTCCCCAAGTAGCCTCTCTCGGTAGAGGTCGATCAAGACCTTTTCCTCTCCGACAGCCACCTGCCTTATCAAAGATTGTGCAATTGCGTGGCGCTCAATGCTGGTTGCGGAAAGCCATCGCTCCGACAGGCCGGCTGAGTTGCGCAATGCCATCTCCATGACTGGCGCTTCCAGTGCAAGTGGGGCTAGTACTTCACTGAACTCGGCGGGTGATGCCAGGAAGCTTTCCAGACGACCAAGAACAAGGTTTTCAATGTCTCCGGCGGGGAGGCGCTGTCCTTGTGGTGCTGTATCACGTTTGTCCGTGATCAGCGCCGTTGTCACATAGTAGCGATACCGCTTTCCTGACTTTACCGCATGTGTTGGTGTCATGCGGTCGCCGTTGCTGTCGACGATACGCCCTGCCAGAAAACTTGGTGCCTTCGCGCCGCTGCGCACCGATCGCTCCTTGCGGTTCGTTGCCAGTCTTTCCTGAACCTTGTTCCAGAGCAAACTGTCGACAATGGCGTTGTGCTTTCCGGGATAGCTTGTGCCCTTGTGCACGACTTCGCCGATGTAGATACGGTTTTGAAGCAGGGTGTAGAGGGCACCTCGCGCAAAACTCTGCCCTCCCGAAACACTTTTGTCATTTCTATTGCGGGTCTTGCTTACGATTCCCAGGTCATCGAGTTCCGCCCTCAAAAGCGCCACTGATCCCAATTCGGCATAACGCCTGAAGACAAGCCGCACTGTTTCAGCCTCAGCTTCATTGACAACGAGAGCGCGGTCCTCGACGTCATAGCCCAGGGGAACGCTGCCACCCATCCACATGCCTTTCGCTTTTGACGCGGCAATTTTATCGCGAATCCGTTCTCCGGCGATTTCGCGCTCGAACTGTGCAAACGACAGCAACATGTTGAGCGTCAGTCGTCCCATTGAAGTGGTCGTGTTGAACTGCTGCGTCACCGATACGAAGGATGCGCCATTGGCATCCAGGACATCCACGATCTTGGCAAAGTCGGCAAGAGAACGGGTCAGACGGTCTACCTTGTAAACGACGACGATCTTGATCTTTCCGGCAGTTATTTCGTCGAGCAGTCGCCTCAAAGCCGGCCTTTCCATGGTTCCACCGGAAAGACCGCCATCGTCAAACATGTCAGGGGAGGCGATCCAGCCGGCATGCTTTTGGCTGGCGACATAGGCTGCGCAGGCTTCACGCTGGGCATCCAGTGAATTGAACTCCTGGTCCAGCCCGTCCTCGGATGATTTGCGTGTGTAGATTGCGCAGCGGACCTTGCCTTCTCTCGAGTGGTCAGCTTGAACTCATGGCTGGGCTCCACTTCCTCAATGGATTTCTTGGGACGCGCCTGCCTCAACCCAAAAAACCTGGGCCCTGACCAGTGCGCACCGGTGATCTCCCCAGCAATTTTTGAGAGGGAAGAATAGTTGCGACCTTGCCATTCGAAGCCATCAGCCTGCACCACGACCACGTGGGTCTCACCGTTCCATTCGCGCAAAAGTCGCGTTCCGGGTTTCAATCTGGTGGGTGGATGGGTTGGTTGTTGCGCGGCCTGCTCGTTGTCTGCGGCAATTTCACCAAGCCTGCGCAGCACCGGCTTCGACAGGCCGCCCAGCGTGCGTTCCTGCAAACGGTAGGCAATCCCCCGCATCAATAGATCGCGGGAAAGGCGCATGGGCGGCGACGTGCGGATTTGCCGTCGCCACTCCACACGAAGCTCCCATGCATTCAATCCGGCCAGTCGATCGATTTCACGATTGACATCAGAACTTGTTCTGCTTGCCATCTTATTTCTCGAACCGAGGTGCGATGCGATAGGACCTGACGCCGTCCGCCGAGATTGCCGAGGAAAGTTCGAGAGCAAGTTTCTTTTTCACGGTTCCGGAGAGAAAGCCGTGGACGCTGTGTTTCTGCCAACCGCTTGCGGTCATGAGCTCAACGAGCGAAGCCCCTTGCGACCGGCTGAGCAAAGTCAACATTTGATCCTGCTTGGTAGCCTGCACCGGGAATTGTTTGCCAGGCTTGGATGCATTGCCGATGTTCTTGCCAGGTTTCTTTCGGGCACTCGGTGAACGACCTGTAGGTTCGCTCCCTTTGTGATCACCGGTCTTCTTGTGCGGCTTCTGGCATTTTGCTTTCGGGGTGTTCGATGCAACGGTCATGAATGAACTCCTTGAGGTTTGGTGGCGTCAATAACGACGCTTGCACCACCCCAAGCCCCGCAGTTGGCGGGGCAAATTCATAACCATGCCGGTACCCTCAGTGCAGGGTATCAGGCAGGCACAGCAATGCTTGCTTTGGCGTGGAAGTCCACTCGGAATTTCTCCAATTTACGGAAATTGAAAGACCGGCTGATTGCAAAAAAACCAATGTGAGTTTCAGAAAACGGAACATGTCGAAGTTCGAAATCCTGTCGTCCCAGCCAGTCAGTCCTGCCGTTTTTCACGACATGCCCGTACCTTTTGGAAGTCTCCGTTCTTTCCGTGGGTTAGCAGGCTATCTCGGTGGCTGACCATTCTCCGTACGGGCGTTATCGCTCCTGTGTCAGGGTTTTGGCCACCTTTTTCTCTGTTGCCGAATTTGCCGACATGCGCGCGACCGCGGTATTGCGTTCCGGTGCCGCCATGTCGAAGTCGCTTGCCCGAGGTTCTTAGTCACTCTCCACGCGGGGCACATGTCGCTGCGGGATCGTGCTAGCGATCGTGCTGGCGCAGCGTACTCGTGGAAACATTCTTCCGGCATGTTCCTGGAAGTCCTCGCCCGGCACCATCACCGCACGCCATCTCCATGCAATTGACGGCAGCAACATAACGGACCACGTTTTCTGCTGGTAGTTTGCACTTACGCTGAGCAGGCTCCTGAGTAGATGATGTGGACAAGACGATGGCAACGCAGCTTCATCTTCAGCGTGCCGGATAGGAACCCGCGTACCGAATGCGCTTGCCACCCGCTGGTTTGTGTAAGCTCGACCAAGCTGGCGCCGTTCTTGCGCCGCAGCAGTTTGACGACGGCGGCTGCCTTCGTGCCCGGCGCGAAAGTAACGGCTTTTGCATCGGGCGGAATAGCGACAACATGCTTGGAAGGGGCACCATTCGTCGTATCGTCGCCGGCGTGCAGCTCGGAAGTGGCTCGCTTGTTCGGAGGCGGTGGTGTCTCGTTCTTTCGGCGTTGGCGGCTCTCGCGAACAGTCCGCGCCTCTGCCGCCCCGGAATCACTGCCGGCAGGATTGCGCTTGCTTGTCTTCTTGTCCGTATCATCGGTGCTTTGGTCCGCATCGGCACCCAATTCTCCCAAACCGATCACTGCCAATCCTGCCTGTGTGATGGCAAGCGTCAGCCGCCTGCCGTTTTCGGCACCTCGCCATTCCTGATCCTCGGGCTCGGCTGCGACTTCCGCGACCAATGCCCGCTTCAGAAGCTGCTCTAGCGCTTTCTTTATTGTATCCGAACTCCTGTCCATGCCCTTGGGCAGCGGCAGGGTCACCCCGCGAGGATGCCGTGCGGCGTCGGCAAGTATGATCAGCTGGGTATCGTTGAGTTTGCGTACGGTAGCCATCGGTGATCTCCCGATCCTTTGCACCGGCCCTATGCCGGCGCCGCTACCAACCCAAGCCCGCAAACTCTGCCGGGCTTGGCACCACGAATGCTTGCCAGGCCAAGGAAGTCCAGTCGGAAATACGATGTGAAACCCAACCGTGTGGCCGTATCCCGTCCCAACCGCCATTGAAATTATTTAAATGCTTGATGTAACAATATGATTACTTGCATGTGCCGTTATCATCCCCCAAAAAATCCCCCTACTTGATCTGGAATGCAACGGCTTTGGCCGGAATTCGGCGGTACATCTTTAGGAGGGTCTTGTCGGTTCAACCTGAAATAACCGCCTCGACAGGCCGACGCAGCGAGCGTGGCATTGGCGACGCATAGCCGTAGCGCAGCACGAGGTCGGGACGCTTGTTCCCCAGACCCAGCAGTTCCTGCAGTTGTCGCCTTAGCTGGCTGGTTATCGACGCGATCCGGCTGTCTTTCCGCTACACCAAGTAAGCGCCAACTTCCCGCGATAACGGCCTACCCGCACAAGAGCCGCTTCAACTCCTGCTGATGCAGGTCGGACGCCGCAAGAGGAGGAACCACCGCGACGCCCGACCCGACCGGAGCGAGCTTCCGGTTCCCGCTGCCGCTATCCGGCGGGTACGTGCCGCTTCTTGTCTCTTGTTCGCTCACATCACCACCCACAAAACGCCGGTACCGACGGCGATCCAAAAAGCAATCAGGAGCGCCATTACAAAGCGCCAGAATCACTTCGCAAAGGGTGGTTCCTTTAAAGGCAAATCGGATCGTAGCATTCGCGTCCCCGCGTCGACCCGCATTCAGGGCACAAAGTGCGCCAGCTGGGAAGTACTTCATGCACGTCGCTTCCCGGATTGCCCATCACCCCCGTCTTCAAGTCCCGCATCGCGACAAAGTGTTCTCGACCCTCGGCCACCTAGCCCTGTTCCGCAGCAAGCCCTAGGCTCGCCCTCGACCGGCGGATGATATCCGGGGGCGGGACTTCTCCCCGTGAAGTCCCTTGCCGCGCGTATCCGTCTCCGGACACTCACGCTCCAAAGCTCCCAAGCACCCCCGACACTCGATTTCACAAAAGGCGGCTGGACAAACGGCCCCACCTCAAAACGGCCCCCGGCAAATGCGCGCGTGAGTATTTTGCGGAACATGCCCTTCGACAACCCCGCGCAGGTCTGTTACGAAAAATGCTCACACGGTGAGACCTGCATGGGTATCGGCAAGATCATGGGCGACGTCCACAGCCCCAAGCCCGGGGAGGGCCGGCGCCATGCCGACTGGTGCAAGCACATGCTGGCGACGCTGCCCGAGGGCCATCCGTGGCGGCGGCAGTTCGTCATCGTGCAAGCCCTCGACGGCGGCAGCGACGCCGACCGCCAACGCGCGACATACTTGCGCAAAAAGTTCTGGCTCAATTGGCATGTGGACAAGCGCTCGGCCGAGACTACGGCAGAACTGGACATGCAGCGCACATGTCCGACCTGCCGCACCGTATTGAGTGCGTTCGACCATCTGGGGCGGGAGTATTGTTCCAGCGCATGCAGGCAGAAGGCATACCGGATGCGCAAGGCGTAGGAAATCAAGCAATTCCACTTTTGGCGAATTCGCCAAACGGCCTTCGGCCAACAGGTGACCCATAAAATCCGCAGAGGTCGGACGCCGCACTGACAACCACGGCCACCACGACGCCCGACCCTGCCGGGGCAGGCTTGCGGTTCCCACCTCGGCATCCGATGACTTGGCTGTGAATCGGCATCGAAATGTGGCCCCTTCGGATACCGCTTAAAGCATTGGAATCGTTGCGCTAACCAGCGATTCAGGCACGATCGGCGCCGATCGTTGGAAATTGATGAATGATTTCAACCTTTTGAGTTTCAACCAGCCGGCGTCAAAATTGGGCGCCGATTCTCACCTAGGGTTAATCTCGGTTCGACCTCAGCGCTGACCGGCCGCTTTGTGCACGAGGGTGTGTGAAAACGCCGGGTTCGGCTGAAGTCGTAGAACAAACTTTCCTAACGGAGCTGATGGGGACGCCAACTGGGCAAAAACCTGTTGGCTGTGTTTTCACGCAGCCTCCGCACCATTTCGGTCATTCGCCGGCCTTCAATCCGCTCCCGAATTCAGCCGTTCGCCGAAATCTATTTAAGGGTCCGCAAAGGGCGGGAAGTATGAATTCGCTGCGGCTGCGAACTGGCTGAATCACCTCGCCGAGGGCTGACATTCGGTAAACTATGAACAAACAGCCAATTGTGCCATGCCGCATGACAGCTTGGAGCCCTTAGCTGCCCATCTTGACCACCAGGAACTAAAACAATATTCTATTAACAGAGCCAAAGAATTCTTGGAGGCTGTTATGAGATATATTTTTCTCGCCTGTTTCTATTTCTTGTTTTCCTCTCAAATGGCGAATTCTCACCCTGAGTCTGACAACAAATGGGCCTTCCTAGAATATGATGGAGAAGCCCTCATAAACTGTAGTGCAGATTTGGAAGCGGGCAATTGCCAATCACGCTTATATCCCTGCGAGTCTGCATTTAAAGTCTCGGTTGACGCCGATCTAGCTGTACTTTCGCAAGAGATAAGGCATGATCTAACGGCATGCTTCATGGAACTTTTTGATCTTTACGAAGTGGCTCTTTGGAAGATAGCACCTGGCGCCGAAACTGATCCAGTTGTTGCCCGAAAGGCCAACTCAATGTTCAGCACTTCGATGTTCCGCCATCATCGCAACGCACCGGGTGAATGTCGAAGTGATCAATACGAAAAAACCGAAGATTGGCGCTGTGCTTCGCAGGCACTTCTGAATCGCCTTATCAAGGCAGAGAAGGATGCAAGGTAAAGATTGGATTGGGGTAACATTGTCCGCTTAGGCGACCTTAAGCTACCCGCCACTTCGCAAGCGCGGCGAATGTCAACAATCGGATGTCGTGACTCGCGATAGCGAACTGCCGGTACGGGCCGAAAGCGCCAAGGCGTCTAACCTGGGCGAATGTCTGAATCGCCCAGTTTTCGCTCCCAACAACTGCCTTTCTCCTGACGGCCCCGGTGCTGCCGAACAGTTTTGCGCAGAAAGCGAATTTGCTTGGCGTAAATCGTTGCCACCTGCACCGTCTGATGGTTTGCCCGACATTTCCTGCACCACTGTTCTGGAGGCGGACTCAGACGGGTCCAATGTTGATAAGTTGAACGCGCCGGTTGATGCCGTCATCCGGATTTTGGGCATCGAGGAGCTGTTCTTCTCCGAACCCCATGGTCAGCAGGCGCTGCGGCGGAACACGGAATACGTTGACGAGCATCTCGGTCACTGCAGCCGCGCGCCTTTCACTCAGCTTCAGGTTCGCCTCGCGCTTGCGTCTGGCATCGGTGTTCCCGACGATCAGGAAACGGTCGCCCGCGAGCAGCGGATTATACATAGCTTCGGCTATTCGTCCGCAAGTCGCCCACGATCCGGGGCTTATGACGTCGGAGTTCAGCTCGAACTGAATCTGCACGATGAAATTCGGCAGGTTCTTCAGGACTTGCGACACGTCCGGCGCAACTTTGGCACTGTCGGTGCCCTCGGCACTGATGCGTGCTTCGATATCGCGCCTGACGGCATCCACATCGATACCGATCTTCTTCGCGCTCTCGGCCGTCTGGTTCAACTGGCGGGTCAATTCACCGACGGTGAGACGACTTTGCGCCTGCGAAGCGATCGGCGTCAGCATAGCCGTGGCAACGCCAATCCAAACAAGCGAGCGAAGACTAAGCATGAGCAGTAACTTAACCGGGGCAGTAGATGTCATTGCGCGCCTCACTGCCTGTTCGAGATGTGTTCGAGCCAGCCGGCGTCAGTTATGGCCTTCTGGCAAGGCAGGTCGATCTTGCGGAAGGTTTCTGCCATAGGTTGGCAGCTTGTCGGCTACAACGGCATCCGGCGAGTATTCCTGATTCTTCAGCAATTTGCGCATCAGCTTCATTGCGGCTTTCCTGTTGCGGCTTGTCTGGACCCCTGCGACTGCACGAAGGGCAGCTTCAAAAGTCGTCACCTATTCGTCCGACAGTTTACGTATGACACTGCCGGCAGGACCGCTGTCTGTCATGCAGGCAGCATTTCGCGGAGAACCTTATCCAAGGGAGTGACATTGTTATTCGGAAGGAGTTGAGAAAGCCGGGCGTCGGACAACGCGTGGTCCGTGTTCCAAAGGTATCGCATTTCATTCATTTCACGCGCCATTTCCCAAACAGGCGCTGTGAGCGTGAAAAGCCACCATGGGAACCGAACGAATTTCAGTTCTTGCCCTAGGATCTCCTCTAAGCCGTTCCTGATGTCGCGCGCGGTGAGCGTATGCCCTCCAAACGGAATGTCTTCGAATGAGCGAAGTCTGGTGCGCATCTCAGCCAGGGCAACTGCTGCACGGGCCCAATCAGGTAGAAAACACATTGCCTGCCGCGTATCGATCGGGCCGGGAACGGTGATCTTGTTGCGCTTTAGATTGCGCAGGTACACTAGAGACATCGGGCAAGTTCGACTGTCGGGATCGATGAAGTTTCCCGCCCTTAAGACGATGGTTTGCACACCACTGGCCGCGTATTCCCGCTCCATTGCCAATCGGATTTTACCCTTTCGGCTGACGGGGTTGGGCGTCGTCGTTTCGGACCATATGCCCCCATTGTCGCCAAAGTGGTACACATTTCCAGGTAAGATTACGGATGCGCCGGCTTTCATTGCGGCGCCGATCACCAGTCTAGTGATTTGGGGAATATTGTCCTTCCAGTTGTGGTAGTTTGAGGGGTTCATACCATTGACGATCACGTCGCAACCCTGCGCGGCCTCGGTTAGATCGTCTTTGCCACGGTTGTACCGTCTGACATCCCACCCGGCCGCTTCAAACGCGCACGTGCTGTGCCGCCCGACTTTTCCGGAAGCTCCAAGGATTAACGCAACTTTTGTCATTTTCTTCTCCTGAACGATTTGCCAAGAGAGAGATACATCAGTCATAAACGGATTATGATTGCACATTATCGACGCCATGATATTCATTTATGAATGAGTCTAACAACGAGCGACCTCGACTGGACCCATATTCGATCCTTTTTGGCGGTCGCCGAAACGGGGTCTTTGACCGCGGCGGCCAAGAAGACGGGACAGAGTCAGCCGACACTTGGGCGGCATATCAAGTCGGCAGAAGAGGCTCTCGGCACGCAACTGTTCGTGCGATCGACCAGCGGTCTTGAGTTGACCGAGGCCGGGTTGAGCTTGCTGGAACCTGCGCGAGAGATGGGTAAGGCCTCTGCGCGTTTAGCAACATTGGCCGCGGGCCGCGATGAACGTCTGTCAGGGACCGTGCGGATCACGGCGAGTGTAGTGGTGTCCCATTACCTGCTTCCGGCGATCATCGCGGACCTTCGCCGCATGGAACCGGAAATAGATATCGAACTTGTCCCTTCTGACACCTCGGAAAGCCTGATCTTCCGCGAGGCCGATATCGCGGTCCGAATGTATCGACCGACGCAACTCGATGTCGTGACGCGCAAGGTTTCCGAACAGAAGCTCGCGCTTTACGCGTCGAAAGAGCAGCTTATTCGGCAAGGCAACCCAAAAGATTTCCAGGAGTTGACAGAATTGGATTTTGTCGGCTTCGACAGGTCCGACATGATCATCCGGACCATGCGGGCACTTGGCTTTGCCGTGGATCGGGAATTTTTCGGTATCCGGTGTGACAATCAGGGTACCTATTGGGAACTTGTTCGCAAAGGATGCGGCGTGGGAGCAATGCAAACCATCATCGGGGATGCTGACGCGGAAGTTGAACGCCTCCATTTTCAACCTGAGCTTCCTAGCCTGCCGGTTTGGCTTGCCAGTCATAAAGCTCTGCACAAGACCCCGAGGGTAAAGCGTGTTTGGGACCATCTGGCGGATAGGCTCACGCGACAAAAACCATTTCCGTGAACCTGAGCGTGCTTGAAAGTCCTGTGCAAATAACTGTCCGATAGAGTCTCATCTCAGCTGAAGCGAGCTTTTGCTTCAGTGCAGAATTTCAGAAGATTGGGCTCCGAGCGGTCGCTATGGACGGGCCACTCTGAAATGGCGGACGGTAGCAGCCGTCCGCCGAATGCTCTGATCTTCTCCTCCGCTGAATACTGTTTGCGCGTCTTGCGCTTGACCTGAGCCCCAAGTTTCATCCGCTTTTGCGCGGAGTCCGATCACCGTTCACCGAAGAAAGGTCGAACGTCTGTGAAGGGAGGGAACCAGACCTTTAGTAGAGCTCAACCTGTTTATTGAGAAGCATGCAAAGCGGACATCTAGGGCGTGTACTCATAAACGAGCGAGTGCGCCGATGACCGCTTTCGGCGGAACCTCCTAAGGCGATCAATCAACCCCGGATGTCGGCATTGCGGACAAAGCCGCCATGCCGCTACCGCGTAGAGTCGGCAACTGCCGGGATGCATGCTAGTGGTTTGACTCCGACGCTTCGAACCTCCCAGGCGAGCAGTGTTTGAATGACCGCATGCGGACCTTGCTGTCGTTTACTCGGTTGCCCAGTTTTGGCTCGCAGTCGCGGTAGCACCGGCGCGAAGGGCGGTTTGCAGACCTTCTCCGAAAGTGCGAAATCTCATGGTGCAATCACAGGAAGCTGACATTCAGTCGATCCTCAAAGCCCGCTCTTTTCTTCACTGCCGCAAGGCAGCGGGGAGCCCGAAACGTAGCGGTGGCACTAAGGCCCATCATGCACTAAGACTGAAACCGTCCCCCCATATCGGGGCAGGACGGCTCAGGAATTGTTTCGTATTGATGTGTACCTAAAGAGTTTAGGCCCACGAAGCATACGGAAACTGCAGGAGCTGAGCCTGATGTCTGGACATACTCGAAGATCATTCTTGAAGGCGTCTGCTGCGACGGCGACTGTCATTGGGTTGCGGCCAGTTGCAGGACTTGCTCAGACACGTCGCATCGATGAACTGATCGACGAAGATGCGACTGGGCTCGCGGCGCGTTTGCGTGCTCCGCGCGTCACCAGCGGATCTGGTTGAGCATTCATCCGCAGGATCGAAGTCATGAATCCGGCGCTCAACTTCATGACGAACTCAGCCTTCGACCGGGCCCGCTCCGAAGGCCGACACGGTCCCGCTGATGCCCCCTTTGCCGGTGTCCCCATCCTGATGAAGGACATGATCGACATTGCCGGCCTGCCCCGCACAGATGGGTTGTGGTTCATGTGAGAATTTTCCGGCGCGCAGCGTGGCCTATGTCGAAGCCGTGGAACGTGCCGGCTTCAACATTTTGGGCCAGACGAACGTCCCAGAACTGGCAAGTTTCGTCATTACCAACAACGATGTTTTCGGAGCCACAAGAAATCCGTGGAACCCGGACTATTCGGTTTTTTGTTCAGCGGCGGATCGGCGGTTGCCGTTGCGGCCGGGGTTGTGCCGCTGGCGCATGGAACCGACGGTGCGGATCCAATCGCCTTTCCGCCGTCCGCCACCGGCATTTTTGGCATGAAGGCGAGCCGGTTGCGGATGCTGTCCGGTGAAGCGGATGGCTCGCACGACGTGGCAAAGACGAACCAGATGCTCAGCCGTACGGTCCGCGACAGCGCGCTGGCGTTTTCGCTGACGGAAGCCCAGTCGGGTTCTCCATTCCAACCGGTGGGGTTCGCCGCCGGGCTGTCGAAAAAGCGCGTGAGGGTCGGACTGGTTGTCGATGACGGGAAAGCTCATTGCGACAGATCCCGAGGTCAGCGAAGCGCAGCGCAAGACGGCCGCGTTGATACAGAACCTTGGTCACCAGGTCGAGGAAGTCTCCTGGCCGGTTAATGCGAATGAAATGGCCGACGCCGTACGGAAATCCTTGGCGGCAAGGTGGGCGCTCTCAAGCAGGCGGTTGAGGCAGCATCGGGCAGCTCTTGATGGAATCCGGGCGTGTTGACCCGGCTGCTGGCGTCCAACATCGAAGCCTCCGCCGCCTTTTCTACCGAAGACATCGCCAAGGGCAAAGCCTATCTTGATACATTGGCACCGATGTTTGCCAAGGTTTTCCAGCAATATGACGTGCTTCTGGCGCCTGTCGCGCCGGTGGTGGCGCCGCCGTTGTTTGAGCATACCCCCCAGGAACTCTGGTCCGATGCCATGGCGGACTATGTTGCCGGGCGTCTGAAATTCACCTCGCCAATCAATTTCGCCGGATGCCCGGCCATGTCGGTGCCGCTCTCCTGGAGTAAAGAACTCGGCATTCCGATCGGTTCAACATGATCATCGCGGCCGTTGGGCAGGATCGGCTGCTCTATGAACTGGCCTATGAACTGGAAAGCTGCGCGGCCTTGGCGAAATATTTGGCCGCCGTTTTCATTGAAATACGTGCCTGTCTAACTCCGCATCGCTTTGTTTGAGGAGCATGCGTTCAGGCCGACGGTGCCAACGGCGGCATTTAATCTCGAGAGCCCAACGAAGATATCGGACGAATCTTAAAAGGATA
>CAVOVL010000008.1:0-134462 GCA_963699855.1 uncultured Alphaproteobacteria bacterium | reverse complement strand
CCGGAAGCAGCCAGTCCGCTTATGGCGTCAGATTTGGCAAAACTGCCATTCGACTGGCCTAGTGATTTGCGCTTTATCCGGACGTTTTCCTTCAGATCGAAAAGACCAACTCAATGAATAGTCAAGCTGACCGGTGAGCCGCGCAACTCCCTTGGAACTTCCAAACTCCCCGGACGGACCGGCTTTGCTAGCGTCTTCGAAAAAACCGATAGAGGCCGTAAAGAAGCATAATGTTGATGAGTGGTGTGCTTGCCGCCAACCAAGGCCAGAGCGGTTCCGGAAAGAGATCGACGAACCTGATCCAGGGCAGGCCCAACGGCACGATGAACACTCCGGCCAAGGGGCCCTGTTCAGATCCAAAGAGCCCGAAGTGGCCTACCGCGAACAAAAACAGGGCGACCAGATAAAGACCTATCCAGAATTCTCGTAAGCCATTTAAATAGTTCGGACATGTTGACCGCTCTCTGCGCGCGACGACCACAATCAGGCGTTGCTTAAATTCGAACGCTGATACTCTTCCTTGCTGACTTGTTATGCCTGCTCAACCATCGGCGGACTTGCCCTTCTCTTCCGGCGCCTGCTCTCCCAACCAGTTCAGGAGCAGTTCATAAGCAACGGCCAGTATCACCGGTCCCAGGAAAACTCCTACTACGCCCCAGGCCAGGAGGCCGCCGATAGCTCCAAGAAAGGCAAGGCTGGCCGGCAGATTGCTGTCCTTTGCCACCAGCAAGGGACGAACGATGTTATCGGTGAGGTTGACGACCAAGAGCCCCCAGAAGAACACGAACGCTGCCATCATTGGCTCGTTCGATGCCCAGAGCCACAGCGACATCGGTAGCCATACCAATACCGGTCCGATCTGAACGAGAGACAAGACGTAGGTGACGAGGGCCCAGATGATCCAGCCGGGAACGCCCGCCACGACATAGGAGAAAGTTGCCACGAGTGTCTGGGCGAGCGCGGCTCCCAGCACACCACGAACCGCTTGCCTTGTGGTGGTCGCAGCAAGCAGAGCCAGGCGTTCGCCATAGGCGCCGCCGGCCCGGTTGAAGAATCTGAGCGAGAGCGCAGATACGCTCTTTGATCTGTGAACCAGAATGACCGCCAGGATGACGCCAATAAAGAACTCGAAGATGAAGGCGCCGAGCAGTTCCACTTCAGCGATGGCCCAGACCATCAGGTTCTTGAGTTCAGCCTGGAAGCGCGCTGCCGTATTGGAGGTGTCCGAAAACATGGCTTCCCACAAGGCGGCAAGATGCGGGCCTATTGCCGGGAGTTCATGAATGGGGCCGGGCGCAATCGAGTAATCGGCCGCAGCAATGTTCTCGATCCAGGTCAGGGCGCCGGGAAGGTAAGCCAGCAGAGCCCGACCAAGAGCGAAAGCGGGAACGACAAAGATCAGCATCAAAGCGATGCCTGTGAGCCAAGCCGCAAGCGTCCGTCGCCCGCCAAGGATAACAACCAGCCTTTCGAACGTGGGCAATATCGAGGTAGCCACCATTGCTGCCCAGAGGATCGCGGGCAGAAAGGGAAGCAGCGTCAGCGCCGCGATGGCTATCAACGCTGCCAGCAGCGTTACGGGAATGAGCTGCTCTATGAGACTTTTGCCAGAACTGACCTTCATCCGGTTCGACGCCGTCCCAAGAGAAACCCGACCACGGCAACTGTCGCAAGGATCGACATCCACCCAACTGGCGGGACCGCGCCGGCCTTGGACTGCTCGGCGATTGCGTGATTGACCGATACGAGGCTCAAAGGACGCCAACGGCGCCTGAGCATCCGGCGGCCGACAAACCAGAAGATAAGTGCAAGCAACATCACGATCGTCGCGACGGCGATTGCGGCTTGCCAGGGCGCCAGTACGGCGGAAAGGGACAGGTACAGCGCCAACGCGCAAAACGTTGCCGTCAACACTCCGAGGGATGCCGCAAAGACCAGAAGACCAAAGCCCGCTGCCCGCTGCCGCAGGTCTGTCAATTCTCCCTCGACGATCTGGCCCAACAGCAACCGCAGCACTGGCGAGGTCCTATCGCCTCGACAGCGCGCCGACGAAGAAGCCGACAAGCAGTGCCACGAGCACGGACTGCACCGGCTTTTCCGCGATATGCGCCTCGATTGAATCAACTGCTTCCCTGGTTTTTTTCGCCGCCGCGTCAGAGGCGGCGCGGGTGGTGTTGAGCAGTTCCTCCGCCTCGCTGCGAACCGACTTGGCCGATCGCGAGACCTTGGCTTCCGCCTGGCCAGCGATCAGCGAAACGAGCGCGGCCACATCCTTGCGCAGCGCCTTCAGCTGCTCTTCCAGTTCGACGATGTTTTCCTTTTTCTGCGCTTCCGCCATGGCGTCCTCGAAACCTATTTTGTCTTGAGTTGTTCAGCAGCCTTGTTCAGCTTTTCCCGATCGTTGCCGACCTTGTTGATCAGCTGCAACGCCTGCTCCTTCGATATGCCGTGCTTTCTGGCGAAATAGGCCACTTCATAGCCTTCGCCTTTTGCGACAGTCCGCCTGTCCTGCTTGCCGGTCAGCTTCTTGTTGTCGGACATTCTTGTTCTCCATTCAGAGACGTTTTTGCACTGTATTCAGTTCGCACCTTCGTTGGTCAGTGACATCACTTCCGCCACGACCCCGTTCTTCACGAGGCACTGCCAAGGGGCCTTCTGTGGACCGACGCCCACGATGACGGCGTTATTGGCTTCAGATGTCTCAGTGCGAAGAAGCACAACATCGCCATTGTTGGTTTCCCGGGACACAGCCTGCAGGCAGACCTGTTCATCCTTGGAGGGAGTGCCTGCCGTGGCGCTGCCAGAACCGGCGGAGGCTTCAGAAGTAACCTGGCAAATGCCGTTTGCCCCGCCCTTGCCGGTGTACATGACGGAAAGCCCCCCGCCTTCCATTCCGATGCTTACCGTCACTCCGCCGTGTTTGGCTTCCCAGGCCGTGGCGCTGTATTCCTTGACGGTCGCATCGGCACCATTGATGCGAACCCGGCCGGCATTGTTCACCCGCACTTCGATGCCCGTTGGGCACGTAGCCTTGAATTTCGGAGGCTTCGCCTCCGCCAGTCCGACGCTGGCGATGAGACCAGCGATGGCAATTGCTAATGTTTTATTTCTCATGGCTTCAAGCCCTTTCACTTCACTGTTCAGGTCGCGCGGTCACTCGATCGCGAAGTAGATCTCGAACGGGACATTCGATCCGTTGCTGTTGATCACTTCGACGACATGGTCGCCAGACTGCCAGAGCTGGCCACGATAGGGTGTCTCGATCGCGATCGCGTCAAGCAGGGCGGTGCCGTCCGGGTTGAGGATGCGGTACTGTCAGCGGGGCATCCGACGGGAGAGACGCGGACGTCGAGGAACTGGTTCTTTTTGGCGCCGATCAGGTAGCGGACCGTCATCCCGGGCGGCAGTTGCGCCGGGAACTGGTATGAACTTTGTCCCGAAGGGAAGCGGACACGCTCGGTGGAAACGCTTGGCTTGGCAGCCGGAGCGCTTGCCGCGCCGGACTTGTATGGGCTGCCCCCGCCGCGAACGAACTCCGGCCAGGACTTCTTCTCGGCGAAGAACTCGACGAGGGCGCTTCCTGCGGCGTCATAAGAGCAACTGTAATAGGCGCTCCTGTTTTCCAGATAGATCGTTCCATTGACGGCGTGCGTGCCATCGGTTCTCTGGCCTTCATACTTGGCTTCCGTCCGCACCTCGAACTCCTGATAAAATTGTTGCGAGGCGAGCTGGCAGTCCTCAACCATGTATTCCGGCGATTGGGCGGAGGATACATTGGCCGACAGACCGGCTGCCCCGATTGCCAACATCCCGATTGCCAGGCGCTTAACACTCGCAGTCATTTTCCCGTTCCTCCAGAATATCAAAACCCGGCTTGCACATCCGCAGCATCGAATGGCCGCGAAAGCTGCGACTCACTTTGGCATTATCTCCACGTCCAGCGTGAAGTCGGCGACATCGCCGCGCCGCGCCGCAGCCCGGTACATCCACACTTCGATCCCGTATTCGCCGCTTTCCGGCAGCACGCCGTCGAACCGGTTGAGTTCCGGCACCATGTCATTGGCGCCCGCCTGCTCGCTGATGGCCAGTGCCGGTCCGTCAGGCTGGCTTGGCTGGATGACGTTGAAATAGGTGTAGGTGTTGGCGGTGTTCAAAGCCACGGTCATGCGCTGGCCCGCCTGCGCCCCCAGCAAGTAACGCACGACTTCGTACCCCTTGATCCGGCCCTTGATGGAGGCGCCCGAGGCGCCGCTCGCAAACTCTATCCGCTCCAACCGTGGGGCATCCTGCGCGAGCGCAGGAATGGCGATGGCCATGACGGCAAGCGCCATGATGATGCCGCGTATCCTGATCATTGGAGTTCTCCCCGATTAGTGTGTCGGTGAACGCAAGGGGCCAAGCGCATTGGCTGCCGGAACCGAGTGCGGAAAATTCACAGGGCCCCCTCGCTGCCCATGAACATCACTTCAGCGCCGCGTCCGTCATTGCCCACGAGGCAACGCCAAGGTGCGCGCTGCGGACCGAGCGCCATGTACACGGCCGAGTTCGCCTGCGAAAATTCGGTTCCGGTAACCTCGATGGCCGTATTTTGGGCCTCTTTTGCAAGCGCGGCCTTGCAGGCATCGATGGCCGCCTGCGTCACATCCGGCGACATTCCGACGTTTGGCGCCTGGGACGCTGCCTGAGGCGGCGGGCTGTCCGCCTGACAGGCGGCCAGCAATGCGACTGTGGCCAAGGCAATGGCGACACGCGGAAGCGTGAGTTTCTTGCCGACCATGGCGGTTGAAACCAGATTGGTGGAATTGTTCATGTTTCTCGTTCCTTGAATTTTCCGCGGTCAGCTTGTGAAGCTGGGTGGATTTGCCCGCCCACCGCTCAAGTGGTCATGAAGTGGCATCCATGACGACGAAGTCCGAACCGGAACGCCGGTCGGGATGCGACGGAATGGCCGTCACGATCAACACCATGCCGGGATGCATCCTTTCGCGCATGGCCGCCGAAAATGCCTTGTCGGTCGAGATCCGGCTGATCACGAAATCCTCTGCCTTCAGCGGCTGGCCCGGAACATGGTGATGGCTGATGCCGTGCCAGGTCATGCCGCGCTGACCGTCATGGGCGCCCTGCAGCATGAACACATGCTCCCCGAGGTCTTTCGGGCCCTTGACGGTAACCGAGCCCCTCGAAACTTCGGCGCCATTCTCCAGCAGCACGGCGCTGTCGTCGGTTGTCGAAACCAGCACGGTTGTCACTGGCGTATCAGCCGACTGTGACCAGTCGCTCGGATGCGACTTGCCCTTCAGATCGTCGACTACACCCTCGAACTCGTGTTCCGCGTAGTCGCCAAGAATCAGGCCTGGATGCGTGAGCTCCCATGAATCGGTATGGGAACCGGCGATGATGACGGGTGTCCCAACATGCGTGATGCCGAAGAGCTTTTCCGAGAAATCCAGCGGCAGGCGCACGCAGCCATGCGAGGCTGGGTACCCGGGCAGGTTGCCCGCGTGCAGCGCAATGCCCGACCAGGTCAGCCGGTTCATGTTCGGCATGGGTGCGTTGTTGTAGGTGGAAGAACGGTGGTGCTTGTCCTTCTGCAGCACGGTGAAGATGCCGGTCGGCGTGCTGTGGCCGGGCTTCCCCGTCGAGCAGGTAGAAACGGCTATGCGCACGCCATTGCGATAGACATGAACGCGCTGCTGCGGGATCGAAACAATCACCGCAACCGGTCCATCCGGAGAGCGATCCGGATGCCAGGTGAACTCGCCTGGTAAGAGGTCGCCAATTTCCTTTACGACCTGCGCAGCAAGACCGAACTCCGCGGCAGCTGCGAAAAGTCCAAGGCCGCCACTCCAGATAATCAGCTTTCGCCGTGATACCCGTTCATAGATCATTAGCACCCTCATGCAGGAAGTGGATGATCGGGCCGGCCAGCCCGATCAGGATCACATCGATCCACACAGGCTTGGCTTGCGGTTTCTTCCGGCCCAATCAACTCGCCAACGGGAGTTGATGGAAAAGACGGACACGGCATTGATCAACGGCCCATTCGGGGTCTCGCGCCGGCAATAATTCACTTCGTGTTCGTAAGTCCGAGAGCCAATGGTTTTCTGTGTTTTTCCTTACACGACGTCAAAGTTTGCGCTATCCAATTTGCGAAGAGTTTCTGGGAATGCAGGGCGAGGGACAAAAGGTCGCTTGGTTGGTCAGACAAATTGCTGGTCAACATCTTCATGGCCAGCCTGGCGGTGGGCTGCAGGCAAGATCGGAAATACCAATGCAGCAACACGACAAAACATTAATGGGCGGCGTCCAACGGGTAAGAGCCGATTTGTCTCGCAATGCGGACGGTGACCAGATGTTCGACGATGTGCGCGAGCTTTCCTTCGACGACCGCGAGAACGGCTGGCTTGATACCGCTGTTGCGAAACTGGGCCCATCGCAGATCGGATTGTGGCGCGTGCGTTCCACCGGCCACCGCATCAGTGTCGGAGTGCCGTCGCAGGCTACTCTACTTCTTCCATTGTCAGGCTCGATCAGCGTGGACACTGGCGGCGGTGAGATCAATGCAAATTCCGGCGAAGCATTGATGATCGGTGCGGGCCCGCGCAGAACCCGCGCCATGTCCCGTGCGCGAAAACCCTTTGACGCGCTGGCGCTGATGTTTCCTTCGGCCCTGGCAGGCGTGGCAACGCCGGGTGCGCGCGGGTTCACGTTGCCCGGGCGCAGCGGTCTGGCGTCCTATGTGCGGTATCTCGCTGCCGAAACGCAGGCTGAGGACGGGATATTGTCGCGGCCCGCCACACAACAGGCAGCAGCTGCAACGTTGGCGGAATATCTGGCCACCCAGATTAGTTGGCGCCATGATGCCAGTGCGGCGCGCGTAGCCGCGAGCTTGCGGCAGATGAACCGCGCCGAAGAAATCATGCGGGAGGATTTTCAGGAGCCACTTACGATTTCAACAATTGCGCAGCAGATCGGCGTCAGCGCCCGCTCGCTGCAGCATGCATTCAGGGCGCACCGCAGCGCCGGACCGCTGGAGACTCTCGCCCGGATTAGGCTGGAAAACGCCCGCTTGCGCCTGCTCGATGCCGAACCATCCGATACCGTCAGTGGCATAGCGCTCGACTGCGGCTTCAGTCATTTGGGCCGGTTTTCCATCGTGTACCGGGAGAGTTACGGCGAAACGCCCTCGGAGACGTTGAGGCGCAGACGCATGCGCGATTGAACGGCGGACTTCGGGGCCCCTGGGAGTCGCCGTGGTCCGGCCCGTGTCGGTGGACTTCGGGAGCGAGTTGATCGGTTAGCTGTCCGATCTATGAAACCTCTGTGCTAAATGTCGCCCTATGACGACTATGAGCAATCCACCCCCCAAAAAGATCAAGATAAACGCCAAGGGGAGGAAGAAACTCTCTTGCACCACATTATTCTCGTCCAGACGGCCGCCATAAAAAACTTGCTCCAAGATTGCCGACAACACGCCTGACGCGATCAATGCTATTCCCAACCACATGAGTTTTTTCATCCGCCCTCTCCGTCAAATGGCCAAATAGCATCCAAACTGCGCAACCATTACCTAGCAGAAAGCTAATCTAAGGCGAAAACCAAACACCCCCGTATCGGAGCTGCTGATCGCCGACCGGCCGACAATGGCGCGATGCCAAAGCGGGTGGCGCCGAAGAAAAATATCAGGCGTTCACCGACTTGGTCGATCTTCCCCTAAGCAAGATCCCCGTTGCAGTTTTTTGAACGTCAGCTTTTGGATGATTGGAAGACCGGACCTTGCGTCCAAAATGGGGCGCAAAGCCGTCCTGTGGCATTCGGGTTAGAAGCGGTCGATGATTTCGTCCAGGCTCATTGCAAGAGTACCATATGTTACGGGCTTACGCCGGGTTCGCGTATCAGATGCTCACGCAGGTTTCGCCATAGCCCTAGAAATTGCTGTCAAAATATATCCGAGCAATCTCCGAACCCTCAAACAAAAGCATCCTGCCGGTCGAGCAGAGCCTGTGCGGTGCGCCAGGCGATCTGTTCCTTGTCGTCGTCGGAAATCGCTGCCGTCCGGATCGCGTCCAGCGGACTATCATGGAAGATGGGATAGTCCGAGCCGGCCATTATCCGATCGGCGCCATAGAGCTTGACCGCCGCCTCCAGCGCGCGCGGTCCGAGCGAGGCGGCATCGTACCAAAGCCGCTTCAGTCGCTCCGTGGGAAACGGCTGGTCGCCGTTGCGGTGGCGGCCGATACTCTCCATCCGCTCGAAGATGAAGGGAATCGTGCCGCCCAAATTGATGGCCTGGAAGGCAATGTCGGGAAACACGTCGAGGAAATCGGAAAGGATCAGCGTTAGCACAACCTGGGAAGCCTGCGCCTGCAGCGCAACGGCTGAGGTGCGGTACTGCGGATGATCGGCGGCAAGTACCGGCGCGTCCTCGCCGACCATCAGCCCGGGATGCAGCATCAGTAGCGCGCCCGTCTCATTCGCAGCTCGCAGAACCGGCTCCAGGGCACGCGCCTGGGCGATCGTGCCGAAGTAATTCGAAGGAAGTATCGCGCCAGGCAGCCGAAGATCGCGGCGTGCGCGGACGAGTTCGCGCGCTGCCTCTTCCATGCTGGCGAGCGGCAGGCCCGCCAGCGCCGTTAGCTGGCCGCCGGTCTGTTCCCTCAGTTCCGCCATGTAGTCATTGAAGGCGCGGATCGCTGGGCGCAATTCGACCAGCGGCAGGACATCGGCGCAAAGCGCACCGGGGAAAGTCAGCATGCGCCGTGTCACCCCCTGCCCCGCCATCTCCGCGAGTCCAATGGTGTAATCATGATGCGATCGCGTGAAGGGAAACTCGCCGTTCATCGCAAGCATCACCGGGCCGTCATTCGTCTCGCGCAGGCAGGGTCTCGAATCGCGTTTTGCCAGCATTTGGGCCAGGCCGCCGCCATAGAAATGGGCGTGCATGTCGATGCATTTCGAAAGGTCCATGCCGCAATTTCCCAATCCGAAGCCGTACTTCAGTTTCACTAAACCCCATGCTAATGTCATCGGCAAGTCGCGCGACCGGAGATTTTGATGCAGCCTTCAGCATTCATCCGCAACACTTGGTATGTCGCAGGCCGCAGCGAGGACTTCGGTCGGGAGTTGAAGCCGTTGACGCTGCTTGGGGAACCAATGGTTTTCTTTCGCCGGTTGGACGGGTCTGTGGCAGCGCTGGAAGACGCCTGCCCCCACCGCAAGCTTCCCCTGTCGAAGGGCGCGCTGACGGGCGACACGGTCGTATGCGGCTATCACGGATTGACCTTCGACGGATCCGGACGTTGCGTAGCCGCGCCCACGCAGGAGCACATGATCCCGAAACGAGCCCGCGTCGCATCCTGGCCGGTTATCGAGCGATACGGTTTCGTCTGGATCTGGCCGGGCGACCCGGCGCTTGCCGACGACGTCCATGCTGATCGACATCCCGCATTTCGACGACCCCGCCTGGGGACGCACGGCGCTCGGTTCGCTGCCGATCGCCTGCAACTATCTGTGGATCACCGACAATTTGCTCGACCCGTCGCACGTCGCCTGGGTGCATGTGACGTCCTTTGCGGGCGCGGGATCGGACACGCTGCCGCTGGAGATGACGGAGGACGATGACGGCGTGATCGTTTACCGCTGGATCCACAACAAGCCCGCGCCGCCCTACTACGCACCGTTCCTCGCCTTCGCGGACAATTGCGATCGCAAGCAGCACTACGAGATGCGTCTGCCAGCCATCGCGCTCAACATGTCGGTTTATGCACCGGGCGGTTCCGGAGCGTCAGGCAACGACATACCGGAGGGTTCGTTTGTAAACGTTTCCTACAATTTCATCACGCCGGTGGACGAGGATAATTCACTGTATTTCTGGTTCCAGCACCGCAACCAGCGGCCCGACGACGGCGCAATGTCAGAGCGGATGTTCGCGGGCGCGACGATGGCTTTCAACGAGGACAAGGACATACTGGAATCGGTACACCGCGGCATGAAGGCACCCCTTACGCCCAACATAAATCTCGGGCTGGACGCAGGCGCGCTGAGGTTCCGACGAAAGGTCGAACGGCGCATCGCCGCCGAGGCGGATCACGATGGCGCGAGCGACGCGTCGGTGATGGCCGGCTGACGCGAGACCTCGTCATGCAGCCAGTCGCGAAACACCTGGATACGTTCGGCTTGCAAGGCACCCGCGGGACATACGAACCAGTACGAGAACTGCGAGGGAACGATCTCCGGAAAAGGCCGGACCAGCCGCCCGTCAGTCAACGCGTCAATCACCAGCGGTTCACGCCCGAGCGCCACGCCGTAGCCGTTGATGGCCGCCTGCACCACCATGTTGGACTGTCCAAACCGCCGCGACCGCTGCGGCTTGGGCAGAACCCGGCCTGTCTCCTGCGCCCAGTATTGCCAGGTGGGCGGGCGCCCGCCAATGTCTGCGATCTCGTCGTACAGCAACGTATGATGCGCCAGGTCTTCCACCGTCCGGATGGGCGGTCCCTTTTCAAGGAGCTTCGGCGCGCAGACCGGGAAGACGCGCTCCGACAGCAGCGGTTCGACATGCAGGCCGGGATAGCTTCCCAGGCCGTAGCGGATGGCGACGTCCACATCGTCGTCGGCAAAGTTGGCGAGCGAACCCGACGTGAGGATCGAGACGGGGAAATCGGGATAGCGCTGGTCAAATTCGATAAGGCGCGGAATGAGCCAGATGAAGGCGAAGCCTGGCAGGCAGGAGATGCCGATGGTCAGGCTTTCGCCGGGCTGCACGCGAAGCGAATTGCAGGCCTGGGTGACCCGACCGAAACCTTCGGCAACTGCCGCCGCGAGCCTCAACCCGTCTTCGTTGGCAGTTGCGCGGCCCCCGCTACGGTTCATCAGACGGCGACCGAGCCAGTCCTCCAACGTTCGAACATGCTGGCTGACTGCGCTCTGCGTTACGCCGAGTTCTTCCGCCGCGCGGCCAAAGCCTTGAAGCCGAACGACGGACTCGAAGGTGCGCAGCGCTGCGAAAGGAAGATTGGCTTTCATATAAGTGCTGCTAATGATGCGATTAACAGAAGTCAAACCGGAATGACGGGCCCATTCCATCCTGGCGCAACGAGGCAAGCGGAGGTGGCCTGAGGTGAAGCAACGGATCGATACGGAAGACGCGTCTGTTCTGGCTGGCGCTCAAAATCTGCTGACCGGTTGTGCAGGGATGCGTCCGGGCGAAACGCTGCTGGTACTGCAGGAGGACCCGGCGCACGGCTACTATGGGCCAGGCCTGGCGGAGGCTGTGATGAATGCAGCCGCCGGGATTGGTATTCGGGCGACATCGCGCATAATACCGTTCGACCCCAACGTCGACACGCCGCCGGCGGAACTGCGCCGGGCAATGCTATCTTCCGACCGCACGCTGTTCTTCGCCCGAATGGGCGACCAGTTGCGCTTCAATGCCGATTTCGCATCGGTACGGCCGATCGTGTGCTATGCGCTGGACCGTGCGATGCTGGGTTCTGCCTTTGGCCGCGCCCCATATCGCGCCTTCGTCGAATTGAAAGCCCGCGTCGACGCGGCACTTTCCGCCGCTACGACGGTTCGGGTAACCTGTCCACTCGGTACCGATTTCTACGGTCCCGGCGTCGCGTTTCCAGCCGTGCTTGGCGACGTTACCGTCGCACGTTTTCCCATGTCCGTCTTCACGCCGGCGCCGGCCGCGGCCTATAGCGGCCGGGTGGCGCAAGCCGGTTTCCTCGTCGGCACCGGGTCGAAATACTATCAGCCTTACGGGGCCGCCCTGATCGACGTGCTGTTCATCGAATTCGACGGCCACCGCATCACCGGCTTCGAGGGCAATGCCGGCGATGTCGAGACGGCGCGCCGGCACTATGCATTCGTTGCCGAGCGGTTCGGCATCGAGCGCGATTTCGTGCATTCATGGCATGCCGGCATTCATCCGGGCTGTGCTTTTGGGGAGCACGCAGGCGAAAGCCTGGAACGCTGGAGCGGCGCAGCCTTCGGCAATCCGCGCCTCCTGCATTTCCACACTTGCGGCGCCTATGCGCCGGGCGAGATATGCTGGAACGTCGTCGATCCGACGGTCCTGGTCGACGGGTTGGCAATCTGGGAGAAGGGACGGCTTCATCCGGAGCGGGTACCTGGCGGCAGTGAGATCCTTGAAGCCTATCCGGAAGTTGCGGCTGCCTTTGCCGACCCGGCGCAGGCGATTGGTCTGGCGCCGAACGGCCGGTTGTCGGCGCAATTTGTCACGATGCCGTAAAAGCCCGGTAGTCCTCGGCAACCGCCGCTGCCGCGGCATCGATCAGCGCCTCTCCCTGCTCAGGCGTTGCCAGCGCCGAATGCGATCCGACCCGCCCGTCGGGGAAGTCACGGCGATGCTCGTCCGGCGGTCCGTGACGGTCGCCGGCATGCGCCCGGATGTAGTCGGCGGACAAAGGGCGCGGCGGTGTCAATGCTTCCGGCGGCACGGGCGGACGGCGATGCGCGGACATGGTGATCGCAACTTCCGAAGGCGTGGCATGCATGCCCTCCCATTCGCCATACCAGGCGCGCCGCAACAGGTTGACTTGCTCGAAGTCCCACCAGCTCTTCAACCGGATTTGAAGACCCGGACGCGCAGTGATTACCTCTTGCAGTGGCGCAAGATTGGCGCCGTGGCCGTTGAGCACGTAGATGTGGGCAAGGCCCTGAGCGGCGAGGTTATCGATCACCTCGCCGGCAAGCGCCGCGAAAAGCGGGACGGAGATCGAGATCGTGCCGGGAAAAGACGTGTTGAACGGCGCGGGCGTCAGCGCAAGGGTTGGTGCGACGATGGCGCCGCAGCGCTCTGCTGCCCGCTCGGCAATCGTTGTGGCGCAAAGCGCATCGGTTCCGATCAGTCCCATCGGACCATGCTGCTCCGTCGAACCGGCTGGCAGGAAAATACCGCCCTGTGTTGCCAGATAGGCATCGACCTCAGGCCAGGTCATCATGTCGAGCCTCATGTGGGCGAACCCGCGGTCCGGGCGACCCAATCGTCCAGAATTGGCCGATAGGCCGCCAGTTCGGCCGCCACGGCCGGCTCCGCCTCCAAGCGAGCGCGGTAGGCGACGATGGTCTGGGGCCATTCGACTGCAAGCGACAGCGGCCGCGTCAAGGAGTCGATCCAGGCAAAGGTGACCGGATAACCGCAATCGCCGAGACCGAAGGACAGCGCCGGGCCGGCCTCAAGCATGCGGCCAAGCTGGCCGAGCTTTTCGGACAGGGCGATCGACTGGTGCGCATTGAGGGAAGCGTCGCGGCTGTGTGGGTCGATCGCTCCGAACAGCGCCCGCAGGGCAGGCTCCAGCCGGGTGTCGTGGAACCGTCCGCGCTCGCGCATTTTAGCGCGGTCCGCCAGACCTCGCGGAAGCAGTGGCGGCGCCGGATACCGTTCTTCCAGATACTCGGCAATCGCTTCGCCGTCGGCAAGCAGCAGGTCGCCGTCGAGCATGGCGGGCAAGTTGCCGGACGGCACGATCTTCTTGTAAGCCGCTGAGCCATAGCCGCCGGTCGGCGGCATTTCGCGCCATTCGAGATTCTTGTGCCGCAGGGCAATGCGCAGCTTGGCGCAATAGAGACTCGGCGCAATGGCAAAGATCGTCAGCATGGACGAAAGGCGGAGCGCCGGCAGCGCTCCGCTGTGGCTTTGGTCAGTTCTGGAGCTGCCATTTCGTGGCGAGCTGGTCAAAGAGGCCGGCCTCGGCCTTGAGCGTGATCCAGGTGTTGACGTAGTTGATCCAGACCTGGTCGTCCTGCTTCATCAGCATGGCGACGGGCGTGCGGGCGCGTGGCGCCGATACCGGCACGATCATCAGCTCGGGATACTGGGCCACCAGCTTGTAGGCCTCGACATTGGAGGTGATGTGCGCCTGGGCCCGGCCGGCAAGGACCTCCTGGAAGTCTCGCGCAGGCGCCTCGACGATCTTGTACTGGGCGCTGGGAAAGAACTCCTTGACCTGCTTTTCCTGGGTGGTGCCAAGCGTCGCGGCCACGGTCACGTCAGCCTTGTCGAGATCGGCCCAGTCCTTGAAGCGTTCGGCATCCTTCTTGTTGATCAGCGGCACGGTGGCGAGCGAGAAATAGCTTATCGAATAGCCCGCTGCCTTGGCGCGCGCCGGCGACATCGAAGCCGAGCCCGTGATGTGGTAGGTGCCCGCGGATACTCCGGACACGAGCGTCTTCCAGTCTGTCGGCACGAACTCGACCTTGACGCCGAGGTCGGTGGCGAGCTGGTTCATCACGTCGATATCATAGCCCGTGTAGGTGTTGGTGGCGACGTCCTTCATGGTCATCGGGTTCCAGTCGCCAGTCGTGCCGACCTTCAAAACCCCACCGTTGAGGATGTCATTCAGCGCCGACTGCGCCATTGCAGGCACGGACGACAGCGCCAGCGCCGCGGTCAGGACAAGCGATTTCATCATGTTCATCGGAAACCTCCAACCCTTGATCGGGCATGACCGCGGGGACAGGCAATCCTTGTCCGAAATCAGTTGCTATGCAAGCGAAACTTATGCCTAAATCTGCGGCAGGAACGTTCGCCGCCAAGCGAGCATTAGCGGGAAAGAGGATTGCGGCTGCGGTGCGAGACGATGAGCCAATCATCCTGTTCGACAATGTTTTCAAGTCTTTCGGCGACTTCCAGGTTCTAAAGGGAATTTCGCTGTCCATCGCCGCCGGCGAGCGCGTGGTGATCTGCGGACCTTCGGGTTCGGGCAAATCAACGCTAATCCGATGCATCAACGGTCTGGAATCCTACGACACCGGGCGCATCAAAGTCGCCGGCCTGGCGCTGGGAACCGACGACGCCAGCCGGCGTGCGGTGCGCGGCAAGGCGGGCATGGTATTCCAGCAGTTCAACCTCTTCCCGCACCTCACCGTGTTGGACAACCTGATGCTCGGGCCGATGCGAGCACGCTCAATGAGCCGCGCGGCGGCAGAGGAGATCGCGCGGCGTTATCTCGCTCGCGTGCGGATCCCGGAACAGGCCGACAAATATCCGCGCCAGTTGTCAGGCGGCCAGCAGCAGCGCGTGGCGATCGCCCGCTCGCTTTGCATGGAACCCGGTATCATGTTGTTCGACGAACCCACCTCGGCGCTCGATCCCGAGATGATCAATGAAGTGCTTGACGTAATGGCCGAACTCGCCGGCACCGGAATGACCATGCTGTGCGTCACGCACGAAATGGGCTTTGCACGCCGTGTTGCCGACCGCATCATGTTCATGGACCACGGAGAAATCGTCGAAACGGCGCCCCCCGAGCGCTTCTTCTCGGCGCCCCAGAGCCAGCGTTGCCGCGACTTCCTGCAGAAGATCCTGAACCATTGAGGGCCATGTCCATGCGAAAGGTCTTCATTTTCTCCGCCCTGGCGCTCGTGCTGACGGGGTGTTCGGGAAGCTGGGGCTGGTACGTCGTCAATCCCACCACACCCAATGGATACAACAACGTCCGTTTCCTGCTGAGCGGCCTGCAGTACACCATCTTGCTGTCTGCCACCGCGATCTCGATCTCTATCGTGGCGGGCCTTCTGGTCGCCTTGCCTGGCCTGTCAAGCAATCGCGCCCTGCGATGGGCCAGCCGCACTTATGTGGAGCTTGTGCGGGCGGTGCCGATCCTGGTGCTGGTGCTGTGGGTATATTACGGCTTGCCACAGATTACCGGCCTGACGATCGGCGTTTTCTGGGCGGGCGTCATCGCGCTGGCCTTGTCGGACAGCGCCTTCCAGGCCGAGATTTTCCGCGCCGGCATCCAGTCCATTGCACGCGGGCAGTATGAGGCGGCCTATTCCATCTCGTTGAACTACCGCGACACGATGCGCTACGTGATCCTTCCACAGGCGATCCGCCGCATTCTGCCCGCGATCGGCAACCAGATCGTCTACATGCTGAAGATGTCGTCACTGGTCTCCGTTATCGGCATGCAGGAGCTGACACGCAAGGCCAACGAACTCGTCGTCACCGAATATCGGCCGCTTGAAATCTACACTTTTCTGGTGCTCGAATATTTGGTGCTGATCCTGATCGTTTCCGCCGGTGTGCGCTGGCTCGAAAGTTACATGCGCACCGACGAGCGCTGAGGCACCACGCAACAAAATCCGGGATGGCAATTGTCGCTTTGAACGTCTGCTTTCAAGTATCGGAATGAAGGACCGAATGACCGTCTTGGGGCGCAAAACGGCCGGTCAATCTGCGTCGCCAGTGTCCAATCTGGGAAAGGCAGCTTCCGGCAGCGCGCCGGCCTAAGGCGTCCTCGTGGTTTTCTCTGTTGGCCGCTGTTGGCCGAAGGAGAACAACGATGGGTATTTCACATTATGATCCGGCAGCCAAAGGACGGCCGGCATGGAACGTGGGGCGGCAGGTCGGAGCCAAGCGAGCGCTCAAGCCCCGGCAGATTTGGGCAATCCGTTTCTTCCTCGATCGCGAAGGTCGCATGCGGGACCGTGCCCTATTCGATCTTGCAATCGACAGCAAACTGCGAGGATGCGATCTCGTGAAGATCAAGATCGGCACGCTCGTCGCCGGTTCGAGCATACGTGCCCGCTCCATGGTGATCCAGCAGAAGACCGGCAGGCCGGTCCAGTTCGAGATCACGTCAGATGCGCGAGCCAGTCTTCAGGCATGGCTTGAGAGGCGTGGCGGAACGTTGGATGACTATGCTTTTCCAAGTCGCGTTGATGGCTGTCGCCATCTGAGCACAAGGCAGTATGCGCGACTGGTGGACGAATGGGTCTCGGCAATCGGCCTGCGACGCGAAGAGTATGGGACACACTCGCTTCGCCGAACCAAGGCCTCAATCATCTACAAGGCCACGGGCAATCTCCGCGCGGTTCAGATCCTGCTCGGCCATACCAAGATCGAAAACACCGTGCGGTACCTGGGTGTCGATGTGGAAGATGCCCTCGAGCTCGCCGAGGGAACGGAAGTCTGACCGGAGCGGCTCCACCGCCTTGGTGGGGCCGCTTTGCGCCCGAGGCTGTGTGAAAACTCAGCCACCGGCAAAGCCTTTAGAACCCCATTCCTGTCAGCGCGAATTTGGAGTCAGGTTTTGCCCAGTTGGCGCCGCCTGTGACTTTGATAGGAAATTTGTTCTGCGCTTTTAACTAAATCCGGTGTTTTCACACATCCTCCGCCCCAAATTGGTCATCCCAACCGGGCGCGGCTTCTGCCAAAAGCGGACGCGGCTCCTTAGCCGCTTCGTCCTGTAATGCTCTTTGCGAGGGCCAGCATCTGCTCGCGCTTGGTGCTCCTTCTCGGTCGGTTAGATGGCCTTGGTATTTTGTAAAAAACCGCCGCTTGTGATGGCAGTTATAAGTCCAGGGTCATCAAATGATGCAGCCAACTAGACCACTTCAGAAGCATTCTGTGAAAAAACTTTAGTAGCCTGCACCGCCCATCAAGCGCTGCTTGGCCGACGGAATTGAGCGGGCAATCCTGCCGGATGCGCGGTATCTCATTAGTCTTCGCCCCCGTGCTCGATCATCGGCATACGCGACGCGCTGTCGGCAAGCGAGGCGGCCACATCCTCAGATCATGCCGGCGAATGGCAGCCTTTGCGCAACGGTTCCCACTGGTGGAGTCAGATCGACCCCGCGCAACGCTTCCGCCGAGCCGACGCCAAGGCGCTTCACGATCGACATCGCCTGCACCATCGACATCTCCAGCGGACGCACGCGCTCCACCGGAACATAGAGAATGTTGCCGGACATGGGCGTTGGCGCTTGCGGCAGAAAAGCGCCGACCCAGCCATTACCGAGCTCGTCGAGCACATAGCCCAACTGCCAGGCGTCTTCGGTATAAATGAGGGCCGGTGTAACGCCTGTTGCATTTTCGATCTGCGCCATTCCCTCGGCCATGCTCTTCACGAGCTGGTACTGCGGCAGCCCGCCGACGAGTGAGTTCTCGAACCACGCCATGACTGCCTTGCCGGCACGGGTGCGGGCGAACAGCCCTGCGCCCAGCGAAAGCAGTACCAGTACCGTTACCGCGGCAACGGTGACCGTGACAGCACCGGCCAGCGCCTGCGGAAGCAATTCGATTACGGGCTTTGCTGCCTTCGCTGCGAGCGAAAGCGCATGACCGAACACGATGAGCATAATAACTATGGGCAGAAGGAAAATAATTCCGCCGATCACTGTCGCCTTTGCGAACAAAAGCATGGATTGAGAGAAAGTGCGGTTTTCCATCAACGGTTTCCGGCAAAAGTTTGCCCCTGCATGACCCGACTGCGCCCTATAGTCAATTAGCGGAGGCGGCTGCCTTGCGCCCCAAATTGGCCATTCAGAGGTAATTACGGGCCTCCGCAGAGCAGACTTCGATAGGTCCTATTATCCGGTGCTGGAATAGCGAGCGCGGGTGGATAGGCCCTTGCGAGTAGTGAGTTGAAATCGGCTAGGTTGCAATGGTTTACATTGGCAGCGCGTTCCTCCAGTTTATCCCGAACCGGACTAATTGCCCATGAACCCGCTCGACCCCAAGGGATTATCAAAGGAATTGCTGATCGACGCCGACCTCTCTGCGGACCTGTGTGACCGCATCCTTCGTGCGTGTTCTGTGCACGATTTACCAGCGCAAACCTATCTTCAGTACGTTGACGACGATCCGGGCGGTATGTGGGGACTCGCTGAGGGGGCGCTGTCGGTCGAGTTTGCGCCTGGAACACGCGATCCGCAGATGGGCTACATTCTCCTTCCACCAGTCTGGGTCGGCGAAGGAGGGGTGATTTCGGGTGTTCGACGTATGGTCGGATTTTCGACTACCCGCAGGTCTATTCTGCTGCACTTGCCGATACACCAATTCGTAAACATATCGCGGGACGAGCCGCTGATCTGGCGTTGGGTTTCGAAGGCGCAGAACCGGAACTTTGAACGCACCCTTGGGATGGTCGATGCGCTGATGGTCCGAAACAGTGACGCGCGTGTCGCAGCCGTGCTGAGCAAACTTGGCGGACGCCTCGGGATACATGCCGACGCGCCGCGCGTCCTCGACGTCACGCAGACACAGCTCGCCGCAATTGCCAACGTATCACGTACTGTGCTGAACCCCGTTTTGAAGAAGCTTGAGTCGAAGGGTGCCATTGAGCTCGGTTTCGGCACGATCACGGTTGCCGATCCAGCCGCATTGCGGGGACTTTCCGAGTAATCCGCAGCGCGAGCCTCACACCTGAAGTAGCATTCTCGAGACCGCTTGCCGAATATCCGCAAGGTCGACCGCGCAACATATGTCCTGTTTGAAAGCTATCAATTTGTTCGGTTCCGGACAAATACGCAACGTTTTACAATGTATCCTGGTTAAACAGGGTTCAAACTCAGCAAGGGAGTTCCAGGCATGCGCCATTTATTGTTATTCGCTGCGACCTCATTCATCGCATTCAGCGGACTGTCAGGGCATGCAAATGCCCAGGACAAGAAGCCCAACATTCTGGTGATCTGGGGCGATGATATCGGCACCTCGAACATCAGCTACAACAATCGCGGTCTGATGGGCTACCAGACGCCCAACATCGACCGCATCGCCAAGGAAGGCGTTGCCTTCACCGACTACTATGGCCAGCAGTCCTGCACGGCGGGGCGCGCGGCCTTCATCGGCGGCAACAATCCGCTGAGGACCGGCATGACCAAGGTCGGCGTTCCTGGCGCCCCTGAAGGCTGGCAGAAGACCGACGTGACGATGGCGACGGTCCTTAAGTCGCAGGGCTATGTCACCGGCCAGTTCGGCAAGAACCATCAGGGCGATCGCGACGAACACCTGCCGACGATGCACGGCTTCGACGAATTCTTCGGCAATCTCTATCACCTCAACGCCGAGGAAGAGCCGGAGAACGAGGACTATCCCGGACGATCCGGAATTCCGCGCGCAAGTTCGCGCCGCGCGGCGTCATCCACTCCTACGCGAAAGACGACGGGACGCAGACGATCGAGGATACCGGTGCGTTGACGAAGAAGCGCATGGAAACGATCGACGACGAGACCATTGCCGCCGCGAAGGACTTCATCACCCGCGCCCATGCCGAGGGAAAGCCGTTCTTCGTCTGGTGGAACGGCACGCGCATGCATTTCAGGACCCATGTCCGACCTGAGCATCGCAACAAGGGCAATGACGAATACACCGATGGCATGATCGAGCACGACATGCAGGTGGGCGAACTTCTCAAGCTGATCGACGATCTGGGGATCGCCGACGACACGATCGTGCAGTACTCGACCGACAACGGCCCGCACTTCAACACATGGCCGGATGCGGGCAACACCCCCTTCCGCAGCGAGAAGAACTCGAACTGGGAAGGCGCCTACCGCGTGCCGGCCTTCATCCGCTGGCCGGGCAAGTTCCCCGCCGGCACGACGCTGAACGGGATCGTGTCGCATCAGGACTGGCTGCCGACCTTCGCGGCGATCGCCGGAGCGCCGGACGTCAAGGAGAAGCTCCTTGCGGGCGTCGAACTGAACGGGCGCACGTACCGCAACTACATCGACGGCTACAACATGCTCGACTACCTGACGGGCAAGGCTTCTGAATCGCCCCGAAAGGCCTTCGTCTATGTGAACGACGACGGCGACATCGTGGCGGTGCGCCACGACGACTGGAAGGTGGTCTATCAGGAAAACCGCGGAGAGGCCTTCGGGGTCTGGATGGAGCCCTTCACCGATCTGCGCGTACCGCTGATCTTCCATCTTCGCCGCGATCCCTACGAGCGGGCCCAGCACAACGCCAACATCTACTACGACTGGCTTCTGGATCGCGTCTTCATCGGGTTCCGCGCTTCGGCAATTGCCGGGCAGTTCCTCACGACATTGGTCGAGTATCCGCCGAGCCAGACTCCCGGCTCGTTCAACCTGGAAGGCCTGAAGAAGAAGATCGAGGCATCCACGAGGATGGAGAACTGAAACTCAGGAAGCGATTTCAAGAGATGAGAATTGCGATCCTTGTGCTCCTCGCCGCCGTCGCGGGACTATAATGCGAAGCTAGTGTCCAGCAGCCACCCGATCCCACTTGAACGGGCCGGCCGCGCTGCTAGCCCGCCGAAATATCGGTTGCCGATCCGCTATAGCCATGTCTCGGTTGGGATAAATACTGTTTCAACACAATGTGTTCTGTTGGTGCCCGAGATCATGAATACGGATCAGAGCAGACAGTTCACGTCCTTCGCCTGGACCGACCGGCTGAAACGGGTCGGCACCTGGATCTCGATTGACGGAAAAGGACGTTGCCTCGGCAACATTGGCCGCGCCCGCCTTGCAACTCCATTACGATGGGGAAGCGGTCCGAAATATTGCAAGATCGTTCCAGACCAACTGGCCGGTCAGTTTGCCGTCCGCGACCTCGAACCGGTCGATGAAGCGTATTGACGAAAACGGTGTTCCGTCTGGCCATTCTCCTGAAAGCGTGCCGAAGCAATAGACGGCAATGCCGTTTTCGCTGAAGCACTCGTCAAAATTCTCGTAGGTCTTCCTTACCATGCGGTAGCGACTCCGGCTCCATTCGACCAGGTCCTCAAGCCGTCGAAAATTCTCGCCGCCGGGAAATGTCATCTCGAAACCATCGGCAAGAAAGCCTTTCGCGCTGGCGAGGTCCCGCGCTTCCATGGCGGCGAGATACGAGCGCACGATATCCGAGGGTGCGGGCATCGGAACTCCCGGTGTCCGGGTCCTTCTCCCGCGCATATAGCCGGTAGGCTTGACCTCGACGATCTCCACGGCGATGCCGTCGAGCGGGGCGGCGATGGTCGCCCGCACAGCATCCGTCAGGCGTGTTGCGATGCGGGTTCTCGTTGCATCGTCGTATCCCTCGATAAGCGTGACCCTGACAATTGGCATGGTTTTCCTCCAGTTTCCGCAAGACCGTCCGAGTTCAGGTACGGTTGACATAATGGTATATTGACATACCATTACGCAATTGAGCAGCCGGGAAGGTCAATGGTCGAGACAGTTCAAGGTGCGGCAATTGGAGTTGGCAACGGCGCAAGGCCTGTCGGCCAGCACTTCCGGCCCGATCCCAACAACCGCGTCCCGCTCTACCACCAGATCTTCCTCATCCTGCGCAACCGCATCTACGGCGGCACGCTGGCACCGGGCGATATCGTGCCGGGCGAACAGGAACTCTGCGCGGAATTCGGGGTGTCGCGCATAACCGCGAAGCGTGCGCTCAACGAAATGGCTGATGCGGGTCTGGTGATCCGCGAACGGGGCCGCGGGACCAGGGTCGTAAGCCGTCCGCCGCCGCCAGCGGTAACATCTTCCATAGAGGGCTGGCTGGAAAACATCTCCCTGATGGGCCTGACGACCGAAGCCAGGGTGCTCGAGTTCGCCTATGTTCCTGCAAGCGAGGATATTGCCGCGGCGCTCGGCACGGACCATGGGACACAGGTCCAGCGGGCTGTTCGGGTTCGGATGCTCGACGGAGAGCCGATGTCTTATCTCGTCACCTATGTTCCCAGCGACATCGGGACGAACTTCGGCCGGGAGGACCTCAACGCAAAACCGCTATTGCATTTGCTGGAAATGGCCGGGGTCAAAGTCGCCTCGGCGCGCCAGACCATATCCGCCACCATCGCGGAAGCCGATGTCGCCCATGCCCTCTCGATCCATCCTGGCGCACCATTGATCGAGGTCCGACGGATAGTAAGCGACACTTCCGGCAGGCCGGTCGAATACATCCGCGTGCTGTACCGGCCCGATCTCTACCGTTTCGAAATGTCCATGCGGCGCGTGCGCGGCAAGGAAGGCATGCAATGGACTGCACAGGCGTCATCTCCGGTCCCCGCCGGTGACGGCGAAGGAAAGCCACACGGGGAACGATAAACAAGCACTGACGAAAAACAGGAGGACTAGCATGGCAGACAAGTTCGCAGGAAAGGGATCAAGGGCCGTGATGCGGCGTCGCGATTTCCTGGCGGCCGGGGCCACGGCCATCGGCGTGGGCGTGATGGGTTTTCCCGCAGTGCTGAGGGCGCAGCCAGCAGCCGTGAAGATAGGCCTCATCCATCCGGTCTCCGGCTTCATCGCGTTTTCTGGCACGCAGTGCCGCGCGGGGGCCGAAATGGCCATCGCCGACATCAATGCGGCCGGTGGCATCAAGTCGATGGGCGGCGCCATGATAGAGGCGATGCTGGCCGACAGCCAGGGCAAGCCTGAAATAGGCGCCGCCGAAGTGGGCAAGATGGTTGAAGCGGGAGCACACGGGATCGTCGCCGGATATTCCTCGGCAATCTCGCTGGCGACTTCGCAGGAAGCCGCGAAGACGAACACGCCCCATGTGGTCGATGTAGGCGTCTCGGACCAGATCGTCCAGCGCGGCCTTGCAAACACGTTCCGCTTCTCGCCGGGATACGGCAAGACGGCGGAGATGGCGGTGACCAACCTCGACACGATCAACAAGGCAGCCGGATCCCCGGCAAAGACCGCGATGATCATCCATGAGGAATCGCTGTTTGGAACGGGAACGGCGGAGCTGTTGAACAAGAAGCTGCCTGAGATCGGCATCGAGGTCGTCGAGACCATCAAGCACGCCAACCCGACGCGCGACTTCACCAACATCGCGCTCCAGATCAAGTCGAAGAAGCCGGACCTCATCATTCCCGCCAACTACTACAACGAGTATGTGCTGCTCGCCCGCACGCTGCGCCAACAGCAGGTCGAGGCACAGGGCATCTACTCGGTGCTTGGCGGCGCGGCCTCGAGCTACCAGTTCGTCAAGGAGTTCCCGGAAGCAGCCGAACTCATCATGGACTGCAATCACTGGTACAATCCGAAGTCGGAACTTGCATTGAACCGGCGCAAGGCCGCCGAGGAGAAGGGCCTCGTCTACACCTACGAGGTCTTCCTCGCCTACAATGCGGTGGCGCTGCTCGCAGACGCGATCGAACGGGCCGGGTCGGTGGAAAAGGACGCGGTGAATGCCGCGCTCGCCAGCTCGACCTGGGACCAGCACGGCATGCCCTATGGCCCGACAAGGATGGTGAACGGCCAGAACGAGGGCGCGCAGCCGGTCAATACCCAGGTCCAGAAAAGCGTGATCGAGGTGATCTTCCCGAAGGAATTCGCGTCCGCCGAAGCGATCTTCCCGGCGAAGATGTAGTTCGCAACCCGCGGCCGGGCCCAAGGCCCGGCCGTCCCGTTTCTCTGAGCCACAGGCCGCGATGCCAGACCTTGCCATCATCGTCCCGTCGATCCTTAACGGCCTGACAACAGGGGCGCTGTACGCGCTGATCGCGCTCGGCCTGACGCTGATCTATGGCGTGCTGCACATTATCAATTTCGCGCATGGCGCGTTGCTCATGCTGGGCCTGTACGCGGTCTATTTCCTGAAGGTGCGCCTAGGGATCGATCCATATCTCTCGCTGCTGATCGTCCCACCGGCCATGTTCGCCTTCGGATACGTGCTGCAGCGCGGTATCATCGCGCGCGCCAGCCACGGCAGGGACGAGAACATCCTGCTCGTTACGCTTGGCCTGTCCATCGTGATGGAGAATTTGGCGCTGTTTTTCTTCAAGTCGGACACGCGCATCATCGAGACGCCCTATTCCTTCGAGACAGTCGAGATTCTGGGCGCATTCCTGCCGGTCCCCAAGCTTGTCGCGTTTGCCGGCGCGATCGTGACGGCAACGCTGCTGTGGCTGCTGATGACACGGACCGACCTTGGCCGGGCAATCCGCGCTTTGTCCAAGGAACGCAAGGGAGCAAAACTCGTCGGCATCGATGCCGACCATGTTTTCGGTGTCAGTTTCGGCCTTGGCATCGCATGCCTCGGCGTTGCCGCCTGCCTGCTGCTGCCCGGGTATTACGTGAGCCCGCAGGTCGGCGGCGGCTTCGTGCTGATCGCCTTCACGATCGTTGTGCTTGGCGGCATGGGATCCTTCGTCGGCGCGATGATCGGCGGCCTCATCATCGGGGTCGTGGAGGCACTGAGCGGTCTGTTCCTTGGCGAGAGTCTGGGGCAGATCGGCATCTTCCTGATCTTCATCGTCGTTCTGATCCTGCGGCCAACCGGCCTTCTCGGTCACAAGGCTTGACGCGATGAGACAGCTTGCGCTCCTGTTGGCGGTATTCGGGGCCATTGCCCTGGCGCCGCTCGTACAGTCCTCTTCCGCCACCCTCAATCTCGTCATCATGACTCTTTATGCAGCGCTGCTGGGGCAGGCCTGGAACATCCTCGGCGGTTATGGCGGACAAGTCTCCTTTGGCCATGCAGCCTATTTCGGAACCGGGGCCTATACCGTCGCCGTGCTGCAGACGCAGTTCGGCATCAACCCCTGGATCGGCATGGTCGCCGGCGGCGCTGCCGCTGTCGCAGTTGCTACATTCATCGGCTTTTCGACTTTCCGCTATGGCCTTCGTGGTTCCTATTTCGCGCTGGTCACGCTCGCATTCGCCGAGGTCCTGCGGATCTTGTCGAACTCGGTGAGCTTTACCGGGGCAGGCGTCGGCATCCTCGTGCCGCTGAACCAGAGCGCTGCAAATTTCCAGTTCGCCGACCGCGCCGGCTTCTTCTGGGTCATCTGGACAATGTGCCTTTCCTGCTTCCTCGCGGTCTGGGCCATGGCCAATTCGCGCTTCGGCGCGCAACTCACGGCCGTTCGCGACAACGAGGATGCGGCGCGCGCGCTAGGCGTCAACGCCTTTGCAGTGAAGATGCAGGCGATCATGCTGTCCGGCTTCTTCAGCGGATTGGCCGGGGTTTTCTATACGCAGTATTTCCTCTATCTCGATCCCCAAATTGCATATGGCGCCGCCATTTCAGTGGAGAGCTTGCTGGTCCCGATCATCGGCGGCATGGGAACCCTGTTCGGCCCGTTGCTGGGCGCGGCGGCACTACACGCACTATCGGAATTGACGCGCGAGATCATTGGCGATGTGCCCGGCATCAGCCTCGTACTGTACGGCGTGCTGCTCGTCATCATGGTGCTGTTCATGCCGCGCGGGCTCGCCAGCATAACGCATCTGCGCCGGCGCAAGCCTTTGGCCGTAGCCGCCAAGCCGGCCGCCGATGCGCCGGAGGCCGGGCATGCTTGACATAAACGGCATCAGCAAGAGTTTCGGCGGCGTCCAGGCATCGCGCAACGTGACGATGCATGTGCCGCAGGGCGGCATCTCCTCCCTTATCGGGCCGAACGGCGCGGGCAAGACAACGCTTTTTGCGCTCCTTACCGGCTTCCACAAGCCGGACGGGGGTACCGTCCGGTTTCTCGGCGAAGATATCACCGGCCTTGCGCCAGAGAAGATCGCCGCGCGCGGCATGGTGCGCACGTTCCAGATCGTGCAACCCTTCGCCGGCCAGACAGTTCGCGAAAATATCGCCGTCGGCGCGCATCTGCGCCTCAGCCGGCGTTCAGATGCTCTCCACAAGGCCGAGGCGGTTGCAATCCAGGTAGGCCTGGCGGATCGGCTGGACAGCGACGCGGCGGCCCTGACCGTCGCTGGCCGCAAGCGGCTGGAGGTTGCCCGTGCGCTTGCCACCGACCCCAGGCTTATCCTGTTCGACGAGGTGCTTGCCGGTCTCAACCCGTCGGAAATCCGCGATGTCGTTCCGCTCATACGGGCGATCGCCGAGACCGGCGTCACCATCCTTTTGATCGAGCATGTGATGCAGGCGGTCATGAGCCTTTCGCAGCATGCCTGGGTGCTGAACCAGGGCGAGATCATCGCGCAAGGCCCTCCGCGCGAAATCGTAGCCAATCCCCGCGTCGTCGAAGCCTATCTCGGCAAGGGAATGGCGGAGCGAATGGCAAGGCGGGAGGCCAGTCATGCCTGAACCCGCCATGCTTGAGGTCACCGGGTTGCGCGGCGGCTACGGTCCGGTCGAGATCCTGCGCGGCATCGACCTTGAAATCGGCCGCGGGGACATTGTCGCCCTGCTCGGCTCCAATGGCGTCGGCAAGACTACTTTCGCCACCATCATCTCCGGTCTTCAGCGACCATGGGCGGGCTCCGTTCGGTTCAAGGGACGCGATATCACCCGCCTGTCGGCGCAGGCAATCGTCGACGCCGGCTTGATCCAGGTGCCGGAGGGGCGACACATTTTCCCGAATTTGAGCGTACGCGAAAACCTCCTGCTCGGCGCCTACCGTCGCGGCCGGGCAAACCGGTCCGCCAATCTGGAGCGCGTCACGGAAATCTTTCCGCGCCTTGAAGAACGGTTCGAGCAAAAGGCGGGCACCCTTTCCGGCGGAGAGCAGCAGATGCTCGCGATCGGGCGCGGCATGATGGCAGAGCCTGAAATCCTCATCCTCGACGAGCCGTCGATAGGCCTGTCGCCGCTGCTGGTCGAGGAGATGTTCGCCCTAATCAAGCGGCTGAACGAGGAGGGCCTGACGATCCTTCTGGTTGAACAGAATGTCTTGCAATCGCTTGAGATCGCCAGCCGTGCCTTCGTGATGGAGAACGGCGAGATCCGCCTCTCCGGACGTCCGTCCGAGATGATGGACGATCCCGAACTCCAGCGCTCGTATCTGGGGCTTGCGTGATGGCAACGACCCTTGCTCAGAAGATCATTGCCCGCGCCGCCGGCCGCACAACGGTCAGGCCGGGCGAGGTCGTTACCGTGAAGGTGGACCTGGCGATGATCCACGATTCAGGCGGTCCGCGGCGGGTGGAGCCGATCCTGCGCGAACTGGGAGCGCCGCTGTTCGACGCGTCGAAGATCGTGCTCATCTCCGACCATTTCGTGCCCGGAGACACAGACGAGGGGGCGCGCATCCTCGAACTGACACGGGTTTGGGCGAAGGAACGCAAGGTTGCCTTCCATGACGGCGAAGGCATTTGCCATGTGGTGCTGCCGGAACGCGGACATCTCAAGCCCGGCATGCTGGTCGTGGGCGGCGACAGCCACTCACCCACGGGCGGCGCGTTCGGCGCCTACATGTTCGGTGTCGGCGCCACGGAGATGGCGGGCGTCCTGGCTACCGGCGAAATCTGGCTTCAAGTACCAGAAACGATCCTGATCGAATGGCAAAACCGGCTCTCGCCGGGCGTGTTGGCGAAGGACATGATGCTGGCGCTGTGCGGCAGGTTGGGAATGGATGGCGGCGGCTACCAGGCGGTGGAATACACCGGCGAGGCGGTGCGCGCGCTCTCGATGCAGGAGCGGATGACTCTTTCCAACATGGCCGCGGAACTAGGCGCACAGGCGGGCCTGATCGCGCCCGATGAAGTCACCCAGGAATGGCTGGAGAGTGTCGGCGGCGATGCCGGCGACTGGCGCGGGCTCGCAACGGATGCCGGCGCCATGCTTGGCTCGCACCATGTGTTTGATGCAGCAGCGCTGGAGCCACAGGTGGCCGCACCGCATTCACCCGCCAATGCGGGACCCGTGGGGCAAGCACAATCGACGCCGGTGGACGTTGCCTATATCGGTGCATGCACTGGCGCAAAATACGAGGATTTGAAGGGAGCCGCTGGAATCCTCGCGGGCCGCAGAATCGCACCGGGCGTCGAACTTCTCGTGGCGCCGTCGAGCAGGCGCGACCAAGCCCGTGCCGAGGCGGAAGGCATCATGCGCATCTTCGAGGATGCCGGAGCGCGCATTCTGCCCAATGCTTGCGGTATCTGCGCCGGATACGGCAATGACCGGCTCGGCGAGAACGTAACCTGCATTTCTTCCACCGCGCGCAATTTCAAGGGTCGCATGGGCGCCGCCACTTCCAGGGTCTGGCTCGCATCGCCGCTTACCGTTGCCGCTTCGGCTGTCTCGGGCACGATAGCCGATCCGCGCGATTTCCTGCGGGAGACGCATCCATGAGCGGGCATGTCTTTCTTTTTGGCGACGACATCGACACCGATCAGTTCGCGCCCGGCGCTTACATGAAAGGCGGCATTGCCGAACTCGCGGCGCACTGTCTTGAAGGCGTGCGGCCGGACTTTGCCGCCCGCGTCCGCAAGGGCGACATCATCGTCGCCGGTCGAAATTTCGGCATGGGTTCCTCGCGCGAGCAGGCAGTGGAAGCGCTGCGCCATTTGGGGGTCGCCGCCGTGATTGCCCGGTCCTTCGCCGGCATTTTCTACCGTAACGCAATCAACCTTGGTCTGCCCGCGCTCGTGGCGTCCGATATCGGCGGGATCGCCGACGGCGATGCGGCAAAGCTGGACCTCGAAGCCTGCCGGCTTCTCCTGCTTGACAAGAACCGGATCATTGAACTCGAGCCGCTCCCGGAGAACCTGCGGCAGATGCTCGGTGACGGCGGCCTTGTCCCGCATCTCAAGAAGCGGTTCGCCGCCGGAACGAGGAGACCCACGACGTGAGCCTGAGACAAAGACTGCAGGAACGCGCGATCCTCCTCGCTCCAGGGGTTTACGACGCCCTTACAGGGCTGATCGCACAAAAGGCAGGCGCCGAAGCCGTGTATCTTTCGGGCGCATCGATCGCCTATTCGCGGTTCGGCCGTCCAGACATCGGGCTCGTGTCGATGAGCGAGGTGGCAGATACCGTTGCTGCGCTGCGGGACCGGATCGAGCTTCCAATAATTGTCGATGCCGACAACGGTTTCGGCAATGCGCTCAACGTGCAACGCACGGTGCGCGTGTTCGAGCGGATGGGCGCCAATGCGCTGCAACTCGAGGACCAGACCATGCCCAAGCGCTGCGGGCATCTCGATGGGAAATCCTTGATCTCTTCCGCTGAAATGGCCGGCAAGATCCGCGCTGCCTGCGATGCCCGCTTATCCGCCGAGACGCTCGTCATCGGCCGAACCGACGCCATCGCGGTGGAGGGTTTCTCGGCAGCGATTGACCGTGCCGGCGCATATCTGGAGGCGGGCGCGGATGTGCTGTTCGTCGAGGCGCCGCAGTCGATGGACGAAATATCGCGCATAGTCGGCAGTTTCGGCGATCGCGTGCCGCTGATGGCGAACATGGTCGAGGGCGGCAAAACGCCGGTACTCGGCGCGACCGAACTGGAGACGCTGGGCTTCAGCCTCGTTATCTTCCCCGGCGGCGTCGTTCGTGCGCTTGCCGCAACTGCCCGCGACTACTACGCCAACCTGGTCGCCAATGGCTCGAACGAACAATTCCGCAACCGCATGTTCGACTTCAACGGCCTGAATGAGTTGATCGGCACGCCCGAAATGCTGAGGCAGGGCGCAATGTACGATGGAGACGCAAGCTGATGACGCTGGACCCTGTCACGCTGGCGATCCTGAAAGGCCGGCTGGAACAGATCGCAGACGAAATGGACGCGACGCTGTTCCGCTCGGCCTTCAACCCTATCATCGCCGAGGCGCACGACGCTTCCCACGGCATATACGAGGCTGGCACTGGCGACACGCTGGTGCAGGGCAAGTCAGGCCTGCCAATCTTCGTGGGGGTCATGGCGTTCGCCGTGAAAGCCGTGATCGACAAGGCGGCAAGGCAAGGCGGGATCAGCGAAGGCGATGTCTGGATCTTCAACGATCCCTATGACGGCGGCACTCATCTTTCAGACTTTCGGCTGGTGAAGCCCGTCTTTGTCGATGGCAAGGTCTTCTGCTTCCTGGCATCCGTCGGGCACTGGCACGACGTCGGCGGCAATGTGCCGGGAAATTACAATCCCGTTGCGCGGGAATGTTTCCAGGAAGGTATGCTGATCCCGCCAGTCAAGCTCTACGACAAGGGCGAGTTCCGGCAAGACATAGTCGATATTCTTTCGGCGAACTCGCGGCTGCCGCTTTCACTCTACGGCGACTTGAACGGCCAGATCAATGCACTGGAACTTGGCGAGCGGCGAATGCTCGCGCTGATCGCTGAATACGGCGCCGCCACGGTCGCGGCGTGCCTTGGCGAACTCAAATCGCGCGCGGCGCAGATGATGCGAGTCCAGATCGCGCGCCTTCCGGCCGGAACGGTTTCGGCGGAGGACTTCCTCGACAATGACGGCATTGTCGACCAGCCGCTCAAAATCGCACTGGACCTTACGATCGAGGGCGATCGGATGATCATCGATTTCACACGCTCTTCCCCGGCCTGTGCCGGACCAGTCAACATCTCCCGCGCCACGACCATTGCCGCTTGCTATGTCGCGCTAAAGCACATCTTCGGCGAGGTGCCGGCGAATGCCGGGGTCCTGGAGCCAGTGGAGTTCAAGATTGCGGAGGATTCGCTGCTCTCTGTCCGCGCCCCCAAGCCCGTCGGCGGATACACGGAAACCATCCTGCGGCTTATCGACGTGATCTTTCAGGCGGTCGCGAAGATCGCCCCGAAGGAGGCGATGGCCTGCGCTTACGGAACCATCAATGCCTTGTCCCTCGCCGGCCACAGGGCAAACGGGCAACGCTGGGTCATGTTTTCCTTTTTTGGCGGCGGCCATGGCGGGCATGCCCAGGGCGACGGGTTGAACCACGGCAATGCGCCGATCTCGACCGCGACGATCCCGCCGCTGGAAATCCTGGAAGCCGCCTATCCGGTGCGCTTCACCCAATGGGCGCTGCGTCCCGATTCCGGCGGCCCGGGCAGGCACCGCGGCGGCCTCGGCGCGATATACGAGATCGAACTGCTGGAGAAGGAGGCCGATGTCTTTCTATTTGGCGAGCGGGGGCGCTTCCCGCCGCCTGGCATTGCCGGCGGCATGTCAGCGGCCGCCAACCACTTCGTTTATCAGCAGGCGAACGGCGAGCACGAACCGCCAATGGCATCCAAGATGGTTGGCATCCACATCGAACGAGGCCAGCGGCTGCGTCTCGAAACTCCCGGCGGCGGCGGATATGGCGATCCGCTCGAACGCGACGCGCAACAGGTCCGGCGCGACGTGATGCAGGGTCTTGTCTCGCCGGAAAAAGCGCTCGAGGCCTACGGCGTGATCGTCTCGGAAGATGGTGCGCTGGACGAGGCGGCGACGATGGCAAAGCGGGGACAGGCAGCGTGACGAAACCGGCTTACGCAATTGGCGTCGATGTCGGCGGCACCTTCACGGACGTATTCATTCTCGACGAGGCAACGGGAACAATCGCCACTGCGAAAGTGCCCTCGACGCGCGGCGACCAATCCAGGGGGTTTGTCGAAGGCATCGCAGGAAAGATCGCCGACTTTGGCGATATTCGCACGGTGGTTCACGGAACAACGGTTGGAACGAACGCCCTGCTTGAGCGCAAGGGTGCTCGAACCGGCATCATTACCACCCAGGGATTTCGCGACGTTCTGGAGATGCGCCGCCGTGACAGGCCTGCGACATGGGGATTGAAAGGCTCTTTCACACCGGTGGTTGACCGTCGTGATCGCGTCGAGGTTGGCGAGCGCGTGCTCGCTGACGGTACGGTGATGGAAGAAGTCGATCTGAACGCCGTTCGCGAGCGGGCGCAGGCACTGAGCGACAGCGGCTGCGAGTCCGTCTGCGTCTTTTTCATCAACGGCTATGCCAACGCGGCCAACGAGGCGCTGGCGGTCGAGGCCGTACGCTCGCTCTGGCCGAACGCCTATGTCACGGCGGCGACCGAGATCCTGCCGGAAATCCGCGAGTTCGAGCGCCTCTCCACGGCGACGCTGAATGCCTATCTGCAGCCGGTGGTATCCTCCTACCTGGAACGGTTGGAGAGAAGCCTTGCCGAACGCGGCTTTGCCGGCGACATTTTGATCGTCCAGTCGAATGGCGGCGTGATGTCCGTCGACACTGCCAAGCGCTATCCGGTTCGCACGGCGCTTTCCGGCCCCGCGGCAGGCGTGATCGCGGCAACCGCGATTGCCCAGGCGGCGGGCTTTGCGAACATCATCACCTGCGACATGGGCGGGACTTCATTCGACGTTTCGCTGGTTGCCGGCGGTCAGGCAGCACTGGCGGCCCAGACCTCGATCGACTTCGGCCTGGTCGTGCGCACGCCGATGATCGAGATCACGACGATCGGCGCTGGCGGCGGGTCCATTGCTTGGGTGGACAGTAGCGGGTTGTTGCAGGTGGGGCCTCAATCGGCAGGATCAGACCCCGGGCCGGTCTGCTATGGTCTTGGCAACAGGCGACCGACGGTGACCGACGCGAATGTGGTTCTCGGCCGCATCAACGCGGAGCGCCCTATCGGTGGCAAGCTGGCGCGTCTCGACATCGAGGCGGCAAGGGCAGCAATCGAAGACGAGATCGCCTCTCCGCTCGGTCTGGACATCGAGGATGCAGCCGAAGCGATCCTGAAGCTCGCGACCGCAAAGATGGCAGGCGCTATCCGGCTCGTCTCCATTGAAAAAGGGCATGATCCCGCAAAGTTCGCGGCGATGCCGTTTGGCGGCGGCGGCGGACTGCACACCGGCGCGCTGATCAAGGAGGTAGGGCTCGGTTCGGCCCTCGTGCCGCGCTTTCCCGGCGTCACCTCCGCACTCGGTTGCGTTGTGGCTGACATGCGCCATGACCGCGTGCAGACGGTCAACCGCCTGCTTGACCAGGTCGACGCGGCAGCACTCGGCGAGGAAATGACAGCGGTTGCGCGCAGCACCTCGAAATTGCTGACGGCGTCCGGCGTTGCTTTCGAACGCATCGACGAGCTCTACGAACTCGACATGCTCTATGTCGGGCAGACACATACGGTTACGGTCCGGGTGGAGATGCCGGAAGGCGGATTGACCCGCGAAGCGGTCGCAGCAAGTTTCGACCTCGCCTACCGCGAAGCCTATGGGCGGCTGCTCGAGAACATTCCCAGGCGCGTGATGAACTACCGCATTGCCGTGATCGGCAGGCGTCCGAAGCTCGACATGAAGGTATTCGCGCCGGTAGATGGCAGGCCGCCGCTCGATTGCCTTGTCGGGACACGCCGGATTTTCGCCGATGGCCGCTTCATGCAAGCCGGCGTCTACGAAAGGCTGGCTCTGGAAACCGGCGCGTTGATCGAGGGCCCTGCCCTGCTGGAACAGCCCGACACGACAATCTTCGTCGACCCCGGCCTCTTCGCCCGCGTGGATGCGTTCGGAAATCTTGTGATCCGTCCCGTCGGAGGCGCCGATGGAAACCATTGAATTCGATCCGCGCCGCGCGGCGCTACTGGTTGTCGACCTGCAGAACGATTTCCTCCATCCTGAAGGCGCCTATGCCCGCGGTGGCCAGTCGAACGCGGACATCGCGGCATTGCCACAGCGCATCTTGCCCGTAGCTAAAGGTGTTCGCGCTGCCGGCGGTTCGGTCGTGTCAACGCAGTTCACGCTCATCCCCGGCCGCGATGGCGAGCCGATGGTTTCGCCGCATCTCAAAACGCTGCGGCCCTTCTTGCGCAGGGGCGATTTCGCGCCGGGTAGCTGGGGTCAAGCACTCGTGGACGAGTTGCAGCCGGCGGATTTTTCGGTCGAAAAGGTGGCCTATTCGGCCTTTTACATGACGCGACTCGAATGGGTACTGCGCAAGGCAGGCATCGATACGCTACTTGTCTGCGGCATTGTGACGAATGGCGGCGTAGCCTCTACCGTCCGCGATGCGCATGTGCGCGACTTTAAGGTCATCGTCCTCTCGGACGGTTGCGCGGCGTTCTCCAGCGAGGTGCATGAACGCGCCATCGGCGATCTTTCTACCGTTGCGCAAACCGTCTCCTGCACCGGAGCCCTCGATATGATCGAGGGCTCGTGATGGGCCGTGTGTTGCGGCAGGCCGCGCCTCGGCTCGATGCTTCCGCCGGCGTGGTGGTGATCGGCGCAGGCGCATGCGGTCTGGTGGCCGCGCTGCGGGCCAGGGCCGACGGCGCAGACGTGATCGTACTCGAACGAGACGCCTCGCCATCCGGTTCCACGTCAATGTCTTCCGGCTTTGTTCCCGCCCCTGGCACGCTCGCCCAAGCCAACGCCGGAATAGCAGACGACAGTCCGCAAATCCTCCTTGCCGACATTCTTGCCAAGTCGAAGGGGAAATCGGATCCGTTCCTTGCAGATCTCGCAAGCCGCACCATCGGCTCGGCGGTGGACTGGCTTGCCCAGCAGTGCGGCATCGAATGGATCGTGCTGGACGATTTTCTCTATCCCGGCCATTCGCGCCATCGCATGCATGCCGTACCTGAGAAAACAGGTTCTGCGCTGCATGCGAAATTGCTGGCTGCGTCGCAGTCGGCAGGCATCACCATCGTGACCGAGGCGCGGGCGGAGCGGCTTTACGTCGACGAGAATGACAGGATTACGGCGGTGGAGGTCGCAAGGCCCGGCGGCGGCAGCGAATTTGTCGGGTGCGGCAGCCTTTTCCTTGCCTGCAATGGTTTTGGCGGAAATCCCGAGCTGGTGCGGGGCTACATTCCCGAGATCGCAGGCGGCCTCTACTATGGTCATGCGGGCAATACGGGCGACGCGGTGCTGTGGGGCTCGGAGCTTGGCGCGCAGTTGCGCCACCTATCCGGATACCAGGGCCACGGGTCTCTTGCCCACCCCCAGGGGATCCTGATCAGCTGGGCGCTGATGACGCGTGGCGCCATCCAGGTGAATCTGGAAGGCCAGCGCTTCTCGGACGAGAGCGGCGGATATTCCGAGCAGGCCGTAAAAGTCCTCGCCCAGCCGCAGGGGCTTGCCTGGAACATCTATGACGAACCCATCCACGAATTTGCGATGTCCTTTCCAGACTACCGCGATGCGTTCGCAGCGGGGGCGATCCGCACCGCGCCCGACTTCGCCACGCTGTGCGCGGTTACGGGCCTTCCGATGGAAGGACTTGCCCGCACACTGGAGGAGGTGGCGCGACTGCGCTCCGGAAAAAGCGCAGATGCCTTTGGCCGCGATTTCACGAACCTTCCGCAACTGACGTTGCCTTATCACGCCGTCAAGGTGACCGGGGCGCTGTTCCACACCCAAGGCGGATTGATGATCGACGACAGGGCCCGCGTCGTGCGACCGGACGGAACTCCTTTCGCCAATCTTCATGCAGCCGGCGGCGCGGCTTGCGGCGTATCGGGTCCCGATGTGAGCGGCTATCTCTCAGGAAACGGTCTGCTTACGGCCATCGCATTCGGCTTTATCGCCGGCAGCAGCGCCGTGTCGCAAATTAGTCTCACCCATGAGCGTTTATCGCGTTCCTGACCTAGACCATTCCGACCACAAACAAGACGAGTGAGGCCATGGTGCAGGCTGGTGGAAGTGGGTGCGCATCCGCGCCGCTCAACTTGCTGTGCAGGAGCCCCGATTGTACTCAGCGCCCTGTCCGGTCCAACAAGCCATTGACACGGTTCTGCGGCCAGCGCCGCACCTCGAGCGGTGCGTCCGATCCGTCGACATCAACACCCAGGAGAAACGCGCACAGACCAATGGGCAACGTGTGCATAAACTATCCTTCCTTGGTCTATGCAAGCAGGTTCGTTTCCTTACATTGCTTTGCGTGCTCCTTACTGTGCCGCGCGTAAGGCCGCCTGTGCACAAAAGCACGACGCCGACACCGCCCGGTCCGCCCTTGCTTGCGCGAGATCCAGGCGTTGCCGGATGAGCCTTGCCTCCACCGTTTCTCCGCGCGCCTTCAGGCAATCGCGCAGCCCCTTCAGGCTCCAGACATTGTCTGGATGGATGGTGGCACGCGACAGCTGTCCGCCAAGGCCCAGATCTTCGCGGAACACGGCCTCGGCCTCATCGATCCGGCCTTGCTCCAGAAGAAGGGCGCCCAGCGCGTGGCGTGTCGGCTGCATCCAACCCCAAGGTTCATCGTAGGGCAGATTGTCATCAAGAGCCACCGAACGGCGCAATGCCGCAAATGCTTCCTCGATGGCGCCCTTGCGATAGAGTATCTCGCCACGAAGCATCTCGGCCCCGATCGCCAGCAGGTCGATGACGCGGTTGTTGTGCAGCAGGCGCGTCTGCGGCACCCGCTTGACGGCCTCCTGGAACAGCTCTTCCTCGGCCTCCGCAGCCTGGACATTGCCCAGGGCCGCATGCGCCACGCCGCGTGCATAGTGCACGTTGGCAGCAAGCGTGCAGTACAATATCGGGTCGGAAGGAAGCTCCAGCCGCGTGGCCTCGCGCCATCTGCCGAAGCGAACCAGCACATGCGGCTCGAAGCCGAGATAGCTTTCGAAATAGTCCGCCATCGGCGGGCTTTCGATACGCAACATCTCCTCTGGCACCGTTTCCGCCGCACCATGGACAGCGCGCATTGCCGGCTCGAACTGTCCCAGAAATAGGGCGCCGTACATCACGAAATGGTAGTTGTGGAGCCGGTAACCCGAATAGATGTTAAAAGGCCCCTTGTCGCGCCAGAACTTGAGATCAGCCTCGACCGCAACTTCGTTCCAGCGAACCACGTCCCGGTAGAAGCCGCACAGTACATCTATATGTGTGGGCATGTGGATGAGGTGGCCGGAGTCAGGCACCAAGGTGCGCAACGCGTCGCCGGCCTTCAATGCCTTTTCCGGGAATGGCGACATTTCCATGAGATGCACATAAAGGTGCAGCACGCCGGGATGGCGCCATACTTCGGGTTGGCTGGCCAGGGCTTCCTCAAGTACGGCCTGCGCCTCACTGGTCATCGCGCCTTCGGCAGGAGTGCCAGAACGCAGGTCCCACATTTTCCAAGGGGTAATGTTCAGCAGCGCTTCGGCAAAGATTGTTCTCACTTCGAGATTTGCCGGATGCTCTCTAAATACCTTGCGCATTGCGTTTGCAAAATCGACATTCCACTGCTGCAGGTCCTCCACCGGTTCCGCTTGCGGATAGCGCGCCGGCAACGCCCGTATCAGCGCCGCTTCCCAATCCGATACCGTGTCCGCGAGCGCCAAAGCCGCAACAGCCGAAGCATGGCCGGTCGCAAGAGCCTGGGCACGACCGGCATCGTCGAACAATTCCCAGGGCATGTTGTAGTTGGGTCCTGCTGCATATCCCTTCCCCCAATGCGCCATCGCGCAATTGGGATCGGCATCAAGCGCCTTCTCGAAACAGGCGATCGCCTCCTCGTGATTGTAGCCATACGTCCATGTGAGCCCGCGATCGAACCATGTTTGGGCGGCTTCGGATTTTGTTGTGACTGGAAAGTGATGCCCGCCCAGATCGTAATATTCTGCCATGGCTGCCTCCCGATATCCTGGTTCAGCTTTGCTACGGTCAGTTCCAATGCTGTATGCATCGATAACTTGGAAGCATAAGCCAAATTGCTGTCGGCATCAAACAACAAGGACATTCGCGAAACAGCTGCATGAATCTTAATGACCTTTGAGTTCGAAAAGGAAGTTGCCAAGTTCGCCGCGGTATAGCCCGTCGCCGCGAAACTCTTCCTCTATTGAACGTACACGGGTACTTTCCTCCATCAATTGTAGCAGTTGAATTCTGCCCTGACGCGACGAGCGTCCGGGCGGATGCGGAAGATATGACCTGAGCACATTGCAATTTTGAAACAGGAGTTCTCAGTATGGCGATCAAACGTATCTGGCACGGATGGACGACATCTCAGAATGCGAACGCCTACCAGGCGCTACTGCTTCGCGAGGTGTTCCCCGGCATTGAGGCGATGGGGATCAAGGGCTATCGCGGGATTTCACTTCTGAGGCGCAACTTGTCCGAGGAAGTCGAGTTTGTCACGATCATGGACTTCGACACGATCGAAGATGTGATCGCCTTCAAGGGCGAGGATTTTGAACAGTCTTACGTGCCCGACGCGGCTCGCCTGGTGCTTGAGCGTTGGGATGAACTGTCGACGCACTACGAGACCATCGCAACGCGCAGCGCCGAGTGACGGTCGACTTGCAACAGTACGGTTACGACGAATGCAAAGGCTGACTGGAAAGATAACGCTAGTGACCGGGGCTGCCCGCGGAATTGGCGCGGCGATTGCACAGGCCTTCATCGCCGAAGGCGCGAGGGTCTGGGTAACCGACATCGACGCGGAGGCCGGCGAGGCGTTGTCGGAAAGCCTGGGTTCAAACGCGAGATGGCGCTGCCTCGACGTGCGCCATGAAGGCGAGTGGTCAGCGGCATTATCGGATGTGCTGGGGACGGATGGCCGCCTCGATGTGCTGGTTAACAATGCCGGCATCACCGGTTTCGAGCAAGGCACCGTTGCACACGATCCCGAAAACGCTGAACTGGAAGATTGGCGTGCCGTTCACGCCACGAACCTGGATGGTACCTTCCTGGGTTGCAAGCACGCGATCCGTGCGATGCGGCGCACGGGCAAGGGATCGATCATCAACATTTCGTCGCGCTCTGGCGTTGTCGGGATTCCGGGGGCAGCCGCGTACGCCTCTTCCAAGGCGGCAATACGCAACCATACTAAAACCGTCGCACTTTACTGCGCGGAACAGGGTCTGGAAATCCGATGCAATTCCATCCACCCGGCGGCCATAATGACGCCGATGTGGGAGCCCTTGCTGGGCAAAGGGCCAGACCGTGAGGCGCGAATGGCAGCATTCGTCGCGGATACGCCGCTGCGCCGGTTTGGTCAACCGTCGGAGGTTGCCGCCATCGCGGTGCTGCTGGCATCCGACGAGGCTCCGTACATGACCGGAACCGAGATCAACATCGATGGCGGAATACTCGCCGGGTCAGTTGCGGTGTCCGGATCAAGGTAGTAGTCGCAGCAGCACAACTCCCCGCGAACCGGCGGTTCGCGGGTGCGTTTGGTACCGGGCTTTCTGCCGCTCAGGATGCCCGGCGTATGACGAAGGAGTAAACGTTCAAGTTGGCGGAAGAAGTCACCAGTTCGTTGCCAGTGGTGCGGCAAAAGGCTTCGAAATCCTTCACAGCGCCGGGGTCGGTGGCGATCACTTCCAGCGTCGCGCCCATTGGCATTTCCTTCAGCGCCTTCTTCGCCTTCAGGATCGGCAGCGGGCAGTTCAGCCCCTTTACGTCAAGTGTCTGGTCGGCCATTTCATTCCACTCCGGTATCTAGATGAACAGGTTGATGTCGCTCTTGGCCGCGCCCTCGATATAGGTGGCTGCGCCGCCGAGCACCGGTCCCGGGATCAGGTCCTCAAGCTTGTATTCGAAGAGGTCCATCGTCATCTGGCACGCGATCATGTTGACTTCGGAATCAACTGCCGCCTCACGCAGTTCCTCAATGGAGGCCACGCCCTTTTTCTTGATCAGGTTCTTCATCATCGCGGTAGTGGCCGAGCCGACGCCAGGTATTGCCGAAATGAGGTTTGGCATCGCCATGTGCATGCCCATCATCGGCATCTCCATCGCCGGGTTTCCGAGCGTGGTAACCTTCAGGTCGAGATTCTTCTTCAGCAGCGTCAGGCCGTAGAAGGTAAAGAACATCGTGACATTGAGGCCCATGGCAGCCGCGGTTGTCGCCAGGATGAAGGGCGGGTAGGCCCAGTCGAGCGAACCCTTGGTGATGATCAGCGTCATGCTTTTCTGGTTGTCGGCGATTTCCATGCCTGTCTCCCGTTGGCGCCCGATGCGCCGGTTCAAATCAAGCTGCCGCGCAGCCTGCGAAGGAATCTGCCGCCATCTTCGCCTCGTAAGGGCCGGCCACCGCAGTGCCGGGAATGAGCGTAGCCTTGGCGCTGGCCCAGTCGGCGGGCTTGACCTTCACCATCCAGCCCGCGCCATAGGTGTCGGAACCGGCGAGCTTGGGGTTGCCGGCGAGATCCTCGTTTGTTTCAACAACGTCCGCGTCGAAGGCAATCTTGGCGGGACCCACCCATTTGCCCGATTCAACGGTTGCGCAGGACTTGCCGCCCTGCACCGGCCGGCCGGCCTTTTTTGGCGTGAATGCGACCAGCGGCCCTGCCATGGCGGCAGCGACCGCGGTCATGCCGAGCGTGACGGTGCCATCGGCGTTTTCGCGGTACCATATGTTGTTGTCCACGTCGTATAGGAGGTCATCGGGAAGGTTGCAGCCTCGAACAAGGGGCATGTCAGTTCTCCGTCTCAAGGGTTGGGGCCGCGCCGGCAGGGTCGGACGAGCGCAGCGGGCGCGACGAGCAGCAGAACTCGCCGAGCCCGGAATTTTCCAGCTTTCCGTCGATAAAAAGCACAAGGTGGCGCGCCACCATCGCTCCCATGCGCAGCGCACGGGCAACGTCATCGCCCTCCAGCATCCTTGCGCAATTGACGTGGTAGACGAGCTCGCGGCACGTCTCCCGGCAGGCGTTGAAGGAAGGATCGCCCCGAGCGCCCTGACGGTGCAGTGCCAGCAGGCGAAAGCCCTCGACCAAGCTTCCATCGGGCGTGCGGCCAATGGAAGCGAGCCAGTTTTCAAGAGCCAGCTCGCCGGTATCGAGTAGCTCGCCCGAAAGCTCTTGCGACCGCGCAATAAGTTCCGCGCCGCTGGCCCGCGCGATCTCGTCCAGTCGGTCGAGCAGCGGCATTGCTTCTAGTCCGGCAATGGCGGTTTGCGCGATCATGCCAAACCCTTTTCGCGCAGGAAGTCGCGCGATTCCGACATGTTCTCGTGGATGCCGACCTTGCGCTGCGACAGGCCAAGTGCCATGCCCAGAAGCTGGGTGAAGTAGACGATCTTGACGCTCGTCTTCCGGCCCATCACCTTTTCCGCACGCATCTGGTGCATTTCAAGGCCCGTGTGGCAGGTCGGGCATTCGGTGGCGATCACATCAGCGCCGCAAGCTTCCGCAGTGGTGAGAAGGTTCAGCACCAGCTTTGTCGATGTGTCGGAATCCGACAGCGTGTGGGCGCCGCCGCAGCAGGCAGTCTTCAGCGGATACTCGACAATCTGCGCGCCGGCAGCGGCAAGCAGGTCGTCCATGAAATGTGGCTTGAGGGTGGATTCAGTTCCGGGCCCTTTGTCCTTCTCAGGAAAGATGTGCCGCGGGCGCGTATACATGCAGCCATAGTAGCAGGCGACCTTCAGGCCGCTCAGTGAATTCCGGACGCGCTGCTTCAGCCCGTCCTCGCCGATCGCATCCTTGATCCAGTCCAGCGCATGGATCGTCTCGACCTTGCCGGCCTCATAGGTCGCGTGGCCGGCCTTCGTGGAAAGTTTCGCATTGGTCTGCCGCGACTGCTCGTCATGGCCCAGATCGTATTCAGCTTTCTTGAGATTGTGATAGCAGCCGTTGCAGGGTGCCATCACCGTGTCGAAACCCATCTCTTCGGCAATCGAAAGGTTTCGCGCCGAAAGATATGTCTGCAGCTTGGGATCGAGATTTTTCACCTCCATCGCGCCGCAGCAGTTCCAGTTCTTCAACTCGACCAGTTCGAGGCCGAGGGCAGTGCCCAATTCGCGCGTGGAGCGGTCATAGGCGTGTGCCGTACCCTCCAGCGCGCATCCGGGATAGTAGGCGACCTTCTTGTGCTTGCCGCTCATCATTCCGCTCCCTGCAGGTCGAGGCCCAGCGCCTTGCGGTCGGCGGCCTTGCGTTCCTTCAAATGTTCCTCGATTGCCGCGCGCGAACCTGCCCAGCCTTTGGTACGCGGATGCATGACCCTCGCCAGTCCGAGCTTTGCCAGCATGGTGACAGGCAGCCGAGAGACGAGGCCCCGGACTAGCGCCACAAGCCATTCCTGGAGGACGGGCTGGCCGGTGCGCTTCATGAAATTTATCAGCACCGATCCTTCCTCGATCTTGCCGGTTCTGAAGACCTGTCCGGAAAACTCCTCGTCGAACACCGTCGCCGGCTTCGGCTCGACATGGCCCTTCAGCTCCAGCCAATGCGCAGTCGCCTTCATCACGCCTTCGGGATTGACGTCACGCGGGCAGGCATAGGTGCATTTGTTGCAGGAGACGCACTGCCAGATGATGTCCTTGTCACGCAGCAACTCGTCTTCCATGCCGGTGCGGATCAGGTAGATCCAGTAGCGCGGGTTGAATTCCGGATTGATGGCGTTGATCGTGCAGGCATTGGTGCATGAGCCGCATTGCCAGCAGCGGTGGATGAATTCGCCGCCCGGCAGCGCCGCGATCTCTTCCTCCATCGCCTCGTTGTAGTCGGTGATCGCGCGGCTCTTGATGAACGTGCTCCAGTGACCGGACACGTCGATGCCGTCGATTTCGAGATTTTCATGGGTGACGAGGTTTTCTGGCCGGATCAGCGATTTTTCATGAATTGGCATGGTTCGGCCTCGCGGGGTTGAGACTGGGCAGCGCGGCGCCGCCGAGCACATGGGCCTGTCCGTCCACCAGCTTCAGGCGGGTACGTCCGGACTGGCTGTCGACGGCATCGAGGCCAAGCATTCTTCGCGTGTGGAGCATCGCGTCGGTCGGGCTGTCGCCGCAGGCGTCGGCGCGAAGGTACTGGCCGCCGCGGTCGTTAATGTATCCGGCATAGACATGCGCGCACAAAAGGTCGGTATAGAAGGGCAGGTCACGGAACACGCCATTGTCGCGCAGGAAGGATTGCAGTTCGCCGCGCAGCGTGGCGTGAACTTCAAAACTATCGCCCGCTTCGATTCGCACGGCATCAGGATCGTCGGCGAACCAGATCTCGCGCAAAACGCCGGTTCCAACCTTCGCGTCCCACATCCAGCGGGTCATCAGCGGGTAATGCTCGGGCGCGGTATAATGCAGCGCTTCCGCCGCAAGGTCGCGCACCCAGCGGTTGGCGCGATTGGCCGGGAACGACCCCTCGAACTCGGCAAGCCGCGCATCGGCGGTTACCGTGTCGCTCCAGCCATCCATCAGGGCAGCAAGGCGAGCCTGCATCTTGCGAAAGCCGTTCTCGGCAAGCCATGCGCCCACCCTGCGGCGGGCCGGCGCGACAAACGCCGCGATGTCGAGAAATTCCGCTTCGCTCATTTCCCCGACCTTGCCGCGGCCCAGCACTTCCTCGAACAAGGACGCCTTGAGCGCCAACGCGCCGACATAGCGCTCGATGCCGCCGGTCTCCTCGGCCGCGGCCAGCAGATGCTCGAAAGCGCGGCGCAGCTTGGGGCCGGAGAGATCGAGCACCACACCGCGCTGTACCGGCACATGCGCTTTCCTGGTCCGAAGGCCGAACATCACTCGGCTGCCTCCGCCACGCGGTTGCGGCAAAGGGCGAGTGCGGAAATTGCAGCGGATTGTCCTTGCGCGATGGAATCGTCGATCGTCTCGGGGCCGGTCGCGGCCCCGGCGACGAATACGCCGGGCCGCGACGTCCCTGACATTGATGCATAGGTCGAAGCCTTGTCGATGTAGCCGTGGTGGTGAAGCTTGACATCGAAGATCGCCGATAGCGTCATGTTATCGACGTTAGGGTCCATGCCGACCGCGTGCACGACCATGTCGAACGGTATCATGATCGGGCGCTTGACCAGCGTATCCTCGCCCTTGACCAGTAGCCGCTTGCCGTCGGACGTGACCTCGGCGATGCGCGCCTTGATGTACTTGACCTTGTGCTCCTCTTGGCTGGCCCAGTAGAAATCGTCTTCGTATAGGCCGAAGGTACGGATATCCATATAATAGATGTAGACGTTGCAGTCGGGAATCTCTTGGCGGATTTCCATGGCCAGGTTCGCCGACACGGTGCAGCAGATCTTCGAACACCAGGTGCGCCCGATCTGCCGGTCGCGCGAACCGACACACAACAGGATGGCGACGCGCTGCGGCTTGCGCCCGTCGGAGGGGCAACGCACGCCCTGCCCCGACGAGATCATCTGCTCGACCTGGGTCGTCGTCACCACGTCCTCATAGGTGCCGAAGCCCCATTCGGGCTTGCTCACCGGATCGAAATGCGTGAACCCGGTAGAAAGAATTGTCGCCGCGGCGTTGACGTTGCTGCCGTTCGACAGCAGCGCGGCGAAGTCGCCCGGCACTCCCTTGAACTGCTTGACGGTCGCGTTTAGGTGGACCTTGACGAGGGGGTTCTCCTCGACGCGCCTGACCATGCCGCCGATCGCGTCCTTCGCCCATTCACGCGAGGGCACGAGCCGGGCATAGCCCGAAAGGATCGGCGCGCCGCCGAGCCTGTCTGCCTTCTCGACCAGTTCGACCGGTTGGCCATTGCTTGCCAGGGCATGGGCGGCTGAAAGTCCGGCGGGACCGCCGCCAACGATGAGAACGGGACGGTTCACTGCTTTGCCTCCTGCGCGGCGGTGATCGCCCTGGGCTTCACATAGCCTTGGCCCGAGGTGATCGATTTTTTCGGATCGTAAAGCGTTTCGATGCGGCCCTGCTTCACCTCCTCAAGATAGGCGGTGAACTCTGCCTTGGCCTTTTCCCAGTCGATGCCGATCTTTTCCAGAAGCGTCTCGAAGGGCGAGGCGTGCCAATGTAGCTGTGCCAGCTTGTAGGGATGCGCACCAAGCGCAAGCGCCGCGAACTGGCAGTCGGCCATCACCGGCAGCGCATAAACCTTGTCGACCGCCTGGCCGATCCACTGGTTCTTGTCGAGCGTGGTGATGCAGCCGGTGTCGTGGCCGATCATCACGTCGGCGCGGGCCTCCTCGACCGCAACCTTGATCTTGCGGTCTATGGCGAAGGAGCGGGTGAATTCGCGTTCGCCGATGATGTGGCGGAAGCCGAAGCCGCAGCAATCGTACCAGGTGGAATAGTCGATGACCTGCGCGCCCAGTGTCTGCATGAGGCCGGTGGAGACCGCCACGCGGTTTCCGTCGAGTACGCTCTCGTCATAGATGACGTCCTCAGGCACCATCTTGTAGACATGGCAGGCCGGGTGGATGGTCGCCCGGACATTGCCCACATCCACGGTTTGCCGGTCGCGGATACGATCGCGCATGACGTGCAGCCATTCGGAGTAATGGACGATTTCCTCGGGGATCAGCAGCTTGCCGTCGACAAGGCGGCCCAGCTTGCCGAGAATCTTCTTCACCTGCTCGCGCAGCTCTGCCGAATGCATGAGGAAGATGCGCATTTCCTTGTAGTTGCCGAAGGAGGTGCCGCAATGGATGAGCGGATAATATGTGCCTTCCGGCAGGCCCTGCGCCTTGGCTGAAACATAGGCCTGGTGGAAATTGCGCAGGAACACGGCGGCGAGCGAAACCACGTTGCCAATGCCCGAGCCGTGATAGTTCCAGGCCGTGCAGGAAGTCTGGTCGGTTTCGTCGAGATAGTTCACGTCCAACGTGTTCATCAGCCACATCACGCTGGACGGATATCCGGGGATGTTGCCGCATTGGCCGCAGGATTTGTGGTGCCATAAATTGTTGGTCGGAATCTTCTTTTCCCAACCATAGAGCGTGCGCGCCACTACCGGATCGTGTTCCTTGCCGACCCGGTGGACGACGATCTCGCCGTCCTTTTCCAGCTCCCACATCGCGTCGCGAATGTCCTCGACGCGTTGCTTGCTGTTGAGCAGCGAGCGCTTGTCGATGCGTGCCTCGACCCAGGCGGTGGCACGCTGCGCTTCAACGGGCGTCAGTTCGCTCTTGCGCCATTCATCGCCGAAACCGGTGAAGGCCGGTGTCTTGTCGCCTGATTTTTTCATCGCAACCTCCCATCGCGAAGGGCGGGGCAGATCAATCGTCGTCCCCGTCTTCCTCCTGCTCGTCGAGCCATTCCTGATATTCCTCGCGCTTTTCATCCATGACGTCGGTGACGACGTCGAAAAGGTTTTCATCTACCGTCTCGAGCTGGTCGAGAACGCCGGTTGCCTCCCAGATCGTGTAGAGTTCGACCGATGTCTTGAGATTCACTACCCATGCGGTGTCCATGGTGTGCATGGTCGGAACCGGGATCGCCTTGCGCAGGATGTTGAGCGGCGCCTCGACCTTGCTCACATTCGGCCCCCAGTCGGGGAAAGCTTCCTTGGTGATCATGTTCGGGGCAAGCTGGTTACCCGTCGAGATGACCTTCAGCAGCACGCGCGAGAAAGGCCGCAGCACGTCCTTCGCCGACTGCATGCCATGCTTGATAGCCACTTCGCGCATGATCATGACGAGCCCGCCGGGCGAGTTCTCGAAAGGGCAGCGCGCCGCGCAGGTGTAGCACTGGGCGCAGGCCCAGATCTTTTCCTGCATCGCGTCGTAGATGCCTTCGAGATTCTCGGTCCACAACAGCTGGACGATCTCGCGCGGCGAATAATCATAGTAATGCGCCGAAGGGCAGGTCGCGGTACAGATGCCGCAATTCAGGCAGCCATGCAGCTCGTGGTCGTACAGCATGTGCGACTGGATGTCGTTGAAGATCGATTCGAGCTGAGCCCGCGGCACCGGCGAAGCATCGCCTACCGGATCACTGATGGTTGCGCTCGCCTGTGTCATCGTCAGGCCCTCCGGTCAGTAGGTGAGCACCTTGGCGTCGTCATCTTCCATGACGGCCTCGATCACCTTGGCCCCGCCGACGATCCCGGCACATTCGGGAATGAGGTCGTCCTGCGTCATGTCGAAGAGATCGAGATTGGGCGAGCAGCAATAGAATTTCACGCCCGCCTCATGCGCGTCCTTGATGAAATCATAGACAGTCTTTGGCGAGCCGGGCTTGACGACCAGCTTGTCGGCAACACCCTTCTTCATCAGCTTGCCCGAGGTCGCGGTGCAGATGACCTCGACCTCGTAATCCATTGCCGCGGCAACGGTCGCCTGAAAGAACGGCGCACCCAGTTCCTCCCCGTTCGAAGGGTCCGTATTGACCATGATGATGATCAGCTTGCTCGCCATCCGGTATCCTCCAACCCAGCGGCGTACCCCCGAGGGGCACACTAGTGTCAACTAACATACTCACGACCAAACATGTTGTCATCTGAATTATTGCATATATTAGACATCCATCAGGCCTGCATGTCGAACGAGACCGACCATGAGGCTCGAAAGCGAGTCCGCCACATCGAACTGGACCTCGCGCAGCCGGGCGAGCGTTTGCGCTGTTCCGTCCGGCGTTTCGTCGAACTCCATGATGATGTCCTCGATCATCGCCGACTTCACGCCGGGATGTCCGGCAAAGCCGAGGGAGTGCTCGCCCACCGCAAATACGACCGGGTTTTTCTCGCCGTCGCGTGCCAGAACCGCTGCACCTGCAGGCAGCACGGGCCTGTCGCGCATGTAGATCACGGACGGAAACTTGTCCGGCAGGTCGCCGCCCAGCGCGCCGGGTTCCGATACTGCCTCAAGCACTTCGAAGCGCAGCGGCGCATCATCGGCCCCGCCGCCTGCCGCGACCGAAAGGATGATGGCGCCGATGCCAATGCCGATGACCGGCAGGTCGCGTGACAGGAAATCGGCCGCAAGGCGCATTTCGGGCGCAAGAGTCGGTAGCAGGTGACCGCTTACGACGCCGAACGCGCCTGCGCCGAGGATCACCAACCCGGCATGGCCTTCCGCAGAAACGGGAACCAGATTTCCGGGCGCAAACGGCCTGACATAGCGAAACCGGATATTGCGGCTTTCGAGATGATCCTCGAGATAGCCCAGATACTCCGCCTCGGTGTGCTGCAGCACCAGCAGCGACTTCATTGGCCCTCGGCATGCGCTGCGAGCATGATCGCGGTGGCGAAGTCATGCGCTTCCACGCCGGGAATGTCGAGTTCGAGCCGGGCGATCCGTTCGGCCACCGCAGCGGCAAGTGCGTCCTGGTCGAGGCGCTGGCCAACCAGCGAAGCCGCCAACTGCTCAACGCCCGTTTCCGGCAGGCAGGTGAAATCGCCGGTGATCGAGATGTCGTCGATCCTGCCGTCATGCGCCAGCAGACGCACACGGATGAGGCCCCCGCGCGCCTTATGGGCACTTTCGGTCAGGTGGCGGTCAGCTGAAATCTTCACGCCGCTTTCCACGAATTTGCGGCCCGCCCGGAAGGTCCATTCCGGATCTGACAATTCCTTTTCCTGCGCGGCAATGGCGGCAAGTTCGGCTTCGCTCGGCTGGTCGAATTCCGGCGTGACGCCCAGCACGCCGGCGCAGTGCTTGAGGAACAACTCGCGCACCGTGTCGCGCGAGGGCAAGGCGGCAAGTTCGCGGGTCATGGTAGTCATGTAGTCGTCGAGCGTCGATTTCAGCTTGTCGCGGAATTTCTCCGAGGGAACCTTCAGGCATTTCGACATTGTGGCGGTGTCGAAGTCGAACATGAAGCTGCCAACCATAACGGTCGCTTCCCCGATTGAGGCAGCGCCGGTTCCGCCAATCTTGCGTCCGTTCACCTGGATGTCGTTGATGGGCCGGTATTGCGCCTCGACGCCGAGCTCGTGATAGGTCCGCACCGCCGGTTCGATGAAGAGCGGATAGAGATTGACTGCGTGCTTTGGCGCCTTGGCATGCGGGAACATGAAGTGGAAGAACATCTGGTTGCTGTCGAGGTAGACCGCGCCGCCGCCGACATGGCGTCGGATGACGGGCAAGCCTTGCGACGCACAGAACGCCTCGTCGACTTCCTTCGACACATCCTGGTGCACGCCGACACATACATAGGGCGTAAGCGGATTGACCAGCGTCAGGACCGGGTCGCTGTCCGCTTCGATGGAATGGGCGATGCCGTGGTAGATTGCCTGGCTGCGCAAGGCCGGAACTTGGCCAAAATCAAGAACCCTCAACCGCATCGCGCTTCCTCCCTGTCGGATTGCGTAACAATATATATATCAATTTTTGCATTTGTACCGCTTGAATTTTCCGAGGGTGCAGGAAGCCGCGGAACAGTGAAGACGGCGCCGGGCCCGGCTGGAATGTGCGCGGCAACGGCTTGCCCAGGTTGCGGTGACGAAAAACTCACTGACATGATCAATGACATTGGCCACTGGGGCTTGCGACGGTATGATGTAAAAATTGGCCGATGCCAGTCATACGGTCATCTCATGCTGGTACCCCTGCGGCATCCAGTCCATGTGTTCTGTCTTGCTCACGTGGTATCGGATTGTCGCGGTCGTCTTGTATGGATGATTGCCCGACACTGTTTCGCGCGGTGCCGTTCACAGGCATGCCGGCAACAGGACGGCAAAAATTTTCGAGGCTTTGATGCCGATCAGGGAGCGAAGGGTGGGAACCTACCCGTTGTTCCGGTCAAGACTGGCTAGCCTACAACATTGGGGAGTGGTGCAGACATGAACAAGATTGACATGAAGGCCGGCAAATGCCCGGTAATGCACGGCGCGATGACGGCCGTGGGAACCAGCGTCATGGATTGGTGGCCCAATGCCCTCAATCTCGACATCCTGCATCAGCACGACACGAAAACCAACCCTATGGGCAAGGACTTCAGCTATCGTGAGGAGTTGAAGAAGCTGCACATTGAAGCGCTCAAGAATGACCTGCATGCGCTCATGACGGACAGCCAGGATTGGTGGCCCGCCGACTGGGGGCATTACGGCGGCCTGATGATCCGCATGGCGTGGCATGCCGCCGGCTCCTATCGTCTGGCTGACGGCCGCGGTGGCGGCGGCACCGGCAACCAGCGCTTTGCGCCGCTGGATTCGTGGCCCGACAATGTGAGCCTCGACAAGGCTCGCCGCCTGCTATGGCCGATCAAGAAGAAATACGGCAACAAGATTTCCTGGGCCGACCTGATCATCCTTGCAGGCAACATCGCCTATGAATCGATGGGCCTGAAGACGTTCGGTTTCGGATTTGGTCGCGAAGACATCTGGCATCCGGAAAAAGACGTTTACTGGGGCGCCGAAAAGGAATGGCTCGCGCCCAGCGACGGTCGGTATGAGAATCTCGACGATCCCACGACCATGGAGAATCCGCTTGCCGCGGTTCAGATGGGCCTCATTTACGTCAATCCGCAAGGCGTGAACGGCAAGCCCGATCCGATGAAAACGGCGGCCCATGTGCGCGAGACTTTCGCCCGCATGGCCATGAATGACGAGGAAACCGTGGCCCTGACCGCCGGCGGCCATACTGTCGGCAAGACCCATGGCAACGGCAATGCCGACCTGTTGGGTCCCGATCCGGAAACCGCCGGTCCTGAAATGCAGGGACTTGGCTGGGAAAACCCCAACATGAACGGCCTTGCCAGCCATGCGGTGACTTCGGGCCTTGAGGGCGCATGGACGACCCACCCGACCAAGTGGGACATGGGCTATTTCGACATGCTGCTCGATCACGAATGGGATTTGAGGAAGAGCCCTGCCGGCGCCTGGCAGTGGGAACCAGTGGAGATCAAGGAAGAAGACAGGCCGGTCGATGCAAGCGACCCGTCCAAGCGTCACAACCCGATGATGACCGATGCCGACATGGCGATGAAGGTTGACCCGGCCTACCGGGCGATCATGGAGCGTTTCCGCAAGGATCCGGCGTCGTTCGATGATGCTTTCGCACGAGCCTGGTTCAAGCTCACCCATCGCGACATGGGCCCGAAGGCGCGCTATGTCGGCCCGGACGTGCCGCAGGAAGATCTGATCTGGCAGGATCCGGTCCCCGTCGGTCCGGCCAACTACGACATCGGCGGCGTCAAGCGGAAGATTGCCCAAAGCGGCCTTTCCATCGCCGAAATGGTTTCCACCGCCTGGGACAGCGCGCGCACCTACCGCGGCTCCGACATGCGCGGCGGCGCCAATGGCGCCCGCATTCGCCTCGCTCCGCAAAAGGACTGGGAAGGAAACGAGCCGGCCCGACTGGCGAAGGTTCTGGCCGTCCTCGAGCCGATTGCCGACGAAGCTGGTGCCAGCATTGCCGACGTGATCGTTCTGGCCGGCAATGTCGGTGTCGAGATGGCAGCCAAGGCGGCCGGCTTTGATATCTCGGTTCCGTTCGTCCCGGGCCGCGGCGATGCCACCGACGCGATGACCGATGCCGCATCCTTCAGCGTACTGGAGCCGCTGGCCGACGGTTATCGCAATTGGCTGAAGAAGGACTATGTCGTCACTGCGGAAGAGTTGATGCTCGACCGCACCCAACTTCTGGGCCTGACCGCGAACGAGATGACCGTACTGGTCGGCGGAATGCGCATGCTGGGGACCAATTACGGCGGCACCCCGCATGGCGTCTTCACCGACCGCGAGGGCGCCCTGACGAATGATTTCTTCGTCAACCTGACGGACATGGCCAACAAGTGGACACCGTCAGGCAACGGTGTCTATGAGATCCGCGATCGCAAGACCAATGCAGTGAAGTGGACCGCGACCCGCATGGACCTGGTCTTCGGCTCCAATTCGGTGCTGCGCGCCTATGCGGAAGTCTATGCCCAGGACGACAACAAGGAAAAGTTTGTCAGGGACTTCGTCGAGGCGTGGACCAAGGTCATGAACGCGGATCGTTTCGATATCCAGGCCTGAAACAGAAAGCGGCCATCTCGCCCTGCGCGGGGTGGCCTGCCGCTTTAAGCCCCGACCTGCCCAGGCAGTGGAACTTCGCCTCGAAAGCGCCGTTGCGTAAGGATTGACGCGAAACGGACTTCGACGATGATCGGCCATAATCATCACGACCACATTCACTGGAGCCTTGAGCCATGGATCGCGGGGCCTATGCTGGGCGTTGCGGTAATCTACGCCGCTGGCGCCTTCCGGCTGCAAGGCATCGCCCGATCGCACCGCTTCGGCGATGTTCTGCTGTTCTACGCCGGCCTGGTCCTGCTCGCGCTGGCCGTGCTCTCGCCGTTGCATTCATTGGGAACGGTGTTGTTGACCGCGCACATGATCGAGCACGAGATCATGATGGTGGCCGCCGCTCCGCTCATTGTCGCGTCCCGCCCCGCAGCGACACTGATGTTCGGCCTGCCAAAGCCGGTACGCATGGCTCTTGCGTGGCTGCTGCGCCTGAAACTGGTTCGGCTTTCGTCGCGCGCTGCTACCGACCTCGCCTCGGCGACATTGCTGCATGCAGCCTCGCTTTGGGTCTGGCACGTCCCCGACCTGTTCGAGGCAGCAGGGACGAATGAGGCGGTACACACCTTGCAGCACACAATTTTCCTTGGCTCGGCGCTTATGTTCTGGAGTGCCGTCATGGACCGGATCCACCGCCGCTACGGACAGGGATATGCCGCGCTGGCTCTTTTCTTCATGTCGTTGCAGGCGGGAGCGCTTGGCGCACTGCTGACCTTGTCGCAGCGCATATGGTACGAATTGCCGCCCGGCGCGCTCGAACTTGCGGACCTTTCACCGCAGGAGGACCAGGTCCTTGCGGGTCTGATCATGTGGGTTCCCGCTTGCAGCCTCTATGTCGCCGCGGCGCTTTACGTGGTCGCGCAATGGCTTTCCACGTTCGAAGCCCGGCCCGCGCGGCAATAACCGCCTCAGGATCAGGTCAGGAAGCCGATGGCCGACGGTTGACGTTGCCGGCGGGTTGGCGTTGCGGCACCGATCCTTGCCGGATTTCGCGGGCCAGCCTGAGTGCAGGCTCGCCGAATACCTCCGGCGACATGCGAACCAGCGTACCGAGCCCCCTCAACACCGCCGACTTCACTTCCGGGGAATCGCATTCGCGGGCGTGCCGGCCGAAGGATGCGGCGACCAGGTCGCCCACGGGCTGCGGCGTTATGAAAAGCCTGGAGTACCGCCGTTCTTCATCATTGCGCTCGCGCGAAGTCGTCCAGTCAGCGAGCACCCGTGTTTGACTGGTGACCGTTTGAACGGTCGTACCTGGATCATTGATGGCCTTCGACATCGCCTTGATGCCGATTTCGGAAAGCACGGTTAAACCGAATTCGGGGTCGAACTCAAAAGTACGTTCCCTGCCGAGCGTGAAAGCCTTGGCGATCTTGGAGCGGCAGTCCTCATCCACGGGATCGCTCAAGGCGGCAATCGGCAAGCAATAATCGACATAGGCGCCCGGGCGCGCCAGGACCTCGATTTCCATGTCATTGTCCTTGGCAATTTCCTGCAACGCGTCCCGATTGAAATGCTGCACGAACCCAACCGTTTGTGCGATCACGTGATGTCCGAACGCAGGCTGTCCATCGGTCCGGTTGCAGCCGTAAAGTCCATTGCGGCGGTAGTGGCGCAATGCCTCAGCCGTCGCCTTCTCCACTCTCCGGATCGTTTCTTCCACACGGCCAATGGTCGAAATATGGCCTATCCACCGGATCAGCGCCCAAACCACGGCCACGATGACAATGGCAGCGGCAATGAACAGAACGAGCCTGCCGCCGGTGCTGTAGATCTCGCCCGACAGGCCGATGATCGAAACGATGCTGAACAGGAACGCGCCGATGAAGATGGAAATCGATGTCTGCGCGGTCCGGTCCGCGACGATCAAGCTCACGGCCCGGGGTGAAGTGGATTGGGACACGTTGGCAATCACGTTCACCATGGTCGACAGGGAGAACACTGCCACCGCCAGCATGCTGGACGCGACAATGGTGAGAATGCTGCGCACGGCGCTGGTCGAAACCGTTACCGGCAGATTGTCAGCGTTTATGGAACTCGGGAAACAGGTATGAGGAAAAATAGGCGAGAACCACCACAAGAATGGCAAAGGCCGAAAACACGGCCGGGAGAAACCACATCGCATGGGTAATCTTGCTCAGCACGAACCAGTTGATCTTCAAGGTCTCACCTCCTCAACCAGAACCGGCGCGGGTTGCCGGTGTTTCACCTGCTGAATGTTCACGAGCAGGCAGGCAAGAAAAGCACGAAGCTCTCCCATAGCATCGCCAATGTGCCGAGGAGCGCAATTCCCGCCGCCACCCAAGGCACGAACATGCTTTCCCGGCTGGAAATGATACGCCGCACCGCCAGCACTAAGACAATCGCCGCCCCGGCCAAGGCAACCACTGTCACGCCGACGATCAAGGCATTTGCGAGCGGAAAGCCCCCAAGTGTCGCTGACTGGAATCCCTTGGCGCAGGAGAGCGCGGCGATCGAATAGGCGATCACGAATCGGGCGGCCCAGATGATTCCGCCGGCAGACATGAACAGGAGGTTGTTGAAGCCGGACCAGCTCATCTCAAGGACCCAGAAGCCGAGGCACAACGGTGACGAAAACAATGGTCAGCACTGCTTGCGCGACTGCGTAGTGACAGATCATGGCCGTCACCTCGAAAGTCAGCCGCCGCCTGCCATCAAGAAGACCCGCCACGATGCGGGCAATGGAAAAAAGACAAAGGATGGCCGCTGAAATCGCCACCGCGGTGGCAAGTCCGAACAGGGTGAAGACCGTCGCGCCGTATGAGTTCACATCCGGCCGCAGCCCTGCCGTCCAGTGTGCATAAGCGGCGGGCGCCATACCGGCGACTATCAGGACCGAGGCGAGCAACAGCAACGGAATGGTTACGGCTGCTGAACCCAGCATCCGCCGCGCAAGGCCGACAAGTGCGCTGCCGCCAACAAGCATCGCGATCGAAAGGGCAGGCCATTGCAGGTCGGGCATATTGCCGGCGGCGGGCAAAAAGTCCTCGTTCACGGTCCACAGGAAGAGGTAGGTGAAGATAACCCCGGCGAAGATGTTGAAAAGCACGATGTTGAGGATCAGCGTCGCCAGCCATGCATGTGAATTGCGTCCCGTGGCATTCACGGGCAGCCGGATGCCGCCGCCAATATCGGCAGGTTCGGCAGGTCCCTTGTCGTTCCCCCACGCCCAGATCATGATCGCGGCCACGGCGAGGAAGCCGCAGGCCAGGGCCGGCAGGACGAACTTTCCGGTCAGAAGCAGAAAGAACGCGGCGGTAAAAACCGCGCCGATGACTGGCGACCAGCCGGGGCCTGGCAATGTAAGGATGTATTGCGGCTCTGCCAGATCCGAACTCGTCACCAGTGTTTCGCGCAGTCCGGTGACCGTGCCCGGCAGGTAGTAGCGACCCGCCTTTGAATCTTCCGCCAGGTTTTCCTGGTCCCAGATGGGATCACGGCTCGTGACGATGGGAATGCTTCGCGTCTGGAAATAGCCGGTCGGCAACCATTCGAGCGTGCCGGCATCCCAGACATTGCCGGCATTGTCCTGGCATGCGGCTATGCGGAAATTGCGGAATAGGTCCACGACGACCACCGCTACGCCTGTGGCGATGGTGAAGGCGCCGATGGTCGAAATAAGGTTGAGGTTCGCCCAGTCCATCGCGGCGGGATAGGTATAGACGCGCCGAGGCATGCCCATCATGCCGGTAAGATGCATCGGGAAGAAGGCAAGGTTGACGCCGCCGAACATCAGCCAGAACGCCCAGCGGCCAAGCCTTTCCGACAGCGGCCGTATGCTCATCATCGGCATCCAGTAGTAGAGCGCCGCGAACAGCGGGAACACCATTCCACCGATGAGCACGTAGTGCAGGTGCGCGACTATGAAGTAGGTGTCGTGCGCCTGCCAGTCGAAGGGCATCATCGCGACCATGACGCCGGTAAGCCCGCCCGCCACGAAGATGAAGAAGAAGCCGAAGATGAAGAGCGCCGGCACATTGATGTTTGGCCTGCCTGCGGCCAGCGTCGCGATCCAGGCGAAAACCTGGATACCGCTCGGAATTGCCACCGCCATGCTGGCGGCTGAGAAAAAGCCGAGCGACATGGCCGGCAGGCCGGTGGCGAACATGTGGTGCACCCACAGTCCGAAGCTCAGGAACCCCGTGGCGACCAGCGCAACGACAACGAGCTCATAGGCTACCAAGGGCCGCCTCGCGATGGTCGGCACGATCATCGACACCATGCCGGCGCCGGGCAGGAAGATGATGTAGACCTCCGGGTGGCCGAAGAACCAGAAAAGGTGCTGCCATAACAGCGGGTCGCCGCCTTGCTCGGGAATGAAGAACGGCCATCCGAACGCGCGTTCAAGTTCCAGCAGCAAGGTGCAGGCGATCACCGCCGGAAAGGCGAAGATGATCATCGCCGCGAAGACGAGCATCGACCAGGCATAGACCGGCATGCGGCCTAGCGTCATTCCCGGCGCTCGTGTGCGCAATATGCCAACGATGATCTCGATCGCCCCTGCGATTGCCGATATTTCGATGAATCCGATCCCGAGCAACCAGAAATCGGCGTTGATTGCAGGGGAGAACTCAAGGCTCGTCAACGGCGGGTACATGAACCAGCCGCCATCGGGCGCGGCGCCGAAGAAGATGCTTCCGAAAAAGACCATCCCGCCCACGAAGTATGCCCAGAACGCATAGGCCGACAGCCTTGGGAATGGCAGGTCACGGGCCGCGAGCATGTTGGGCAGCAGCAATACGCCCATCGCCTCCACCGCCGGAACGGCGAACAGGAACATCATCGTGGTACCGTGGACAGTAAAGAGCTGGTTGTAGACCGCGTGCCCGACGAGATCGTTCTCCGGCACTGCAAGTTGCGTTCGCATGATCAGTGCGAGGATACCGGCGAAGATGAAGAACAGCAGTGCTGTACCGACGTAATAGGCCCCGACATAGGTATTGTTGACCGCGCTGATGAGGGCGAAGCCTCGCGGCGGCTTCCAGATGCGCTGCAACTCCTCAAGTTCGCCAGGCGGGCGCGGCGTTTCGTTCGGAAACTTCATTTCAGTGCCTCGAGATAGGCCGCCAGCGCGCGAAGCTCCACGCCCGTGAGGCGGTCGAACGAGGGCATCTTGTTGCCGGGCTTCAGGTGCTGGGCCGATGAAATCCAACCCGCGAGCGTTCCCCTGTTATTGGGGAAGGTCGCGGCTCCCAGCGTCTTGCGGCTGCCCACATGGGTAAGGTCCGGCCCGACCGTGCCATTCCACCCGGTCCCGCGGATCGCGTGGCATGCACCGCAGCCGTTATCGCCAAAGAGCCTCATGCCGAGTAGCTGCTCCGCGGTTCGTGGCTCGCGGGCCGGCTGCATCTGGTTGGCGAACCAGGCGGCGTAGTCGTCGGGCGTCTCCACGACCGCGATCAGCGACATCAGCGCATGTTGGGCACCGCAGAATTCGGCGCACTGGCCGCGATAGACGCCGGGGCGCTCGGGACGGATGATGAGGGAGTTCGTGCGCCCGGGTATCATGTCCATCTTGCCACCGAGCGAGGGGATCCAGAAGGAATGGATCACGTCGGGGCTGACCAGCGAGAATGCTGCTTCGCTGCCTGCGGGAAGGTGTATTTCATTGCCGGTGGCAAAGAGAGTGCGTTGCGAGGCGTCGAGATAGGTGACCCGCCACCACCACTGCTCGCCCGATACCTCGATCCGTACGGCAGGCTCCTGCCCCGATACCCGGATGTCGCGGGCAATTGCCAGGCCCCAGGCCAGTAGAGCGGTCAGCACCACGACCGGAAAGGCGACGCCGCCGACTATGATCATGGCGCGCGAAGCGATGACGCCCCTCAGCCCGGCAGGCCCCCTCACCGCCATCCACACGAGCAGCATCACGATGATGAAGATTATTGTCGCCCCGATGGTCATGACCCATGTCAGGTCCATGATCCACTGCGCGCCGCTGCCTGCGGGATAGAGGGCAGATTGTCCGCTCGTGCCCGGCATCGGCTTAACGCAACGTGTAAAGATAGGCTGCGATGTCGAGCGCCTCTTCGTCATTCAACGGAAGCTGTGGCATCGCGGTATCAGGCGCGATCGAGGGGGCGTTGCGCACCCAGCGCGCCAGCACCGCCGGACGGTTGGGCACGACGCCGCCGATGAAACTGCGCTGAGCGAAATGTTCGAGCGAGGGACCAACCGCGCCGCGCGCGCCCGCAATGCCCGGGATTACATGACAAACGCCGCACGATACTTCCATGATCGCAGCCCGCCCGGCCACCGCATCGCCTTCAAACACGCGTCGCGCGGGATCGTACGGCTGTTCCTGGCAAACCCCGAAAAACACCGAAAGAAAGGCGGGCAGCAAGCAGGCGGGTGTCATGGCTCGCCCCTTCGCACCGCTTCGAAATAGGCAGCCACCGCGCGGATGTCTTCATCGCTCATTTGCGCCGCGATCTGCTGCATCACGTTAAGCGGATCGCCGTCGCGGCGGCCCGCCTTCCAGCGTTCGAGTTGCAGCACCATGTATGGCGCGTATTGGCCGGCCAGCACCGGCACCGTCGGCGGATCGCCCCTTCCCGCTTCGCCATGGCAACTCTGGCATGCGGCGACACCACGCTCGGGAACGCCGACTGCCGAAATAGCGCCGCCGCGCTGCCGCAGCGACGCGTCGCCCAGTTCTGGAACCTCGAACGCCGGGGATTGAAGGCTCGAGTAATAGGCCGCGACATCGCGCCTGGCGTGCTCGCCCAGTTGCAGCGCCACCGGCGTCATGATCTCGTGGTATCGCACCCCGGTCGCATAGTCGTTGAGCGCCTTGTAGAGATACCATGCAGCCTGGCCGTCCAACCTTGGCACCGCGCCGCCGGGAACCGCCAGCCCGTCCATGCCATGGCATTGCACGCAGGCAATACGGTGCTCCCTGAGCCTGCCGCCCATCGCAACGAACCTGCCATGCACGCGGTCTGCGCCGTCTTGTGCCTGCGGCATGTCGGGCAAGCCGATCGTTTGCGCATGGACGCCGACCGAAACCGACAAGGCGGCAAGGATCGCGATGAGTGCAATCCGTCTCATGTCTGCACCAGGGGTCCGGGGTTCTTCAGATACTGGTTGATCATTGCGTCGACCGCCCAGTAGGCGAGCGCGCCGACGGTGCCTGTCGGGTTGTAGCCACCGTTCTGCGGAAAACAGCTCGCCCCGACGGTCCACAGATTGTGGAGGTCCCAGGACTGCAGGTACTTGTTGAGCACGCTCGTGCGCGGATCGGTCCCCACAATGGTTCCGCCGGTATTGTGCGTGGTCTGGTAGGGAACGATGCTGTAATGGTCTGGCAGCCAGCTCACTGCCACGGATTTCCCGCCCATCGCCTCGGCTATTTCCCAAGCCTTCTGCGTCACGTGGCGCGACATCAGCCGGTCATTGTAGGGAAAATCGTAGGTCAACATGCCGAGAGGTTGGCCGTAGTCGTCGGCATAGGTGCGGTCGAGGCCGATATAGTTGTTGGGATGCGGGATCGACGAGCCGTGGACGGTCAGGCTGACCGTGCTGTTGTAGTTCTGCGCCACCGCGTCCTTCCATTCCCGGCCCCAGCGCGGCGTGCCGGGCGGAACCGGATGGTAGGCAATCGGACGCCCGCCCGTCTGGTAGGCGGCGATGTACGCCCCACCGACAAATCCGAGCGGACCGTGGTCGAAGCTTCCATTGTTGAAGTCGTCGATCGCCGTGCCGAGTGCACCCGCACCCATGAACGGATTGATGCGCTTGCCACCCTCGTAGAATACCGAGACGCCGGACATCGTCTGGTAGGTGTAGTTCCGGCCCACGGTTCCTTCGCGTGTCGTCGGATCGTAGGGCGTGCCGATACCGGAATTGAGCATCAGCACCGCGTTGTGGTGGGCGAAGGCGCACAGCACGACCATCTGGGCCGGCTGGAAGATTTCGACGCCGCTGGCATCGACATAGGTCACGCCCGTCGCCGTCTTCGATCCGCGATCCCACTCGACCCGGAGCACATTGGCGCGGGTTCGCAGCTCGAAATTCTTGTTGGCGAGCGCGAATGGCAGGATTGCCGTTTGCGGACTGGTCTTGGCGAAATGTTCGCAGCCATAGGTCTCGCAGAAGCCGCAATACATGCAGGGCATCATCTCTGCGCCGTACGGGTTCGTGTAGTGCCGTGTCATGTTCGCCGACGGAACCGGGAAGGGATTGTAGCCAAGGCCAGCGGCCGCCTCGCCGAACAGCGCTCCCGAATGCGAGGTTTTCATCGGCGGATTTGGATAGTCGTTCTGGCGTGGGCCTTCGAACGGATTGCCGCCCTGTCTCTTTTGGCCTCGAAGATTACCGGCAGTTCCGCAAATGCCTGCCACCTTTTCGAAGAAGTCGTAATAGGGCTCCAGCTCGTCATAGGTGATGCCCCAATCCTGGATTGTGACGTCCTCGCCGAGGAAATCCGCGCCATAGCGCTGCTCCACCCAGCTCTTCAGTTCGAACCACTCCGGCTGGAAGCGCCAGGTCTGTCCGTTCCAGTGCACCATCGCGCCGCCGACGCCTTCGCCCGGCAGGAATGAACCGAGCTGGCGCATGGGCAACGCCCGCTGGCCGGGAAAATTTCTAAAGCTCAGCGTCTGGGTGGCCGGGTTCTGCATCAGCGCATGTCGGATGGAGTGCTTGAGCTCGTCGTGCATGCTTGGCGACTGGAAATCCGGGATGGTGTCGCGCATGTCGCCGCGCTCCAGCGCAACAACCGTGCTGCCCGCTTCCGCCAAATGTTTTCCGAGGATCGATGCGGTCATTCCGCCGCCGACAAGCGCCACGTCCACTGATTGCATCCGCTGCGCCATGGTCAGCCTCCGTCCCCATGCCCGGACAGATGAATCGCCCTGGCATGGCTGTTGGAAATGCTGATCGGCTCGCGGTGATAGGCTTCACCGTGCCTTTCCACGAGTTCGAGATATTGGGCATACGCGCCTGGAAATCCGATCATGCGCCATGCCACCATGTCGCGATTGCCGCCATAGGCCGGATCGGCGAACCAACCCTCGATGGTGTTCGCCAGAAGCGTTTCGAAAAATACCGGCGAGGGAAGCGAGGGAAGCGCGATCGCGCCGGTCTCCAGGCCCGTCAGCACCTCGTCCATCGGCGCGGCGTCAAGCTCCCAGAATTCCCGCCCATAAGTGGCACCGACCGCCTCGCGCGCTTCCGCGATGGCCCGCCGGTAGAGTTCCGCGGGCGTGAAGCGAAGCTGGTAGCCCTGTTGCGCCGGGGCGTCTGGAACCCACGGGCCCTTCAGATACATCTTTGCGCCGTCGCCATAGCCGCTGGCAAGCTGGTGGTCGATATAGGTGACGACACCGGCCTGTGAGGCGCTCGGCCAAACGGGATCGGCAGGTATCAACCGGTCCACCGCCGCAGTGATGAAACGGGCTTCGGGATCCGTGAAGAAAAACAGCACATCGCGCCCGTCAGCGCCCTCATGCCCAGGCGGTAGCGCGGGTTGTTGCTGCTCCTGGCCTTGCGCCGGCATGGGGGCGACAACGGCGCCTGCCACCCCAAGCTTGATGAGATTGCGCCGGGTGATATCGCTGGTCATGGCCGCACTCCTGTCGCCGCTTCTCGCGCGCGACCAAGAACCGTGGACAGGCAATTGGCGCGCATTTCCTCGTTGAAATCGTTGCAAAGCGCCTCAGCAGGCAGATCCGGCAACGAACGGTTTCCCGGCGGCTCGCCACTGTCGGACTTCGGGCCGCTGACGCCTGACGTCGTGCCATCGGTGGTGTTTGCGCCCGCCTGCGCGGGAACCGCCTTGTTCCGCGTCCCCTCATCCGAATCGAGAAAGCCCGGCGTCTGGTTCTGCTGGGCAATTGCCGGAGTGGCGACAGTGAGCAGGAGCCCCAGGGAAAGCAGGCAAGCCTTCATCGCACGGCCTCCGGCCCGCCGCTCACTTCCGCACTTGCCTCCACAGGGCGCGGAGCAATCGATGCAAAATACTGTGACAGCGCCTCTATCTCGCGGCTGTCCATGCGCTTGGCGATATGCGACATCAGTTCCTGCAGCGGGGTGCCCCTGCCTGCGGGCATTGACTGGTAGTCGCGCAAGCGGGCCGTGATGAATGCGGCCGGTTGGCCCGCCAGGTAGGGATAGTTCGGGGGCAGCCCTTGACCTGCCGGGCCATGGCAATTGATGCAGCCTTGTATGCCGAGCGTTGCCGAGCCAATGGACGACAGAGCCGCGCCGTATTGCAGGAGTTCCGGATCGCCCGACAATCCTGGCTGCCAAGCTGTTGCCTCGAGCGAGGCGTAGTATGCGGCGACGTTTAGCATCTGTCCCTCGCTCAAGGACTTGGCGATGGGCGACATGATGTCATTCCTTCGTGTGCCGGTGGCATAGGCTTGCAAGGAGTGGAAGAGGTAGTCGCGGCTTTGGCCGGCGAGGCGCGGAAATCCCGCGGCGAAATCGCCCTTGCCATCCACGCCGTGGCAATTCACGCAAGCCTGTGCGGGCGCAATGCCCGGTGCGCCTACGACAACTGCCTTGCCCCGCTCGATGAGATCGTCTTGCTGTGCCTGCCCGGACGGTGCGGCAAGGCTGGCCAAATACGCCAATGCCCCAAACCCGGCGAGATAGCCAAGCCACGACCGCACTTCGAAAACCCTCCATTATCCCAACGTCAACGGAAACCGGTGACGTGCCGGAATGTTCCCGAAAAAACGGATCAGGGTTTGGGAAGTGCGTGCAAGGATTTGTGCGCGCCGATACGGAGCGCTAATATCGTCAGAAGTCGAAACAGCCCCGTCATGGCCGGCACGCTGGCGGCATGCGGCAAGACGTGATCGGCCACATGCCGCGGCACCTTGAGGTGATCTGTCACCACGGCCTTGATGATCGAACGCAAATCGGTTGTTGGCGCAAGCGAGTTGCTGTCCCCCGGCAATGCCAGTCCGGGCCAGTTGCCTCCCACCCGCCCGCCCGACACGGCACCGCCCATCACAAACGTCACGCTGGCCGATCCATGGTCCGTGCCGCCATTGGCGTTGAACGACAATGTCCGTCCGAATTCGGTTGTCACCAGAACAGCTGTTTGCCGCCAAACGGGACCGCATTCCCGCGCAAACGAGACGAGGCCGCAGGCAAGCGCATCCAGCGCGTTCGCCAGCCTCCCCCTCGCCGCGCCCTGCGCGACATGGGCGTCGAAACCCTCCAACTCCAGAAAGGCCAGCCGCGGGCCATCTTCAGCCGACAAGGCCGTGGCCGCGCTTCTGGCAGTCTGCTCGAAATCTGCGCCGGCGTTCGCGATGCGCCGCTCGAGCACGCTCATGAGATCATCCGGTTGATCCTGGGTGCGAAGGATATCGCCCAGCAGCCGCGGATTGGCCAGGACCAGATCCGACAGCATGTCCAGTGTATGGTGGCCGGAATCGGTCCGCCAGACCTGAAGCGGCCGCCGGGGAAACTTGCCGGGGATCCTGTCGAGCCACCCTGCCCCGCTGCCGTCGTGGTCGAAAAGCGCTGCCTGGGCTTCGGCATGTGAACGGGCAGCGCCGGCAATGCCCGTGGCCGGCACGACTAGCATTTCGCCGGAAAGGTAATGCGGTAAAAGCGGAGCAAGGCTGGGGTGGAGGCCAAAAAGACCGTCCAGCCTCAGCATGGGTGGTACGTGCAGATCTTCCGGTGCCGCCGACGAACCGCGGATAGCTGCAAGATACGGGTCGCCGTATGGCGGCAAGGCAGCCAGCGCATCGAGGCCGCCGCGCAGATGCACCACGAGCAGGCGCGGATCATCGCCGGCAAATCCGGCGGCTGCGGCAAGGCGGGCCTTCGCCAGCGAGGGAACAAGCACCAACCCCTGCAGGGCTCTTCGACGGGTCAGTTGCATAAGGGGATACCCGATGAATTGTCAGGCTTTCCCGCCACGAGATAGCCCAAAGCGTCCGTACCGTCGGCAAGAAGCGGGTTCTGGATCGCCACTTTGCTTGGCATGGTTCCACGCACCAACATGCCGGCAAGCAAGGGCGCCGAAAAGGACGTTCCGCTGCAGGTGTTCTGTTGCAGTCCCTTCTTTTTTTGCATCCTGTTCACTGATTTCCAGATCGACAAGACATTGACGCCGGGTTCGGAATAGGTCGCGCCAAAGGCGCCCGGCCGCCAGAACAGGTCACACCAGCGAGGCTCGGCACCGGTTCCGCATTCGGGTGGCAGGCCGGTCTGGTGCAAGCTCTCAGCAGCGGAAACGCTGTAAATCCCGCCAGCCGGCTGCGAATTGTCGATTACGACAGTCGATATGTATGGGGCAGCGTTGGCAGGGAAAATGGTTTGCGCCCAAGGTCCCGTGTCGCCCTCGCCATTGCCTGCCGCGACCACGATGCGAACCTGCTTGTCGGCAATGGCGTGGAGAAGCTTGTCCAGCCTTGCGAGCGATCTGAATTGCCGCGCCCTTTGCGCGCTTTGTGGAAATCTCGCCCCCCAACTGATGTTCAATATGTCGCCGGGTTTTGCCTGGTTCTTGACCAGCTGCAATGCGAGGCTGGGAGTGCCAAACAGATCCGTGCTTTCGGTGTCGAAAGCCTTGATGATGTTCAACGGCGCATTGGGGCTGACACCCTTGATGCCTTTGAACGGTGCAACGTCCGGTACGGTCTTGCCACCAATAATGCCTGCGACCATCGTGCCGTGGCCAACATTGTCCTGCACTTTCTCATGGTCCTTCGGCTTCGTGATCACGGTGCACGGAGATTGGGTGCAATCATAAAGCGCCGCGATGTTGAACAGGCCTTCCCGGAGTGCTGCAATATCAATGCCGCTGTCGATGACCCAAACCGAGGGAGCTGACCCGACATCGTCAGGCGGCGAACCGGCAACGCGGCAAACATTCTCGGGAACGACCCGCGCTGGCGTGGGAACCATCGGATCGGGATCGTCGCAGGATGCACCCTCAAACAAATTGACCTGGATCGGGTCCGACTCTTCAAAACCGCCAGCTCGAAGAGCATCTATTTCATTCTGCGTGAATTTTCCTGTTACTATATATATTTCAAGATTTTCAAGCCTGACAGGCTCGAGAAGTTTGTTGTCATTTTCATCGACGATTTTTCTGAAACTTCTTACTTGCTCTATGAATTTTTTTACTTTTTCCTCGTTGCCAAACTCAACTGTAAAAGTTGCCTCGATCAATCTCGAATTGCCACGCTCTTGCGCGTATGCCGATAGTTGACCAAGCACTCCCACAGTCAAAAAGGCAAAAAACAATGATGTCCGAAACGTACCAGTGATCATGGCAATCTCCCGGGACACTTTTCATCCATCTCAATAGGATGCTCCAAATAACGATTACTGTCCATTGAAACTTGTTTACGTGGAGGCATTGCCTCGCAATGCTTGCCACGATTAGCGAATGGACGTACACTTAATCAATGGCTTCAGAGGAGTTCCGGTCGTGCCCAAGGCGGAGTTGAAGGCAGGAAGACAAATCCAGGAAATAGGGGCGGTCATTGTTGGCGCATGGCTCAAGGTCTTGCCGGTAGAAGCCCTCAGAATCGTCAATCAAATCAGTGACAATCCGCTTACGATCGAAGTCGAGCGAAGTGCTTTCTCAGCGGGTGATTTAATCAGGATCAAGCCGGAAAGTGGCGACTTGGAGGATAATATTAAATGGACAACGGTCGGAACCGCAAGCAATACAGGCAATAATTCACAAATTCTTGTAATAACTGACCTGAATGGGCAGATCATAAATTATGCCGGAACCAGTTTCGCGAACGGAACGGCTATTTCTTTTCCCGATCTGGTCGGTATCAGGCCGCAATTACAAACAATATTCGATGAAATAACTGCGACCAATGTAAATGTTCTTGTAGATGAACCAGGTCAAATCAACATAGTGGTACCCATGGTGCCCGACGGAGTTCTGACACGGGAAGATTTGTTTTTGTACCTTCGCGACTACCACAGGCACAGCCAGGGCCGGCATTATCACGATGAACTTGGCGGCGCTGTCCTGTTCGGGTGCAGGTAGGCAAGTCTATTCCGGCAGACCGGCCTGCAGCATACCGTTCAACAGCGTGTCCAAGTCTTCCTCCAGGCGATACGGCTCCTTTGCGGCAAATCGCCGGGCCGAGAATGCCGGCGATTGCGCCAGGACATCCTTCGCGAACATCGAGGCTGCCGCTGTATTGCCGAGATAGGCATTGGCTGCCGCGAGGTAGACGTTCACCCATACCGGCATGGTGGGCGATCGGCTCAAGCCGACTATCGCCTGGTCGAACCGTCGCAGGACAAACTCCGCCACGCCGCGGAACGGCCAGTACCATGCCGGTTCGTAAAGGGGATCGAGCACCTGCGCTCGCTCGAACCATTGCAAGGCGCGCTCGGGCTCGCCGGCAAAGCTGCAATATGTTCCGAAGTATGACACCTGTTCGGGATCGTTCGGGTTCAGTTCGAGCGCCCGCGAATAGAATTTCGCCGCGACGTCGAATTCACGCCGGTGAAGCAGGATCCAGCCCAGTATGTTCATGCAAACCGGATCGTTCGGCGAAAGCGCGACGGATTTCTTGGCAATCGCGTGGGCCTCGTCGAGGAGATCGTTCGAGTCACCAGCGTCGCGAAACCACTCGAGCTGCTTGTAATGGGCCAGCTTCGCATATGCGCGGCCGTAAAGAGGATCAAGCTCGATCGCGCGTTCGTAAAGTTGGCGCGCTTGCGCCTCCGCCGCCGTATCACCCATTGGCAACGCATTGCCTCTCAGCACGCACTCATAAGCCGCAAGGTTTGCCGGCGGCTTGTGCCTTGCCTTTTCGGCTTCGGCAGCTTTGACGCGGCCGATCACCCTGCCCACGATCGTGCCGGCGAGTTCGTCCTGGACGGAGAATATTTCCTGTTCGTCCAGATCGAACCGTTCTGCCCAAAGGCACTCGCCGGAGACTGTGTCGGCAAGTTCGCAGGAAATACGCATCCGTTTGCCGAGGCGCCGGATACTCCCCTCGATGACGAAATCGATGTCGTGCTCGACAGCCAGGTCCGGGGTTTCGACAAGCTTCAGGCGGTTGGCCGTGTGATATGAAACGACCTTGAGCTGGGTGAACCGCGTCAACTCGGTGACAACGTCATTGGTGAAACCATCGGTGAAGTAGGTTTGCAAATCCCCAACGCCGATGAATGGCCGCACGAGTAGCGAAGGCTTGCTCTTGCCTTCTGCCGGCCCCGCTGCCTTTGGCTTGGGTTGCTGGAACAGGGAGTAGACCGCCACTGAATGCGGGATGTTCTTTAGTTGCTGCTCGCCCCAAGGGTCAAAGGCGATGGACAGCTTGTTGCGGATTTCCTCATGCACTTTTCCGGAAATGCAGATGCCGCCCGGGCTTGCGATCTGTTCCAGCCGCGCGGCGACATTGACGCCATCCCCGAAAACGTCGCCATCCGTGTCTATGATGATGTCGCCGTAGTTGATGCCTATGCGCAGTTGCATTTCCGGCGCACTGGATCCTGACGCTTTCCTTGCAATCGTTTCCTGGAGATCGATGGCGAATTTGACCGACTCAAGCGCACTGTGGAACTCGGCGACAAGTCCGTCTCCATTGGTCTTCACGACCCGGCCGTTATACTGCCTGATCTTTGGTCCGATCTGTTCCCGCATCAAGGTCTTGATCAGGGCGAAGGTGCCCTCTTCATCCATCGCCATATGCGTTGAGTACGCGACCACGTCCGCGACCAGGACGGCCGCCAGTCGGCGTTGAAGATTTGTTGCCGCCGAGTTCATTTCTGCCTCTACGGGGCTGCCGCTGCTGGACCCACACTAAACTGCAACCGGCACGAAAATATAACGCCAACTTGTCTGCATGTCAGCTTGTTGCTTTCATGGCGCGGTTCCGGCTCATGATCCTGGTTTGAAAAATCCGGTAGCGGCAGTGTCGGGGAACACGGAATGAAATCGAGATTGATCTTTGGTCCCGTGGTGATTTCCGACCCCGTGCTTCAATGCCCGATCACGGTCGCCGCCGGTCGCGTATTGCCGGTACGTACGGATCAACCACCGATTTTCGTGTCGGGCTGGGGCGTTACCGAAGAGGCGGCAGCTGCAAATTGCGAGCTGGAAGCCGACGAGACGTTTTTCTCACAAATGGCCCCGCCGGGCCGGATTCGCAGGGCGCGCGAAGACGAACTGCAAGGGCCTGCTGTCACGCCGCCCGCGCTCAGCCTGTTCAGCGAGCAGCAGTACCGCGCCCGCCGGCGCCTCAATTTGCAGCTTGATGAACGCCAGCGTATCCCGGCTCCCTGGAAAAACAGCAGGAAGCTCGACTGGATCGAGAGCAATGCGCGCCTCAGCTCACGTCAATGCTGGGTTCCGGCCGGCCTGTGCCTGCTCGGAGACGACAAGGATCGGGCCTCCTTGCCCGCGCCGGACTCCACCGGACTGGCAATCGGATCGAGTCTTGAAGACGCGGTCATCCGCGGATTTCTCGAGGTGGTCGAACGCGATGCGACCGCGATCTGGTGGTATAATAAACTGGAGTTGCCGCGCATCGACATTCCTTCGACCGGCAATGACCTGGTCGAGAAATATGAGGCATGGTCGCGGGCGCAGGGACGGGTCCTGAGTCTTCTGCACCTTACGCTTGATATTCCCGTTCCCGTTATCGCCGCGATTTCCCGCGACGGGGATGGAAGAAGACCGGCATTGGGATTCGCTGCCGGAAGGTCGGTATCACACGCAGCACAGCGCGCAGTCGGTGAACTGGCACAATGCGAGGCAAATCTCGCATTGCTCAAGATTCACCTGGAGAGGGCCGGTTGGGAAAGCTTCACGCCGCAAGCCCGAAAGCTCTACAACTGGCATCTTGAAACAGACATCGGCGAACATCGATTCCTTTACGGCAGCCCTGAGTTACCCGCGCCGTCGAATGAACTGGAACTGGACTGGCCGTCCTGCCTTCAGCTTTGCCGCAGCCATGGACTGGACCTGCTTGCCGTCGACCTGACCCATCGCGACGGCCCGCCACTGGCGCGCGTCTTTATCCCGGGACTTCGCTCGACCCTGCCACGATGGGGCGAAGGCCGGCTTCAGGACGTCCCCGTAAAATTGGGGTTCAGGCAATCCGGCGCCGACACTGCCTACTGTCCGGACTTTCCGTTGTGAGGGACGGAAAGATCAGTTGGCCGCCCGGCTCTTGCCCCTGGGCTTCGCCTTGGCGGGCACGGGCGCCGCTGCCAGTTCGCGCGCTTCCTTCTCGAGGCGCAGTGCCCTCAGGCGGTTAGTCTTTTCCGCTTGCGCCGCGGCGACGGCATCGATTTCCGATGTGATGCGACTACGCGCCATGAACTGGGTCTGGGCCTTTGCAAAGGCCGATTCAGCCCGTTCACGCGTCTTCATCGAGTTGTCAGACATGTTCCAAGTTCCTGATGATATCAAATTGATGGCAAACTAATGAAAAAGGCCGGGCAAACTGCCCGGCCTTCATGAAATTCAGGTCACGCGCAGACACACAAGCATAGCTTCATGTGCGGGCGGGGACGGGACCAGCTTATGCAGCCTGGAGCCGGTCAGCGGACATCTTGCCAGACTTCGCGTCGCGAACCATTTCGTAGTTGATCTTCTGGCCTTCGACGATATCGCGCATTCCTGCACGCTCTACGGCGGAGATGTGAACGAACACATCCGCTCCGCCATCGTCAGGTTGGATGAAGCCGAAACCTTTTGTGGAATTAAACCATTTTACTGTGCCGGTGGCCATGATGAACCCTTTCCTAAGCAACAATTGACGACCCACGACGCGATTGCGTCACGGTTTTCTCGATTTTTGAAGGGGGACGTTCGTAGACCGCGTGATAGCACAAGGAATAGAAATCGTTCAAACAAATACCGATGGTTTCTACATAGGAATATTTTACTCGACTGTCAAATCATTTAAAAGATTCATTCGGCGTCGAAGGCGCCCGGCGCTGCCGCGCGAGCTTGCGATCTGCCGTCGGCCGATGGCTCCGCTTCAGCTTTTCGTCTTGCCTCGAACGATGCTGGCGCTTGCGTTCTTGATTTGCGAGCCAAACGTCGACTCAGGCTTCGGCGCCGCCTTTTCCTTCTTCGGTTTCCGGATTTCTCGGGTGCTTCGTTTCTGGCTCTTGGCCATGGCTGTCTTTCCTATTGGTGAATTGTGATGAGTGCATTTCGCCTAAAGCCATGCATTTTGACTAAAGGAGACGATTGTTGACTAAAGGAGACGATTGTTGTCAGCGGTATCGCGGGCGCGCCGGCCTTTGCCGACCGAATCGAATTCCAGCTTTTTTTGCGCCGACCAACGCAGAAACGATTCCTGCCTGTCCTTGTCGGCCTTGCCCTCGTTCCTTGGCAAAACAACAACTTTTGCATTTTGTACCATGATTGAACTCCTAACAATAATACATCTATGCCTAAAAGCAAATAATACTGATGTTTTTAGCAAGGCCTATAAATAGTTTTATAATTGTATATGAGAAATGGAAATTATTCAAATCAAAAAAATTGCGCAAAAACCGGATTGATTTTGCACGTTATATGCCCATATTTCCAAGAGAAAATTTGGATTACTTTCGTCAAGTTGCAGGATAGAAAATGTTGAAATCAAGCACATACCCAAACCTCCTCGCTTCGGGCAACACAACCAAGCAGAAAAACAGTGCCGACCGCGACAAGGCGCTGGCCGAGGTTGAAGCAAAGGCCAAGGCAAGGGCGATAAAGACCGCCAAATTGCGGGCGCTGCGCTTGGCCAAGGAAGAAGCTGATCGCGTAGCCGCGGCTTCAGCGCCGGAAGTCAAACCTGCCGCCAAACGCCGGAAAGCACAGCCGAAGCAGGCTTGAGCGAGCGATGCAGCCGTCGTTCGGAGTTGTCCGCTCGATGATTGCGTGACCGGCGCCGGTCGCCTGCGCAGCTATTTCCAGTTCATCCAACGCTCCAGCCGCAAGAGCAGCAACAGCACGATCGAGCCGAATACAGCAGCAGCGAACGCCAGGCCCCACGTTCCAAAACCCGCCGAAACGCCGATCGCAGCCGCAAGCCAGATGCCGGCACCGGTTGTCAAGCCGTGCACTTCTCCTTTGGAGAAGACAATGAAACCGGCTGCCAGGAATGCCACGCCCGACGTCACCGCCTCCACAACCCTCAACGGATCGGAATTGATTTCGTGTCCATCGAAAATTGCTGCGTTGGGCACTTCGATGGCGAGGATTGCGAAGATGCAGGCCGCAAGGCTGACCAGCATGTGTGTCCGCAATCCTGCTGGGCGGTCCCTTGCCTCACGTTCCAGGCCAATGACGGCGGAAAGCAGCAACGCTCCCGTAATCCGTACAAAAATCACCGGATAGGGTAACGTGGTCCCGCTCGCGAAATCGGCGACAATATCGGAGATTGCGTGTTCGATTCCGGTGCTTCCCATTGTGTTGGGAAACGGCGTTTCGCCGGGTTCGTTCCCCGACGCAAGCTATCGCTTGCCTGTCAGACTTGAATGTCCACCACCGCCTGCAGTCCGGCAGGGCCAGCCGATAATGCCATGCTCACCGCCTGTTGCTCCGGTTCGCTCATACGCCGGAAAAGCCCGTCGCGCGCATTGAGTTCATGCCCGGCGATGTAGAACTGTGTTGTCAGTTCGCGCCCGCCATGGAAAACCTTCACATGGATATGTGGCGTGCGGCCCGGATACGGGACGGGCTTGATTGTTCGAAAGGCATATTCGCCGTCCGGTCCCGTTACCACGTGCCCGAACCCCTGGAACGCTGCATCGCGGGGCGCGCCGCCGGCGTCGCCGGGGTGGAGATATCGGCCGTTCACGTCGCATTGCCAGATTTCAACGCGCGCGCCGGATGCCGGATTGCCCTGCCCGTCCAGAATGCGCCCCTTGAGCACGATGATCTCGCCGCCGGCGCTCTCGACCATGCCCGCGATCTTGACGAGATCATTGTCGGCATCGGCAAACCGCATTCCGGGCCCTGGGTAGAACGGCCCCTCGCTTGCGGAAGGCGTCCGCCTTGCAAAAGAGGGTCTTGCGCCGAGAAAAACCGTCAGTCCGGCGATCCATCCAAGAACTCCGCGACGCGTCGATGGAAAACCGGTGCGGTTGTTGCGCATGATCGGACCCTTCACAATTCGCGTTGTGGCTCCGCTTCACAATAGGTTCGCGACCTTGCCGCTGCCATGCCGGGACGGCCTCCAATCGCATAACGATTGCGCGAGAACGACGGCGAATTTGGCGGGACTCGCGACCGGGCAGCGCCTATCCTGCGTATTCCAGGCCGATCCGGCGGATGGCCGCGCGTGCGCGCGCCGCATGGTCGGGATGCTGCAAAAGCTGGTTCATTTCATGCATGCTGGCGGCGAGCATCTTTTGCCGGCGCAGCCTGTCGAACACGGCAATCGCCTGTTCCTCATTGCCGGCGAGGATCTCCTCCGTCGCCTTCAAGCCAAGCTTGAGCCTTCCTGTCCGGGTTTCCATGCACACCCCCTTCCAGCTATATAACGACAAGCACCGGCAGACTAAGCCAGGACGACCGGTCTTTTCAAGCGCGCTTTGCGCAGCAATTCTTCCGGCGCCATCGCCTTACCGTGCATACGGCCTCGAAAAAGCGATCTCCGGGTTGAGTTCCACGCCGAAGCCGGGCTTTTCAAGGTCGGAGACTTTCAGCCGGCCGTTATAAGGAACCGGCTCGTCGAGCAGCAGTCCGCCGAATGCAGGCAGCACCTTGTCGGCTTCGGGCGCCATCATGATCATCTCGGTGAACGGGCTGTTGTGGCGCGTCGCCACGAAATGATAGCTGTAGACGCCCGAGCCGTGCGGGATCACCAGCGCGCCATGCGCATCGGCATAGGCCGAAATCTTGATGAGTTCCGTGATGCCGCCGCACCAGTTGACGTCCGGCTGAATGATGTCGCAGCAAGCCATGTCGAGCAGCATGCGGAAGCCCCAGCGTGTCGCCTCGTGTTCGCCGGTGGTCACCAGCATGCCTTTCGGAACGTTGCGTTTGAGTTCGGCATAGCCCCAGTAGTCGTCGGGTGACAGGCATTCCTCCAGCCATTTCAAGCCGTGTTCATGCGCCTTCAATGCGAGGTTGGTCGCATAGTTGAGATCAAGGCTCATCCAGCAATCGTACATCAGCCAGAAATCGTCGCCGCATTTGCCGCGCATGTCGGCCAGCTTGGCGATGTTCTTCGCCATGCCCTCCTCGCCCTCGGCCGGGCCATGCTGCAGCGGCAGCTTGCCGCCGATGAAGCCAAGCTGCTTTGCAATATCTGGTCGTGCGCCGGTCGCGTAGAACACGAGTTCATCGCGAACCGGGCCGCCGAGCATCGCCATTACCGGCTCCTGACGAATTCTGCCCAGAAGGTCCCAAAGCGCAAGATCGACCGCCGAAATCGCGTTGAGCACGATGCCGCGCCGACCATAATAGATCGTCGAATTGTACATCTGGTCCCAGATCTTCTCGATCTCGGTAACCGGACGGCCTTCTAGAAACCGCGCCAGATGCTTTTCGACGATGAACGCTCCGATTTCGCCCGCGGTCGTCACCGCGAAACCGATCTCGCCGGTGTCCGCCTCGATCTCGACCACCAGCGTTCCCAGCACGTTGATTCCGAACGATCGCCGGCTCTGGCGATACTCGGGGTAACGCGCCATCGGCGTGGCGATGTGGTCGTCTATCCAGTGATAGCCTTGCTTGTCGTGATAATCGGCGCCGCTGTCGCCTCGCGCCACGAGCGCGCGCACATGCTTGATGATCGGTATGGCCAACTTGATTGCCTTCCTTCGTGCGGCGCCGATCGGCGGCCTTGCTTCACTTGAGGTAGAAAACCTTCTTCATCGGGATTTGCACCGGCACGTTGTCGGCGTCGGTCGCCATGATATCGGCCATGTGCGCCCACCAGCGCTTCATGATTTCGGTCTCGGGCAGCTTGTCGAGGGTGTGGTCGTCGGCACGCGTCAACACGCCGAAAAGGTGGTTGCTTTCCGGGTCGAGCCAGATCGAATAATCCGAAACGCCGGCATCCTTCAGCGCTGCCGCGAGCTCGGGAAATATCTCGTCATGCCGCTTGCGGTATTCGGCGGCCTTGCCGGGAAAAAGGTTCATGCGAAAGGCGATCTGTTCGGGCATCTGGAACCTCAGCTCTGGGACCTGGAAATGACCTCAATGGTCGTATCGCGAATGTGTTCGAGATGGCGCCGGTACGCCTCGACAGCAGCGTCAGCGTCTCCCGCCATCACCGCCTCGGCGACTTCGACATGCTGCCCGATGCTCTTTTCGACATTTGCGCGTACCTGGCTAGCGGCGCGGCGCACGTCGAGCCCGATGTCGTAGAGGCCCTGCGCTACCGCCGATAGAAGCTTGTTGCGGCCGGCATCGCTGAGCGCGCGGTGAAACTCGATGTCCAGCAGCCGGAAGGCCACGGGGTCATCGAGCACTTCCTTGCCGTCGACCGCATGCTTCAAGATTTGGTTGCGCTCCTCGGGTGTCGCCCGCAACGTGGCGAACCGCACCAATGTCAGTTCAACTGCCTCGCGCGCTTCGAAATGCTCGTGGACATCATAGTCGCCCACCGACAGCATCACGTTGAAAGGCGCCACCAGTCGCGACGGCGAAAGGTCGGTCACCATGTAGCGGCCGCCCTGGCGGCTTTCGAGCATGCCCATCAGCGTCAATGCCTTGAGCGCCTCACGCAGCGGCGGACGTGAAATCCCGAAGGCCAGCCCCATCTGCTGTTCGGTTGGCAGCCGGTCGCCGGCCTTCAGATTGCCGGACTTGATCATCGCCATGATCCGGCCCGCGACCTGCTCGGAGATCGAGCGCCTTTCCGCAAGCGGCCCGCCCATGTCGGAGGCAGGCACAGGGCGGCGCGTGGCGTCCACCAGTTCGGCGAAAGCATCCGGCGTCCCCTCGCTGATGTCGGCCATGGTCGGCCTTGCCTTTCCCAAGTTCATTCCCTCACAGCTCCAGCCGATAGAAGGCGACCGCGTTGTCACGATAGATCTTGCGGGTTTCCGCCTCGCTCAAGCCGATCTCCTCAAAGGCCCGGTCCAGCACCTCGACCCACCGCGTTGGCGTCGTTGCCTGCAGGCACACCGGATAATCGATCGCAAAGATCGAACGGTCCGGCCCGAAAGTGTCGAGCGTCGCCTCGATGAAAGGCCGCAGGTCCGTGTCGGTCCAGGTGTCGAAATCCGCTTCCACCGGCAGGTCGGAGAGCTTGATCCACACATTCTTGCGTTTCGCCAGAAACTTCACGTCATCGCGGAACTGGTCAATGGCGCCCTCCTTGATGCCGGGCTTGCCGCAATGGTCGAGGATCAGCGGAACCTGCGGCACCCGCCGCACGAATTCGCGGACGATGTCCATCTGGGTGTGATTGACGTTGATCTCGAAATGCCAGCCGTAATGCTCGAGGAAGTTCACGCCCTCAACGAATTCGTCGCTGAGCGTTAGCGCACGCGGGTCGGGGTCGAATTCCACGATACGGCGGATGCCCTTCACGAGCGGGTGGTTGTCGCGCATCCGGTCGAGGATCGGTTTGGCCTTCCGCCCCCATTCGAGCGGCGCCATCGGAACGATTCCCTTGATGCGCGGATCGCGCCTTGCCTCGTCCTCGACGAACTCGACCTCTTCGACATACTGGCCCCCGCCCTCCCAGAAATCGGCGTAGCACTCAAGGAAAACCATCGCCTCGATATCAAGATCGCCGCAATCGCGCCGGTAGTCCTCGACATGATAGGGATGGTTGAAAAGCGGGTTGCCCTCGAACGCGGAATAGCGAAGCCGCGTCTGGTCCCATACGTGGAGATGAGTGTCGATAATTGGAAAATCGGGCATTTCGGGCCTCCCAACCCTCTCCCTTACGCCGGTCAGGATTGGCTTTGTCGGAAAGACTTGTCAAACTAATTTTTGTCTGACAACTTGATCGCGAGGACGAGAAGCGGCGGTTCGAGCCGCACGGCTTGGCAGGGAGGAATACCGGTGAAGATTACGCACGCCACCCGTCGGCGGGTGGGCCGCACCCCTTTGGAGCTTCCGGTTTTCGGTATGGGCACGGCCCATGTGGGCGAACTCTACCGCAAGGTCCCCGAGCCTGAGTTGCAGGCGACCTTCGACGCCGCATGGGATACCGGAGTGCGCTTCTACGACACTGCGCCCTGGTATGGCCGCGGGCTTTCCGAGCACCGCACGGGCGCCTTCTTGCGCACCAAGCCGCGGCACGAATTCCAGATTACCACAAAGGTCGGGCGCACCTTGCACCGACCGGAGGATCCAGCGCATTTCGACCGAGCGCCCTGGCTGGGCGGCCTGAATTTCGAGGTAAATTTCGACTACAGCCGCGACGGCGTCATGCGCTCCTATGAGCAGGCCCTGCAGCGGCTGGCGCTGGATACGGTCGACGCACTGGTCATCCACGACATGGACGAGATGTTCCATGCCCCGGAGGTGCTGGCCAAACACCAGCACGACCTGCATTCCTCCGGAATAGCGGCCTTGCAGGAACTGAAGAAGTCCGGCGACATCAAGGCCTACGGCATGGGCATCAACACCACGCCAGCGCTGGAGAAGATAGCCTCGCAGGTCGATCTCGACTTCTGCATCGTCGCGATGCCCTATACGCTGATCGAGCAGGCGAGCCTTCACACCGGCATGGCCGACTGCCTGCGGCGCGGCGTTTCCGTCATCATCGGTTCGCCCTTCGCGTCCGGTATCCTCGTCACGGGTTCGGGCAGCAACGCGATGTATGGCTATGCCGCAGCGTCCCCTGAAGTCCAGGCGAAGGTTCGCGGCATCGAGGAGATGTGCCGGCTACACGGCGTGGCCCTCCCCGCCGCCGCGCTGCAATTCGTGCTTGCCCACCCGGCTGTGGTTTCCACAATACCCGGCGCCGCTCGCCCGAGCGAAATTCGCGAGAACCTGGTTTCGCTGGCGTCGGAAGTTCCTGCGGGCTTCTGGTCTGACCTGAAAGCGCGGGGCCTCATCGACGCACAGTCGCCAACGCCCGCAGGAGCCTGAGGAAACGATGGCCGTTCGCGAAAAGGTCGGGGCCGTCGAGCCGCTCGTTTCCGCCCGGGGAATATCCAAATCCTTTGCCGGCGTGGAAGTGCTGCGCGATGTCGACCTTGACCTGATGCCGGGCGAAATCCACGCGCTGCTCGGCGAGAACGGCGCGGGCAAGTCCACCTTCGCCAAGATCATGGCCGGCGTTCACAAGCCGACACGCGGCACGCTGGCGCTGAACGGAAAGCCCGTCGAGGTTCCCAATCCCATCGTTGCGCAAAAGCTCGGCATTACGCTGATCCACCAGGAACCGCTGTCCTTCCCGGACCTTTCGGTGGCGGAAAATCTCGTCCTTGGCCGCGAAGCGGGCGGGCCGCTTGCCAAGGTTCCGTGGGCGAGGATGAACACCGAGGCAAAGCGGCTGATGGACCTGCTCGGCGTTTCGATCGACCCCGCGCGGCCCATGCGCGGGCTATCGATTGCCGACCAGCAAATGGTCGAGATCGCGCGCGCACTCGCTTCCGACAGCCGCCTCATCATCATGGACGAACCGACCGCGCCGCTGACGCCAAAGGAAGTCCATACGCTCTTCACCATCGCGAGGCGCCTGCGCGATGAAGGCCGCACCATCATCTTCATCTCCCACCGTCTGGAAGAAGTGCGAGCGCTCTGCGACCGTGTCACCATCTTCCGGGACGGAAACAAGGTGGCCACCGACACGATCGGCAATCTGGATGACGGCGAGATCATCCGCCTGATGATCGGCCGTCCCGTAAAGGAATATCTGCACAGGCAGCGCGCCGAGATCGGCGATGTCGCGCTGAAGGTCACGAAACTCACCTCGCCCGGCCTCTTCCAGGACATCAGCCTTGAGGTGCGAAAGGGCGAGATCGTCGGTCTGGGCGGACTTGTCGGCGCGGGCCGCACCGATGTGGCGAAGGCCATCTTCGGCATTGCTCCGGCGCAGTCGGGAAGCATTGAAATTCACGGAAAGCCGGCAACGATCAACGACGCAAGCGAGGCCATCGCGCTGGGCCTTGCCTTTGTCCCGGAAGACCGCGCGCAGGCCGGCATCTTCCGCACGCTTCCGGTGGAGCAGAACATCACCGCCGCCATTCCACGAAAGATCGCGCCCGGTGGCTTCATCCGCCATTCGCTGGAGCGCGCGCTGGCGCAGGAATCGGTAGCAAAGCTGCGCATCCGGCTCGCGACGCTGCGCCAGCCGATCGGGGAACTCTCCGGTGGCAACCAGCAGAAGGCAATCCTTGCGCGCTGGCTCTTGACCGACCCGACCATCCTCATTCTGGACGAGCCGACGCGTGGTATCGACATCGGCGTCAAGGCGGATTTCTACGACATGATCGGCGAACTCGCCGCCAACGGACGTGCCATCCTGCTTATTTCCTCCGAACTGCCTGAACTGCTCGCGCTGTGTGACCGTGTACTCGTGATGTCGGAGGGAAGGCTCACGGCCGACCTGCCGCGCGGCGAGGCCACGCAGGAGACCATCATGCATGCCGCCGTGCCGCGTAGCGCCGATTGGGGAGACGCCGCATGAAGGCGATGCGCACGCTCCTTTTGAGCCGCGAAGCGGGCATCCTCGTGATGATCGTGCTCTTTTGCATTTTCGTCGGGATCATGAAGCCGCAGTTCCTGACACTGAACAGCCTGCGCATCATCCTGCTGCTGGTACCGCTGATCCTCATCGGCGCAATGGGCCAAATGCTGGTCATCGTTGCGCGCCACGTCGATCTGTCCATCGGCTCGATCCTGGGCCTCACGGCCATGGCATGCGGCATGATGTTCAAGTTTCAGCCGCAGATCTGGTGGCCGCTCGGATTTATCCTCGCGATCGGCCTTGGCGCACTGCTCGGCCTCTTCAACGGCTTCCTGGTGACGTTCTTCCGCCTGCCCGCGATCATCGTCACGCTAGGTACGCTGAGCCTCTACCGCGGCCTCACCTTCATCATGTCCGACGCCAAGCAGATTGACCGGCAGTTCGTGCCCTCGGCGCTGAAGTCGCTGTCGCAGACATCGCCCGTCTTCGGCATTCCGTGGATCATCTTCATCAGCTTCGGCGTGGTGCTGTTCACTTGGTGGTTCGCCATGCACACCCGCACCGGGCGGCAGATCTATGCGCTCGGATCCAACCCGGTGGCGGCGCCGCTTCGCGGCATTGACGTAACGCGCATAACCCTGATCGTCTTCGCCATTTCGGGCGGCCTCTCGGGCCTAGCCGGAATTCTCTACGCCAGCCGCTGGGGTTTCGTGAACCCGTCGAACACCGGCAGCGGATTTGAGTTCCAGGTCATCGCCGCGGTGGTCATTGGCGGGGTATCGATCAATGGCGGCGTCGGCACGGTTCCCGGCACGGTACTGGGCGTACTGTTGCTGGGCTGCGTCGCTGCCGCATTGCCGCTGCTTGGAATTCCCGGCACGACGCAAAGTGCGATCTATGGCGCGGTAATCCTCGTCGCATTGCTGATCGACCGGTTGGTGCGCCAGCAAGGTCAACGAAACCTGGAAGGGGCGGCTGCATGAGCACGGCGAACACTCCCGCGCCGGCGGCCCCGCGCGAGGCCGCGCCGCCCCGTCCAGCCTGGCAGGTGCTGTTCATCCGCCCGGAGACGATGACCTTCGTGCTTCTGATCGCGGCAGTGATCGTCGCCAGCCAGCTTTCCGAGTTCTTTCTCGACATCAACTATATCCTGCGCAGCTTCACCCTTTCGGCCGAGTTTGCCATTGCCGCGCTCGTCCTGACCATGGTGATCATCTCCGGTGAAATCGATCTTTCCCCCGCCGCCAACATGGCGCTTTCGGCCTGCCTCTTCGCCTATGCCCAGCAAGCGGGACTGCCCATGCCGGCCGCTATCGCCGTCGGACTCCTCGCAGGGCTAGCAATGGGCGCGCTCAACGGCATCATGGTGATCAGCCTGCAACTGCCATCGATAATCGTGACCATCGGAACGCTCACGCTCTATCGCGGTCTGGCGCAGGTGATCGCCGGCGACAAGTCGATCCGCGTACCGGAATGGTTCATCGGCATCAACAACGTGTTCGTCGCCGGCGTCCCGGTCCCGGTAATCATCTTCATCGTGTTGGCGATCGTCCTCGGCCTCGTCCTTGGCACCACCATATTCGGGCGACAGATCTATCTGGTCGGCACCAACGAAGTTGCCGCCCGCCATGCCGGCGTCCGGTCGGCGCGCATAAAGATGATCCTGTTTCTGTTGATGGGCCTGACGGCTTCTTTCGCCGGCCTGATGACGGCATCGCGCCTGGGATCGGTACGCTACGATCTTGGCCTTGGTGGCGAGTTGCAGATGGTGCTGATGGCGATGCTGGGCGGCACCTACATCTTCGGCGGCAAGGGCACCATCCTGGGTACGTTCCTGGCGGCCTGGCTGCTGGTCATCGTCACCAGCGGCATGATCGTCGCCAATTGGCTGCCTGCCTGGCAACTTTGCGTGCTTGGCGTGCTGCTGATCGTGTCGATCATCGCTACGAATTTCATCTATTCCCGCACCGAGAGGTAGCGGGTTGCAGTGCCGGACTGCCCGGCAGATTAACCTTGGAGGAAGAACGTGCTAAACAAACTGCTTCGGCCACTGCTTGGCCTCACCGCCGCCCTTGCCATGACCACGGTGGCAATGGCCGCCGATCCGCTCAAGATCGTCTATATCGGCAAGAACACCGGCAACCCCTACTTTGACAGCATCACCGGCGGCTTCGAGGATGGCTGCAAGGCGCTGGGTTGCGAGTTTGAATTCGTGGCTCCCGCCACCGCGGAAGCCACGTCGCAGATCCCCTTCATCGAGGCGCAGATCCAGCGCGGCGTGAACGTCATCGGCATTGCCCCCAACAGCCCCGACGCGCTCAATCAGGTACTCGATTCAGCCCGTGAAAAGGGCATCCTCGTCCTGACGGTCAACGGCGACCTCGTCGGCAATGAGAGCCATCGCGATGCAACGATCCTGCCGGTCGACTTCACCAAGACCGGACCGAACCAGGTGGAACTGCTCGGCTCGATGATCGACTACAAGGGCGAGATCGCTATCCTGTCGGCCACCACCGAAGCGCCCGACCAGAACACCTGGATCAAGGCGATGAACGAGACGCTCGCCAACGATCCCAAGTACAAGGACATGAAGCTTGTCGCCACCGTCTACGGCGACGACCAGCCTGAGAAGTCGACCACCGAAATGGAATCGCTGCTCGCCAACTACCCGAACCTTCGCGGCGTGATCGCACCCACCACCGTCGGCATCGCCGCGGCGGCGCAGGTCGTCCAGCAGCGCGGCATTGCCGACAAGGTCGTCGTCACCGGCCTTGGCCTGCCGAGCGAGATGCGCGACTTCATCAAGGACGGCACGGTGAAGGCATTCCAGCTCTGGTCGCCCTACAATGAAGGCTGGCTTGCCGTGCACTTCGCCAAGGGCGTGATCGACGGAACGATCAAGAACGAAGTGGGCAGCACGTTCGAAGTCCCCAATCTCGGCACGATCACGATCAACGACAAGAACTCGATGAACACCCAGGCGGAATTGACGACGTTCGACGCATCGAACATCGACGACTTCAACTTCTGACCAAGACACAATACGAAGGGCGGCGCGCTGCCGCCCTTCCCCCTGCAACAACGGATGCACCCCATGAACAGCTACGACTTCAACAACCAGGTCGCCATCATTACCGGCGGCGGCCAGGGGATCGGCCTCACCGTCGCCAACCGCATGCTCGAAAGCGGTGCGTCCATATCGATCTGGGACCGCGACCAGTCGCTGCTCGACAAACTTGCCGGCGAACATGGCCCGGAGGGAAAGGTGCAGCTTCTCAACGTCGACATTGGCAACCTTGAATCCGTCGAGAAGGCCACTGCGACGGTGATGGACCGCTTCGGCCGGGTCGATGTTCTCCTCAACAACGCAGCCATCGTGGGACCGAACGCCAACACCTGGGAATACCCGCCCCAAGCGTTCATGGACGTCGTCCATATCGGGCTTGTCGGCACGTTTTTCGTATCGCGCACGGTTGTGCCGCACATGATCGCGAAAGGTTACGGGCGCATCGTCAATGTCGCTTCAGTCGCCGGCAAGGAAGGCAATCCCGGCGCACCGGCATACTCGTCGATGAAGGCGGGCGTGATCGCGCTGACCAAGTCACTGGGCAAGGAACTTGCCAAGCATGACATCTCCGTCAACTGCGTAACGCCGGCAGTTGCCAAGACGACGATGGCCATGAGCCAGGAGCCTGAATTCCTGAAGATGATCCTCTCCAAAATCCCGCGCGGGCGCATGCTTGAACTGGGCGAGGCCGCCTCGATGATATGCTTTCTCGCGACCAGGGAGAATTCCTTCACAACCGGCGCGGTTTTCGACCTGTCCGGCGGGCGTGCGACCTACTAGGCTGGGCGAAGGGCTTTTGTCGAGGAGTTGGCAATGATCGTTCCGATGAAACGGCTTGAAGGCAAAAGGGCAATCGTGACTGCCGCTGCGCGCGGCATCGGACGCGCCACCGCCGAGCGGTTTCGTGCGGAGGGCGCCGAAGTTCACGCCTGCGACATTGCCGCGGAACACCTTGCCGGGCTCGACGCCCAGGGCATCAAGACATATGCACTGGACTGCACCGACGAGGCCGCGGTCAACCGGACATTCGGCGATATCGGCGCCGTCGACGTCCTCGTCAACGCGGTCGGCTGGGTCTATCACGGCACCATCATGGACACGCCGCTCGATGCCTGGCGCAAATCCTTCGTCATCAATGTCGATTCTGCCTATTTCGCCATTCGCGCCGTGCTGCCGGGAATGATCGCCAATGGCGGCGGGTCGATCGTCAACATCGCCTCGCCCGCCTCGTCCATAAAGGGCTTCCCGAACCGGACCGCCTATGGCGCAACCAAGGGCGCGATGATCGGCCTGACAAAAGGCATCGTCGCCGACTATGTGACGAAGAACATTCGCTGCAACGCAATTTGCCCCGGCACGACCGAGACGCCGTCGCTGCACGACCGCATCAATGCTTTCCCCGATCCGGCCGCTGCGCGCGAAGCCTTCATCGCGCGCCAGCCCATGGGCCGCCTGGGCACGCCGGAGGAAATCGCCGCGCTGGCAGCCTACATGGCTTCGGATGAAAGCGCGTACATGACCGGCTCGATCGTGATGATCGACGGCGGCACCATAAACTGACCATTGGCCCTACCGGCGCGGGATGCGAATAAAGCCGTGAAATGCAGCCAAAGGCCGGCATCGCGCGTTATCGGGCCGGAGTATCTCGATGTCCGACGATCCAGAAAAGCCCGCATACGCCTCGCCGCCCTGCTTCATGCATGAGCTTGAGGCCGGATTCACACATGCGCCTCCAGCACCCGACCCTGAAGTGATGCGGTGGCGCAAGGTCGAGCGCGAGCGGCTGATCGCTGTGCGGCTGGCAATCAGCGCGGATGAGCGTCTGGCTTTTTCGGATGTGATTGCATCCCGCCTGGATGAACTGGTTGGCTACCCCGATGGAAAGGTAGTCAGCCTCTATTGGCCGTTTCGCGGCGAGCCGGATTTGCGCGACTGGATGAAGTCGCTGGAGGCACGCGGCGGCAGATGCGCGCTGCCGGTAGTCGTCACAAAGGCCGCCCCGCTGGGCTTTCGCCACTGGCATTCGAACAGCAGGCTTGAGCGCGGCGTGTGGAACATACCATTCCCGGCCGATGGCGAAGAAGTCTTGCCCGACATTGTCGTGGCTCCGGTCGTCGGTTTCGATGCCGGTTGCTGGCGGCTTGGCTATGGCGGGGGATATTATGACCGCACCCTTGCCGCTTTGGGACGCAAGCCGTTGGTTCTGGGTGTCGGCTATACGATCCAGAAGATCGAAACCATCCACCCACAGCCGCATGACATTCCCATGGATACCATAGTGACCGAGACGGGCATCTCCTCGCCAAGGTGATGGCGCCCCCGACGACCCGCACTCCAGCCGCTCGTGCATGTTTGACTTATCGTGTTTTTATATGCGAGAAGTTTCTTCATATATGAACGAAATAGCGCGGGGACGTTTGTTGACATGAAACCCGGTCCGCTGGAGGGCATCACCGTCCTCGACATGTCGCAATTCCTGTCGGGCCCGTTCGCGGCCCTTCGGCTGCTGGACCTCGGCGCGCGCGTGATAAAGATCGAGCGGCCCGATGGCGGCGATTTGTGCCGCCGGCTTTATCTTTCAGATACCGAGATTGGAGGGGATTCGACGCTGTTCCATGCCATCAATCGTGGCAAGGAGAGTTTCGCGGCCGATTTCAAAAGTCCGGCGGACATCGCGGCCGTGAAGGGGCTCATCGAGAATGCCGACATTGTCATCCAGAACTTCCGCCCCGGTGTGATCGAAAGACTGGGGCTTGACTATGAGGCGGCGCGCAAGATCAATCCCGGCATCGTCTATGCCTCGATCACCGGCTACGGATCGCACGGTCCGTGGGTCGATCGACCCGGCCAGGATCTTTTGGCTCAGGCCCGCTCGGGCATCATGTGGCTGAACGGCAATCCAGCGGAAGGACCCGTGCCGCTCGGCCTTGCCATAGCCGACTTTCTTGCTGGCAGCGCGATCGTGCAGGGCGTGCTGGCGGCGCTCGTACGACGGGGAATTTCCGGCGTCGGGGCGCATGTGGAAACCAGCTTGCTGGAAGCGCTTGTCGACCTGCAATTCGAGGTTCTGACCACCCATCTCAACGATGGCCAGCGCCTGCCGCAACGTTCGAGCTTCCGCAATGCCCACGCATATCTCGCGGCTCCCTATGGCGTGTACCCGACTGCCGACGGCTATCTGGCGCTGGCGATGACGCCGCTCGACCGGCTGGCGGACCTTGTCGAGCTTCCCGATATCGCGGGCCTCGGACCTTCGGCGCCCTTCACCGACCGCGATATGATCAAGCGCAGGATTGCCGCCCGGCTGGCGGAGCGGACCACGGACGAGTGGCTTTCTGTCCTTGAACCGGCCGACATATGGTGCGCCAGCGTACTGGACTGGAGCGAACTCGTCGCAAGCGAGGGGTTCGGCCAACTCGACCTGTTGCAGACGGTCAGGCGGGGCGCGGATGTTTCGGTCCGCACCACGCGCTCGCCCTTGCGAATCGACGGGGAGCGCAGCCGGGTCGAGGCAGGCGCACCGACGATCGGCCAGCACAGCGCCGCAATTCGTGCCGAATTCGGCCTTTGATGGCCATTCAGATGCCTGCTTTGGAAGACGAAAACGACAGGTACCGCGCACCCGCCCTCGACAAGGGCCTCGACATTCTCGAATTGCTGGCTGCGCTCGAAAGCGCCATGAGCCAGACCGAAATCGCCAAGGCTCTGGACCGTTCGGCTGGCGAGATCTTCCGCATGCTCGACCGGCTTGTCCGCCGCGGATATGTGCGGCGCACCGGCGAGGATCGCTACACGCTCACCTTGAAGTTGTTCGAGCTGGCGCACCAGACGCCGCCGATGAAGCGCCTGATCAACGAAGCCCTTCCCTTGATGCATGGCTTTGCCCGGAAAGCCGGCCAGGCCTGCCATCTTGTTGCCGGCGACAGGGATCGGCTCGTCGTCGTCGCGCAGGTCGATTCGCCGGGCTACTGGAGCGTTGCGATCCGCGTGGGAACGCGAATTTCGGTTCCCGATACCGGCTCGGGTCAGGTCTTCCTTGCCTTCGCCAGCCAGGCAGATCGCGATCGGCTGATGGGCGGCAGCACGCCGGAAGAAGCAACCGGATTGGAAGCGCGCTTGGACCCGATACGCGCCAACGGATTCGCAAGGATGGCAAGCCGACAGATCCCCGCGGTCACCAATCTCGCGGTACCGGTGTTCGGTTCGCTCGGCACGGTGATCGCAGCATTGTCGTGCCCGTTCATCAACAGGTTGGACGCAGCCGATGCCCCTGACGCGGATGCCGCGCTGGAAATGCTGAAGTCTGCCGCCGCGAGCCTTTCGGCGCCGCTGACTTCCGCCGAATAGGCGTCAGCATTCGTCGCAGGTCTTGCGGGCCACATAAAAGCCGTAGCTGACAAAGGCTGCATTTCGCTCGTAAAGGGCAATCTCGACTTCCTCCGCCGCCACGATGCCGGCGGCTGCCTTGGAATGGCCGTTACGCGAAAGGAACCGGGCAAAGCGAGCCTGCATCGGGCGGTAATAGTTTTGCAGCCAGCATCTTTGCGGAAGGGCGAAATAACCGATGGGGGAATAGCCGTTTTATTCAAGCACGGCGATTTTCGCCGAGGCGGTACCCACTTCCGGATATTCCCGCATCCAATGCTGTTCCAGTTCCTTGGGCCGTTCCTGGGTAAGCCAGGTCAGTTCCGACACCGCAAGAATGCCTCCCGGCTTCAGGAAACGCCGCCATGCCGCGACGCCTTTCGAAAAGCCCATGTTGTAGATTGCGCCCTCCGACCAGATCGCATCGAGCGAACTTTCCTCAAAAGACAGCGCATCCATCGATCCTGCACGGGTATCGATACGTCCGCCAAATCCCCTTAGCCGCGCTGACGTATCGAGTTCGTCTAGAAAGTCGGGAATGAAATCGACGGCGGTGATCGAGGCGTCCAATTCCTGTGCCAGGACAAGCGTGGAAGCGCCGGTCCCGCAGCCGACATCAGCGATTTTCAAGTCTCTTTTTCCGCGCAGGCCTGACAACGCGATAGCCAGACGCGTTTCATCATCACCGCCCGGACCCTGGCGTTCCGCATTGCGATGCAAGTCAACCAAAAGGCCGAGATCGTCCATAGCCCGGGTCTCCGTCACGTGAAAGGTTCGATTAGTCGATCTTCTCGACCTGCGCCGCCATGTCCGGGATGAAGCGAATACGATAGCGTTGTCCGTCGCACTGGATCGTCCAAGCCTTTTCGTCGGGCTTGGTGTCCGCAACATCCTCTTTTGCGTCGCGCGGATTTTCGCAGGCAAAGCCTTGCGAGCGCAGTTGCACCGCTATGACCTCTTCCGGCTTTTCGCTTTGCGCCAGCGACGCCCCTGTGCCGGCCAGAAGCGCCAAGCCGAATGCCGCAATCCGCGCACGTTTCAATACATGTCCCGACATGTTCCCTCCGAAGCCTGCAGCACATCGTACTGCCGCCGCTGCGCCGCGCAAGCCTTGGTTTATTTGACAGCCGCTTTGGCCGCCTTCGAAAAATGCGACCATATGGCAAGGCCGCCGCCCGCGAACGCCACGAGCGCCATGCCGAGCATTGCCAGACGATCCGGCACATGACCGAAGACCAGCCAGCCCAGCAACACCGCCCAGAACAAATGCGCATAGTTGACCGGGGCCAGCAGCGATGCCGGCGCGTCGCGGTATGCGGCCGTGAACATGAAATGCCCCGCTGTCGCCAGCGCGCCGACCGTCAGGAACAGGATGATGTCCGTTAATTCGGGAGTGGGCCCGCGCAAGCTCCACGGCAGCAGCGCACCGAAAACCACCGTGCCCGCCAATGCCGACCAGACCAGCATCGCGTGCGTCGATTCTGTCGAGACGAGCAGGCGCGACAGCAGATGGTAGCCGACCGACAGCGCCGCGCAAAGCAGTGCGAAGAACACTCCCAGCCCGGACAGGCCGCCTCCCGGGCGGGCAATCAGAAGCACGCCGGCGAATCCGGAAAGGGCAGCGATCCAACCGGCAAGGCCGGTGCGCTCGCCCAGCATCGGCCCCGCGAGCAGTAGTACGCCGAACGGCGCAAGATAGATGATCGCTATCGTTTCCCCGACCGGAAGGCGCTGCAGCGCCAGCCCTGCGAAGAGTGTAGCCATCACAAGCGTCATGCCGCGCAGGATGACAAGGCTTGTCCGCCGCGTTCGCCACACGGTGTTGCGGTAGCGCGGCGTGAAGACCGCCAGCAGGAAGACGAGGTTGATGCCGTACCGCATGGCGGCCACCAGCGGCACGTTGTAGCGGGTGGCCAGGTACTTGATCATCGTGTCCATGGAGGCGAACAGGAATACCGCGGCCAGCACCAGCAGCACGCCGCGCAGGGCAGAGGGCGTGAACAACGCAGGCTCGGCCTGCGAAGCGCTTTCATCCGGTTTTTCTGTCACGCTTGTTCGATCCAGGCCAGCCCGCGGATATATGCGTGCGAAAATAGAGAGTGGCGGCCGGCTGTGAAGCCTTCGCGCCGGAACGGTCAGTCGCCAAAGATCGCCACTGCCCGGGTGAACCCCGCCGAGGCGCCCTTGATCTTGAACGGGAAGCAGGCGATCTCGTAGCCCGTCGCAGGGAGCTTCTCGAGATTGGAAAGCTTCTCGATGTGGCAGTAGGGTATCTCGTTGCCGGCCCGGTGGCCTTCCCAGATGATGGCCGGATCTTTCGTGTGCGAGAATTTCTGCGCTGTATGCACGAACGGCGCATCCCAGCTCCACGCATCCGTGCCCGTCACCCTGACGCCGCGCTCCAGCAGCCAAAGCGTTGCATCGCGGCCCATGCCGCAGCCTTTGGCCAGATAGTCCGGCTCGCCGTAATGCGCGCCTGCGGCGGTATTGACCACGACGATGTCGAATGGGCGCAAGTCGTGGCCGATACGCGCCAGTTCCGCCTCGACCTCACTGGCAGTGACCACATGTCCGTCCGGCAAGTGCCGGAAATCGAGCTTCACGCCGGGATTGAAGCACCACTCCAGCGGCACTTCGTCGATGGTGATAGCCCGCGACCCGTCGCTCATTGTCGAGCCATAGTGATAGGGCGCGTCGAGATGCGTGCCATTATGCGTGGAGACATTGAGTTGCTCGATCGCCCAGCCCTCGCCGCGCGGAAGCATCTCCTTGGCAAGGCCGGGAAAAAAGAACAGCAACTGGCCCGCAGTGGCCTGATGGTCGAGATAATCGATGCGCGGCAGGGCCATGGGCGGGTCGGATGCAATTCCGGTCTCGAGCGGAACGGACAGATCGACGATACGTCTCGGCATTTGGCAAACCCGCAACAAAAAAGGACCGGCGACATTATCGCCGATCCCGTTGATTCACACCAGCAAGACTAGCGGGCGACCGCCGTCTTGGCCGGGGACACGCCCTTGCTTTCCGGCTCGTCCGCAGAAAGAATTCCTGAGCGGAACAGGAAACCGGCGATCGCAGCGCCGATCAGCGGTGCGATGATGAACAGCCAAAGCTGCGCCATCGCCGTGCCGCCGGACAGCAGCGCCGGCCCGAGGCTGCGCGCCGGATTGACCGACACGCCGGTGACGTTGATGCCGACAATGTGGATGGCGGCCAGCGTCAATCCGATGGCAAGGCCCGCCAGATGCGACGGAGCACCTTTCTGTGTCACGCCCAGAATGGTCACGAGGAACAAGAAGGTCGCGACCACCTCGAAAATGAAGGCCGATGCCAAATTGTACTCGCCAAGATAACCGGCGCCCCAGCCATTCGCGCCAAGTCCGCCTTCCCAGCCCGACGCCTTGCCGGACATGATGATGAAGAGAACGACCGCGCCTGCGATGGCCCCAAGGCACTGTGCGATGGCGTAGGTGATGAGATCGCTGGTCGACATCCGCCCGGCGACCCACGCCCCGAGGCTCACAGCCGGATTGACATGACAGCCCGACACAGGGCCGATGCCGTAGGCCATCGCAACGATCGCAAGGCCGAATGCGAATGCAATTCCAAGCACGCCGACCGTGTTGGCTCCCGCGATAGCAGGGCCGGCGATTACTGCCGCACCGCAGCCGATCAGCACAAGCGTGAATGTTCCGATAAACTCAGCTACTGCCTTTTTCATATTACCCCCTGTTATCCTTCGATAGCGCAAGGACCGGCGCGTTCGGGATTGTGTCCGCCAGCCTGATTCACCTGTCTCTTGTCGCATAACAATGCAACGTACCGAAACGGAACTTTGCGGCCGTTCCGTCTGGAGCAATTTTTCCTGTGCAAGACTGTGTCACGCAATCCCCGGCGGCACACGGCAAGGGCAGTCTGGCGCAAGCGCCGGGCGTGCGATAGTTTGAATTCATCCAACGCAATTCGCGCTGGTAATGGGAAAATAACCATCCGGGGGAAATCATGAAGGCATTCGCGGTATTGATCGACGGTTCGCCGAACGACGGGGTTTCGCTGGCCTCTGCCGTTGCGGTAGCCCGCCATTTCGGCGGACGGCTCACGGTCATGCATCCCAACCGCTCGCAGATATTCGTTCCGGCCGGAATGCATGGCGACGTTGCGTGGATCGATAACACCGAGGAAATGCGCGCCGCCTCGAAGGAGGCCCACCAGGCATTCGAAAAGGTGGCTGCCAAGGCGCCGGGATCGCGGCTGATCGAACTCGACATTGCGGCCGGCGAAGCCCTCGGCGAGATTGCCCTGTACCACGACCTGGTGATGCTGGAACGCGTGGATGATGGCGAAGGTCCCGACGCGATCCTGCTCAGCACCGCCTTGTGGGATGGCGGCATCCCCGTCCTCGTACTGCCGCCCGAACCGATGAGCGACAAGCTCGATACCGTCGTGCTGGCCTGGAACCGCACGCCTGCGGCAGCCAACGCCATGCGCGCCGCGCTTCCCATGATACGTTCAGCCCGAAAGCTGATCGTACTCGCGCGCGAGGGTGCGGATTCGCATGACCGCGAACTGAAAACCTACCTGGAAACGGAGGGCGCAACCAAAATTGAGTGGAGGACCTATGGCAGCGAGGGCCAAAGCGACCGCTCCTGGGGAAGGGACATGCTCGCCTTCTGCAAGAGCGAAGGAGCCGACCTTCTCGTCATGGGCGCCTTTGGAAACAGCCTGAGCAATTGGCTGGGTTTCGGCAGAGCGACGCAGAAGATCTGTGCCGACGCGCATCTGCCCGTGCTTCTTCACGCCTGACTGTCGCATGAAGCACCGGCGCAAGCTCAAATGGCTGGCAGGGATCGTGATCGCCTATGTCGCGATTGCCTATCTGATCCTGCCGCAATTGTGGTCGCACCATGAGCGCCAGCCCGGCCTCGCCTCGCATCCCGCCGTCACTGAAACGCCGCAGGGGATTCCGGGCGATCCACTGAATGTGGGACTGGTCGGCGACAAGTCCGAGATCATCAAGGCCATGCACGCCGCCGGCTGGTATCCCGCGGATGCGGTGACGCTCAAATCGAGCATCGAGATCGCCGGCAGCGTCGTCTTCGACCGGCCGTATCACGAGGCGCCGGTGAGCCCCCTTCTCTATGAAGGCCGCAAGCAGGACCTCGCCTTCGAAAAGCCCATCGGCAAGAGCGCCGACCGCCGCAATCATGTCCGCTACTGGAAAGTTCTGGAAAAGGGCGCGGAAGGCCGGCAGGTCTGGCTGGGTTCGGCGACGCTCGACCGCGGCGTGGGCGTGAGCCACTACACCGGACAGATTACCCACCACATCGCTCCCGATATCGACGACGAGCGCAACCGGCTCATTGACGATCTGTCGGCGGCGAAAATGCTCACGCAGATATACGAAGTTTCCGGGATCGGTCCCACAATGACAGGGCGCAATGGCGGCGGCGACCGGTACTATACCGATGGAGAGATCAAGATCGGCGTGGTTTCGCCCGGCGCGGTTGCTACGGACAAACCCCCGGAGAAGGTCGCCAACACGCCCCTGATCGAACTGAAGAACGGCGTCTGGTCTTCCGTGTCCGGTCTGGTTTCGCAGGACAGCCCGGAACAATAGCGCCGCCACATTTCCCGCAAGACACATCCTTGTGTCGGATATCAAAAGAAAATAACGTTTCCGCCAGCCCGGGGAGAGAGCGGGCGAAAGCGGCAATCGCCGCTTGTACGGACAGCGCGCCGCATGCCGTTGCGCGTCGTTCCGAAACCAACAAACGGGAGGAAGGCATGAAGCGCACTGCACTGGTACTTGCGTTGGCCGCAATGGGATCAAGCCTCGCCTTGGGAGGGGCGGCACTGGCCGAGACCAAGGACAAGAAAATCGCACTGTCGAACAACTACGCCGGAAACTCCTGGCGCCAGGCCATGCTGCGAAGCTGGGACAAGGTGACCAAACAGGCTGTCGCCGATGGTATCGTGGCCGCGGCCGATCCCTTCACCACCGCCGAGAACCAGGTGACTGAACAGGCGGCGCAGATTCAGAACCTCATCCTGCAGGGCTACAACGCCATCGTCATCAACGCGGCTTCGCCCGACGCCTTGAACGGCGCGGTCAAGGAAGCCTGCGATGCCGGCGTAACGGTCGTGTCGTTCGACGGCATTGTCACCGAACCCTGCGCATGGCGCATTGCGGTCGACTTCAAGCAGATGGGCAAGGACGAGGTGCTTTATCTCAAGGACAAGATGCCCGAAGGCGGCAATCTCCTTGAAATCCGCGGCCTTGCCGGCGTCTTCGTCGATGACGAGATTTCCAAGGGCATTCACGAGGGCGTGGCCGAGAACCCGCAGTTCAAGATCGTCGGCTCCGTCCATGGCGATTGGGACCAGGCCAAGGCGCAGGCGGCCGTGGCAGGCATCCTGCCAAGCCTTCCCGAGATCGCTGCGGTCGTGACTCAGGGCGGTGACGGCTACGGAGCGGCGCAGGCCTTCAAGGCAGCCGGGCGCCCGACACCGCTTATCATCATGGGCAACCGCGAGGACGAACTGAAGTGGTGGAAGGAACAGAAGGACGCCAACGGCTATGAGACCATGTCGGTCTCGATCGCGCCCGGCGTTTCCACGCTTGCATTCTGGGTCGCCCAGATGATCCTCGACGGCAAGGACGTGCCCAAGGATCTCGTTGTGCCATTCCTGCGCATCGACCAGGACAACCTCGAGGCAAACCTCGCCAACACCGAGGCAGGTGGCGTTGCCAACGTGGAGTACTCGTTGGAAGACGCCATGAAAGTCGTCCAAGGCGCCATGTAGGGCTGTAATGCACCCGCCCTGCGAGGTGGCGGGCGCATTGGACGAACCGAGGCATCCATGGCGGACGGGGGCGGCGACATCATCAGGCTCGACGGCGTCGAAAAGCATTTCGGCGCCGTAACCGCTGTTGCGGGTGTCGACGTCGCCTGTCGCGCGGGCGAAGCGCTTGGCCTAGTCGGCCACAATGGCGCGGGCAAATCCACATTGATGCAGATACTCGCCGGGACGCTGGCGCCCGATCGCGGTACGATCACGCTTGCGGGCCGTGATGTGTCCGCCAACTACTCGGTGGCAGAGGCGCAGAAATACGGCGTGCGTTGCGTCTTCCAGGAACTTTCACTATGCCCGAACCTGACGGTGGCGGAAAACGCACGCGTACTGCACCCTTCGCTGCGCGGCATTGGCTGGCGCGGTCGCGCCGGCAAACTCATCATCGAAAAGCTCGACGAAATCTTCGCAGGCCATGACATTGCCGCCGGTGATATCGTGGGCGACCTCACCATAGCGCGCCGCCAGATGGTCGAGATCGCCCGCGCCTTCACGGTTACGGATACGCCCCTGCGCCTCGTGATCCTGGACGAGCCGACCTCATCGCTCGACTCGGTGGTGACGGGACAGCTTCTCGACCATGTTCGCCGCTTCGTCGCGGGCGGCGGTTCTGTCGTCATCATTTCCCATCTCCTCGGCGAAATCCTTTCCAGCGCCAGCCGCATCGCGGTAATGCGCGACGGCAAGGTCGTGGCCGTGCGCCCCGCGGGAGAATTCGACCGCAATTCGCTGGTCGCGGCCATGGGATCGGTCGTCAAGGCCGCGCATTCCGCCGCCAATTCCGGCCGCGACCTCCGCGCGTCCGGATCGCCCCGCGTGAGGGCAAGAGTTGCCGGCCAGGCCGCCACAGATGAATTGCTGGCCTGGCCCGGCGAGGTGGTCGGCCTTGCCGGACTTGCCGGCCACGGACAAACCGCCGCGCTGCTGAAGCTCTTTCGCGCTGCGGGAAAATCCGGAGGCGAGGTGCAGGTGGATGGCGATGTCGCCTTTGTCGCGGGCGACCGCCAGACCGACGGCATCTTTCCGCTCTGGTCGATTGCGCAGAACATTTCCATCGGTTCGATCCGAGCGCTTGCCCGAATGACGCTGATTGACGCGGACGCCGAGAAGGAAATGGCGCACAAATGGCAGGAGCGCATCGCCATCCGCACCCCGGACATGGGCAACAACATCTTCACGCTTTCGGGGGGAAACCAGCAGAAGGCGCTGTTTGCCCGCGCGCTGGCGACGAATGCCCGCACCGTGCTGATGGACGACCCGATGCGCGGCGTCGACATCGGCACCAAGCAGGAAGTCTACGGCATCATCCGCGACGAGGCCGCCAAGGGGCGCACCTTCGTGTGGTACACGACCGAAATCGATGAACTTGTCCATGCGGACCATGTCTATGTTTTCCGCGACGGGCACATAGCCGCCGGCTTCCCGCGAGCCGAAGCGACGGAAGAAAAAATCCTCCACGCCTCCTTCCGGGAGGGTGTCTGACGTGAGGGCAGTCGTCTCGCCAAGCACCCTGCGGGGAATGCTGCCGGCCCTGTCGCTGGCTATACTGCTTGGCGCGATATGGTGGCTCAATCCGCGGGCCATCAGCCCGCTCGGTTTCCAACTGATGTTCAACCTCGCGGTCCCCATCGCACTCGCGACGGTTGCGCAGATGTGCATCATGGCCGTCAACGACCTTGACCTCGGCATTGGCGCCTATATCGGGTTGGTCGTGTGCATCGCCGCAACCTGGCTAAACGAAACGCCGGTGCTGGGCGTACTCGCGTTGGCGGCAACGCTCGTCATCTACATGGCGCTGGGCGCACTTATCCACCTGCGCAATCTGCCTTCCATCGTGGTGACGCTCGGCATGTCCTTTGTATGGCTGGGGCTTGCGATCCTCGTTTTGCCAACCCCCGGCGGCAAATCGCCGGAGTGGCTTTCCGCGCTGATGAAGCTGAAGACGCCGCTGATCCCGTTTCCGATCCTTGCCGCCATTGCCATCGCGCTTGCCGCCCATTTCCTTTTGATGCGCACCGCCCATGGAGCAATTCTTCGCGGCGCGGGCGGCAATCCCAAGGCCATTGAGCGCGCAGGCTGGTCGCTTCTGAAGGTCAAGGTCGCCATGTTCGGCCTCGCGGGTTTCTTCGCAATGCTCGCCGGGCTGGCGCTGATCGGACTGACCACTTCGGCCCAGGCAAATGTCGCCGAACGCTATACGCTGCTCACCATCGCCGGCGTGATCCTTGGCGGGGGCAGTTTCGTTGGCGGGCGCATTTCGCCGATCGGCGCGGTCATAGGTGCCCTCACCCTGACCCTCACTGCGCCTTTCCTGACCTTCCTGCGGATAACGCCGGACTGGCAGATCGGGGCGCAGGGCGCGATCCTGATCATCGTGCTGGCGTTTCGCGCCGTCATCGACCAGGCGGAGGCACGCAAATGAAACGTCTTTCCGCTCTTGGCGAGAAACCCTGGATCTGGTCCTTCGTCGCGGCAGCGCTGGTGTGGGCAGCCACGATGACCTTCACGCGGGGCCAGGGCGGCGGCGAACTGCTGAGCGCGGCACTGACTTTCGCGACCTTCTTCGTCATTGTCGGCATCGGACAGATGTTCGTCATCACGCTCGGGCCCGGCAATGTCGACCTGTCGATTCCCGCCACGATCACGCTCGCCGGCTCGGTTTCGATGAAGATCATGGACACGCAGGACTCGATGATCATCGCCGGGCTGCTGGTGGCGCTGGCCTGCGGACTTGGCGTCGGCACCTTCAACTACGCGCTGATCCTCGTCTTGCGCATACCACCGATCATCGCGACGCTGTCCTCGAGTTTCCTGGTACAGTCCGCCGCAATAGCTTATGGCCGCGGCCTTCGCATCAAGCCGCCGCCATTGCTCGCCGACTTCACCACGGCGCAGATTGCAGGCATTCCGGTGCTGGCGATCGCGGTTGTCGTCGTTGCTGTCATCATGGGCGTCGTCCTTCACCGCACCGTCTATGGCAGATCGGTGCTGGCCATCGGCGGCAACACACGGGCCGCGGACCTTGCCGGCATCAAGGTCGAGCGCATCCGCTTCGCAACCTATGTGTTGAGCGCGCTGCTCGCCGCACTGTGCGGTTATCTTTTCTCGGGCTTTTCCGGCGGCTCGTCGCTGTCAATGGGCGAGCAATACCTGCTCGCCTCCATTGCCGTTGTCGTTATCGGCGGCACGTCGGTGGCAGGGGGCAACGGCAATATACCCGGCCTTTGGGGCGCGGCCCTGTTCCTGTTCCTGCTCCAGTCGATGCTGAACACCTACCAGCTCTCCGCGGGGCTGCGCTACCTTGCTACCGGCCTCATCATCATCGCCGTCATCACTGCCGCGGGCGGGCAGAAGAACCAGCGCTAGCCCTTTTTCACGAAGTCGGCAAACGCATCGCCGAAATCGCGATGCCAGCGCGACAGCGGCGGCCGGTTCTCGATGATGTCGCCTGCCGCCCAGGCGATGCGCTTTTCGTCCAGCGAGCGGGGGACGTCGTTGTCGGGGCAAAGGATGTAGAAATCCCCTGCGTCGATTTTCTCCAGCATGAAATCAGCCGTCTGGTCTGCAGTCCAGGCACCGGAGGGTTTCTCCACGCGCCCGTGCGCCGTCAGTTCGGTAAACACGAAACCGGGGATCAGCAGATGCGCCGTGATCCTGCAGCCATCCATGTTGCGCAACTCATGCGCCAGCGCCTCGGTGAATACTTTTACTCCCGCCTTCGAAACATTGTAGGCCGGGTCGCCCGGCGGCGTGGTGATGCCCTGCTTCGATCCGGTGTTGATGACAAGGCCCGGCCGGCCGCTCGCGATCATGTCAGGCACGAAAACCTGCGAGCCGTGAACGACCCCCCAAAGGTTCACCGCCATCACGCGCTGCCAATTTTCGGCAGGCCCGAAAATGCCGCTGCCAGGCTGAATCCCGGCATTGTTCATGAGAATGTCAATACCGCCGAACCGCGAATCCACCGCGTGCTTGAGCGCCCGCAATGCGTCCACGTCGCCGACATCCGTCTCGCTGGCCATGACCGAGGCAGGCCCGGCTGCCGCCTGCCGCCCGATCAGTTCCGCGGCCCTTGCCAGACGCTCGCTGCCGAGATCGGCTATGCAGACCTTGAGCCCCTTCGCCGCGAAGCGCATGGCGCTGGCAAGCCCGATGCCCGACGCACCGCCCGTTATCACGGCAACGGCGTTGTCAACGATGGCCGGATGTTTCATCGCGCGAACTCCCGCTAGTTTTGCCGGAACCTCAATGTCCGGCTTCCGTTGTCACCCGATACCACAGGAGCCGTTGCGATGCCTGCAAAACCCGCATCAAAGGCGAAGGAAATCCGCAAGGACGCCAAAGGACATTTCGCGAAGGGTAAGCGCGAAAGCACCAACAATGGTGTCTCCAGCGCCCGCCCGCGCGTGATCACCGGCGTTGACGACGCAACGACGGGCCGCATTCCAGGCACAACCAAAAGGCCTGCCGGGACGAACGAAGTCCGCCAGCGGAAAAGCTGAGCCTATTGCGCCCGCGCCAGCACGAAGTCGTGTTCGACGTCCCAAAACTCACCTTCGAACCCTGCTTCCCCGGCCTTTGCCGGATCGTTCACCCGTCTGAATTCGGCAAGCAGGCTCGCCTTCACGCCGAACACTGCATCCGAATTGATGTAGGGATCGTTCGGATCGAAGATGTGCGTCGTCAGCTCTTCAAACCCCTCCGCCGAAACGATGTAGTGCAGATGCGCCGGCCGGTATGGGTGGCGCCCCAGTGCCCGCAACAACTTGCCGACCGGGCCGTCATCGGGGATCGGATAGAATTTTGGCTTCACACCTCGGAACCAGTAGCGCCCGTCCTCGCCGGTGCGGAAAACGCCGCGCAGGTTGAAGTCCGGCTGCAGGCCCTTCTGCTGCACATCGTAGAAGCCCTCGTCATTGGCCTGCCAGACGTCGATCTTTGCGTTCGCGACCGGCCTGCCGGACGTGTCGAGGATCCGCCCGTGCACGAACATCGGCTCGCCTTTTGCGTCGAGGCAGATGTTGGAGCCCATCGGCAGTTCCGGCACATTGGCGACGTGGAACGGCCCGAGCACCGTCGATTCGGACGCGCCCGACGGCTTGCGGTTGTTGATGGCGTCCACCAGCATCGAAACGCCCAGCACGTCCGACAGCAGGATGTATTCCTGCCGCCACTCGTTGCACATCTGGCCGGTCTGCGTGAGGAACATGATTGCCTTGAACCATTCCTCCTGCGTCGGCTCGATCTCGCGCACCGCCTCGTGCAGCTTGCGGGTGATGACGTTCATCACTTCCTTAAGACGTGCGTCCTGTGCGTTTGCGTTGCGTGCCGTCACCACTTCGGCCGAGTTCTGCTCGGTGAAAAAGCCGCTTTCGACGTTGCTCATGCCGCTGCCTCCTTCCGGTCGAGGATCCTTGCCATGACGGCGAGCAACTCCCTGGCGGGGTTGTCGCCAACGGTCTGGCTGCGCCAGGCAACGTGCTGGTCGGGTCGCACGAGAACGCAGCCGCCGTCGCGAACCTCACGCGCCCGCGCCCAGTCGCCCACGAAATCCTCGTAGTCGCGGCGCGGGCCGATGAAGGTCACCTTGACCGCCACTCCCAGCTTCTCGGCTACTGCTTTTGCGGCGTCTGCCCAACCCTCGCCGCCAATGCCGGTGAGGATGGTGAAGCTGCCCTTGCCGCACAGGTCGAGTGTCGAATGCTGTGCGCCCGACTTGTCGAACACCCAGGCATGCGGGACACGCGCGCCCGGCCATGTCGTCGGGTGATAGTGCAGTTCGCGGTCGCGTTCGAATTCCGGCTCCGGCGTGCCATCGCCTGCCACCGCCGTTGACTGGTAGCGCTGGTTCATCTCGACGCCATGGCAGTCGAATTCGTACTTCTTGAACTCGATGGCCTTGCGCAGTGCCTCGCGCTGTTTCTCCGCCTTTTCGCCCTTGTCGGCGCGCGCATCCATGTTGCGCTGGATCTTCTCGTAGTCGACGCCGCCATCCATGCCGAGCGCATCGAAGATCGGGCCGAACTCGGCAATCGACTGGTTGGCGCGGGTAACGATCTGCCTGGCGATCGGCGCACGCTCCTGCGAATAGCTTTCGAGCAGTCCCGCCCCCGCCTCGCCTTTCACCACCATAGCCAGTTTCCATGCAAGGTTGAAGCTGTCCTGAATCGAGGTGTTGGATCCAAGCCCGTTCGACGGCGGGTGGCGGTGCGCCGCATCACCCATGATGAAAACGCGCCTGTTCTGCATATGCGTGGCGTACATGTTGTTGACAGTCCAGGTGTTGGCCGAGATCAACTCGATCTCAAGTTCCGGATCGCCTACGAGCTGGCGCGCGACTTGCGTCGCCATCGCCTCGTCAACCTTGGGCGCGGGCTGGTTGATGTCGTAACCCCAAACGATCAGCCATTCGTTCCACGGCCGCACCATCCGCACGAGGCCCATGCCGATGCCGCCGACATCCGCCCCCGGCTGCATCACCCAGTATAGCACCGAAGGCCGGTGCGCGACGTAGCGCGACAGATCCGCCCGGAAGAGGATGTTCATCGATCCGCCGACGCCCATCTTGCCCTCGAAGGGCAGGCCGGCATGTTCGGCAACCAGCGAATTCCCGCCATCGGCGCCAATCAGGAACTTGGAGCGCACGGTGAATGTCTTGTCGGTCAGGCGGTCGTGGCAGGTCGTCGTCACGCCGTCCGCATCCTGCTCGTGCGAGACATAGGTTGTCGACATGCGAGCCTGCGTGCCGCGCGAACAGGCAGTCTTGAACAACAGCGGCTCCATGAAGGTTTGCGGCAGGTCGTTCATGTGGGTGGGCGATGAAAGCGCGTGCTCTGCGCGCGAAAGGGGATGCTTGCCCCAGCTTTTCATCCGCCCGAGTTCTTCGCCGGCGAGGCTCTCGCAGAACACGTTCTCGCCCATCAGGTCCTGCTCGGTGGCGAACATATAGGCTTCCGCTTCCACGTCCTTGCCAAGGTCGCGCAGCACCTCCATCGTCCGCTGGTTGGTGATGTGGGCGCGTGGCGTGTTCGCCAGCCACCGGTAGTGGTTGATCAGGAAATTCGACACGCCATAGCTCGACAGCAGCGCCGCCGCCGACGAACCGGACGGGCCTGTTCCGACGATCATGACGTCCGTGGTGATATCAGCCATTTCTTCCTCCGCTTGAGATGTGGTCCCGTCCCGCTTTTGCTGTCAGTATTTCGGACGTGTGCCGTTATATGCGTCTGCGAGCAATTGCCGTATCTGCGTGCGGTCAAACGGACGGGGATTTGCATAAGGGTTTTTTGTCGCAAGGTCGGCAGCCCGGTCGAGATCGCCTTCGGCCAGCCCGAGTTCGCGAAGCGTCATCGGCGCGCCCAGCGAGCGGGCGAAGTCGTGGAGCGCGGCGCCGGGCGTGCCGCCAAAGGCAGAGCTCACCGGCGCAAGTAATTGTGGCACAGCTTCGCCGTTGAAGCCGGCCGTATGCGGGATCATCACCGCGTGGGTATCGGCATGATCGAGCCCGAAGGCGCCCAGCGTGTGGCAGATCTTGTGGTGCAGCGCCATCGACACTTGGCCGAGCGCGGTCGAGCACAGCCATGCGCCGTAGAGCATCCGGCTGCGCGCATCGACGTCACCGGTCTTTTCCACCAGTACAGGCAAGGCATCGCGAAACGCGAAGAGGGCGGAGGCGCACATCAGGTCGATCACCGGGTTGGCGTCGGGAGCATAGAGCGCTTCCACGGCGTGCGCGATGGCGTTGAGGGCCGAAGTCACCGTCATGCGCGCCGGCAGCGACAGGGTCAGGTCGACGTCATAGATCACCGTCTCGGGGCGGATCGCAGGATCGCGCCTTGTGGTTTTCTCCCCGGCCTTGGTCTCGCCGAGGATGTCGGTCATTTCGGAGCCCGCATAGGTGGTGGGAATGACCACCTGGTCAGCCCCAGTGTGCATGGCAATTGCCTTGGCGAGCCCTGTCGTGGAGCCACCACCGAGAGACACGACTGCGCTCGCTCCGCTGTCCTTGTATGCGGCGACCGCTGCTTCGGTCACGTCGACCGGCGTGTGCATCGCCGCGCCCGCGAAGACACCGGCGCAAATGTCGCTTAGTTGCAGGCAAAGCGCACGCGCCTGCGCCTGCTGCTGCGGCGTTGAAAGCACCAGAGCCTTTGCGTGGCCCAGCCGCTCAACCTCGGCGCGCGCATTCGCTAACGTGCCACGCCCGAAGATCACGCGGGTCGTTATGCCTCCAAACACGAAATCGCGGACCGGTGTCATTGTGCCTCCATCGCGAGCGGGGCCAGCACGATCCCGATTTCCGTACTCCATCCACCCCTTTCGCGCCGCGTGAACTTCGCCAGCAATTCGGGCTTTGCATTGAAGAGTGCGTCGTCGCCGATGCCCGGATCATCAGCATCGAAGAATTCGGTGACGAGCGGGCGATAACCGGTAGCCGTGACGCGGAAACCCAGATGCGCCGGACGCGCCATGGAATAGCCGAGCGCGTTTAGCAACTGCCCGACCGGGCCGTCCTGCGGCAGCCGGTACCCCTTGGGCTTGATGCTGCGGAACCGGAACCCGCCGCCATCGTCGGCAATGAACTTTCCGCGCAGGTTGAACTCCGGTTGCCGGTCCGGTTCCTGGTTTTCGTAAAGGCCCTCGCCATTGGCGTGCCAGACCTCGACCATCGCGCCGGGAACTGGCTTGCCGGACACATCGCTCACCCGTCCGTTCACATCGAGCCGAGCGCCGCGTCCGTCGAGGCAGATATCCGCGCCTGCCTCCAGAAGTGGCGCGTCAGGGCGAAAAAACGGGCCCAGCAGCGTCGAAGGCGTTACGCCCGGACTGGCGATCTCATTGAGCTCACGCACCAGCGCCGAGAAGCCGAGAACATCAGCGAGCAGCACCCATTCCTGCCGTCTTTCGTCACTCGCATGTCCGACTTCGGTGAGAAAGGCGATCAACGCGCGGAACTCCGCTTCATCTGTCTTGAGCTCGCGCATGATGGAATGGAGGCTGGAGACCGCCGCGATGAACCTGTTTGCCGCGTGAACGTGGCCGGCAGGCGCATGGGCGGCCAGCCGCGATGCCAGCGCCTGCGCAACACTGCCGCCTGTGTCGATGGCTGCTCCCATGCCGGCTTCTCCTCAAGATCTAGTCTAGTGCGGGCCGGCAGGCATGTTGATAAAATTACTCATACTCAATATACCCGATTGCTATGAAGATCGACGAACGCCATCTGGTGCAGCTTGCCGCCGTGATCGAAACCGGCGGCGTGACCGAAGGCGCCGCCATGCTGGGCATGACGCAGCCCGCCGTTTCGCGAACGCTGTCCATGCTTGAAAAGCGCATCGGCGAGCCGCTCTTCATTCCCGGCAGGCGCCCTCTCCAGCCCACCCCGCTTGGCCGCCAGCTCGGCATTCACGGCAAGCTCATCCTGTCCGCCTCGCGCAAAGCCACCGAAACCGTGCAGGGCTTTAAGTCCGGTTCGGCGGGGCGCGTGCGCGTCGGCGGCGTTCCGTTCTTCATGGACGCCGTCATCTCCGGCATGATCGCCACCTTCCAGCTGAAGGAGCCGGACATCATGATCGACCAGTCATATGGCAACATGCCCGATTTGCTGACCGAGCTCGATTCCAACCAGATCGATGTCGCGATCACGCCCTTCGGCACGCAGGATCTCGGACCCGACAAGCTTTTCGAGCCGATCCTGCCGGGCCGCAATGTCATTGCCTGCGCCACGGGCCACGCGCTCCTGCGCGAGCGGCGCGTCACCAAGAAGGCCCTCCTCGCCTATCCATGGGTCGCGCCCCTGCCTGGCTCCCCGTTGATGCTCGACCTCCATGCCATCCTCCATTCGCTCGGCATCAGCGAATTGGCGATCCGCTATTCCGGCGGCTCTCTGCTGAGCGTGATCAACTACGTCTCCTCGACGAATGCGCTGGCCATCCTGCCGCATTCGGTCGTCTTCTCGATCCGCAAGGAAAACAAGCTTTCCATGGTGCCGCTGGAAATTCCGCAGCCCGAGCGAACGCTCGGCATCATCACGCGCACGAAAGTCTACGCCAACCCGGCGGCGCGCAAGTTCGCCGATCACGTCAAGAGCGAGTTCATGGATCTTAAGCGCCTGATCGAACGCCACCAGCGCTCCATCGTCTGGGGCCAGGGCCCATTCCTCTCCGACAAGGCGCAGGCGAGCCGATGACGCACACCGATCATCTGGCACTGCTGGGAACCAAGGGCGGCCCGGCAATCCGGCCCGGCTCGGCCATGCCCACGGCCAGCCTGCTCGTGTTAGGCGGTAGGAAAGTCGTGATCGATTGCGGGCTGGGCGTCACCCGAGGACTGACCATGCAGGGCATGGCGCTGGCCGAACTCGACCTCGTCTTCATCACCCACCTGCACTCGGATCATTATCTGGAGCTTGGCCCTCTCCTCCATACGGCATGGACAGCCGGTCGGAAAAACATGGTGCGTATTTTCGGTCCGCCGGGGCTCGGCGACTATTGGAGGCACTTTGTCCTGTCCATGCAGTTCGACATCGACCTGCGCATCGAGGACGAAGGCCGTCCCGATCTGCGTTCGCTGGTTTCGATTGTCGAGATCGGCGAAGGTCCGGCGCTCGATGAACCGGGCTTGCGGGTAGAAGCCATGCGCAATGTCCATCCGCCTATTGCAGACAGCTTCGCGCTCGCCTTTCATGGCAATGGCCGCAAGGTGGTGTTTTCGGGCGATACCGCGCCCATGCCGCAGATGGTGAAGTTTGCCGCAGGCGCCGACCTGCTGGTTCACGAGGCGATGCTCGAGGAAGCGGTCGATGCGCTGGTTGCGCGCGTCGGCAACACGGACGGACGGCTGAAGCGGCATCTCCTGCGCTCGCACAGCCTTGCGCCGGAGGTCGGACGCATTGCGAAGACCGCGGGCGTACGGGCGTTGGCGATCAACCATCTCATCCCCGCCGACGATCCAGGCTATACCCTGCATGATTGGGAGAAGGCCATCCGCCACCATTGGGACGGCCCTCTCCATGTGGGGAGCGACGGTCTGCGCATCGCGCTCGCTTGACGTTCGTGTTGCGCGGCGGCCTTTACCCACTGCAAGATAACCCTCCCACAAACGTTAGGGACGCCCAATGTCCACATACTGGTTACTGCTCATTCCTGCCTTCGCCGGCGGCATCGCGCTGTCTGTCCAGGCGCCGATCAACGCCGCGATGGGCCGGCACATTGGCGACGGCGTGACCGCTGGCGCGATATCCTTCGCGGTAGGTTTCCTCACCTTGTCGGCGGTAGTGCTGCTGCGCGGTTCACTGCCGGCGCTGCAGGTTTTCAAGACTGTGCCATGGTGGATGTGGACGGCCGGATTTCTTGGCGGTTTCTATGTCTGGTCTGCGCTTTGGAGCGTGCAGCGCATCGGCGCGGTTTCGCTCGTCGCCGCCCTCGTCTGCGGGCAGTTGCTTGCTGCCATGGCGATCGATGCAATCGGAGCCTTCGGCCTGCCGTCCATAGCGATTTCATGGCAGCGCATCGCTGCGGTCCTGCTGGTCGGCTCAGGACTGGTGCTTTCCCGCATGGGATGACGCAAAGCCCCGGTGGACGGACCCTGCGCCCGATTGCCAGCCACACTGATTTAATTTACCGTCTGGTAAAAATCTGGCGGGAACCGACTGGCGCAACCTTTGGAGGCCGACATGGCATACAATCGCAAATCCACAACTATCCTGGTTTCACGGCGCAAACTGCTAGCGGCAAGCGCGGCCGGCGTCGGCATCCTCGCAATGCCCGGCATCATCGGCAGGGCGCGCGCGCAGGAAAAGCTGAAAGTGGCGGCAATCTACACCGTACCGGTGGAACAGCAGTGGGTCAGCCGCATCCACAAGGCAGCCAACGCGGCTGTTGAACGCGGCGACATTGAATATGTTTTTTCGGAAAAGGTCGCCAACACCGACTATGAGCGCGTCATGCGCGAGTATTCGGAAGCGGGCAACAAGCTGATCGTCGGCGAGGTCTTCGGCGTCGAGGACGCGGCCCGCTCGGTCGCCAAGGACTATCCCGAGACTTCCTACCTCATGGGCTCGAGTTCGATGGCCAATGACGACTGGCCGAACTTCGCGGTCTTCGACAACTACATCCAGGACGCGTCCTACCTTACCGGCATTATCGCGGGCGCGATGACCAAGTCGAAGAATATCGGCATGGTCGGCGGCTTCCCGATTCCGGAAGTCAACCGGTTGATGCATGCATTCATGGAAGGCGTCAGGGAAACCGCGCCGGACACCAAGTTCCAGGTCGCCTTCATTGGCTCCTGGTTCGACCCGCCGAAGGCCAAGGAAACCGCCTTCGCGCAGATCGATGCCGGTGCGGACGTCATGTATGCCGAGCGTTTCGGCGTGTCCGATGCCGCCAAGGAGCGCAAGATCCTTTCCATCGGCAATGTCATCGACACCCAGCCTGACTATCCCGAAACGGTCGTCGCCTCCGCGTTGTGGCACTTCGAGCCGACGCTCGACAACGCCATCAAGCGGGTAAAGGAGGGCGTGTTCAAGGCCGAGAACTACGGCATCTACTCCCACATGAAGGAAGGCGGCTGCTCGCTCGCTCCGCTCGGCACCTTCGAGGGCAAGGTTCCCGCCGAGGCGATGGCGAAAGTCGCCGAGCGCGAGGCAGCGATCAAGGCCGGCACGTTCATGGTCAAGATCAATGACGCGGAGCCGAAATCCAGCTGATGGACAAGGCAGGCACGGGCGGGGCGGAGATCGTTCTCCGCCTCGACGCCATTACCAAGCGCTTCGGCCCGCTTGTCGCCAATGACGCCATCTCCCTCGACCTGAAGCGCGGCGAGGCGGTTGCGCTGCTTGGCGAAAACGGCGCCGGCAAGACAACCTTGATGAACATCCTCTTCGGCCACTATGTCGCCGACGAGGGCGCCATCGAAGCCTTCGGCAAGCCGCTGCCGCCGGGCGATCCCCGCGCCGCGCTTGCCGCCGGCATCGGCATGGTGCACCAGCATTTCACGCTTGCCGATCAGATGAGCGTGCTTGAGAACATAGCGCTTGGAACGGCATCGATGTTCTCGCCCCGCTTCGACCGGCGGACGGCGACCGCGCGAATCCGCGAACTTGCCCGGCAATTCGGTCTCGAAGTTGATCCGAAGATGCGCATCAGCGATCTGTCGGTTGGTGAACGCCAGAGGGTTGAAATCCTCAAGGCGCTTTACCGGCAGGCGCGCGTCCTCATCCTTGACGAACCAACGGCGGTGTTGACCCCGCATGAGACCGATGCGCTGTTCTCCACGCTGCGCAAACTCATCGCCGGAGGGCTTTCGATCATCTTCATTTCGCACAAGCTGAACGAGGTGATGGCGATCAGCGACCGCGTGATTGTCCTTCGCGCGGGCAGGCTGGCAGGCGAAAGGCGCACTGCGGATACCAACCGGCAGGAACTTGCCGCGCTGATGGTGGGCGCTGCAATACCGGAGGCGCATCCCGATCCGGCAAAGCCCGGCGAAACCTTTCTGGAAATGATCAAGGTTCACGCCGCCGCCCCGTCCGGCATGGCGGTCGAGAACGCCAGCCTCACCTTGCGCGCCGGTGAGATCACCGGCATTGCCGGTGTTTCAGGCAACGGCCAATCCGTCATCGCCGGGCTGATCGAGGGAACGCTCGCGCCCCGCACCGGCACCCTGCGCGTCATGGGAGCAACCATCGGCAAATGGTCGCCGCGCGAGGCGCTCGCCCACCGCATAGGCCGCATCCCCGAGGACCGGCACGCAACGGGCATGATCGGCGACATGAGCGTCACCGAGAACGTCATATCGGAAAGCTACCGTTCGCCGCGCTTCAGCCGCCACGGATTGCTGGACTGGAATGCAGCACGCGAATTCGCCGCCTCGCTGATCAAGGCGTATGACGTGAAATGCCCCTCCCCCGAAGCGCGCGTTCGCCTGCTCTCCGGCGGCAACATGCAAAAGCTGATCCTTGGCCGCGCGCTGGACGGCGGCCCGCAAATCATCATCGCCAACCAGCCGACGCGCGGCCTCGATGTCGGGGCCGTCGCCTATGTGCATGCGCGGCTGATCGAGGCGCGCGACCGCGGCGCGGCAATCCTGCTCATTTCCGAGGATCTCGACGAGGTGCTGGCGCTTTCCGACCGCGTCATCGTCATGTCGAAGGGCCGCCTCTCGACGCCTTCGGCGCGCGGCGAACGCTCCATCCGCGAGATCGCCGAACTGATGGCCGGGCATTTCGAGGCACATGCCAATGTGGCTTGAGCCCAGACCCGCGCAATCGCTTGCAGGCTCGATCGCCTGGCCGCTCGGCGCGATCGCGGTAACGTTCCTTTTTGCATCCCTGCTGGTGCTGATCGCCGGGGCGTCGCCTTTCAACGTCTTTTGGCTGGTTGCAAAGGGTGCGGCCGGCTCGCAATTCGCCATCGCCGAAACGCTAACGCGCGCAACGCCGCTGATCTTCACCGGTCTCGCCATCGCGGTCGCCTTCCGGGCGAAGCTTTGGAACATCGGCGCGGAAGCCCAGCTTTATGCTGGTGCGATTATCACGGTGGTGCTGGGAACCGGCCTGCTACCGCTGCCTTCGGCCATTTTAATCCCGCTCGTCATTACAATGGCGATGACGGCAGGCGCGTTGCTGCTGCTCGGCCCCGCGATCCTGAAGACGCGATTTGGCGTGGATGAAGTCGTCACAACGCTGCTGCTCAACTTCATTGTGCTGCTCTTCGTCTCCTATCTCCTCGAGGGGCCCCTGAAGGATCCGCTGGGCCTTGGCTGGCCGCAATCGAAAAAAATCGTTTCCGAGTTGATGCTGCCGCGCATCATCCAGGGCAAGCGGCTGCATTTCGGCTTCGCCATGGCGATCGCCAGCGCCCTGATTGTCTGGTTCATCATGAAGAAAACCGCCTTCGGCTACGAGATGCGGGCCGTCGGGCACAATCCACAAGCTGCGCGTTTTGCAGGGATTCCCGTAAACACGGTGCTGGCCAAAACCGCGCTGCTTTCGGGCGGCCTCGCCGCGCTTGCCGGCTTCAGCGAAGTTGCGGGCCTCAAGGGCAATCTCACGCTCGATCTGTCGCCGGGCTTTGGCTACACCGGCATCGTCGTCGCCATGCTGGCCATGCTCAATCCGCTGGGCGTCATCGCGTCGGCCATTTTCGTCGCCGCTATCTTCGTCGGCGCCGACGCCATGAGCCGTTCGGCCGGCGTGCCAAGCTACATCGCGCAGGTGATGGTCGCGACCGCGCTCTTGACCATGGTGGTCGCGATGATGCTTTCGCGCTACCGCATCCGGTGGAGGTAGGCTTGGAGGCGATCGACATCCTCTTCACGGCCACCTTCTGGGCAGCGGCTATCCGCATCGCATCGCCGCTTATTCTCGCCACGATGGGCGAACTGATCTGCGAGCGGGCAGGCGTGCTCAACCTCGGCATTGAGGGGATCATGACAGCCGGCGCATTTGCCGGGTGGTTCACCGTCTATGCCGGCGGCGATTTGTGGCTGGGCGTATGCGTGGCCGCAATGGTGGGCATCGCCTTCGGCGCGTTGCACGGATTCCTGACGGTGCCTCTCGGCCTTTCGCAACATGTCACCGGCATTGGCGTAACGTTGCTGGCGACGAGCCTGACCTATTTTACCTATCGCCTTGCGTTGCCGGAAGTAACCTCGCCGCCGAAGATCGAGCCGTTCCAGCCGCTGGCGATACCGGTCCTGTCGGACATTCCGCTCTTCGGCCCCGCGCTTTTCAACCAGACGCCGATGACCTATCTGGCCTTCGCCAGCGTCGCCGTGCTCGCCTGGGTCCTCTACCGCACGCCGCTCGGCCTTGCCGTTCGCGCAGCCGGTGAAAACCCGGCGGCAGTGGAAGCGCAGGGCATATCCGTCACTGCCGTGCGCATGGGCGCGGTCATGGCCGGTTCGGCGTTGATGGCGGTCGGCGGCGCCTTCCTGACCATGTCGGCGTTCAACTCGTTCTTTTTCGAGATGATCAATGGCCGTGGCTGGATCTGCATCGCGCTTGTCGTCTTCGGCTCGTGGCGGCCTGGCAAGGCGCTGATCGGGGCGATCCTGTTCGCAGCGTTCGATGCCTATCAAGTACGCCTGCAGCAGGTGACCGGAGGGGCTATTCCCTACCAGTTTTTCCTGATGATGCCCTATGTGCTTTCAATCATCGCGCTAATCGTCGTGGCCCGGCGCGCGACCTATCCCAAGGCGCTGATGATCCCCTACCAGAAAGGCGAGCGATGAGTTTCGACATCCTGCTCAAGGGTGGCGTGCTGCCCGATGGCCATACCGCCGACATCGCGATTTCCGGCGGCCTGATCGCGGCAGTCGAGCCAGACATCGAGGCGCGGGCAGGCGAGACGATCGACATTTCCGGCAACCTCGTCTCGCCGCCATTCGTCGATCCGCACTTCCATATGGACGCGACGCTCTCCTATGGCCTGCCGCGCATCAACGCATCAGGAACGCTGCTCGAGGGCATCGCGCTTTGGGGCGAGTTGAAGCAGGTCATGCGCCAGGAAGAGCTTGTCGAACGTGCCCTGCGGTACTGCGATTGGGCCGTGTCGACGGGCCTGCTCGCCATCCGCACCCATGCCGACACCAGCGACGAGAACGGGCTCAAGGGCGTTCGGGCACTTCTCGAAGTGCGCGAACGGGTGAAGGACTACATCACCCTCCAGATCGTCGCCTTCCCGCAGGACGGGCTGTACCGTGCCCCGGCGGCGCGGGAAAACACGATCCGCGCGCTCGACATGGGCGTCGACATCGTCGGCGGCATCCCGCATTTCGAGCGAACGATGGAAGATGGCAGGCGCTCCGTGACCGAGCTTTGCGAGATCGCTGCTTCGCGCGGGCTGATGGTGGATTTGCATTGCGATGAGACCGACGATCCGCTGTCGCGCCATATCGAGCAGCTTGCATACGAGACGCAGCGCCTCGGCCTGCAAGGCCGCGTTGCCGGATCGCACCTGACTTCGATGCATTCCATGGATAATTACTACGTCTCCAAGCTTTTGCCGCTGATCGCCGAGGCAGGCGTTGCGGCTATCCCGAACCCGCTCATCAACATCACGCTGCAGGGCAGGCACGATACCTATCCCAAGCGGCGCGGCATGACCCGCGTGCTGGAAATGTTGAAGGCCGGCATCCGCGTCGGCTTTGGCCAGGATTGCGTGCTTGACCCGTGGTATTCGCTCGGCGCTGCCGACATGCTCGATGTCGCCTTCATGGGCCTGCATGTTGCGCAGATGACGAGTCCCGCCGACATGCGCCGCTGCTTCGACATGGTCACCGTCGAAAGTGCGGCGATCATGGACCTGGAGGGTTACGGCCTTGCCAAAGGCTGCAAGGCGAGCCTTGTCGTGCTCGACGCCGGCAATCCCGTCGAGGCGATCCGGCTGCGGGCCGGCAGGCTGCTGGTGATGGCCAATGGCAAGGTGGTGGCACGTCGTGCCAAGGCTCCGAGCGAATTGTCGCTCGAAGGCCGCCCCGCCTCGGTTGACCGCCGCTTCAGGGGTAATGCCTGAGTTTTACTCCTCGGGAATGCCGAGCTTGCGCAACCATCCGGCAATGCGGTCGATCGCAGCCGGCGAGAACACCATCGCCTCGCGAAACTTGGCGATGGAAATTTCCGGATAGGCCCAGCGAAGCGTTTCCAGCGATTTTTCCGCCTCTTCCTCCCTGCCGACCGCGAAAAGCGCCGGCGCGAGATTGCGATGAATCCAGTAGGCGCTGGGACGCTCGACAAGTGCGCGCAGGAAGTATTCCGCCGCCAGGTTATCCTCGCCCTCCACCTGCCAGGCGCTGGCGATGCCTACAAAATTGTTGAAGTTCATCGGATCCATCGGGCTCAGCCGGATCGACCGCTCGAAATAGGGCCGCGCCGATTGCGGCCTGTCGGCATAGACCTCAAGCCATCCCAGCCTGCTGAGCGCCCAGGCGGCATTGGGATCGAGCTGGATCGCCCGCTCAAGCAGCACCCTTGCCGTTCCGAAATTGCGCCCGAAGGTGTGAACAGCACCAAGGATGGCCAGGATCAGAGGATCGTCATGCGAAAGGTTCGCCGCCTTTTCGGCGAGTTCCAGCGCCTTCGCCTTGGCCGCGGGAATGTTGTCGGTCCAGTTGTACACCGCGCGCTGAGCCCAGCACCACGCCGCCAGAGCCAGCGCCAGCGGGTATTCGGGATCGATTTCAAGCGCCTTCTCTAGCAGGTCGAGCGCCTTGGCCGCCTCGTGTTTTTCCAGCATCCACACATGGTGCAATGCCCGCATGGTGTAGTCGTAGGCGCCAAGTTCCTGCGGCGGCTTGCTGCGCGCGCGCTCGACCTCGGCCAGCCGGATCGATGGCTGCATGGCGCCCGCGACCTGTTCCGTTATCCGGTCCTGAAGATCGAAAATGTCCTCGATCGTGCCGTCATAGCGTTCCGCCCAAAGATGCGCGCCACTGGCGGTTTCGATGAGCTGCACCGTGATTCGAACCCGGTCGCCGGCGCGCTGGAACGAGCCTTCCAACAGATACGCGACGCCCAGTTCGCGGCCGATCTCGCGCACGTTCTTGGCCTTGCCCTTGTAGGTAAATGCCGAATTGCGCGCGATTACAAAGAAGGAGCGGATGCGCGACAATGCGGCCGTGATGGCCTCGACCACGCCATCGGCGAAGTATTCCTGCTCGCTGTTCCCGGACATGTTGTCGAACGGAAGCACAGCGATGGAAGGCTTGTCCGGCAACGCCACGACACGCGTATCGGTGCCAGGGTTCTCGCCCGCCATGTCGGGCCACCGCCAGATGCGCACCGGGCGGGCGATGTTCTTCAGATTACGCTCGCCGCCATCGACGAACGGCGTCTTTACCTTCGAGGCGCTGTGTTCCCAGGCCGTTGCACTCAGCACCACTTGCCCGGGCTGCGCGATCTGCTGCAGGCGTGCCGCCACATTGACGCCGTCGCCGAAGATGTCCTTGCCCTCGATGATGACGTCGCCGAGATTGACCCCAATCCGCACGGATATCGGTGGCTTGCCGGCGCGTTCGGCGTTGAACGCCGAAAGGCTCTCCTGGATAGCCACTGCGCAGTTGACAGCATCGACGACGCTGGCGAACTCCACCAATGCGCCGTCGCCCATCACTTTCACGAGGCGTCCGTGATGATAGGACACGGCCGGATCGAGAATCTTCGCCCGCAGGTCCCTGAGAACTCCGAGCGTACCGGCTTCGTCGGCACCCATCATGCGGGAGTAGCCGGCGATGTCGGCCGCAAGAATTGCCGCCAGCCTACGCTCTATACGTCTCTCGGACATATTCTACAGCTCCAATGTGTCGAAAAGCATAACCGATGGCTTGCGGGCATGGTACCTTCATTTCGATAAGCTCCCCGGCGTGCACTTTGCGGGGGAACTGTACGATCCTGAGGAGAAACGCATGAAGCCCGGAACCCGTTCAACCAATGGCCGCGGACGGCTCTACGACAGCATCGTCGACACCGTGGGCGATACGCCCTGTATCCGGCTCAACACCATCGCGCCTTCCCAAGTGCGCATCTATGTGAAGGCCGAGTTCTTCAATCCGGCCGCGTCGGTGAAGGACCGCCTTGCGGTCAGCATCATCGAGGCGGCCGAGCGCGAAGGCAGGCTGAAGCCTGGCATGACCGTGGTCGAGGCGACCAGCGGCAATACCGGTATCGGCCTTGCGATGGTCTGCGCGCAGAAGGGCTATCCGCTGGTCGTCACCATGGCCGACAGCTTCTCGATCGAACGGCGCAAGCTCATGCGCATGTATGGCGCAAAGGTCGTGCTGACGCCGCGCGCGCAGAAGGGCTTCGGCATGTACCGCAAGGCGGTCGAACTTGCCGAGGCCAATGGCTGGTTCCTGGCTCACCAGTTCGAGACCGAGGCGAATGCCGACATTCACGAGGCCACGACAGCACGCGAAATCGTGGCGGATTTCAGCGGCGAAAGGCTGGACTATGTCGTGACCGGCTATGGTACGGGCGGCACCGTGACCGGGCTTGGGCGCGTCCTGCGCAAGGAGCGGCCGGAGACGAAGATCATACTGTCCGAACCGGCCAACGCTCAATTGATCGCGAGCGGCATCGCGCAGGATCGCACCGCGGACGGCGCGCCCGCCAAGGGACATCCTTCTTTCGAACCCCATCCGATCCAGGGTTGGACGCCGGATTTCATCCCGCTGGTGCTACAGGAGGCAATCGACGCGAACCTGTATGACGAACTGATACCGGTGGCGGGAGCCGACGGAATGAAATGGGCAATCGCGCTGGCGCAAAAGGAAGGCATCCTGACCGGCGTCTCTGGCGGAGCGACCCTCGCTGTTTCCATGCAGATCGCCGAGAAGGCGGCACCGGGGTCGGTCATCCTGTGCATGCTGCCCGATACCGGCGAACGGTACATGTCGACGCCGCTCTTCGAGGCCATTCCCGAGGGCATGAACGAGGAGGAAATCGCGCTGTCGCGTTCCACCCCCGGCTATCAGCTCGATTGACGCAGGCAATAATTCAACTTGCGAAGACGCTTGCCCATTGTCTTGCGTTGGTACTGGACTAATTCATCCATTGTAATATGTATCCGTGACGCAACGCCTGTTCAATCAACGATGGATTTACATGACGGTTCTTGAAAAAACCCTGTCTCCCGGTGATACGGCAGAACTCATGCGGCAGGCCCGCCAGGCCAGCGACCTCATGAAGGCGCTGTCGCACGAGACGCGGCTCGTGATCCTTTGCCTTCTGTCCGAAGGCGAAAAATCGGTTTCCGAGCTTGAGGAAATCCTCGAAATGCCGCAGGCATCGGTATCGCAGCAACTCGCGAGACTGCGCTTCGACCGGTTGGTCAAGACCCGCCGCGACGGACGCACCATCTACTACAGCATAGCAGACAGTGGCGTTTCCACCATCATCGGCGCGCTGCACCAGATGTATTGTGGCGTGCGCGAGAAAGCCTGACACCCGCCCGTCAGGTTCTCAGCACGCGGTAGATTGCCGGTATCACCAGCACTGTCAGCAGCGTCGATGACGCAAGTCCGAACAGCAGCGAGATCGCCAAGCCCTGGAAAATCGGGTCAGTGAGGATCACCGCCGCGCCGATCATCGCGGCCAGCGCCGTCAGCAGGATCGGCTTGAAGCGCACGGAACCCGCCTTGATCAGCACGTCGCTGAACGGCGTTTCGGCGCCCCGCGGCTCGTGCCGGATGAAGTCGACAAGCAGGATCGAATTGCGCACGATGATGCCGGCCAGCGCGATGAAACCGATCATCGAGGTGGCCGTGAATGGCGCTCCGAACAGCCAGTGCCCGCCAAGGATGCCGATGAAGGTCAACGGGATCGGCGTCAGGATGACGAGCGGTACCTTGAATGACCCGAACTGCGCCACGACGAGGATGTAGATGCCCAGCAGCGCGACAATGAAGGCCGCGCCCATGTCACGGAAGGTGACCCAGGTCACCTCCCACTCGCCATCCCACAAAAGGACCGGCTTGCTTTCGTCCTCCGGCTGGCCGTGCAGCGAGATTACTGGCCTTTCAAGACCGGTCCAGTCCTGCTTGTCCAGCGCTTCCTGAACCGCGAGCAAACCGTAAAGCGGGGCTTCGAAGTCTCCGGCGAGCTCGGCGATCACCATTTCCGCCGCGCGGCCATTGTGCCTGAACACGGGAAAGGACGCCTGCTCCTCGCTCAGCCGCACCACATCGCCAAGCTCTACCACGCCGCGGTCGCCCGGCAGGACGTTTGCCGGGATAGGCGTTGTCAGAAAATGCTCATCCAGCGTCTTTTCGCCCTTCGGCCTTTCCACCCGGATAGGGATCGGCTGCCTCCCTTCACCGCGATGCGAATAGCCGACCGTGATGCCGCCATTGAGGATGGCGAGCGTGTCGAAGGCGTCGCTTTCCTCGACGCGGAAAAACTCGATGTCGTCGGTCGACAGGGCAGCGCGTATGCGTCTTGCCGGCACGCCATAGGAATTGTCGATGTCCACGACGAACGGCACCGAGCGGAACGCCGCCTCGACACGGTCTGCTACCGCGCGGCGCGTGGGCGCGTCCGGTCCGTATATTTCGGCAAGCAGCGTCGCCATGACCGGCGGGCCCGGCGGCGGTTCAATCACCTTGAAGCTCGCGCCTTGCGGCAGGTCGAGCGTCTTCAGCCTCTCGCGGATTTCCAGCGCGATTTCATGGCTGGAACGGTCACGCTCTGTCTTGGGAAGGAGGTTGATCGCGACATCGCCCATCTCCGGCGAGGCGCGCAGATAGTAGTGCCGCACCAAGCCGTTGAAGTTGAACGGAGACGCCGTTCCCGCATGGGTCTGCGTGCTCTTCACCTCGGGCAGTTCGAGCACGTTGCGCGCAATTGCCTGCGCTACCGCATCCGTCGCCTCGACCGACGAGCCTTCCGGCAAGTCGATGACAACCGAAAGCTCGGACTTGTTGTCGAAGGGCAGCAGCTTGACCGTGACATCCTTGGTGTAGAACAGCACGAGCGAGCCGAGCGTCAAAATCCCGACGGCGATCAGGAACAGCCAGCTCCTCGTCTTGCTCGCCAGGATCGGCCGCGCGACCGATGCATACATCGCGCCGAGCCTGCCGCCATGCGCCGCGCCGTCGTCGTGGTGCACAGGCGCCTTGCCTGCGATCTTCATCATTAGCCACGGAGTGACCATGACTGCGACGAAGAAGGAAAAGATCATCGCTGCGGATGCATTGGCGGGAATCGGGCTCATGTATGGCCCCATCATTCCCGATACGAAGAGCATCGGCAGCAGCGCCGCGACAACGGTAAGCGTCGCCACGATCGTCGGGTTGCCTACTTCCGCCACTGCCTCGATCGCCGCTGTCTTGCGGTCGCGCCGGTCGCCCATGCCCCAGTGCCGGGCAATGTTCTCGATAACGACGATAGCGTCGTCCACCAGAATGCCGATTGAAAAGATCAGCGCGAACAGCGACACGCGATTCAGGGTGTAGCCCATGACGCGCGATGCAAAAAGTGTCAGCAGGATCGTGACGGGAATGACGATTGCCACGACGAGAGCCTCACGCCACCCGATCGCGATCCACACCAGTGCAATGATCGAAACCGTCGCCAAGCCCAGATGGAACAGCAGTTCATTGGCTTTTTCGTTGGCCGTCTCGCCGTAGTCGCGCGTAACCTCCACCGCGATTTCCTCGGGGATCAGCGTTCCTTCCAGCGTATGGACCCGGTGCAGGATCTCTTCCGCAACAGTCACGGCGTTAGAGCCGGCGCGCTTGGCAATTGCCAGCGTCACGGAGGGCATTCGCACCGGCCCGGCATCGCTGTTCACGACGGTTGCTACAATGTGGTCGCTGGTATCCGGGACGAACTCGATGTCGGCAACGTCGCGGACATAGACCGGCCGTCCGTCCCGCGTTGTCAGCAAGAGATTTCCAATCTCCTCGGGCGTCTGCAACGTCTCGCCCGCGACAAGGCTGATCTGCTGGCCACCGTCGCGTACCATGCCTGCCGGGAAAGCGCGGTTGGCGCCCATCACCTTGCCGGCCAGTTGCTGGAGCGTGACGCCGTAGAGCGCCAGCCTCTCGGGCTTCGGCGCGATGCGAATGGCTTCGCTCGCCTCGCCAACCAGATAGGTCAGCCCGACATCCTCGATCTTGGCGATTTCGCCGCGCAGTTCGCGCGCGATCCGCGTCAGGTCATTGGCGGTGATCCGGTCAGCCGCCTCCGGTATCGGCGCAAGCGTCAGCGAGACGATTGCGACATCGTCGATGCCGCGACCGACGATTTGCGGTTCCGGCACGCCGGTCGGGATCCGGTCCATGTTCGCCCGGACCTTCTCGTGGACGCGCAGGATCGCCGCGTCCGCCGAGGTTCCGACCAGAAAACGCGCCGTGACCATCACCCGGTCATCCGAGGATTGTGAATAGACGTGCTCAACGCCGTCAATGCCCTTGACGATTGTCTCCAGCGGTTCGGTAATAAGCTTGACAGCATCGTCCGCTTTCAGCCCGTCGGCGCGGACATGAATGTCCACCATGGGCACCGAGATCTGCGGCTCTTCCTCACGCGGCAGCGTCATCAACGCAAGCAGGCCGAAGGCAAAGGCCGCGATCAGGAACAGCGGGGTGAGCGGAGAAGCAATGAATGCCCGCGTCAAGCCGCCGGCAAGGCCGAGGCTGACCGGCGCATTGTTGTTTTCTGGACCGTCTTCGCGGGAATGTTCGGCGTTCATTGTACAACCAGCACGTCTCCGGCCGAAAGGCCGGTCAGGATTTCGATGTGTTCGGCGCCATCATGATTTATCGTCTTGCCCGTCACGACCGCCCGCTCGACTTCGCCGTCGCCGCTTTGAACTTTGACGAAATCGATGCCGGACCGGGTGACTACCGCGCTCTTTGGCGCGAGCAGCGCCTGCCGCGTGCCGACCGGCACCTCGACAAGCAGACGCGCATCGACGTAGGCGGTATCGAGTTCCTCGACCTCCACATCGGCGGTTACCCTGCCATTGGTGATCTGCGGATAGATCTTGGCGAGCCGGCCCTCATGTTCCTTCCCTCCAGAGGTTATGCGCAGCGTGGCGCCGTCCTTGAGCATGGACGCGTGGCGCTCGGGAATGGAAAGGCGCAGGAAGAAGCCGCCACCGCCGATGGTGGCGATAACTTCGCCGCCCAGCACGACGGCCCCGCGCGTGACGGGAACGGAAAGCACCCTGCCCTCGACCGGCGCCAGCACCGCTCCCTCCTCGCCCTGCTTGACGACGACCGAGCGCTGCGCCTCCAGGGAGGCCAGTCCGTTGCGCGCCACGGAAACTTCCGCCTGCAACTGGTCAAGCCTTTGCACCGTGGCCACGCCGCGTTTGACAAGCGCCTCGGTCCGGTCAAAATCGGCTTGGGCGGTTTCGAGCCGCGATTGTGTGGCGCGCATCTGCGCATCGATTGCGGCTATCTGGAAGGCAATCTTTTCATCGTTCACGGCAGCGATCTGCTGTCCGGCCTTCACAGTATCGCCTTCGCTGACGAGAAGTTCGACGACGGTGCCGCCGATCCGGGCCCTCGCGGGCACCGTGTCACGCGCTTCCACGCGGCCATACACGGCCTTCCACTCGGTAATTTCGACGGGCGCAACCGCGAGGTTTTCCGCGCGGGCCGGCGCAACCGCGGCCAGTACGGCGGCCATTGATGCAAGGATGAGCAGTTTCATTTCCATTAGCCTCCGGTCCAACACCGTACACATTCATATATTATGAGTTGCTAATATACCAAGTGCGGCAAATTGCAACCCGTCACGGATGATGAAAGGAACAACGCCGGCCTTTTTCGCGTTATAAAGCGGTGTGCGCGTGGCGATCGGCAGATACATGGAAATTCACCAGATTGGCGCCGCGCTTCAGGCGCACCAAGCGATCATCAGCCTGCTGCTGATAGCGTTTATGTTTGCGGCCTTCCTTCGGGAGATCCTGCCGGCATCGGCCATTGCAACGGTCGTAGCGGCTATCTTCCTTGGTCTTGGGTTCATCGACACCACAGACGCGATCTCGGTGTTCTCCAACAGCGCCGTGGTAACCATTGGAGCAATGCTGATCATTTCGGGCGCGCTGGTGCGCACAGGCGTGCTCGAGGCGCTCGCTTCGCGCGTTTTGGCGCTGGCCCAGAACCGCCCGCGGCTGGCGCTTTCGGCCCTGCTTGGCGCAACGCTCGTGCTATCGGCATTCGTCAATACGACCCCGGTGGTCATCATCATGATGCCCTTGATGGCCAGCCTTGCCGCGGCCATCGGCATCGCCAATCGCAAATTGCTGATCCCGCTATCCTATGCGGCCATCCTTGGCGGCACTTGCACTTTGCTCGGCACTTCCACCAACCTTCTGGTCGACGGCATTGCGCGCGAACATGGCCAGCCGGCATTCGGAATTTTCGAGATAACACCGGTCGGCATCGTTGCCGCGCTGACCGGCATCGCGTGGATGGTACTGGCCGGAAAGCGGCTACTGCCCGGTGGCGAGGGTGAGCGCCAGACTGCAGCGCCCCGCCCGGACATCCTCTCTGAAGTCGCGATCGGCGCCAACTTCCCCAACCTCGGAAAGGATTATGCAACGCACAATGCCTTTCTTCCGCGCGGCGTCAACATCGTGGGCGTCTACCGCAAGGGCATAAAGCTTGCGCATGACGAGGAGGACGTGAAGTGCGAGGCGGGAGACGTGGTCGTATTCCGGGCAACGCAGGAAGAGCTTGCAACCATGGCAAGGCAGAAAGGCGCGACGCTTGGCCTGTCGATCAGGGACCCCGGCGCTGAGGGCCTGGAGATATTGCGCCTGACCATTGGCCCCAACAGCCGCGACATCAACAATACCTTGCCCCATGCGCGGTTCATGTCGCGCATGCCAATCCGTGCAATCGGTATCAGCCGCTTCCGTCACCTTGCCGGACCCGACCTCGCCACTACCAGGCTGAAGCCGGGCGACCGAATCTGGGTGGAGGCGCGGCGCAACGATCTCGACGTACTTGCCTCCGATCCGGGCATCATTCTGTCGGAGACGCGATTGGCGAAGCCGTTCCGCCGGGAAAAAGCCGCACTGGCTATAGGCACGCTGGCCGCGGTCGTTATCCTGTCGGCGCTGGGCTTCATGCCGATAGCCGGCCTCGGCATTATCGGCGTTGCTTTCCTGTTGGCAATGCGGGGCATTGATGCTGCCGATGCCTGGGATGCGCTGAGCGGCGAACTGTTCGTGCTGATCTTCGCCATGCTCATGATCGGCAAAGGCCTTGAAAACACAGGCGCCGCGGAGCTCTTGGTGTCAACGGTGATGCCGCTTCTGGAAGGCCGGTCGCCATTTGTGGTGCTCCTCGGCCTGTACGCCCTGACTTCGGTGCTGACGGAAGCGGTGTCCAACAATGCGGTAGCCGTAATCCTGACGCCAATAGCCATCTCCATGGGTGACCAGCTTGGAATGGACACGCGCCCGCTACTGGTCGCCGTGATGTTTGGCGGCAGCGCCAGCTTCGCTACACCCATAGGCTACCAGACCAACACGATTGTCTACACGGCAGGAAACTATCGCTTTTCAGATTTTCTGCGGATCGGGGTACCGATGAACATCCTCGTCGGCATAACGACCTGTTTCGCGATCATGGCCGTTTTCGGAACCTGAATTCCGGAACCGTTTGCCCGCCCTGCCCGTTTCGCCCCGGACCCAAGGCAAGGAGGTGCAAGATGGCAGATCTCGAGCAAACGAGGACGGATCCGAAGGGGCAACTGTGGGAAATGCTGGAATCCGTGAACGCGGTGATGCTGGGCAGCGACGGCCATGAACACATGCAGCCGATGTCGCCGAATGTCGCTCGCGACGAAGAGCGCATCTGGTTCTTCACACGCCGCACGACAGACATCGCAAGGGCGGCACAGTCGCGACCACAGGTGCATCTGTGCGTGATTGGCAAGGACCATGATTACCATGCCTGCCTTCGCGGCACCCTCGCGCTGTCCGACTCGCCGGAGCATGTCGACCGCTACTGGAATCCCGTTGCAGGCGCGTGGTTCGAAAGCAAGGACGATCCAGACCTCACGATGCTGGTCTTCACGCCAGGCGACGCGGAGATCTGGGCTTCGAGCGGCAGCGCCGTGCGTTTCGGTTGGGAGATCCTTTCGTCAAACATGACCGGCAAGGAGCCCGACATGGGCGAACGCGCCAACATTGCCTTTACGGTCAACGGGTGAACGTAGCGGAACCAAACCGCCTTGCCTTGCGTTGCCTTTTGCAATGATTTCAGGAGGCAGGAAAAATGACCCTTACGACAATTCTGATCATAATTATCGTGCTCCTGCTGTTGGGCGCGATCCCGGCATGGCCCTATTCGCGAGGCTGGGGATACGGACCCTCCGGGATTTTGGGCGTGATCCTAGTCATCCTCGTCATCCTGATCCTGATGGGCAGGGTGTAATGGGAGCGCGTCATGAGAGGATAATCATCCTGCTCCGGTTATTCGATTTTCACTGATCGAAAGTCACGGATTTTCAAGGTCCTGCCAAATGGCCGGGCCTTTTTTCGTCACACCCGGACCGGAACGAAATCACCGGTTCAGCCGTTTTGGAACGGCACAAGCCAGACAACTTCACGAGCGACCGGACTCCAAAGCGGGCAACCGGATTCCGGCGCGAAAGCCGGACGACCAAGGAGATGAACTGATGATTCGAGTACTTCTGACAACAACGGCATTTGCCGCCCTGCTCAGCACCGGCGTCTATGCCCAGGAAACCCAGAGCCAGACCCAACAGCCGCAAATGGAGCAGAACCAAGCTACCCAACCTGGCCGCCTGATCAACCGTGAAAGCCAGTATCAGCGCAACGTGTCGGAACAAGGCTACTTCACCGTGGGCCAGGGTGAGATCCTTGCCTCTTCGCTGATTGGCAAGGGCGTCTATGGCAGCGCAAGCGAAGATGCCGAGCGTATTGGCGATGTCAACGATGTCGTTATCGCTCCCAATGGTAGCGCCGAAGCAGTAATTATCGGCGTTGGCGGCTTCCTCGGCATCGGCGAGAAGGATGTCGCGGTAGATTTCAGCCAGGTAAGCTGGGTGGATCGCAATGGCGAGCATTGGTTCGTCGTGGAAGCCACAAAGGAGGAACTGGAGGCCGCGCCTTCCTTCGACAAATCGCCGACTGAACCCGCAACCGCGCAGGGCCAGGGCGTCCAGACGGTTGTGCAGAACCAGAACGTGGCAGCAAACCAGCAGCCTGCAACGCAGAACCAGGCTGCAGGCGCGATGCCTGACCGCAACGCAATGCAGCCGCTCGACATGACCGCAATGCGCGCCGAAAATCTGGAGGGCAAGCGCGTCTTTGGCGCCAACAACGAAGACATCGGAGAGATCTCCGACATTCTCCTGACCCCGGACGGCCAGATCGACGCTTTCGTGGTCGACGTGGGCGGATTCCTCGGCATCGGCGAGAAGGAAGTTGCCATAGGCATGAAGAACATCGACTTCATGCAGGATGCCGATGGGAATATTGCTGTCTTCACGCCGTTCACGCAGGCCCAGCTTGAACAGCAGTCCCAGTACTCGCAGGAAGGCTACCAGACCAACCGCAACAACACAGTGCTGATGGCGCCGTAATACGGTTCCCAGCGTTCAAGGAGGCCGGGCAATGCCCGGTCTCTTTTCATTTGTAACGGGCGTGGTCCCGGGATGCAAAGGAGCATGATCATGGAACACAAGGAAGATGGCACGCCGGTGCTTACCCCGCGTGAAGCAAGGCAGGGTGTGCGGGTACGCAACCAGCCGCTGGTTCTTGTCATCGCGATGATTCTCGCCGCGGTCGCCGCAATAGCCCTCTTCGCTTGGGGTCCGGGCTCGCAAGTTGACGTGCCCGCCGGCGATGGTCCAGTCCAGGCGGATTAGTTTCTAGCCGGAATCGGTCCGGGCAACCAGACTTTCAGCGCGCCCGGATGGATGCGAAGCGTCACGTCCCGCGGCAACGGCAGCAATTCTCCATCCATCACGGCCAAGGCGTCGCGGCGCAATTCCGGAAAGTGCAGCACCACCCTTTCGCAGCTGAATTCCTGGAGATCGGGGTTGTTGCGCCAGGTACCGAGGGTCAAGTCTGCAAGTAGCCTGGCCTGGTTGCCGGAGCTTAGCGGCCCCTTGACCAAGTAAAGTCCCAGCCTGCCCCGGTCCACCCGGTCGGCATAGGGCAAATGACCCTCTCCATATGGATTGTTGGAAACCGCGACGGAGGTTGCGACGGCCTCCAGCACGCGTCCGTCGAACTCGATTTGAACCGGGAAGGATACCGGTTGGCGGATCGCGTCGATGGCCGCCAGCATTGAAGCGCCGATCTTGCCCATCCGGCTGGCAAAGCTGAAACGGTTGCGCTGGCGGATGACGCGCGGATGCAGGCCGACCGAGAACTGGTGCAGGAATACCTGGCCATTCGCGGTGCCTATGTCGCTCAAACCCGGCCGGCCCGCCGCAAGGCTTTCCGCCGCTTCGTTGATTTCCAGCGGAACTTTCAACGAGCGGGCATAGAGATTCATCGTCCCTGCCGGAATTATGCCCAGCATCCTGTCATATTCGATTGCAAGCGAGGCGGCCGCCGATACCGTGCCGTCGCCACCGCCCACAACTACCGCGTCAAGCCGCCCGGCCTGAAAGGCCTCGCGCAGGTTCGCGATCAGCCTGTTGCCTGGCGTCGCCACGACGTCCATTTCATGGCCGTTGCGCGAGAATGCTTCGCGAAGATGATCGCCATAGGCCATGAGGTCGGTGGTCTTCAGGGTCCCGCCGTCCTGGTTGAGAACCGCTGCAAAGCGCATTGTTTCTGCGATCCTCAAATGAAGGGACGGTTCATGGCCGTGTTGTCATGCCAGCCGGAGATCGTGCGAAGGCCCTGCTCGTCCAGGACGTCGCAGGCGCGTCCTTGCCAACGGATGAAGCCCCGCTGCGCCAGTTTGCGAAGTGTCTTGTTCGTATGCACGATCGAAAGGCCAAGCGTGTCTGCGACATGCTGCTGCGAAATCGGCAGCAGGATGCGCCCGGCATTTATGGTCTGCAAGGAACGCGCCCGGTCGAACAGGAAGACCAGCAGGTAGGCGGCCCGCTCGATCGCGGAACGGCGCCCCACGCTCAGCAGATGCTCGTCCAGCATGCGTTCTTCGCGCGACGCCATCCAGGTAATGTCGAAGGCAAGCGAGGGGAACTGCCGATATAGTTCCATCAACCTGTTGCGCTCGAAGACACAAAGCCGGACCGCTGTCAGCGCTTCCACGGAATGCTGCATTTCGCCCATCAAGGTGCCCTGCAGGCCTAGAAGATCGCCTGGAAGGACGAAATTGAGAATCTGCCTCCGCCCGTCTTCCAGAAGCTTGTAGCGGAAAGCCCATCCGCCAAGCAGGGTGTAAAGATGGGGGCTGTGCCGCTGCTCCTCCAGGATGGTCGAGCCGGGCGGCAGGTGCAGCTCATTCACCTTGAAGCGCGAAATGAAGTCGAGTTCACCAGGCGAAAAGTCTCGAAACTTGTCGAGTCCGCGCAGAACGCAGGCATGGCAGGGCATGTGGCGGGCAGTCGATTCAATTTTCGGCAACGGGGCTACTTGTGTCATTTTTAAATGACGCCGCTTCCGCAACGGTGTTTGACACGGCTTTTATCGAGAGGCCTGCCCGAATGAAACAACCAAGCGGCGCCGTCCTTGTGGTGGAGGACGACAGCATCATCGCGTTCGACACCGCTGCGACGTTGGAGCAGGCGCTCGGCCTTGTTGTCCGCCACCGCCCCTTCGACAGCGTTGCAATACGCGAAATCCTGTCGATGGAACCGCCAGATCTCATGGTGATCGACCTGTGCCCGTGGCAAACAGAAAGGCTCGAGGCGGTCAGGATCGCGATTGCGGCCGGAATTCCCGTGTTGATCGGCACGGTCTGCGATGAGGCGCGCCATGGAATTGCCGGACATGAGTCCATCCCCGTTGTGGTCAAGCCCTACGATCCCGACCGGCTGGTGGTCCTGGTGATGCGGGAACTGGTTGCCCATTCCCGCTGCCGCCCTAACGAACAAATGCCCGCATAGTAACCGGGGCCGATGCATCGTCCGGCCCGAATTCACCCTCGCCCTCGACACCCAGCACCTCTTGCAGGCGCTTTCGCGCGCGGCTGACGCGGCTCTTGATGGTGCCAACCCTGCACTTGCATATGTCGGCTGCTTCTTCATAGGCAAAACCGGCCGCCCCCACGAGCAACAGCGCTTCGCGCTGGTCCTCGGGAAGGTCCGAGAGCGCCTTTGAGAAATCCTGCAGATCCAGCATGCCGTATTGCGACGGATGCACGGCCAGGTTCGCAGTAAAGTGGCCGTCCGTGTCCTGCACCTCGCGGCCCCGCTTGCGCATCTGGCTGTAGAATTCGTTGCGCAGGATCGTGAATATCCACGCCTTGATGTTGGAGCCGGGCTGGAAATTTGCCTGCGCGCCCCAAGCCTTCAGAATTGCGTCTTGTACCAGGTCATCGGCGCGATCGGGATTTCCGCACAGTGAGACCGCAAACGCCCGAAGATTGGGTAGAACGGCCAGCAAATCCCTCTTGAAGGCATCCGCAGCCGTCTTGGTTTCAGTCATTTCCTGTTTCCGCTTTCTTTTGGCGCCGCTCGGCATCGTCGAGTTGCTCCAGCAGGCTGACAAAGCGATCCGGTATGCCTTCCTGTTCCACGGAGTTGTAAAGCGCCTTCAGCTTTTGGCTGATGATCCGGTTGGGATCAGGGCGCGCTGACATCTCACCAGAATGGTGGCCGGTGATTTCGGATCGCATTTTCTTGTCGCTCATTATTGGGCTCGATTTGCATGGGAACGTGGTGCCATAAAAAAAGTTCCACTCATCGGCAACTTTTTCTTGGCGTGGAAGTTATTAAGTCTGTCAGTGGGATGCCTTTGGCAAGGGAGCGTATTGAATGTCCATCGCAGCGCGCATCGCGCCACATCTTCCATATCTTCGCCGTTTCGCCCGCGCCGTCACCGGCTCGCAAACCTCCGGGGACGCATATGTCGCCGCAGTCCTTGAAGCATTGATCGCCGATGTTTCAGTGTTTCCCGGTGGTTCCAATGACCGGATATCCTTGTATAAACTTTTTGCGCGGCTCTTCGGTTCCATCTCACTCAACATTGGCGAGAACACTTCCCCCTTCGCATGGGAGCAGAGGGCAGCGCGAAACCTTCTGCATTTACCCCCGAAGGCGCGGCAGGCTTTCATCCTCGTTTCGGTCGAGGGCTTCGAGCCGACGGAAGCCGCGGAAATCCTGGACGTCGATAATCAGCGGATTCGCGAATTGCTCGATGAGGCGTCGCGGGAGATTTCCAGCCAGGTAGCGACGAGCATCCTCATCATCGAGGATGAGCCGCTCATCGCCATGGATATCGAGCACATCGTCGAGACCTTGGGTCACCGCGTGACCGGCATCGCCCGTACGCGCACTGAGGCGGTGAAGCTTTTTGAAAGCGGTAATCCGGGCATGGTGTTGGCGGATATCCAGTTGGCTGACGGAAGCTCGGGCATCGATGCGGTGAACGACATCCTGAAGACAAGCCCGGTGCCGGTCATTTTCATCACCGCATTCCCGGAAAGGCTTCTCACCGGCGACAGGCCGGAGCCTGCGTTCCTTGTGAGCAAGCCGTTCAACCCCGACATGGTGAAGGCACTGATAAGTCAGGCGCTATTTTTCAACGAGGCGGATTCGGTCGCTGCGTGATGATGGCGGGAACAGTTTGAAGGCTGGAACGTTCACGAATACGGCAATATTTGGAGAACAAGCCATGCTGTACTACGCACTGATATTCCTGGTCATCGCGCTGGTGGCCGGCGCCTTGGGATTCACCGGCATAGCCGGCGCATCTGCAGGGATAGCGCAGATACTTTTCTTCGTTTTCCTTGCGCTGCTGATCATTTCACTTTTGGCCGCAGCTTTCAGGCGTGCATGAATCCCGCAGCGCATTGCGACGCTGTCGCGACCCTCGGGCAGTTGCAGCGCGGCAGTAAATTGAGAACCGGCGTAGGCTCCACACACGCCATGAGCGAAAATGGATTGCAGGGGACGGAGGGGGCCATCGCACCCCTGCTGTTATCAGCGTTGCAGAGCGCCAAGGTCGGCGTTGCGCTGAAGGATACGAACGGCAGGTACATGTACCTCTCGGGAATGCCTGCCTACTTTCCTGCCCTGATTGCCGTCGAAGCTTCCGATGGGGCATTGTTCGGAGAAGACTGGGCGCCGCGTCTGGCGGAAATCGAATCCCAGGTTATGGCGGACGGCGCCAAGTCCAGCATTGAGCTCATCCGCAGCACCAACAGCCAGTTCTGCGCATGCCAAATCACCGTGCAGCGTTATCGCCTGGGCAATTCGCGTTACGCAATCCTCCTGACCGTGGTCGATCTCACGCCGGAGCGAAAGCGCGAGGATACGCTCAAGGCCTTGTTGCTCGAACTCAGCCACCGGTCCAAGAATCTCTTGGCGATCGTGCAAGGCATAGCCGCGCAGACCGCCCGCCAGAGCGAAAACCAGGAGACATTCCTGGCAAAGTTTCGCGGGCGCATTCAAGCACTTTCCTCCGCGCAGGACCTGGTTACCGATTCAAACTGGAATGGCGCCCGGTTCTTCGAGCTCGCCGCACGCCAGTTTGCCCGCTACGTCGACGAAAAGGATCCCCGCATCTCCATGGTCGGGACGGACCTTTTGCTTTCGCCTAACGGCGCCACCCATGTCGGGCTGGCGCTGCATGAACTCATCGTCAATTCGACCAGCCACGGCGCGCTTTCCCAGGCCGACGGCTCGGTCGAGGTCAGCTGCATGTCCCGCGGGAGTGCCAATGGCGGCGGCCCGCAAATCTTCGAGATCCGCTGGGAAGAAAAATATGTGTCCAAGGCCAGTCAGCCGATTGGCGAGAAGAAGTTCGGCACCACTGTTCTGGAACGGATCGTACCGGCCTCCCTCAACGGCGAGGCAAGCTACGAAATCGGTACCAAGGGCACGCGGTATCGCCTGAATTTTCCGGTTCCCTGAAGCCCACCAACGGGCACTACCCAAAAAACCGGCGCAGCCCAAAAAGGGCTGTGCCGGTTTCATGCGCGGCCTTGGGGGGCGAAGCCGCGCACAAACTGCCATGTCCATAGCGGGTGGCGGGAGAAATGGCAGTCTGCAGCAAAGAACGGACTTCCCGTAGGAAAGTTCCGTACATCAATAAAATAATTCAGACCCGGCCAAGCCACTCGTCGATCTGCCGGTCGGCTTCGTCCTCGGCAATGCCGTAGCGCTCCTGAATGATGCCGGCCAGTTGACGGCGATCGCCCTTTACCCGCTCCACGTCATCGCCGGTCAGCTTGCCCCATTGGGACTGTACCTTGCCCTTGAATTGCTCCCAGTTTCCTTCGATCCGGTTCCAGTTCATGCATTTGCTCCTTTTCAAACATTTGTCGAAAGGTAACGTGAGCGCGGCCAGACGGTTCCGAATTGACGGCAGCCCGAGTACGCGTATTCTTGCGGGGGCCGCCCTCTGGTATTACCAAACAAGCGGACGGGCGCGCACTGAAGAAAACCAACGCTTGCCACGGACATCATTTTTTCATCAATAAAAACATATAATTGATCGAGATCACCCTCTGTCCTTCGGCAACTTCTTGCGCATTTCCAGTTTTTAAGTTAGACGTCATCAAGCCCTTAATTGGTCGAACCAGATGCGGGCGGGCATTACTGCGGGAGGAGTGAACATGCATCTTTCGACGCATAATTGGATGCGGGCCGAGCCGTTGGAAACCACGCTGCGGCGCATCAAGAAATTCGGATATGAAAGCATCGAGATTTCAGGCGAACCCGCCCAGTACAAGGTGCCCGAAACGCGCGCGCTCCTGAAGGAGCACGGTATCCGCTGCTGGGGCGCCGTCACACTCACTTTGGGCGAACGCAACCTTGCGGCCAAGGACGAAGGCCAGCGCGCCCGTTCGGTCGACTACGTCAAGAGCGTCATCACCATGGTGAGCGAACTCGACGGCGAGATCATCACCCTTGTGCCCGCAACCGTCGGCAAGGTGGTTCCCGACGGCACGGAGGAAGAAGAATGGAAGTGGGTCGTGGATGCCACGCGCGAATGCTTCCACCACGCACAAAAGAAAGGCGTGCGCATCGCTGTCGAGCCGCTGAACCGCTTTGAGACCTATTTCTTCAATCGCGCCGCGCAGGCGCTCGCTTTGGCTGACGCCGTGAGCCCGGAATGCGGCGTCTGCCTTGATGCTTTCCACCTCAACATCGAAGAAGAAGACATGTACGACGCGATCCGGCTCGCCGGTAAGCGCCTCTTCGATTTCCATGTCGCCGACAACAACCGTTTCGCCGCCGGGCTTGGCCAGCTTGACTGGAAGAAGATCGTCGGCACCCTGAAGGAAATCGGCTATGATGGCGCGTTGACAAACGAGTTCGTCGCCCCGGTCGATCGCACGCCCGCCGCGAAATATCCCGACATGGTGGAGCGCAATCCCGTCGATATTCCGCCCGAGCAGCTCAAATTCATCCAGGACCATGGCTCGAGCCTTTTGACCGAAAAGTTTTACTCGGACCAGATGCGCATCACGGCGGAAACGCTGCTGCCGCTGATCAAATAGCCGCGGCGCAGCCAGGAAAGCCTGCCGGCCGTCGCCGGCAGGACCGGGGATCAAGATGCGCATCAAGACAGTTCAGGCATGGTGGGTGCAGATACCGATCGAGGCGAGCCGCCAGCACCGCAGCGACTTCGGCCAGCTCGCCACTTTTGACGCCGCAATATTGCGCATCGAGACCGATGACGGCCTTGTCGGTTGGGGCGAAGGCAAGAATGCCGCCGGCAGCGCCGGAAACTACGCCGCCCTCGTCCATATGCTCAACCACGAAATCGCACCGAAGCTTATCGGCCTCGATCCGTCGAACATCTCGGTCATCTGGGAAATGCTCTACAACGGCGTGCGCCAGGAGAAGGCTGCCGCCGGGGGCCATGCCATGCCCGAGCTTTCGCGGCGCGGCCATTCGGTTGCGGCCATCAGCGCGGTCGACATCGCGCTGTGGGATATTCTCGGCAAGTCGCTCGGCCAGCCGGTCTGGCGACTTCTGGGCGGCAAGAAGGCCGATCGCATGCCGGCCTACGCGTCAGGTGGCTGGGCGGCTGCCGACAAGATCGGCGAACAACTCCAATCCTACATCGCTTCCGGCGGCTTCAAGTCGGTAAAGATGCGCGTCGGCATCATGGACGGTGCCCCGCATGTCTCGGCGGCCCGCGTCAAGGCGGCCCGAAAGGCGCTTGAACCGGATGTCGAACTGATGGTGGACGCACACGGCACCTACACGGTCGCAGGCGCCAAGCGCTTCATTCGCCTTGTCGAGGATTGCGACCTTGCCTGGTTCGAGGAGCCTGTGATCGCTGACGACAAACCCGGCATGGCAGAGGTCCGCGCCACCAGCAGCATTCCCATCGCCACGGGAGAATCGGAGGCGACGCGCTTCGCCTTCCGCGACCTTGCGATGCTGCGCAGCGCCGACATCTTCCAGCCCGATCCGGCCTTTTGCGGCGGCATTACCGAGACGATGCGGATAGGTGCGATCGCCAGCGCATTCAACCTTCGCTTTGCACCTCACCTGTGGGCAGGCGCCCCTTGTTTCTTCTCCGGCTTGCATGTAATCGCGGCCTCGCCCGCAAGTTTCGTGATCGAGTATTCACTGGGCGCCAACCCGATGATCCACGACCTGGTCGAGGAAACGATCGCAGCTCGCGACGGCATGATCGAGATACCCGACAAACCGGGCCTCGGCTTCACGATCAACGAACGTTTTCTCAAGGCTCACGCGAGAAAAACGGACGGATGAAGGAAAACAACCTTCTGCAGGATCTGGCGGCCTACCTGTACGCCTTCGCAAGCGCACAGGACGGGAGGACTCCGTCGGAGCGCGAACTCGCAGAGCATTTCAATGTCAGCCGGGGCCAGATCCGGGAGTCACTCGCGATCCTCGAGGCGATGAGCATCGTCAAGCGGCGGGCGAAGTCCGGTATTTACCTCACAACCACGCAAGCGGGAGTCGATGCCTTGGCACTGTTCGCCAAGGCTGGCGTTCCGCTGGACCCGGTTCTGCTCTACGAGGCGGTGGAGTTGCGCAAGATCCACGAGATCAAGGCCGCCGAACTTGCCTGCTCGCGCGCGACCGAGGAAAATTTCGAGCGGCTTCGCGAAATCCTCAAGGCATCGGAAGAGCGCATTGCCGCCGGCGAGGGCCTGGCGACGGAGGACCGCGACTTCCATCTCGAGATCGTGCGCGCCACGCAGAACAGCGTCTTCCACAAGGTCTGCTCGGCCTACTACGTAATGGGCGAAGCCCGGCTGCCGATTTACTTCAAAAACCCTGAACGAAACCGCCTTTCGCACGCAGAGCACCTGCAGATCTTCGATGCGCTGGTGCGGCGCGACGGCAATCTCGCACAGGCCTTGATGAGCGCGCATCTGCAAAACGTCGAAAGCTATTGGAAGGGCCTGCTCGGCGAAACGCAGGAGAACGCCGAAAGCCGCGCCGACCCGGCGATCGCGAGAGGCTGAGCCTTGCCGCTCATCCTTTCCACCCACCCGTTGCATCCCAAGGCAGCCGCAGTGCTGGAAGCGGCGGGCGATCTGCGGATCGCCCCCGCAACCGACGCGGCGACGCTGAACCGGGAGGCGGAGGCTGCGGACATCATCATCGTGCGTGCGCCATTGCCGCCCACGATCTACGAGCGCGCCAGCAAGCTTCGCGCCGCGATCCGCCATGGCGCGGGGCTCGACATGATCCCGATCCCCGAAGCGACGGCGGCAGGCGTTCTCGTCGCAAATGTACCGGGCTCCAATGCCGTGACGGTGGCCGAACATGTTGTCTTTACCGCCATTGCCCTGCTGCGCCGTTTTCGCATCGTCGACCGCGACTTGCGCGGCGCCGGATGGAATGTCGCGCGCGAGCACTCCTACCATCTGTCGGATTTGACCGGACTGACCATCGGCATTGTCGGCATGGGTAATCTTGGCCATGCCATCTTCAAGATCGCCCATGACGGCTTTGGCATGGACGTGATCGCCAACAGCCGCCGGCGCGAGAGCCTGCCCGCCGCGGCTCGCTTTGCCGGCCTCGACGATCTTGTCACTGAGGCCGACATCGTCGTGCTGTGTTGTCCGCTGACGCCGCAGACCGCCGGCCTCATGAGTCGCGAACGCATCGCGCGCCTGAAGCCCGCCGCGCTGGTCATCAATGTCGCGCGCGGACCGGTCATCGACGAGAGCGCACTGGTCGATGCGCTGCGGGAAGGCCGTATCGGCGGCGCGGCCCTTGACGTCTTTACAACACAGCCGCTGCCCGCGGACCATCCCTTCTTCACGTTCGACAATGTGATCCTGACGCCGCACATGGCGGGCATCACGCGCGACAGCATGATGCGCATGGGAACCGGCGCGGCGGCAGAGGCCGTGCGCGTGCTGGAAGGCGGCCTTCCCGTGAATCTTTGCAATCCAGACGCCGTGCCGCGCTATCGCGAGCGCTTCCCGCAAATCTAGGCGGCGTGTCGCAGGCTGATACCTGTCGACCGGTCGAACAGCACCACCCTTGCCGGATCCCAGCCGAACCGCACCGTTTCGTCGATGCCGAGTGTCAACTGTGCCGGCGCGGTCGCATGCAGCATCAGGTCCCCGACGCGAAGCGTCACGATCTTCGCGACACCATGGTTCTCGATGTCATGAACCCTGGCTTCGACCGGCGCGCCGCTCTCCAGTTGCAAATCCTCCGGCCTGATGCCGAAGGTCAGCGCCCTGCCCTTCTCCGCCTTGGCAATGCCCGCATAGGGAAGCTCGAATTCCTTTGGCGCGACCACGGCCTTCCCGCCGACAAGCTCGCCATGGACAAGATTTCATCGGCGGCGAGCCTACCGCGCGGGCAACGAACGTGTTGCGTGGATTGTTGTAGATCTCCTGCGGCGGCCCGACCTGCACCAAGCTGCCATGGTTGAGAACGCCGATCTTGTCGCCCATCGACATGGCCTCGATCTGGTCGTGCGTGACGAACAGAAAGGTAGCGCCCAAATCCATTTGAAGGTTTTTCAGTTCCGTCCGCAGCGCGTCGCGCAGCTTGGCATCGAGCGCGGAAAGCGGCTCGTCCATGAGGAAGACCCGCGGACTGCGGACGATTGCGCGTCCGATGGAAACACGCTGCATCTCGCCGCCGGACAGCCGGTCCGTCTTGCGGTCCAGCAAATGTCCGATCTGGAGCGTCTTCGCCACCTTGGCCACGCGGCTGTCGATCTCGGGTTGCGGCAGCCGGCGGATCTTTGACTTCAGCGGAAACTCGAGGTTCTGCCGTACCGTGTAGCGCGGATAGAGCGAATATTGCTGCAGCACCAGCGCCACGTCGCGTTCCGCCGCACCCCAGTCGCCGACATCGACACCATCGATCAGGATCTGCCCCGCCGTCGGCTTTTCAAGGCCGGCGACCAGCCGCAGGGTAGTTGTCTTGCCGGCTCCCGTCTGGCCGAGCAAAACGAAGAACTCGCCATCGGCAACAGTCAGGTCGAGATCGCGAAGCGCGGTGTGGTTGCCGAACTTTTTGGTGATATTGCGCAGTTCGATCTGAGCCATCTAGAGCCTGATCCCCAGTGAATTGCCTGACTTGCGATCGAAGAAATGCGCCTGCGCCGGGTCGATGCGCACATGCACCATTTCGCCCGGCCGGCCTACATAACCGCTGCGGGTGCGCGCCCGCAGGAACTGTGAGCCGACCTTAAGATCGACAATGTCATGCGAGCCGAGCGGCTCGATGATATGCGCCTCCACTGGCATGAAGTCCTTCTGTTTGTCGCGCGAGACGATGACGCCTTCGGGCCGTATGCCAAGCGCCAGTTGCCCGGCCTTGCCGCCCGCTGAATCCAGCCGCGCGGCAAGTTCCTTCGGGAACGTGAACCCTTCGGAATGGTCCTTGAGTTGCACCTTCGCCGATTTTCCGTTGGCGCTGACGGCAACGTCCGCGATGTTCATCACCGGACTGCCGACGAACTGCGCAACGAACAGATTGGCCGGATAGGTGTAGACCTCATCCGGGGTTCCCACCTGCTGCAACACGCCCTCGTGCATGATCACGATGCGGTCGGCCAGCGACATGGCCTCGACCTGGTCATGGGTGACATAGATCGTGGTCGATCCCTGCTTGAGATGCAGTCGCTTTATCTCGGCCCGCATTTCCTCGCGAAGCTTGGCGTCGAGCGCTCCGATGGGTTCGTCCATCAGCAGCGCCTTCGGGCTTCGCACCAATGCCCTGCCAATGGCAACGCGCTGCATGTCGCCGCCCGAAAGCGCGGACGGCCGCTTGTTCAGGAGCTTTCCGATCTGCAGCACTTCGGCCATGCGCTTGACCGACGCGTCGATCTCGGATGCCGACTGGCGCACCGCGCGAAGCGGAAACGCCATGTTCTCGTACACAGTCATGTGCGGGTATAGCGAGAAGGACTGAAACACGAAGGCAATGTCGCGATCGGCCGCCTTGATGTGCTGCACGCGCCTGCCGTCGATGAGGATGTCGCCATTGTCGATGGTCTCGAGCCCGGCGATTGCGCGCAGCGTCGTTGTCTTGCCGCAGCCGGACTGGCCGAGCATGACGATGAACTCGTTGTCGGCGATCGAGAGGTTCAGGTTCTTGATGACCTGGACCTCGCCGAAATACTTCTCGATGCCCCTCAATTCGATCTGCGTCACTGTCCGGCCCCGTGATCTTCTTCCGCGTCCGGCGATATCTTGGACGTGACCATGAAGGCGACGAGGCCTACGAGAATGATCGTCACGCCGTATTGGTGCAGGAACAAGTTCCACGGCTGGCACAGCGCGATGATGCCGAAGATCATCAATGCCTGCGCACCCGGCGCGAAATATTTCTGGTTCATCTGCCTGAACGTCATTTGCGGATCGCCCCAAACGACATGCCGCGCAGCAAGTGCTTGCGCAGGAGGAATGTGAAGATCGCCACCGGCAGCAGGAACAGCACTGTGCCGGCCGCGATCACGGTCCAGTCCGGAAGGCCCGAGCCGATCTGGCTCGGTATGAAGGGCGGCGCGGTCTGCGCGCGCCGATTGGTCATGATCAGCGCGAAGGCGTATTCGTTCCATGCCGTGATGAAGCAGAACACGGCGGTCGCGGCGATACCGGTCGCCGCCTCCGGCAGCACGATCTTGAAGAAGGCTTCCATGCGTGTGTAGCCATCGACAAGTGCCGCTTCCTCATACTCCTTGG
>CAVOVL010000007.1:0-150422 GCA_963699855.1 uncultured Alphaproteobacteria bacterium | reverse complement strand
CCCAGGAATCGGGCCTGGGGTTGGCGCGGTGGTTGGTGGATGAAGACAATCCGCTGGCGGCGCGGGTGACAGTCAATCGCTGGTGGGCGGGATAACTTTGCGCGTGGGCATCGTGACGACGGCCGAGGACTTTGTGCGCGGGGCGAGCCGCCTTCGCATCCGCTGCTGCTGGACTGGTTGGCGACCGAGTTCATGCGGGCGGGCTGGTCGATGGAGCACATCCACAAATTGATCGTGACCTCGGCGACCTACCGGCAATCGTCCAAGGTCGCCGCGTCGGCGTTTGAGGCGGATCCGCAAAATCGGCTGCTGTCGCGGGGTCCGCGGTTTCGCCTGTCGGCGGAAACGGTGCGCGACAATCGCGCCGGTCGCCAGCGGAATCTTCTCGCCGAGAGTGGGCGGGCCGCCCGTCTTTCCTCCGCAGCCCGAGGGCATTTGGCGTCACGTCGGCCGCAACGCGCCCAAATACCAGACATCGCCCGGAGACGATCGCTTTCGCCGCGGGATCTACGTGGTGTGGCGGTGCAGTGCGGGGCCGTACGCGAGCTTCGTCAACTTCGATGCGCCGGATCGGTCGTCCTGCGTCGTCCAGCGTCCCCGCACCAACACGCCGCTGCAGGCCTTGACGCTGCTCAACGATCCGGCCTACGTCGAAATGGCCATGGCGTTGGCTCGCCGCATGCTGCTGGACCGCGAGGAATTATGCAACGGGTCGATTACGGTTTCCGGCGCCGCCTCGGCGACAGCCCACCGATCGGGGTCCCGGCATTTGGAGGAGGTCTTCCGCCGGGAATTGCTGCCGATTTCCAAGCCGTACCCCCAGGCGGCCGGCAATTGCTGGAAGGATACAACTCGCCGACTGGCCACGCTGCCGAAGAGATGGCGGCCTGGTTTGTCGTCGCGAATATTTTGCTCAATCTGGACGAGATGATCACGAAGGGATAAGTCCGTGACCCAGGCCCTTTGACATGGCTGGAAATGACCCGCCGCGAGCTGTTTCAGTCGCCGGCGTCGGCATGGGCGGCTTGGTGCTGGTTGGCTGTTTCAGTGCGACTCGAGGTCGGCGGCGGCCCAGGACCCGCTGGCGGCGAAAACACCGCACTTCGCCCCGCGCGCAAGCAGATGATCCACTTGCACATGGTCGGCGCGCCTTCGCAGCTGGACCTGTTCGATTACAAGCCGACGCTGCAAGCCACGACGGAGAGCTGTGTCCGGAATACCTCGAGGGCCAGCGTTTCGCGTTTCTGCGCGGCCATCCGCGGCTGTTGGGAACGCGATTCAAGTTTCAAAAGCGCGGCCAATGCGGCATGGAGTTTTCCGACTGCTGCCGCACATCTCCAGCATGGCGGATGAGATGGCGTTGATCAAGACGCTGCACACCGAGGAATTCAATCATGGTCCCGCGCAATTGTTCCTGCACACCGGATTCAGCCGATTTGGCCGCCCCAGTATGGGTACCTGGTTGAGGTATGGGCTGGGCAGCGAAAACGAAGCTTGCCCGCGTATGTGGTGATGATCACCGGCCAGGTCGCCGGTGCGGGCAACGCTCTGTGGGGCTCCGGTTTCTTGCCGAGCGTGTATCAGGGGGTTGAGTTTCGCGGTCAAGGCGATCCGGTACTGTTTCTGTCCAATCCGCCAGGTGTCGACGCGACGACCGGCGCGCATCATCGACAGCATCCAACCACTTAACCAGGACAATTGGCCGACGTCGGCGATCCGGAAATCGCCACGCGCATCAGTCAGTATGAAATGGCGTTTCGCATGCAGACGCTCGGTGCCGGAATTGATGGACTTTTCGCGGGAGCCAGAGCACATCCTGGAAATGTATGGGGCCACGCCGGGGAAGGCGTCCTTCGCCAACAATTGCTTGCTGGCGCGACGGCTGGTGGAGCGCGGCGTGCGATTCGTGCAGCTATTCGATCAGGGATGGGATCACCACAGCGGGGTCTTCGACAACCTGCCGCGAAAATGTCAGCAGGTGGATCGGCCCATCGCGGCGCTGATCACCGATCTCAAACAGCGGGGGTTGCTGGACGACACGCTGGTCGTCTGGGGCGCCGAATTTGGCCGCACGCCCATGCTGCAAGGCCAGGACGGGGAACCGCCAAAGAAGCCGGCCGCGATCATCATAAGGACGCCTTCTGCGTTTGGATCGCCGGCGGCGGCGTCAAAGGCGGCTCGACCTGGGACAAACCGACGAACTGGGGTATCTACCCACCGCCGATTCCATCCTGGTCCACGACTTGAACGCCACGCTGCTGCACCTGCTGGGACTCGATCACCGGCGATTGACTTACCGGTTCCAGGGACGAGACTTTCGCTTGACGGATGTGCACGGCCGCATTATCGATAAAATCCTTGCCTGAACCCGTGGGCGAGATAAGGTTAAAAGTTGTAGAGCATTACGGCGAACCGAGAACGGATTGACCGCCAAGGGAGCATACGCGTGAAGGCAGCAAACAGTAGTCTACTGATCATCGTAGTCGCGGCGGGGAACCTCTTGGCGGCCCCTCCGCAAACACCGGCCGCGAAGGAGGAGCAGGCTGTCTCCTCCGCTCAGATTTTGCGCTGGGCGGCCGACCTGGATTCCGACCGCTTCGCCGAGCGAGAGAACGCCACGGAGAAGTTGATTGAAGTCGGCCAGCCCGCGATTACCCCTCTGATCCAAGCCCTGCGCGCAACAATCTGGAGGTTACGACGCGGTCCATTTACGTCCTGCGCGAACTGGCGTTGTCGGACGATCCAGCGACCGAGGACGCGGCGCGAGCCGCCTTGAAGCAGGTCGGGAGCAACCACGGCACGACGGCCTCCCGCCGCGCCTTGGCTGCGTTGGAAGTGCTGGATGAAGTGCGTGAGCAACGAGCGATCACGCAACTGGAAGCGCTCGGCGCCAAGCTGGTAAGTCGCCACATCCAGGTTGGTCTGCAAATCGTCCCGCGGATTTATGGGCTGCAAATCGATGATGCCTGGCGGGGAAGCGTCGAGGACTTGCGGCTGCTGCGCTGGTTGGATGGCATTGAGCAGGTGAGCTTGTACGGCGAACAGGTCACCGACGACTGGATGGAGTTCTTGGCGACCATGAAGAGCATCGCCATGCTGGAGGTGAAACGGGCGAAAATCAGCGATCGAGGCGTCGCCGCGCTGGCCAAGCTGCCCCGCTTGCAGTTGCTGAGCTTAAAGTATGTGCCCATTACCGATGCTTCGCTGGAGTCCCTGCAAACCATGAAGGGCGTCAGCATGTTTCGCTTCTACGGAACGCAGCTGACGCGGGCCGGCAGCGAGAAGCTGCAAGCGGCCTTGCCTGCCGGAGCCCAGATCGACCGCCGCGACGGCGCCTTTTTGGGCGTTGGCTGCGAACAACTGGCGCAAGGTTGCGCGGTCAGTCTGATTCACCCCGGCAGCGCCGCCTCCAAGGCCGGGCTGACCGAGGGGGACATCATCGTGAAATATGACGGCAAAGAGGTCACCGATTTCCAAGGTTTGACGAAGTTGATTGTGCAGAATCGCGGAGGCGACACGATCACCCTGGAGATCCAGCGAGATGGCAAGGTGATCAGCAAGAAAGTGACGCTGGGGGAATGGGACTAGCACCACGATTTGGAATTCCTATGCCACTAGATCCATAACTTGCTGGACTCGCGTAGCTTTCCCAGCTTTTCGCTACTAGCGAACGGTTCCCGTTGCGCTACCGGACAGCGTGGCGCCGAGCGATGCGCGCCGCCACCGCAAACCGGGGCTGAGCGCCCGACGGCTGATCTGATTCGACCGACGTTCCACGTTGGGCGTCACGCAACGGCAGATCAGCCGCATCGCGGTGAGCGACCGGTTCCCGTTGCGCTACCCGGACAGCGTGGGGCCGAGCGATGCGCGCCGCCACCGCAAACCGGGGGCTGAGCGCCCGACGGCTGATCTGATTCGACCGACGTTCCACGTTGGGCGTCACGCAACGGCAGATCAGCCGCATCGCGCTAGCGAACGGTTCCCGTTGCGCTACCGGACAGCGTGGGGCCGAACGATGCGCGCCGCAAACGCAAACCGGGGGCTAGCGCCCGACGGCTGATCTGATTCGACCGACGTTCCACGTTGGGCGTCACGCAACGGCAGATCAGCCGCATCGCGGTGAGCGAACGGTTCCCGTTGCGCTACCGGACAGCGTGGCGCCGAGCGATGCGCCCGCCACCGCAAACCGGGGGCTAGCGCCCGACGGCTGATCTGATTCGACCGACGTTCCACGTTGGGCGTCACGCAACGGCAGATCAGCCGCATCGCGCTAGCGAACGGTTCCCGTTGCGCTACCGGACAGCGTGGCGCCGAACGATGCGCGCCGCCACCGCAAACCGGGGGCTAGCGCCCGACGGCTGATCTGATTCGACCGACGTTCCACGTTGGGCGTCACGCAACGGCAGATCAGCCGCATCGCGGTGAGCGAACGGTTCCCGTTGCGCTACCGGACAGCGTGGCGCCGAACGATGCGCCGCGCAAACGCAAACCGGGGGTCAGCGCCCGACGGCTGATCTGATTTAGCGTCAGGCTTTGGCCCGGAAGGATTTCCTTGCGCAGGCGGGCTCCCACGAAGGGGTCGGTCCAGTCGACGCTGCCGCTTCGGGCGTATACGCGTCCGTTGCGAACCTCGAGGCCGTCAATGTTGAGATTTGCCGAAAGGTCGGCGGAAACCGAGACATCCTGCTTCCAGTAGCGGCCACCCGCCAACAGGTCGATTGCCGCCCTGCCCGCACCCTGTTCCCCTTCCGCCCAGACCTCGTAGGTACCGCCAAGTTCGATGATCGTCTGGGTGTAGTCGGCTTCCACGTCGCCTGAGAGAGTGAGGGCGCCGCCTGGCCCGGTCGTGGCAAAATCGCCGGAACCCGAAAGCTTTGAATATACGATGTCATTGAAGAAGCTTACCGGCCCGTTCCGCGCCTCGACATAGCTGAACCATGCCGGAATGCCGGATCCCCAGTCGAGCGCATGAAGAATCGTGTTCGGATCGACTTCGATGCCGAACGACCTGCCCCTGACCCCGATATCGCCGGAAATCCAGGGAAGCCATCCATAGGTCGTGACATTGAACTCCCACCCGCCGGCTGGCGGCGGAGCGGCTGCCGGTTCGCTCTCGAGGTCTGCGGCCGACGCCGAAATGCTTGAGAACAGCAGAACCGCGCAGCCCGCGGCAATCATCGACTTAATCACGGCAATCAATCCCCCGATAACCGAATGTAACTACCAGCCATGACCGCACAAATTTCGCGTATGCGCAGCAACGTGGGAAGTGCAATCTGCCATTTATACGACAGCTACGGAAGTGATAGTTGCAAATGCACAGATATCAAAATGCAGACATTCGTTCGTCCACTGCAAAAAACAGGTGCGGGGAAAATCCGGCGCTGTAGTCTGACGGGCCGGTGAATGCTGAGTGACGGGCACTGATGAAACTGTTGCGGGAACCGCTGCTTCATTTTGCGGTCGCCGGGCTGCTGATTTTCGGCGCCTGGCGCCTGCTTGGCGTGCCTGCCGACGCGCCCGAAAAGATCGTCGTCTCATCGGCAACCGTCGGACAACTGGCAAACCTTTTCGAACGAACCTGGCAGCGCCCACCCACGCCGCAGGAAATCGACGGTCTGATCGAAGACCACATCCGCGAGGAGGTGTTCTATCGCGAGGCGAAGAAACTTGGTCTCGACGAGAACGACACGGTCATTCGCAGGCGCCTGCGCGCCAAGATGGAATTCATCGACGACAATTCCGCTGCGCTTGCCGCGCCTTCCGACGCCGAACTCGAGCGTTACATGGCTGACAATCCTGCGCAGTTCGAGATCGAGCCGCGTTTTGGGTTCCGCCAGATTTTCCTGGATGCGCGATTGCACGGAGGAAATGCGCCGCAAGCCGCTACACGAGTTGCTGGCGAGGATAAAGGCCGATCCGGCAATTGACCCGTTCACCCTGGGGGATCCGACGCTGCTGCCGCCCGAGATTGCCCCCACGGCAAAATCGCGGATCGCCCGCGAATTCGGAGCGCCTTCGCCGAAGCAATTGCTGTCCGCGCCCCAGGGCGTGTGGACCGGTCCGGTTGAATCGGCTTACGGAACCCATCTGGTCCTCGTGACCTTGAGCGAGCCTGGCCGGCTCCCGGCCTTGGCGCAAGTGCGCGACGCGGTCTTGCGCGAATGGACCAACGCCAGGCGTGAGGAACTGCTCGAAGCGAATTATGCCCGGCATCTGGCGCGCTATTCGGTGACAATCCAGCGTCCCGTGGATGCGTCGGGCCAATGACGCGGCTCGCCATCTTACTGATTGTCCTGCTTTTCGCCATGCAGGCCCAGCGCACACGAGATTCGTCCGGGATATCTCGAAATCCGGGAGAACACGCCAGGCAGCTATGACATGACCTGGAAAGTACCTGCGCTAGGCGAGCAGCGTCTCGTCATTGAGCCGCGCCTTCCCGCCGATTGCCTCGCGAGCCAGGACAAGACCCGCATCGTCGCGGGCGGCGCCTTCATCGACCGCTGGACCGTGCAATGCGAAACCGGCCTTGCCGGCAAGGAAATCGGCATCGAAGGGCTCGACGCCACCGCGACCGATGTCCTTGTCAGGATCGAGCATGCCGGTTCGATCCTGGAGGCGGCGCGGCTGACGCCAACCGCGCCCGCGTTCATCGTCAAGGGGGTTCAGTCCACCTGGTCGATCGGCTGGTCCTATTTTCTTCTGGGGGTCGACCACATCCTTGCCGGCATCGATCATCTGCTGTTCGTGCTGGCGCTTGTCCTGCTGGTGCCCGGCAAAGTGGCAGTTGGTGAAGACGGTAACCGCCTTCACCGTTGCGCACAGCATCACGCTGGCCGGCGCCTCGCTCGGGCTGTTCAATCTGCCGCAAAGGCCGGTCGAAGCCGTCATTGCCCTCAGCATTGTTTTCGTGGCCGCTGAGGTTCTCAAGGCGCAGCCCGGACAGATTCGGCTGTCGCAGCGATTTCCATGGATGGTGGCGTTCGCGTTCGGCCTTCTTCACGGCTTCGGATTTGCCGGTGCCCTTGCCGAAATCGGCCTGCCGCAATCGGATGTGCCGCTTGCCCTGCTGGCATTCAATCTCGGCGTGGAAGCCGGGCAATTGCTGTTCATCGGTGCGATATTGGCGGGGGTTGCCGGCGTACGGCAGATGGCCGGTTTTCCGCTGCGATGGACACGCGTCGCAGCAGCCTACGCAATCGGCATCATTGCCACGTTCTGGCTGATCGAGCGGCTCGCCGGTTTCGCTGCCTGACGGCTCGTTCACTTGCCGCGGAAATGCGCCTTGAGCCGTTCGACATTTTCGGGCGTGGCGCCGGGCGGATCCGTCACCGCCACCCAGGCATCGATATAGTGCTCGGCAGCGAAAATGTGCCCGAAGCCCGAAGGCGTGGTGGTGCCGATGGCCATGTCGACAACAAGTTGCAGGAAGGTAATGACCGGATACCAGTCGAGTTTCGGCGACACGTCCGGCCCGCGCGGGTCTTTCATCCAGTCGGGCTTGGAGTGGAACATCGACGGCTCGAAGAAGGTGATCGGATCGCTGGCATATTGCAGGTAGACGATCCGGACCGGCCCCCATGCCGCGCCGTCGAGGCCGAGCGCATTTTTCTGGTTCGTGAAGCGGATGACGGAGCCATCCCTGAACGCGCGGCAGCCATTGCGGCGAACCCGGCTCGCGCGCAGCCGTTGCCGCCCGCCATCCCCTTGCCGCGAAGGGCGGGCCGCTCCACAGCGCGCCCTGGAACGGGTCGGCCAGGATGTCGTGGAAAGTCGCTCGATGCTTCCGAACTCATCGCGCCGAGGCTGAGACCGTGCAGATAAAGCCGGGGACGCCGGTCGCGGGGCAGGGACCGCCAATGGTCGTAGACCGCGCGGAACAGCGCGCGCCCGGCCTCGCTGCCATAGTCGGGCTCGACGAGCAGCGAAAGCCAGCTTGCAAGGTAGGAATACTGCATCGCCACGCTCGCCACGTCGCCGCCGTGCAGATATTCGAGCGTGTCGATCGCAGGCGGATCGACCATTCCCGTTCCGGTCGGGACGATGATCACGAGAAGCGACCGGTCGAAGCCGCCCGCCCGCTTGAGTTCGTCAAGCGCAAGCCGCGCCCGTTCCTCGACCGTCTCGTGCCGAATTGAGGCCTGCATAGACCCGTATCGGCTCCATTGCAGCCGCGCCGGCAAGGGTTTCGATCTCCGTCTTCGACGGCCCCGACAGCACGAACCGGTGGCCCTGCCGGCCCAGCCCGCCCCAGTCGAGCAGCGACGCGGGACTTCCGGTCTTGGCCGGATCCGCAGGCGCGACCGCGCCATATTCCACGAGCGCGTCGAGTTCGCGAAACGAGGAATCGAGGATCCGCAATGCCACCGAAAACAGGACGCCCTGCGCAACAGACCAGAACAGCACGAGCGCCAGCAGCGCGCCCAGCGCCAGGGCGATACGGCGCGGCGCAACGTTTGAAATCCACCGGTCGAAGAAATTGAAGCTGGCGCGAAAGCCGCGGCCCAGCAGGAACAGGACCGCGAATACCACCAGCGCCAGCAAGACAATCTCGACGGCATAGCCCGCTTCAAGCGGTTCCATCTCCATCACGGCGCGGATCGAATTCTGCCACTCGTTCACCTTGAGAAGGCTTGCCACCGCCACGACGCCGCCCGGAAATCAACGCCGCAGCCCGGCCCGCGGTCAACATGCGCCCGGCAAACAGCGGAAGTTCCAGGTAAATCCAAAGCCGCGCGACGAGGATGCCGAAGCCGTAGCCGATTGCGGCCGAAAGGCCCGACAGAACGCCCTGGATCAGGAATGTCCGGGGAATGAGGCTGGGGGTCAGCGAAGCGGAAAACGCCAGCAAGGCGAAAAGCACGGCAATGGCAGGCAACCTGCCGACGAATTTTCCGACCCTTTCAAGCAATTGATCCGAACTCCGGTGAATCATGATTTTCGCCCGCGGTCCCCCGACAATTGCAGCTTCCCCATGGGACAGCAATCTGTAATCATTCATACAGTTGCCTGGTGGCGAGCCCTCGCGCTCGAATGTGGAAAACCCCCATGAAGATTGCATCTGATGCCGTCATTGCGCTGGTCGTTTCCCTTGCGCTGACCTTTGCCGACCGCTTCTTCGTCAGCGGACCCTATATGGGCATTGCGGGCATCCTGCTTTCCACCGTGGCGGCGCTGGTCGGGTGGTATCTGGCCAAGGCGACGGCGCTGGCGCTGTATGGATCGAAACGGGCAGCCGCCGGATACAGCATGGCGCCGCTGGCCGGTTTCACGATATTCGGCGCCATCGTCTTTGGTGCGCTCGCCTATATCAAGCTCTTCGATCTCACCAAGGTGGACTATACCGGCGAAGACGTCTTTTATCACCTTGTGCTGATTGCGCTTGCCGCATTCACGATCAAGATGGCGGCCGGTTCTACCGGCAGGCTCACGGGGTGAGCCTGCCGCGAAGCGTGCAAATCAGTTGTGCCGTACCATCTTATGGCTGCCGCGTCCGGAAAACCGACGAATAATATGCCTGCAATGCTGGCGACGTCTCTCCTTTTACATTTACAGACACGGATTGGGTTTTCCTTTTATCCTTATACTTGTAGTACCCGGCGTAAGTGTAAGTTTTCGAAGCCTCACCTTGAGAATTGGTGCCGTTAACCGGTCTTTCTTTAAGAAATTTCACAAACGCATCGTCATAATGCTCGCGAAGTTCCCCATTTGACGGGTTCTCAGGGAGGTCATTAGAATCTAGTTCTACTACTCCGATATCTTTTTTGATTTGAGTATCACTTTTATCTGCGAATTTAAGCGGTTTCACTGATTGCTCGCTGAAGGATGCAATCGCCTGCATGGCTCGCCCGAAAGCAATACCTGCGCTCGAACGCAAAAAACTGAAGTTAAGCTTTGTCAAGTTCGGGACATCACGTCCTTTATACAATTTTTTAAGCCTTTTTTCCACCCCATATATTTTGGTGTTTATGTCGATTGAGCCATTTGCCAAGTCAGTAGCAACACCTGTAATACCAGTGGCTGTGACGCCTGACTCACTGGGGATTCCCGTCTGCCTCGATTGATGATTCTGTGGCACGAGGAGGATTCGGGCCATGGGATCAGCGGTCGCGTTGCGGACAGACTATTCGGCATCGGAGTTGCGCCGGCTGGCGCGGGTTTCAAAGGACGTGCGTCAAAGCAGCCGCTTGTTGTCCCTGGCAGCGGTGCTCGATGGCATGAGCCGGGAAGACGCCGCCAAGGTCGGCGGCATGGACCGCCAGACACTTCGCGACTGGGTGCATCGGTTCAACCAGGCCGGCCCCGACGGGCTCAAGGACGCCTGGCATGGTGGACCCCAGCCGCGGTTGTCACCAGCCCAGAAAGCCGAACTGGCAGGAATCGTCGAGGCTGGGCCCGATCTGGCCGTTGACGGTGTAGTACGCTGGCGGCGGATCGATCTGCAAAAGGTCATCCAGGAACGCTTCGGCGTCGACTACCATGAACGGTATGTATCGACGCTGCTGAAGGAACTCGGCTTCGCCCACATGAGCGCCCGGCCGCGCCATCGCGCACAGGACGGCGGGATCGTCGAGGCTTTCAAAAAAACTTCCCGCGCACGCTGAACGCTCATCTGGCCGGTCTGCCGAAGGGAAAGCCGGTCGAGATCTGGTTCCAGGACGAAGCCCGCATAGGACAGAAGAACGGCATCGTGCGGCAATGGGCGCGGCGCGGCACCCGACCCCGCCAACCGGCCGACCAGCGCTACGAGAGCGCCTACCTCTTCGGCGCCATTTGCCCGGCGCGCGGAACCGGTGCCGGGCTTGCGCTGCCCTTCGCCGATACCGAGGCGATGCAACTTCACCTCGACGAGATCAGCCGCCAGGTCAGCAGGGGCGCACACGCCGTGTTGCTCATGGACCGGGCTGGCTGGCACACGACTGCGAAGCTCAAAATCCCGAAAAACATCACGCCGATCTTCCTGCCGTCGCGCGCCCCCGAACTGAACCCGGTCGAAAACGTCTGGCAGTACCTGCGTGCGAACTGGCTCTCCAACCGCGTCTTCGACGGATACGACGCCATCATCGAGGCTGCCTGCCAGGCTTGGAACAACCTCCTCGCACAACCGAAAACCATCACCTCGATCGGTATGCGGGAATGGGCCCACATCGGTCAATCGTCATGACCGTTGGTATAAATTGTATCGTCCAACCGCCAATTTTGATCTTCTCTAGGTCTTCAAATGTCTTGTAGTTGCCCAAATCCATTTCATTTTTCCCGATCTCTCTTTCCTTTTGGTCAAGATCGTTTTTCCATTTTACAAACTCCGGACCTTCCTCAACGTCAGGCTTGGTGGTCAGCAGGTAATCACGATCAGCTTTGGACGAATCCAGAAGACTTTGAGTTTTCTTGACTGTAGCGGCGCGCACGGAATAGGTGGCTATAGAGCCGTACAAACTTGCCGCGCCGCCCACCGCGCCCAAGAGTGCTCCCCCTTGTCCCAAGATCGACATGACCAGATCCAGCTGTGCTTGTGATTTCGCCTTGTCAATTTGGTTCGCCTCTCCTCTTTTCGCTGGAAGATAGGAATGCTCAATAGCGGTCCAGATGGCACTAGCCTGTTTAGCGAGCCATTTCCTTCCTTGTGCCGGGAAGCTTGCCAACGTCTCGGTAACGTTCTCCAGTCCTCGATCCATATTTTGCCAATTCTTAATCCCCAAGGCCTTGGCAATATGAATTTGAGGAACCCGAGCTTTCTGGGCTTCAAAAACCGCGTTTATTAGTTTTGAGTCTGCTTTCGTTACAAGTTCTACGGAGGTGAAGGCGCGCCCCAAGTCCTCGCGCAAAGCAGCAAGAATCTCGAGCGAATTTTTTCCTTGAAACTCAGTGGATATGTTTCCAAACTTTTTTATTATAGAGTTATTTACAGCTACTTCGTACTTGGAAGCGATATCGTTAACCAGTTGCGCATGCCTGAGAGTAGCGCTATAGCCCTGCCGCATTAATTTCAGCTGAGTGAATTTTTTACCAAGTCCGACTACTTGCGCGTCTTTTGCCCAATTTGGGCCAATCATTTTCTTCAGGCGAGGATAAAATGCACTGAACGCCTTTTCTGCCTGAGCATAGAAAAGGTTGTTTCCGGACTTGGCATCGCCATTAATTGCGCTCTCCATTGTAATGAGAGCCTTGCGAAGGAAGATCTTGGTTCGCGCGACGGCAGGACTGACGCCTTTAGGCTTGACTTTTTCGAGTGAGGCATTGCCGGTCGTGGAATTGTAGATCCATTTATGCGATGTTTTGTCGTTGTTTCCAATGACCAACCGGCCACTGGCACCTTTGTTGATGAAGGTGGCAAATTTTACCTTGTTACCAGATTTATCGAGGTCGGCGGACTTGTTGTCGATCAAGACATTCAGATTTTTTGTTCCCGTTGAATTCTGGAAGTAAATTCGTGCTCCTTTTTTCAGGCCATGCTTTGCGGTAAGGACGACAAGTGCCATTTTTACAAATTTTTTCTGACCTGCTTTTGCATCCTGAACAAATCGCCAAAATACGTTGTTATCGTTGTACCCCTTCTTTGGGTCCTTGATCTGTACAAATGACGTCAGATTGCGGCCACCATTGTAAACGATTTTTCCGTCGCGCTTTTTGTCGGCGTCGCCCACGCCACCATCTTTTACTTCGCGTTGGGCATAAAATCCCCTCGTTTTAGGGTCATAGTTACGTATTACTATAGATCCGCCGAGAGTAAGGCCTCTCGATTTTCCAACGGTTATTGCCACGATGTTTCTCCACAAAAAAGGCCACCTATCGCATCTGCGCATACGCTAACGAATGCGCATGACAGTTTCGTGAAAATCGTTAACGGGTTGCCGGTGGCGGTTTCCGGTCAGCCGGGCCTGCTGCGCCTGCATGGCTATCGCGTGGATACGGGGTGCGTCACGGGCATTTTCAGCCCGGACCGCGCGTCGGTTCAGGTTGGCGATCCGCAAGAGTGAACAGCGGATGGCGGTGAACGGTCCTTCCGCATCGACGCAGTTTCGCGGCGCATCTTTCCAGACAACGCCGCCCAAACCCAATTCGGCTGCTGAAAAGCCCTGCTGCTCAGCGGCAGGGCGCTGTATAGGTCGGCCCTGTCCGTGACCGGAAGACGCACACGCCGGGCGTGCTGGTTTGCCTGATCAAGGTTCCCGACGCGTTGTCCGCCGCGGCTCTGCTGCCTGTGCCGGGCCCGGTTTGCAAAGCCGTGCAGCCCGATGCAGCTGCGAGGGAAATGCACAGTATGGCGAGTGTCAGGTGACGCAGCATGGCGGTTCCTCCAGGACTTGACAGGCGGGCAACCATGGCCCCGGCCGGCCCGTTGATTGCTGCTAACACAGTTTAATAACGTACAAAACTAACGTAAAGTAGCCCATGCGCAAACAGGGGCTAAAGGCGCCATGCGGGCGCGGGAGAAACATATGTCTGTGCTGGTCGACTATTGGTGGTTCTTCGCCATCCCTGCCGCATTCATCGCGATCGTGATCTGGGTCTTCAATCCGCGGCGCAAGAAGCGGCTTGAGGCCGAAGGCGAGATCCCTTTCAGGGACAAGAAGCAGAAGGACCGGTAAGCCGGTTTTCGCTCACCAGGCGACCGGCTTGCCATCGCGGAAAAAACCGCCCGTGGGACCGGCGTCGTCCAGCGTTGATGCCCATACGATTCCGGCCGCCCCTTGTTCGATGCTTCGCGTCGCGCCCGGACCGCCCATTTCCGTGCGCACCCACCCTGGACAGACGGAGTTCACCTTGATGCCGGGACCGGCCTCGCCCGCCGCTATGCGCGTGATCGCGTTCATCGCCGTCTTCGAGATGCGGTAGGGGGCGGCGCCCGTGCCCATTTCCGTGAGGCCCGCCATGCCGGTCGAAACGTTGACGATCCGGCCAAAGCCGTTGCGTTGCATCTGCGGCAGTGCCCGGGCAATCATTCGCATGGCGCCAAGTGTGTTGTTGTTGAAGGCTTCCGCTACCAATTCCGGCGGCGTTTCGGCAATGCTGCGGCCATAGCCGCCATAAATGCGCCCGGCATTGTTGACGAGCACGTCGATTCGCCCGTGTCGCTCCATCAACCGTTCGAAGAAGGCGGCAACAGATCCGTCGTCGCCGACATCGAGTTCGTCGGCATGGGCGCCATCTGGCGCGCCGAGCTTTTCGATTCCCTCCGCCGCCTTCCGCGCTGTTCGCGCCGTGACGATCACGGCCATGCCCTTGCCGAGCAATTGCCTGGCCGTCTCAAGGCCGAGGCCCTGCGAAGCGCCCGTTATCACCGCAATTCGCTTGTCCATGTCCTTGGTCCCCAAAATACGACGTCGTGACAGATGTGGCACGTTCGTGTCCGCGTTCAAGGCAGGGCAGGGCCTATGCAGCCTATCGGACTTTTCCTAAGGTCGAATTCCTGCCGGCAGACCGGCATCCCTCCTTTGTCGGGGCGCGCCACTTGACGGAAAGGCACGAAACGCTTCGCTTCGATCTTGCGGCGCCGTTTGCCGGGGCGGCGGCCATGGCCTTGGTCGCGGCAGGGTCCGCCGGCGCGCTTGCCGAAGCGATTGCCGCTGCGGTGCTCATCTGGAACGTCATTGCCGTGCTGCATCATTCGGAAGTGCTGGCCCGGCGCGCCGGCCAGCCGCTGGGTACGCTTGTGCTGACCCTGGCGGTTACCGCCGTCGAGGTTTCGGTAATCTTTTCGGTGATGTTGTCGGGCGCAGAAAATCCGACGCTCGCGCGCGAGGCGGTTTTTTCCACGATCATGATTGTCACGACCGGCGTTGTCGGCATTTGCCTGTTGCGCGCCGGCTGGAGGGGCCGGGCGGCCGAGCACAACAGCCAGGCCACCAGCGCCTATCTGACGGTGTTGATCACGCTTGCCGGCCTCGCGCTCATGCTTCCCAACTACACGGTCACAACCGAAGCCGGAACCTTTTCCCATGGGCAGCTCGAATTCGTGGCCATTGCGTCCGTGCTGCTCTATGGGAGCTTTCTCTACATCCAGACGACCCTGTTCAAGCAGGATTTCGTCGGTGGCGCGGACGGGCCGGAAGGCGACAGACCGCAAAACCGGCGCGTTGCGATCAGCGCCCTGTTCCTTGTTTTGAGCCTGGCCGCTGTAGTTGTGCTCGCCGACGCAGTCGCCGATCCGCTGGAGGTCATTTTCGAGTCCTCCGGATTGGCCGACCCTGAAGCGGTGGTGGGCATGTTCTTGGCAGCGGTGGTGCTCCTGCCCGAAGGCATCAATGCAGTGCGCGCCTCGAATTCCCCGTCCAGCCAGCAATCGCTCAACATCGCCCTCGGTTCCGCGCTTGCCACGATCGGATTGACCATTCCCGCGGTCATCGCCGGCAGCTTTCTCACCGGCCAGAAACTGGAACTCGGGCTAGGCGGAAGCGAGCAGACCTTGCTGGTGCTTGCGCTGTCGGTCAGCATGGTCAGCTTCGGCACGGGCCGCACGAATGTGCTGACCGGCCTCGTTCATCTGGTGCTGTTCGGCGCCTTCGTGCTGACGCGCTTCCTGCCTTGAAGGTTCAGTAGGTCTTGGCGCCGTTCACCGGCAGCCGCACCCGGTAGAGCGAGGTCGTGCCGCAAATGTAGAGCACGTTTCGCTTCTCCCCGCCGAAGACGCAATTGGCGACAACTTCCGGCACCTTGACCTTGCCGATCAGCGTGCCGTCCGGGTGGTAACAGTGGATGCCGTCGCCCGCGCTCGCCCATATCCGCCCTTCGGTATCGAGGCGGAAACCGTCGAAGAAGCCTGCCGTCGCATCGGCGAATACCCTGCCGCCGGAAACCTCGTTGTTTTCGCCAATGTCGAAAACGCGCATGTGCGCCGGGTTTTGCGCCCCGTGGGTGCGGCCCGTATCGACGACATAAAGCTGTTTTTCATCAACGGAAAAGGCAATGCCGTTTGGCTTGACCATGTCGGTGATGACCGCCGTCACGGCGCCGCTTGCCGGATCGATCCGGTAGACGTACGAGGCGCCGATTTCGCTCTCGGCCTTGTTGCCTTCGAAATCGGAATCGATGCCGTAGGTCGGGTCGGTGAACCAGATCGTTCCGTCCGATTTCACCACGACATCGTTGGGGGAATTGAGCCGCTTGCCCTCAAAGCGGTCGGCGAGCGTAATGACCGTGCCGTCGTGCTCGGTGCGGCTGACGCGCCGCCCGCCATGCTCACAGGTGACGAGCCGTCCCTGCCGGTCGACGGTGTTGCCGTTCGAGTTGTTCGCGGGCTGGCGGAACACGCTGACCTGTCCGCTGGTCTCGTCGAAGCGCATCATGCGATTGTTGGGAATGTCGGACCAGACCACGAACCTTCCAGCGCCGAACCAGGCCGGACCTTCGGCCCACATGCAGCCGGTGTAGAGCTTTTCCACCTGCGCATTGCCGTTGAACAATCGCGCAAAGCGCGGATCGAGAACTTCGTAGTAATCCGATGCAGCCATGTCCGATTCCCTCCCGGAAGCCTTCGATCGATAGCATGGGCGCGGATTCCTGTCATGCCGCGCTTTGGCCGTTTTAACGGAGCATGACTGCCAGGTGGGGGAGGAAACCTGAACGGAGGAGTTGACCCCATGCTACGCCTTGCCGGAATATTTTTCGCCATGTCGATTGCACTGGCCGCTTCCGCTTTCGCTGCCCATTGCCCGATGGACGCGGCCGCCATCGACGCTTATCTGGCGCGCACGCAAGTCAGCGAACAACTGAAGAGCCAGGTCACCGCATTGAAGGACGAGGGGATGGCCTTGCATGCCGAAGGCAAGCATTCACAGTCCGAAGCAAAACTCGCCGAAGCGATGCGGATGCTGCTCAACAACCAGTGATGCTAGAGGCAGCGCGCCGCACCGGGCGGCGCGTTGTCATGCCGCTTTCAGCGCCTTCGGCTCATACAGCAGCTTTATGTACGAGCGAAACAGCATTACCTGGTCGCCGAGCGAGCGGGGATCGTTGAGCGCCTTCGACATTACTATGCCGCCTTCGATCACCGTGTTTATCATGTCGGCAAGCGCTTCGCGGTCGACCGGGTCGCGCGGCTGGTATTGCTCCTCGATTTCGCCGATCAGCTTGAGGAAGCGTTCGCGCCACTCCAGCACGCCCTCGCGCATCAACTGGCGGATTTCCTGGTCGAACATCCGGTCCTGGTAGCAATAGGTTGCAATGAGGCAGCCGGGATGAGCCTCGGGCAGATTGTACATTGCCTCGGCGAAAAGCTTGAGGCTGATGAGGAAGCCCTGCAGCGGGTCCTCGGACAACTCTCGCCCGCGATTGAAGATGTCGTCGAGGATCGTCTTTTCCTGCACGAAGTAGCGCAGCAGCAGCGCCTTTGCGAGAGCTGACTTGTCCGGGAAATGGTAGAAGAAGCCGCTCTTGGTAATCCCGGCCGCGGCTATGATTTCCTCGATCGACGTCGCATTGAATCCCTTGGCCAGTATTGAGCCTTCGGCAATGTCCATGATCTTGTCGCGGGTCGTGGCGGCGTTGGTCATCGCAATCCTCCGCATGTGCAATATGACACTAAAAATACTGTACCACAGGTACAGTTGGCGAGCATGCACGGTGTCAGAAAAAAGCCGCGACCTGACACAGTATGGCTGCAAGTATTTGTATTAACTACATGTACTAGAAAAATTTCGCGACCGTACCGCAAGTTGGCTGGATCGTGCGTTTGCAAAGGCGCATTTTCCTCGCATCGAAACGCGATACTGAAAGGAGATTGCAATGAGCATTCACCGCAACGCCTTGCCGCAATTGTCGGGGACGAAATTCCTCACCGACAGCGGTCTCGAAACAACGCTGGTATTTCCACGACGGACTGGAACTGCCGTGTTTCGCTTCGTTCGACCTGTTGCGCACCCGCGAGGGAAAGGCCCGCATTCTCGATTACTATCAGGACCATGCGCAGATCGCGCGGAGGCACGGCGTCGGTTTCCTGCTGGAAACGGTTACGTGGCGCGCCAACCCGGACTGGGGGCGCAAGCTCGGTTATTCGCTGAAGGCACTCGAGGCAGCGAATGAAGAGGCGGTGGAGATGTTCCTGCCGCTGCGAGACGAACTGGAAGCGGGTGGAACCACCGCGGTGATTTCGGGCAATATCGGCCCGCGCGGCGATGGCTACAAACCCGGTGCGCTCATGTCGGCCGAAGAGGCGCGCGACTACCACGCCTGGCAGGTCGGCGTGCTCGCCCGCCAGCCGGTCGACATGGTCGCGGCTTTCACCATGAACTATGCCAACGAGGCGACCGGCATCGTTCTGGCCGCGAGGGATCACGACGTTCCGGTTGCGATCTCCTTTACCGTGAAGACCGACGGCAGGCTTCCGTCCGGCCAGACGCTTGGTGATGCGATCGAGGAAGTCGATCGCAAAACGGATCGCAATGCGGCCTATTTCATGATAAATTGCGCGCATCCTGAACACTTTGATGCTGTTCTGGATCCGCGCGCCGACTGGATCGGGCGTATACGCGCTGTGCGCGCCAATGCCTCGCGCCGCAGCCATGCTGAACTTGACGAGGCAACAGAGCTCGACGCCGGCAATCCGGTCGAACTGGGTCAGCAATATCGTGACCTGATCCGCCGATTGCCGAACCTTTCCGTGCTTGGCGGATGTTGCGGCACGGATCACCGCCACGTGGCGGCAATAGCAATGCAGTGCATGGCCGTGGAGGATGCGGCCTGACGGGAGATGGCGAGGTCCGGCTCTATTGTGCCGGACCCCGCACAGTATTCGGGAAGAGGGACATGAAGATCGCAAGACATCTGGCCGGCGCATTCAGCCGGAAGAAAACACGACAAGGTTGCGCCGTGGTCGCGCCTTTGCTGGCAGACGAAAAGCTCGTGCTGGCCGCGCGCAGTTTCCTGCGCCGCGTCGGTTCGTGACCGGCGCGGCGGGAATGCGGCGTATGTCAGTTTCCAAGGATCGCGGGCAGCCGCAGATCCTTTTCGCGTGCGCAATCGAGCGCGATGTCGTAGCCGGCATCGGCATGCCGCATGACGCCGCTCGCCGGGTCGTTCCACAACACGCGGGCAATGCGCCGGTCGGCATCCTCGCTGCCGTCGCAGCAGATGACCATGCCCGAATGCTGGGAGAATCCCATTCCCACGCCGCCGCCATGGTGCAGCGACACCCAGGTCGCGCCTGAAGCGGTATTCAGCAACGCATTGAGCAGCGGCCAGTCCGACACGGCGTCGGAGCCGTCCTTCATTGCCTCGGTCTCGCGGTTGGGCGAGGCGACCGAGCCGGAATCGAGATGGTCGCGTCCGATCACGACGGGAGCCGAGAGTTCGCCGTTGCGCACCATCTCGTTGAAGGCAAGCCCCAGCCGGTCGCGGTCGCCCAGCCCAACCCAGCAGATGCGGGCCGGCAGGCCCTGGAATGCGATGCGATCGCGCGCCATGTCGAGCCAGTTGTGCAGATGCGTGTTGCCGGGCGTCAGTTCCTTCACCTTCGCGTCGGTGCGGTAGATGTCCTGCGGATCGCCTGAAAGTGCTGCCCAGCGGAACGGCCCGACGCCCCGGCAGAACAGCGGGCGGATATAGGCCGGCACGAATCCCGGGAAGGCGAAGGCATTTTCCAGCCCTTCATCCTTGGCCACCTGGCGGATGTTGTTGCCGTAGTCGAGCGTCGGCACGCCCGCGTTCCAGAAGTGCGATCATCGCCTCCACATGCTCGCGCATCGAAGCGCGCGCTGCCCGCTCCACGGCTTTGGGGTCGCTCTGCCGCTTCTCGCGCCACTCGCCCAGCGTCCAGCCTTTCGGAAGATAGCCGTTGAGCGGATCATGCGCGGACGTCTGGTCGGTGACGATGTCGGGCCGCACGCCGCGCCGCACCAGTTCGGGCAGCACCTCGGCGGCATTGCCGAGGAGGCCCACCGACTTGGCTTCGCCCGCCGCAGTCCAGCGCGCGATCATCGCAAGCGCCTCGTCGAGGCTGTCGGTGCTCGCGTCGAGATAGCGGGTGCGCAGGCGGAACTCGATGGAATCGGGATTGCACTCGACGACCATGCAGCACGCGCCGGCCATCACAGCCGCCAGCGGCTGCGCGCCGCCCATGCCGCCAAGGCCGCCGGTCAGCACCCATTTGCCCTTGAGATTGCCGCCATAGTGCTGGCGGCCGGCTTCCACGAAGGTCTCGTAGGTGCCCTGCACGATACCTTGCGTGCCGATATAGATCCACGAGCCGGCGGTCATCTGGCCGTACATCGCCAGCCCCTTGCGGTCGAGTTCGTTGAAATGGTCCCAAGTCGCCCAATGCGGCACCAGGTTCGAATTGGCGATGAGCACGCGCGGCGCATCCTTGTGGGTGCGGAAGACGCCGACCGGCTTGCCCGACTGCACCAGCAGCGTCTCGTCGTCCTCAAGGGTCTTGAGCGTCGCGACGATGCGGTCGAAATCGTCCCAGGTCCGCGCCGCCCTGCCGATGCCGCCATAGACGACCAGTTCATGCGGGTTCTCCGCGACGTCCGGGTCGAGATTGTTCATCAGCATGCGCATCGGCGCTTCGGTCAGCCAGGACTTCGCGGTGATCGTGTTGCCGCGCGGGCTGCGCACTTCGCGCACATTGTGGCGTGGATTGGTCATCGGGCTGCTTTCCCCTTGCTTGAAATCGTGGAGACGGCGCAGCATCGCGCCAAGTGTCCGGCGAAGTTTTTCGGCCTTCGCGGTGTCATAGGCGAAGGGCGGCGCCTCGCTCGCCAGATGCGTCGACTGCGCCAGTTCGAGCTGGATCGCATGCACGCCCTCTTGCGGCCGGCCGTAATGCCGGGTGGTCCAGCCGCCCTTGAACCTGCCGTTGAGCACATTGGTATGGCCGCTTGATGCCGCCAGCCCGGCGACGATGGATTCGATTTCCGGGTCGCAGCTCTGACCGTCATTGGTGCCGGTGTTGAAGTCCGGCAGCACGCCCTCGAACAGGAAGGGAATGCGCGAGCGGATCGAATGGCAGTCGAAAAGGATGACGAAGCCGTGAATTGCCTTCACCCGCGCGACCTGCGCGGCGATCGCCGAATGATAGGCGGCATGGAAGCGCGCCAGCCGCGCGGCGATCTCGGAAGCATCGGGCTCAGCCCCCTCGTTCCAGATCGCGTTGCCGTCGAAATCGGTGAGCGGCACAAGGCCCGTCGTGTTCTGTCCCGGATATAGGCTGGTGTCCTGCGGGTCGCGATTGGCGTCGATCACATAGCGATGGAACAGCGCCCGCACGCTTGTAGCCTCTGGCAGCAGGCCTTCATAGAGCCGGTGCACATGCCAGTCGGTGTCGGCGAGCAATTGGCCGTTGGCGTTCAGGCGGGTCCATATCTCCGGCGGCACCTGCGTACCCGTGTGCGGCAGGCCGAGAATGACCGGCGACGAACCCTCATTGACTTCGAACACGGTTTCCATGGCGGTCACGCAAGTTCCGGCAATATGCCTGCCGAGACGCTGGCATTGAGCCCGCCCGACGCAACAAGTTCGCTCGCCGCCGCCAGGTCACCGGCCATGAAGCGGTCGGCCTCGAGATCATGCACCACGGATCGGATGGTTTCGAACGCCTTGGCAAGTTCCGGGCTGGTCTTCAGCGGCTCGCGAAACGCCACACCCTGCGCCGCCGTGATCGCCTCGATGCCGATGATACCCGCAAGGTTTTCCGTCATCTGCAGCAGGCGCCGCGCCCCGTGGCAGGCCATCGAGACATGGTCTTCCTGGTTGGCGGAAGTCGGCGTCGAATCCACCGAGGCCGGGTGCGACATCTGCTTGTTCTCCGACATCAAGGCCGCCGAAGTGACCTCGGCGATCATCAATCCGGAATTGAGGCCGGGTTTCCTCGCGAGGAACGCAGGCAGGCCGTAGCTCAGCGCCGGATCCACGAGGAGCGCGATGCGACGCTGGGCGATCGCCCCGATTTCGCAGACGGCAATGGCGGTCTGGTCGGCGGCGAAGGCCACCGGCTCGGCGTGGAAATTTCCGCCGGAAACCAACGAGCCATCGCCGAGCACAAGCGGATTGTCGGTGACGGCATTGGCCTCGATCTCCAGCGTGCGCGCCACATGGCGCAGCATGTCGAGGCAGGCCCCGTCGACCTGCGGCTGGCAACGGATGCAATAGGGATCCTGCACCCGCTCGTCGCCATCGACATGGCTTTCGCGGATTTCCGATCCGGCCAGCAGCGTTCGAAGCGCGTCCGCCGTGTCGATCTGGCCCTGGTGGCCGCGCAACAGATGGATTTCCGGGTGGAACGGCGCGGACGATCCCATTGCCGCATCGGTTGAAAGCGCACCGGTAATCAGCGCCGCCTGCGCTGCGCGATGCGCCCTGAAAAGGCCGGCGAGCGCCAGTGCGGTGGAGACTTGCGTGCCATTGATCAGCGCCAGCCCTTCCTTGGCGGCGAGGACGACCGGCGACAGCCCGGCGCGGCGCAGCGCCACGATTGCCGGCAGCCGCTCGCCGCGGATGAATGCCTCGCCCTTCGCCCATCATTGCCGCCGCCATGTGCGCGAGCGGCGCGAGGTCTCCTGACGCTCCGACCGAACCCTTCTCCGGGATGACCGGCAGCACGCCATGCGCCAGCATCTCTTCGATGAGCCTGATAATCTCCAGCCGCACGCCCGATGCGCCCCGCCCGAGCGAAATCAGCTTCAGCGTCATGACAAGGCGCACGACGTCGTCCGGCAGCGGCGCGCCCATTCCGCAGCAATGCGACAGGATCAAATTGCGCTGCAGTGTCGCGACATCGCCCGCATCGATGCGGATGCTGGCGAGTTTGCCGAAGCCGGTATTGATGCCGTAGACCGGTTCCTCGCCAGCCGAGATCTGCGCGATACGTGCGGCGGAACGCTCGATTGCGATGTGGGTCTGCGGGTCGATCCTTGCCGCCGTTCCGGTCCGGTAGATCGTTTCCAGATCGGCGAGCGGCACGCCTCCCGGCGTCAGCATGAGCGTCATGTCTTCGTCCTTTCATCCGCGTCGGGTACGCCGCCGAAGATGCGTCGGTGCAATGGGTTGAACCCGATCCGGTAGGCAAGTTCGGCGGGCCGTTCCGCGTTCCAGATCGCGATGTCGGCGCGCATGCCTGCCTTGAGCATTCCCGTTTCGTCGGCCATGCCGAGCGCACGCGCGGCTTCGCGTGTCACGCCTGCAATGCATTCTTCCACGGTCATCGAGAAAAGCGTTGCGGCCATGTTCATGGTCAGCAGCAGCGAGGTCAGCGGCGAGGTGCCCGGATTGCAGTCGGTCGCCAGCGCCATCGGTACGCGGTGCCTGCGGAACAGGTCGATGGGCGGCTTCTTCGTCTCGCGCAGGAAATAGAATGCGCCGGGCAGTATCACGGCCACCGTTCCGGCTGCCGCCATTTCCGCGATGCTTGCTTCGCTCGGCATGTTCGAGGTGGTCGGCCGACAGCGCGCCGAACCTTGCCGCCAGTGCCGCGCCGCCGAGATCGGAAAGCTGCTCGGCATGCAGCTTGACCGGCAGGCCGAGCTTGTTTCGCGTGCTCGAACACCATCTCGATCTCGGCAGGCGAGAAGGCGATCTTCTCGCAGAACCCGTCCACGGCATCGCACAGGCCGTCGCGTGCAGCGGCATCCATCGATGGCAGGACGACCTCGCGGATGTAGTCGCCGTTTCGGCCCTTGTATTCGCGCGGGCGTTGCATGCGCTGCCAGATGGGTGGTGCGGACATTGACCGGGCGCAGCGTCGCAAGTCTGCGCGCCGCCCGCAGCATTTTCAACTCGTCCTCGATGGTCAGCCCGTAGCCAGACTTTATCTCGATCGTCGTAACGCCCTCGGCGATCAGCGCATCGAGGCGGGGCAGGGACTGCGCGACAAGTTCGTCCTCACTCGATGCCCGCACTGCCTGCACGGTGGAAGCGATGCCGCCGCCCGCGTGCGCGATCTCCTCGTAGCTAGCGCCATTCAGCCGCATCTCGAATTCATTGGCGCGGTTTCCGGCATGGACGATGTGGGTGTGGCAGTCGATCAGGCCGGGTGTCAGCAACCTGCCTTCGCAATCGATGCTTTCAAGGCCGTGAAGATGCTCCGGGCATTGCGACTCTCGGTCCGGCGAAAGCGATACGGCCGCCTTCGACGGCAATCGCGCCGCGCGCGATTTCGCCCGAGTCCTTCAGCGCATCGGATCAAGCGTCGCCAGATGCGCATTGCGCAGCAGGTAGCTGGTCTTTTCGCTCGAAACCATCAGGCTTGCCGCCTCCCGTGATTTCTGATTATGTATATACATAACGAATTTGCGTGCAAGCACAAACCGTATCGGAACCGCGCCATGACCAGCATCTTTGCCAGACAGGCCTTGCTACCCGGCGGTTGGCGCAGCGATGTCCGCATCGACTGCCGTGACGGAAACATCGCAAGCATTGACGGTCGATGCGAAGCCGCGCCCGGGTGACGAGATCTGCGAGACCGTCCTGCCCGGCACGGCCAATCTGCACAGCCACGCCTTCCAGCGCGGAATGGCCGGCCTTGCCGAGATGCGCGGCCCCGGCGAAGACAATTTCTGGAGCTGGCGCACGGTGATGTACCGTTTTGCGCTCACCATGACTCCGGACGATGTCGAGGCCGTCGCGGCGAAGCTGTATTGCGAAATGCTGGAGGCAGGCTTCACCCGGGTCGGGGAGTTTCACTACCTGCACCATGGGCCGGATGGCCGCCCATATGCCAATATCGGCGAGATGGCGGAGCGCATCGCGGCGGCGTCGGTGGAGACCGGAATCAAGCTTACGCTATCTGCCGGTATTTTATGCCCACTCCACCTTTGGCGGCGCCGCGCCGATCGAGGGCCAGCGCCGTTTCATCTGCACGCTGGACGAGTTTGCCGAACTGATGCAGGCGAGCCGCGCGCGTGACTGGCCACGTTTCCGGCTCCGTCCTCGGCGTCGCGCCGCACAGCCTTCGCGCCGTCACGCCCGCCGAGCTTGCCGGATGTAATCGACCTTGCGCCGCAAGGTCCGGTGCATATCCATGCCGCCGAACAGGTCCGCGAAGTGGAGGATTGCCTCGCGCATCTTGGTGCGCGGCCGGTCGAATGGTTGCTTGCCAACGCGCCGGTCAATTCACGCTGGTGCCTTATCCACGCCACGCACATGACGGCGGCGGAAACGCAAGGCCTTGCCCGCGCCGGCGCCGTCGCAGGGCCTTTGCCCGATAACCGAGGCCAATCTTGGCGACGGCATCTTCAACGCGCCGGAATTCATCGCGGCCGGCGGACGCTTCGGCATCGGTTCGGACTCCAACGTGCTGATCGGCCTTGCCGACGAGTTGCGCCAGCTCGAATACGCCCAGCGGCTGAAGCATCGCCTGCGCAATGTCCTTGCCGCAGCCCGGCGGATCGAATGGCCGCAACCTCTTCGACCGCGCTTATGCCGGCGGCGCGCAGGCGCTCGGTGTTTCCGGTGGCGGGCTGGCGGTTGGCGAACCGGCCGACCTTGTCGCGCTGCGCCAGCGCGACGGTTCCGATGGCTATTCCGGCGACCGCGTGCTCGACGCCTTCATCTTCACGAAGTCCGTTGCGGTCGACCGCGTCTGGGTAGGCGGGCCGAAGGCTGGTCGAGAACGGGCGGCACATGGCATCCGATGCGATCGACCGCCGCTTCGCGGCTGCCATGCGCAACCTTGCCGCAGGCATGTGATGTCTCAGGCGACGCTCCACCAGCGGATTGTCTCCGACGTCGAGGCCAACATCCTGTCCGGCCGGTGGCGGCCCGGGCACCGCCTGCCGTTCGAGATCGAACTGGCCGGACAGTATGCGTGCTCGCGCATGACCGTGAACAAGGCACTGAATGTGCTTGCGCGAACCGGGCTGATCGAGCGCCGCCGCAAGTCCGGCTCCTTTGTCGCGCGGCCGCAATCGCAATCGGCGGTTCTGGAAATCCGTGACATACGCTCTGATGTGGTGGCGCTGGGTCTCGAATACGCATTCGAGCTTTTGCTGCGGAAAAAACGCCGGGCGAGCCCTGCGGACAGGGCGCGTCTTGGTGCGGCGAACGTCGCCATGGTGCTCGAACTCGAAGTTCGCCATCTGGCGCAGGGCAAGCCCTTTTGCTGCGAACAGCGCATCATTGCGCTCGACACCGTGCCCGAAGCCAATGCTGAAAGTTTCAGCGAGATCGCGCCCGGCCCGTGGCTTATCGAGCGCGTGCCGTGGAGTTCTGCCCAGCATGTGATCCGGGCCGTGGGGGCCGATGCCCGGCTGGCCGCCGTCCTGCAGCTAGATGAGGGCGAGCCGTGCCTTTGCGTCGAGCGCAAGACGATGCTCGAGGGCGCGCCGGTTACCCATGTTCGCCTTGTCTGGCCCGCCGGCAGCCATGAACTGGTTGCCCAGTTCGAACCGGCCGGCAATCCCTGACGGCAACCCATCCAACATTAAACTATTTTCACATTTCGACGCCCACCCTTTGCCGCGCCGCGTTTTGGCACTACGTTCCACATCGGGCGGAGCTGGCAATTCACATCAAGGTACGGAGATTGCATGACGTGGTGGAAACAGACGGCTCTGGCTGCGCTCGCCATCATTGTTGCGGCTGTCGGATTTGCGCGATTCTATCCCGGCGCTCCTGACCTGCTCTCCGGGCTTGGTGCAAGCCCAGCGCTTGTTTCGCTGGCGGTCGGCAATGGCTCCCCCGGAAAATTCGGGAAAACCGCGGCAGGGTCAAGGTGGCCCCGGAGGCGGCGGCGCGGGCGGCCCGCCGCGCGAAACCCTCGTCGAAACCGCGGAAGTCGGCTTTGCGACTATCAACAACAAGATTTCAGCCATTGGCGACGGCGAGGCGCAGCGTTCGGTCACCCTTGTTCCGCTGGCGGACGGGATGATCGGCGAGATCAATGTAAAGTCAGGCGACAAGGTCAAGGCAGGCGATGTGATTGCCCGCCTCGATTCGGAAAAGGAAGTGATCGCCCGCGACAGGGCGGCCCTTGCCGTGAAGAGCCTTGAGGAAAAGGTCCAGCGCACGGAACGGCTGGCAAGTTCGCGCGCGGCATCCGAAGTTGCGCTGAGCGATGCGCGTTCGGAACTCGAAACCGCCGGGCTGGCCTTGCGCGATGCTGAACTGGTGTTGCAGCGGCGCGCGATCACTGCCCCGTTCGACGGGATCGTCGGCATCGTCAACGCCGAAATTGGCCAGTTCGTTACGACGCAGACCCAGATCGCAACGATCGATGACCGCTCATCATTGCTCATCGATTTCTGGGTGCCGGAGCGTTTCTCGGCAGCCATTGTCACCGGCCAGAAGGTGGAGGCGCAGCCCATCGCGCTGCCGGGGACCGTCGTGACCGGGGAGGTCGCGGAGATAGCCAGCCGCATCGAGCAGTCGAGCCGCACATTGCGTATTCGCGCGCGTGTCGCCAATCGCGACGATGCACTGCGGCCTGGAATGTCGTTCCGGGTGGAAATGCGCTTTGCCGGCGACCGCTTTGCTTCGGTCGATCCCCTCGCCATCCAGTGGAGTTCGGACGGTGCCTATGTCTGGCGGGCGCAGGACGGGAAGGCGCAAAGGGTTCCGGTGAAGATCGTCCAGCGCAACTCCGACGTGGTGCTGGTGGACGGCGCGCTGGCGGCCGGCGAAGAAGTCGTCACGGAAGGCGTCCAGACACTTCGCGACGGCGCGGCCTTGCGCATAGCCGGTGCGCCGGCAGGGCCGGAGGGCTGACCGTGAACGCAAACAGCGAAGAACCGCAGGCAGCGGAAACCAGGGCGGACGAGGCGACGGACAGCGCTGCGCAGACGCGCAGCGCTGCATCCGGTTTCACGGCGCTTTTCGTGCGCCGGCCCGTCTTGGCGATCGTGGTCAACCTTTTGATCGTCGTCGCCGGGCTTGCCGCGCTCACTGGCGCCGAGATCCGTGAACTGCCGGAAGTCGACAGCCCGGTCGTGACGATATCGACCAACTATGACGGCGCCTCGCCAGAGACGATCGACCGCGAATTGACCGCGCCGATCGAGGGCGCGGCATCGCGCGTGGCCGGCGTCCGCTCGATATCTTCCAACTCCAATTTTGGCAGCAGCAGGGTTACCGTCGAATTCACCGAGGATACCAGCCTCGACATCGCCGCATCCGACCTGCGCGATGCCCTGGGCCGCATCGCCCGCGACCTGCCGGAAGATGCCGACGACCCGCGCATCGTCAAGGCGGACGCCAATGCGGACGCGGTCATGCGCATTGCCGTAACCTCCGATGCGCTTTCGGTCGAGGACATCACGATCTTGGTCGAGGAAGTGGTCGTCGACCGCTTGTCGGCTGTGCCGGGCGTCGCCGATGTGCAGATCTACGGCGACCGGGAAAAGATCTTTCGTATCGACGTCGACCAGGCGAAGCTGGCGAGCCGTGGCATCACCGTCGCCGATCTGGCCGCCGCGCTTGGTTCCGCCGCTTTCGATGCGCCCGCCGGATCGCTCACCTCCGCCTCGCAAGACCTCGTGGTTCGCGCCAACGCAACCATCGACAGCCCGGAAGAATTCGAGGCGGCGCTCATCAAGGACCGCATCCGCGTCGGCGACATCGCAAATGTTTCGCTGGGGCCAGATCCCGGCAACGCGATCCTGCGTGCCAATGGCAAGGCAGGCGTCGGGCTCGGAATCGTGCGCCAGGCCGGGTCCAACACGCTCGAGATCTCGCAGGGAGTGAGGGCGGCAGTCGCCGAACTTCAAACGATCCTGCCGCCGGAAGTGGGGATCAAGGTCACCAGCGACGAGGCGACTTTCGTCAACGCTTCGATCCACGAAGTGATCATCGCGCTGCTGCTGGCGGCGGGCATTGTCGTGGCGGTCATCTACCTTTTCCTGTTCAACCTGCGGGCAACGCTCATCCCCGCCATCTCGCTTCCCGTCGCGCTGATCGGGGCGGTCGCGGGCATTTGGATAGCGGGCTTTTCGATCAACATCCTCACATTGCTGGCACTGGTTCTGGCGACCGGCATCGTGGTCGACGATGCCATCGTCGTACTTGAAAACATCGTCACCCACGCCAACCGCGGCATGGGCCCGCGCGCCGCTGCCGTCACCGGTACCCGCGAGGTTTTCTTCGCGGTCATGACCACCACCGCGACCCTGGCGGCGGTGTTCATCCCGATCTCCTTCCTGCCGGGCAAGGCCGGCGGCCTGTTCACCGAGTTCGGATTCGTGCTGGCCATATCGGTGCTTCTGTCCTCGATCGTCGCGCTGTCGCTGTGCCCGATGCTGGCTTCCCGGCTGCTGAAATCGGGCACGCCGTCTCAGGCATCTTCTGGCTATTTCGCCAGGATCGGCGCGTATTTCAGCGGGCTTTACGCAAGGCTGCTGCACGCCTGTCTCGATGCGCCGGCTGTGGTGCTGGTCGTGTCGCTTCTTTTTGCAGGCACGTCGGCAATGCTGTTCGGCTCCATAAGGCAGGAACTGACGCCAAGCGAAGACCGGGCGGTGGCGCTTCTTTCAATCAGCGCGCCGCAGGGCGTCAGCCTCGACTACACTTCGACGCAATTGCGCCAGATCGAAGCGCTGGTCGAGCCCCTGCGCGCCAGCGGCGAGGTCCAAAATGTCTTTGCCATTGCCGGTCGCAACGGCTCCAACAACGCTTTCATGGTGCTGACACTGGCGCCTTGGGACGAGCGCAGCCGCAGCCAGCAACAGATTGCCGACGACATCAACCGCAGGGTTTCAGGCGTGCCGGGCGTGCGGGCATTCGCGATCCAGCCCAACAGCCTCGGCATTCGCGGGGCCGGGTCCGGCTTGCAGGTCGCGCTGCTTGGCGATGACTATGGCGAGCTTGCCGTCGCCGCCGACAAGCTCATGCAGGAGATGGAAAACGATCCGCGGTTCGGCCGCGTCCGCCTATCCTACCAGACCACGCAGCCGCAGCTTTCCATCGAGATCGACCGCGAGCGCGCGTCCGACCTCGGCATCAACATCGACGGTCTGTCGGCTGTCGTGCAGGCGATGCTGGATGGCCGTGCAGTGGGAACGGTTTTCATTGGCGACAGGGCGGTCGACGTGAAGCTGGTCTCCACGTCCAATCCGATCAACGACCCGACCGATCTGGAAAACGTCTTCTTGAAGACGAGCGACGGACGCATCGTGCCGATGTCTTCCATTTCGACGTTGGAGGAGCGTGCGGTCGCACCTTCGCTCGGCCGCGAACAGAAGCTGCGATCCGTGTCGATCACCGCAAGCCTGACGCCCCAGTTCGCCCTGAAGGATGCGCTGGACACCGCAGGTGTGCTGGCGGCGCCGCACCTTCCGCCCGGCGCGAGGTTGATACCGCTTTCGGAGGCCGCGACGCTTGAAGAAACGCGGGGTGGCTTCCTGCTTGTCATAGGCTTTGCGGCCATCGTCGTGCTGCTGGTGCTTGCGGCTCAGTTCGAAAGCTTCCTTTCCGCCTTCATCATCATGTTCACCGTTCCGCTCGGCATCGCCTGCGCGATTGTCGCGCTTTGGTTCACCGGAACGAGCCTCAATGTCTACAGCCAGATCGGTCTGGTGCTGCTTGTCGGCATCATGGCCAAGAACGGCATCCTGATCGTCGAATTCGCCAACCAGCTCAGGGACCGCGGCCGCAGCGTGCGCGAGGCGATCGAGCAGGCATCGATCCGCCGCCTGCGGCCGGTCGTCATGACGATGGTCTCGACCGTGCTGGGCGGCGTTCCGCTGATCCTGGCGCAAGGGGCGGGGGCGGAAGCGCGCATCTCGCTCGGCTGGGTCATCGTCGGCGGTCTTGGCCTTGCCACCTTCGCCACGCTGTTCCTGACGCCAGTCGCCTATCTGATGCTGGCGCGGTTCAGCAAGCCGCAGGTGCATGAGGCCGAACGCCTTGCGCGCGAACTGCGAGAGGCCCGGGCCTGAAGGCTCAGGTGGCGGGCTTTGGCGCAGCCGTGCTTTCGCGCACGATCAGGTCGACCGGCAGGCTGCATTGCGGCTCGGCCAGCGGCTCGTTCGGCGATGCGATGAGTTCGATCAACATGTCTGCGGCGATCGTCCCTATTTCCAGCCGCGGCTGGCGAATGGTCGTCAGCGCCGGAATGAAGCATCGCGAGATGTCGATGTCGTCGAAGCCGACGATGGAAACATCGTCCGGCACGTCGTAGCCGCCTGCCTTCAATCCGGAGATAAAGCCGAAAGCCATCTCGTCGCTGGCGCAAAACATCGCCGTTGGCTTTTCCTGCATCGCGAGCCACTCGGTGGCAGCGTCAAGGCCGGACTGCAGCGTGAAGTCGCCGTTCAGGAACCATTCCGGGCGAATGCCAAGGCCAAGTTCGCGCAACTTCTCAAGCATGCCTTCCTCGCGTGCCTGTGTATGAACATTGCCTCGCGGGCCGCTGACATGTCCGATGTTCCGGTGACCCAGGCCGTACAAATGCTCGATCGCCTTCCTGGCGCCCACCCGGTTGTCGATCATCACGGATGGAAAAACGATTTCATCGCTCCATTCGCAGGCGAAAACGATTGGCGGACGTGTCTCGTCGATCCGCTTGTTTCGCCCGAATTCCAGCGCCAGCCTGCCGTCCAGCACGATCAGTCCATCGGCCCGGTCGTTGTGCTGGTAGGTACTGACCTGCTCAAGCCGGTTTTGAGGCCTTGAAGTATCGGCGACCAAAACGCTGTAACCATGCCGCGCCGCCACGGATTCGATCCCGGCGAGCACCTGCGAGAAAAACGGATTGCCGATATTCGGGACGAGCGCGACGATTGCTCCGGTCCGGCCCCGGCGCAGGTTGCGCGCTGCCTGGTGTACGCGGTAGCCGGTCTTTCGCACCGCCTTCAGCACCGCCTCGCGCGTGGCATCAGCCACCATGGCGGGATGGCTCAAGGCACGGCTGACCGTGGCCGTGGAAACCCCTGCCTCGCGCGCAACATCCTGAATCTTCGGAAGCCGATCTTCCATTGCCCTGCCCAATGCCGCCCCTGTTGAACCGAAAAAGCTTGACTCCGTTTCGGGGACAATTCAAGCTACCATGTAATCGATTGCAGAAACGATTTAAATCGTCATGTAATCGATTTAATGGCGGAGCTTGGGAAGCTTCGCCGGGAGGGGTTTTGCACGCCGGTACGCCGGTACCAGGGAGGAATCAGCATGAAATCTTTAAAGGCAGTTCTTGCGGCCACGACGATGTTCGCGACCGCGTCCGCTGCGTTTGCGACCGAACTGGAAGTCACGCACTGGTGGACTTCCGGCGGCGAGGCCGCTGCGGTAGCCGAACTCGCGAAGGCGTTCGACGCATCTGGCGACAAATGGGTAGACGGCGCCATCGCCGGCGGCGGCGGCACTGCGCGCCCGATCATGATCAGCCGCATCACCGGCGGCGACCCGATGGGCGCCACCCAGTTCAACCACGGCCAGCAAGCGCTGGAACTCGTGCAGGCCGGCCTGATGCTCGACCTCACCGATGTCGCCGAGGCCGAAGGCTGGAAGGACAAGGTATTCCCGAAGTCGCTTCTGGAAGCATGCACCGTCGATGGCCGCATCTACTGCGCGCCGGTCAACATCCACTCGCCCGAGTGGCTCTGGCTTTCCAACAAGGTCTATGAAGATATCGGAATTCCGGTTCCCACAGGACTGGAACGAGTTCGTCGCGACCGCTCCGCAGGTCGAAGCCGCAGGCAAGATCCCGCTGGCGCTCGGCAACCAGCCCTGGCAGTCCAACCTTGCATTCGGCGCGATCACGATCGCCGTGGCAGGTCATCGACGTGTGGAAGCAGGTCAATGTCGAAAAGAACATGGACGTCGCTGCTGGACCGGACATGGCCAAGGTGTTCGCGCAGCTGCCGATGTGCGCAAGCTTGCGTCGAAATCCACCGTCCAAGACTGGAACCAGGCCACTAACCTCGTGATCACCGACCAGGCTGCCGGCCAGATCATGGGTGACTGGGCGCAGGGTGAGTTCCAGGTCGCGAACGAAGTCGCCGGCAAGGACTATACCTGCCTTCCCGGTCTTGGCCTCAACGCCTACCTCTCGACCGGCGGCGATGCCTTCTACTTCCCCAAGCAAAAGGATGCGGACAAGGAAGCAGCGCAGAAGCGTCTTGCGGCACTGCTCGTCTCCCCGCAGGTGCAGGTTGCCTTCAACCTGAAGAAGGGCTCGCTGCCGATTCGCGGCGATATCGACCTTCCGCCGCCAATGACTGCATGAAGAAGGGTCTTGAGATCCTCGCTTCCGGCAACCTCGTTCCGTCCGGCGACATGGCCTGGTCGCCGGACGTGCAGTCAAGCAGAACGAAGACCTCCTGGTCGAGTTCTGGAAGTCCGACATGGCGGCTGCCGATGCGCCCATGCCAAGTATGTCGAGAACCTGAAGACCGGTCTCTGACATCCCCTCACAGCAGACGGAGCCGCCGCTATCGGGCGGCTCCGTATCCGTGATCCTTTTCTTGGGAGGGGGAAGGCAATGGCAACGCAGTCGCGACCCTTTAGTCCGTTTCGCAACCTCAGCGCGAAATTCGCCGCAATCCCGATGATCCTGACGACACTGGTCGTATTCGTCGGCGGCACATTGTGGACGGTCCTTTACTCATTCACCAGCTCCAAACTTCTGCCGCGGCTGAACTTCGTCGGACTCGACCAGTATGAGCGGCTGTGGGAAACCAGCCGTTGGCTGATCGCGATCAAGAACCTGTTGATCTATGGTTCGCTCAGCCTCGTCTTCACCATGCTCATGGGCTTCCTGCTCGCCGCGCTGATGGACCAGAAGATCCGCTACGAGGATACGTTCCGCACCATCATGCTCTATCCGTTCGCCCTGTCCTTCATCGTGACGGGCCTGGTCTGGCAGTGGATCCTCAATCCCGATTTCGGCATCCAGTCCATCGTCCGCTGCGATGGGCTGGCAAAGCTTCACCTTCGACCCGCTCAACAATCCGCAGGTCGTGCTCTACGGCCTACTGATCGCCGGGCTCTGGCAGGGCACCGGCTTCGTCATGTGCATCATGCTGGCGGGCTTGCGCGGCATCGACGAGGAGATCTGGAAAGCCGCGCGCGTCGACGGCATTCCCAGATGGAAGATCTACCTTTTCATCATCGTGCCGATGATGCGCCCGGTCTTCATAACCACGCTCGTCATCGTCGCCTCGGGCATCATCAGGCTCTACGATCTCGTCGTGGCGCAAACTTCCGGCGGACCCGGCAATGCAAGCCAGGTGCCGGCGATGTATGTCTACGACTACATGTTCCAGGCGCAGAACCTCGCCCAGGGCTTTGCCGCCTCCACCATGATGCTGATTTCGGTCCTGATCGTGCTCGTTCCCTGGGCCTATCTCGAGTTCGGAGGCAAGAAGCGTGTCTAATCCCGCAACGCTTTCCGCGCTCGTCGCCACCGATGCCGTATCAGCGCGAACTGGAACTCTCCGGTCCCAGGGGTGCCCGCCCGCGGCGCAGGATCTCGCCGGGCAACATCATGCTCTACGGCACGCTCATCGTCGTGTGCCTCTATTACATCCTGCCGCTGTGGGTCATGATCATGACTTCGCTCAAGGGCATGCCGGAGATCCGGCTCGGTAACATCTTCGCCCCGCCGGTAGAGGTGACCTTTCAGCCTTGGGTGAAGGCCTGGGCCGAAGCCTGCACCGGCCTCAATTGCGACGGGCTTTCGCGCGGCTTCTGGAACTCGGTCCGTATCCTCATACCATCGGTGATCCTGTCGATCGCCGTTGCCTCGGTCAACGGCTATGCGCTGATCAACTGGCGCTTCAAGGGTTCGGACGTCTTCTTTACAATCCTCATCTTCGGCTCGTTCATCCCTTATCAGGTAATGCTCTACCCGATCGTGATCCTGCTGCGGGAAATGGGAATCTACGGAACGCTCTGGGGACTGGTTCTCGTCCACACGATTTTCGGCATGCCGATCCTGACGCTGCTCTTCCGCAACTATTTCGCCTCGCTGCCTGAAGAGCTTTTCAAGGCCGCGCGTGTCGACGGTGCGGGCTTCTGGGGCATCTACTTCAAGATCATGCTGCCGATGAGCCTGCCGATCTTCGTCGTGGCAATCATCCTGCAGGTGACGGGCATCTGGAACGACTTCCTGTTCGGCGTGGTCTACACCAAGCCGGATCTCTATCCGATGACTGTGCAGCTCAACAACATCGTCAATTCAGTGCAAGGTGTGAAGGAATACAACGTCAACATGGCCGCCACGCTGCTGACCGGCCTGGTGCCGCTGATTGTCTATTTCGCATCCGGCAAGCTGTTCGTTCGCGGCATCGCCGCCGGCGCCGTGAAGGGGTGAGCCATGTCAACCGTGACCGTAAAGAACCTTGACCTGTCATTTGGCGACGTGAAGGTTTTGAGGAACCTCAACATCGATATCGGCGAAGGCGAGTTTCTCGTGCTGCTTGGCTCATCTGGTTGCGGCAAGTCCACGCTGCTCAACTGCATAGCAGGCCTGCTCGACGCAACCGACGGGCAGATCTTCATCAATGGCCGCAACGTTACCTGGATGGAGCCGAAGGACCGCGGCATCGGCATGGTGTTCCAGTCCTATGCGCTCTACCCGCAGATGACGGTGGAGGGAAATCTTTCCTTCGGCCTCAAGAATGCGCGCATGGCGAAAGCCGAGATCGAAAAGCGCGTAGCCCGGGCCGCTCAGATCCTGCATATCGAACCGCTGCTGAAACGCAAGCCCGCGCAGCTTTCCGGCGGGCAGCGCCAGCGCGTCGCCATCGGCAGGGCGCTGGTGCGCGATGTCGACGTGTTCCTGTTCGACGAGCCGCTTTCCAACCTCGATGCCAAGCTGCGGACCGAACTGCGCGTGGAGATCAAGCGCCTGCACAGCCAGCTTGAAAACACGACGATGATCTATGTCACGCACGACCAGATCGAGGCGATGACGCTTGCCGACCGAATTGCAATCATGCGCGATGGCAGCATCCTGCAGCTTGCCGACCCGCAGACGATCTACAACCGGCCCGACAACAAATATGTCGCTGATTTCATCGGCTCGCCCGCGATCAACTTCATTTCCGGCGCCATCGCTGAAACGGGCGGCGGCAAGCAGTTTGCCAACGGCAGCATGACCATACCGCTCGACCGGTACGAGTTCGGCAATGGCGGCGCGGCCGCCGGACGGCCTGTCCATTTCGGCATCCGTCCGGAACAGATTGCAATCGGCGCCGCAGCGGACAGCGAGCCGTTCCAGGCAGAAGCCGAGGTCGAGATGATCGAGCCAATGGGCGCTGATTCGCAGGTCTGGTGCCGGCTGGCGGGCTCGGAGTTCCGCTTCCGCTCCGAAGGGCTGAGCACACTGGCGCGGGGCTCGAAGATCAAGGTCGGATTCGATCCTGCCCGTGCTTCGATTTTCGATGTCGGGACGGAATTGCGGATCTGAACGGGGATGGACGTGCAGGAAATCGATCTCGCCGGTCGGTGGCGGCTCGTGCTTGCAGGTGGGCAAATGTCTGCCGACATGTCCGTGCCTGGCGATGCCATCAATGCATTGCATGAAGCAGGCCTGATACCCGATCCCTATTTCGGCCGGAACGAATACGACCTTCGCTGGATTTCCGAACGCGACTGGACGCTCGAGCGCTCGTTCGAAATACCTGCCGGTGTTTCGCTCGATGACTGGGTGCTCGAAATCAGAGAGCCTCGACACTGTCGCGACCGTGGAGATCAATGGCACGGTCGTGCTCAAGGCAGACAACGCCTTTCGGCGATGGCGTGCCGACGCTTCCAGCCTGAAGCACGGCGCGAACCGCATCGTCATCACCTTCCATTCCAACCTTGCCGAAGCCGCGCGGCGGCAGCGGGCACAGCCCTTCCGCGTGCCCTATCATGCCGGCAATTGCCCGCTGCCGGACGGCAACATGCTGCGCAAGGCGCAATGCCATTTCGGCTGGGACTGGAACATCGCCATCGCGCCGTTCGGGCTCTACGGCACGATCCGGCTGGTTCATGCGCCGCTGGCCTTGCCGGGCCACGTGATCGTGCGCCAGCATCATGGCGGCGACGGGGTGCGGGTCGATGTCGAGGTCGGGTTCGAGCGAAGGCGGCCAGGGCCTGTCTCGATAAGCGCGCAATTCAACGGCGAAACCCGTTCGGCGACCGTGGACGATGGCGAACGCGCTGTCTTCGGTTTCGAGGTGAGCGACCGCAATTGTGGTGGCCGAATGGGCTGGGCGGCCAACCGCTCTATCCGCTGACGGTCGACGTAGCGGGGCATGTCGAGGAGACGGCGTATCGGCCTGCGCACGATCGAACTCGAAAGCCGTCCGGACGAGGCCGGTCGTTCCTTCCTCGTCAAGGTCAATGGCGTGCCGGTCTTTTGCCGCGGCGCGAACTGGATTCCAGCCGACGCCCTGCCGGGCCGCATATCGCCGGAAAAGACCCGCGGCCTGCTGCAATCCGCCGTCGATGCCAACATGAACATGCTGCGCATTTGGGGCGGCGGCTTCTACGAACCGGACTGGTTCCTCGACATTTGCGACGAACTGGGCCTGATGGTGTGGCAGGACTTCATGTTCTCCTGCAATCTCTACCCTTCCGATCGCGACTACCTGAACGGGGTTGCGCAGGAAGTGCGGTACCAGGCCGGAAGGCTTCAGCACCACGCCAGCATTGCCCTTTGGTGCGGCGACAACGAGCTGATCGGCGCGCTCAACTGGTTCGATGAATCGCGCACCAACCGCGACCGTTATCTCGTCGCCTACGACCGGTTGAACCGCACGGTCGAAGACGGGCTGCTGGCTGTCGATCCGCAGGCAAACTGGTGGCCGTCAAGTCCATCGCCCGGCCCGATGAGCTTTGGCGACGCCTGGCACGACGATTCGTCCGGCGACATGCATTTCTGGAGCGTGTGGCACGAAGGCCGCGACTTCGAGCATTACCGCGACGTGCGCCCGCGCTTCTGCTCCGAATTCGGGTTCCAGTCCTATCCATCCATGGACGTCATCCGCACCTTCGCCGACGAGGAAGACTGGAACATCGCTTCCACCGTGATGGAGTCGCACCAGAAGAACGTCGGCGGCAATGCCCGCATCGCCGAGACGATGTTCCGCTACTTCCGCTTCCCGGCAAGCTTCGAGGATTTCGTCTATCTGAGCCAGGTGCAGCAAGGCCTCGCGATCCGCACCGCGGTCGAATACTGGCGCAGCCTCAAGCCGCATTGCATGGGCACGCTCTACTGGCAGCTCAACGACACATGGCCGGTCGCAAGCTGGTCGAGTCTCGATTATGGCGGCGGCTGGAAGGCGCTGCACTTCATGGCGCGCCGCTTCTTCTCTCCCGTCGCGGTTTTCGCATTGCCTTCGAAGGACGGCTCCATCGGGTTCGCCGGCATCAACGACACACGAGAAGATGTCTCATTGAGGCTCGATGTCGAATGCATCTTCGCCGATGGCACGGTTTCGCGGCTTGCTGCACTGGATGTTCGCCTGCCCGCCGGAGCGTCCATGCCGCTCGAATTCATCCATAACTCGACGGAAGGTTCTGTCCTCTTGTCGGAACTGGAAGGCCTCAAACGGAATGGCGGGAGAGGATCATTTCTCGCCAACGCCCTACAAGCGCCTTGCGCTCCGTGATTCACGGATCGAAATGAACGTGGAGGAACGAGAAGGCGGCGTTTCGATTCGCCTGGCTGCTGAAAGTTGCGCACTGTTCGTCGCCGTGGAATCGCCGATCCCGGGGCGCTTTGACGATAACTGGTTCACCCTGTTGCCCGGCCGCGAAAAGCAGGTCCGCTTCACGCCTGCCAGGCGGCAAGAAATTTCCAATGCGGACTTTTCCGTCCGCGATCTATTCACGGCAACCTGCAAGGCGTAACGAACGCCGAAACGGAGAAAATCCATGACCGAATTTTCATACCAGCTTTATTCCTCGCGGGAGTTTCCGCCGCTCTCCGATACGCTCGCCATGCTCAAGGAACTCGGTTACTCGCAGGTCGAAGGCTATGGCGGGGTTTACGGCGATCTCGATGCGCTGACGGCCGGCCTGAAGGCGAACGGCCTCACCATGCCGACCGGCCATTTCGGAATCGACATGCTTGAAAACGATGTCGATGGCGTGATGAAAATCGTCAAGGGCACCGGCATGAACACCATCTACTGCCCCTTTCTGCTACCCGACCAGCGACCCGCGGATGGCGCGGGCTGGCTCGCTTTCGGCAAGCGTCTGCAGGCGGCGTCCGAACCGTACCGCAAGGCGGGCTTGGGCTTCGGCTGGCACAATCACGACTTCGAGTTCATCAAGACAGCCGACGGCGCGACCCCGCAGGAGGAAATCTTCAAAGGCGCGCCAGACCTGTCATGGGAGGCCGACATCGCCTGGATCGTTCGAGGCGGCGCCGACCCGATCGAATGGATAAACCGGCATGGCAGCCGCATCACCGCGGTTCACGTCAAGGACATTGCGCCAGCCGGACAGAACAAGGATGAGGATGGTTGGGCCGATGTCGGCCATGGCACCATCGACTGGAAAGGCATCTGGAACGCGTTGAAGGCAACGCCAGCCAAGACATTCATCATGGAACATGACAAGCCGAAGGATCACCGCCGCTTCGCGGAGCGGTCGATCGAAGCTGCAAAAGCACTCTGAGGGGAGAAACCATAAATGGCAAAGAAACTCGGCGTGGGCATCATGGGATGCGGCAACATTTCCGCCGCATACATGTCGCTGGCCCCGCAATTCAAGGGCATCGAAGTTCACGCCTGCGCCGATGTCGCGCCCGCAGCGGCCGAGGCGCGGGCAAAGGAATTCGGCCTGCGCGCCGACTCAGTCGACGCCCTGTTTGACGCGGACGATGTGGATATCATCGTCAACCTCACCGTTCCGGCGGCGCATTACGAAGTCTCGCGCCGGGCGGTCGATGCGGGCAAGCATGTCTACTCCGAAAAGCCGTTTGTCCTGTCGGTAAAGGAGGGTAGCGAACTTGCCCGCGCCGCGGCGAAAAAAAAGGTTCGCATCGGCTCCGCACCCGATACATTCCTTGGCGGTTCGCACCAACTGGCCCGACACCTCATCGATACGGGAGCAGTCGGCAAGATCGTCAGTGGCACCTGCCACGTCATGAGCCACGGGATGGAGAGCTGGCATCCCAATCCGGACTTCTTCTTCAAGCCCGGCGCAGGTCCTGTGCTCGATATCGGGCCATACTACGTGACCAACCTCATCCAGCTTGTCGGGCCGGTGAAGCGCGTTCTCGCAATGTCGTCGACGCCATCGCCGGAACGTACCATAGCCTCCAAGCCGCGGAGCGGGGAGAAGATCACGGTGGAGACGCCGACGACCATCCATGCCGTGCTTGAATTCGCCAATGGCGCGATCATTGCCATGGGCACGAGCTGGGATGTCTGGCAGCACAACCACCGCAACATGGAGCTCTACGGCGAGGAGGGGACGCTGCACGTTCCGGACCCGAACTTCTTCGGCGGCGAAGTGGTGATGACCAAGCGCCAGGATGCGGTGAAGAAGCTGCCGAAATGGGATCACCCCTTTGCGGTCCCGAACCAGAAGCATTCCTGGGGCATGGCTGCCAACTACCGTACTGCAGGACTAGCCGACATGGCGATCGCCATCATGGAGGGCCGCCCGCACCGCTGCTCGATGGAGCTTGCCCTGCATGCGGTCGATGTGATGACCTCCATCCTCAAGGCGGGCGAAACCGGCAAGGCGGTTGAAATCCGCACCACTTGCGAGCGGCCGGAACCTCTTGGCGTCGCGGCGGCAAAGGCCTTGTTGGCCAGAAAGAAAGCGTGAGCAATGACATCCGGATCAGACAGATACGATACGATGCTATACCGCCGATGCGGCCGTTCGGGATTGAAGCTGCCCGCCGTTTCGCTGGGGCTTTGGCACAATTTCGGCCATGACACGCCCCACGAGACGAAGCGCTCGATAGCGTTGCGCGCCTTCGACCTCGGCATCACCCACTTTGACCTCGCGAACAACTACGGCCCGCCGCCCGGCTCGGCCGAGGAAGCCTTCGGCGAGATCCTTGCCACAGACCTTGCGGGACATCGTGACGAACTCATCATATCGTCCAAGGCCGGCTACAACATGTGGCCCGGGCCTTATGGCGAATGGGGCAGCCGCAAATATCTGATCGCTTCATGCGACCAGAGCCTTGAGCGGATGGGCCTCGACTATGTCGACATTTTCTATTCGCACCGCTTCGATCCGCAGACACCGCTCGAGGAAACGATGATGGCGCTCGACCACATCGTGCGTTCGGGCAGGGCACTTTACGCCGGCATCTCGTCCTACAATTCGCAGCGCACCCGCGAGGCGCACGCGATCTTGAAGGATCTCGGCACGCCCTGCCTCATCCACCAGCCCAGCTATTCGATGATAAACCGGTGGGTGGAAGATGACGGCCTGCTGGATACCCTGGAAGATCTCGGCATCGGATCGATCGTGTTTTCTCCGCTTGCGCAGGGCATGCTCACCGACAAATACCTGAAAGGCGTGCCGCAAGGCAGCCGCGCCGCGCAGGACAAGTCGCTCAACCCGGCGTTCCTGAACGAGAGCAACATAAAGAACATCCAGGCGCTCGATGCGATCGCCAGGGAGCGCGGGCAGACGCTTGCACAAATGGCCATTGCCTGGGTGCTGCGGGGCGGGCGCGTCACCTCCGCCCTCATCGGCGCAAGCCGCCCGGGCCAGGTCGACGATTGTGTCGGCGCGCTGGCGAACCTCGACTTCAGCGCGGACGAACTTGCCGCGATCGACAAGCATGCGAGCGATGCGGACATCAATCTTTGGGCAGCATCGGCCGAAAGAGAAGGTCCGGCGCGCAAATAATAGGCTTGCCCGCAGCACTTCATCTCAGGAAGAGGAACCGACACTTTGATCGTCAATCCGGTCCTGCCCGGCTTCAATCCCGATCCGTCGATCTGCCGGGCCGGGCCGGACTATTACATCGCCACATCTACCTTTGAGTGGTACCCGGGCGTGCAGATCCACCATTCGCGCGATCTCGTGAATTGGGCGCTCGTTTGCCGACCGCTCTCTCGCGCCAGCCAGTTGGACATGCGCGGAAACCCGGATTCAGGCGGCATATGGGCACCCTGCCTGTCGCATGCGGACGGGCTGTTCTGGCTGGTCTACACCGACGTCAAGCGCATCGACGGCAACTTCAAGGACACGCACAACTACATCGTGACCGCGCCTTCGATCGAAGGGCCATGGTCCGATCCGGTCTACATCAATTCATCCGGTTTCGATCCGTCGCTGTTCCACGACGATGACGGCCGCAAATGGTTCCTGAACATGGTCTGGAACCACCGCGGTCCCGGCGTCGGCGGAAGCCCGAAACACCCTTCTTTTGCGGGCATATTGCTCCAAGAGTATGATGCGGTTGCGGGACGGCTGATCGGCGAACCCTTCAACATATTTGCCGGCAGCTCACACGGGCTGGTCGAAGGGCCGCACCTCTTCAAGCGCAATGGCTGGTATTACATGACCGTCGCCGAGGGCGGCACTGGCTACGACCATGCCGTCACCATGGCGCGGTCGCGGTCGATTTTGGGGCCGTACGAACTTCATCCGGACACCCACCTCATCACCGCCAAGGGCGCCCCGGAAGCAGTGCTGCAACGTTCTGGCCATGGTCAGATCGTGGAGACGCCGCAAGGCGAATTCTACCATACACATCTGTGCTCGCGGCCGCTTCCCGGCATTCGCCGTTCGCCATTGGGGCGCGAGACGGCAATCCAGAAATGCCTCTGGCGCGACAATGACTGGCTCTATCTCGAACATGGCGGCCCGGTTCCGGCCGTCAACGTAACGCCGCCGGTTCCCGCGATGCGAAAGCCGGCGCAAAGGATCGAGCGGCGGTTCGACACCGCAGACCTGCCGCTGGAGTTCCAGTGGCTGCGCACGCCCTATCCTGAGCGCCTGCTCACGATGACAGGAAGCGCGCTGCGGCTTCATGCCCGCGAATCCATCGGAAGCTGGTTCGAGCAATCGCTTGTCGCGCGGCGGCAGGAACATCACAGCTTTCGGGCCGAGACGGAGCTTGCGTTCAATCCCTGCAATTTCCAGCAGGCAGCCGGGCTGGTGCATTACTACAACCGGTACAAGTTCCATTTCGTGGCCGTTACCTGGCACGAGACCGCAGGCCGCTCGCTGACGCTGATGAGTTGCAATGGCGACTGGCCGGATGGAAGGCTGACCTTCCCGCCTGCCGAACCGGTTCCGCTTGGCGGCGCCTCAAAGGTGAAACTTGCCGCGCAAGTGGATGGCCCCGACCTGCAATTCCACTTCGACATCGGAGCAGGTTGGCAACCTTTCGGCCCCGCCCTCGACGCCAGCGTTGTTTCCGACGAGGGCGGGCGCGGGGAACACGCGTCTTTCACCGGAGCCTTCATCGGCATGGCCGCCTTCGACACCAGCGGCTCGGCCATTGCCGCCGATTATTCCTTCTTCAGCTACGATCCGCGCCATCCATGAGAAGCTCGCTGGAGATCCATGAACTCGAAAGCGGGCATAATCGGGTTGTTCACCAGACCATCGACCACATCGAGGCGCCGAACTGGTCGCGCGATGGCAAGCATCTGCTGTTCAATTGCGAAGGACGGCTTTGGCGCATCCCGGTCGCCGGTGGGGAGCCGCAGGCCATCGACACCGGATTTGCTACCGGCCAGAACAATGACCACGGGCTTTCGCCGGACGGGTCGCTGATCGCCATCAGCGACAAGACCGAGACCGGCAAATCCTGCATCTATGTCGTTCCTGCAGAAGGAGGCTCGCCGCGGCGCGTGACGCAGCATGTGCCGTCGTGGTGGCATGGCTGGTCGCCGGACGGTTTGCGGCTCGCTTATCCCGCCGTGCGTGACGGATTCTTCGGCATCTACACGATTGCCGTCGAGGGCGGCGTCGAATTCATGGTCTGCGGTGGCGACGGCTCGCATTACGATGGACCGGACTACACGCCCGACGGCGAGTGGATCTGGTTCAACTCCGACCGGTCCGGCGTCATGCAGTTGTGGCGCGCGCGCACCAATGGCGACGCCTTGCAGCAAATGAGCCATGATGAAAACGTGAATTGGTTTCCGCACCCCTCGCCTGATGGGCACAATGTTGTTTATCTTGCGTACGAGCCGGGAACCGAGGGGCATCCGGCAGGCAGGCGCGTGGAATTGCGTTTGATGGGCGCGGGAGGGGGCGATCCTGAGACCATCGTGCGGCTGTTTGGCGGGCAAGGCACCATCAATGTACCAAGCTGGTCGCCCGATGGCGGCAGCTTCGCATTCATGCGCTATTTCGAGGATTGAGGGAGGACAACATGGCATCCAATATCAAGGGACCGGCAATTTTCCTGGCGCAGTTCGCCGGAGACGCCGCACCATTCAATTCGCTGCCTTCGATCGCCAAATGGGCGGCGGGACTGGGCTACAAGGGCGTGCAGATCCCGACATGGGAAGGGCGGCTTTTCGATCTGCAGAAGGCTGCCACATCCACCGCCTATTGCGACGAGGTCAAGGGAATCTGCAAGGACGCAGGCGTCGAGATCACCGAGCTTTCGACACATCTGCAAGGCCAGCTTGTCGCGGTGCACCCGGCCTATGACAGCGCCTTCGACGCTTTCGCCCCGGCCTCCGTGCACGGCAATCCTAAGGCCCGGCAGGCATGGGCGGTCGACCAGATGATGATGGCGGCCAAGGCTTCCAAGAATCTCGGCCTTTCAGCCAGCGTATCATTTCCCGGTGCGCTTGCCTTCCCGTATCTCTATCCGTGGCCGCAGCGCCCGGAAGGGCTGATCGACGAGGCGTTCACCGAGCTCGCCAAGCGCTGGAGGCCGATCCTGAACGCCTATGACGAGGCGGGTTGCGATGTCGGCTTCGAGATCCATCCGGGCGAGGATGTCTTCGACGGCGCGACGTTCGAGATGTTCCTCGACAAGCTCAAGGGCCACAAGCGCTGCATGATCAACTACGATCCGTCGCACTTCGTGCTGCAGCAGCTCGACTACCTTGCCTTCATCGACATCTATCACGAGCGCATCTGCGCCTTCCACGTCAAGGACGCCGAGTTCAATCCGACCGGACGGCAGGGCGTCTATTCGGGCTACCAGTCATGGACCAACCGGGCGGGGCGGTTCCGCTCGCTTGGCGACGGCCAGGTCGATTTCGCCGGCATCTTCTCCAAGCTGGCGCAGTATGGCTATGACAGCTGGGCGGTGCTGGAATGGGAATGCTGCCTGAAGCATCCCGAGGACGGGGCTGCCGAGGGCGCTCCCTTCATCGCCAGCCACATCATTCGCGTCACCGAAAAGGCGTTCGACGACTTCGCCGGCGGCGCGACCGACCGCAAGATGATCCGCAAGATGCTGGGCCTTCGCTGAGCAGGGATTGAGGGAGAAGAACCATGGTTTCCGCTTCGAAGTCCTCCAAGGCAACCGGCCCCATCCGCCTCGGCATGGTGGGGGGCGGGCAAGGCGCCTTCATTGGTGCAGTGCACCGCATGGCCGCCCGTCTCGACGGGCATTACGAACTCGTGGCCGGGGCGCTTTCCTCCGACCCCGACCGCGCAAAGGCATCGGCTGCGGAACTGGGCCTTTCGCCTGACCGCTCCTACGGCTCCTTCGCCGAAATGGCGAAGGCCGAGGCCAGGCGTCAGGACGGCATCGAGGCCGTGTCGATCGTCACGCCCAATCACGTGCACTATCCGGCGGCCAAGGCCTTCATCGACGCCGGCATCCATGTCATCTGCGACAAGCCGCTGACCTCGACGCTGGCGGACGCAAGGAAGCTCACGGCTCTGGCGGAAAAAAGCGGCAAGCTCTTCGTGCTTACGCATAATTATACCGGCTATCCGATGATCCGCCAGGCGCGCGAGATGGTCGCCAATGGCGATCTAGGCGCCATCCGCGTTGTCCAGGCCGAGTATCCGCAGGACTGGCTTTCCGAACCGCTGGAGCGCACGGGGCAAAAGCAGGCGGCCTGGCGCACTGACCCGGCACGTTCCGGGGCTGGCGGGGCAATCGGCGACATAGGCACGCATGCGCTCAACCTTGCGATGTTCGTAACCGGCCTGCAGCCAGACAGTCTTGCTGCTGATCTCGACAGCTTCGTCGAAGGCCGGCCGCTCGACGACAATGCGCATATTCTGTTGCGCTTTGCGGAAAAGGGCGATGTCACCGCCAAGGGCATGTTGTGGGCAAGCCAGGTTTCGCCCGGCAACGAGAACGGGTTGAAGCTGCGCGTCTACGGCACCAAGGCCGGGCTTGAATGGAAACAGGAAGATCCGAACTACCTTTGGTACACGCCGCTCGGCAAGCCGCGCCAACTCATCACCCGCTCGGGCGCGGGGGCGGGCCCTGCCGCTGCACGCGTTACTCGCGTGCCTTCCGGGCACCCGGAAGGTTATTTGGAAGCCTTCGCCACGATTTACAGCGAAGCGGCGCTGGCGATCAAGGCAATGCGCGCGGGCAAGAAGCTGCCTAAGGAACTCGTGTTCCCGTCGGTCGAGGACGGTCTGTGGGGCATGCGTTTCGTCGATGCCTGCGTGCGTTCGTCCAAGAAGAATTCAGCTTGGACCAAACTCTAGCGTTGTGAGCGATCAAGCGGCGCGAACTGCGCGCCGCCAATTCTTCTGGAGCATTGCATGGCCAACCGTTTCAAGCTGGAAATCGCCGCTGGCAACCGCCAGATCGGCCTTTGGAGCAGCCTTGCGGGCACGATAGCGGCGGAGATCGTCGCCCATTCCGGTTTCGACTGGATCGTGATTGACATGGAGCATGCGCCCAACGACTTGCCTCAGGTCGTCGCGCAGCTTCAGGCGATGGCAACCGGCACGGCGCTGCCGATCGTGCGCGTGCCCTGGAACGATTTCGTCGTCATCAAGCGCGTGCTCGACGCCGGGGCGAAGGGGCTCGTAATTCCCTATGTGCAGAACCGGGCCGAGGCAGAGGCAGCCGTCGCCGCGATCCGCTACCCGCCGCACGGAATAAGGGGCGTGGCCGGCAGCGCGCGCGGCTCCAACTACGGCCGCGTCAGGAACTACCTCAAGGAAGCGGCGGACGACATCTGCCTAATCCTGCAGGTGGAAACCGCCGCGGCCATGGCGGACCTGGAGGCAATTGCATCGGTAGACGGCGTCGACGGCGTATTCATTGGCCCTGCGGATCTTGCCGCTTCAATGGGGCATCTGGGCAATATGCACGCGCCAGAAGTGCAAGCTTCGATCCGCGACGCCGCGCAAAGGCTGGCGAAGATCGGAAAGGCCTCGGGCATCCTTACGACATCCGAGGAAGACGCCCGCCGCTACATGGACTGGGGCTTCGTCTTCGTGGCGGTCGGGATCGATTCCGTGATCCTGTCGCGCAATGCCGATGCTCTGGCGGCCAAGTTCAAGGGCGACTAAGCTTCACGCGGCCGCGAACTCGGTTTTCTCAAGCGGAAAATGGCACGCGGCGGGATGCCCTGCGCCCGGTGCATTGCCCGTAACCGGCGTCATCAGTGGCGGGGCTACCTGCTTGCAAATGTCCTGCGCCTTCCAGCAACGCGGATGGAATGCGCAGCCCGGTGGCGGCTTCAATGGCGATGGTATTTCACCGGTAAGCGTGATTCGCGCCTTCTTGCGGGCAGGGTCGGCGACGGGCGTCGCGGACATCAGCGCTGCCGTGTAGGGGTGGCGGGGGTTGTCGAAGACCTCGGCGCACGTTCCCTTCTCGACCACCTTGCCGAGATACATCACCATCACCTCGTCGGCGATGTGGCGCACGACCGACAGGTCGTGGCTGATGAAGAGATAGGCCAGCCCGAACTCCTGCTGCAGGTCGGCAAGGATGTTCAGGACTTGCGCCTGGATCGACAAGTCGAGCGCGGAAACCGGTTCGTCCAGGACGAGGATGCGCGGGCGCAGCATCAGCGCGCGCGCGATCGCAATCCGCTGGCGCTGCCCGCCGGAGAACATGTGCGGGTAGCGGTCGTAGTGCTCCGGGCGAAGACCGACGCGCACCATCATCGCCTCTGCCTGCGCCCGGCGTTCCTGCGCACTTTCCTTCGTGTTCAGCAGCAGCGGTTCCTCCAGGATACGCCCGACCTTGTGCCGCGGATTGAGCGAACCATAAGGGTTCTGGAATACGATCTGCACGGCCTTGCGCAGTTCCTTGTCGCCAAATTCGAGCTTGCGCCCGCCGATCCACAATTCGCCGCCGGTCGGCGGTTCGATCATGGTGACGAGCCGCGCGAGGGTCGACTTGCCGCAACCCGATTCCCCTACCACCGCCAGCGTCTTGCCGGGGGAGAGCGTAAAGTCCGCACCGTCCAGCGCGCGTACGATCTTCGGCGTCTTCATGAAGCCGCCGCCTACTTCGTAGTGGCGCGAAAGGTTTCGGCCCTCAAGGACGGCGCCGCTCATCGGGCAGCCTCCGGGATTTTCGGCTTCGTTCCGTCGATCGGCTTCCCGCCTCGCAGCGGGTGGTTGCACAGCGCGAGGCCAAGTTCCGGCCCGTTGCGCCGGGCGCCCTCTCGGCAGTTGTTGGTCGCAAAACTGCAGCGCGGTTCAAAAAGGCAGCCTGGCGGGCGGTCATACTGGCCGGGAACAACGCCGGGGATGGAAGGCAGGTGCTTGCTTGCGGCGCGTTCCGGGAGCGCCGAAAGCAGCGCGGCGGTGTAGGGATGGTGCGGATCGGCGAAAAGTTCGCGCACGTTCTGCTCCTCAACCTTCTGTCCGGCATACTGGACCTGCACCCGTTCGGCAGTCTCCGCCACCACCCCCATGTCGTGGGTGATCAGGATCAGCGTCATCGCGTTCTCGCGCTGCAGCGACTTGAGAAGCTCCAGGATCTGCGCCTGGATCGTCACGTCGAGCGCCGTCGTCGGTTCGTCCGCGATCAACAGCTTCGGCTTGCAGGCAGTCGCCATGGCGATCATCACGCGCTGGCTCATGCCGCCCGAAAGTTGGTGCGGAAACACCGACAGCCGTTCCTCTGGCGCCGGAATGCCGACGCTCTGCATCAGCTCGATCGCGCGCGACTGCCGCTGGCGGCTGTCGAGGCTAGTGTGCCGGCGCAGCATTTCCTTGATCTGGAAGCCGACCGTGAAGCACGGATTGAGGCTCGACATCGGCTCCTGGAAGATCATCGCCATGTCGCGCCCGATGATCTCGCGCCGCGCCCGCGCGCCAAGCTTCATCAGGTCGTGGCCATCGAAATGCAGCCGGTCGGCGGTCACCTTCGCCGTCCACGGCAACAGGCCCATCAAAGCAAGCATGGCAACCGACTTGCCCGAACCCGATTCGCCCACGATCGCGAGAATTTCGCCTTTGTCGCAGGCGAGCGAGACCCCGTCCACCGCCCGGAACATGCCACCGGCGGTCTGGAACTCGACGGTCAGGTTTTCGATTTCGAGGAGCTTTTCCACGCCTCAGCTCCGCTTCAGCTTCGGGTCGAGTGCGTCGCGCAGACCGTCGCCCATGAGGTTGATCGCCAGCACGGTGATGAGGATCGCGATGCCGGGGAAGGTAACCACCCACCACGCCCGCAGGATGAACTCGCGTGCCTCGGCCAGCATCGTGCCCCATTCGGGCGTGGGCGGCTGCGCACCCATGCCGAGGAATCCCAGCGCCGCGGCGTCGAGAATGGCGTTCGAGAAGGAAAGCGTCGACTGAACGATCACCGGCCCGAGGCAGTTGGGAAGGATCGTGCGCGTCATCAGGTAGAAGTCCGATGCACCGGCAACGCGCGCCGAAGTCACATATTCGCGGTTCAATTCGCCAAGCACGGATGCGCGCGTCAACCGCACGAAATGCGGCTGCAGCACGATGGCGATGGCGATCATCGCATTGGTGAGGCCAGGTCCCAGGATCGCCACCAGCACCAGCGCCAGCAGCAATGATGGAAACGCAAGGATGATGTCCATCAAGCGCATGATGACGATGTCGATCCAGCCGCGGAAATAGCCGGCAATGAGACCGATCAGCACGCCGCCCGTCACCGCCAGCGAGACGACGACGCAACCGATGAATAGCGAGAAACGCGCGCCGTAGATGAGGCGGGAGAGCATGTCGCGGCCCACCGCGTCTGTTCCCAGCAGGAATTGCGCCCGCCCGCCTTCCTGCCAGATTGGCGGAATGAGAAGCGCATCGCGGTACTGTTGGGTAGGTGAGTGCGGCGCTACGAAATCGGCGAAAAGCGCGATGAGAACGAGGGCGGAAAATACCCAAAGGCCCAACACGGCCCCGCGATTTTCCGAAAAATAGAACCAGAATTCGCCAAGCCGGCCTCGCCTCACTACTGCCTTGGCCGGGGCCGCCTTGCTCGCGATGTCTTCCTTTGCGGCGTCGGTCATGGCGGCGGGCCTAATTGTGCCGGATGCGCGGGTTTATCAGCCCGTAGGTCGCATCGACAATGAGGTTTACGATCATGACGACGAGCGCGATCAGAAGCAACCCGCTCTGCACGACCGGGTAGTCGCGGCGAGAGATGGAATCGACCATCCACTTGCCGATGCCTGGCCAGGAAAAGATCGTCTCGGTAAGGATCGCCCCCGCCAGAAGGCTTCCGACCATCAGGCCAATGGTGGTGATGACGGGGATCAATGCATTGCGCAGGGCATGGACGGCGACAACCCGCGCAGGCGAGAGCCCCTTTGCCCGCGCGGTCCGCACGTAATCTTCGCCTAGCACCTCCAGCATTGCCGAACGCGTCTGCCGGGCAATGACGGCGAGCGGAATTGTGCCAAGCACGATTGTCGGAAGGATCAGATGGCTGACGGCGGACGCGAATGCGCCTTTCTGGCCTGAAAGCAGCGAGTTGATCAGCATGAAGCCGGTGACCGAGGGAAAGAAATACATCAGCGAGATGCGGCCCGATACAGGCGTGAGGCCGAGATAGCCCGACATGAACATGATCAGCAGCAGGCCCCACCAGAAGATCGGCATGGAATAGCCGACGAGGGCAGTGCCCATGACCGCCTGGTCGAGGAACTTGCCGCGCTTTGTCGCCGCCAGCACGCCTGCTGGCAGCCCCAGCACGATGGCGAAGATCATCGCACAAAGCGAAAGTTCCAGCGTGGCGGGAAAGAGGGTAAGGAATTCGTTGATCACCGGCCGCTTGGTGACGATGGAATTGCCAAAATCGCCCTGCAGCAAGTTCCCCATATAGGTGAGATATTGTTGCCAGATCGGGCGGTCGTAGCCGAATTCCCTCAACAGTTCTGCATAGCGCTCATTGGTCATGCCGCGCTCGCCCGCCATCAAGAGCACGGGATCGCCGGGCAGAACGCGGATGAAACCGAAGGCGACGATGGTTATGCCGATGAAGGTGGGTATCAGCAGGCCGATGCGTCGTGCGAGGTAGGAAAGCATCAGCCGACCAGGCGCAATTCGCGCGGGAACGTCGTCAGGCTCTCGGCCCCCTCGGCCGTGACGAGCATGTCGTCCTCAATGCGCACGCCGGCTTCGCCAAGGCGGTAAAGGCCGGGCTCTACGGTGAAGACCATGCCGGGCTCCAGTTCGCGGTGGTTGCCGCGTATGATGTAGGGGTCTTCATGTACTTCCAGTCCCAAGCCGTGACCAGTCTTGTGCCGGCGGAATTCCGCGAAGGGCGAACCCTCCAGCACCTTCTGCACCACGTCGTCCACATGGTGGGCAGTTGCACCGGGCCTTGATGCCGCCCGCCCGGCCTCGTTCGCTGCAAGCACGGTGTTGTAGAATTGCCGGTCGCGCTCGCTGACCTTCTCCACGAAGAAGGTGCGGGTGATGTCGGCGCAATAACCGCCCCATGCGCCGCCGAAATCGAAGAGCAGGCTGTCGCCGGGCTGGATAGGATAGTCGGGCCGGGCCTTGGCGTGCGGCTTTGCGGAATTGCCGCCCGCCGCCACGATCGGACCGAAGGCGAGGCCGTCGGACCCGCAGGCGAAAAGATGCTTGAGAAGGATCGCCTCCACCTCGGTCTCGAGCATTCCGGCGCGGACCTCGGCCAGCGTTGCTTCCAGTGCGCGTTCGGAAAGCGCGATCGCCTTTCGGATCAGCGCCACGTCGCCTTCCTTCTTGTGAAGGCGGATGGAGGAAATGGTCGAATGGATATCGACGAGACGGGCCTGCGGGAGCGCTTCGTTCAGCGCCATCGCGACGAAGACCCGCATCGACTGGCCTTCGACGCCGATGGTGCGCACGTCTTGCAGATGGCGCGCGGCGGCTTCGAATGCAGCCTGATAGCCGGCCTCGTCGCGCCAGTCATACACCTCGCCCTCAAATCCAAGGGCGGCGAAAGAGGCCATTTCGAGATTGGGAACGATGGCCACGGCGCCATGTCCGTGCCTGGCAATGACGACCAGAGGGCGTTCATTCTGGTGAAAGTCGGCGCCAAAGATGCGCCTGAAGTTTGCCCCGGGCACCAGGGCTATTGCATCGAGCCCGCTGGAGCGCAGGACCGGATGTAGCACGTCGAGGCGGGTGTCTGACATTTTCATGGGTTCCGGCTTGCAGCCGAAAAAGCGGCGGGCGGCTTTGATGCCGCCCGCCCTTTTTCATTACTCGGTGATGTCGACGCCGTCGAAGCGATGCGAGCCGAGCGGGTCCATCTTGTAGCCGGTGACCTTCTTGGACATCGGCATGAAGACGACCGAGTGGGCAATCGTTGCCCACGGCGCCTGTTCCTTGAACACGACCTGCGCCTGTTCGTAGAGCTTGGTGCGCTCAGCCTGGTCCGAAGTGACCTTCGCCTTCTGGATCAGGTCTTCGAACGGCTGGTGGCACCACTGCGCGCGGTTGTTTCCGCCTACTGCCGAGCAGCCCAGGAGGACCGCGAGGAAGTTGTCCGGATCGCCATTGTCGCCGGTCCAGCCGAGCAGTACCGCGCCGTCACGGTTGGTCTCGCGCGAGATCTTGAGGTACTCGCCCCATTCGTAGGACACGATCTCGACCTCAACGCCGACCGCAGCGAAATCCGCCTGGATCAGCTCTGCCATGCGCCTTGCGTTCGGGTTGTACGGACGAGCCACCGGCATCGCCCAGACCTTCATCTTAAGGCCCGAAACGCCCGCTTCCGCCAGCAGCTTCTTGGCTGCTTCCGGATCGTACGGATCATCGACGATCGCGTCATTGTACGACCACATTGTTGGCGGGATCGGGTTCTTTGCCGGCTTGCCCGCGCCCTGGAAAACCGCGTCCATGATGGCCTGCTTGTTGACGGCCATGTTGAGCGCCTTGCGCACGCGCACGTCGTCAAACGGCTTTTGCTGGACGTTGTAGGCAAGGTAGCCGACATTGAGGCCTTCCTGCTCCATGACCTGCAGGTTCGGATCGGCCTTCAGGCCTTCCAGGTCTGCAGGGTTCGGATAGGGCGCGACATGGCACTCGCCCGCCTTCAGCTTCTGCATGCGGACGGAGTTGTCCGGCGTGATGGCGAAGACGAGATCGTCGATCGCCTGTTTTCCGCCCCAGAAATCGGCGTTGGACTTGAAGCGGATGACCGCGTCCTTCTGATAGGCGACGAACTGGAACGGACCGGTGCCGACCGGCGCGTTGTTGAGGTCGGCCTGCTTGCCGGCCGCGGCCAGCGAGTTGGCGTATTCCTTCGACATCACCGATGCGAAATCCATCGCCATGTTGGCGACGAAAGGTGCTTCCGGACGGTTCAGCACGAATTTCACCGTCATGTCGTCGACCTTGACGATCTCCTTGATCAGCGCCGGCATGTCCATGGAATTGAAGTAATCCCATTGGGTGCCTTCGACATACTTCGCCCAGGGATGGTCGGCCTTGAGCTGGCGCTCATAGGTGAAGACCACGTCGTCCGCGTTGAAATCGCGGGTTGGCGTGAAGAAGTCGGTGGTGTGGAACTTGACGCCCGGGCGGAGCTTGAAAGTGTATTCGAGGCCGTCCGCTGAAACTTCCCAGCTTTCCGCCAGTCCGGGAATGACCGTGGTGGTGCCGCGCTCGAATTCCACAAGGCGATTGTAGATCGGGCGGGAGGAGGCGTTGAAGGTGGTGCCTGCCGAATAGAGCGCCGGATCGAAGCCTTCTGGCGAACCTTCCGAGCAATAGACAAGCGTTTTCGAATGCGCTGCCGTTGCAAGCGTCGCGAGAATCGCGGTCGTTGCAAGCAGCCTGGCCATGGATTTCATGGATATCCTCCTGAGTGTTTAGGGAACCCGGTTCGTGCTTTCCGAGATGGATGCTGTTCCCGTGTCTTTGGGGGGTTCCCGGAGAGCAAAGACAAATTCAATTGCCCGCAAAACGCAACCCCAATTTTCGCAATCGGTGAAAACTAGTTGCGCCAATCGGGGCAATCAAAGTGCAATTTTGTGTCTGGCCAGATGAAGATGGTCGGCCCGGACCTCGTCGGCGATCCGCGCCAGACGATCGGGCAAGGGCGGCGGTTCGCCCTCAGGCGGGGCGAAACCGATAGATTTCCAGATTGCGTCGTACCAATGCACGCCCCACACGCCATCTTCCGGCGCAGGTCCGCGCTTCCACGAGAGCATCGCCGGGTCGAAGGGTATTTCGAGCGCGGCGCACAGGGCCGAAAGCGCCTTTTGCGGGTCACGCCGGATATCCGTCGAGTTGATGACGGGCGGCGCCTTGCCGAGCCGGTCGGCGGCGCGGTCGAACAGTTCGCGCTGCATCGCAAACCCGATATCGGCAGCGCCCACATCCTCGTGCTTCTTGACGTAGCTGGCGAGGACATGTTCGGGCGAGCGAAGCAGGAAGGCATTCATCACCGTGTCGACCCAGTCGATGGGGTAGCCCTGGAGCATGTGGTGGGTCATGTGTTTCTGGTAGAAAACCTGCTTGCCCTCCGGCATTTCAAGGCAGGCCCGCGCCACCTCTGCCGGGTCGGACATGCCGGCGGCGATCACTTCGCCGGCCATGGGATGGGGCAGGCCGGTTGACTTAAGGTAAGCGGCATAAAACGGTTCGTCCCAGGCGGCGGTATCGGAGCGCTGGGCAAAACTGCGCATCAGGGCGGTCGAAAGGTTTCTCGGCCCAGACCACATCGCAATTATCATTGGAGCGTTCTCCCCCATCCGCTGTTGCTATGTGGCTGACACTGGATTTGTCCACGCGCGTCCGCAAGCCTTGCCGTTGAAATTTTACCAATTGATCAAAATTCATGCTAGGGCTAGCGTTTTCACAGGCATCGCAGGGCGGTGCGTAAAGCGGAGGAAACTCGCATGGCAGATGGCCAGTTCAAGCAGGGTATCGCCGCGGCCTGGTTGAGCGCCGCCGAGTATGGCGAGAATTTTTCCGATCTCCATCCGCCGCTCGACAGGCACGAGGCGCTGGTCGAATCCGATCGCTGCTATTTCTGCCATGACGCGCCCTGCATGAATGCCTGCCCGACCTCCATCGACATTCCGCTGTTCATCCGGGAAATATCGACCGGAAACGCGCTCGGCGCGGCCAAGACGATTTTCGACCAGAACATTTTCGGCGGCATGTGCGCCCGCGTATGCCCAACCGAAACGCTTTGCGAAGAAGTCTGCGTTCGCGAGATCGCCGAGGGCAAGCCGGTGAAGATCGGCCAGTTGCAACGCTACGCAACCGACATCGCCATGCGCGACAACAAGCAGTTCTACGAACGCGCTGCGCCTACTGGCCGAAAGATCGCTGTTGTCGGCGCCGGCCCCGCCGGTCTTTCCTGCGCGCACCGCCTCGCCATGCACGGCCACTCGGTTGACGTTTTCGAGGCCCGCCCCAAGCCCGGCGGCCTCAACGAATACGGCATTGCCGCCTACAAGACGACCGGCGGTTTTGCGCAAGCGGAAGTCGACTACATCCTGTCGATCGGCGGAATAGTGGTTCATTGTGGCATGGCGCTGGGCCGCGACGTGTCGCTCGATGAACTCGCCACACGCTACGATGCCGTCTTTCTCGGCACGGGGCTTGCCGGGGTCAACGCGCTTGGCGCGGCGGATGTGGATGCGGACGGCAGCGATGACGCGGTCGACTGGATCGCAGGGTTGCGGCAGGCTTCCGACATGGCCATGGTCCCTGTTGGGCGGCGCGTTGTCGTGATCGGCGGCGGCATGACGGCCATCGACGCGGCAGTGCAGTCGCGCGCGCTTGGCGCGGACGAGGTGACCGTATGCTATCGCGGCCCGCGCGAAAGGATGAAGGCATCCGCCTATGAGCAGGAAGTCGCGAAAAACCGGGGCGTTTCGCTGCGCTACGACATGCAGCCGGTGAAGATCCATGCCGAAGCCGGAAAGGTAAGCGCGGTGGAATTCGCCCGCCACGGCGAACGGATGGTCATCGCTTGCGACCAGGTGTTCAAGGCGATCGGCCAGGCATTCGTCGCTCATGTTGCCGCGGCAATTGAACTTTCCGGCGGGCGCATCGGCGTTGACGGTGAAGGGCGGACCTCGCACCCGAAGGTCTGGGCCGGCGGCGACTGCGTCAATGCGGGTGACGATCTCACCGTGACGGCGGTCGCGCAGGGCCGCGATGCCGCGATGAGCATTCACCGGGCGCTCACGGAGGCCTGAAATGCGCCTTCATGTCCCTTTAAAGCCGATGGTGCTATATCCATCTTCCCGGCTGGGAAGATCGAGGGGTCATGGAACAATTCACGGCAGCGGTGACGGGCTTCGTGGTGGCGCACCAGGCGTTGGCGCCAATCGTCGCGTTGATCCTGGCCATGGCCGAGACAACAGCGATCCTGTCCTTGATCATCCCTTCGACAGCGCTGTTGATGGCAGTGGGCGCGACGGTTTCCACCGGCGCGGTCCCGTTCATGCCGATCTGGGCCGGAGCGGCGGTTGGCTCGCTCATCGGTTCCACGTTCTCATGGTGGCTAGGCCTGCGCTTCGGCCACCTTGTGCTGACGCTGTGGCCGATGCGCGAAAATCCCGATCTGGTGGCGCGCGGGCGCAAGACCTTTGCAGACTGGGGGCCCTTCGCGGTGCTCATCGGGCATTTCGTCGGGCCATTGCGCGCCGTGGTGTTCCTGATCGCGGGCATGAGTTCCATGACCTTCCTGCGATTCCAGCTCGTGAACGTCGTGGGCGCGATCACCTGGGCCTTCGTCATTCCCAAGTCCGGGGAGCTTGGCGGCAATCTCGCAGTCTGGTTCTGGCATTATCTCAGCTTCTGAACAGCGTTCTTGCATCAAAGACGACGCCGGGTGAAACTTCGCCCGCTTTCGCGCGCCCATAGGGAGGCAGGCATGGCAGATCTTCGCAACAATTTCATCGGCATCAAGTCGCCCAACCCGTTCTGGCTGGCCTCGGCCCCGCCTACCGACAAGGCCTACAACGTCGAGCGCGCATTCAAGGCGGGCTGGGGCGGTGTCGTGTGGAAGACGCTGGGCGAGGCCGGTCCGCCGGTCGTCAATGTCAACGGCCCGCGCTACGGCGCCATCTGGGGTCCGGACCGCAAGCTGCTCGGTCTCAACAATATCGAGCTGATCACCGACCGCGAACTGCAGACCAATCTGCGCGAAATCAAGGAAGTGAAGATGAAGTGGCCCGACAGGGCACTCGTCGTTTCGCTGATGGTCCCGTGCGACGAGGAGAGCTGGAAGGCGATCCTCAAGCCTGTCGAGGAAACCGGCGCGGACGGCATCGAGCTCAATTTCGGTTGCCCGCACGGCATGAGCGAGCGTGGCATGGGCTCGGCAGTCGGCCAGGTTCCCGAATACATCGAAATGGTCGCGCGCTGGTGCAAGCAGCACACACGCATGCCGGTCATCGTGAAGCTGACACCCAACATCACCGATATCCGCTATCCCGCGCGCGCGGCAAAACAGGGCGGCGCGGACGCCGTCTCGCTGATCAACACCATCTCGTCGATCACCTCGGTCAATCTCGACACTTTCTCGCCGGAGCCGTCGATCGACGGCAAGGGCAGCCATGGCGGCTATTGCGGACCGGCGGTAAAACCGATCGCGCTCAACATGGTGGCCGAGATCGCCCGCGATCCGCAAACGCGCGGCATGCCCATTTCGGGCATTGGCGGGGTCACCACCTGGCGCGATGCGGCAGAGTTCCTGGCGCTGGGCGCGGGCAATGTGCAGGTCTGCACGGCGGCCATGACCTACGGCTTCAAGATCGTGCAGGAGATGATCACGGGCCTGTCCAACTGGATGGACGCAAAGGGCCACGGCAATCTCGACGCGATCACCGGGCGCGCCGTGGGCAATGTCACCGACTGGCAGTACCTCAATCTCAACTACATCACCAAGGCGCGGATCAACCAGGATCTGTGCATCTCGTGCGGGCGCTGCCACATTGCCTGCGAGGATACCTCTCACCAGGCGATCACGCAGATGGTCAACGGCAAGCGCCATTTCGAGGTGATCGAGGCCGAGTGCGTGGGCTGCAACCTTTGCGTCAATGTCTGTCCGGTCGAGAGCTGTATCGACATGGTGCAACTCGAACCCGGCATGGTCGATGCGCGCACCGGCAAGTCAGTTGTGAAGGAATACTCGAACTGGACCGAGCATCCCAACAACCCCTCGCGGCAGGCCGCGGAGTAACGTCCGGCGCGGGCAGGTCGCGATCACGCAAAAGGCGGGCTTGGCCCGCCTTTCTTGTTTGGGCGAACCAACCTCTTGCGCCCCAAGCCGCATAACCCTCGACTTCCTGAACAAGGCGTTTGCAGGCGAGGGAAAACTGTCATTTAATCCGGTTTTCGAAAGCGCCTGTCAGAAAACGGAGAGATGCATGTCTGGATTTTCGAACATGATGAGGCTGGCAGCTTCGGCGGCCATCGCGCTTACGCTGGCCTCGGCCGCGCTGGCCCAAGACGTCAAGGCGACGTTCGTTCTGGTCAACGATATCTACGAGATGGACGAGGTCAAGGGCCGCGGCGGCTTCCCGCGCGTTGCGGCGGCGGTCAAGGCCGAGCGTGCCGGCAATCCCAACACGCTTGTCGTCAATGCGGGCGACCTGCTGTCGCCCTCCCTGCTATCGGGCATCGACCAGGGCGAACACATGATCGTTCTTTCCAACATGATCGGCACCGACGTCATGACGCCGGGCAATCACGAATTTGACTTCGGCAAGGATGTCGCGCTGAAGCGCATGGGCGAATCGAAATTCCCCTGGATCGCGGCGAACATCACCCAGGCCGACGGCACGCCGGTTCCCGGCATGGACGGCACGATGCTGAAGGATGTCGCCGGTGTGAAGATCGGCTTTGTCGGCCTTGCCGAGGAAACAACCGCCGAACTTTCCTCGCCCGGCGATCTCAAGTTCCTGCCCGCGGTCGAAACCGCATCGGCCAAGGCAAAGGAGCTGAAGGAAGCGGGCGCTGATTTCGTCGTTGCGATCAACCACAATTCGCGCGCCATCGGGCAGCAAATGGTGGATGCTGGCGCTGTTGATCTCGTGCTCAATGGCCACAACCATGATCTGTGGGTATTTTATAATGGCAAGGCCGCCGCAATGGAATCGCAGTCCGACGGCCAGTTCATTTCTGCCGTCGACATCAATTTCAACGTCGAGGAAAAAGATGGAAAACGTTCGGTCAAATGGGCGCCCACCTTCCGCATTCACAATTCGGCCGAACTCACTCCCGACCCGGAAGTGACCGCGAAGGTTGGCGAGTACAAGGCGCTGCTCGACAAGGAATTGTCGGTCGAGATTGGCAGCACGGCCATCGAACTCGACAGCCGCAAGGCCTCCGTGCGCGGCATGGAAACTGCGATGGGCAATCTCATTGCCGACGCGCTGCGCAAGGCGGTCGGCGCCGATATCGCAATAACCAATGGCGGCGGCATCCGCGGCGACAAGGTCTATGCGGCAGGCTCCAAGCTCACGCGCAAGGACATTCTCACCGAACTGCCCTTCGGCAACAAGACGCTGATGATCGAGATTACCGGCGAACAGGTGAAGGCGGCGCTGGAAAACGGCGTCAGCAAGATCGAGGAAGGCGCCGGCCGCTTCCCGCAGGTCTCGGGCCTCTCCTTCACGGTCGACCGGGCAAAGCCGGTCGGCGAGCGTATTTCCGACATCATGGTCAATGGCGCGCCCATCGACATGGCCGCAAGCTACAAGGTCGCCACCAACGACTTCATGGCGCGCGGCGGCGACGGCTACACCATGTTCAGGGACGGCAAGCTGATGGTCAATGCCGAGTCGGCGAAGCTGATGGCCAATGACGTCATGGTCATGATCCGCGAGGCCGGCGAGGTGAAGGCCGGCGAGGGCGGGCCGCGCATCACCGTCAAGTAAGCGGCGCAAGCTTCGATATCCGGGCGGCGTGCGAGCGCCCCCTTTTCATTTCCGGCGAAGGAAGCGCGCCATGGCGAGCAAGCCGAGCGCGCCCGGGATCAGCGCCAGCGCGAAGATGGCGAAAGCGGTCGCCTGCGCCGTTGCTTCGCCATCGCGTGCAAATCCGCCCGCATTGGCGATGATGCCGCTATAGGCGGCGCCCAGCGCATAGCCGAGCCGCTGCATCGTCGGTATCGCCGACGCAGTACGCTCGCGCTCCGTCTCCAACGCCAGTGCAATCGCCCGCCGCGTCATGAAGGCAAACGCCGCACCAAAGCCGCCGCCCATCATCAGGGCGCCAACGACAATCAGCGCGACGGGGCCGTTCGGCATGGCGAAGCTTTGCAGCGCGACACCCAATACCGCGACGGTGAAGCCGCCGGCTATTGCCGTGTTCTGCCAGCGATCCGACAGGCTGGCGAAGGCGATCGCCACGATCGACCATGCCACCGATTCCAGCAGCAGCACCGAGCCGGTCTCCAGCGGACGCAAACCGTGCAATTGTGTCATCAGCAGCGGCCCGTAGGTGATGAAGCCCATGGTGCTGGCGGATAGCAGCAGCACCATCGCAATCACCGCGCCGGAAGCAGTGCGAGGGTTGAAGGCCCCCGCGGGCAACATGCGGTCGTACGGCTTTGCGCGCTTGTCGAACCAGGCGAACAGGCCGATCAGCCAAACGCCAAGGAATACCAGCGCCAGCGAGCGGAGCATGCCGAGCTCGACACCTGCCTGCGCGATGGCAATGACACCGGCGGCAAGCAGCAGAACGCGCCAAGGCATGGAGGGGCGCACGCCCCCCGCCGCGATGACGCCTCCGAGCCGCGTCAGGGCCAGCGCCGAGAAGATGAATGCCTGCACCCCGTAGAAATGAAAGGCCCAGCGCCAGTTGCCGGCTTCCTCGAAAGCCGCGCCGATCATCGGCCCGGAAAAGGCGGCAATGCCCCAGACCACCGAAAGGAGGGCGTAGGCGCGCGCGGTAAGGGTTTCGGGCAATATCCGGTGGATGGAAACAAAAGCCAGCGCAATCATCGCGCCGCCGCCAAGGCCCTGCATTGACCGGCCGGCGAGCATTGCCTCCATGCCGGGCGCAAAACCGCTGACGAAACAACCCGCGCCGTAGAGCAGCGCCGCCGCCGCCAGCGCGCGCGAAAGTCCGAAAGTGAGCGCCGCAAGGGCGGAACCTGCCCCGGCAACGATACAGCCGACTTCATAGAGCGCCGTCAGCCAGGCGACATAGGGCTCGCCCCCGATGTCGCGAACAATCGCCGGGGTTATGGTCGAAACCATCAATTCGTCGGCGGCATGCAGCCAAACCCCGAAGGTGAGCAGCAGCATGGTCGAAAAATGGCCGGACCGGTAAAGTTCCGCCCAGCCTGGCGGCCTGTCGCTTGATGCCTCGGCGGTCATTGCGCGGGCCGCGGGCGGAGGCCTTCGATAAAGAGAAGGTCTAGAAACCGCGCCGCATCCTCGAACCGGCCGTCGGTGTAGCCGTCCTGGCCTAGCACTGCGCGAACCTGCGCGTCGAAATCGGCATAGTGCTGGGTCGTCGCCCAGATCGAAAAGATGAGGTGATAGGGATCGCACCGCGCCAGCTTGCCGTCGCGCTGCCACTGGCGGATCACCTGGGCTTTCGCGTCGACCAGTTCTTTCAAGGGCCCCTTGAGGGCATCCTCGATTCGCGGTGCGCCTTCGAGGATTTCATTCGCGAAAAGCCGGCTCTCGCGCGGAAAATCCCGTGCCATCTCTATCTTGCGCCTGATGTAGCTGCGTATTTCGCTGACCGGGTCGCCGTTGGCATCGAAAGAGCGCAGCGGATCGAGCCAGGTGTCGAGCACGCGCTCGATCAGAGCGCGATGGATCGCTTCCTTGGTGCGGAAGTAGTAGAGCAGGTTCGGTTTCGACATGCCGGCCGCTTCCGCCACCTCATCGATGGTGGAACCGCTGAAGCCGCGCGCGGAAAACACTTCCAGCGCCGCCTCGAGGATCCTTTCCTCGTTTTCCTGCTGGATACGCGTGCGCCGCTGCGTTCCGGCTGCCCTGGCCTTCAAAGTCCCGCCTCCGTCATTGCGCGTCGCTTTGCACCGTGCAATTTGCCGCCCCAAGGTTCACAATGCACTGATATGCCCCTTGAGTGCGCCTGGGGAACCTGCAATCTTTACCAGCCGGTTAAAATATTGGAAGCTTGTCTTCGCAATTGCCGGATGGGTAGTGGAAGCCGGAACACCGGTTATGCAATCAATCGGGATAATCAGGGTTGCCGGCGCGCAGGCAAGGGGCTTGTGCCGCATTCGGCGGCTGTCAATGCGAAGGCCGGGATAAACCGGCTGCCGCCAATGCCTAAAGGCAAAAGGGAAGGGAAATGTCCAACCGTCTTTCAGCAACCCCCAACGATCTGCGCGCATTCTGGATGCCGTTCACCTCGAACCGGCAGTTCAAGCAGGCGCCGCGCATGTTCGTCAGCGCCAAGGACATGCATTTCGTCACATCGGACCAGCGACGGGTCCTGGACGGAACCGCAGGCTTGTGGTGCGTCAATGCCGGCCATTGCCGCCCGCTGATCACGCAGGCAATCCAGGAACAGGCGGCGGAGCTTGACTACGCGCCAGCCTTCCAGATGGGTCACCCGAAGGCGTTCGAGCTTGCGAACCGGATCGTTGACCTGACACCTGATGGCATGGACCACGTCTTCTATACCAATTCGGGCTCCGAATCGGTGGACACTGCGCTCAAGATGGCGATCGGCTATCATCGCGCCCGCGGCGAAGGCTCGCGTTTCCGGCTGATCGGCCGCGAGCGCGGCTATCACGGCGTCAATTTCGGCGGTATTTCGGTGGGCGGCATCGTCTCCAACCGCAAGATGTTCGGCACCTTGCTGACCGGCGTCGACCACATGCGCCACACGCACCAGCCCGACAAGAACGCGTTCTCACGTGGCATGCCCGAACACGGCGCAGAACTCGCCGACGATCTTGAGCGCATCGCGCTGTTGCACGATCCGTCGACCATTGCCGCGGTCATCGTCGAACCGGTTGCCGGATCCACCGGCGTGCTGCCGCCGCCAAAGGGCTATCTCGAACGCCTGCGCGCCATTTGCGACAAATACGGCATCCTGCTGATCTTCGACGAGGTCATCACCGGCTATGGCCGCCTGGGAACGCCTTTCGCGGCGCAATATTTCAACGTCACGCCCGACATCATCACCTCGGCCAAGGGCCTCACCAACGGCGTCATCCCCATGGGCGCGGTGATCGTCAAGAACGAGATCCACGACGCCTTCATGAACGGCCCGGAACACATGATCGAGCTGTTCCACGGCTATACCTATTCAGGCAACCCGGTCGCCTCGGCGGCCGGCATCGCCACGCTCGAGACCTACAAGCAGGAAGGCCTGTTCGAGCGGGTCGGCGAAATCGCGACAGTATTGGGAGGACGCGGTTCACTCGCTCGCCGATGCGCCGCATGTCATCGACATCCGCAATATCGGCCTCATCGGCGCGATCGAGTTGAAGCCGATCGACGGACAGCCGACGAAGCGTGCCTTCTCCGCCTTCCTGCGCGCCTATGACAAGGGCCTGCTCATTCGCACCACCGGCGACATCATCGCGCTGTCGCCGCCGCTGATCATTGAAAAGGCGCAGATCGACGAGCTCATCGACACGCTGCGCCAGGTGCTGAACGAGGTCGAGTGATGACATATCCGGTCATTGAAAACGCGGTAGGCGGCAAGCGTTACGTCTCCGCCTCCGCCCGCCGCACGCAGGTGTTCAACCCGGCAACCGGCGAACAATCGGCCGAACTGCCGCTCTCCACCGTCGAGGAACTCGATGCGGCGGTGGCGGCGGCCAAGGCGGCTTTCGCGACGTGGCGCAACACGCCGCCGCTGCGCCGGGCCAAGTTCATGTTCAAGTTCAAGGAACTGCTCGACCGCTACAGCGACGATCTGGCGCGCGAGATATCGAAGGAGCACGGCAAGACCCATGCCGATGCGCTGGGCGAACTTGCCCGCGGCATCGAGGTGGTGGACTATGCCTGCGGCATCCCGAGCCTTTTGAAGGGCGAGTTCTCGCGCAATGTCGGGCCGGCGATCGACAGCTATTCCGACCGCCAGCCGCTTGGCGTCGTCGCCGGCATCACGCCGTTCAACTTCCCGGCCATGGTGCCGATGTGGATGTATCCGATCGCGGTCGCCTGCGGAAACACCTTCATCCTCAAGCCATCCGAGCGCGATCCGTCCGCCCCGATGCTGTCGTGGGACCTGTTCCGCGAGGCGGGCTTTCCCGACGGCGTGCTCAACGTCGTTCATGGCGACAAGGCGGTCGTCGATGCGATCCTCGACCACCCCGACATCAAGGCGGTCAGCTTCGTCGGATCGACGCCGATCGCCGAATATGTCTACACGCGCGGCACGGCTGCCGGAAAGCGCGTGCAGGCGCTGGGCGGCGCCAAGAACCACATGATCGTGCTGCCCGACGCCGATCTCGACCAGGCAGCCGACGCGCTGATGGGCGCGGGCTACGGCTCCGCCGGCGAGCGCTGCATGGCGATCTCGGTGGCGGTTCCGGTCGGCGAGAAGACGGCGGACGCGCTGATCGCGAAGCTCAAGCCGCGTGTCGAGGCGTTGAAGATCGGCCCCGCGACCGATGCCGAGGCCGAGATGGGGCCGCTCATCACCAAGGCGCACCAGCAAAAGGTGCTCGGCTATATCGACGCCGGGGTGAAGGAAGGCGCCGAACTCGTGGTCGACGGCCGCGGCTTCTCGCTGCAGGGCTACGAAAACGGCTACTTCGTCGGCGGCACGCTGTTCGACCGGGTGAAGCCGGACATGACGATCTACAAGGAAGAGATCTTCGGGCCGGTGCTTTCGGTCGTGCGGGCGAAGGATTATTCCGCAGGCGGTCAATCTCGTGAACGCCCACGAATACGGCAACGGCACCGCGATCTTCACCCGCGACGGCGACGCGGCGCGCGACTTCGCCGACCAGATCGAGATCGGCATGGTCGGCATCAACGTGCCGATTCCGGTGCCGGTCGCCTATCACTCCTTCGGCGGCTGGAAGCGCTCGCTGTTCGGCGACCATTCGATCTACGGTCCCGAGGGCGTCCACTTCTACACGCGCCTGAAGACGGTCACGACACGCTGGCCGGCAGGCATCAAGTCCGGCGCGGTCTTCACCTTCCCGAGCAACACATAGGTGGAATCTCAGGCATGGCTGCACCCGGAGAGAACCTGAAGATCAACGGCGACCGGCTGTGGGAATCGCTGCATGAAATGGCGAAGATCGGCCCGGGCGTGGCAGGCGGCAACAACCGCCAGACCCTGACGGACGAGGATGGCGAGGGCCGCCATCTGTTCCAGCGCTGGTGCGAGGCGGCGGGCCTGACCATGGGCGTCGACACGATGGGCACCATGTTCGCGCGGCGCGAGGGCACCGACCCGCAGGCCCTGCCGGTCTATGTCGGCAGCCATCTCGACACGCAGCCGACCGGCGGGCGCTATGACGGCGTGCTGGGCGTGCTGGGCGGCCTTGAGGTCATCCGCACGCTCAACGATCTCGGCATCAAGACGAAGCATCCGATCGTCGTCACCAACTGGACCAACGAGGAAGGCACGCGCTTTGCCCCGGCCATGCTGGCATCGGGCGTGTTCGCCGGAATCCATGACCTCGACTGGGCCTATGACCGGACCGACGCCAAGGGCAAGAAGTTCGGCGATGAGTTGAAGCGCATCGGCTGGCAGGGCGACGAGGAAGTCGGCGCGCGCAAGATGCACGCCTTTTTCGAGCTGCACATCGAGCAGGGACCGATCCTCGAAGCCGAAGGCAAGGACATCGGCGTCGTCACCCACGGCCAGGGCCTGTCCTGGACGCAGATCACGCTCACCGGCAAGGACGCGCATACCGGATCCACGCCGATGCCGATGCGCAGGAATGCCGGCCTCGGCATGGCCCGCATCCTCGAACTCGTCGACAAGATCGCCTGGAGCCATGCCCCCCATGCGGTGGGCGCGGCTGGCCACATCGAGGTCTATCCCAACTCGCGCAACGTCATTCCGGGCAAGGTGGTCTTCACCGTCGACTTCCGCTCGCCGGACCTTGCCGTCCTCAAGGACATGGAGGCGCGGCTGAAGGCAGGCGCGCACAACATCGCCGCCGAAATGGGCCTCGGCATCGAGATGGAAAAGGTCGGCGGCTTCGATCCGGTGACCTTCGACGACGAAGTTGCGTGTCGGCTATCCGCAATGCGGCGGAGCGCCTCGGCTATTCGCACCGCGACATCATTTCCGGCGCCGGCCACGATGCCTGCTGGATCAACCGCGTCGCCCCGGCTGCGATGGTCATGTGCCCCTGCGTCGGCGGCCTGTCGCACAACGAGGCCGAGGAAATCTCGAAGGAATGGGCAGCCAAGGGCTGCGACGTGCTCTTTCCACGCCGTGGTGGAAACGGCGGAGATCGTGGAGTGACAGTCGTGGCGCCGCAAAGCGAATCCACCCTGCGCATCGACCTTGCCGCGGCGTTCCGGCTGGCGGCGCGCCATGGCTGGCACGAGGCGGTGGCGAACCATTTCTCGGCGGCAGTATCTGCCGATGGCAAGCAGTTCCTCGTCAACCCGCGCTGGCGGCACTTTTCCGCGATCCGGTCGAGCGACCTGATGCTGGTCGATGCCGACGACGCAGTCGACGATGAACCGACCCGATGCGCCCGATCCGTCAGCCTGGTCAATCCACTCGGCCATACATCGCACTTTGCCGCAGGCGCGCGTCGTGCTTCACCTGCATCCGCCGCACGCGACTGCACTGGCTTCGCTGAAGGACCCCTCGATCCTGCCGATCGACCAGAACACCGCGCGCTTCTACAACCGCGTTGCCGTGGACATGAATTTCGGCGGCATCGCCACGGAGGAGGCCGAGGGCGAGCGCATCGCCTCCACCATCGGCAACCGCAAGGTGCTGATGATGGCGAACCACGGCGTTACGGTGATCGGCGAGACTGTCGGCGAAGCCTTCGACACCATGTACTACCTGGAGAAGGCGGCGCAGACGATGATCCTGGCGCTTTCCACCGGCCGGCCGCTCAACGTCATGGCCGATGATCTGGCCGAGGCGACAGCCGCCGGGTGGGACGACTACAAGGGCGCGGACGAGGCGCATTTTGCCGAACTGAAGCGAATGCTCGACCGCGAAGGCGCCGACTATGCGGCGTAGCGACTTTCTCGCCGTCGCGCTGCTCGCCATGCCAGGCATTGCATTGCCGAAAACCTTCCCGGCATCACCGGCAATTGGGGCAATGAGTCGGGCTGCGCGATGGGCCGCGGCGGCGTTCGCGAAAACGAGGACATGCTGCTGCTCACGCCTGCCGACGTGCAGAACTTCGTGACCCATTGCAGCTTTTTGAACGTGGAAGTTTTGGGCGAGGAAATGGTGGCGACCGTGATCTGCGGCCACGAGGGCGACGACCTCGTCACGGCGGGCATGATGATCATCCGCAAGGGAACAGAAAACCCGGATGCCTTGCTGATCACGGAAGCCGACGGAAACGGGTGGGCGAAGTGCTGCCCTGCAAGTAACACTCTAGAGCGGTACCAACCCCTCAAGTTCCGGCAGCAGCACAACGCTTTCCTGCTCGTGCGGGTCGGTCCGGGCGATCACCGCGGTCGCCGGCCTGTCGCTGAGGTTTGCCGGCAGATGCGGCATGTCGGCGGGGATATAGAGCATCTCGCCGGCCTTGATGACCATGTGGTTCTCCAACCGCTCGCCCCACCACATCACGGTATCGCCTTCGATCGCGTAAATCGCGGTCTCGTGGCTCTCGTGCTTGTGCGCCTTGGCGCGCCCGCCCGGCGGAATGGTCAGCAAATGCAGGCAAACGCCCTGCGAACCTACTGATTCTTTGGATATTCCCTCGAAGTAATTGAATCCCTGCTTGCCCCCGTAGGTTTTTTGCGGCGCAATGATGCGGCATTCCCGTTTCTGTTCTGAAGGCATTGCAGTAATGTCCCCTTTGTTATCAATCCCTCCGACGCCTGCCAACACTCATCGCGGGGAAATGCCGCAGATGAAATCGACCAACACAGCGGCGCGCAAACCCGGACCTGCTGACATTATCCGCCCAGCCTGCGGCCAAGGCAAGCGTGCCCGTTGTCATTGCCGCGCGTGATCTTTCGCTGGTCTTCGAGACCGCCGACGGGCCCGTGCATGCGCTTTCGAAGGTCGACCTCGACATCGGCAAGGGTGAATTCGTCTCCTTCATCGGTCCTTCGGGTTGCGGAAAGACGACGTTCCTGCGCGTGATCGCCGACCTCGAGCAACCGACCTCCGGTACCATCGCGGTCAACGGCATGACGCCCGGAAGAAGCGCGGATGAAGCGCGCCTATGGCTATGTCTTCCAAGCGGCGGCGCTCTATCCCTGGCGCAACATCGAGAAGAACGTCGCGCTACCGCTCGAAATCATGGGCCTGCCGAAGGCCGAGCGGGAAGAGCGCGTGAAGCGCACCCTGGCGATGGTTAATCTCACTGGCTTCGAGAAGAAATATCCATGGCAATTGTCCGGCGGAATGCAGCAGCGCGCGTCCATCGCCCGTGCCTTGTCATTCGATGCCGACCTTTTGCTGATGGACGAACCCTTCGGCGCGCTGGACGAGATCGTGCGCGACCATCTCAACGAGCAGCTTCTGGCCCTGTGGCGGCAAACCGGCAAGACCATCTGCTTCGTCACGCATTCGATCCCCGAGGCGGTTTACCTCTCCACGCGCATCGTGGTGATGAGCCCGCGTCCGGGCCGGGTCACCGACATCATCGAGTTGACATTGCCGACCGAGCGCCCGCTCGAAATCCGCGAAACGCCGGAATTCCTCGCTATCGCCCAGCGCGTTCGCGAATGGCTCAGGGCAGGGCACAGTTACGACGAATGACGAAGCAAGGTTCCGTTAGAGGCCGTTTCCTTCCCGTCCTGTCGGTGCTCGCCGTGCTGGTGCTCGCATGGTACGCGGCTTCCTTTTTCATGAACGTGCCGTTCCAGCGAGACCTCGACCGCCGTGCCGGTGTAACCTCCACCTTTACCGAACTGGTTGGAAAGGCTTGGTCGCAGCCAAAACCGACCATGCCGGCGCCGCACCAGGTAGTTCAGAACCTCTGGAAGAACGTCTTCACCGTCAAGCCCTGGTCAAAGCGCAGCCTCGTCTACCATGCGGGCATCACACTCTCCTCGACGCTGCTGGGCTTTGTCATGGGAACGGCGCTTGGCGTGATCATCGCGGTCGGCATAGTCCATGTACGCGCGCTCGATCGAAGCTTTTTGCCCTGGATCATCGCCTCGCAGACAATTCCCATTCTCGCCGTCGCGCCGATGATAATCGTCGTGCTCGCCGCGGTGAACGTGACCGGGCTTTTGCCGAAGGCGCTTATTTCCACTTACCTGTCGTTCTTCCCGGTGGCGGTCGGCATGGTGAAGGGCTTGCGCTCGCCGGATGTGACGCATCTTGACCTTATGCGCACCTACAATGCCTCGGCAGCGCAGACTTTCTGGAAGCTCCGCGTACCGGCATCGATTCCCTTCTTCTTCGCCTCGATCAAGGTTGCGGTCGCGGCCAGCCTTGTCGGCGCCATCGTTGGCGAACTGCCGACCGGTGCGGTGGCCGGCATCGGCTCAAAACTGCTGGCGGGTTCCTACTACTCGCAGACCATCGACATCTGGGCGGCATTGATTGCCGGCTCGGTCGTCGCCGCATTGCTCGTGTGGCTGGTCGACATCGCCAATCGGCTTGTATCCGCACGCATGGGAGGCCGGCCGGCATGACATTTCGCTGGAACTGGCAGTCGATGCTGGCGGCAGCCGCCACGGCGGTGTCGCTGGTATCGCTGCCGCTTACCTCTGCTGCTTCAACCACGACGACTGCCACGATATTCGCGCTGACGGCGCTTGCGCTCGCCGCATCGCTCGTCCGGCCTGCATCAGGCTTGCAATTGTGGATCCACGGGATTGCCTGCCACGGCGCGGCCTGGCTGCTCATACTTTCCATCGTCGGGGCCGAGGGAAGCGCCGGCATTGGCTACTTTACGCTACTTGCCGCCAATTGGCTGTTGGCTTGGCGGCTTGTGACCGTGCTTTCCGGCGACGACCGCAGCCGGAGCGGCGACGGCCTTGTCGGCCGCCTGCTGGTGCCGTTCCTGTTCGGGCTTTGGGTCCTCATCATCTGGGAGGCGGCGACACGCGGCGGCGGCATACCCTTGCTGCTGCTGCCCTCTCCCTCGGCGATCGGCGGGCGCTTCGCAGCTTCGTTGCCGATCCTTTGGAGCGATTTCGTCCAAACGGTGCTGAAAGCGGTGCTCGCCGGTTTCGCTATCGGTTCGGGATCGGGTTTCGTGGTTGCCGTTCTTGCCGACCGTTTCAAGTTCCTCTCGAACGCCCTGCTGCCGATCGGCAATCTCGTGTCGGCGCTGCCGATCATCGGCATCGCGCCGATAATGGTGATCTGGTTCGGCTTCGACTGGCATTCCAAGGCGGCGGTCGTTGCGGTGATGACCTTTTTCCCGATGCTTGTGAACACGCTTGCCGGTCTGCAGGCCTCCGGCCATTCGGAGCGCGACCTGATGCGAACCTACGCCGCGGGCCACTGGCAGATGCTTTTCCACCTGCGCCTGCCGGCGGCAATGCCGTTTATCTTCAACGCGCTGAAGATAAATTCGACGCTGGCGCTGATCGGCGCGATCGTTGCCGAATTTTTCGGCACGCCGGTCGTCGGCATGGGTTTTCGCATCTCGACCGAGATCGGGCGTATGAACCTCGACATGGTCTGGGCAGAAATTGCCGTTGCCGCGCTCGCCGGTTCGGTCTTCTATGGGGCGCTCGCAACGATCGAGCGCGTGGTCACTTTCTGGCACCCGTCCTATCGCAGGGGATGATCCCGGCGAAGGTGGATGCCGCAACCGCAGGAGAAGGGAACATGAAAAAGACATTGCGCATGGGTGTCGCGCTCGCCATGGCACTCATGGCAGGCAGCGCCATGGCTGCCGACAAGGTTACGCTGCAGCTCAAATGGGTAGCGCAGTCGCAGTTTGCCGGCTACTTCGTCGCGAAGGAAAAGGGCTTCTACGAAGAAGCCGGCCTTGACGTCGAGATCAAGCCGGGCGGCCCGGACATCGCGCCCGAGTAGGTCATTGCCGGTGGCGGAGCAGACGTGATCGTTACGTGGATGGGCGCCGCGCTCACCGCCCGCGAGAAAGGCGTGCCGCTCGTCAACATCGCGCAGCCATACAAGAAGGCGGGCATGCAGCTCGTTTGCCCGAAAGACGGCCCGGTCCAGACCGAAGCCGACTTCAAGGGCAAGACGCTGGGCGTGTGGTTCTTCGGCAACGAATATCCGTTCTACGCATGGATGAGCAAGCTCGGCCTTTCGACCGAGGGCGGCCCCGACGGCGTAACGGTGCTCAAGCAGTCCTTCGACGTGCAGCCGTTGATCCAGAAGCAGGCCGACTGCATCTCGGTCATGACCTACAACGAGTACTGGCAGCTCATCGACGCCGGCTACAAGCCGGAAGACCTCATCGTCTTCAACTACACGGCCATGGGCGTCGACCTTCTTGAGGACGGCCTCTACGTCATGGAAGACAAGCTCAAGGACCCGGCCTTCAGGGAAACCATGGTCAAGTTCGTCACGGCTTCGATGAAGGGCTGGGAATACGCGATCGCCAATCCCGGACGAGGCCGCGGCTATCGTGGTGGACAATGGCGGCCAGGACGAGAACCACCAGAAGCGTATGATGGGCGAGGTGGCCAAGCTGATCGACAAGCCGGATGCGAAGCTGATCGAGGCCGCCTACCAGCGCACCGCCGACGCGCTGCTGGCGCAGAAGATCATCGCCAACCCGCCTTCGGGCGCCTGGACATCGGAAATCACCGACGCGATGAAGTAAGCATTGCTAGCACGGCAGCACAGGGCGCGGAGCGATCCGCGCCCTTCTTCGTCAGACTGCCTTGTCGCGGCGGTTCCGGTTAGCCCGCGCGCAATGAGTATCCGCTTGCGGAACACGGATATCACCTCGTCATACATCCGCTCGCCGATCGCCTTGTCCTCGACCCCCGCGTCGATGTTCGGGTTGTCGTTGACCTCGATGACATAGGCCGTTCCGCGCGCCAGCTTGACGTCGACGCCATAGAGCCCGCGGCCCATCTGCTGCGATGACTTGACCGCCGCCTTGATCACGGCCGGCGGCGCGCTATCCAGCGGCAGCGTCTCGAAGCCGCCCGCAAGCGTGCGCCCGCCCGCGCGGTGGTTGTAGATCTGCCAGTGGCCGCGCGCCATGTGGTACTTGCAGGCGAACAGCGGATGCCCGTCAAGAACGCCGATGCGCCAGTCATACTCGGTGTAGAGATATTCCTGCGCCAGCACGATGAAGGAATCCTCCAGCATCGTCGTGGCCTGTTCGACGTATTCCTCGACGTTCTTGACCTTGATGACGCCGCGCGAGAACGAGCCGTCGGGGATCTTGAGAACGCAGGGAAAGATGAGCTGGCCGGCAACTTCGCGCAGGCTGTTCCTGGTCACCAGGAATGTCTGCGGCATGGCGATCCTGGCACGCGCCAGCGCCTCGCGCAGATAGACCTTGTTCGAGCAACGCAGGATCGAGACCGAATCGTCGATCACCGGCATGCCCCGCGCCTCGGCATTCCGGGCAAAGGTGAAGGTGTGGTTGTTGATGTTCGTCGTTTCGCGGATGAACAGCGCATCGAAACTGGACAGCCGCGCAATGTCCTTGCGCGAGATGATCTCGGCCGAGATGTTCTGCCGCTCCGCCGCCCGCACGAAGTGCTTGATCGAGGATTCGCTGGAAGGCGGCATCTTCTCCTGCGGGTCGAAAAGGATGGCGAGGTCGAACATCGTCTTCTTGCGGCGCGAGGCGGTGTTGCGCTTCGAATTGAGATGCTCAGCCAGGCAGTCGCCGAACCGGCCGAGAGTGGCCGGCGTGATGGAAGCGCTCGACAAGGGCCAGATATAGGCCACGCGCCAGCCGCTCTTCAGCCGTTTGACGTTGACTTCCAGAATGGGCGCGGGAAACAGCCTGAAGGCGCGGGCTGCAAGCCGCTTGGCCCAGGGATGGGCCGCCTCGCCGAAATAGATCTCGGCCGTGCAGGAGTTCTTGCCTTCGCGAGAACTCGTCGAGCCCCTTGAGGTCAACAAGCCGGGTGAGCTCGGACAGATAGTTCTTGTAGATCTTCTTCCAGGCAAGGCCGGTCACCGTGTCGATATTCGGCACCGCGCGCTGGCCGCGTGCGGCCGCCAGCAACGATACGTAGTAGCCCTGGCTCAGATAGTCTTCGACCGCGCACAGGTTGATGACCTGCCGCGAGCCCGCCAGCGTCTCCGGATTGGAGATGTACTCGCGCGCCGATACGAGGCGCAGGCCCAGATTGCCGGCAATCGCCTCAAGCGGCTTCTTGTCCTGTTGCCGCCCCACCACCAACAGCGGCGAGGAAGGATCGGCGGCATCGATTGCCCTGGCTTTGTCGGTTCGGACGGAGATTGCGGTCATCGGATCATGGGCTGGTGAGAGTGGCGGTTCGCTTCGCGCTTGAATTGTGGCGGAATTTGGCGTGGCATTTGCGGCAGTTGACCTTTTGCCAAAACCCTGCGAAGCCCCGCGGGTTCAATGAATTTCGCATATATGGCTATTCGGATGCCGACCGACACCGCTGACCTCACCCAACTCGTCGACAAATTGGCCGAACTCGTTCTCGAGGGCGGGCGGATCGCCATGCGCCATCATGGCCGCGTCGGCGAAATCGCCAGCAAATCGGACATGTCGCCGCTTACCGCAGCCGATCTCGAAGTCGATGCGTTCCTGTGCGAGGAACTGGCCAGGGCATTTCCGGACATTCCCGTCGTTACCGAGGAACGCGCCGCCACCCATGCAAGCCGGATTTGCCGGCAAACGGTTCTTCCTGGTCGATCCCATCGACGGCACCAAGGAGTTCGTGGCGGACCGGGGCGAATTCACCATCAATATCGGCCTGATCGAGAACGGCGTTCCGGTTGCCGGCGCCGTCTATGCCCCGGCGGTTGACCGTCTGTTCGCGGGCGCCGCCGGGCGAGGCGCATTCGAGGCTTCGCTTGCCGACCCATCGCGCCGCGCGCTGGTGACGGCAAAGCCGGACAACGGGTCGCTGACGGTGGTCGCATCCCGTTCGCACATGACGCCCGCAAACGCAGGCATTCGTCGACGCCAACCCAGTGGCAAAGCTCACCAATGCCGGCTCATCGCTGAAATTCTGCCTTCTGGCGGCCGGCGAAGCCGACCTTTATCCGCGCTTCGGCCCGACCATGGAGTGGGATACGGCCGCCGGTCACGCCGTCCTTTCAGCCGCCGGCGGATTTGTGGAACAAATTTCCGGCGCACCGCTGAACTATGGCAAGCCCGGCTATCGCAACCCTGATTTTGTCGCCTATACAGCCGGCGTCAAATTCGTCATCCCGCAAATGAACTGATCCATATCCATGCTGACCCATCTCCAAAGACTGGAAGCCGAGAGCATTCACATCATGCGCGAGGTGGCCGCCGAGGCGGAAAACCCCGTGATGCTCTATTCGATCGGCAAGGACAGCGCCGTGATGCTGCATCTGGCGATGAAGGCGTTCTATCCCGCGCTGCCGCCTTTTCCGCTGATGCATGTCGATACCAAGTGGAAGTTCCGCGAAATGATCACGTTTCGCGACGACACGGTTGCCAATCTCGGGCTGAAGCTGATCGTTCACACGAACGAGGAAGGGCTGGCGCAGGGCATCGACCCGTTCACGCACGGCTCGGCCGTCCATACCGACATCATGAAGACACAGGCGCTGAAGCAGGCGCTCGATCTCTACAAGTTCGATGTCGCCTTTGGCGGCGCGCGCCGCGACGAGGAAAAGTCGCGTGCCAAGGAACGCATCTTCTCCTTCCGCACCGCCGATCACCGCTGGGACCCGAAGAACCAGCGGCCGGAACTTTGGAAGACCTACAACGCCCGCAAGAGCAAGGGCGAATCGATCCGAGCCTTCCCGCTTTCGAACTGGACCGAGCTCGACATCTGGCAGTACATCTGGCTGGAGAAGATACCGATCGTTCCGCTGTATTTCTCGGCCGTGCGCCCGGTGGTGGAACGCGACGGCACCTTGATCATGGTCGACGACGAGCGCATGCCGCTTAGGCCTGGCGAGGTGCCGCAGCAGCGCATGGTGCGCTTCCGCACGCTCGGCTGCTACCCGCTGACCGGCGCTGTCGAAAGCGAGGCGGCGACGCTGACGGACATCATCCAGGAGATGCTCCTGACACGAACCTCCGAGCGACAGGGCCGCGTCATCGACCACGACCAGTCCGCTTCCATGGAAAAGAAGAAGCAGGAGGGCTACTTCTGATGGCGCACGTTTCCGATCTCATCGAGCAGGACATTTTCGCCTATCTCAAGGGCCATGAGGAAAAGTCGCTGCTGCGCTTCATCACCTGCGGCAGTGTCGATGACGGCAAGTCCACGCTGATCGGTCGCATGCTGTACGAATCGAAGATGATCTTCGAGGACCAGCTTGCGGCGCTGGAACGCGATTCGAAGAAAGTCGGCACCCAGGGCGAGGACATCGACTTCGCGCTGCTGGTTGATGGCCTCGCCTCCGAACGCGAGCAGGGCATCACCATCGATGTTGCCTACCGGTTCTTCTCCACCGACAAGCGCAAGTTCATCGTTGCCGACACCCCGGGTCACGAGCAGTACACCCGCAACATGGCGACCGGCGCCTCGACCGCGGACCTGGCCATCATCCTGATCGATGCGCGCAAGGGAATCCTGACGCAGACCCGCCGTCATTCCTTCATCGTCTCGCTGCTTGGCATCCGCAGGATCGTGCTGGCCATCAACAAGATGGACCTCGTCGGCTATTCGCGCGAGGCTTACGAACAGATCGATGCCGACTACCGCCAGTTCGCAGCCGGGCTTGGCGCTGGCGGCGTCGCGCCCTTCGAGATCGTTTCCATTCCCGTTTCGGCGCTCAAGGGCGACAATGTCATCGCCCGTACCGACGCCATGCCCTGGTTTGACGGTCCTGCACTGCTGGAACATCTTGAAACCGTACCCGTCGACGACATCGACGCGGATGCGCCGTTGCGCCTGCCGGTGCAATGGGTGAACCGGCCGAACCATGAATTCCGTGGTTTTGCGGGCCAGATATCCGGCGGCTCGGTGAGTCCGGGCGACCGCATCCGCGTCCAGCCTTCCGGGCGCGAATCGACCGTCACGCGCATCGTCACACTCGACGGCGATCTCGATGTTGCCGTGTCCGGCCAGTCGGTGACGCTGACCCTTGCCGACGAGATCGACATTTCGCGGGGCGACGTGATTTCAAGCGCCACCGCGCCTGCGGAAGTCGCCAACCAGTTCGAGACCACCATTCTTTGGATGAGCGACGAGCCGATGCTGCCGGGCCGCCCATATCTGCTCAAGATCGGCCCGTCTACCGTCCAGGCGACGATCACGGCGCCCAAATACCGCATCAACGTCAACAGTTTCGAACATGTCGCGGCAACCAAGCTCGACCTCAACGAGATCGGCGTTTGCAACATCGCCATCGACCGGCGCATTGCATTCGACCCCTATCATCAGAACCGCGACACGGGCGGCTTCATCCTGATCGACCGCCTGACGAATGCGACTGTCGGCATGGGCCTTGTCCACTTTGCGCTTCGAAGGTCGGCGAACATCCACTGGCAGGCAATGGATGTCGACAAGACCGCGCGCGCAAGGCTCAAGGGCCAGAAGCCGGCCGTGCTGTGGTTCACCGGCCTGTCAGGCTCGGGAAAATCGACCATCGCCAACATCCTCGAGAAGAAGCTCGCGGCGCTCGGCCGCCATACCTACCTGTTGGACGGCGACAACGTTCGCCATGGCCTCAACAAGGATCTCGGCTTCACCGATGCCGACCGCGTCGAAAACATCCGGCGCGTGGCCGAGGTCGCGCGCCTGATGGCCGATGCGGGCCTCATCACGCTGGTCTCGTTCATTTCGCCATTCCGCTCCGAGCGGCGCATGGCAAGGGAGATGCTGGAGCCGGGCGAGTTCATCGAGGTTCATGTCGATACGCCGCTGGAGATCGCCGAAGCGCGGGACGTAAAGGGACTTTACGCCAAGGCGCGCGCCGGGCAGATCCGCAATTTCACCGGGATCGACTCGCCGTATGAAGAGCCTGAAAATCCCGAAATACGGGTGAGGACCAGTACACTGAGCGCCGAAGAAGCCGCTGACCAGTTGTTGGAATTTCTGGTCAGGACGGGGACGGTCGAATTGCACTGAAGCCCCGGTGGGGCTGGAGATGCGAGGGGCATGCCCCCCAGCCTAGTTCCATGGGAGCGTCCAACTCCGATGAAAAATGCCCCTCGCATCTGCGCCATGCGACGTCGGGATGGCTGCCAAGACCCCACGAATTGGCAGCTACCTTGCCGTCACAGGGGCACGATTGCAGTCAGTCGTTAACGAGGCATTAAGGATCGACCCGTTCCGAAGCAATATTCGACGCACTGTCGGTTTGCGCAACGTCATTGAATATCCATGGTTGCGGGCGGAATCGAACTAGTTTCTGCCGTGCATTCCGTGCCCTTTGAAAGTTGGATTGGCGACAGACCGAAGGTTGCGGTTGACGCGGGCAGGGGCGAGGCGGAAGAGTGGAACTCGCATAGGCGGGAGGGCCGATCACATGAAACTTGCAAGCTTGAAGGATGGCGGGCGCGATGGCCGGCTGGTCGTTGTTTCGCGGGACCTGACGAAATTCACCGACGCTTCATTCCTCGCCCCAAGCCTTCGCGCGGCGCTGGACGACTGGGCTCGCATCTCGCCGCATCTGGCAGCGCTGTCGGAAAGCCTTGATCACGGCTCCGTGCCTTCCGAACGCTTTCATGAACACGACGCCATGGCGCCGCTGCCGCGAGCGCACCTGTGGGCTGACGGCTCGGCCTATCCCAGCCACATGGAGCTGATCCGCAAGGCGCGCAACCAGCCGCTACCTGAAAATCACCTGACCGAGCCGCTGATGTATATCGGGGCTGGCGATGCCATGCTTGGCGCGCGCGATCCCATTGCCGCCGCCTCGCAGGACTGGGGCATAGACCTTGAAGGCGAGATCGCCGTCATTACCGGCGACGTGCCGCTTGGGCGTGACGCCGCAAGATGCGCTCGGGCACATTCGCCTCGTGATGCTGGTCAACGACATTTCGTATCGCGCGCTGGCACCGGCGGAACTGACGAAGGGCTTCGGCTTTTGTCAGTCGAAAGGGACCGACGGCGTTTTCGCCCGTTGCGGTAACGCCGGACGAACTGGGACCGGCATGGACCGGCGGCAGGCTCGCCATGACGCTCGGCGTTCATGTCAACGACCAGGTGCTTGGGCAGGTCGATGCCGGCGCGGACATGGCGTTCGATTTCGGAAAGTTGGTCGCGCATGCGGCAAGAACGCGGTCGCTTGGCGCGGGCGCTGTCATCGGATCGGGAACCGTTTCGAACCGTTCCGGCGACGGCGGCTTTCGGCAAGCCCGCCAGCGAAGGTGGCAGGGGCTTTGCCTGCCTTGCCGAACAGCGAATGTATGAAAGCATCGACGGGTCCACAGGCGAAAACGCCGCTGCTGCGCTTCGGCGACACAGTGCGCGTCGAAATGCGCGACAAGCATCATCACACGGTTTTCGGCGCAATCGAGCAAAGGGTCGAGCGCGTCTGACGGCTTTCGTCGGATTTGGCGTGGCGAACGGCGTTTTTGCGGCCAGCCTCAATGTCGCAATCCGCGCTAAGCGGGGATGCGTGTCAATGAGGAAATTCATGTGTCCCGGATCATCAACGGCAAGGAAATCGCGTCGGACGTCATAGCAAGGGTAAAGACGTCTACGGCTGACCTTGTCGCCCGCACGGGAGTCACGCCGGGAATCGCCGTAGTCATCGTCGGCGAGGACCCTGCCAGTCAGGTCTATGTCCGCTCAAAGGGCAAGATGGCCGAGGAATGCGGTTTCAAGTCGCTGACGCACCGTCTGGCCGCGGACACGGGCGAGGACAAGCTTCTCGCGCTCTGGCCGAACTCAATGCCGATGCATCGATCCACGGCATTCTCGTGCAACTGCCGCTGCCCGAAACACATCGACGAGGGCAAGATCATCCAGGCGATCTCGCCGGAAAAGGATGTCGACGGCTTCCACTTCATCAATGTCGGCAAGCTCGGCACTGGCGAGACGGCAAGCGCCTTCGTGCCCTGCACGCCGGCCGGATCCATGCTGCTGATCGAAAAGGCGCTCGGAACCCGCGATCTGTCTGGCCTCACTGCCGTGGTTGTCGGCCGTTCGAACATCGTCGGCAAGCCGATGGCAAACCTTCTGCTGCTCGCCAATGCCACGGTGACGATCGCCCATTCGCGCACGAAGGACCTTCCCGCGCTGGCCCGCACCGCCGATATCCTCGTGGCGGCGGTCGGCCGTCCGGAAATGATCAAGGCGGATTGGGTGAAGCCGGGCGCCTGCGTCATCGATGTCGGCATCAACCGCGTGGCGTCGGCAACGCCCGGCGCCAGCGGCACGAGGCTGGTGGGCGATGTCGATTTCGAAGCCTGCCAGCCGGTCGCCGGTTCGATCACGCCGGTTCCGGGCGGCGTCGGGCCGATGACCATTGCCATGCTGATGGCCAACACGCTTTCCGGCGCCTGCCGCGCCGCCGGGATCGAGCCGCCGGCCTACTGACTCCACAAACACACGATAAAATGGTGTGCGTTGACCCTGGCGGAGGGGCGCGGCTGTCTGTCGCACTCACGCAGGCGTGATGGATCGTGGGCAGCATCGTGCCCTGCAGCGCGTTACCTAGGTGACGAAGTGCGATGCCATCGGAGGATTTCATGATGAAGATGCATTTCGGTGCGGCCTTCCTGCTTGCGGTCGCATTTTCCGTACCGGTCGCTGCGCAAACCCTTTCGGGCAGTGCCGGTGCAACGCTCAAGTCCGACGCGATTGCGCAATTCAACGAACCCTGGGCAATGAGCTTCCTGCCGGACGGTAGGCTGCTTGTCAGCGAAAAGCCCGGTTCGCTCCAGCTTGTCACACAGGCGGGTGAAAAGACTGAAATTTCCGGCATACCGGAAGTCGCCTATGGCGGGCAGGGCGGCTTTGGAGATGTCGTGCCGCATCCCGATTTCGAAGATAACAGATACGTCTATCTGTCTTACGCCGAACCCGGTGATGGCGGCTTGCGCGGCGCGGCGGTTGCCCGCGCCAAGCTGGTACTGGAGGGCGAGCCAAGGCTTGAATCGCTGGAGGTAATCTGGCGGCAGGAGCCGAAGGCACAAGGCCGCGGACATTACAGCCACCGCATCGCCTTCTCGCCCGATGGCCAGCTGTTCATTTCATCGGGCGACCGCCAGCTCATGGAACCGGCGCAGGACATGAACTCCAATCTGGGCAAGATCATCCGTCTCAACGATGACGGCACGGTTCCGCCCGGCAATCCCTATGCGGGCGACGGGGGGCTTGCCGAAACCTTCTTCAGCATCGGCCATCGCAACGTGCTTGGACTTGCCTTCGACGGCGAAGGCCGGCTCTGGGGCATCGAGATGGGTCCGCGCGGCGGCGATGAACTGAACCTTGTCCTGCCCGGACAGAACTATGGCTGGCCGCTCGTCTCGGAGGGCCGGCATTACAGCGGCCGCAATATTCCCGACCCTGCCGAACGACCCGAATTCGAGGCATCGAAGACCTTCTGGGATCCTGTGATCGCGCCGGCAGGTCTCGTCATTTACTCCGGCTCGCTTTTCCCGCAATGGCAGGGCGACGCGATCACCGGCAGGCCTGCGTTCGGAAGGCCTGGTGCGCATCGACATCGATGGTGAAACCGCCCGCGAGGCGGAGCGCATCGACATGGGAACGCGAATCCGCGAAGTCGAGGAAGGCCCGGACGGGGCACTGTGGGTGCTGGAGGACGGCGCGGGCGGACGGTTGCTGAAACTGACGCCCGCCGCTATTCAGTAGACGACGCTGGCGCCCTTCCGCCGGGCCGTTGACGAGGCGGCGGAAGCCTGCGAACAGTTCGCGCCCCATGCCGAAGTCATTGGCCGAAAGATCGGGCCGGGCAGGTTCGCGCGCGGCGAGTTCGGCTTCCGAAACGAGGACGTCGATCGTTCCGGCGATGGCATCGAGCCGCACCATGTCGCCGTCCTTGACCTTGGCGATCAGGCCGCCGTCCAGCGCTTCCGGCGTCACATGGATTGCCGAGGGGATCTTGCCCGATGCGCCCGACATGCGCCCGTCGGTGACGAGCGCGACCTTGAAGCCGCGATCCTGCAACACGCCCAGCGGCTGGATCATCTTGTGCAGTTCCGGCATGCCGTTGGCCTTGGGGCCCTGGAAGCGCAGCACCGCGACGAAGTCCCGGTCGAGCTTGCCCGCCTTGAATGCGGCGGTGATTTCCGACTGGTCATGGAACACGATTGCCGGCGCCTCGATGATGTGCCGTTCGGGCTTCACCGCTGAAATCTTCGCAACCGCCCGGCCGAGATTGCCCGACAGCATCTTCAGCCCGCCGGTCGGCGCGAAGGGCTTTGCCGGCGGGCGCCAGAACCTTGTCGTTGCCGGAAACTGCAGCGGCCTTTTCCCAGACGATGTTTCCGTCCGCGCCGAGCTTCGGTTCCTGCCGGTAGTTGGAGAGACCTTCGCCCCAGACGGTCTTCACGTCTTCATGCACAAGGCCGCCATCGATCAATTGCGCCGATCAGGTAGCCCATGCCGCCGGCGGCATGGAAATGGTTCACGTCGGCAAGGCCGTTCGGATAGACGCGCGCCAGCAGCGGCACTGCTTCCGAAAGATCGGCGATGTCGCCCCAGGTCAGCTCGATGCCTGCGCATTTGGCCATGGCGACCAGATGCATGGTGTGGTTGGTCGATCCGCCGGTGGCATGCAGTCCGACGACGCCGTTGACCACTGCCTTCTCGTCGATGACGCGTCCCGCCGGGGTGAACTCGTTGCCGAGCGCGGTGATCGCCAGCGCCCGCCGCGCAGCTTCGCGCGTCAGCGCATCGCGCAGCGGCGTGTATGGGATTGATGAAGGATGCGCCCGGCAGGTGCAGGCCCATGATTTCCATCAGCATCTGGTTGGAATTCGCCGTGCCGTAGAAGGTGCAGGTGCCCGGCGAATGGTAGGACTGCGATTCAGCCTCCAGCAGTTCCGCGCGTCCGACCTTGCCTTCGGCGTATAGCTGGCGGATGCGGGCCTTTTCGTCGTTCGGCAGGCCGGAGGGCATCGGTCCGGCCGGCACGAACACCGCCGGCAGATGGCCGAAGGTCAGCGCCGCCATCACCAGGCCCGGCACGATCTTGTCGCAGATGCCCAGGAAGAGCGCCGCGTCGAACATGTTGTGCGACAGGGCGACGCCCGCCGCCATGGCGATCACGTCGCGCGAGAACAGCGAAAGTTCCATGCCCGGCTGGCCTTGCGTAACGCCGTCGCACATGGCCGGCACGCCGCCCGCCACCTGCGCCACGCCGCCCGCCTCGCGCGCCGCCTGCTTGATGAGGTCGGGAAAATCCTTGTAGGGCTGATGCGCCGAAAGCATGTCGTTATAGGCGGTCACGATGCCAAGATTCGGCACCACGTCGCCGGCCAGCGCCGCCTTGTCGGAGACGCCGCAGGCGGCAAATCCGTGCGCAAGGTTGCCGCATGACAGCGCCGCCCGGTGCGGCCCGCGCGAGGCGGCGGCATCGATGCGCCGAAGATAGGCCTGGCGACCCGGATGGCTGCGCTCGATCACCCGTTCGGTGACTTCGGCAATGCGTTTGTCGACATTCATGGCTTTCTCCCGGCCGGCGCGTTCAGGGCGCCCAGAAAATCTGCAACCTGTCACCCGCGCGATTGACGACCGCCCGCACGGGCATGTTCAGTTCGGATCCGCCGCGCAAGCGCCTGTGTCCAGCGTTTCGCGCTTCTCCGCGCCCTCGATATGCAGCGCAATGAAACTGGCTTCCAAAAGCGCCTTGAGCGTCAGCGTCAAGCGTGGTTCGCCCGCGCCTGGCGCTTCGATGGCGATGACATGTGCCGGCGCGTACTCATGTCGAGCGCATCGGCGAGCCTGTCGCCGCCGGGAAAGAACGAGGCGGTGTGGCCGTCATTGCCCATGCCGAGAATGACGGCATCCAGCGTGCCCAGCATGGCAACGGCATGGTCCGCCCGTTCAACGCTCGCAGCAAGCCCGGCTGAAACATCTCCGGCAAGCGGCAGGAAATGGGCCGCTGCCGCGCGACTCGCGAAGCAGTTCGCGCTTGACCAGCGCCGCGTTGGAGCGGGGGCTGTCTTCGGCAACGAAGCGCTCGTCCACCAGCGTTACCGTGACCTTTTCCCAATCGAGTTCCAGCTTCGCCAACGCCTCGAAGAACAAGGCCGGCGTGCTGCCGCCCGAGACGGCCAGGCGCGCCTCGCCGCGTGTGGCGATGGCGCCCGACAGCACGGCGGCGACGCCCGAGGCCAGAGCGCCTGCCAGCGCTGTCCGGTCGTCATAGGCGTGGAATGATCGCGGCTCAGTCAGCGCCTGATTCCTCGTGCCAGGTCCGCCCGTCGCGCTCGACCAGCGCGATCGCCGCGGACGGCCCCCAGGTGCCGGCCGTATATTTCTTGCACTTGATGCCGGCGCTTGCCCAGGCGCTGATGATCGGATCGACCCATTTCCATGCCGCCTCCACCTCGTCGCGCCGCATGAACAGGGTCGGGTTGCCGCGGATCACGTCAAGCAGCAGCCGTTCATAGGCATCGGGCGCGCGCACGTCGAACCGCTCGGCAAAGCTCATGTCGAGCGCAACCTGCCGCAGCCGCATGCCGCCGGGACCGGGATCCTTGATCATGATCATCTGGCTGACAGCTTCATCCGGCTGCAGCCGCATGACAAGGCGGTTCGCGATCATTCGCCCGGCATCGGCGCTGAAGATGTTGTGCGGCGCCGGCTTGAACTGGATGACGATTTCCGAAACGCGCTGCGCCAGCCGCTTGCCGGTGCGCAGGTAGAAGGGAACGCCCGCCCAGCGCCAGTTGCCGATCTCGGCCTTGATCGCGACGAAGGTCTCCGTATCCGACTTGCCGCCCTCGAGTTCGTCGAGATAGCCGGGCACCGACATGCCGTTGGCAGCGCCGGCCGTGTACTGGCCGCGCACGGTCATCTCGTTGGCGTTGTCGGCATTGATGGGCGTCAGCGCCCGCAGCACCTTCAGCTTTTCGTCGCGCACCGCATCGGCGTTCATGGAGGAGGGCGGCTCCATCGCAACGAGGCAGAGCAGCTGCAGCAAATGGTTCTGCACCATGTCGCGGATCGCGCCGGACTTGTCGTAATAGCCGGCCGCGGCCTTCGACGCCGAGCGTCTCGGCGACCGTGATCTGCACATGGTCGATATGGGCGGAATTCCAGACCGGCTCGTACAGCGCATTGGCAAAGCGCAGCGCCATCAGGTTCTGGACGGTTTCCTTGCCCAGATAATGATCGATGCGGTAGATCTGGTCTTCGCGGAAGTACCGGCCGACCGTGACGTTCAATTCATGCGCGCTGGCAAGGTCGTGGCCGATCGGCTTTTCGATCACCAGCCGCGAGCGCTCGCCGATCATGCCGTGCGCGTGCAGCTTCTCCGCTATGTCGCCGAAGATCGCCGGCCCGACCGCCAGGTAGAAGGCGCGCACCCGGTCATCATCGCCCAGCAGCGACTTGAGTTCGTCCCAGCCCTTTTCGGACTTGGCATCAACCGAAACGTAGTGCAGGCGCTCGACGAACTTCTCGATCTGCCCGTGATCGCGATCGGCTTCCTTGATGTGCTCGTTCAGCGCCTGACGGGCGAAGTTGCGGAACTCGTCCGTGCTCATGTCGGCGCGCGCCGCGCCGATGATGCGCGAGCCGCCGACGATCTGGCCGTCCGAAGCGCGGTGGTAAAGCGCCGGGATCAGCTTGCGTTCGGAAAGGTCGCCGGTACCGCCGAAAACGACATAGTCGAACGGATCGACCGGAATGATCTGGCTGGTCATGGGCTTTCCGGTCTCTCGCTGATTGATGGCTAAGCGAGGTGCTTCGCGAGCGTCTTAATTCAATCGATTAGATTGTGCAACTGCGAAGACGCCTCTGCCTCACTTGACTTCCAGCCCGGCGATGTGTGCCGCGGCCCGGTCAGGTCCGACTTCGGCGATCCGGATCAGGTGGTCGAACCGGGCGGTCAGTTCCCTGATCTGTTCCACCGAATGTGTCACGAGATACATGTCGCCCAGATAAATCGCCGCGCGCTTGGGTCCGAAAACCGTGAACGGGGCCGAAAACGCCTTCAGTCCGTCGAACAGGAAGAGCCGGAAGGTCGGGTACAACTCGTCGAGAAGCCGCGCCATGTGATCGATCTGTGCCTGCCTGACCCCTCTGGAAAGGCCGGACCAGATGCCGGTGCCGGCGGCAAAGCTTTCGATCCGCTGGCGCGGCATCACGACTTCCATGTCGGTTTCGGGCCGGCGCGTATAGGCAAGCTGGCTTTCGGTCTGCCCCGCCTTTGCGTCGATCAAGTCCCGGTCCTGCGACCTGAACTCGTAATTCAGGACCGCCGGAGTTCGCAAAAGGTCGGGCAGCGTGGCCGGAACATAGCGGATCTTGTACCCCACCGCTTCCCGGTGCCATTCGGCCAGCCGTGTTTCGCCGGCCTTGTCCTCGAAGACCTCAATGCTTTCCGCGCGGGCGACTTCGGCGATCGTCGTTTCGTTCTGCGACAGGCCAAGCAGCCAATCGACGCTGACCGTCTCCGCGCTTGCTATGGCGCAAAGCGTCTCGGCGCGAGGCAACCGCGTCGCGCCGTGGTCGAGAAACTGGCTCAGCGCCGAACGGTCCACGCCCCAGCGCCGTGACAGGTCTGCCATGCTGGACGAACGCCGGTCCCGTAATAGCCTCAGCCTTTCCTGGAAGGTGTGAACGATATCTCGCTTGTCCATAAACATCCTTGCTGTTGCGAATTCACATCAATTTAAGTGGAAAGTTGCGCATTGTTTCATTGCGCGATAGGGTGAACCGGATCAACTTTGCGTGAAAATGCAAGGGCATGGGGTGGATAGATGCAGTTCCTTTCGAGGATCGAGTGGCCGACCGTAGCGTTGATTGCGGTTGTATATGCGCTCTGGTTTGCGCTCGCGGCTTTTGGCGCATCCCTCAATCCCGTGCTGTGGATCGCTGCGGCAGGTGTCCTGACTGCCCTTTACTGGTCCATCGTGCATGAGGTGGTGCACGGCCATCCCACCAGGAACGCGCTGGTCAACCATGCATTCGTCTGGCTTCCGATCGGATGGGTCTATGCCCACGGGCGTTTTCGCGACGGGCATCTGGAGCACCACGCGACCGGTGAACTCACCGATCCCTTCGACGACCCGGAAAGCTGGTATCTTGCGCAGCACGACTGGAAGGCGACGGGCCGGCTCGCGCGAACCCTCCTCGCATTCAACAATACGCTGTTCGGGCGTCTCACTGTCGGCCCGCTAATTGTGCTGTGGCGCATGGTGCGGGACGATACGCGTGCCATGCTGAAGGGCGGCGAGACCGGCAAGGCAATCGCGCGCGCGTGGCTGTGGCACATCCCGCCGTTGATCGTGCTCGCGCTGATCGTTGGTGCGATCACCGATGTCCGGTTCTGGCAATTCGCGGTCGCAGCCTATGTCGGCGTGGCGCTCATCCTCATCCGCACCTTCCTCGAGCACCAGGCGTCCGAAAAGGAGGGCGAGCGCACAGTGGTGATCGAGGATTTCGGACCGATGGGGTTCCTCTTTCTCTTCAACAATCTCCACGTCGTCCACCACACCCGCCCCGGCCTTGCCTGGTATCACTTGCCGTCCTTTTACAAGCGGCACCGCGCCCAGTTCATCAAGCGCAACAATGGCTATGTCTACCCGTCCTACTGGGCCATATTCCGCAAATACCTTTTCGTGCCGAAGGAACCGGTTCCGCATCCGTTCATAACTTGACGCAATCGCGCAAGGAAAAGCGGATTTGTCCCAGCCATTTGCAGCATTACCGATGTACGACTGGCCCGAGGTATCACAGGCCTGGGACCTTTTGTGGGCGCTTGCCCGTGAACAGCTGTCGGAGCGTGGAATCGAGGTAGCGTGGGCGCTCGCTCGCGACGGCGACCACGAGGCGCAGTGGACGGATCCGCAGCTCTTGGTGGGGCAAACCTGTGGCTGGCCTTTCGTTTCGGCGCTGAAGGACAAGGTCACGCCTTTCGCCCGCTTCGACTTTGGCCTTGGCGGCAGGCCGGGCGATTACCACAGCGTCTACATAACGATGGGCGAGCGCGATCCGCGCCAACTCATCGCCGATGGCAACGCTCTCATCGCCGTCAATTCGTTCGCCTCGCAAAGCGGCTTTCGCGCACTGTCCGAGCTGGCCGACAAGCCAATCACCTTGCCCGCTTCGCGATTTCTCATGACTGGCGGACATCGCAACTCGATCAGGGCCGTTGCCGAGGGCAGGGCGCAGCTTGCGGCCATCGACGCGCAAAGCTGGCGGCTTGCCTTGGGCCACGAACCGGCGGCACGAAAGCTTCATGTTTCCGGCCGCTCCTCCAATGTGCCCGGCCTGCCACTGATCACTGCTCCAGCTTTCACCGGGCTGGCGCCGGACTTGCTCGAGGCGTTGAAAATCGCTGTCGACTCACTGCCCGCAACGGAACGCGGCGCTTTGGGATTGGTCGCGGCGGTCGAGGCAAGCGCCACCGATTATGACGTGCTGACGCAACCGCCTTTCGGCACGGTCTCCGTTATTCCCTAGCGTGGCCTTTTCAGATCAGCCGACCCGTGGCAGATTGCCGCGCCATCGGGAGATCACGAAAATGGCCGAGGTTCACTTCACCGCCAATTTGCAGCGCCATGTTCCCTGTCCGCAAATGCGGGCGGATGGCGGCACGGTGCGCGAAGTCCTCGATGCGGTATTTGCAGAAAATGAAATTCTGCGCGGATACGTACTCGACGAGCAGGGCGCGCTTCGCAAGCACATGGGCATCATCGTGGATGGCGTGGTGCTGCGCGATCGCGAACGGCTCAGCGATCCGGCCGGGCCGCAAAGCCGGATCTATGTGATGCAGGCCCTTTCGGGAGGCTGATCGCGCAACGGAGGAAACATGACCCAGGAATTGCTTGTCTCCACCCGCAAGGGCTTCTTCACGCTGGACCGCAATGGCGGGTGGCGTATCCGCGATGCGGATTTTCTTGGCGACAACGTAACGCTGGCGATGCACGACCCGCGCAACGGTTATCGCTACGCGGCGCTCGACCACGGCCATTTTGGCGTCAAGCTGCACCGCAAGAAACCCGGCGGGGCTTGGGAGGAAATCGCCACGCCCGCGTACCCGTCCAAGCCCGACGATGTCGTCGACACTGACGGCTGGGGCAAGGTGCTGCCCTGGACGGTGATGCGCGTCTGGGCGCTGGAACCGGGCGGACCGGACCAGGACGGGTTGCTGTGGTGTGGCACCATTCCCGGCGCGCTCTTCCGCTCGAACGACCATGGCGATAGTTGGCAATGGGTGAAAAGCCTGTGGGACCACCCTTCGCGCAAGCGCTGGATGGGCGGTGGCGCCGACTTCCCGGGCATCCACTCCATCTGCGTCGATCCGCGCGACTCCAACACCGTTCGCCTCGGCGTTTCCTGCGGCGGCGTATGGCGAACAAGGGATTGCGGCGAGACCTGGGAACTCACGGCCAACGGCATGCGCGCCGAATTCCTGCCGCCCGAACAGCAGGGCGATCCGGAAATCCAGGACGCGCACATGCTGGTGCAAAGCCCCTCCTCGCCGGACCGCATGTGGGTGCAGCACCACAACGGCATCTTCCGGTGCGACGATGCGCAGACCTGGACGGAAATATACGACGTGCCGCCATCCTCTTTCGGCTTCGCGGTCGCAGTGCATCCGCGCGAACCCGACACCGCCTGGTTCGTGCCGGGCATCAAGGACGAGAAGCGCTATCCGGTGGACGGCGCGCTTGGTCGTGACCCGCACGCGCGATGCCGGCAAGAGCTTCGACGTGTTGACAAACGGCCTGCCGCAGTCTCATGCCTATGATGTCGTCTATCGCCACGCGCTGAGCATCGATAACAGCGGCGACCGGCTTGCCTTCGGCTCCACGACGGGCGGCCTGTGGCTGACGGAAGACCAGGGCGACCATTGGCGCGAGATCAGCCATACCCTGCCGCCCGTGCATGCCGTCCGCTTTGCCTGAGGCGTGACGTTACGGTAGAAAAACGTTGCGCCAGGGCAACAGGCGAAACTGCCCGTTGCCGGCGTGGGCCTTGGCACGGCAAATGGCTTGCCGTTGCCATGTTCTTGCCCCCGGTTGCCCCTTAAGCCGCCGCTCCCGATTTGTTCGCCAAGGCGAAGGACAGTTCCATGCAACCCGGTTTTGTACGTTCGGCCATCGTGCTCGGCCTGCTCGCCTGCGTCGGGCCGGTGGCGATCGACATGTACCTGCCGGCCATGCCGGTAATCGCGCAGGATCTGAACACGGACATCGCGTCCGTGCAGATGACGCTCAGCCTCTATTTCGTCGCCTTCGGAGTGGCGCAACTAGTCTATGGCCCGCTCGCCGACATGTATGGCCGCAAGCCGCCGCTCTATGCGGGGCTGCTGCTGTTCCTCATCGGCTCGATCGGCTGCACGCTCGCGCCATCGATCGAATGGCTGATCTTCTCGCGCTTCGTGCAAGGGGTAGGCGGCGCGGCGGTAATGGTCATTCCGCGCGCGATCATCCGCGACCTCCACACCGGCCCGCAGGCGACCCGCCTCATGGCGATGATCATGCTCGTCATTTCCGTGTCGCCGATGCTCGCCCCGCTTGGCGGCAGCGTGCTGATCGCCTTGTTCGACTGGCGCTCGCTCTTCCTTGCGATGATCGTGATGGCGGCGTTCAGCATCGTGCTGACCGCGCTGATGCAGCCCGAAACGCTTGCCACAAAGGACCGCGTACCCGTCAATGTCCCAAGCCTCATGCGCGGCTCGCTCGATCTTTTCCGCGATTCCCATTTCATGGGGCTGACCTTCATCGGCGGCTTTGGCATGGCGAGTTTCTTCGTCTTCCTCGCCAGCGCATCCTTCGTCTACACCGACCATTACGGCCTGACGCCGACGCAGTTCAGCCTCGCCTTCGCGGCCAATGCGATCGGCTTCTTCTCAGCGTCGCAATTCGCGGCTGGCCTCGGCGAACGCTTCGGCATGAAGCGGGTGATGTTGCGCGCCTCGATCGGCTTTGCCGCCTGCGCCATTGCGCTACTGGTGATGGCGCTGGTCGCGCCGGTCAGCCTGTTCGTGCTGATGGCGATGCTGTTCCTCGCCAATGCCTGCCTCGGACTGGTCATTCCGACGGCGATGGTGATGGCGCTCGACGACCACGGCGACCGCGCGGGCCTTGCCTCGTCGCTGGGCGGTACGCTGCAGATGGTGGCGGGCGCCTTGATGATAGCGATTACCGGCCCGTTCTTCGACGGAACGCCGCTGCCGATGATCGCAGCGATAGCGCTGTGCGCCGTGATCGCGCTGGTGCTGGCCGTGCTGGTGCTAGGACGCCCGGTGGCGGCCCGGGCGTCAATCGCCGAATAGTCTCATTCCCAGTCGAGCACGACCTTGCCGGAATTGCCGCTGCGCATCGCTTCGAAACCCTCGATATAGCGGTCGATGGGCAGGCGGTGCGTGATGATCGGGCTGATGTCCAGCCCGCCCTGGATGAAGGCGATCATCTTGTACCAGGTCTCGTACATCTCGCGGCCATAGATGCCCTTGAGCGTCAGCATCTTGAAGATGACCTTGTTCCAGTCGATGGAAAAATCGCTTGGCGGAATGCCGAGGATGGCGATCTTGCCGCCATTGTTCATGGCCGCGATCATGTCGCGGAAAGCCGGCGCTGCGCCGGACATTTCCAGTCCGACATCGAAGCCCTCGACCATGCCGACGCGCTCCATCACTTCCTGCAAGGTCTCGTGCCGCGCATCGACCACATATTCGACGCCGGCCTTCTTCGCGAGGTCGAGGCGCAGCGGATTGATGTCGGTGATGACCACCTTGCGCGCGCCTGCCCGCTGCGCGACCAGCGCGCCCATGATGCCGATGGGGCCGGCGCCGGTGACGAGCACGTCCTCGCCGACGCAGTCGAAGGAGAGCGCAGTGTGTACCGCATTGCCGAACGGATCGAAGATGGCGGCGATCTCGTCCGGCACGTCCGCCGGAATGGGCACGACGTTGGATTCGGGGATGCAGACATACTGCGCAAACGAGCCGGGCCGGTTTACGCCGACGCCCAAGCGTGTTGCGGCAAAGCTGGCCACGGCCCGGCACGGCAATTGCGGCACTTGCCGCAGACGATGTGACCCTCGCCCGAAACCCGCATGCCGGTGTGGTAGCGCGTTGCCGCCGCTCCCGTTGCATGGATCACGCCCATGAATTCATGGCCGGTCACCATGGGCACCGGCACCGTGCGCGGCCGCCCATTCGTCCCAGTTGTAGATATGGACATCCGTGCCGCAGATGGCGGATTTCTGCACCTTGATCAGAACGTCGTTCGGTCCCGGCTCGGGGATCGCGACCTCCTCCATCCAGATGCCGGGTTCAGCCTTGGCCTTGACCAGAGCCTTCATCATGCCTGCCATCGGTACTTCCTCAGATAACGCCGAGTTCACGGCCGGTTTGCGCAAAGGCCTCGATTGCCTGGTCGACTTCCTGCCGCGAATGCGCCGCCGACATCTGCGTGCGGATGCGGGCCTGCCCCTTCGGCACCACCGGAAAAGAGAAGCCGGTAACGTAGACGCCGCGCGCCGTCATCGCGTCTGCCATGTCGCGGGCAAGCTTCGCCTCGCCCAGCATCACCGGAATGATCGGATGATCCGCGCCCGCGAGCTTGAAGCCGAGCTTCGTCATCTGCGAGCGGAAATGCCTTGCATTGTCGAAAAGCCTCGTCGCGCAGGTGATCGCCATTTTCGATGAGTTCGAACACCTTCAACGAAGCGGCGGCGATCACCGGCGCGAGCGTGTTGGAAAACAGGTATGGGCGAGAGCGCTGCCGCAGCCATTCGATCACCGGCGCCGGCCCTGCCGTATACCCGCCCGAAGCTCCGCCCAGCGCCTTGCCCAGCGTTCCGGTGACGATATGCACGCGGCCTTCCACGCCGCAATGCTCGATGGAACCGCGGCCATGCTCTCCAAGGAAGCCGACCGCGTGGGAGTCGTCCACCATCACCATGGCGTCATGCTTCTCGGCAAGGTCGCAGACCGATTGCAGGTTCGCGATGATGCCGTCCATTGAAAAGACGCCGTCCGTCGCGACGAGCCGGAACCGCGCGTTTGAAGCGGCCTTCAGGCTGCTCTCGAGTTCACCCATATGGTTGTTGGCGTAGCGGTGCCGCTGCGCCTTGCACAACCGTACCCCGTCGATGATCGAGGCGTGGTTCAGCGCATCGGAAATGATGGCGTCTTCCTCGCCAAGAATGGTTTCGAACAGGCCCGTATTGGCATCGAAGCACGAGGAATAGAGGATCGCGTCTTCCAAGCCGAGGAAGTCGGCAATCCGCTTCTCCAGCGCCTTGTGCTCTTCCTGCGTTCCGCAGATGAAGCGCACGGAGGCCATGCCGTAGCCGTAGCGGTCGAGCGCATCATGCGCGGCCTGCGCTATTTCCGCGTTGTCCGCGAGGCCAAGATAATTGTTGGCGCACAGATTGATGACGCTGCTGCCGTCGGCGAGCCTTACCGTACCGGCCTGCTTGGAGGTGATCACACGCTCGCGCTTGAACAGCCCGGCTTCCTTGAGTCCAGCCAGTTCGGCTTCCAGATACCCGTCAGTGATCGCGCCATATGGCCTCGCAAAGCAAAACGGTCCCGAGGACATCTAATCGCCGGAACCCCGCTTTGGCACCCTCAATCACGGCAGGAAATGGCAAAATCTGCGGAACCGCCGCTTTGGGGGAGATTGCGTTGGGGAAACTGGCGTGCGTTTCCTTCTATCAGGAATCCGCGCTATGCTCACTCTGCTGGGTAAATTTTGGGGAACCCGTTTCATGAGAAAACGCAATCCGGTCCTGATCAGGCTCGGCATCTTTGCCATCGCGGTCGCGGCGATCTTCTTTGCCGCCATGACCTGGCTGGCGCCGCAAAGCAATGATCCGGTCGAATTGATGCGGATCGCCGGGCAGGCTGCCGGAGTTGCAGTCGGTCTCGGGCTGGCGATGCTGCTGCTGGGCCTCGTCGGCAAAAAACAGGCGTGACGCGAATGAGCGCGCCCCACCGTGGCCGGACGCGCTGCACAAATCTGCGAAAACCTACTTGTTCTTGACGATGATCGGGGTCAGCAGGTCACCCCAATTGCCGTTGCCGCAATGGTGGCGCGCCGAGCGGATCAATTCCACCGACACGCCCGCCTCGACAGCCTGCATCACCGACTGGTTGAGGCGGTGCAGGTCATTGGCGAGACGACGGATGGCCGCTTGCTCGTCGGTGTTCATTGCGGAAGCCATTTCTTCCGAGCGTTCCTTGACCGGGGGCTTGGCACTGGCGTTCATCGGTTCTTCTCCTCACCGTGTTGGTTGAAACGGGGCGGCCCGTTGCCGCCCCGCAATGGCTATTCCGCCGCCGGGCGGAACTGTGCGTGCTCGGTCGATTCCTTCATCGCGGTCGTCGAGGATTCGCCGCCCGTAATCGCCAGCGAAACGGCATCGAAGTAACCTGTGCCGACTTCGCGCTGGTGCTTGGTCGCGGTGTAGCCACTGGATTCCGCCGCGAATTCAGCCTCCTGAAGCTCCGAATAGGCCGACATCTGCCGGTCCTTGTAGCCGCGGGCGAGTTCGTACATGCCGAAATTGAGCTGGTGGAAGCCGGCCAGCGTGATGAACTGGAATTTGTAGCCCATCGCTCCAAGTTCGCGCTGGAACATGGCGATCGTCGCGTCGTCGAGGTTCTTTTTCCAGTTGAACGAAGGCGAGCAATTATACGCCAGCAGCTTGTTCGGATGGTGCTTGCGTACACCCTCGGCGAATTTCTTCGCCTGCTGAAGGTCCGGCTTCGAGGTCTCGCACCATATCAGATCGGCATGCGGCGCGTACTTGATGGCGCGCGCAATGCACGGCTCTAGCCCGTTCTTCACGTGGTAGAAGCCCTCGGCCGTGCGGCCGGCGTCGTAGTCGACGAAGGGCTTGTCGTTCTCGTCGATGTCTGATGTCAGAAGCTTGGCCGCCTCCGCGTCCGTGCGGGCTACCACGAGCGAGGGAACGCCCATCACGTCGGCTGCAAGACGCGCGGCATTGAGGTTGCGCACATGTGCCGAAGTCGGGATCAGCACCTTGCCGCCCAGATGTCCGCACTTCTTTTCAGAAGCAAGCTGGTCTTCGTAGTGCACGCCGGCGGCGCCCGCCTCGATGTAAGCTTTCATCAGCTCGAACGAGTTGAGCGGCCCGCCGAAGCCTGCTTCCGCGTCGGCGACGATCGGCGCGAACCAGGTATCGACCGAAAGGCCGTTGCCCTCTTGCGTCTCGATCTGGTCGGCGCGCTGCAGCGTGCGGTTGATGCGCTTGGCAAGCTCAGGTCCGGCATTGGCCGGATAAAGCGACTGGTCGGGATACATGGCCGAGGCCGTGTTCGAGTCGGCCGCGACCTGCCAGCCGGACAAGATAGATTGCCTTCAACCCGGCGCGGACCATCTGCATTGCCTGGTTGCCCGACAGCGCGCCTAGCGCGTTGACGAAATCTTCCTCGTGGATGAGCCTCCAAAGCCGGTTCGCACCCATTTCGGCGAGCGAATACTTGATCTCCACCGATCCGCGCAGCTTCTTCACATCCGCCGGTGTATAGGGGCGCTCGATGCCATCGAAACGGCCCTGCGGAGCAGAAGGAACAAGGTTGTAAAAATCGGTCATGGCGGCATTCCTTTGCTGCTGACTGTCGTTTCCGGCCGCCTGCCTTTTGCGACGGGCCAATGTCATGGATTTACATTGCACCGCAAAAATGTCCAAACGCTTGCTGCAAAGCAAGGGAATGATTGGGGTCACGCTGTATTGCCTTTGACAAACGGCCATTGTAATTTTGTCATGTTTGTAAATTCGATCGATGCGGCTAAAGTTGTAAAGGGCTGTAAATGGCAGAGCAGAAAATCTTCGCCGGCCCGCGCATCCGCCGCGTCCGCCACCAGCTCGGCCTGACCCAGACGGCGATGGCCGAGGGGCTTGGAATCTCGCCTTCCTACCTGAACCTCATCGAGCGAAACCAGCGTCCGCTGACCGTGCAACTGCTCTTGAAGCTGTCTTCGGCATACAAGCTTGACCTCGAAGAACTGCGCGGCGAGGCCGGCGGTTCGGCGGCAGCACTCAAGGAGGTGTTCTCCGATCCGCTGCTGGCCGGCGAAGTGCCCGGCCCGCAGGAAATCGTTGAAATCGCCGAGGCGGCGCCCAATGCTGCGCTGGCGATCGTCAAGCTCTACAAGGCTTGGCGCGAATCCATGGACCGGCTCTCGGACCTTTCCGACATGCTGGCGCGGCAGGGACTCGCCACGACAGCCGCCTCCGCCCGTCTTCCGTTCGACGAGGTCAGGGAGGTGTTCGAAACGCGCCCAAACCATTTTCCGGCCATCGAGGATGCAGCGGAGGCTTTTCATGCTGAACTCGAACCTTCGGGCGATCTCGGTGTCGCGCTGAAACGTTGGCTGAAGTTGCAGCACGACATTTCCGTTCGTCTCATGCCGGTGCATGCCATGCCGCTATGGCGCCGCCGCTTCGACCGGCATTCCATGCGGCTGTTCCTGTCCGAGCGGCTTTCACCCTTCGACCAGCTTCGCGAAATGGCGATGGAGGCATGCCTTCTGCGGATGCGCGATACGGTCGTTGCCGAGATCGACGCCTTGAAGCTCGGTTCGGACGAGGCGCGCCGCCTTGCCAGGTTCGAGATTGCCCGCTACGGCGCGCATGCTTTGCTAATGCCCTATGACGCCTTCCGCTCGGCTGCCTTGCGCGCACAATACGACATCGACGTGCTTGCTTCGCGATTTGGCGTGTCTTTCGAACAGGCGGCAAACCGGCTGACCATGCTTGGCCGCACGGCGCGTCCTGGCATTCCCTTCTTCATGCTGGAGATCGACAATGCCGGCCATCGCTTTCGCAGGGCCGGCGCGCAGGGTTTCCCGCAGGCCCGCTTTGGCGGCCAATGTCCGAAGCTGCCGGTCCATGCCGCGTTCGCCCAGCCAGGTCAGGTCCTTGTCGAACGCGTCGAGATGCCGGACGGTGCGGAATTCCTCACCATCGCACGCACGCTGGAAGGCCCGCAGGCGGCCTTCAACGAGCGCGCCAGAAGGACTGCCATCCTGATTGGCTGCGACATCGGATTCGCAGGGGAAACGGTCTACGGCAAGGCGGTGCTTAGTCCGGGCCTCGGCTCCACAGCTGTCGGTCCCGCCTGCCGTGTCTGCGAGCGGCAGGGCTGCCTTGCCCGCGCCGAGCCGCCGATCACGCGCCCGCTCGGCCTCGACGAAATGGTCACGGGCCTGTCGGCGTTCGATTTTCAGTAGCCTAGTTCGCGCTGGTCGCCCCAAGCGAGACCGGGTCTGCCAGCGGAACAGAACCGTTTACGCCGGGCGATGCAGGGTTGCCGAGCGCGGGCGCACGCGTCAGGACCGGGTTCGCAAGCGATCCGCCGACGACAAGCCGGGCTTCCGGCGCCGGCGAGCCATCCGCCGCTGGCTGGCTTGGCGTAAGCAGCATCCTGAGCGCCAACCCGCCTTGCGCCAGGTCGGCGCGTCCGGCGATCTGTGCCAGCACCCGGCTGTTGGAAATGGCGATTCGGTTGATCTCGGCATGGCTCCTGTTGAGGATCACATTGGCCTCGACCGTGCGAAATGCGGTTTCGCCGGCAAGCTTGGGAACGTCCGGATTCTTTGTTTGCGACTGGCGCATCAGATCGGCAAAATCCACTCCGGTCAGAATCCCGTTCTCGATCCTGCCCGTAACCAGTCCGGTTATCGCCGTGCGGATCTCCGCAATGTCTTTGCCACTCGCTGCAAGGCGCGCCTCGAACGAAGCCTTGCCGGAAAGCGGTGGCTTTTTCGCCCCCGCCATCGCGATGGCGGCAGCCGCGTCGAAGCCGCTTGCCATGGCGTTGAGCTCGGCATTGTAGTTACCTTCCTGCCTGCGCAATTTGAATTTGGCGGTCACGATGCCGCCAAATACCGAGGCATTGCCGAGTTCGAAGGCCGCCTCGCCTTTTTGCAGGGAAACCGTCGCCGCAACATCGGAAAGCAAAAGCCGGGCAGCTTTCGCTGTTGCTGCAGAAACGCGCAGGTCGACATCCATGGCAAGCATGGGCGGGCTGTCGTGCCCGGCCGCTTGCTCAACGCCATCTGCGGTCAGGTCGGCCAGATATGGCGTCAGGTCGATCTGGCCTGCCGCGATCGTGCCTGCAAGTTTTGGAACCTGCTTGTCGAAGGACAATTGCAGCGCCCCGCTGCCGGCATTCCCGTCCAGCTCCACATTGGCGCCGGTAAAGGCCAGCCGGCCGGGCGTCGCGTCAAGCTTGCCCGATATGCTGAAGGAAGACAGTGTCGATCCTGGCGGTAATGCAGCGGCGTACAATCCGACCAGCCGCCGCAGCGATGGCGTTGCAAGCTTGGCATTGCCGGTCAAGTGGAGGTTGGCGATGAGGTTTGCGTCACCCTCGAAGGAAAAGTCCACGGCGCCGGAAGAAAGCTTTGCAGTGAAAGGGGCGGTTCCCCCCGAAAGCAAGAGCAGGGGCTGGCTGCTGACCGCCCCGAACTTGAATGCCTCGTTGCGCCAGATGAAACTTCCGTCCATCGACCAGTTCGATGACGTCCCGGGCCAGGACAACTGGCCGTTGAAATTGGTGAAGGTCTCCTGCCTGCCGGTCTTGCGATCGTCGTAGTTGAACGTTCCGTCGACGATCTCGACGGTTCCAAGCTGCAGGGTTGCAATTCCTGAAAGATCGGGCGTTTGGCCCGCGGGCGTGGCCTCACGGGCAGCGCGTGCCGCGTTGAGTACGCTCCAGACCCTGCCCTGCGGAAATGCCCAGCTCGCCGTGCCGTCGCCATAGACCCGCAAGTTGAACTGCGGGCGCACGAAACGGTAATTGGACATTTCTGCCCGGCCTGTCAGCGCCGGCAGGATATTGAGCCGGCCTTGCAGGCGTTCCATGCGCAGGAAAGGCGCTTCGGTCGCGGCGGCATCGGGATCGTCGAACACAACGTCATTCAACTCGAAACCCAAAAACGGATTGAATGTGATTTGTGGCGTGCCGCGGAATGACATTTCCCGCCCGGTTATGGACACCGCACTGTCTAGGATCTGTTGCCTGACGCCTTCACTAGACACGAATAGCGGCAGGGCCGACAAGGCCGCAACCGCAACAACCAGGACAGTCAGCGCCGCATAGACTATTCGTCTCATCAACCATTTCCACGCCGCAAACCAATGTATAAAGCGTTGCGATCACGGCGCTTTTCAAGGCATCGCACGCTGAAGGCGATGCAGGGACGAATTTACCCGCAACTTTGGAGCGGGCCGTATGCACGCTTTTGACAAAAGCCGGCACCCAGCGCAATAGACACGCCAGTTTTTTGGCAGGGAGTACACCGATGATTAGCGAAGCGCCCCTGTTCGTCCCTTCTCTGGAGCGGATGCAATCGAGCCGGATGAAGGCATTCATGGACTGGCTCGAAAACCGGACCCGAAGGCAATTTGAAGACTATGCCTCGCTGCATGGCTGGTCGGTCGCAGAACCCGAGGCATTTTGGGAAGCTGTCTGGGATTTCTGTGGCGTAATCGGCGAAAAGGGCGGGCGGATTGCACAGGACCTCGACCGGATGCCTGGCGCGCGCTTCTTCCCGCAAGCCCGGTTGAACTTCGCAGAAAACCTGCTGGAGCGTCAGGGCGCCCCGGATGCAATGGTCTTCAGGGCCGAGGACAAGGTATCGCGCAGGCTGGGCAGGGATGAGCTTTCGGTGCTGGTCTCGCGGCTCCAGCAGGCGCTGGCCGATGCAGGGGTGGGCAAGGGCGACCGGGTCGCTGCCATGATCGCGAACATGCCGGAGGCTGTTGCCTTCATGCTCGCGACTGCCTCGCTCGGAGCGATCTTTTCCTCCTGCTCGCCGGATTTCGGCGTGCAGGGCGTGCTCGACCGCTTTGGGCAGATCGAGCCCAGGGTATTTGTCGCGTGCGACGGCTACTGGTACGGCGGCAAGGAGATCGACATCGGGCCGAAGCTTGTGGAAATCGCAAGCGCTCTGGGCGCAGCGCGAACGGTCGTGGTCCCGTTGTTGCAGCGCGCGACGCAAACCGCGGCCCCCATTGAAAACGGCGTGGCGCTGGATGACTTCATTGCGCGTTTCCCGGCGGGACCGGTCGAATACCGCCGGGTCGAATTCAACCACCCCCTCTACATCCTCTTCTCCTCGGGAACGACCGGTGTTCCCAAGTGCATCGTCCACTCGCAAGGCGGCACGCTGCTTGCGCATCTCAAGGAGCAGCAACTCCACTCGAACCTGTCGTCAGGCGACCGCCTGTTCTATTTTTCGACCTGCGGCTGGATGATGTGGAACTGGCTTGCGAGCGGCCTGGCATCCGGCTGCACCCTCATGCTGTATGACGGCTCGCCCTTCCATCCCGATGGCAATGTGCTGTTCGACTATTGCCAGCAGGAGCGGATAAGTTTCTTCGGCACCTCGGCCAAGTTCATCGACGCCCTGCGCAAGTCGGGTCTCGAGCCTGCGCGGACGCATGACCTTTCCAGCGTCGTCACGATCGCCTCGACCGGATCTCCGCTTGCGCCCGAAAATTTCGACTTCGTCTATGCTTCGGTGAAGCAGGATGTTCATCTTGCTTCCATATCCGGCGGCACCGACATCGTTGGCTGCTTCGTGCTCGGCAATCCGTTGATGCCGGTATGGAAGGGCGAAATCCAGTGCGCGGGCCTCGGCCTTTCCGTTGAGGTTTGGAACGAGGATGGCCAGCCGGTGACCGGCGAGAAGGGCGAACTGGTGTGCACGCGGCCGTTCCCCAACATGCCGGTGATGTTCTGGAACGATCCCGATGGCGGCAAGTATCGCTCCGCCTATTTCGAGCGCTTCGACAATGTCTGGCGTCATGGCGACTTTGCACAATGGACCGCACATGGCGGCATGATCATTCACGGCCGGTCGGACGCCACGCTCAATCCCGGCGGTGTGCGCATCGGCACCGCGGAGATCTACAACCAGGTCGAACAATTGGAGGAGATTGCCGAGGCCATCTGCATCGGGCAGGAATGGCAAGGCGACGTGCGTGTCGTGCTTTTTGTCCGCCTTGCCCCGGGCATTGTCCTCGACGAAGCGCTCATTGCGAAGGTGAAGGCGAAGATCCGCACCGGCGCCTCGCCTCGCCATGTTCCAGCGAAGATCATCGCGGTAAGCGACATTCCCCGAACCAAGTCGGGGAAGATCACGGAACTGGCGGTGCGTGACATCGTCCACGGCCGAAGCGTTAAGAACCGCGAGGCTCTCGCCAACCCGGAGGCGCTGGCATTGTTTGAAAACATCGCAGAGCTTTCAAAGGCTTAGGCAGTCGCCAAGGTTAATTTTCGGTTGCTATGAAATTAACCCTGCCATCATGCTTCGCAAAATTGTTAAATTTTGCACCCAAAAATTAAGTATCTGAAAACGATTGATGCACAATATCGCAGTTAACACACGGGGTGTCGTGCGTTCCGGCGGAAAGTTCCGCCTCTTGTTCCTGATTGTCTATTCTGTCTCCACGAAACTTGTAAAGCGGGTCGTTTCGGCCCGCTTTTTTTATCTGCGCCGAATTTTTAGCTGCGCAAGCCCGTGATGGTCGCTGTGCGCTGCAGGCGGCTGAGGAGCAGCACCGGGATGGCTCCAATGGCGACGATCAGCAGGGCGGCAATCGCGGCCTCCTCGAAACGCGCGCGCGAGGCAAGTTCGTACACATGCGTCGCGAGCGTGGGGAAATTGAACGGCCGCACCAGGATAGTCGCCGACAACTCCTTCATCGTGTCGACGAACACCAAGAGGCCGGCCGTGGCGATCGCGCGTCGCAGCAATGGCAGTTCGACGGTCAGGAAAGTCTGGCCTGCGTTCCGGCCCAGCGTTCGCGCCACCATCGCGACATGGCCTGACAGCCGCGCATAGCCCGCCTCGACCGAGCCATGTGCGATCGCGAGGAATCGTACCGAACAGGCGTAGATGATGATGAAGGCGGTACCGGATAGCAGCAATCCGGTGGACAACCCCAGATAGTGCCGCGCTAGGCTGTCTACGGAATTGTCGAAGCGCGTTAGCGCGAACAGCAGGCCGATCGCCATCACGGAACCCGGTATGGCATAGCCAAGCGTGGCCGCCCGCACCAGCAGCAGCGCCTTGTGCGAACGCCGGTTGCGCAATGCCGATATCAGCACGAGCGCGGCAAGACAGGCGGCGAGCGAGGTTGCGGTCGAAACGAAGATGCTGTTGCCCGCCGCGCGGATCAACCGTGGATCGGCAAACAGATCGAGTCGGGCCAGCGCGTAGTCTGCCATTACGAGGACGGGCGCGGCAAATCCGGTCAACGGCGGCAGCAGGCATAGCGCGGCAACCAGCCAGCCCGTCGGGCCAGGGAGCCTTATGCGCGCCAGCATCGCAGATCCGCCATGGCGCACGGCATATCCGCGAGCGCCGCGCGACCGCTGCTCGAGGTATAGCAACAGCGCGACGATTACCAGCATCAGGCATGCAATCTGCGCCGCTCCCGCAAGGCTGCCGCGGTTTAGCCAGGTGTCGAATATGGAGAAGGTAAGAGTCCGCACGCCCAGTATCTCGACCGCCCCGATGTCATTGAGCGTCTCCATCATCGCCAGCGCCACCCCCGCGACCACGGCAGGCCGCGCCAATGGCAGCGCCACCAGGAAGAATTGCCGGGCGCCGTTTGCGCCCAGCACGCGTCCCGCTTCGATCACCGCTCCGCCTTGCATCTCAAAAAGCAGGCGGCAGGTAAGGTAGACATAGGGGTAGAGCACGATCCCCATGACGAATACCGCTCCGCCGAGCGATCGCACGTCGGGAAACCAGTACTGCGCGGGAGAAGTGACGCCAAGCATATCCCTCACGAGGGTCTGGAGGGGCCCGGTGAATCCCAAAAGTTCGACGAAGCAATAGGCCGATATGTAGGTCGGGATCGCCAGAGGCAGTACCAGGAACCAGTGGACGAAGGCCCGTCCTGGAAACTCGTAGCGGCTGACCAGCCATGCCGCACCTATGCCGATGGATGCCGCGGTCACGCCAACCCCTGCCATCAGCATCAGCGTGATGGCGAACGAACCGGGTAGCACGTTCACCGCCAGATGCTGCCAGACGCCTTCGACATTTCCGGTCGCCAGCACGAAAAGTGAAATCACTGGAACGACGGCAAGCAGCGCGACGACGATTGCAGCCGCCAGCAGCGGCTTGTCGCGGATGGCTGCCCGCCGGGCAGGGGCATGCCTGTTGCCGCCGCCTGTTCCCGCCGGCGCGGAGGTGGGCGCTGAAGTAGTCATTGCATCAGCCTATGGCCGCGCGGGGGCCTTGCGTCAAGGAAGTGGGTCAGTCCGCCAGCACGCGTTGGGTGGGGAAATGCACATGCGCAATGGTGCCCTCGCCCGGCGTGCTTTCGAGGTCGAAATAGGCCCGGTTCGCCTCCACCAGCGCCTTGGTCAGCGGCAAGCCCAGGCCGGTACCCTGGCCGCGGCGCTCATCCGTGACATTGACCTGGTGGAACGGCTTCATCGCGTGCTCGATCTCGCGTTCGCTCATGCCGCGCCCGGTATCGCGCACGCGCATCACCACTTCTCCATTGCCCTCATACACTGTCGAAACGATGACCTGGCCGTTGGCCGGGGTGAACTTTATGGCGTTGGACACAAGGTTGAGGATGATCTGGCGGATCGAGCGGGCATCGGCGACGACGCGGGGAACCGCGCGCGACAAGGATGTGCGGATGATGATCCGCTCGGCATTCGCTTGCGGCTGCAGAAGCGCAACGGTTTCCGACACGAGCTGATTGAGGTCGACCGCCTCGTAGGTGAGTTCCATCTTGCCCGCCTCGATCTTCGATATGTCGAGGAGGTCGTTTATGAGGTCCAGCACATGCACGCCCGAGCGGTTGATGTCGCGCAGATAGCCGCGGTACCGGTCGTTGTCGATCGGGCCGAAGCGCTCCTCGATCATCACGTCGGAAAAGCCGATGATGGCGTTTAGAGGGGTGCGAATTTCATGACTGACGCGGGCGAGAAATTCCGACTTCTGCTCGCTGGCGCTTTCCGCCACACGCCTTGCCCCGACCAGTTCTTCCTCCGCCCTTTTCCATGGCGTGATATCGCGCAGCACCGCGCAGAACTTTTCTTCCTGGCCCATGCGGCCGAGCGTCAGGAACAGCGGGATGAGCCCGCCCTTTGCATGCCTGCCGATGACCTCGCGTCCGTTGTTGATGAGACCGGCAACACCTGGCTCCTTCAACTCGCGCATGTATTCCTCGACAGCGCGATGGCTTTCCTTGGCGAAAAGTTCAGTGAGCGGCAATCCGGCGGCATCGCGATGGTTGACGCCGAACAGCGCCTCAGCCGGCGCGTTGAGCGATTCAATCTGGCCTTCGCGGGTGGTTACCAAAATGCCGTCCGTCGCGGTGTCGAGGATGTTCTGCAGCTCGGCGACGCGGGCCATGTCGACCGCCGCTTTCTCACCGCCATTTGGCTGGATCGGCGGGCGGAAGCTGAGCAGCAAAGCGCGGCCGCCAAGCCATGGCACGCTTTGAAGAAGCGGGCTTACCTGCACGGAGGATCCATCACGCCGGCGCAAGGGCAGGGCCCCGTTGTCGCCTTCGCTGAGTGTGCCGTCGCCGTCTGCAGGCGAAAACAGCGCGTCCACGCCTCCGGCCTCCGATAGCTCCTCGAGGGAAGCATAGCCGGTGATCGACAGCAACTCGGGATTTGCGTAGAGCGACTCGCCCATTCGGTAGACAAGGACCGGAACCGGAAGCTTCTTCAAAATGGCTGTATTGCCGGCGTCGTCGCCATTCACTGCGGATCCGGGCTTGCGAACTTCACCATTGGCCGTTGATCGGGGTACGTCGCCGGTCGGGGATTTCTTGGGATGTTCGTCGGCCACGGTACGCGACGGCATGGTCTCGACCAGAAAGTCGCTTGCAGGTTCGGCCGGTTTGACGGGTGCATCTTCCACAAGCTTGCGGCCGATTTCCTGAAACGCACGCGCTTCCGTCTTGCTCAATTCATCGCCGCGGTCGCGCTTTCGCGACGTCAGATCGACCACGTTTCCGCCGGCTGCACCCGCTTGCGCGCGGCCGTTGCCGTCCGGCGCATCGCGGTCGTCACGATCGACCGATTGCAAACGGCGGCTCGCATCGAGCCCGGCATCGATGCCATGCGGTGCGGGCTTGCTTTCCGGTTTCGGCTTCGCCGGCCCGGATACGAGCGCCAGCCCGGTCTCGTCAGGATCGAAGATTACATCGGCGGTCCGGATGATCCCGAAGCCGCGAAACCCGTCGAACTGCCGTGCGCCGGAAAATGCAGGGAGGGCGGCGAGGTCGACCGGAACGACAAGGTCGGTGCCCTGTACCGGCCACAGAACGGATTTGCCAGACCAGGTATCGCGCTTTTCAAGCAATCTCTGGATGTCGCCTGAAGTGTCGAATCCAAAGACTTTTGCGACGTCTTTCCACCGTCGCCCGACAATGTCGGCGGCATTGGGACCCACGGTCTGTGCAAGCTCCGGCGAGACCGAAAGAAAGATCTGGTGATCGTCCACCGTCCATGCAAAACGCACAGGCTCGCTGGATGAGGTGAAGGAAAATTCCTTCCCCTTCGCAACGCTCTCATCGACGGCGGCATCGAGGGCAGCTTCGGCACCGATGGAGGGTTCGCCGATCTCGACTTCCAGTTCCGCTTCGTTGTCCTCTTCAGCGATTGCCTCGATCAGTTCCGGCCGTCCCCAATCGCCATTTTCCATTTCGTCATTCGACGCCGGGCCGCCACCAGGCCCCTCGATGGCGGATCGTGCCCAGTCGTCCTCGGCGAAATCCTCGTCGATCGCGGCAGCGGTGCCATGTTCTTCTGCAGCAAGTGGTTCCGCGGGCTGGGCGGTTTGGGGCGTATCCGCTTCGCGGGAAGGCGTACGCAACTCCTCGTCGCGTTGCGTTGCTTTCTCGCTGACGGCGCTCGAGCCCAGATACCATTCATCCAGCCTCGATTGCGATCCGGCTGGCTGCCACGAATCGTCGGCTTCCAGCGCCGGTTCCGCCACCGGCTCGGCGCCGTCGTCACCTGTCACTCCTTCAACGGTACGGTCCGGTATTGTCTCGTCCGGCAACAGGTCAAGTTGGACAGAATGCGCCGTGGAGGGGTCCCCGGAACGATCGGACACAATTGCGGGTGCCGCGGCCTTTTCTTCTGCCCGTGCTTCCGCTTCGCTTGCGACCAGGAGCAGGCGGTCAGGATCCTTTCCGAGGCTGGCGACGATGGCGCGCCAAGTATTTCCATCAAGGTCCGAAAGATCGCGTCGAACGGCTGTGTCCTGCGAAATTGCATCGCGCGACATGGCCTCGATGTCGTCAGCGTTGAAATCCGCCTCGGCGAACCTCAAGGTGAAGGCGATCGGCAAACCATAGGCGTCGAGTACGCATGCCGCAGCGGAGATTTCCTCCATCGCGCCGAGCGCGCGTTGCGCAGCTTCGTGTTCACGTAGTTGCTTGAACAGGCGCTCGTCGTTGCAGGTAACGAGCACGCCATTGCCGGCAATCTCGGGGTTGACGATGACGCACTGGATGAACTCTGTGCGCGATCCACGCGCCACGCGAAAGCCGCGCACGATCGGATCTTCTCCGACAAGTTGCGCGGCGGCATCGCGGAACTGGCGGATGAGCGGATGAGCCAGATCGAACCTTGCGGCGAGCGCTGCTGCAATCGAAGCTTCGCCAAGCAGTTCCGCGCCTGCGGCGTTGACCCACAGCGGCCTTTCGAGATGCGGATCGAACAGGATCGCCGCATCGGACGACAGGAACAGGCCAGCCAGTTGCGGCTGGGCGCTCAGTTCGAGATAACCCTGCTTGTCGATTTCCATCGGCTGCGAACCCGGCCCTTGCATGTCGTCGCCGGCATGGTCTCACGACAGCGGCCGGCCTCGAAAGTTAATACAAGGTTAATAGCTTTTAGCGCCTTCGCGGTCCACAGATTCACGTCCGTCCAGCCGGGATTCTCGTTGCGAAGGTTAACCGCCGCCGTTCCAAAGGCCGCTGGCTTGCGGTGCCGAACGGAAAACATTGTGCACTGCAAAAAAATGTTGCACTGCACAAGAGACTTCACTATATACGCTTTGCGCTTGAGTTTTGGCACCTCCCGTCCATTACCGCGCACGAAGTTTCAACTGACGGAGACAGACATGAGCACCAAGAATCCCGCTGCCGAAATGATGGAAAAGGCCCAGGCTGACTTCGCCAACATGAGCGAAACATTCCGCCAGATGGCCGAAAAGAGCGTTGCGCAGTCGACTGACGCCTATGCACAGTTCAAGACGATGGCCGAGGACGCGACCTCTGCCGCACAGAAGTCCTTCGACGCGATGCGCGAAGGCGTGAGCGAGCTTTCGGCCAAGGCAATGGAAAACGCCAAGGTCAACGCCGAAGCCGGCGTCGAGTTCGTCGAGAAGGTCTCGAAGGTCAAGTCCTTCGCCGAAGTTCTCGAACTGCAGGGCGAATTCTTCCGCACCGCCTTCGAGCGCCTTTCTGCCCAGGCAAAGGACGCGCAGGAACTTTCCATGAAGGTTTCCGAAAAGGCGTCGGCTCCAGTCAAGGCAACTGCCGAGAAGGCAGTCGGCCATCGTGACCAAGGAAGTAAACAAGGCTGCGAAGGCCGCCAAGGCAGCCTGAACGCGACCTGACATCGACTACGAGGCCACCCCCTGCGGGTGGCCTTTTTCGTTTCGGGGCATTCCGACGGTCATGAATATCCGGCGGGGTTGGCGCAAGGCTTGCAAAATACGCGGGCAGGCGTTATCTCGCGCCTTGCCGGATGCCACGCCGGTATCGATGTGCGGTTGTAGCTCAGTTGGTTAGAGCGTTGGATTGTGGCTCCAGAGGTCGGTGGTTCGAGCCCACCCAACCGTACCACTCAGTCACCTGATTTCCATCAATACCTTGGCTTCCCGCAATAGTCCCGCAAAGTCCGTGGCTTGGCGGCTATGTTCCGGCAACACGTAGCGCAATGCGTGTCTCCGTTGGCGGCTTGGGCCGGTTTTGGGGCAAGTGTCTCTGTGGGTGAGTTTTTGGCGCCAGGTGTTTGGCACGCGTGATGCGCTGGCAAGTCAGCTGGTGGCAGCAAGGCGAAGACGCTCGGCCCGGCGCGCCTTAGCCATTTTTATCTCCTCTTGTCAATTTGCAGCAGCACTGCCGCTGTCACTGACGCGAGCCCGCAATGCGGGCTGGAGACCCCCACCAATGCTCGACGTGCCGAGGAAGTCCAGTCGTTTTGTTGGGGGACGCGACGCACCTCTGTACCTGCTCGATGGCAGATATGGGGCCGGAAGCGGCCTGTCTGCTATAATGGCAGATTCGGTGGAAGCTGCCGCCACTGGTCCGCGAATTGGAAACGCCAGTTCCTTTAGGAAGTCTACTCTGGCAAGCCTGCATTCCTGAGTTCCGTCAAGAAGTGTTCGAGTATGGGGGTCGGTGCAATGCGGTAATTTGGCGAAACGTCGCACAGCCGCCTTGCCTGATCCTCAGCCTCGGTCTGTCTCCCAAGTCTCACGAGGCTGACAATGGAAATGAGAAACGAGGGTGTGTGCGTTGGGTAAACGTTAAGGGCGCGCCGTGCAAATTCGAGCGCGTCCTCATATTCGCCGGACCGAAGATGGGCACCGGCACGGCCCGCCAACGGCATTACTGCAAGTGGATCGAAAGGCGACAGCCGCAGAGCCTGTTCGGAATAACGGATCGCCCGGTCGCGGTTACCGGCCCAGGCGTTTATCACCGCCCCGTGGCCAAAGGCATGCGCCGAATTCGGATTGACGCTCAGTGCCCGCTCGATCATCGTCAGCGACGGTTCGTAATCGCGCGTTGCCATGGCAAGCGCAATCGCGGCATGCGCAAGCGTGCTCGCATCCTCGCTATGTAGCCGCTGGACGGAACGCCCGTGCAGAATGGCGGCTTCCCGGTACTTGTCGGGAAAACTTCCCTCCCACAACGAACGGGCAAACTGGCACCAAGCCGCCACGCCATGCGCCTCAGCATAGTCCGGGTCGATCGCCAGCGCGCGGGCGGCATGATCATAGGCTTGCGCGCGGGCCTCTGCTGTAATGTCAAACATCAAGCCCAACGCCCGCAAATAGAAATCATAGGCATTGAGGTCTTCCGGCCGTTTGCGCTGAATGCGCTCCAATTCGACACGGCGGATAGTCGGCTCAATGGAAGTGACGACCCGTTGCGTGATCTCGTCCTGCAACTCGAATATGTCGCTGATGTCGCGGTCGAAGCGGTTTGCCCAAAGGCTGGAGCCATTGCTGGCATCGACCAGCTGCGTGATAATGCGCACCCGGTCTCCCGCCCTTCTGACCGAGCCCTCCAACACGAAGCGCACGCCGAGGCGCTGGCCGACTTCGCGCGAATCGACGAATTTGCCCTTAAATGCGAAGCTGGAATTGCGGGCGATGACGAAGAGCCAGCGAATGCGGGCTAGCCCATTCACGAGTTCTTCACTGATGCCGTCGACGAAATAATCCTCCTTCTGATCGCCCGAGACATTGACGAACGGCATGACAGCAATCGACGGCTTGGCAGGTAACGGCAGAGCGTCCGCGACAGACACCGGAATAGCTGTCCCCGTTCCATTGACCGCAATTGAAAAAGCCCGGACCGGCGCGGGAATGTTCTTGAGCATTTGCCGTCCAAGATCGACATAGTCGAGCTTCAAGGAGCGGCTGACATACCCATGCGCCTGTTCCGACAGGCAGATCCCGCCCGGTTCAGCAATTGCTTGCAGTCGCGACGCAATGTTGATGGTGTCGCCAAGCAGATCGTCGCCGACGACGGTCGCATCGCCGACATGCAATCCAATGCGAAAGCGAAACCGATCGAAGTTCTGCGCCAACGCAAGTTCGCGTTGGATTGCTACGGCGCACTCTACTGCAACTATTGCGCTGGGAAATTCAGCAAGCACGCTGTCGCCGGCTGTGTTGACTATGCGCCCGCCACTGCGTGAAACATGCGCGTCAATGATCGCACGATGCGCCGAAAGCGTCTGCAAGGTCTCGGCTTCGTTTTCCGCAACCATCCGTGAATAGCCGGCGACGTCGGCAGCAAGCACCGCCACGAGCCTTTTTGTCATGTTTGTAATGGTTCAAACGAACACATGTTCTAAGATTGCACTAGAAAGGAGCAGCTTTTCAAGGAGGTTCCGCAACTTCACATAATCGCTGTAGCCGAAGGCACCTTTCGATACGCAGCAGAAACCTTCAGCGGCCCAACTGCTTCGCACGAAACAATTTCCTGCGAAGTGCCGGAGACGGGTTATCCGACAACGATCACATCCGCTTAAATCTTGGCGGCGACCTCACATTGCCATGTCTATTTGCAATCACGGCAGCGGTATAATCGCTTGACGCTTCCAACTTCCCCGCTTCTTTGGCTATGGTCTCGTTGCAAATTTTTCCCTGGCAATATTGGCGGTATGCGGATTGGAAGTTTCGGGCGCATCTCCGACTGGCGGTTTCGGGGCCGGAAGCGGCCAGTCTAATTTCGAAACTTTCAAAGGCGAAGCTGCTATAATTAACTATCGGTTTGGCCGCGACCGCTCACAGGACATCGGTTTACATAACTGCACATGAAACGGACCGGCTTTGCAGCGTGGCGTGAGTTTTGCTCCTTCGTTGGTGAGTGATATCACCACTGCCACAACGCCGTTCTTCACGAGGCACTGCCACTTGGCCTTCTGATTTTGTCGAAAACATCAACTTCGCCGGCATTGGCATTCAGACAGCTGCAAGGCAAGCTTGCTTGTCCTAGGGGAAGAAGCCATTGCGGTCGTTCTCGGCAGCCCGTCCCAACTTCCGGGTCACGGGACGCTCCGGACCTTCGTGCCGACCAGTTCGACCGGTGATTCCGGCTCTTCTCAGCCGTTCAGTCAGACTGCGGCGGATATCGTGAAACCTTAGCCGCCACCAGCTCAACGTGCCGCGATCGCCGGCGGTAGCCAGTCCCCAGTGAGGATCGCGGCCCGCGGTGAGTAGTGGCGGGTGACGAGGTAGAAGTGCCCCTCTGGCGCCGGCAGCCAGTTCGCCCGCTCCTTCGGGTCGGCGGGCTCCTCGGCCTGCAGGAAGATCTCGATCGAGCCGTCCTCGCCTTGGACGACGCCCGGCGTGCGGTCGCCGAAAGAATAGCGGGCGATGGCGTTGGGCACGAAGAGCTGAGTCTCAGCGGAATACATCGTGACCGACCAGAAGGCGTCGACCGGCGGCGGCACGTTGTAGCGCAGCACATAACGGTTCCGTCCGTCCAGCGGCGAGTCGTTGCCGTCGATGAAGGCGATGTCGTAGGTGCTGACCTCGGCCGGGTTCCACAGAAGGCCGAGCATCGCCGCGGCCGCCGCGAGCACCGGATTGCCACTCTTGCGCTTATCGAGTCGGGCGAGCTGCCAGTTGTTGACGATGGGCACCGCGCGGGGCATCCGATCGGCGATGATTCGGTGCCCGTCCGCCGCTGCGCGTTCGAGCCCGCGCTGTGCTGCGGGCGAGAGCGCGTCCCAGTCGAAGCCGGTCGCCGGGTCGATGTTTAGCTCGGCCAGCCAGCCCTCCATCGCCGCGTCCATCGGGTTGCCGATACGAGGCGACAGCCGCAGAACCTCGTTCAGCGTCGTGAAGTATGCCCGTGCGTCGGTCAGTTCGTTCCGGGTGAAGCGGGGATAGTCCTCCGGGTCGGGCGCGGGCCGGGTGACCGCGTCTGCGCCCCACTGGCTGAGCGGAACGAGGCGGGTCTGCTTCTGAAGTTCCGCGGCGGCGGGTGCATCCGCGTCGCTGGTCACCGCGAAGCGCGGCAGCGTCCAGCCGAGCGGCGTGCTCATGTCGATCCGCTGAACGCCCTCGGGCAGGACGCCCTGCCAGCCGGGCGCGACGAGCGCGAAGGCCCCGCCCTGCGCTGCCCACCGTGTCCCACGACAGGTTGGCGTCGAAGTCGTGGTGCATGTCGCTGACAGGGATCCAGTATTGCCGGTCGCCCATCGGCGGGATCACGAGGATCACGGGCTCCGCCCGCAGGTCGAAGAAGGCCCGCGAATAGATCGTGTCATTGTTGGGGGTGATAACCCAGTCGTCGGAACTGTTGACCAGCCGGTCGAACATGAAAAACTCGTTCAGCGTCCGGTCATGGCCGCGCGCGGGGTCGAAAGACGTCTCCCAGAGCGTGCGGTAGAGGTCCATCAGCGGGAAGTGGCCGATGTAGGTCTGCAAGCCGATGGCGTAGGCGAGGGCTTCGTCCTGCGCCGGTTCGGTCGCTCGGGCCGGGGTCAGCGACGCCGTCAGACAGTGCAGGGTCAGGAGGGCTGCAGTGACAAGGCCGCGGATCGATTGCATGGTTGAAATACCCTTCGTTTCTGAGATGTGCAGGTCCGTCGGCGACGGAGCGGGTGACGTCATGCTGTCACTCGGGAATGAGGGCCCCGACATCGCCCTCGAACGGCTCCATGTCCGCAAGTTCGGTCCCGAGCTTCGTTCCCGGCATGATCTCGAATCGCGGGTCGAACTCGACCATCAGCGAGGCGAGCTGGTCAGGATCGATATGTCGCCCTCGAACGTCGCGCGTCCGTCGGCCAGCAGCGCTTCGAAGGTGCTCTGCCCGGCCATCACCGTCTCCAGATCGGCACGGTTGACGGTCAGCGTCAGGTCGGCGTCCTCGGCCTGGTATCCGGCGAGGTTGTTGAGCGTCGCGTTCGACAGCTCGATCAGGAAGGTCTCGCCATTGTCCGGCGTCACGAGATTCATGGTGAACTCCAGCCCCTCGGCCCGGCTGCTGTCCATCTTGATGCCCAGGAAGTTCAGGAACAGCTCGGTCGACATCGCCCGGACCACGTCGGCGCTCGCGCCCACCACCGCGCCCTGCGGGATGCCCGAGCGCAGCTCATAGGCCGCGGCGAGGTAGGAGTTGCGGTGCCCGCCGCATTCGGACTGGTAGCCGAGCTGCTCGAAGATGTCGGCCAGCAGATCCTTGCCGGCCTGGTTCTCCGGCTCGGCCATGCACGAGCTTGTTCACGATCTCCATCGCCAGGAGGTAGTCGCCAGCGTTGAATAGCTCCTGCCCGCGGGCGATGATCCGCTCCGCCCCGCCCATCATCTCGACATAGAGCGGCGCCGAGTCCTCGGGCGACAGCGGCACGAGGTTCGCCGGGTTGGCGTCCCAGAAGCCGAGGAAGCGCTGCACCACGGCGCGGGCGTTGTGCGTGACATGGCCGTGATAGCCGCGGACGAACCACTTGTCCTCGAGCGACTGCGGAAGCTTGTAGACGTTGTGGATCTGGTTGATCGTCACGCCCTGATTGGCGTGGTGCAGCACCTGGTTGTTGAGGTTGGCGTAGATGTCGCGGTGCGCCCGGATCACCTCGGCCACCCGCTCGCGCCCGAAGCGCGGCCAGTTGTGCCCGGCGCACATCACTTCGGTTTCCGGGCCGAAGCGCTGCAGCGTCTCGTTCAGCGACTTCGACCAGGCCAGACCGTCGCGCACCTGAGCACCCCTGAGCGTGTAGAGGTTGTGCAGCGTGGCGAAGATCATGTCGGCGACGAACAGCGTCCTCAGTTCGGGAAAGAAGACGTTCATCGTGCGCGGCGCCTCGGTGTTCGGCGCGTTCTGGAAGACGACGCGGATGCCGTCGATCTCCACCTCCTCGAACTTGTCCGACGATCAGGCGCGTCGGGCGCGATCAGCCCTGTTGCCCCTGCGGGAACCTTGGCCGCGGGGCCGACCCCGACAAAGCCATGCGGGCTGGGCGGAAGGAGCGTGCCATACTGGTAGAACAGCCGCCGGCCCATGGCGTTGCCGGCATAGACGTTCTCGGAGACGGCGAAGTCGAGGAAGCCCTCGGGCGCGATGATCGGCACTCGACCCGCGGCGACGTCGCTCGCGTCGAGGGGGATGCCGCGCACACCGCCCCAGTGATCGATATGGGTATGGGTGTAGATCACCGCCGAGACCGGCAGTCCCTCGCCCACATGCGCCTGCAGAAGCTTCCACGAGGCGCGCGCGGTCTCGGTCGTGGTTATCGGATCGACGACGATCCAGCCGCTGCGGCCACGCACGAAGGTCATGTTGGCGAGGTCCATGCCCCGGGTCTGATAGACGCCCGGCGCCACTTCGTATAGGCCGAAGTTGTTGTTGAGCCGCCCGATGCGCTGTAGCGAGGGATGTACGCTGTCGAACGGCACCTCGTGGTCGAGGAACAGGAACTTTTCCATGTCGACCGCGACGTTGCCGGCATCGGCCATGATCTGTAACTGCGGGCGGCGCGGCGATGAAGCCGCGTTCCCATTCCGCGAAATCGCTCTCGTCCGAGAAAGGCAGCACGGCGCGGGCCTCCTCCAGCACGCGCACGGTATGGACCGAGGGTGCCTTGCCCTTGGGATGGAAATGGCCCGCGAGCGGGGCGGGTGCCTCCTGCGCGTGGGCCGCGCTTTCGCCCAGAATGGTTCCGCCAATGGCGAAGGCGGTCCCGACGGCAGGAAGGGCCCCGATAAACTGACGGCGTGTGGTCATGCGACATCCCTCCGACCGAATATTTCATTTGCCGTTCGTCATCAGACGGCGGAAGACATAAAGCAGCTCAGGCTGCTATGCTGCTATATTGACAAAAACTAGACAGCAGATTGCGACGGATGAACCAGTCTCGATACTCTGCGGCGGATGTTCTAGGAGTCCTTGCAAGGACGGGCTGGCTTTCGGAGCAGCCGGCCGAGTTCCAAGAGCGCATCGCCCGCGCCGGGCGGTGGATGTCGCTTGCGAAAGGCGCGCGGCTGTACAACACCGGCGAGGACGCGGTCGCGATGTTCGGCCTCGGCGAGGGGCTCCTCGATATCGCCATTCCAGTCAGCGATGACGAGGAGGTCACGGTTCACAGGGCTCGGCCGGGTTTCTGGATCGGCGACGGCGCGCTTCTGTCGAGTGTCCCGCGCGAGGTGTCGGTGGAGGCAGCCACTGACTGCCTTGTCTTTCGGGTGCCGATCGAATCCGTTCAGCGCATACTCGATGCCCATCCGAAGGACTGGATGTATTTCCACCGGCTCAGTTCCATCAATGTGACACTAGCAGTCCGCATCCTCGCTGAAGTGATTGCGCTGCCGCCCAAGGCTCGCTTCGCCCGCCTGCTCCTGCGGCTTGCTGCGCCGGACGGCTCGGTGCGGGTCACCCAGGAGGAGCTGGGACGTATGGCCGGGATGAGTCGCGCTGCCTTCCGGCGCACCTTTGGCTCGCTCATCCGGTCCGGTGCGGTTGAGACAACATATGGCGGTCTCATCATCCGGGATGGAGCCGCCCTCGAGCAAGTCGCCAACGCAAGGTAAGACTATTTATGCAAGGACTCGTTGTCCCCCGGAACGTCGGCTTTTCCAGTAATGTTGACGAAGATTCGAACTGCCGACTTGGGGTGGAGGCTGTGTGAGAACTCACGGCCATTCGGTTGCCCAGATAAAGTCCGCAGATCAGGTTACAATCAAATTTCGCGTTTTTCGGCGCGTTGACCCCATGGGGTGTCCTGATCCCGGATTCGATTGGTTTGTCATCTTTTCCTCAGTCTCGAAGCATTCCTTTACCCCCGCCCCCGCTTGTCATGCGACGGCGCATGGTGGGGACGTCATTGCTGGCTGGCGGTCCGTTCGCGCCCTACATGGACCACAACGAACAAGCCGGGGCGTTCTTAGAGCTCCTGGTCTCCGGTAAGGGCCGAATTGCTGTCTAAAACTGGGGCAGGCGGAAGACGCGATCGCTGCCAAAACGCCCACGGGACATCTGCTTACCAATATTCTGTCGGCTCGCCCCTTGTCACCGCTGCCCGGTAGGTGCTTGGCGCTGCCCGTCAGAAGCGGAATGTGACGCCTAACAATGGTCCCTGGATCACTGCGTCAAATTCGTATCGGTTTATGCCAGACCCTTGTGAGTAATCAACGGCGAGCGCGCGATAGCCAAGATATCCGTCAATCCCGACGCCATTCGCTGCAACAATCTGAACGTCATATGTCGCTAAAAATTGCCAGGAAAACTCGCTTCCCACACCAAACCCGCCAACATCTCCGCGCACCGAGAGGCTCTGGCCAGGGACAATTTCCGTGCGCAGTCGCGCGCCCACGAAAGGATCGATCCAATCGACGTCGCCGCTTCGGGCGATCGCCCGGCCTTTTTCGATTTCAAGCCCACCGAGATTGATGTTGACCGAAAGGTCGGCCGAGACAGATGCATCTTGCCGCCAATATCGTCCGCCAGCCAGGATGTCGAAGGCCGCCCGGGCCGAACCATGTTCGCCCTGCGCCCACGTCTCGTATGTTCCGCCCAGTTCAAGTATTGCCTGCTCGTAATCGGCGCTGATGTCACCGGAAAGGGAAAGGACACCGCGAGAACCAACCTTCGCAAATTCCTCGGAGCCGGCAAAGCGGGAATAGACGATGTCATTGAAGAAGCTCACCGGGCCGTTTCTCGCTTCGGCGTAGCTGAACCAGGCCGGAATACCGGAGCTCCAGTCGAGCGCGTCCAGCACCGTGTTCGGATCGACCTCGACGTTGAACGACCTGCCCTTTATGCCAATGTCGCCGGAAATCCAAGGAAGCCACCCATATGTGGTGAACCTGAACTCCCATCCCCCGCCGGGCGCCGGCGCGGCGCCGGGCTCAACCTCAAAATCTGCTGCGGCCGCTGAAAAAGCTGGGCACAGCAGCGCGACGAAGCCAGCGACAAACGTCGATCTCATGAAAGTCATTCGTACCTCAGGTCGGCTACGACACCCCCTCGCCCTGCCCCCGCAGGCCTTAGCCGCAGGCATTTCGCGCGTATTGTTCTACCGATTGGGGTGCAGGCGATTGCTGCAGACATCCCTTTCAAACTTGCGATGGCACCTCCGTGCGCCAACCCCTGCGGAAAACAACTCTGCATGTCAGCGCTTATGGTTTTAACATCGCCTGCTAACGCTTTTCGTCAAAAGCCTTCATCAGGGATTGAGCGGGATTGTCGATGCAGAAGTCCATGATCGAATTGGTTGCTGCAAGAAACTCGGGACCATTGAAGATTACATTGCTAGTCTTACCACTCTTGAATCCATGGAAGAAAATCAACGTAAACTCTCGCTCTTCGTCGTCCATCTTGAGCATGGTGCGGCAGTCGATCGTTTGAATGTCGAGCACGACACTTTCCTGTTCTTGCGCGGTTGTTTCAATTTTGGGCAAGAAGAGAATCAGGGCCGTGGCCATGATGAGGTGCATCAGCTTTTTCATGGGTTGTTTCTCGCCTTTCCCTGGCTTTCAGAAGCGAATGATCCCGCGCATGCAGTCGCGATATAGCTCGTCAAAGCTTACGCTGCGTTGCACGCCACGAGTAACTGCTCCGGTTGTCGCTCCGATTCGGGCACCCCTTCGCGCCCCCCGGCCTCCATTGACTATTCCCCCCACTACTGCCCCGCCTGCTCCTCCACGAACCGCCCCTCCGATCGCACCGCCTCTGGAATGGCGCATCGAGACTTCGCGCGCGTAGGCGCGGCAGTAAGCGTCCCGGCTCTGTGCGTAAGCGGCGGTCGAGAAAATGACCGTCGCGGTCAGCCCGCATACCAAGGTCAAGCCCAGAATGGGCAAGACAACCATTCTCAAGCTAATCACGTCTCAGCCTCCCATGTTTATTTTTGGCTGCAAGTTCCGTTCGCAAGGGCGCAAATCCGATATTTTTTTCCACTGTAATTGAAGTAAGAAAGTACAATTGTAACAGATGTATCAGTCTCGATACTCTGCGGCGGTTGTTCTCGGGGTCTTTGCAAGTACCGGAGCAGCCGGCAGAGCTCCAAGAGCGCATCGCCCGCACCGGGCGGTGGATGTCGCTTGCGAAAGGCGCGCGGCTGTACAACACCGGCGAGGACGCGGTCGCGATGTTCGGCCTCGGCGAGGGGCTCCTCGATATCGCGATTCCAGTCAGCGATGACGAGGAGGTCACGGTACACAGGGCTCGGCCGGGTTTCTGGATCGGCGACGGCGCCCTTCTGTCGAGTGTGCCGCGCGAGGTGTCGGAATTTTAGAAACGGAGATCAGGTAAGCGGTCGAGCAAGGGATGGCGGGAACGGTGGCATTCTCCTCCCTTTATAGTCCAAAGGCTCCACAAAAATGTTTGCTTTTGGTTCGCTTCGGACCCGCGGCAATGACTAGGTTGGGGCGCAAAACGGCCCCACCAAAATGGTGGAACCGTTTCATCACACCTCCGTCGCCTCGGCGAGTTCGAGGGCATCTCCCGGACCACCAATCACGCGGCGCACAATACGCCAGGAACCGGATTCCGCACCACAGCGGAACGGAGGATTTTGCCAGGCAGCTCATCCTGAGCGGATTGGTTGAAGGCCAGCGTGTGCGGATGCAAGTCGGGCAGGGTCAAAAAGGTCTGGAGGCCCGCTCTATCGAACTCCTGGACTGAATGGGCCAATCGCTGGTGGGAGCATCGCTCGCCGGGAATTGAACGTCCAGCCTTGTCCATTTCACGACAAACGCCCCTATCAGCCTCGCCAGCGCCACCTCCGGCCCGTGCTTTCCGTCCAGGATCGCGTCGACGATGTCCGGCGCTAGTAGAGAAGAACCGGCATGATTTTGGGCGTGGCAATTCTCTCGCGCTCGGCCAGTTCGGCGACGGTGGCCAAGTCGCAGTTTCCAGCCAGCCAAAAGGCACGGTCCATCAGGAGGTCACTTCAACTGGAACGTTCGTCCTACGATCCCCCTGCGATCGTCAGTCCCAACATCCGCCATCCCTGCATACCCCATCGGTAGTAGCTGATCTTTTCAGCCGGATATCCTGCCTTGATGATGCGCCGGATCGCCTCGGGCGACTGGCCGCACCATGGGCCGTTGCAGAACATCACCAGGGCCGGCACGGTTTCCGGGTCACACAAATAGCCGTCGAAGTCCACCTCGCAGCCCAACTCGTGCAGCCGGTCTGCCATTTCGGTGTAGGGCATGTTAATTGCCCCCGGTATGGTTCCGGTTTCCCAATCGGGACGAACACGGCCGTCGATCACCACCACGTCTGGAGCCTGCAGCGCCTCGAGAACCTCGATTTCGCCAATGGTCTTGACACCCTCGGCCGGCGTCATCGGCTGTATGCAGAAATCCGGACAAGGCCGTGCTATGCGGGCGAATTCGCCCTCGATCACAGCCGCCGTATTCTGAATACGACTGATTTCCACCGCACCGTTCGGTGTCTGTACCGTGACCGATGCTACATCTCTGGTGATGTTGACCTCCTCTGCCATTGCCGCCCCGCCAAATAGAAGGATTACCGCCGCGCCCGCGAGAAATTTCATGATTTTCCCTTTCCACCGATTTGATGGTTTACGACAACGTTATTTTCTACGGCCTACGCGACAATCCGGAAAGTCTGCTTTTGGACGACAAGGACAATGACCCTGGCGCGGCCCTTCAGCTAGCAAGTGTTGCAATTGGCGTTCTCTGGATAAAGACAGGTCCTTTATGCTCCTGTCGCAGGATCGGATCGGCAAATTCATAGGGGAACTCGCTGGGCATTTATCAGCGAGGCCCCCCATTGCCATCGTATCCGAGTGAACGTCCCAACAACTCCGCGATCAATTCATTTCCTGCACGCACGGGATCATCTGCAAGATGGGCGTAACGTTCGGTAGTCGCCGACTTGCGATGCCCCATCAGCTTTCCGATGAGCGGCAGCGTCAAGCCGCCTGCGACGGCAACGCTGGCGAAGCTGTGGCGCAGATCGTGAATGCGGACTTGTTGTGTAGCGAAAGCCGAACAGTACCCATGCGTTCCAGAAAATCGTGGGGGATGTCTTGGGGGACAACCTATACATACAAGGCAAAAATATTAGTTAAAACAAATATTTAATTCAATTACATGGCGGAGAGAGAGGGATTCGAACCCTCGGTACGGTTTCCCGTACACACGCGTTCCAGGCGTGCGCCTTAAACCACTCGGCCACCTCTCCGATGGCTCCCGCCCCGTCGCGCTGGCGCCGGGCCTCATCCGGCGGGACCGGCTTTGAGGAGCGGCGCACTTATACAGGCTGGCCGGGCATCCGCAAGGGTGAAGCACGTTTTCGTGTCGAAATCGAGAGGCGATTGCCAATGCAGGCCGGTGCAACTACATAAGCCTTGCCGGTCGGGCCGCCGTGGCGGCGGGTGTATGAAACATGCTGAACGCGATTTTCCGGATTTCCAGTTTCCTTTGCCTTGCAGTCGCCCTTGTCGCGGGTGTTCTCGACCTGACGCGCTCGATTGCCGACAAGACGGTGGTAGTGACGAGGCTGCAAAGCGACTGGCAGCATTTTTCGCCCGATTCGCTTGAATCCGTGCAAGAGGCGCTGACGCAAATTCATCCCTGGCTCTGGTCGCCAGGTTTCGTGACGCTTCTTTCAGCGCCGAGCTGGGCGGTGTTCGCCCTGCTGTCGTTCATCTTCGCAATGGCCGTACGCCGCCGGCGCCGGCGCTGGCAGGAAAATTTCGGCGCCTGACGCCACAAGGGAGGTGAAAACCATGTTCCTTCTCAACATGCTCAACAACAAGCTCAAGCTGCCGCCCCGCGAAAACGCACTGCGCGGCAGGGCCGAGACATTGCCGACCGCAACCCATCATTTCGTCAACGGAACGGGGCTGCACGCGCCGTTCCCGCAAGGGATGGAAACGGCGATGTTCGGCCTCGGCTGCTTCTGGGGCGCAGAACGCAAGTTTTGGCAAATTCCCGGCGTTTACACCACCGCCGTAGGCTATGCCGCCGGGTTCACGCCAAACCCGACCTATCAGGAGGTCTGCACCGGGCTGACGGGCCACAACGAGGTGGTGCTCGTCGTTTTCGATCCGGCGAAGGTGAGCTATGGCGAACTGGTCAAGGCCTTCTTCGAGGCGCATGATCCAACGCAAGGCATGCGCCAGGGCAATGATGTCGGCACCCAGTACCGTTCCGGCATCTATGTCTTCAGCGAGGAACAGCGCGCAGTCGCGCAGGAAGCCAAGGCCGCCTATCGCAAGGCGCTCGCAGACGCGGGCCGCGAGGCGGGCATCACCACCGAAATCATCGATGCGCCGCCCTTCTACTATGCCGAGGAATACCACCAGCAATACCTCGCCAAGAACCCGGGCGGCTATTGCGGGCTGGGCGGCACCGGGGTGTCCTGCCCGACAGGCTCGGGCGTCAGCGCGGGCTGATTCGTTTGCCCGTCAGTTGGCGGGCCGGCGGGTCGGCACCGGGATCGAGCCGGTAGTCCCCTCGGCCGGCGGGACCGGCGGGGCGGCGGTCAACCCCACTTGCGCCGTCGTTGCGGAGGCTGTCGATGCCGTGAGCGGACCCTTGGCCTCGATCGGCCGCGATGCCAGCGCCCGCGCCGGGTCATAGGGCGGGATTTCGACCGGCGGGGCGCTGAAATTGCCGTCGGCGATCTTGTAGAGCGCTTCCTGCGCCGGTTTTTCCGCAGCCTTGAGGATGCTTGCGCAGTCCGCCGGCAATTGCGACACCATCAGGGGGCGCGGCGGCTTTTCCGGATCATCGTTCTTTTTCGACTTCTTCGGCGCGAGCGCGACCTTGAACCACCAGTCGAGCGAAGCGTCGCAGCCTTCGCCCTTGGCGACCGCCGCCTGCTTCTTGCAGGCAGGGGATCCTTCCTGGCAGGCGAGGCGGATGTGGAAATGGTAGTGATGGCCGTAGAACGGCCTGACCTTGGCAAGCCAGGCCCGGTCGCCCTTCACGGTGTCGCAAAGCTTCTTCTTCACGCCCGGATGCACGAGTATGCGCTCCACGTCGCCGAACGTGGCGGCGTGCTTCAGCAGTTTCTCATGCGCCTTGGTCCAGCGCCTGTCATCGACATAATTGCTTCCGGCCTTGAGCACCGAGACGGCACTCAATTCCTCGCGCTCCTGATAGCTGAGGCGGCGGTCCGGCATCGGCATGAACCACAGGTCGGCGTCGAGGCCGATCTGGTGCGACGCGTGACCTGTCAGCATCGGCCCGCCGCGCGGCTGCGATATGTCCCCTACCATCAAGCCGTTCCAGCCATCCTGCTTCGCCTTTACCGCAAGGCTTTCGATGGTTCGGATAAGTTCGGGATGGCCCCAGCGCCGGTTGCGCGACAGTCGCATCACTTGCCAGTGCGGACCGTCGACCGGGATAGCGACCGCGCCGGCCATGCAGCCCTTGGAATAAAATCCGATGGATTGCGGGCGGGCGGCGGCAGGCAGGGCCTGCTTGCCAAATGCCTGTTTCGCAGGCTCGTCGGCGCGCACGACAGCGGGCATGCCGGCCAACAATGCCGCCGCCAGTGCCAGTATCCACGCCGGTAACCAGATCGAATGCAATGCACCACCTTTGTGTCGAACCACGGGACGATAATAGCCGCCCGTTTGAAAAGCGTTAACCCTGTTTGAAGCAACGGCCCGTTCTTGCCATATAGGGCGTTGAGCATGCCAGCATCGATGCAAGGCGGCCGGAGGGCGAAATGGCAGTGAACGAGGCGATTGCAAACCGGCACCGGGTCCTCAATATTGTACAGACCGTGCTGTTGGTCGGCGGCTCGCTGGCCCTCTTCATTGCGACTGCGTTCGTCTTTTTCGGGCCCGACGGAATCATCTACGCGGTCATCTTCGGCGGCGTTTCGCTGTTCATGGCCAGCCGCGTCTCGCCGCAGCTCGTGCTGCGGATGTACCGCGCCAGCCCCGTGAGCGAGTGGCAGTTTCCGGCCGGGCACGAACTCATCGAACAACTGAGCCGGCGCGCCGGTCTTGCTGCAAAGCCGAAGCTTTACATCCTGCCGTCGAACCTGATGAACGCTTTCGCCGTCGGGCGGTCGCATGATTCTGCGATTTGCCTCACCGACAAGCTGATCCGCTCGCTGACGCGGCGCGAACTCGCCGGCGTGATGGCGCACGAGGTGAGCCACATCGCCAATGGTGACATCAAGGTGATGGCGATCGCCGACATGGTCAGCCGCTTCACCTCGTTCCTGTCGACCTTCGGCATCGTGACGCTGTTTCTCAACCTGCCGGCGGTGTTTTCCGGCGGCGGGGAACCCGTGCCATGGGCTGCCGTCGTGTTGCTGCTGTTTGCGCCAACGATCGGCGCGCTGCTGCAGCTCGGCCTGTCGCGCACCCGCGAATACGACGCCGATTTCGGCGCTGTCACGCTGACCGGCGATCCGGACGGACTTGCCAGCGCGCTTGTAAAGCTCGAGGCGGCGCAGAAGGCGCATTGGGAGGGCATGGTCTTGCCGGGAGGACGCATTCCCGATCCATCGCTGCTGCGTACCCATCCAAGGACAACCGACCGCATTGCACGGCTGATGGCGATGAAAGCTGTCGCAAAGAACCCGCCGCCGCCAGGCTGGCAGCGCCGCTCGCCGGTTCCGGAGATCCCACGGCGCTGGGGCCGCGATCCCGATGCTGCACTGCGTGACCACGCGTCTTTGTTCGGCGCCATGGCCGCGCCCCGCCTGCATGGGGAAAGAGAGGGCAAGGAGGTTGCCTGCGACTGGTCGCTCAATCCACCGCATGACGGGCCGCGCATTCGCGCCGGGCGCGGCGGTGTCTACTGGTAGCCGCCTGCGCGGTGCGGTAGAACTTTGCCGGTGACAAACCAGTTCCGGGCAACGGGGAGCACAATGCAGATTTTCAACACGGCACAAGACGCCGCGCTGACGCTGAGGCCCGACCAGCCGGTCTATTGCTTCCGTCCGCGCGTGCTGGCGGAGGACGCTGCGGGCTTCCAGGCGATGTTCCCCGGCAAGACCGCCTACGCAGTGAAGACCAATGGTGAACCGATGGTGGTCGAGGCCATGGTCAAGGCGGGCGTCAAGGCGTTCGACGTCGCCTCGCCGGCCGAAATCGAGACGGTCCGCCAGTTCTCCAAGACCGCCGAGCTTCTCTACATGCATCCCGTCAAGGCGCAGTCCGACATCCGCTTTGCGCTGGAGACGCATGCGATCCGCACCTTTGCGGTGGACCACGAGGACGAAATCACCAAGCTGCACAAGATCGTGCAGGGCCTCGATATCGACCCCGCCGCGATCACTGTTTTCGTTCGGATCCAAACCAAGGGCAGCGCGGCGTACGAACTTTCCAAGAAGTTCGGAGCGCCGCCCGCCTTGGCGGTGGAACTGCTGCAGCGCCTCCATCGCAACGGCTACCGGCTCGGCATCTGTTTTCACGTCGGCAGCCAGGTCGAGGATCCCGACACCTATGAGCGGGCGCTCGCCTCCGCCGACTGGGTGCGCAACCGTGCGGGCATGCCCATCGCGGCGCTCGATGTCGGCGGCGGCTTTCCCGCCGAATATGGCCACGACCCAAACCGAAAGCAGGTGGAAATGCCGTCGCTCGGCCAGATGATGAGCCGGCTAAGGGCGGATATCGACGCCTGGGGCTTCGGCGATATGGAACTCGTCGCCGAGCCGGGCCGCGTCATTGTCGCGCGCGCCTATTCGCTGATTGTGCGGGTGCTGCTACGCAAGGGACGGCGCCTCTACATCAACGACGGCATCTGGGGCTCGCTTTCGGATTCATGGACCGGAAAGATCACCCTGCCGGCGCGTTTCATTGCCGATCCAGCGATCCGAAACCGCAACGGCAATGCGCAGAACATCGTGCCGTTCAGGGTTTGCGGCGCGACCTGCGATTCGGTTGACATCCTCACCCGGCCGTTCTGGCTTCCGGAAACGGTCGATACCGGAGACTGGATCGAGATCGGCCATATCGGGGCCTATTCGCTGTCGCTGCGCACCCGCTTCAACGGCTTTTTCCCCGACACTTTCGTGGAAGTGCAAACGCCCTTCGGCGAGGAGGGCCAGCCGGAAGGCTTCGCCAGCCTCGAGACCATGGCCTGACGCGTCAACCGTTCCCGATGACGATGTCGGCACACAACGATTTGGACAGCACGGCAAGCGCATTGGGAATGTCATTCGACAGCGCCCGCTCTCTCGCCGCGTCCGGCGCAAGCCCGTGGTCGAGCCAGCGCTGCACCAGCCTTTCTTCCAGCACCGGCTGCGGCACGCGCAAAAACACCGTGAGGTCGAACAGGGCCGCGCCTTCGCGCCATGGCGCTTCATCGAGCAACAGGTAGTTTCCCTCGACCAGCACGATCCGGTGTTGCTTGCCGATGATTGCCGCGCCTGCGCGCGCAAGGTCCATGGCGCGGTCGAACACCGGCACGGCGACCTCGGCATCTCCTGCCCGGATACGGGCGAGGGCAGCGAGGTAACCTTGTGCATCGAAGGTTTGCGGCGCCCCTTTTCGCGACAACAGGCCAAGCGGTTCGATGATGCAATTGTCGAAATGGAAACCGTCCATCGGCATCAGTGCCGTACTTCCCGGCATTTTCGCGTTGAGGTCGGCCAGCAAACTTTCGGCCAGCGTCGACTTTCCCGCACCCGGCGGACCGGCAATCGCGACGACAAAGCGCGAGGCATCGCCGGCGCGCTTGATTATCTCGCGGGAGAGTTCATTCGGGGTCACGTTCAGGCGGCCATCGCTTCGGGCGGCGGCGTCTTCGCGCCTGTCATGTAGGCTACCGCGTCGGACATGGTGTGGTCCTTCGGGTCGATGACGCACAGCCGCCTACCCAGCCGGTGGACGTGGATGCGGTCCGCCACCTCGAAGACATGCGGCATGTTGTGGGAAATCAGCACGATCGGCAGGCTGCGCTTCTTCACGTCGAGGATGAGTTCCAGCACGCGCCGCGATTCCTTGACGCCGAGTGCCGCCGTCGGTTCATCCATGATGACAACCTTGGAGCCGAAGGCCGCCGCGCGGGCAACAGCCACGCCCTGGCGCTGGCCGCCGGAAAGCGTTTCCACCGCCTGCTTGATGTTCTGGATGGTCATCAGGCCAAGCTCGGTGAGCTTGGCGCGTGCCTGGCGTTCCATTTCGGGCCGGTCGAGCATTCGCAACAGGCCCAAAAGCCCGGTCTTGCGGATTTCGCGGCCCATGAACATGTTGTCGGCGATTGAGAGTGCCGGCGAAAGCGCGAGGTTCTGGTAAACGGTCTCGATTCCGGCCTCGCGCGCCTGTTGCGGCGAGGTGAAGTTTATCAGTTCGCCGTTGAGACGGATTTCGCCCTCGTCCGGCACGACAGCGCCGGAAATCGCCTTGATCAGCGTCGATTTGCCCGCACCGTTGTCGCCGATCACGGCAAGGATCTCGCCGGGATAGAGGTCGAAGTCAGCGTTGTCGAGCGCGGTCACGCGTCCGTAGCGCTTGACAAGGCCGCGCGTGGTCAGCACAGGCTGGATGGTCGTGTCCATGGAAATCACCCCGAAACCTTGCGGATCCACTGGTCGACGGCGACGGCACCGATGATCAGGCCGCCCGTCAGCAGAACCTTCCATTGCGGGTCGGCATTGAGCATGTTCAGCCCCATGCTCATGACGCCGACGATGAGCGCGCCAAAGAGCGTGCCGAGGATCGAGCCGCGTCCGCCGAAGAGCGAAATGCCGCCGATGACCACCGCCGTGATTGCCTGCAGGTTGAAGTCGGTCGTGACGGTCGATGGCGAGATAGAGCCATTGCGGCCGATCGAGACCCAGGCCGCCAGTCCCGCGATCAGGCCGGCAAGCGTATAGGTGGCAATGAGTACTTTCTTCGAGCGGATGCCGGCAAGTTCAGCCGCTTCCGGGTCGTCTCCCACGGCATAGATGTGCCGGCCGAATGCGGTGTAGTTCAGCATGTACCAAAGCGCGACGTAGAGCAGCAGCATCGCCACCACGCCCAGCGTGACGACCGCACCGCCGATCCTGAAACTGATGCCGAAGATGTGCAGCCACGGCGTCGCGGCGGTGACGTCGGCTTCACGCATGGTCTCGTTGGCGGAATAGATCAGGCAGATCGCCATCACGATGTTCCAGGTGCCAAGCGTGACGATGAAGGGCGGCAGCCGCAGCCGCGCCACCAGAAAGCCGTTCACGAAACCCCAGAAACCGGCGGCGCCGAAGCCCGCCAGCAAGGCGACGATCACCGGCATGCCATGGCTGACGACCATGTTGCCCATGATGACGAAGGCAAAGACCATGATCACCCCGATCGCGAGGTCGATGCCGGCAGTGAGTACCACCAGCGTCTGCGCGGCGGCGAGAATGCCGACCACCGCGACCTGCTGCATGATCAAGGTAAGGGTATAGGCGGAGAAGAAGCGCTCTCCGCGGGCAATTCCAAAAAACACGATGAGGGCGACAAGGACGATCAACGGCACCAGCGCCGGATTGCCGTGAAGCAGATGCTGTAGCCGCATCAAGGGCGAGGGTTTTTCCTCGAAATGCGCCACCGCGGTTTCGGCTTGAGCCGCCGCCTTCTCGAAATCCTGCGTCGCGGTCACGGGTTCCTCCTCCACTCACATGCATTGCATGCGTGGCGCGATGGCTCCTCCCGCCGCGCCGGTTGCGAAAAGGGCGGCCGCGAAGGGCCGCCCTGCCCGCATCTTTCAGTCAATCACCAAAGCTGACGGGAGATCAACCCCAGCACTTGGCGGTGCCTTCCTTGGTGTCGATCGACGACACGCCTGCTGCCGGCTTGTCGGTGACGAGGGCAACGCCCGTATCGAAGAAGGACTTGCCTTCGGTCGGCTTCGGCTTGGTGCCGTCCTTGGCCCAGGCGGCGATCGCCTCGATGCCGAGCGCGGCCATCAGCAGCGGGTATTGCTGCGAGGTCGCGCCGATGACGCCTTCGGCCACCGACTTAACGCCCGGGCAGCCGCCATCGACGGAGACGATCAGCACGTCGTTTTCCTTGCCTACCGCCTTGAGCGCCTGGTAGGCGCCGACCGCGGCGGGTTCGTTGATCGTGTGGATGACGTTGATCGACGGGTCCTTCTGGAGAAGGTTTTCCATCGCCTTGCGGCCGCCTTCCTCGTTGCCGTTGGTGACGTCATGGCCGACGATGCGCGGATCGTCCTCGTCGCCGATGTCGGCTGGGTTCTTCACGTCGATGCCGAAGCCCATCATGAAGCCCTGGTTGCGCAGCACGTCGACGGTCGGCTCGGACGGGGTGAGGTTCAGGAAGCCGATTTTGGCGTCCTTGGCCTTATCGCCGAGCGTTGCCGCAGCCCATGCGCCGATGAGACGGCCAGCTTCGAGGTTGTCGGTCGCGAAGGTCGCGTCCGCTGCCTCTGCGGGGTCAAGCGGAGTGTCGAGGGCGATGACGAGGAGGCCGGCTGCCTGCGCCTTCTTGACCTGGTCGACGATGGCCTTGGTGTCGGATGCGGCGATCAGGATGCCCTTTGCGCCGTCCGCGATGCACGATTCGATCGCTGCAACCTGGCTGTCATGGTCGCCGTCGACCTTGCCGGCATAGGATTTAAGGGTGATGCCGAGTTCCTTGGCCTTGGCTTCCGCGCCTTCCTTCATCTTGACGAAGAACGGGTTGGTGTCGGTCTTGGTGATAAGGCAGGCGCTGGTTTCGGCGTAGGCGGGCGCGACGGCGAACATGCCGACTGCGGCAGCGCCGAGCAGCATGGACTTGAGGGAAACGAGTTTCTTCACGGAATCCTCCCGGAGTTTGTGACAACACGGGAATCAGGCGGGCGACGCCCGCTCATCTTTCCTCCCGTGCACCGGCGGCAGTTCCTCCCTGCCCGGCTGTCTTCAAATCAACACCCGATTTTTTCCCGTGTCAATAAATAAATCAGACTGATTTAATAATTGACACGCATCTGCTTGCGCCGCATCATTCCTGTAAGTGTCGGGAGGAGACCGGCGTCATGTTGACCATAAAATGTGCTGCACTAGCGCCGCGCCGGGACTTGAAGTCCTCGCTGGCGCAGGGCCGGGGGAGGAATGCTTGCAAATGAGCGCTATCCTTTCTGGCGATGTCCTGCCGTCCGCGACGGTCGACGGCGGGGAAGCGGCCGGGGCGTGGCCGGTGCATCGCGGCACGAACCAGAGCGGCATGCGCGCCTATAACGAGCGGCTGGTGCTGACATTGGTACGGCGCCATGGGGGTATTTCCAAGACCGGCATCGCGCGCCTCACCGGCCTTTCCAACCAGACGATTTCCGTGATCATGCGCCAACTCGAGGCTGACGGCCTGCTGGTGCGGGGCGAGCCGATGCGCGGCAAGGTTGGCCAGCCATCTGTGCCGCTTTCGCTGAACCCTCGCGGCGCGTGGTTCATCGGCCTAAAGATCGGACGGCGCTCCACCGACTTCGTCGTCGTCGATTTTCTGGGCAACATCGTGCGGCAGTCGAGCCGCGCCTATGCCTGGCCGTTGCCGGAAGATGTTTTCGCCTTTGCCCGCAATGCCATTGCCGAGACCCGCAAATGGCTGGGCAAGGACGAAACTCGCATCGCCGGAATCGGCATCGCCATGCCCTTCGAGATCTGGGCCTGGGCCGAGGAGGTCGGCGCCCCTGCAGAGCAGATGGACCGCTGGCGGACGTTCGACGTGCGCGAGACGATCCGCGAATTCTGCCCCTGGCCGGTCTATCTGCAGAACGACGCGACCGCCGCCTGCGGCGCAGAACTTGCCTTCGGCGCCGGCCCGCGCAAGCAGGATTTCATATATTTCTATGTCGGAACATTCGTCGGCGGCGGCGTCGTGCTCAATGGCAGCCTCTATACCGGCCGCACTGGCAATGCCGGGGCGCTCGGCTCAATGCCGGTGCCGGGCGTCAGGGCAATCTCCGAACAACTCATCGACCAGGCCTCGCTGGTGGTGCTGGAGCGGCGGTTGAACGCAGCCGGCATCGATCCGTCGCCATTGTGGACTGCCGGCGGCGACTGGTCCGCCTTCGAACCCCAAACGACGGCCTGGCTTGACATGGCGGCACGCGGCATCGCCCATGCGATCGTCGCGGCCGCGTCCGTCATCGACTTCGAGGCGGCAATGATCGATGGCGGCTTTCCATCCGCGATCCGCGCCCGGCTTGTCGCGAAGGTGGCGCAGGAGATCGACCGGATCGACACGCAGGGCATCGCCGTGCCGCGTCTCGAAGAGGGCGACATCGGGCCGGCGGCGCGCGCGCTCGGCGGCGCAAGCCTGCCGCTGTTCGACCGGTTCCTCATCGACCAGAACACCTTGATGCGGGAGCATTGAATGCTGAACGGAATTCCCTGCTGTCTCGGGCCGCAGCTTCTCTACAACCTGCGGGCAATGGGCCATGGCGACGAGGTCGCACTGGTCGACGCAAATTATCCGGCACAAACCGATGCGTTTGGAGCCGGCGGGCTGGTGCGGGCCGATGGCATCGCCATGGCCGAGATGCTCGATGCCGTGCTGCAATTGCTGCCGCTCGATACGGCGGTGGAACACGCGGTGATGATCGCCACCGTGCGCGGCGATGGCAAGACGTTCGATCCGGTGCACACGCAGATGTGCGACATCGTGGTGCGGCGCGCCGGAAACCACCCAGTGCTGGCCATGCAAGGCGCGCCGTTTTATCAGCGGGTGAAACACGCGCACACGATCGTTGCCACTGGTGAACCGCGGCTTTATGCCAACATCATCCTGCGCAAGGGCGCGATCGGGCCTGGAGCGACGGCATGATCCTTTGCTGCGGCGAATCGCTGATCGACATGCTGCCGCGCACGCTGGAAACAGGCGATGCTGCCTTCCTCCCGGTGTCGGGCGGGGCGGTATTCAACACGGCGATCGCGCTAGGCCGTCTGGGCGAAAAAACCGGATTTTACTGCGGCATCTCCAGCGACATGTTCGGCCAGATGCTGATCGCCTCGCTGGGGCAGTCGGGTGTCGAACATTCGCTTTGCCCAAGGCCGGCGCTGCCGACGACGCTCGCCTTCGTCACGCTGGTGGACGGTCACGCCAGATATGCCTTCTATGATGAGAACACGGCGCTACGCATGTTGAACCCGGCGGACCTGCCGTCCGATGCGGCGCTTGAACGGGTCAGGGCTGCGCAGTTCGGCGCGATCAGCCTCATCGGCGAGCCTTGCGGAACAGCCTTCGAGGCGCTTTGCAACCGGCTTAAGGACAGGGCGGTCATCTCGCTGGATCCCAATGTCAGGCCGGGATTTGTTCGCGACGAGGCGGCCTATCGTGGCAGGCTCAAGCGCATGTTGCGCCAGGCCGACATCATCAAGGTATCGGACGACGATCTCGCCTGGCTGGCGCCGGGGCAGAATTTCGAAACTGTCGCCAAGGCCTGGATCGGCGACGGCGCGTCGGTCGTGGTGCTGACCCGGGGTGAGAAGGGTGCGCTTGCGATCACGCGGACAGGGCAAATCGAAGTCGATGCGGTGAAGGCCGAAATTGTCGACACGGTGGGCGCGGGCGACACGTTCAATGCCGGCCTGCTCGCCGGTCTCAGCCGCGCCGGGGCGCTGGACAAGGCGGCGCTGCGCAATATCGGCGAAAGCTTGCTGCGCCCGGCGCTTGAGCTCGCAGCTAAGGCGGCCGCGGTTACAGTAGCGCGCGCCGGCGCCAATCCGCCCTTCGCGCACGAACTCGAATAGAAAGCGGCGCGCAGCCGGTGTGGCAGCGCGCCGATTTGCAATATCGGGTAGTTTTCAGAGGACCGAGGAAAGCCGCATCGCGACGCCCATGTCGCCGGCAACCTTGATCTTGCCCATCATGAAGGCCGCGGTCGGGTCGAGATCGCCCGCGACCAGGCCCTCCAGCGTGTCGAGCGTGCAGGTGATGGTGCAGTCGGCAGGCGCGTCGGTCGTGCTGACGGTTGCCGGGGATGCCGCGCCATCGACGAAAACCACGCCGTCCGCGCCGCAATCGAACTTGACCGTTGCGCCGAGGCTGGAGCCGCCTGCGCCGACACGCGAGCGGATGGTCTCCGCCACTGATTCTGTGCTCATGTTGTATATCCTTCCGGGGATGCGGCCGCGGAAGGCGGCCTGTGGAAACGGTGCGGGCGGCTGCCCGAATGCAATGTCTTACTAGGACGTAAGATGCCAAACCGCAAGATGTTGCGCTGCACTCACGCGGGCGAAATTCATTTCCAACGGTTTTCGTTCCACATGCGCGACAGGGCCGAGCGGTAATTGGGGTAGTCGAATTCCATACCAAGAACTGCCTTCGACTTGGCGTTGGAAACGCGCTTGTTCTCGCCGTAGAAGCTGCGCGCCATCGGCGAAAGCTCGGCGGTGGCGAAGTCGATTTCCGGCGGCGGGGCGCTTGCGGCAAGTTCATGGGCAAAAGTGACCACATCCTGCGGCGGGGCGGGTTCGTCGTCGGTGATGTTGAAGATGCCGGCCGCATTCTGTTCGCAGGCGAGCACGAATGCCTTGGCGATGTCGTCACGGTGGATGCGGTTGAATACCTGGCCCGGTTTGACCAGCCTGCGCGACGTGCCGTTGGCGATGTTGACGAAGCTATTGCGGCCCGGCCCGTAAATGCCGGAAAGCCTGAATATAGCCAATGGAACGCCTTTTGAATCGGCCAGTTCCTGCCAGGCCTTCTCGGCGGCGACCCGTTCCACCGAGCGGGCCGAGACGGGATTGCAGACGCTTTCCTCGCTGACCCAGCCTCCGTCATGGTCGCCATAGACGCCGACGGTCGAAAGATAGCAGATCCATTGCAGCGAAGGGCTGGCGGCCAGCGTCTGCCGGCAGGCATTGAGTACCGGATCGCCATCGGCGTCGGGCGCGACCGAGACAAGTACATGGCTTGCCGCCGCGATTGCCAAAGCGGCCTCGTCGGTCAGCTTGCCGTCGAAGACCAGCGGTTCGATGCCGTCGCGCGAAAGGGCCGCGGCCTTGGCGGCGCTGCGGGTGGTGCCGGTCACCCGGTCAAACAGCGGGGCGGCCCGCAAGGCGCATGCCTTCGCCGAAAAACCTGCTCCGAAAACCAGCAGCCGCTTCATGCCTCGTTCTCCAATGCCATCTCCCATTCCAATGCCACGCTTGAATCCGTTTCCGGCATCATACCGCCACGGATTGCCACGAGTTCATCGGGGCCTGCAAGACGCGAAATCGCCCAGACAGCCGCACCGCGCACAAGCGCGTCAGGATCGGCCAACAGGCGTCGCACACTTTCGAGCATGTCCTTTTCGCCGCTGTTTCCCATGGCGATCAAAACATTGCGGATGAATCGGTTGCGCCCGATACGCTTGACCGGCGACCCGGAAAAGCGGGCGCGAAAGCCCATATCGTCGAGCGCGGCAAGATCCTCAAGCTCCGGGGCGGAAAGATCGGCGCGGGCCACCAGCTTCCCCTCGTGCGCCGCTTGGGCAAACTTGTTCCACGGGCATACGGCAAGGCAGTCGTCGCAGCCATAGATGCGGTTGCCCATCGCTTCGCGGAACTCTCGCGGGATCGGCCCCTTGTGTTCGATGGTGAGGTAGGAAATGCAGCGCCGCGCGTCGAGCAGGTATGGCGCCGGGAAGGCATCGGTCGGACAGATGTCGAGGCAGGCGCGGCAGTTACCGCAGTGGTCGTCTTCCGGCGTGTCGGGTTCGATCGCGGCATCGGTGAGGATGACGCCCAGGAACAGCCATGAGCCGAACCGCCGCGACACCAGATTGGTGTGTTTGCCTTGCCAGCCAAGCCCGGCCTTCGCGGCCAACGGCTTTTCCATCAAGGGCGCGGTATCGACGAAGACCTTGACTTGCGCGCCCGTCAGCGAGGCGACCTTCTGCGCCAGATGCTTGAGTTTTCCCTTCATGACGTCGTGGTAGTCACGGTTTTGCGCATAGACCGAGATCGCCGCCCGGTCCTTGCGTTCCAGCACTTCCAACGGATCGCGGTCCGGGCCGTAATTCATGCCGACGACGATCGCCGACTTGGCCTGCGGCCACATCGCGCGCGGATCGCGGCGGCGGTCGAGCGTTTCCTCCAACCAGTCCATCGTGCCGTGAAAGCCCTGCGCCACGGCTTCCTCGAGGCGGACGCCGGCGAGTTCCGGCAGTGATGCGGCAGTGCTGCGGCACACATCGAAACCCTGCGCTTGTGCATGCGCCCGGATCGCCTTTGTGAGCCTTTCACCGTCCAATCAGAAATCCAGATCTATGTAATGGGCGGCCGGCGGCAGGCCGGGCGCCTTGTCAGCGAGCAATGGCCTGAACGATGGCCGCGACTTCAGGCGGGCATACCATTCGCGCGCAGCGGGTTCGCCCGACCATTCAATCTCGCCGAGATAATCCATCACCGAAAGCGCGGCTGCGGCGGCAAGGTCGGCATGCGAAATGCGCGGGCCTGCCAGCCAGTTGCGCGAGGCGGCTAGCCAGCCGACATATTTGAGGTGCGATTTAAGGTTCGTACGCCCGGCGCGGATCAGCGTCGAATCCGGCGCGCCGCCGCCTTCCTCGTTTCGCATCAGCAGCTTGTAGACGCGCTCGCCGACGAGATAGCGCCCGACCTCCGCCTCGAACTTGACCAGGAACCACTCGACCAGCCGGCGCGTCTCGGCTCGGGCGTGCGGATTTTCCGGCATCAGCCGCTTCTCGCGCATGATCGCCCCAAGCGTCTCGTCGAGATACTCGCCCACGACGATACCGCCGCAAATCGCATCGCCCCCGCCATCGACCAGTACCGGAAGCGTGCCTGCCGGGTTCATCCGCAGGAAGTCAGTGCGCCGCTCCCAGGGCTTCTCCTCGGTGAACTCCGCCGACTGGCCATATTCGGCCAGCACCAGCCTGATATAGCGCGAGGCTGTCGACATGGGGTGCTGGTACAGTCTGATCATCAAATGCATCCATCAAATTTCAACGTTCCACTGCCATGGTGCAATCGTCGCGTCAAAGGGTTATACAACGCGCGAATCGGCTGCGGGGCGGCACGGCAGGATTGCGCGGCGGCGGAATTCGATGCCCGAGGTGCCACGCGCGCCGGGGTTTTCCGCAGGCGCACCGGCGCATTCCGGCCGAAAGAATCCTCATGGCGGACCAGACAATCGCAGGAGCTTTGATACTCGGCTTCGCTGAAGGCCTGACCGAGTTCCTGCCGGTTTCCTCGACCGGGCACATCCTCCTCCTTGGCCATTTCATTGGGTTCAAATCTACCGGCAAGACCTTTGAGGTGCTGATCCAGCTCGGTGCCATCCTTGCCATCCTCTCGGTCTATTTTGGCAGGCTGCTGAACCTGGCGGTCTCGCTGCCGCACGAGCAGAAGGCGCGCAATTTCGTTGCCGGCATACTCCTCGCCTTCCTGCCGGCGGCCATCGCCGGCGTTCTACTGCATGGCTTCATCAAGACCGTGCTGTTCGAGACGCCGATGCTGATCTGCATCATGCTCATCCTTGGCGGCATCGTGCTGCTGTTCATCGACCGCATGCCGCTCAATCCGAAATACCACGACGTGATGGACTACCCCCTGTCGCTGTGCCTGAAGATTGGCCTGTTCCAGTGCCTGGCGCTGGTGCCGGGTACCTCGCGCTCCGGCGCTACAATCGTCGGCGCATTGCTGATGGGAACAGACAAGCGCTCGGCCGCCGAGTTCTCATTCTTCCTTGCCATGCCCACCATGGCAGGCGCCTTCGCATACGACCTCTACAAGAACCGCGACATCATCAGCATGAACGATGCCGTCATCATCGGGGCGGGCTTCCTGATGGCGTTCGTCAGCGCGGTGTTCGTCGTCAGGTCGCTGCTGGAATTTGTTTCGCGCCACGGCTTCGCGCCCTTCGCGTGGTGGCGCATTGCGGTCGGCATCGCAGGAATCGCCGGCCTCTATCTCGTCGGCTAGGCGAGCCACGCCATCAGGCCGCGGCGAACGAGATCGAGCGCCAGCACGGTGATGATGATCGAGAAGACAAGGCGGAAACGCTTCTCCGGCATTGCGAGCAGCAGGCGCGAGCCGACGAGTGTGCCGAGATAGCCGGTCGCCATCATGGCTGCCATCAACTGAAGCCACTCGAAAAACGCAAAGCCTGCAGCGACGAAGGCGCTCACCTTGAGCGCGTGCTGGAATGTCATCGCCGCGGCATGCGAGGCAATGTAGGCGCGCCGGTCATCGAAGGACTTGGCGAAGAAGGCAGCCGTCAGCGGCCCCGTCGCGCCGAAAAACATGGACAGAAACGTTGTGCCGGCCCCGCCCGCCGCCATGACCGCCGGTCCGCCTTTGGCCAGCGCCGGAAGCTTCGCCCAGGTGACCGCGATGATGAAGAGGCCGAGCGCCAGTTTCAATGCAGGATCGTCGATTTGCGTGACAAAGGGCGCACCGGCAAGCGCGCCTGCGATCGACCCCAAGATGAAGGGAATGACGGCAGGCCAGGCGACGAACCGGCGCTGGACCGCCATGCGTCCGGCATTGGAGGCCCATTGTACCACCCCGTGCACCGGCACCAATGCCGCGACCGGCAGCAGGTAGCCCATGATCACCAGCAGGGCGACGCCGCCGCCAAGGCCGAACGCGGCAGTTAGCGCGGAGGTGAAGAAACTGGCGCAGACGAGGATCGCCGCCGCGGCTTGCGAAACGCCTTCCGGCAGCACCGGCGCCTCAGGCTTCGCCGCGACGCTGGAACTGGCCCTGCGGCCGGAACCGCGCCAGGTAGGCCGGTACGATCGCCGCCAGCGTGTGCGGTTTGATGCCCAACCCCTCGAGCGTGCGCCCGGCCTTCACCGCCGCTTGCGAGACGACATTGTCGCTTTGCAGCAGCAGCACCTGGTCGTGGGTTACCGGCGCGCCCGGCAGCCAGCCGGTCAGCCTGGCCATTGCCTTGGCGATGAACCAGGGAACGGAAACCAGCAAAGGGCTGCGGTCGGTTTCTCGCCGCACGATCTCCATGCATTCACGGAAGGTTACGACTTCCGGTCCGCCCAGTTCATACGCATTGCCGCCCGCAATCTTTCCGTCCACGGCCATGGCGACCGCCTTTGCGACATCACCGACGAAAACCGGCTGGAACCTTGTTTTTCCGCCGCCGATCAGCGGCAGGAAAGGCGAGAGCGCCGCCATCGAGCCGAAGCGGTTGAAGAAATCGTCCTCCGGGCCGAAGATGATGGAGGGGCGAAAGATAACGGCGTCCTTCACCGTGGAAAGGACCGCGGCCTCGGCCTCGGCCTTGGTGCGGGCATAGACGGAAGGGCTTTCGCGATCCGCTCCGATGGCGCTCACATGCACCAGCCTGGCGCCGCGCGACCGCGCCGCCTCCGCCACGGCACGCGCGCCGAAAGCCTGCACGGCGTCAAATTTCTGCCGGCCGCTTTCCTTGAGGATGCCGACGAGGTTGACCACCGCGTCCGCCCCCTCGACAGCGCTATCGACCGAGCTGCGGTAACGCAAATTCGCCTGCACGGCGCGGATCTGGCCCATGTTGCCGAGCGGCTGCAGATGCACCGCAAGGTCAGGCCGGCGCACCGCGACGATGACACGGTAGCCGCGTTTGGCGAGCGCGCGCACGACGTGGCGGCCGACAAAGCCCGACCCGCCGAAAACCGTCACCGTCTTCGAGTTCTCGAAAATGCGCATGCGCTTCCCCTGTGCCGCCGGTCTGGACGCGGGCGTGATGCGTGCCGGCCCGCAGCGTTGCTTACCCAATTTGCTCGCGATTTGGAACCGGCAAGCATGCGGCCGATGCGCCGGTCGCAACGGCAATTATCACGTTGACATGCCACGGTGCGAGCCTTAATGCTCGCCCCCGCTTGCCCAGGTGGCGGAATTGGTAGACGCGCAGGTTTCAGGTACCTGTGCCGCGAGGCGTGGAGGTTCGAGTCCTCTCCTGGGCACCAGCCACAAAGGTTTTCCAAGGGTAACCCCTTGATCTGACGCTCAGTTGACGCTTGCGGATATGCCTCCTGGGCCGGGCACTCCCATGACCGTGCCAGCAAGCTTCACAGAAAGTCAGCTGCCTGAGAAACGATAGGTGATCTCGTCAAAACTATCGGCGGCGAAGGTGTAGAACCAGCGCAGGATTTCCGTGGCGACCGGAATACCATGTTCGGCATTGCCGGGGATGAAAAGCGCGACGCCGGGGGAGAGCTCGTGGGGCTGGCCGTCGATCACCACTGTGCCTTTGCCTTCAAGGCCGAAGTAGACCTCGGCATGGGCGTGGCGGTGGGCGGCGAAATGTTCGCCCGGCCAGATGATGGCCACGCCGCAGGTCAGGCTGTCCGTCGCGGTTTCGCCTTTGGAAAACACGCTCTGCCAGTGCAGCGTGCCTTTGGCTGCGCTGTCCCATGTCGCTTCGGAGACGGTATTGGTGTCGATACGAAGGGGAATCATGAGTTTAAGCCAATTCAGGATAGCAGTGCGACCGCCGTCAAGGCGCTGTGCGGCGGGGTTGTGGCATAAGTCGAGCAGGGTGCAAGGCTTTCTTGCGACAGTAACCCTCTTATCCGGTATGGCCCGGAGCAACAGACAACGGGATGGTGATGTTGATAAAGAATGCATCCCCTTCAAGCCGGTTGACGACCTCGAACTCGCGAAAGTACTTGAAGCCGGTCACTATCGGCCTGCCGCCTGGAGTGATGATCGTCCAGTTGATCGCCGGACCGATGCCGAACACCTGCCCTTCGAACCCCCAGTTTTTCCGGCCCGCCGGTATCAGCAGTAATCTGATCGTACCAATAGCCGTTCACGCCGATGCTGAACGTGTGGGAGGGCACGTACATTGCGCCAAATTCGGCGTGGAACTCGGTGCCGGTCTGGTAACCCGTTTCAAGGTTCTCGCCATTGAAGGTGAAGCCGGCCGCACCTGACAACTCCACGCCCGCTTCAGGGTCGAGGTAGGTTACTGCTCCGGTCGCATCGAATGCCCATCGGTGGAAGCCGATATTGGTTGGGTTCCCGTATTCCCACTGCCCGACAGGAATGTTCAGGAGCGTCGAGATCGACGTATGCCATTTTCCATCGTGCCAGCCGAGCATGGTCCCGACTACCGGATCGCCAAACGCGGTATCCTCGGATTCGAAACCGACCTCGAATCCGCGCCGCGGAAACGACACGACGCCGCTGGCTTCCATCTTTTCCATCCGATCGGGACGATGACGTTCAGTCCCAGATTGCCCCCCAGTACCGGCTCGTCCAAAACCCACAAGGCGATCGGCATCTGGTAGTAGGCGGACGCATCCACGCCGCCTTCGAAACCGACGCCGCCGAGCTCAAAATCGATGTCGGTGCCGCCGGAGTAAAAATAGTTTGTGTCGATGAAATAGGCGCCCGGCGGCGGCACGAAGCCACCCATCGTCGTCTTCGAACCGAGCAGATAAAATCCCGTCCCGTTCTCTGCCGCGTGAGAAAATCCGCCGATCAAAAGCGATGCCATGCATCCCATGGCCGCAACCGACAAGCGACGCATTGCAAACCTTTCTGCTTGCTGATCAATGACAATTATATAAATTTCGATATTTGACTATTTGTCACAATCCCGCTGCATGCAAATCAAATATCATACGATGTGATGGCCGGTCGGTTTTAACTTTTCCGCCCAGCGGGTCCAGTGGCCGCTGGAGCCGCGCGCATTCAGGCAGTGCAATATTTATCAGCCGCAATCGGTGAGGAGTATCATGGCAAGATTGTTTCGGTTCGCCCTGTTTCAATTGCCGTCACTTTGGCGCACCCGGTCTCCGCCGAGGACCGCCCTAACATTTTGCTGATCGTCGCGGACGACGCCGGCATTGCCGATATCGGTAGTTTCGGTAGCGAGATTAACACGCCGAACCTCGACGCATTGGCTTCAGTCGGCGTGCGTTTCACGCAATTCAACGTCAGTGCCACCTGCTCCCCGTCCCGTTCCATGCTGCTTTCCGGGACCGACACCCACGTTGCCGGGTTGGGAAACATGGCCGAATTCGTGGCGCCCAACCAGAAAGGAAAGCCGGGTTATGAAGGGCATCTCACCGAGCGCATAGCCACGCTGCCGGAGCTTTTGAAGCAGGCCGGGTACAACACCTTCATGGCCGGCAAGTGGCACTTGGGCGAAGAACCGGAGCATTTCCCCGCTGCAGGGGGTTCGCGCGTGATTTCTCGCTGATCCCGGGCGGCGGCAGCCACATGGATGACATGTGGGGAGCGAACGGAGAGCGCCAGCTCTACACCTACAACGGCAAGCCGATCGCCGCGCTTCGGCCCGGTTTCCACTCGAGCGAGGACTACACCGCCGCCATCATCGCCAACATCGAGGAGGAGCCGCGCGGACGGCAAGCCGTTCTTTGCCTACCTCGCCTTGCAGGCGCCGCACGATCCGTTTCATCTGCCCGCCGACTGGCTTGACCGGTACCAGGGCCGCTATGACGCCGGCTACGAACGGTACGGGCATCGCGCATCGAACGCATGAAGTCGCTTGGAATACTCGACCAAGAGCGCAACGGTGTTCCCAAGACCGCCGAACGTCCGGCCTGGGATGAGCTTTCGGCGGACGAAAAACGGCAGTCTGCGCGGCGGATGGAACTTTATGCGGCAATGGTTGCGCACATGGACGCCAATGTCGGAAGGCTGATCGACTATCTCAAGATCAGTAACCTCTATGACAACACGATCATCATCTTCCTCTCCGACAACGGCCCCGAAGGCAATGTCATGGACATGGGCCCCCCGTGGAACAACAGCAATTTCGAGGATTGGGGGAAAAAGGGCACCTTCATCCAGTACGGCCCGGCCTGGGCGCAAGTCAGCGCCGGTCCGCTCCGGATGTTCAAGGGCTTCCTTTCCGAGGGAGGCATCAGGAGCCCGATGATCATTGCCGGGGCAGGCGTGAAGAGGAAGCAGCCGGATATCGGGCGCGGTTGCACACATAACCGACATCCCCGCCACCATTCTCGATGCTGCCGGAGTTTCCCATCCCGAGACGTTCGATGGACGGAGTATTGCTCCGCTGCAAGGCAGACGCTGTGGCCAATTCTCCGAAACGAGAAGACGAGAAGATTCGCGATCCTGGCGACTGGACCGGCTGGGAGCTCTTCGGCAACCGGGCAATCCGGCAGGGCGACTGGAAGCTGCTGTGGCTTTGCGAGCCGTTCGGTACCGGCCAATGGCAATTGTTCAACCTCAGGGACGACCCCGGCGAGACCACGGACGTTTCCGCGCAGAACGCCGCCATTCGCGATGAACTCGCCGGCCACTGGACTGAATATGCCGAAAGAAACGGCGTGATCCTGCCAGACACCTCGCCTGTATGTGGAACGGTTCACGGCGCGAATTGACTTGAACTGTCGAGCGCGTGGGTGGTTACCAGCGTTACGGCGCGATCATGCGCCCTGACACTCGGCATGCGGTCAATCCGCGGAACCGATTGGCGAAGTTACTCGCAAACCTCGTATTTCACACGCTGGCCGTTGCGCACGACGTAGCGGTCGTCGCACCGCACGCCGTTCGAGGTCGCGATGATGTTGGGCGCCGCCCCGGCGACGGTTTTGGAAAGGCGTTGCTAGAACCATCGCTAAAGAACCAGTCGCCAAAAAAGCCGCCGGCCAGTCCGGGCATCGCGGTCACGGCGAGCATCGCGGCGGAAAGCGTGGCAATCTTCGGCGTGCCGAGGGTTTCGACATCGATTCCTCCTTGCTGGATAGCAGAGATATCGGTCTTTCCGCCAACGTTTCAGGACCACGCCTGCGGCGTTGTGCCGGAGTGACACTTGCTACCGAAGCAGGCCCTTGCCTTGCAGTGGACGTGAATGCCCGAAATCCACGGCCACGAGTTCGGCAGGCGCGGCTTTCAAAGTCCTCGAATTCGGCGAGGGTGCAGATACCGCGATAAGGGCCGTCACCTGCCACAGCGTTTCAATGGGGTCGACTTCTTCCGGTCGCCGCACGGGCCTCCCGGCGCTGGCATAGTCGAGTCGCACCAGGAAAAGGAGGATTTCCCCACGGTCCAGGTGCAGCGCGCGAACGCTGCGCCAGGCTGCGCCCGGCTGCGATACGCTGCATGAAACCGATGTCGGCGGCTTTGCGTGCCCTGGTCGGCCGCGACCTTCGGCGCCCTTGAAGGCGTCCCAGGACAGCGAATACAGGACCATCCACAAAACGCCTTGGCGCCGAGATAGTGCGCGGCAATTGCCGAAGGCTTGCAGCCGTCAAGGGATAGAAAAGAATGGCATAGCGCACCAAGCCTATAAGCCCGCAACTCCCGAAAGCGCGACATAGGCGACGAACGAATGGCGAGCGTCCGTGCGCGGCTGTTTCCCGGAATACAACGGAGCCAGGCAGGACTGCCGCGATCGGCGGCGCTTCGAGCGATGGCTGCCGCGAACGAAGCCTTGAACCATGTGTTGGCCCGTTCCAATTTTCCGGTCGCCAGGCAAAACAAAGGTCCGAGATACTGCTCGACATAGGCCTGCTCTATGAAAAGCCGGTCCATGTTTCATGTACTGGTCGCCCGGCCACACGAGGTGCAGCACGTGACCAGAATGACAAGGCAATCGCGAAATACCAGTTCGCGAACGTGCGCCGGACCTCTCCATCCCTCGCGCGGGCGGATTGACCACAAAGACCGCTATTACAACCACAAGGAACTCCAAGTGCAAGCGGCGCGCGTTTGACGAACCCAGTCCGGCCAAAATGCGACGCCATACCACAGCGCGGCTCGCGCGTCGCCGCGAAGAAGGCCGCCAGGGCTGCAGGTTGCGAAGAAGCCGAGGCAAGGTCGAGCAGCACCGACTGCCCGCTTGCCCAGAACCGGAACGAGCTTGCGAACCAGGCGCACATTACCACCAGAAAGCGACCGGATTGGCGCAAAGCGCCACGCCGCGAGCCCTGCAAGCGGCAGCAGCAGCAGCGCAAACACCGTGGAAGGAAGGCGCAGCGCCAGGTTCGAGGGCGTGCCCGCGCTCCATCAGCCAGGCCGACCACCAGTGTTGCAGCGGCGGCTTGTTGAAGTTCGGCGATTTGCCGAATAGACGGTCGACCAGGTGCCGGTTTCGGCGACAAAACTGGCCGAGCGGTAAGCGTCCAGTACTCGTCGATACTATTTGAACGTGCCGACGGGCAGGAGTTGCACGTAGAACGCCGCCAGCGCGCAGGCCGCAGACCGCCGCGGCGGCGTGAAAACCCCGATGCGCAAGCGTCGCGCGTCATTGCCTCGCCGAAGCCCGCATGCCTGCCGATTCCGTTCCCGCGTCCATTCCTCTACCGCTGCTGCCGCGCTTTCGCTTATCACACGGCCGTGCGCGGTCGCCCGGCCTATTTCTCGGCCAGCGGGCAATCGAAGGTTGAACAGCCCAACGGACCATGCGACTTGTCACGCCCCGGCAATTTGGCCGCGCGCATCGCTCACCCTCGCGGTCATACCATGAAGGAGTGCTCGAAATAGCCGGTCAGCCGTCAGCCAGCCTATCGTCGCGCAAGGTGGACCGCCTCCTCGATCGCCCTCTTCAGCACGTCGCGAATGGCGCTTGAAAGGCCTGCCGCATTCGCTGAGGTAAGCGATCCCGCCGCGCGCAGTGGCGAAAGCCGCGCCTGCCACAGCGCCTCGCAGACATAGATGTTGCCGAGCCCCGCGATCAGCCGCTGGTCGAGCAGGGCAGCCTTGAGCGGCGCCGCCTTGCCGGCAAACAGACGCCGGATCGCCCCGCCGTCGAGTTCATTGCCGAGCGGCTCCATGCCCAGGCCTGAGAACAACGGATGCGTATCGAGCGCGCTGCGCGCGATTAGGTCCATGTAACCGAACCGACGCGGATCGTTGTAAGTTATCCGCACCCGGCCAATCGGCCCTTCAAGATGGAAGACCACGTGGTCATGCGGTCCCGCCGCTGCGCGTTCATGGTAAAAACCGCCGGGCGCCGTCGATGTCTCTTCATCTTCGACCCTGAACGAGCCGGACATGCCCAGATGCATGACCAGCACCGCGCCATCGTCGAGATCGGCAAGGAGATACTTCGCCCGCCGCGAAAGCGCGCTGATGCGCCTGCCCTGCAGCCGCGCGGCGAAATCCTCGGGGAACGGGAAACGCAAATGGGCCGGCGCGCCTCGACCGCGTCGAACATGGCGCCTTCCATGGCAGGGGCAAGGCCCCGCCGCACGGTTTCGACCTCCGGCAATTCCGGCATGCTTTTACCTCGCCCCTCCGGTCCGTGCGCCAATCCGCGCGCTTGCGCCTGCCGGGCTTTTCCTTTCCTGTCTTTTCCATTAGCTGTCGGCCAAGCAAAGGGAAACATTTCCATGAGTGATGCACGAGCGTCGCGGCCGGAAGAAATGAGCCGGTCCTATGGCTTTCGCGAAGTTGATGCGGCGGAAAAGCAGCCGATGGTCGATGCCGTCTTCCACAAGGTGGCGCGGCGCTACGACCTGATGAACAGCGTCATGTCGGGCCGTCACCGGCTGTGGAAGGACGCAATGGTGACGCGGCTCAATCCGCCGCGCCGGCCGGGCTGGACCTGCCTTGACGTGGCGGGCGGCACGGGTGACATCGCCATGCGCATCGTCGACCGTTCGCACGGGCATGCGAAGGTCACCGTCCTCGACATCAACGGCTCCATGCTGGAAGTCGGTCGCGAGCGCGCTGCCAAGCGCGGCCTCATTGGCAATCTCGATTTCGTCGAGGCAAATGCCGAGATGCTGCCTTTCGGGGACAATTCCTTCGACGCCTACACCATCGCATTCGGCATCAGGAACGTCCCGCGCATCGACGTGGCCCTGGCCGAAGCCTTCCGCGTGCTGAAGCATGGCGGCAGGTTTCTGTGCCTTGAATTCAGCCGGGTCGACCTGCCGCTTCTCGACAGGCTTTACGACGAATGGTCTCTGCGCGCGATTCCGCGCATGGGTGAAATCCTGGCGGGCGAGGGCGAGCCCTATCGCTACCTCGTCAAATCGATCCGCAAGTTCCCGGACCAGGAGCGGTTCGCCGCCATTATTCGTGGCGCGGGTTTCGAACAGGTGGGCTACCGCAACTTTACCGGCGGCATCGCCGCGCTGCATTGGGGCGTCAAGCTTTGACGCAGGCCGTGCAGCCCGCAACTTTGGAACGTCGCCGATGAGCTTGCCCGGCTCGCTGTTCTCGCTCGGAAGGGCGGGCTGGGTGCTGGCCCGCGAAGGCGTGATCTCCAGCCTGCCCTCCGATGGAATGCCGCGCAGCGCGCTCGCGTTGCAGCGTTTCGCCGGATGGTTCGAGCGGCGCGGCGCCCGGCGCAAGGGCCGTTCCGAGCGGCTCAGCCATGCACTCAACCGGCTCGGGCCAAGCTGGGTGAAGCTCGGGCAGTTCCTTGCCACGCGGCCCGATGTCGTGGGCAAGGAACTCGCCATCGACCTTGAGCGCCTGCAGGACGCGATGGACCCGTTCCCGACCGCCAGCGCCAAGGCCCGGGTCGAGGAATCGCTGGTGTCACCTGCAATTCGGTCTTTGCCGGTTTCGGTGACGCGGTCGCGGCCTCCGTTGCGCAGGTCCACCGCGCGGTGCTGCGGCGCGACGGGCGCGAAGTCGCAGTCAAGGTCATCCGGCCCGGTGTGCGCCGCCGTTTCCGCGCCGATCTCGATACCTTCTACGCCGCCGCGCGGTTCATGGAAAAGCATGTGGCGGCGATGCGGAGGCTCCGGCCTGCGCGGTGGTCGACACGCTGGCGCAGTCTGCCCGAATCGAGATGGATCTGCGCCTTGAGGCGGCGGCTTTTTCCGAGATTGGTGAAAACACCGCGGGTGACCCCGGTTTCCGCGTTCCGCCGTCGACTGGGAACTGACCGGCCGCGACTGCGTGACCATGGAATGGGTGGACGGCATCAAGCTATCCGACATTTCCGCCATCGCCGTCGCAGGGCACGATCTCAAGCTGATCGCTGCCAATCTGGTGCAGTCCTTCCTGCGGCACACGCTTCGCGACGGTTTTTTCCACGCCGACATGCATCCGGGCAATCTCTTCGTGGATGCAAAAGGCGACATCGTCGCGGTGGATTTCGGCATCACCGGTCGGCTGGGGCGCAAGGAGCGCCGTTTCCTCGCCGAATCTACTTCGGCTTCATCCGCCGCGACTATTACCGCGTGGCTATGGTCCATTTCGAAGACCGGCTATGTTCCGCGCAACCACGATGTTTCGAGCTTCGCACAGGCGATCCGGGCGATCGGCGAGCCAATCCATGGCCAATCGGCGGAGACGATTTCGATGGCCAAGCTGCTGACGCTGCTGTTTGAAGTGACGGAGCTTTTCGACATGCAGACGCGTCCGGAACTCATACTGCTGCAAAAAACGATGGTCGTGGTTGAGGGCGTTGCCCGCAAACTCAACCCCGCCTTCAACATGTGGAAGACGGCCGAACCGGTCGTCAGCGAATACATCACCTATTTTCTCGGGCCGCGGGGGCTTGTCGAGGAAGCCTCGCTCGGCTTCGCTTCGCTTCGACAGCTTTCGCGGCCTTCCAGAGCTTGCCGCCCGCGCCGAGGATCTTGCCCGCGAATTTGGCGAAATGGGTGAGCGCGGCATGAAACTAGATGCTGACACCATTGAGGCGATCGGCCAGGCGGAGGCAAGACACAGCCGGTCCGGGCGTATCGCGCTTTGGGTGATTGCATTGATTGCGCTTGCTGCCTTGATTTTTCGCTAGGCGGTTAGTATTTTGATGGCATCGCAATCAGGTGCGCCATGGCGAGCATCACGATCCGCAATCTTGACGAGGCGACCAAGCAGGCGTTGCGTGTGCGCGCTGCACGCAACGGCCGCTCCATGGAAGAGGAAGTCCGGCACCTCCTCGGTTCAGCTACGGAAGCGACAGCTGCTAGCAGTGCAGTCCCGACTACGACCCATATTGCCCAAACAATGCCGGCCTCCTTTGCCGGCTATCCTGCCGCCGGCAAAAGCATCCTTCTGATCATTTCCGGTGGTATCGCAGCCTATAAGTCGCTGGACCTCATTCGCCGGCTGCGCGAGCGCGGGGCGGCGGTTCGGGTGGTGATGACGCAGGCGGCGCAGCAGTTCGTCACTCCGATGGCGGCAGGCGCGATCAGCGGCGGTGAGGTTTTTAGCCGATCTTCAAGAAGGTAGAGCGCGGAGGAACAGAATCGGCCATATCCGCCTTGCCCGCGAAGCCGATCTCATCGTCATCGCGCCGGCGACGGCGGACATCCTCGCCAAAATGGCAAACGGGCTTGCCAACGACCTCGCCACTGCCGTTCTCCTCGCGGCGGCCTGTCCGGTCCTTGCCGCCCCGGCGATGAACCCGCAAATGTGGCGCAACCCGGCGACCGCGCGAAACATGGCGACGCTGTCGGGTGACAGCGTCCATTTCGTAGGGCCCAATGCAGGCGAAATGGCGGAAAAAGGCGAGGCGGGGCGCGGGCGCATGGCCGAGCCGATGGAAATCGTCGAGCGCATCGGCGCAATGCTGGATAGCAGGCCGAAGCCGCTTGCGGGCCGCAAGGCGGTCGTCACCTCCGGCCCGACGCACGAACCGATCGATCCGGTGCGATACATCGCCAACCGCTCGTCGGGCAAGCAGGGCCACGCCATCGCTGCCGCGCTCGCGGCAGCCGGGGCCGACGTGGTGCTGGTATCAGGCCCGGTAAACATTCCCGATCCGCATCGCGTGCGAACGGTGCATGTCGAGACAGCGCGGCAGATGCAGGCAGCAGTCGAGGCAGAGCTTCCGGCCGACATTGCCATCATGAGGTGGCAGCCGTGGCCGATTGGCGGACCGCGGACAAGTCCGGGCAGAAACTGAAAAAGGAAGAACAGGCAAAGGACCTCCATTTCTGGCTCTGACGGAGAACCCGGATATTCTCAAGGGCGTAGGACATCACCAGAAGCGGCCACTGCTCGTCATCGGCTTTGCCGCCGAAACGCAGAATGTCGAGGCGAATGCCCGCGGCAAGCTGGAGCGCAAGCGCGCCGACTGGATCATCGCCAATGACGTGTCGCCGGGCACCGGCATCATGGGCGGGGAACGCAACACGGTGCGCGTCGTCACCCGCGACAGCGTGGAAGACTGGCCCGACCTGCCGAAGGAGGCGGTCGCGAACCTGCTCGCCACCCGCGTTGCCCAATGGTTCGCCCGCAACACCGCGCGGACCTGACCCTTTCGCGCGACGCCAAAAGCGGCTATTTGCGGGGCTAGCCAGGAGATCGACATGAGCACATTCGCAACGCCCGTCGTCGGGGTCATTCGCCTGCCCCATGCCGAGGGCCTGGAACTGCCGCGCTATCAGTCGGCGGAGGCAGGCGGCATGGACCTGATGGCAGCCATCGACGCCCCGCTCGACATCGCACCCGGCGATCGCGCGCTTGTCCCGACCGGGCTGATCATCGAACTGTCGGAAGACCATGAAGGCCAGGTCCGGCCGCGCTCCGGCCTCGCGCTGAAGCACGGCGTGACCCTGCTGAACTCGCCCGGCACCATCGACGCGGACTATCGCGGCGAGGTCAAGGTGCTGCTTGTCAACCTTTCGCGCGACGTTTTCACAGTCACAAGAGGGATGCGCATTGCGCAGCTGGTCGTGGCGCCCTTCGTGCAGGCACGCACCGAATTGCGCCTTCAGGCAACGCCGAGCAATCGCGGTACGGGCGGATTTGGCTCGACGGGAAGCTGAACGTGAATACGGCATCCTTTATCGCCTATGGAACCGCGCTGGCGATCGCAGCCGCCATTCCCGGTCCCGGCATCGCAGCGCTTGTCGGCCGCGCTCTGGGCACCGGCTTCTGGCGCGCCCTCCCGATGCTCACCGGGTTGGTGCTTGGAGACCTTACCTATCTGCTGCTGGCGGTCGCGGGCCTTGCCATCATCGCCAAGATGTTTTCCGGCATCTTCCTGGTGGTGAAGATCGGCGGCGCTCTCTATCTCGCCTTCCTTGCATGGAAGTTCTGGAGCAGCGGCATCACGGTGACCGAAGCACAGGCCGAAACCGGCGTGCGCGACGGAATAGCATCTTTTTTCGCAGGTCTGGCGCTGACACTGGGCAATCCCAAGACCATCGTCTTCTACCTCGCCATCACGCCGGTGGTGATCGATTTGCAGACCGTCGGCGTCGCGGACTTCGCCGCCCTGGCGCTCGTCACCGTGATCGTCCTCTACGTCGTGCTGCTGCCCTATCTGGCTCTGGCGGCCCGGGCGCGCGCGGCGCTGAAAAACCCGCGCGCGCTGAAGTTCGTGAACCGTACGGCCGCCCTTGCCATGGCCGCTGCGGCGGGCTGGGTCGTGGCCCGGGCCTGACATGTTCCAAAGCGCGGGAAAACTGCCGCAAACGGTCCCCTGACCGGCCATGAAGGTTGGGTTTGCCGGCGAAAAACACTATATTGACAATCAGTTCCGGGGGCGAATCACGCGAAACGAGCGTTCGGCCCTCTTCTCCTGCGGAAAGTTGCGGAAACCATCATGACGGATACACCGGAAACCGGGCCGGAAACCGCTGAATACGGCGCCAATTCGATCAAGGTGCTGAAGGGCCTCGACGCCGTTCGCAAGCATCCGGGAATGTATATCGGAGATACCGATGACGGTTCCGGCCTGCACCACATGGTCTACGAAGTGGTCGACAACGCAATCGACGAGGCACTGGCCGGGCATGCCGACCTTGTGACGGTCACGCTCAACCCGGACGGCTCCTGCACGGTAACCGACAACGGCCGCGGCGTGCCGACCGGCATCCACACCGGCGAGGGCGTATCGGCAGCCGAAGTGATCATGACGCAGCTGCATGCGGGCGGGAAATTCGACCAGAATTCCTACAAGGTTTCCGGCGGCCTTCACGGCGTCGGCGTGTCCGTCGTCAACGCGCTCTCGACCTGGCTCAAGCTCAAGGTTCATCAGAACGGCCATGTGCACGAGATGAGTTTTACGCATGGCGTGCCAGATGCGCCGCTGGAGACCAGCCGGCGAATGGACGGGGCGCAACGGCACGGAAGTTACCTTCCTGCCGTCAAAGCAGACCTTCACGATGACCGAGTTCGACTACCACACGCTGGAACACCGCCTGCGCGAACTCGCCTTCCTCAATTCCGGCGTTCGGATTGTCCTGACAGACCGGCGCGGCGTCGAGGTAAAGCGCGACGAGCTTATGTACGAGGGCGGGCTTGAAGCCTTCGTTCGCTGGCTCGACCGCACGCGCAGCCCCTGATCAGCGCTCCGATCCATTTGCGCGGCGAGAAGGACGGCATCACCGTCGAAGTCGCTGCCTGGTGGAACGACAGCTACCACGAAAATGTGCTGTGCTTCACCAACAACATCCCGCAGCGCGACGGCGGCACGCACCTTGCCGGCTTTCGCGCCGCGCTGACGCGGCAGGTGACCGGCTATGCCGAATTCGTCCGGAATGCTGAAGAAAGAAAAGGTCACGCTGACCGGCGACGATTGTCGCGAGGGCTTTACGGCGGTGCTGTCGGTAAAGGTTCCGGATCCGAAATTTTCCTCGCAGACCAAGGACAAACTTGTTTCCTCGGAAGTCCGGCCGGTGGTGGAAAGCCTTGTCAATGAACGGCTGAACCAGTGGCTGGAGGAGAACCCCTCCGAAGCGCGCATCGTCATCGGCAAGGTGGTGGAGGCGGCCGCCGCGCGCGAGGCCGCCGAGGCGCACCGAACCCCGCCGCAAGGGCGCGCTCGATATCGCCTCCCTGCCCGGCAAGCTGGCCGATTGCCAGGAGCGCGATCCGGCGAAATCCGAGGTGTTCCTGGTCGAGGGCAATTCTGCAGGCGGTTCTGCCAAGCAGGGCCGGGCCCGCTCCAACCAGGCGATCCTGCCGCTGCACGGCAAGATCCTCAACGTCGAGAAGGCCCGCCTCGACAAGATGCTTGGCTCGCCGAAATCAGCACGCTCATCACGGCGCTCGGCACCGGCATCGGCAAGGACGAGTACGCGCCGGAGAAGTTGCGCTATCACCGCATCATCATCATGACGGATGCCGATGTCGACGGCGCGCATATCCGCACCCCTTTGCTGACGTTCTTCTACCGGCAAATGCCGGAGCTCATCGAGCGCGGTCACATCTACATCGCGCAGCCACCGCTCTACAGCGTGACGCGCGGCAAGAGTTCGCAATATCTCGACGAGCGGGCGCTGGAAAATACCCTGGTCGAGGCCGGGCTTGATGAAACCAGCCTGCAGCTTGAGGGCGGGGAGGTTCGGACGGGCCAGGATCTGCGAGCCGTCATCGACACGGCGCTCAGCGTTCGCGCGATCATCGAGAATCTGCATTCGCGTTATGACAAGGATGTGGTCGAGCAGGCTGCAATCGCGGGCGTACTCAATCCCGCCACGATGAACAATCCGGATCGCGCGGCAGCCGCCGCCGCCGATATCGCGCGCCGCCTCGACGCCATCGCCGAGGAAACCGAGCGCGGCTGGAAGGGCGAGCGGCTTGCCGAAGGCGGCCTGCTGTTCGAGCGGACTGTGCGCGGCGTCAAGGAGACCTCACGCATCGATGCCGCCCTGG
>CAVOVL010000006.1:0-172788 GCA_963699855.1 uncultured Alphaproteobacteria bacterium | reverse complement strand
GGGTCACGTTCTAAGGATGTCCGCATGCAAGCGGACCTTTCCCCAGGAGGATACGCATGAAGAAGACAATCAGGTTTCTTTCGCTTGCAATTTTCGCGGCCGCCAGCGCGCAGCCTGCCTTCGCCGATGACGATGACCGCAAGACAAACTGGGCGGTGAAGCTGTTCGGCAAGCCGACCTTCCAGATGTCAGGCGACCCACGATGGATCGAGCAGCAACTCGAATTCAAACTCGAACTCAAACTCGAATTCGAATTCCAACTCGAACTCCTCGAGCAACTCATCCTCGAACAGCAATTCCAATTCATCCTCGAATTCCAACTCGAACTCGAGCTCACAACTCCTCGAGCAATTCGTCGTCGAATTCCTCGTCCAACAGCAGTTCGAATTCCTCATCGAACTCCAGCAACGATTCCGGTTCCAACTCCAGCTCGAATTCGAGCAGCGATTCCGACGGCGACGATTGATCGCAGGGGCAAGTCAGCCGTCAGAAGGAAAGCCGGCAGCTGCCGGCTTTCTTGCCTTTGAGGAATAGCCTGGCCGAACGGCGCGGCGGCAAATGCCGGGCTAGCGCTTCGCCCGCGCGTTCTCGCGATACCAGCCGGTGGAAGCCTTGGTGTTGCGAAGGATCTTCTTGCGTGCCTCGGCTTCCGCTTCGCTCTCGCTGCGGATTTCAGCCTCCAGCGCGGCGGCGTCGCGTCGAAAGGGTATGACCTGCGCTACCGGCGTGCCCTTTTCGATGACGTGAAGCCCGTCCGCTCCGGTGGCGAAGAAGGGAAAGTGGATTTCCGACGTATAAGTGTCGGTGTCGACGATCCCAGACACGATCTCGAAAACGCCATTGGGCCGGTTCAAGGGGCTGACGAAAAGGCAACTCCAGCCCGGCGGCGTGATGATGGCCCAGTAGTTGTGAAACTTGCAGGGCGGGCGGTTTGCGTTCGGATATCCCTCGATCTGGTGAGAGCCGTGGCCGCTGACCATGGTCCGGTCGAAGTCCCAGCCGCTGTCGACGCGGGTGCCGCCGTCGCGGATCTCGAGGCGGACGGTCGCGGCGAGCGGGATGATCCATCCGCTCGTCATGGCATCGAGAAAGGGCATGCAGCGCTTGACGGTCAGCCCTGTGTCGTTGGTGGATACCTTTTCCTCGCGCACTGCCGGCAGTTTCTTGAACCATGCCGGAAGATAGCCCTTGGCGGGCAATGGCGGGGCGATGACGCCTTCATCCTCGGGACGGCATACGAACCGGATGGTGTTCTTGCGACCTGTAAAGAAGAAACCCATGGGCAAAGCCGATCCGTATTTTCCAGTCAATCCTTGATCGCGGCCAGCGCAGCCGCCTCTTGCGTTTCCGACAACGGCGCGCCGGCGCCGGTGGCGCCAAGCCAGGCCGAAAGCGCCTCCATCGAACTTGCCGGTGTGTATTGCCCGCCGCCAGCTGACATATGGGCGGCAAAGCGCGTCTGCCAACTGCCGCCGTCATTGCAGGCGACGGCAACGATTGCGTTGCCGGAGGCCGCATGCAGTTCGAATTCCCGGCAAAGACTGCCCTCGGCATTCCTGAACGACAGGACAGCCCGGAAGTCCGCCGTCTTTTTCCAGACGGCGCTCACCGCCCATCGGTACCTGCGACAGTGCGCTCGTGATGTCGGCGCCTTGCAGGAGGGCGATCTCGCCGCCTTGCGGTGCGCCAAGGAAACGATCGCCATGGTAACCGGCGGCAAGTCCGGCGAGGAACAGGGACGCGGCCGCGAGACCGTACCATCCGATGCGGGCGCCGCCCGGGGATTTGCCGGGTTTCCGATCCTTTTGCGAGGCGGCGATCCGGCCTGCGACCAGTCCGCTCAGCCTGGCCGATGGCTGCCACGCCGGATCCTGCTTCGCGGCATCGCGCGAAAGCCTGCCGACTTCGGCGTAGATCGCCAGTTGCCGCGCCAGGGCAGGATCGTGCGCCAGCGCCTTCTCGACGCTCTTGCGCCCGGCCGCCGTCAATTCACCGTCGGCATAGGCCATCAGCATTTCATCGGTTACGGAGGTCATGGCTTGATTTCCGGTTTTTCGAGAACAACGCGCTGCATATCAGTTTATTCCCGCAATCTTCGCGATTGTCATGCGGGCCCGAGCCAACCGGCTCATCACCGTGCCGATGGGTACATCGAGGATCGTCGCCGCCTCGCGGTAGGTCAGTTCCTCAATACAGACGAGCACCATGACTTCTCGCTGCTCGGGCGCTAACTGCTCGATGGCCCTCAGCACCTGGCGCAGTGTCGTTGTGGTTTCCGCCGCGCCGGTGTTGCCCACCGCCAGGCTTGCCGAGACGTCATCGAGCGCGACCATCGTGCCGGCAGCCTTTTGCCGGCGTGTCATGTCGATAAAGGTGTTGCGCAATATCTTGAAGAGCCAGGCCTGGAACCGTGTATCGGGATCGAAACTATCCCGGTTCGCCAGCGCCTTCTCGCAGGTAGCCTGCACCAGATCCTCCGCTATGTCCTTCGAGCGGGACAGCGCGTAGGCATATTTGTACATGCTTCCAAGCATAGCGAGCAGCTCGGCTTCGAAATCCGCGCTCATCCATCCCCCAATTGCCCGCCGCTCTGGACATCCGGAATAACCGGCACATCTTTGCGTTATCCTACAGGCATACATACCAAGCCGACAGATCGCAATCACCGGGGGAATGGACAGATGCGCGTGGTGAAAGACCCCTGGCTCGCCAGGCTGGCCGGCAGGCTAGCCTTGCTCGCCGGCTTGTCGTTGGTTCTGCTGCCGGCGGGCGACTGGCATGATCCTGCAGGGATGGCGGCGCACGCCGAAGATGGCGACGACGGCGGCGACGATGGCGGTGATGATGGCGGCGATGACGGCGGCGATGATGGGGGAGACGATGGCGGCGATGATGGGGGAGACGATGGCGGCGATGATGGCGGCGATGATGGCGGCGACGACAATGACGGCGATGATGGCGCAAGGGCTTCCGGCAGTGTAAGCTCGGGCGCCGGCAACCCGTTTGGCCGCCTGTTCGGCGCTCAGCGGCGCGGCAATGCCGCTGCAGCCGCCCCCAAAAGTACCGCCGCAAGAAAGGCTCCCGCCCGCAAGGCTGCGCCCATACAGGAAAGGCAGGCCGGCGAGATCGTTGTCGCAGGCCTTGGGCGCGAACAGCAGGCTTCACTCGAAAGCCGGGGCTACCGCGTGATTGACGAGGTCTCCCTTGGAGCTGGCGCCGGAGCGCGCATGGTGCGGCTTCGGGTTCCGCGCGGCAGGAGTTTGCAGACCGCGAAAGCCGAGATTGAATCGCGGATCGCCGGCGGCAAGGCGGACTTCAACCATTTCTACCGCAACACCTCCGATGAAACCGGCAATGCTGCCGCGGCCTGCCGGGGACCCCATTGCTCGCCGCTTGAAATGATCGCCTGGCCGCTGGAAGGCAGTGCGCCAAGGCGATGCGGTACACCGATGACGATCGGAATGGTCGATACCGCGATCAATCCGGATCATGAATTGCTTGCGGGCGCATCGATCGAAGTCCTCAATGCCGTGCCGCAAGCCTATCTTGAGCGCGGCCTTGCAGCATCGGGGAAAGGACATGGCACCGCGGTCGCGGCGCTGCTGGCGGGATCGGCGCAAAGCCGAACGCCGGGCCTCCTGCCTGACTTCAGGCTCGTTGCCGTGGATGCCTTCCACCGGGCCGGGTCCGACGAACGAAGCGATGCCTACAGCCTCGTGAAAGCCCTCGACCTTCTGGCGGAGCGCGGCGCCAGGGTCATCAATGTCAGTCTGGCCGGTCCACCCAATGCACTGCTTGAAGCGGCCGTGAAGCGCCTCACCGAAAACGGCATCACCATCGTTGCCGCTGCCGGAAACAATGGTCCCAAGGCGGCGCCGGCCTACCCGGCTGCCTATCCGGGTGTGCTGGCGGTCACCGCGGTCGATACCGCAAAGAATGTATTTCGGCGCGCCAACCAGGGTGACCACATCGCCTTTGCCGCACCTGGCGTGGCGATCTGGACGGCGGCGTCCGTGCGCGGCGGCAGGCCGAAGACCGGCACGTCGTTTGCCGTACCCTTCATCACCGCGGCTGCGGCACTGGCAAAGTCGGCCGATCCGGCCGCCGGCAGCGCGCAGATCATCGCGGCGCTTGCCGCCGATGCCGAGGATCTCGGCCGGCCGGGAAGCGATCCGGTCTATGGGTATGGACTGGTCAGGGTCGGCGCACTTTGCCAGCCGTCAAATACCGCTGCCGCGAACCAATAGTGCCCATGGCGTTTCGGAGCCGCTCGAACCGTCACGCCAGGCCGATGCGCCGCGAGACCAGTTCCTGCAGTTGCCACAGTCCTTCATCATGCATGCCCCGCGCCTCCAGTTCGGTGACCGTGTTCAGCAGATACTCGGCGCCGGTTCCAATATGCCCGCAGCTTTTTGCCAGGACATCGGCAACTTCCTCGAGTGGCACGTTTGCGCAATAGAGCGGCGACAGCCGGTTCATCACGAATGCCAGCGCCGCGACCGGGCCTCTATCCGTTTCCACCGTCACCCAGCGCGGCATGTTGGTGTTCGGCTTGACCGTGAACTCGCGCCGGAAGAGCCGGTCGAACTGCGTTGAAAGGTTCTCCTTGCGAAGTTCGAAGAGAACACCGTGGCACTCACCGCCTTCATCCAGCGACATCATCAGTCCGGGAAGATCGGGCGAGCCACGGAAGCGGAACTGGCGCAGGCAGAAGGAACGGTGCCAGCCGTGCAAAACTGCGCCCAATTCGCCGACATGTTCGATCTCGGGCCGCCAGATCAGGGAGCCATAGGCAAAGAGCCTTGTGGGCTCATCCGGCGCCGGATGCGCCGCAATCATCTGCGCCACCCACTTTGCATAGTCCTGATCGCTCTGCGACTGCTGCCCCGGCGGCGGGCCGGCATCCTCGACCACGCGGTGCACCCTTGCGACATGTGCAGCTGTCAGCGACAGGACCCTTGTTCGGCGATCCATGCGTCTCTCCCAAAACCGCTGCAATCCTGCCCCGAACCGGACCGAACCGCAATGAACCAACGAGCGGTGCGTGCCTTTGCAATGGCGCAGCTTGCATCATACGGTCGCACTTCGCCGTTCCATTCTGAGGCGGCGAAGCCTTCGCTTGCGACAGCGGACATTTGCGACAATCTCCCACCTTGCGGTAACGATACGTTAAGCAAGGCAAAGCTATGGAATGGCGGCCTGGTCGTGGTAGCCAGGAACCGATTGGGGGATCGGGCTAAAAGGGGCAGCATCTGTTGGGGAAGCTGCCCTTTTTTTATGTACAATTAGTGCCGATGAGACCAGGGAGATGCAGCGATCAGGCATGGGTGTCGGTCTGGGCTGCGGAAGGTTCGGGGCGGCTTGCGAGGGAACGGTGAAGCTGACCAAAGGCGAACAGTTGATCATCCTGATGCTGACGGAAATCCAGGATGCATTGAAGATTGAGGCCAAACGCAACCACGCCATTGCCCGCGCCATTCTCGAAGGCAATCACTGGGGCCTCGATCGCATCTTCAACCAGCTGCCGGAACAGCCGATCGACGCGGATAAGGTCGATTTCGTTGTCGACGTGCTCGACATGTTCAAGACGCTGGAGGCTGCATTTGCCCGGCTGAGCGAGAGCGACAGGGATGGCGTGCGCAGCGACCTTCGCTATGTCCATCCAAAATTCATCGGCTTTGACGGTCATGTCGAACACGACTACATGATGATCAGCCGATATCTGATCCGCGAAACCAAACGGTTTGCCTGCTTCGAAGGGCGGCAGTGCGATTCACATCTGCCGACCGCGCCGACCTACCGGAAAATGACGGAAACATTCGCGCCGATCCGGCCAAGCATGTTCGACCGGGAAATCGGTTTCGATGAGATCAAGCAAGTCTTGAGGCGGTAACTGCCGGCGGCGACCAGCTGCGTCTCTTTTGCAAGAAGCCCACGCTATTCATTGTTGCTCTTGTATTGATACCGGCTTGCGAAAGGCATTCGTAAAAGCATGTCCGCCGACATCGTCGCGGGACGTCCTGATTTACTGTGTCGCCCCGTATGATATCTGATTTGCAGCCACAATGATTTCATCCCTGGGAAAATTGTGGTCAGGCCGGGGCAGCCGCCCCCTCGCTCCGGCCAAACCAGCCCGTTACCGGGCCGCTTCTGTTGCTGGCAGGCGGCGCCCTATATCGGTTGTTAACTGCTTCGCAACATTCCCCTAACGGGCTATTCATCCTATCCAACTAGAGATGGGTTTGCGGCGGACGCTTCGTTGCATCCCGGATCAGGTTTTGCGTACCGGGCCGCCCCTGCCAGATCGTTGCGTCGCTGTCCGGCTCAAGCCGGCGGGGCGACTTGCCGCAAAGTTCCACATCCTCGGTGTCTCCAGCCGCCATATCAATGCGTATCGCATGAAGCGCTTCAGCTCCGGCTGCAGCAAATAGTCAAACTTCTGTTCGGTGTTTAGGCGCACATGGTCGTCCTGGTTTGATTGCGGCAACAAACGGCGGCCGCAGCGGGCCAGCAGCAAAAAAGGCCGGTCCCGTTATCCGGAACCGGCCAATTTCACCCGTGGAGGTTAACCTTCGCAGCTGCCGCAAGAGACAAGGGAAGACTGCAAAGCAACAATCAATATAGATCAAAGACGTTAAGGCACTGTGAAGGATTTAGCGATGCAGCGCTCAAACCTGCAAAGTCGCCATTTAAAATCCACTGCATCGAATTCACCCGACGTAAACGGCATTCCTTCACTCGATCTCAACTCCCGGCGTGTATCTTCCATCTCATGCATACGGGTTTCCTCCGTCTGCACAATTCTTGACAATGAACAGCAAGGAGCATCCCATGAAACTCGTAGCACGCTTTCTCAAGAACGAATCGGGCGCAACGGCCATCGAATATGGACTGATCGCAGCCCTCATCTCGGTCGCCATCATCGGCGGCGCAACGGCAGTCGGCGGCGGTGTCAACGCCACCTTCACCAACATCAAGGACAAGCTCTGATCTTTGGCGCGAAAGCGCCAAGCGAAAAGGCCGCCTACGGGCGGCCTTTTTTCGTTTCGCCATCCCCATCCTCAGCGTATCAGACACGACTGAAAACAGGACTTGCGATCCGTGCCGGAAAGCCCACATCCTGGCTTTGCAACTGTCTATTAACTGAACATTAGCGACAGTTTGCAATTCTTCCCATACGTCAACATTTGATGGATGCTGCCATGGCGCTGGTAACTTTCCCTTTGCGGAGCCCCAAACGAGACACTCTGGTCGATCGGGAGCGGTTCGACAAACTGTCAGATCTGGTGAGGGGGTTGTGCCAGGAGATCACCAATGAAGCCGCCGGCCTCAAGGGGCGATATGATGACGTAATGGTATCGGCCGGTTCGGCGCAGGCGGCGTTTGAAAACGAAGGCGACCCCGCAATGTCACAAAAGGTCGATGAACTGACGAAGTCGATCATGCAGTATTCGGACCGCATTCATCTGCTGGAGGCGCAGATTGCATTTCTCCAGGGGATCGAGAAGCATGTCGCGCAGTTTCGGGCAATGCTTGACGATTGAAGGTTTAAACCTTCAGTCCGGAACCTCGTTGTGATATCAGCTACATCCAATTGACGTCGAAACAAGACGGATGTTGCCATGACGATGGTTCCGTTTCCATCGAGGAGCCAGAAGCGAGACTACGAAACCGATCGGGAGCGGTTCGACAGGCTCTACTGGTGTGGTCAGGGATCTTTGCGACGAAATTGCCTATGAAGCTGCTGTATTGTTTGAGCGCCATGCCGAAGTGATGGTGACGGCAGGCTTGCCGTTGTCAGACTTCGAGGACGGGGCCGAACCTGCAGTCCCGCCGAACGTCGACGAAAACACCAAATCGATCATGCGCCAGTTCAAGCTGCTGGAGGTGCAACTTGCGTTCCTTGAGGGGATCGAGAAGCAGGTAGTGGCGTTTCGGGCGTCGCTTGATAATTGAAGCCGCAAATTCTCAATCGAGCAGCGCGTTGAGATACTGCCCGTATTCGCCTTTCATCAGCGGCGCTGCTATGGCCCTCAGTTCATCGCGCGTCATCCAGCCGCGGTGGAAGGCGACTTCCTCGACGCAGCCCACCTGCAGACCCTGGCGCTTTTGCAGCGTGCGGACAAAATTGCCGGCATCGAGCAGATCGCCATGGGTGCCGGTGTCGAGCCATGCGTAGCCGCGCCCCATCCGCTCCACCGCAAGGGAGCCCTCTTCCAGATAGATCTCCAGAAGCGAAGTAATCTCGAGCTCACCCCTCCCCGACGGCTTGACCGCCCTTGCCAGTTGCGGCGCCCGCGCATCAAGGAAATAAAGCCCCGTGACGGCATAGTTCGACAGCGGCTCTGTCGGCTTTTCGATGATCCGGTGCGGACGGCCGTCTGCTCGTCAAAGGAGATGACGCCGTAACGCTGCGGATCGGCAACGTGGTAGGCAAAGATGCTGCCGCCCAGCTGCCGCTGATCGGCGGAAGCAAGGATCGTCTGCAGCCCCTGCCCGAAAAAGATGTTGTCGCCCAACACCATGGCGGATGGCGCACCTGAAAGAAACTCCTCCGCAATCAGGTAGGCCTGCGCCAGACCATCGGGGCTTGGCTGAATGAGGTACTGGATCGAAATTCCCCACTGCGCGCCGCTGCCCAGCAGCCGGCGGAACTGCTCCTGGTCTTGCGGCGTGGTGATGAGGGCGATCTCGCGGATGCCGGCCAGCATCAGCACACTGAGCGGATAGTAGATCATCGGCTTGTCATAGACCGGCAGCAGCTGCTTCGAGACGCCGGTGGTGATCGGGTAAAGCCTTGTGCCGGAGCCGCCGGCAAGGATGATCCCTTTGCGCTGCGTCATTGGGCGACCTCCACGCGCGCGATCGCGCAACGAACGTCATTGCCGGTAACCAGGATGATCATGCACCGCTCCAAACGAAAGGCGACCGGAAGTCCTTCAGGCACGGCGCCGCCGCATCCTTGTCCGACAGGATCGGCTCCAGATCATCCCAGCCCCCAGTCAATTCGATATCGGGACAGTCGAAGCGGACTGCACCGTCGCAATCGGGAGCATAATAGTCAGAACATTTATAAAGAATTTCGGTGTCGGGCTCGCGCGTCACGAAGCCATGCAAAAATCCGGCCGGGATGAACAGTTGCCTACCGTTGTCGGCGCTGAGCTCCACCCCGAACCACTTTGCGAAGGTCGGTGAGCCAACCCGAATATCGACTGCGACGTCATAGAGCCGCCCCCTGCCGCATCGCACCAGCTTCGCCTGCGCATGCGGCGGCGACTGAAAGTGCAGCCCCCTCACCGTCCCTGGCCGAATGGAAAGCGACTGGTTGTCCTGCACGAAGTCGGCATTGATGCGGTGGCTTTCGAAAGCGGCCTTGTTCCAGCACTCCGAGAAGTAGCCGCGCAAATCCGCAAAGCGATTGGGTGTAAGGAGTCTAAGGCCGGATATAGGTGTGTTTTCGATTTTCAATGATTGCAGCCTCGTTTTTGGTTTTTGCAACACGACTTTGCCGGTTGAACGGATTGGCTCAATCTTTCGATCAACAAAAAACGCCCGGCTGTTTGGCCGGGCGTCTCTGTCATTCTTTTACGTAGTTTCATGCTATGTTGTTAACGGCTTCCTTGTTCCTACGCCGCGACAGGTAGCCAAGTCCGCCGAGAGCACCCAGCAGGAGCAGGGCTGCCGGTGGCAACGGCGCCACGCTGACATGAAATCTGAACCAAATCCCGCAGTGTTCGCATTGGTGAACTGGAAGTCAAAGACCCCGGGAAGCGCACCATTGATGATACCGGCAAAGCCACCAGTCACCGGACGCCAGCGCAATCGCAATACCGTTCCAGGTGAGGCCGACGCGATGTTGATCGTGGCAGCCTCACCCGCCTGTATCAGGCAATCTGAATGCTGCTCCGCTGGAAAAGGCAAGCTGCCGTTACCGATTTGAGAAAAACATTACATTCAGGCCGCCCGCCGCAGCGCCTGTGACACCCGAAAACACAAAGCGCCATGCATCCAAATCGATCGCGCCCAACAGCATTTGCACCCGCCAGATTGCCGGTGTAAACAGTTACCACCTGAGATTGACAGGAGCAGCATCCGACGGCGCACTGCCGAAACCCACAATGGCCAAAGCGGTAACAGCTGCAAGCACAGTACTTCTAATCAAGCTCAACATTTCAACCTCCGATTAGTTAACGGACAGAGGTCATACACCTCGGTCACCAAATTTGCGCACCCAACATCCCATAAAAGCTTAAGATAAGTGTATCCTAGCTTTCAAGTGGAAATATTAGATCCTCGCTATAATTCGTCTTTAGACCCAAGCAAAATCTGTATCAATATTCATTTTGGCACGAGATTGAACACAAATTGTTTCCGAAACTGGTACATTTCCCTGCCTTTGCGACATTGGCCATTCCAAGCGATGCGCCAGCGGATGGGACTAACGGAGTGGACGCTTTGGCGGCACTTATTGCCTGCGGGTCGTGAACCGGCGGCCAAATCTGGCCGGGAGTCAATCAAAGATGGCCTGTCGTCATGAATGGGCTCACTGCGCCGCCCTGCATTGGCGGATCTGCATCCAACAGGAGAAACTAAGCAGGGAATGTCTTTCCAGTGTTCAGGCTGTAGTTTAATATTGCGACTGCACTTAACTTGATACGCCGCATCGAAAATGCCAGTTTGGCTGCCGACCATTCCGTGGGGAATGTTGGTTGGAGGCGACCCATGAGTTTCGTTGGAACATTGGCAAAAGTGGCGATCGGGGTGGCTCTTGCCAAGGGCGTCGGCAGCATGATCGCCAAATCCAATGCCGGCGGCGGCACAAACGATACCGCCGGCGCTCCTCGGTCTCCACAACCATCCACAAGGACTGCGCAAACTGGCGGCCTTGGCGATCTGCTGGAGCAATTCACGGGCGCAGCCACATCTGCGCCGAAAGACGCCTCGCCCGGTGCCGGAAGGAGCGGCTCACCCAATGGCGGCGGGCTCGACGAGATCATCGGGCAACTCTCGAAGGGCGGTCTCGGCGACCTTCTGGGGCAGATTGCGGGAACGCTCGCAAAACCAGGTGAGACCGCGGCGCCTGGCAAGGTTCAGCAAGCCGGCCCGCAAAAAGGCTTTGGAGAACTGCTGAACGAAGCACTGCAAAAGGCCGGCGAGCCGCAGACGGCACCGACGCGTGACCAGGAAGCATTGGCGGCGCTGATGCTGCGCGCCATGATCCAGGCGGCGAAGGCCGACGGCGAAATCGATGCCGGCGAGAAAAAGAAGCTTCTTGAGAAGCTGCAGGACGCGAACGACACCGAGATGGCTTTCGTGCAGCGCGAACTTGCAGCGCCGGTCAGCGTCGAGGGCTTGGTGCGGCAGGTGCCCCGCGGCCTGGAGGGGCAGGTCTATGCGATGTCGGTCCTGGCGATCGCGTTGGACAACAAGAACGAGGCGCAATATCTGCATCAGTTGGCGCAGGGCCTCGGGATCAGCCCGGCACAAGTGAACGATATGCACGCACAACTGGGTGTGACGGCGCTGTATTCATAAGGCCTGTTGCATGGGTGCAGGAAGGTACCCTTTGCCGCAGCAGGAGCACTTCAAGATCCGGCGCGTTCAAGTGCGGCCGCATCAATTCGGCCACTGGATTTCTTTGGCATCGTCAGAAGATGCACCCGGACTTGCCGCCAGATCCGGGAAAAGACGAGCGTAACCGAACTTTCCGGAAGCGGCATTCAACACGCCAACCACCCGAAGTTCAAAATCGGCGACGACCAGCAGCGGTCCACCTGAATCGCCGCTGACCAATGGGCAGTCACTGATCCTCAGCGTGTGACCTTTCTCGGCCTCGACAAGGCAGCCGCCGCGAATGCGAAGATACTCAGGGCTGGCTCTGGCGTAGCCCGCCACATGGAAGTCACCAACCCGCCGCGCACGTGCGCCAACGGCAGGCATCGCTTCACTCTTCAGATAACCGGCAACCGTCCCGATGGGCTCGGACAGGGTGAGAATGGCCCAATCGCGTTCCGGATCGAGCACATACGTCCCGATGGGCGGCAGGAAGCTGCGCTCCACTTCATAGTAATCCACCGTTGAACGGGCGACCGATTTGCCGTCCTGGTATCCTGCCTCGAACAAAAGGTCCGAGGCGTCCATCCATTCCTTGCTGCCGGTATTGAAGACGCAGTGCGCCGCCGTCAGCACCTTCACCTCCCCGATCAGTGTGCCGCTGCAGTGGGAAGCAGTCGCACCGCGGCCTTTAACCCGGCCAATCGCGCTCCAGGGCGAACGGGATGCATCGACGATAGTGCGCTCCGCAATGGTGCGACAAGTTTCTTTTCCGATTTTGGTCTCGTCGCATTCGGCGGAATGTCTTGGAGTTGGCCAAAGTTGGAACGCTATAAAAACACCGAAAAATAGCAGCGCCACCGACGCTGCGTACACCGCTGTATGACGAGTCACACGCATCGGGCTTATTGTATTGCCAATGTGGCAATCGCTTTTGTATCCAATTCACTCGCCCGGAATGGAACCCTTTATGACATTCTAAATCACCAGCAACCCGGCGACGCCAAATACGATTCAGCCATTGAATACGGCAACCCGCCGGCTTCGCATTGCAATCGTGGCTATCACGTCCGGCAAAATCGGTCAAAAAACAAAGGGACCGCTTTGTAGCGGTCCCTTCCGTAAGTTTAGCAAATGCGCCGTCAAACGCGCCTACGCCGCCGCGATGCGATATAGCCAAGGCCCGCAAGCCCGCCAAGCATTAGAGGCAACGCCGCCGGAAGCGGCACCACGGCCCTCGCACCGTCGTAGAAGGAAATGTGCGACAAGCCCTTGTTTCCAAGCAAGGTGGTATCGAAACTGCCAGACAAGGTGCCCGCCAAAATGCTGTAAAAGAAAAACTCGGGCCCCGCCTTGATCACAACGATTGTTGGCAAAAGTTCATTAGCCTGTGCCGCCCAAGACCAAGTTCCAGAAATTATTTCATCACCCTTGCCGGGATCACCCGCTTTGAATCCAAGATTAGAGAATGTGACGTTGTCTGTATAGGTGCCGGGAGCAATGCCATTTACGCCTGCAGCAAATGAGTCTGGGTTCGTGCCATTTGTTTGCACGTTGTATTTGACCAAGGACGGCGAACCGTTGATACATCCGCCTTGCCCATCAAACGGATCATTGCCACTATATACGGTTCCAGGCGTCAGGCCGGTGAGGCTTCCAGAACCGCAAGTTGCCGACATCGCGGCACCTGCTGAGGAAATAAGAAAAATCAGAGGGGCACATACCAGTGCCAAAGACCGGATTTTCATGTTGAACTCCTGCTACTTCATCACTCACCCCTATAAGTAAAGTCAATCTCCAAAATTAGGGATTTGTCAACCATTTTATCCGCAGCCTCAAATGGACGAGGTGGCGAATTTGCACCCAACACGACATTCAGAAAATGTCCGTCGTCAGAGTTTTTCGGAGAGCTGATTCGCTTTTCTAACGGAGGCTCTGGTTCGGTTTCTGTTTGAGTTTATGCGGCAGCGGCCTGGTGCTGCAAGCGGCGGTTTCGGATTGTCTGCTTCTTGATCTCCTCTCTCTTTTTCAGGATTTTGGCACCGCGGCCGTGGTAGACATCGGCCGGGGTCAGGTTGGCCAGGCTCTCGTGGTATCGATGGTTGTTGTAATGGTCGACGAAGGCGCCGATCTGGCGTTCCAGGTCGCCGGGCAGGAAGTAGTTTTCCAAGAGAACCCGGTTTTTCATGGTCTGGTGCCAGCGCTCGATCTTGCCCTGGGTCTGCGGGTGATGCGGCGCGCCGCGAACGTGATCCATGCCCTTGCCTTCAAGATAGTCGGCCAGGTCGGTCGCGACATAGGACGAACCGTTGTCGCTGAGCAGCCTCGGCTTGTGCACGACCGTCACGCTGTTGCAGCCAGAGGCATCCAGCGCCAGCTCCAGCGTGTCGGTCACATCACCGGCTTTCATCGTCGTACAAAGCTTCCAGGCGATGATGTAGCGGCTGTAGTCGTCGAGGATGGTCGAGAGATAGAACCAGCCCCAGCCGATGACCTTGAGATAGGTGAAGTCGGTCTGCCAAAGCTCGTTCGGTCGGCTAGTCTTGTCGCGGAACTCGTCAGCCGCCCGGATCACCACATGCGCCGGTGCCGTGATCAGATCCTCGGCACTGAGAATGCGGTACATGGATGATTCCGAGACAAAGTAGCGCTTCTCATCGGTGTATTTGACCGCCAGTTCCCGAGGCGTCAGGTCTTCATGCTCCAGGGCAAAGTCGACAACATCCGCGCGGACCTCGTCCGGGATGCGGTTCCAGACCGATGCGGGCCGAGGGGAACGATCGGCCAGCGCATCGAGGCCGCCATCGCACCAGCGGGCGTACCAGTCGTAATAGGTGCTGCTTGGGATGCCGAGCATCTTTAGGGTTTGCCGGGTCGGCAGATGCGACGCCTCGACCGTGCGGATGATCTCCAGTTTCTCGGACGCGGGATATCTCATACGTCGTCCTCCCCATCCCCGAAGGTGCTTTTTTTGAGCAGCCGGTTCTCAAGCGTCAGTTCGGCAACGACCTCCTTCAGCGCCGCGGATTCCGAACGCAACTCCTTGACCTCGGGGGCTGTCGCCTGGCGGGCCGTGTCGCCTGCCAGGCGGGCTTTCCCGGCTTCCAGGAACTCCTTCGACCAGGAATAATAAAGGCTCTCGGCAATCCCCTCGCGTCGGCACAGCGCGGAAATGCTCTCCTCACCCCGAAGGCCAGCCAGGACGATCCTGATCTTCTCCTCGGCCGAGTAATGCTTGCGCGTCTTTCGTTTGATGCCCCTGACCAGCTTGTCAGCGGCATCCTTCGATGTTCCGGATTTCTGTCTCATCTTCGCTCCATAATGGCTTCGATGAACCAGAAATCCTCCGTTGTTCAAACCCTTAAATCTGTCCGGTAAGCGCTGATGTTAGACAATTCAGAGAATTTCGCAGTAACTATTCATGTAGGCTTAAATCTGCGGATGTATGACCGAGCCTGCCAAGACCCCACCGGTCAAAGCAACTTACCGCACAGAAGAGGAGCTGGCGCCACACCGCACCGCCGGCTCCTTTTTCACAATCAATATGACTTTGTTTCTTGGCGACAGACCTTGACGATTGTTCGCAATAGAAAAAGGCCAGCACCGCACCTGCTGACCTTTTTCCGAGATGGCCCTTTTGCACCCGCGGACCATCCAGCCATGAAGCACCCTGCCCCGCTTCACAGCCATTTGATATCGCCATATCAGGGTTAACAGGGTCTCAATACGTGACCGAAAGTTCTGCAAACTTGAAATGCCTTGCAGGCGGATCCAACCACTTCTACGAACCAGCTCACAACTTATGCTGTGTTCGTTCCGCAACAGCTCTACAATTTTTCGGCGTCGCAACGTGCTCCCCGCACTGTGCCCTGGAGCTGTGTTATGAAAAAGTGTCCAAAGACTACCCCAGTTCGATGGACGCAACTTGCCGCCCAGTCTTTGGGCGGCTTTTTTGTGCAAGCCGGGACTTAGCATTCGTCCGCGCAGCTGTTTTTTGTCATCCTTGGTTCAGAAACGCCCATCGCAGGAACCAGGCGATGAAGCACCATTCCTGTCCCAGACCATAAAGGCAGATATCGGTCAGTATCACGACAATGGCGGTCAGGCCGATAAGTCCGCGGCCGAACCCGCCCAAATCGGTGTTGCAGATGCTATGTCGGCAGGGCTGCGTCTGCATTGAGGATGGGTTGCTTGCGGCTCTGCCGCTACAGTTCGGCCGCCACGACCATCGGGTCGATCTTCTGGCATTCCCACCAGGCGATCTCGTTGCCGGTCTGGTCCAGCAGGCGGTGGTGCAGCGAGCACAGTGGCACGGTGTATTCGTCGGAGACCTTGCGGCCCATCGCCTTGGGCTGGGCGAAGCGCAGATGATGCGCCTGCGCCCGGTTGCGGCCGCAGATCAGACAGGGCTTGCCGGCGACGAACTTCAGATGCGCCGCATCGCGGATGCGGGTCGGCTCGTTGAGGGCCAGCACCGACTTGTCGATCTTCACCCGCTCTGGAGGGGCAAGCGGCGGCGCGGCGGGTTCGGGCAATGCCGGTTCGGATGTGGCGTGGTCGGATGATGATGGCTCGGTCGGCGCACGAGGCGCGGCGGTGGGCTCCAGGACGCTCGGCCGGATTGAGCCCGGCTCGGCTGGTTCGATCGAAGCCACGGCTGCTTCCCCTTCGCGATGTTCACCCGATGTTGCCTGTGTGATATCCGACAATGCGTTGGAACGAAGCGCGTACGCCTCGCCAGCAGCAGGATTTTCAACGGATGGTTCAATCTGTGCGATTTCCGGCACAACTCCGCCCGGCGCTTCGACTTCTTCTGATGGGTCGCCCGAAATTCCAGGCGCATTGCGAGGGGCTATACCTGAGCTGCTTCCGAAAACAGCGCCGAGGCGATCACAGGGTCTATCTGCAACAGGCTCAGTCTGCCCTTCGTCTTCCGGATCCAGCGCGAATGGAGCGTGCGTTGGCGCGGCGCGTCCACTGAAAGTCCTGGCTGGCTGCGTTGCACCATTGGGCTTGTCGACGGGGCTCGCCGGTGCGCCTTGCCGGGAGGGTTCTTCCCTCGCCGGGCCGTATAGCGACAGACCGAAGGGATTGCCGAAGGTCATGAAGGCACGCTTGGTGGCATCGGTCTCGGCTGCCTTCAGGGCAAGCTCATGCGCCTGTCCAGGCGTCGGCGCGCTCGATTCCCCCGCGCCCGAGCCTTCCCTTGTGACCCAGTGCTCGCCGGCCCTGACCTTGATGCGGATGCGCGCCACATAGGCGGCGTTGAAGCGCTCGCCCTGCTGCTTGGTGTAGACGCAGGAACTGTCGACGAGCTCGCGGTCCCAGCCGTCGAAGCCGAAGATGCGGTTGGCCTCGGCAATGACGTGCCAGCCCTCGAGATAGGCGATCGTCCTGCCCTCGACCTCGCGGGTGCGGACATGGCGCTGGCTGAGCCTCGACTTGAGCTTGCGGATCTGCTGCGGGGCAAGCGGCATGGGATGTCCTTCCCTGCTGTAGGGTTGCAATGCGTTGGAGAACCGAACCTGTTGCCGGACCTCGCCGGAGTGCCCAGGGCCGTTTGGCCAACCTGGTTGAGGGTTCGGCTCGAGTCTGAGCCAGGTCTTGCCGGTTCAAAACTACTTCGTGCGCACCGCGATGGTGTTCTGCGCATTGGTGAGTTCCGCGCCGCTGACATGGGCGCCGCCCTTCAGCGCCTCGAGGAGGCGAGCGCTTGTCGAGCCTTGCCGGCTGCGGTATCCAGAACCATTGCGGAATCGATTGCTCGTCGGTGACGCGCACTGCAGGCGGGGAGGCCCTCAAGGTGACGGTGAGATCAGGTTCGACGATCCTGGCAATGCCGGCGGCCTCCATGGCTTCCAGCGCCAGCGCCCGCTTCTTGTCGGCGCGCGCCGCAATCCGCTCCAGCCTTGCCTTCATCTCCTCGATGCGCGCCTTGAGGCCCGTCAGATATGCACCGTCGAGCAGCGCCGAGCGCACCAGTTCGCCGATCGCCGCGTTGAGATCCGTCGCGCCCTCGAGCGTATCGAGCAGCGTCTGCTCATCGAGGTCCGGCTCCGCCTCGAGCAGCCGCCGCCGCAGTTCGGTGTGGAGGGTGAGGTTGCCCTCAATATGATAGTTCATTGGAACGCACTCCATAGACCATTTATGGTATTATATATACCTTTTAAGGTCTATGTGTCAAGTGCCGCGATGCCTCGATGATTTTTGGCGCTCAAATAAAGGCCGCTAGGGTACTCGCTGGGTGGAGCCAGGAGGATCTTGCGAGCAAGGCGGGCGTGGGAATTATGACGGTGAAGCGTTTCGAAGCCAGCAAGAATGAATTCGGGACAGTCGCGTCACTGTCGAAAATGAAAAAAGCACTGGAAGAAGCCGGCATCGTCTTCATCGATGCTGGACCCGATGGCGGACCGGGCGTAAGGTTGGCGAAGTAAACTCCGAAATATGGCGCAATCGCTGCATCTGATCAGGGGCGCCACATCAAAAGGCACTCGGTCTCAATACAGCAGCAGTGCGCCGATCGTTGGGTTGCAGTTATCGCCTCTCCATGACCCGAACCGTTGCGCCTCTCATCTACTCGCCCGAAACGCGCCAAAGGCTCGGTTTCGTGGTGCTTGCCAATTCCTCCCTTTACGGCAAGTGTCGCTCAGTTGAAGTCCGTCATCAGATGTGTGCCGGGCAAAATGGCGGGAGAACAACCATGGGTGAAGCAGGCTTGGGCTGGATTGCAGCGATTATCATTGGTGGCATTGCGGGCTGGCTGGCTGAGCAGTTCATGAAAAGCAACACCGGAATGCTCATGAACATTGTGCTCGGCGTGGTCGGTGCGGTCGTCGCCAACGCTTTGCTGGGTGTGATCGGCATCTCGCTGGGGGGCTGGATCGGTTACCTGATCGCAGGTTTCATCGGCGCAGTCATCCTCATCGCAGCGGCGCGTATGTTGCGCCGCTGACGCCATCGGCAACCATGAAAAAGCGGCAGCGACCGTGTCGCTGCCGCCTCCAATCTGTGACCGGATCGCCGGGGCAATCAGGCAGGATTGGCCAATGCCTCGAGCTTTGCAACCAGGCCGTCAACCGCCGGCTTCGCCAGATCGCCAACGCCCTGGATGGCAAGAACCTTGCCGGCTGCCTCCTTGATCGCAGGCAGAGCCGCCGACACCAATGCGGCCAAAGCCGTCTTCTGCCCGGCCGAAAGCTTGGTCATCATGCCAGAAACACCATCAACTGCCGTTGCAACTTCCTGCAGCTTCGGCAGGGCGGCCTGTGCAGTCGCGGTATCGGTGATGGAGCCGAGCGTGGTTTTCAGGCTATCGAGCGCAGCCGTGACCTGACTGCCGATATCGACGCCATCGACCTTGAGTTCCGTGACCGCCGGTGACGTGTTACCGGTCTGGGTGGTGACTGCAGGCTTGTCCCCCTGGCCGAGAAAATACCAAAGCGCCGCTGCGGCGAGGACGAGGGGAATGGCCCAGGTCAGCCAGTTCATGCCACGGCCGGTTGCTGCGGCGGCCTGTGACGCGGCGGCCTTGCTGGCGTAGCCGGCCTGCGATGCCGCCCTCATCGCCTGGCCGGCAAAATCGGCGCCGGCAACTCCGGTGCTTGCCAGCATTTCGCCGAGGCCAGACGGCAGCGCCGCCTTGATGTTGCTTTGCTGAGAATTCAGCAGCCCCGCCAGACCCGATGCATCTAGACCCGAACTCTTGGTGCTTTTGGCAAGCGTTCCCATTGCCAGTTGGCTCACGATTGACATGAGCGAAGAACCTGCGTCGCTGCCAAGCCCAGCCTGCTTCGACACGGCAGCCGTCAGGCTATTCGCGGAGCCTTCACCAAGCAGCGACGTCAGTGCGTCCATGCCGCCCTGCAGGAACTTGTCACTCTTTGCACCGGTCAAGGCAGACGCCAGTTTGCCAAGCACGTCAACGTCAGCGTGCGACGCCGCATCATGAAGCGCCCTTGCGCCAACGGGCGTGGCGGCTTTGGTGCCAAGTGTGGCCAGAAGCGCCGGAACCGCTGCGCCAATCGCCTTACGGGTGGCGTCGCCGCTCAAACCGAGTGCTGCCGCGATGCGATCGAGTGCAGCGGGTGTGATCATATTGATGATTTCAGTAACGATATTGAACGACATGTGTTTGGCCTCCGGCGTTTGCTTTGATCCAGCTACGTAAGGACCAAACGAATAACAAAAATATGACATCGCAGCCAGAACGATGGAGATGATAACAAACCCACAAAGATGCGTTGTACAACTGTCACCAAGGTACATTAGAACGATCAATGGGGATTATCCCTAAATGTCCTGACGTTGCCGCCACGCCTTAACCGCACCCCCCGGCGTGGCGGCAATCAATGGATGGCATGCCAACTAAGGGCGATTTCGGAAGCCAAGCTCCAAGACGCTTAGAGGACATAATTGCGCATCGTGACCAATCCGGAAACCGATCGCGTCATCATGCAAGGCCTGCAAGCGTGCGGAGGCTTGAGACGCTGATTATGTCAAGTATCATTAAATCTTAACGTATCCTGAACGTGTTCCTTTACCCGGAGCTTTGTAGTCTTCCAACGTGGCGTGCAAAACCGTTGGGAGCTCGTGAATATGTTCTGTCGATTACTGCGCAAATTTCGGCGCGACGAAGGGGGAAATTTCGCCACGACGTTTGGCTTGCTGATTTTTCCGGTCATGTTCCTGACCGGCATTGCAGTCGACTACAGCGAAATCCAGCGGGAGCGCTGGCGCCTCCAGGAAACCGCCGACGCATCAGCTTTTTTCGCCGTCAAGGAACTTGAGAAGGCTGGCCAGACAGAAGGCAAGCTGAAGAACGAGGCCAAGAATGTCGTTGCGTCCAACTTCGACATCGGCGGCGAGGTCATCGTCGAACTCAACACCTCGACAAACCGGCTTACGGTCCAACTCACCAGCCAGTACCAGCCGACATTCCTTGCGCTCATGCACCCCGATCCGCTTCCGATAAGGGTGATCGCCGAAGTCGCGTATGGCGCTCAATATACCGGCGCCAAATGCTTCATGTCATTGAGCGGAACCGGCAAGGGCGTGCTCAATCTCAATGGCAACGCCGTTGTGGATGCCCGCAATTGCGGCGTTCATGTCAACTCTGTTTCCGACGATGCCGTGGACCTCAATGGCACCGGAACCGAGATCATCGCCAAGGACAATTGCTTCGTGGGCGGCGTGCAGTCGGGCTATGCGCGCATCTCTCCGCCTCCTGAAGATGTTTGCCACATTCTGCCGGATCCGTTCGAGGAACACACGAAACCGGTTCCGGGCAACTGCAATTATTCGGACTACAAGGTGAACGCCAACAAGACGGTCACCTTGTCGCCCGGGGTTTATTGCGGCGGCATTTCGATCGGATCGGGCGCCAACGTCACCTTTTCCCAGGGCCTCTATGTCATCAAGGATGGTGAGTTCAAGACCACCGGCAGCGCAAGCCTGACCGGAGAGGGCGTGACTTTCTATTTCACCGGCGATGACGTCGCGCTCAATTTCTCGGGCGGAACCACCTTTCATCTCGTGGCCATGAACCTCAACCAGGCGACGGCTGCCGGAGCACCGTCGATGGCCGGTTTCATCGTGTTCTTCGATCCGCTGGCGGAACTCACGAACACATCCGCGTTTTCGGGCAACTCCGGTACCTATTTCGAGGGTGTTCTGTATTTCGGGCGGCGCGACGTGACCGTGAACGGCGAGGGCGAGATCAACACCGGTTCGCCCTTCTCCTCGCTGATCGCGGACACAATCACGCTCAACGGCAACGGCCTCATCAACTTCCGTGTCGATGAGGGCTACAAGGACCTGCCTGTGCCGGACGAATTGTTCACGAAGATCATCACGCCATATCTGGTGCGCTGAACTGCTGGCGGCAGCGTCCGGGTCAACCCGGAATGGCGCCGCCGTGGATCGCCCCCATGGACTGCCGATGAGTAGCAAACAATACAGTTACGTCGGTTCATAACCGGAGGCTGGTGCAACAAATGCACCCCCTCGACTTCGACAAGCAAATACGGTTCGCTGCTAATTTGGTAAATCAACCGATAACACTATATTTAGTATTTGCATGTAGTGTTGGCGCAATATATGGGTTCCGCTGAAGGAAAGCTTCGGAAGGAACAGCACCATGGATAGGTTGCTTCGCAGACACAGAACCGGTCCATCGAACTGGCAATACCTGATAGCGCGACCGGATTTCCTGCCGGAAGAAGATGCGATGGAGTATGAGGCCCTCAAGCACGCCTTGATGGCAGAACACAACCCCCAGACGCCTTACGAGACCATCCATGCCGCCGATCTGGTGCTGCTGGAATGGGAGATGCGGCGGCAGCGCCGCCTTTACAACGACGTCTTCATGGCCGCCTTTCGTGACGAAGCGGCGAAGTTGATCGTCGGACCAGAACACTTCGACTACAGGATGGCGGGGCAGGATTGGGACGATCGGCAACAGGCTGAAGCAGCGGCGCAGTTCACCGCAGGAGCGCTGGTCGGATCCGACCCTGAGCTTCGGCAGCAGGCTGAAGAAATCCTGGCGAAGGTCGGCTATCAACGCCGAGAGGTTGTGGGGCGCGCCGCCGTCAACGCCGCTGATCGGCTGGAACGGCACGAAGACAGGATTGCCGAACTTGAACAGCGACGCCGAAGGCTGCGCGATGATCTTGACCGAATGAAACGCGGCCGTTCGTTGCGAAGCGATGCCGAGACGATCGAGGCGGCATGACCACCGAAAAGCAACGGCAGGCAAACCGGCGAAACGCCGCCAAAAGCACCGGCCCCAAGACGGCGGAAGGCAAGGCGCGTTCGGCAAGGAACGCGACGGTTCATGGTCTGTCTGTGCGCACCGATCCTGAATACATCGTGGCGTGGATGGGCGTCATCCTTGAGGATGGAAGCCTTGTCGGAGACGAAGCCCTGACGCACCCCAAATACCGTTACGCACGGCAGCTGGCGACGGCGCAGGCCAAGCTCCACACCGCCCGAAAGTTACAAAACGAAATACTGCTTGATCCCAACGTCCATTGCGCCATCGAGCCCTTCATCGAAGCGGTCGAGGTTGCGATCGCTGAAGTCACCGAAGACATCGCCCTTTACGGCCTTGATCCCGCATTTGAGGTAGAACTTAAACATCTGCGCAGAAGCGAGAAGCAGCTGAACAGATGGTGGCCCACCGCCCGCCGTAAATTTGAACAGCGGCTGCGGCAAAACCTGTCAAAGGCAGAGGCAAGACAGGAAAGGGCGCTGCGGCGATGGATCGGCGAAAAGGAGGCGTAGCCGCGTTTTGTCAGAACGAAGCCATTTTCTACTCAAGGTTGAAAAGACGACGTAATGACTTAAGCAGCGGAAAATCACGGAACGAAGCCAATTTCTACTTCTGGTTGATTTGTCGGGTGTCAAATCGCAGCCACTGAAGCAGCAGCGGCAGGCACAAAAAGGAGCAAAGGTGTAACCGGCAACAAGCTGCAGTCACAGACGGCGGCAACGGTTCGTGGTCAGAAAACGAACTCAGGCTTGCGCTCGAAGCCCGGGAGCATCGGAATCGCGCAGTTGAAAAGACGCCTGCCGGAGACGACGCCGTCATCATTTACATAGATGAGGGCAATGGCTGCATTGCCGGTTCCCTCGACCACGACAAGGCGGCCGCCATTCTTCAACTGGCAGGCCAAAGCCTCGGGCAGCCTGGCAACGCTTCCGCCAATGAAAACAACATCGTAAGGCGCTCCGGCGGCATATCCGGCCTCGAGCGGACCTTCGACAATCGTGGCATTGCTGCATCCGGTCGAGGCAAGCGCCGCGCGCGCCGTCGATGCCAGTGCCGGCGAGCATTCAAGGCCGGTGACCTGCTTGCAAAGGCGCGAGATGATCGCCGTCGAATAGCCGGTGGCGCAGCCGATATCGAGTACGCTGTCGGATGGTTGGATGGACGCCGCCTGGACAAGCCGCGCAAGCGGCGCTCCCGCAATCAGGAAGCGCCCGTCCACAAGCGCAAGTTCTTCGTCGAGCCAGGCGAACTGGCGCAATTCCTGCGGCACGAATTGCTCGCGCGGCACGGAAAGAAACGCATCCAGGACTTCAAGGTTGGTAACGTCGCTGGTGCGGATCTGGCAATCCACCATGTTGCGGCGCGCCTTGTCATGATCGATGGCCATGGTTGCTCCAGCCTGCGGCAATGCAAAGGGCCATTGAGCCGGCCCCATCACCTCACCGTCTATCCGAGCGCAAGCCCGTTTTCAACCGCGCAACCCGCCGCACCCGGCATGCGCTAGAGCGCGGCTGTGTATATCGCGAGCGCCGCCTCGTAGGTCATCTCGCGCGGATTGTTGACGAGCAGGCGTGTCTGCTTCATCGCGTCAGTTGCGAGCATTGGCAAATGATTGTGGCTGACGCCCACCTGTGAAAGCCTGTCCTGCATGCCGAGTTCCGGGCCGAGGCGGCGAAACCCGTCCACCATGCCCCGCGCCCTCCCCGCGCGATCACGCGATTCAAGTTCGGGAAAGATCACCGGTGCCAGTTCCGCGTAGTGATCGAGCGCCTGCGGCATGTTGAATTCCAGCACATGCGGCAGGACCAGCGCATTGGACAGGCCGTGCGGCACATGGAAATGCCCGCCCAGCGGATATGCCAGGGCATGAACAGCCGCCACGGGCGCATTGGCGAACGCCATTCCGGCCAGCATCGAGCCCAGAAGCATGTCGCTGCGCGCGGCCACGTTGGCAGGATCGAAGCAGGCCGTGCGTATATTGCCAGCAAGCAGGCGCAGCGCTTCGCGCGCCAGGCAATCGGAAAGCGGGTTCTTCCTGATCTTGCTTGTGTAGGCCTCTATGGCATGGACCATCGCGTCAATGCCGGTTGCTGCCGTCACGGGCGCGGGAAGACCTGTGGTCAGACTTGCGTCCAGCACCGCCCAGTCGGGCAGCAATTGTGGCGAGACGACGCCCTTCTTTTCGGCTTCGCCGGTGGTCACAATAGAGATTGGCGTGACTTCCGAACCGGTTCCAGCCGTCGTGGGCGCCAAAATCAGCGGCAGACGTCCGCCGCGGACCAGTCCGACGCCATAGATTTCCGGCAGCAATTGCGATGACCCGGCAAGGACGGCAATCAGCTTGGCGGTGTCCAGCGACGAACCGCCACCAACGGAAACGACGCCGTCGACGCCCTCGCGCCGCGCGTTGTCGATCGCGTCCAGCACCATTGCCTCGGGCGGGTCGGCAACGACATCGGCGAAAAGCCAGACTGCTATGCCGTGGTCACGCAGGCTCTCGATAGCCGCTGTCGCGAGACCGCGCTCAACTATTCCCGAATCGGTAACGAACGCCACCTTGGTGCAGCCAAGGCCCCTGGCCAGTTCACCGATCCTGGCGGTGGAGCCCGGTTCGCAAATCACCGATTTGGTGGTCTGGAATGTGAAAGGCATGCTCTAATCCCTGAAGCTTCGTGCAAAGTTACGGCATCCGCCCGCTCCTGTCAGCACGGTGAATGCTCGAAAACCGACGGCGGGTTCCCCATCTTCGGTTTTCACACAAGGGAAATTCCGGTTTGCCGAACACACCATCTTCTGCGCGCAGGGCCAGGTCGCCCGAATGAACTGGCTGCTGGTCCATGTAACGGTCGCGGTGGCAGCGCTGGCATTCCTGTTCCTTGCCATGGCGACACGCCAACAGCACCGCTCGCCGCAATCGGCTTTCGCTTGGCTGCTATTCGCGGCGCTGGTTCCCTATGTCGCTGTCCCGGCATTTCTGGCGCTCGGCAACCGCAAGACCCTTCCGGGCAGGCGGATCGTCCATTTCGGCCATGACGGACCGCCGGACGGACTTGGCCGCCTCTCCACCTCCATCGACAGGCTGGCAAGGCAATCGGGACTTCCCGGTGCGCTGGGTGGTAACAGGGTGGAACTCATCATGACCGGCCGCCAGGCATATGAAGACCTCTCGACGCTGATCGCGGGCGCAAGCCACAGTATCGAGATGACCTTCTACAAGTTCCACGACGACGAGGTCGGAAAAGACATCGCCGAAAAATTGAGCGCGCGCGCCAGGGAAGGCATCTCGGTGCGCCTGCTGCTTGACGGATACGGCTCGCGAAACCACCCGCGCCCTGCACTTGCAAAGCTGGAGGATGCGGGCGGGAAAGTGCGGATATTCTCACCGCTTGGGCCCTATCCGGTTCGCGGACACATCAATTTGCGCAACCACCGCAAGACCGTGATCTTCGACCGCAGAACCGTATTCGCCGGCGGCATGAACATCGCGTCAGAATATCTCGGCAATGCGGACCATCACGGAAAGTGGTCTGACCTTGGATATGTATTGGAAGGTCCGGCCGTGACCGGCTTCGAACAGCTCTTTGCCTCAGACTGGGCGCGCGCCGCCAGCGAGGAGCCTGTCTTCCCCCTTCCCGTGCCTGCGAACCATTGCGGCGGCTCCATCGTCCAGCTCATTCCTTCCGGCCCGGATATACGCGAGGACGTACTCCACGATGCGATCGTGCTGGCCTGCCACCAGGCACAGCACCGCATCTCGATCGTAACTCCCTACTTCCTGCCCTCCTCCGCGATTGCAGGCGCACTTTCCATCGCGGTGCGGCGGGGCATTCCCGTGACGCTGACCATTCCGCTGCGCTCCAACCAGCGATTGGCCGATCTTGCCCGCGCATCCTTCCTGCGCGAAATGTCGGATGCCGGCGTCAAGGTTCTTGCGCACCCGGGCATGGTCCACGCCAAGGCGCTGATCGTCGACGATTGCGGCTTTGTCGGTTCCGCCAATCTCGATATCCGCAGCCTCTACATCAACTTCGAATCGATGCTGCTGTTGCACGGTGCGCAAGACACCGCCCGGCTTTCGCAATGGATGGCGCGGCTTGAAGGCGAGGCGCAACGCTGGCAGCCGGAACAAGGTACGTTCAAACGTCTTGCGGAAGTCATCTTCCGCTTGCCCGCCCCGCTCATGTGATTTTCCGTTAACGCCGCTCGCCGGGCGTGCTTGACACCGGTTGGCGCTTCGCCGATATGTCCGCCCATGGGGCCTCGTGGCGGAGTGGTTACGCAGAGGACTGCAAATCCTTGCACCCCGGTTCGATTCCGGGCGAGGCCTCCACTGTTTTTAGAATTCTGAATTTCGTTGCGCAGTATTTCAGCCAGTCGTTGCACACGACGGATTGGCGCCACCAGAAAATCATACAATAACACGCCCATATCTGGCGCTTTGAATGCCCCATATGCGGACTTGTTGCGGTCGACAATCTCATCTTCGCCGAGGTTGCAGTCGATTCCGGCACATCGACCAGACTTGGTTCACGAAATGGCAGATCGTGACCAGCGCTGCATTGGCCATACGCCCAAGAACCGACCGCCTTCTGAACCGAGCGTCTGGTGAGGGACCACTACTCGGCGGCATGGACCGAACGGTCCTGTCTCGGAGGCAAGCCGAACTTGCGGGCGTATTCCCGCGAAAACTGGGCAGAGCTTTCATACCCCACCCCGAACGCGACCGCCGAAACCTTCTCGTTCGTGTTTCGCAACGCATCGCGGGCGCGCAGGAGGCGCAAGTCCTTTTGGTATTGCAGCGGCGACGTGCCAGTAACCGACTTGAAATGTTCGAAAAAGGCGGAACTGCTCATGCCGGTCCGCCCAGCAAGATCTTCGACGACCAGCGGGCGGGCCAGGTCCGACTGGATCTCGCGCGTCGCCTGGAAGATTCGACTCGCCGTGGTCTCATGCCACAGAAGCTTGCGTAGCGGTTCGGCATGGGCGCCAAGTAGAAGCCGGGCATGGATTTCCCGCGCCGTGATTGGCGCCAGCAGACGGCGCGTCTCTTCACCCGAGCATTGCCGGAGATAGCGCGAGAGAGCCTCCTTCACATCAAGGTCGGTATCACATAGCGAAATCGAGAATGGGTCAGCGGCGACCTGGCTCCTGCCGGGCGCCACGGCGCCCGCCATTGCGCGCAAGATTTCGAGATCGATCGGGAAGACTAGCGCGACGTAGGGCCTGTCCGGCGCGGCCTGAGTGATGCGCGAGACGACCGGCAGGGCGTGACTTACGACCAGGGATTGTCCGTCCGCCACGCGCAGGGTCCGCTTGCTTGTGCCAACCTCCTTCGCACCCTGCAGCACCAAGCAAAGGAGCGGACGATAGATGGTCGCCTCCTGCCCGGTCGGCGCAGCAAACCGCAGGAAGTGCATGTTGCTCGGCACATGTGCGAGCGTGCCCTGCGCCGGTCCTTCCCGGTCGAGCAATGCCGAAACTTGATGCAACAGGGCTGCGCGACCCATGACTTTCTCCCTGCGCCGGATTTAGCACAAGTAACCCCGCCTTCTTGCGCGAAAATTGCGCTCTTCGGAGGATCAGGCAAGAAATTCGGGCAATCGGGAAAGAATGGCCTCCCCCAGCGCAGTAGCTTCGGACGAACGCAATGCAAGGAGGACGAACTTGGCGAAGGTCATGATCACAGGAATAGCGGGCGGCTTCGGCAAGCCCACGGCGCTGGCGCTGATGGAACGCGGGCACGAGGTCGCGGGCAGTGTGCGCAGACGCGGCGGGCGGAACGCCGACAAGATCGGCGAACTGGAGGCCGCTGGCGCGCGGATCGTCGAAATGGACGTGACCGACACCGGCAGTACCGGTCGCGGCGTCGACGAGGCCATCGCAGCGCTCGACGGTTTGGATGTCCTGTTCAACAATGCCGGAATCGGTTCCTACGGAATCCAGGAGTTAATGTCGCCGGAGGACATGACGCGCGTCTTCGACGTGAACGTCACGGGCGTTCAGCGGGTGATGCGCGCTGTCATACCGCACATGCGCGCCCAAGGGCGCGGTACGGTCATTTACACCTCCAGCCTGATCGGTCGGATCGCCACGCCATTCTACGGCACTTACTCGGCGTCGAAATGGGCGCTCGAGGCGATCGTGGAATGCTACCGCACGGAGCTTTCGGGTTTCGGCATCGAATCCTGCATTATTGAGCCTGGGGCGATGCCCACGCCGTTCTTCGACGGAATGATAGCGCCGAACGACCCCGGGCGTGAAGTCGGCTATGGCGATTTCGCAAAGATTCCGGCGATTGCCGCAGAGGGCCTGGCGCGGATGCTCGAAACCACGCCGGAGCAGCGCCCGCAGCGTGTCGCCGACGCGGTCTCCGCCCTGCTGGACCTGCCGTTTGGGCGCAAACCCTTTCGCACCGTTGTCGATCATACCGGTGTGGGTCCAGAGATCGAGCGCTACAACGACGTTCTGCACGACGTGACCCGTACCGTCCTGACCAATTTCGGCATCGCGCACATGCTCGACCTGAATGCCTGAGGAGGCGCACATGAAGACAATCCTGATCACCGGCGCCTCTTCAGGCATAGGCAAGGCCACCGCCCTGCGGTTCCAGGCCGAGGGCTGGAACGTCATCTCCACCATGAGAGACCTCTCGGCGGGCGCGGATCTGGCGGCGCTGGACAATGTCCTGGTCACCCGGTTGGACGTGACCGATGCGGCCTCCATCGGGGCCGCCATTGCGGATGGCATCGCTCGCTTCGGCCGGATCGACGTAGTTGTAAACAATGCCGGTTACGGCGCTTACGGCCCGCTCGAGGCGTTCTCGGCCGACCGCATTCGCCGCCAATTCGACACGAACGTGGTCGGGCTCCTGGAGGTGACGAAGGCAGTGCTGCCACACATGCGGGCAAACCGCTCCGGCACGATCGTCAACATCTCTTCCATCGGCGGGCAGATCGCCTTCCCGCTCGGTACGCTCTACCATGGCACGAAGTTCGCCGTCGAAGGCTTGTCCGAGGCGATGCACTACGAGCTGGAACCGCTCGGCATCAGGGTGCGGATAGTCGAGCCGGGCATGATCCGGACCGATTTCGGCGGCCGTTCCTTCGATTTCGCCATGGATGAAAGCCTGCCGGAATACGGCCCGACGGTCGCGGCGATGGGGCGGCTGTTCGGCAAGCTGGCTGCCAACCCCTCCTCTCCCGATGTCGTCGCCGAGGTGATCTGGGAGGCCGCCAACGAGACTGGGGACCGCCTCCGCTTTCGCGCTGGCCCGGATGCACATGCCTTGCTGGAGCGTCGAAAAACCGAGGACGACGCAACCTTCATCGGAGACATCAAGGAACTGATGAAAAACTGAGGTAGCCTTTTCGGAAAAAAGTGGAAGGAACAAGTGAAAGCGAAATGGTCATGGCTGGTTCACAACGACGTAGGTAACGTTTGAGCCTTGGTATTGGGCCCTGTAGTAAACCCCACCGCACTCCCAATACCGGATGTCGGCCGAATAGAACTGACGGCAGGCGGGCGGCAATGAGTAAACAATCGAACCTACAACCGCAGCTGCAGCGCCCGCGACAGCCGCACCGGCCACCCAGCGACCATAGTGATCATAGTAACCGTGGCCATGATAGTGATGGTGCCAGTTGTCGTCATGGTGGTGGTGGTGATGATCGTTGTTGCCTGGTTTGTGGTTGGGGTGATGCCCGCCGCCGCCATGGTGATTACCACCGGGGCGGTGATGTGGAGCGTGCGCCCCGCCGTGGTGTCCACCATGGCTGACATGCATGCGGGGTCCGTGTCCGCCGCCGCGCCCGCGGGCATCGGCGTGATCCACTATCATAACCAGTAGGGGAGCCGCCAGCAAAGCGACGAGACCTTGCCGCGCCGATCTTGATTTATAGAGCATGGCCGTTTTCATCCTCCTCGCCGGGACTCATTTTGAAGCGGGTTTTAAGGCCGCGTCACTGCCGTCGCCTGCACCTGCCGCGTCACTGGACAGCGGTTCCTGCTCGATCAATGTCACGCCGGACACTGGCGCAAAAGAAAACATCGTGTCGTCAAGTAGCGGATTCAGATCCCAATTCAGCGTTGCCTCATATTCGGGCCTGGCGGCTTCGTCCGTCGTGGTGATTACCAGCCTGCATGGCAGCGGTTCACCCGCGGATGCGATCCAGATCTGGAAATCGACGACATCAGCGCGATAGGCGTAGTGATCGCAACGCTGGCCGTCGATCCGGCTTTGCCCGACGAAGAAAGCCGACCTCAATCCTTCGACTCTGCCTCGATCAGTGTTCCAATAGAACAGGTCTGCCAATGGCAGCTGTATGCCAAAGCGCTGATCGGCGTCTTCCAGCATCGTGGCAATGGTGTCGCGCGTGGGAAAAACAGAATAGAGCGCTAGGCTGGGCGAATATTGGGTGACGGTCTTGCCATCATAATAATAAACCCGCCACTTCTGGTCGGATTTGTAATCCAACTTCATCTTGTTCGGGGCCCGTACGTCGTAAGTGCTTGTCGAAGCAATCTCAACCTTTTGGCCGTCATCAAGTACGTCGTCATGTGTTGCGTGGGCTATCACCCGAAAATCCTTGAGCGTTCTGAGGAATGTTGCCATGGAATCCAGCGCGCGAACCGCTCCTGGCTGGATTGCCATTTCCGCCGCTTCGTCCTCCGTCAGTGCTTCCCTGGTTTGACCACTTGCCGGGGTTGAGCATGACAGCGCCAAAACAATTGCCGATCCAGTCACCACCAGTTTCATTGGTCTCACTCCTGTTGAGCGCTGCTCACTCGGGATAAATCGATTTCCAGTCTTCCTTCATACTGATAATAGTCCAGCCGAGCTTCGGTCCGTCGTCAAGGCCCCTGTCCAGCTTGCCGATAGCCGATTGGCGGTCGTATGCGTACTCCCGTTCGGCGTCGTCATGGTGCACGAGCATGCCAAGCCGCCGGCCTTCGCCTGCCGTTGTCCATTCCAGCATCTGGAAATCGCCATCCGAGTTGCCGAAAGCTGCAATCGGGCGCTTGCCGATGTGCGAGTTGATGCCGAGCGGCTTGCCCTCCTTGTCATCTATGAAGTCGACGGCCGGCAAACGCATGATCACCGGCTTGCCGTCGACGATCTTGTATTCGGTCTTTATCGACGAACCGACCACGTTTTCCGGCTCGATGCCGTAGACCGACGCCGTCCATGGCCGCATGAACTCGATGCCGCCGCCCGAAACTATGTAGATCTCGAACTCGTTGGCGCGCAAATAGTCGAGCAGTTCCAGCATCGGCTGATAAACCATCTGGGTGTAAAGCTTGCCGGTCTTGGGATGCTTTGCGGTAGTGATCCAGTCGGTGGCGATCTTGGTGAATTCCTCGCTGGTCATACCGGCATGGGTTGCACCGATGATTTGAGCAACGCCCTTTTCGCCGGAAGCGGCGATACCCTTCAGATCACCGGCGAGTACCGACTTGAAGGGTTCGGTGTCCTTCCATTCCGGATGGTCCGGCGCCATCGACCTGACCCGATCAAGCGCGAAGGCAAGTTGCACATACATCGGCTGCTCGCTCCACAGCGTCCCGTCATTGTCGAAGGTGGCGATCCGGTCCTGCGGCGCCACGAAGTTCGGGCCGCCTTCCGTCGTCACCGCAGTCACGAAATCGACGATGCTCTTCTTGCTGACGCCGTCATTCCACGACGGCAGCACTTCCTGCGCCAAGGCCTGTGGCGTGTTCCAAAGAACGGGCACCATAGCCAGTGCCGCCAGGGACTTCATGAATGCGCGCCGGGTCGCCTTTAGCATTGCCGTCACCGTGTATTGTTGGAGTTTGCGAAGCCAGGCCGGATGCCTCCGGCCTGGCCGTTTTTCGTTACTTGCCCATGCCTTCCGAAAGCTTCTTTTCGATGCCCGAAAGATTGAATGATCCCGGGCTCTGGCTTGGCGGATATTCCTGCATGGTTTGAAGAAACTGGGCCGCGAGTCCCTGGATCGGGACGATCACGTAGGGACGGTCGAGGAACCAGTCATTGTATGTGTTGGAGTTGTGCTGCGCTTTTTCGAACGGATCGCGCCGCAAGTTGAACAGCAGCGGTGTGCGAAGCTCGACGAAGGGTTCGCGCCACACGCCGAACGCCTCGCCGCGGTTTTCCAGGAACACCACCTTCCAGTCGTCGTAGCGCGCCGCGACAATCTGGCCGTCATCGTTCACGTACCAGAACTCGCGGCGGGGGGCTTCGCCCTTGCCTTCAAGGTAGTCGAGCTGGTTGTAGCCGTCGATGTAGTTGCGGTAAGTGCGGCCGATCAGCTGCGTGCCGTCCCGCAATTGCTGCTTGATGTCGGGATTGCCCGCCACCGCGGCGAAGGTCGGCAGCCAGTCTTCATGTGAAACGATTCCGTTCAGCACCTTGCCCGCCGGGAAGCGGCCCGGCCATTTGATGTATGCCGGAACGCGATATGCGCCTTCCCAGTTGGAGTTCTTCTCGGAACGGAACGGTGTGGTGCCGGCATCGGGCCAGGTGTTGTAATGCGGGCCGTTGTCGGTCGAGTAGAACACGATGGTGTTGTCGGTCAGGCCAAGTTCATCGAGAGCCTTCAGCAACTCGCCAACGTGCATGTCGTGCTCGACCATTCCGTCGTGGTATTCATCACCGCTTGGTCCGGAAAGTCCTGTATGTTCCGGCTTCACATGGGTGCGGAAATGCATGCGCGTTCCATTCCACCACGTGAACCAGGGCACGCCTTCGGCGGTCTTGCGCTTGATGAAGTCGATGGCGGCGGCAACCGTTTCGTCGTCGATCGTTTCCATGCGCTTCTTGGTTAGCGGGCCCGTGTCTTCGATGCGCTGGGTGCCGTCGGGATTGGCCCAGGAGTGGATCACGCCCCGCGGACCAAACTGTTCAACGAAGGTCTTGCCGTTCTTGAGGACCATGTCGCGCGGATAGTCACGGTTCTCCGGCTCTTCCTCGGCATTGAGGTGATAGAGGTTGCCGAGGAACTCATCGAAGCCGTGATTGGTGGGCAGGTGCTCGTCGCGGTCACCCTGGTGGTTCCTTCCGAACTGGCCGGTCGCATATCCCTGGCCCTTCATGACCGCAGCGATGGTTGCATCGGTCTCCTGCCAGCCCTGTTCCGCGCCCGGAAGGCCGACCTTGGTCATGCCGGTTCTGACCGGAACATTGCCGCCGATGAATGCCGCGCGCCCCGCCGTGCAGCTCTGCTGGGCGTAGTAATCGGTGAACGTCAATCCGTCAGCGGCGATGCTGTCTGATGTTCGGCGTTTGGTAGCCCATCATTCCAAGATTGCGGTGGCTGATGTTCCAGGTGCCGATGTCATCGCCCCAGATCACCAGGATGTTCGGCTTGGCATTTTCCTGGGCCACGGCATTCGTCGCCAATCCGTTTAGTGACAAAGCCGCTGCCAAAGCGCCAGCGGCCAGAATAGTTCGTAAGGGCATCACTTTCTCCTTCCAGGTTTAAGTCGAAACGGATGTCTCAGTAGTCGATGGTCTTTCCGATCTGATCGGGATGACGTCCTTCGATGAACTCGAGAACCTCATCTTCAAGTTCGCTTACCAATCGGAGGTACTGCGCAAACCGGACCTCGTCGTCCTTCCATTTCTTGGCGGCGTCGGCTGCCAATGCATGGTCCTCGCACAGAGCCTTGAACTCGCGGTTGGACGCATGAAGCCGCCGCACCTGAAATTCGTGCGCCGGGAATCTCTTGATGAGAGCAGCCAGTTCATCTGTCGCCACTGCATTGCTCCATTTATGTGCAATGCTGCGCCCACCTAGGCGGGATAATCTACGTTCGTACGGTACGAACGCGTGCGCGGACGGCAATTTGGGGTCGGCTTACCGGGCCGGGGGACGTTGTTTCGTCATGATTGAAATCATTGTATTATGTGATCAATCGCAGGCGCAGAACACAGTATGGAAGGCACCATTCAGCGGGAGTAGTCGATGGCGCCGATGCAGCTGAACAGCAATGCCGCTTCAATAGCCGACAGTCGGTTTTCGCCCGGGCAGGTTCGCGCCGAATTGAAACGCGTTCTCGAGAGCCCAGCTTTCAAGGCCACGCCACAACGCCGGCGCATGTTGACATACGTGGTCGAGGAAATGCTCGCGGGACGTGGCCAGGAGATCAAGGGCTACGCAATCGGCATCCATGCATTCGACAGGGGCGACAATTTCGATCCCAATTCAGATCCCCTTGTCAGGCTGGAGGCGAGGCGCTTGCGCCACGATCTCGACAGCTACTACGTATCGGAAGGCCGCAACGATCCGTTGCGAATATCGATTCCGACCGGTCGCTATGTTCCCGAGATCACGGACCAGAAAGACGACGCCCGCGACGTGGGCGCAACCGACGCCCATTTGCCGATCGTCGGAAACCCAGGAACCCGGACAGGACGATATTACTGGGCCGCCGTGACGGTCGCCGCGGCCATCGCAACGGCCGCAACAGCCTACTGGATGTATTTACATCCTGGCAAAGGCGCCGAGGCTGTAGCCTCGCCGTATCCGGCGGTGGCCGTACTGCCATTCGAGATCCTGAGCGAAAGCGAACGAGACCGATTTCTGGGCGCCGGCATCGCAGGCCAGATCGGTTGCCGACCTGAACCGTTTTCCCGACATCAGGATATTTGTTACGCAGAACGGCTTCTCCGAAGGTGCGACTGCCACTCCGACGGACTTGGAAAGGCAACCGGGCGTTTCATACGCGGTTGCTGGCGAGTTGCGGTCCGATTCCTCCTCGATCAATGTCGTTGCGCGGTTGATCGATGCCAAGTCAGGCGAGATATTGTCGGCTAACTCGTTTCACCGGGAGCTGGCACCGGCAAACCTGATTGCCCTGCAAAGCGAGATAGCCACCGGCATCGCCACTACTTTGGGTCAACCTTACGGGATCATCAGGAGCAATATTTCAAAGAATGCCGCAGCGACGATATTCCAAGCATGTCCAGCTATGAGTGCGTATTGCGCGCCTATCATTTTCGCCGCACCTACTCGCCCGCGCTTTACCCGCCGACGCTTGCGTGCCTGGAAAGGGCGATTCAAACGGACCCCGACTATGCCGAAGCCTGGGCCATGCTGGGATTTTTCCACTTCATCTCAACGGCACTAAGCATCCTGCCCGCCGATCCGGCGAAAAACTTCCGTACCGGTACCGAAGCGGCGCGCCACAGCATCGAGTTGGACCCTGACAATGTGCTCGGTCTCAAGGTTTTGTCGGCAATAAACCATTATCAAGGCAACTACGCCCAAAGCGAACGTTATGTCCGGCTGGCTTTGGAAAAAAACCCGAATGACCCGGATACGCTCTATCAACTGGGGTGGCGTCTGGCCATTCGCGGCAGGTTCGAAGAGGGCATCCCGCTGCTGCAACTTGCCATCGAGCGCACCGTCAATCCGCCGCCTCCCTATTATCATTTGATGGCTATAGACCAACTCATGAAGGGGGATGGCGAAGGCATGTTGATGTTTGCGAACCGCGCCGCGATCGACGGTTCGGCGATGAGCCAGTCATTTCTTGCCGCCGCGAACAATCTGCTGGGCAACCGGGAAGCCGCAGCACGGGCAATTGCGAGAATGAACGAGATCACACCGGGATACGATCCCATCGATCGATTGCGTGGGCACCAGGCCACCGACGATATCCTCAATGCGATGACGGCTGCGCTGCATCAATGACCGCGCTAAATTCCGAACTTTTCCGTCGACGAGGCTGTCAACCGCGGCTTGGCCTGTCAGACCATCGGTGTAGGCCAGTCTCCCCTCCCTAGAAAGACAACCTGTTATGTTTGTCAGATGAGAATTCCGCCAGCTCTTACAGCTATTGTCTACACGGCCTAGTGTGTTGGTGCTGGATGCAAATGCCGCCGGATCTCGAGGCGATTGACCGCGCGATCTGCCGTCGGGTGTTTCTGAAAGGCGCGGGCGCGGGACTTGACGCCGAACCGGCAAGACCGACAGGCTTGTCAGGCAACCGCGCATGTGCGGGGTCGCCGGCAGGGGTAACAGCTTCGTGTTTTCATCCCAGGAAGGGCGGTTTGCAGGCCGCGACCACGCGGTAGCATGGGACAATCACCTCAACCCGATGCGTGGCTGAGCATCTTTCGGCAGCGTTACCCGGTTGATCAATGGCATTTGCGGCACGAGCCGTTTTCCTTTCCCCGGCTGTCGGCATGCAAATTGCTTTGCATGCTTCACGGCGCATGCCACGGACGGAGGAAAAGGCCATGAACGACATTCCAGTAATCGACATTACCGGGCTGTATTCCGGCAGTTCCGAAGAACGGAAGCGGATCGCGGCAGAAATCGGCGCGGCCTGCCGTGGTACCGGTTTCTTCTATATTCTCGGGCATGGCGTTTCTTCCACCCTGATGTCGGACGCGTTTCGCAAGTCAGCCGCCTTTTTCGCACTGCCCGAAGACATCAAGCGGCAGGTGCTTTTCTCCAGCGCGACCGGAAACCGCGGCTTCATTCCGATGAAGGGCGAGGCTCTCGATCCGACCAAGCCGGCCACCTCAAGGAGGCGTACAATATCGGGCTCGAACTTGCGCCCGACGATCCGGAGATAGTAGCGGGGGCGCGGTTCAGGGCGCTCAATCTTTGGCCTTCCCTGCCCGGTTTTCGGGCAACCATGCTGGATTACTTCAACGCGGCGTGGCGCACGGGATTGCTCCTGCACGAAGCTTGCGCAGATGACCTTGGTCTTGAGCGAACCTATTTTGCCCGTCACCTCGACCGCCCGCTGGCGACCTTGCGGCTTTTGCATTATCCGAGCCGCCCGCAGCACATCGAGGCCGGCCAGATGGGCGCAGGCGAGCACACCGACTATGGCTGCGTCACACTTTTGGCGACCGACGACGCAGGCGGCCTGGAAGTGCGCACGCGCGAAGGCGAGTGGCTGTCGGCACCGCATGTGCCGGGCGCGTTCGTTTGCAATATCGGCGACTGCCTCATGCGTTGGACCAACGACCTCTACGTCTCCACGCCGCACCGCGTTGTCAACCCCGCCGGGCGCGAACGCTACTCCGTCGCGTTCTTCCTCGATCCAAATCCCGAGGCAGACATCTCCTGCCTGCCCGGATGTGCCGGCGATGACCGCCCCGCGAAATACTCGCCGATCCGGGGCGACGACTATCTTCAAGGAAAACTCGACGCCACCTATGCGGCAAGCGGCCTCGCTTGAACGCAATGCTGCGTTGCAGCATCATTGTATGCAATAGCTGCGCTTTCGATGAAAATTTAAGCGCACATTAATGAATGCTTATTTCATTGGCATTCCCTACGCGTGTCGCGAGCCGTAGCGCAAGGCGAAATCCCGTTTAGAAACAATAACCTGTGATTAAGGTGCCGCTTTTTTGTATCTGGCACGACGATTGCAATCCGGTTCACGAGTGGCTGTCGATCCCTTTGGCGGCAGCCAGTCCACAGATTGAACAGGGATATTCGAACAGGAGCTGGAACATGCCAAACGCAGGAATTAGCAGACGCAGGCTGCTCAAGGCGGGCGCCGCCGGGTTTGCCGCCGCGACATTGCCGATCGGTATTATCGGACGCGCGCTCGCAGCGGACGAAGTGGTGCTTGGCGCCGTCTATGTCGGCCCGCGCGATGATTTCGGCTGGAACCAGGCCCATGCCGTCGCCATGGAAATCCTCAAGGGCGTAGCGAACGTCAAGGTGCTCGAGGAAGAGAACGTCCCCGAGACCGACGCCTGCGCCAAGTCGATGGAGTCGATGATCAACCTCGACGGCGCCAACCTGATCCTCGGCACGTCCTTCGGCTATTTCGATCCCTTCATGGTGGATCTGGCGAAGAAATATCCCGATGTGCAGTTCCGCCATGCCGCCCCGTTGTGGAGCAAGGACAAGCACCCGATGAATCTCGGCGGCTATTTCTGCTTTCTCAACCAGGCGCATTTCGTGAACGGCGTTGCGGCAGGTCTGAGCTCCGCGAGCGGCAAGATCGGCTTTGTCGCGGCCAAGCCGATCCCGACCGTGCTTTCGAACATCAACTCGGTGCTGCTCGGAGCGCGCTCGGTTCGTCCGGACGCAGAGGTGCAGGTGATTTTCACCGGCGACTGGTCCATGCCGGTCCGCGAAGCTGAAGCCGCTAACGCGCTGGTCGATGCCGGCTGCGATGTGCTGACCTGCCATGTCGACGGCCCGAAAGTGGTCATCGAGACTGCGGAGGGCCGCGGCGTAAAGAGCTGCGGACACAACGCCTCGCAGGCACCGCTCGCGCCCAAGGGCTTCATCACTGGCGCCGAATACAAGTGGGAGACCATCTACAAGATGTTCGCCGACATGCTGGCCAAGGGCGAAGCGCTGCCCAACGTCGTCGTCGGCGGATACGACAACGACATGGTCCAGAACACGGCCTATGGCGCGGGCGCAACGCCCGAAGCAATCAAGGCAGCCGACGCGGCAATTGCCGGTCTCAAGGAAAAGAAGCCGATCTATGTGGGTCCGCTCAAGGACAACACGGGAAAGGTAGTGCTGGAAGCAACCTACGACAATTACGACCCGGTCCTCGACGGAATGAATTTCCTTCTCGAAGGCATCAAGGGTTCGATCACCTGATCGATCGCTGCCATCGCGGGGCCGTCCGATGCGGCCCCGCATTTCCCAAAAACCCGATAGCGCTTTTGACCGATGGCAAACGCTGAAACACTCGCCCCAGCCATTTCCGCAGACACCGCGCGCCTCAAGGCGATTGCGGAGGCGATCTTCATTCCCGCGGCCGCACTGGTCATCTCTGCAATCCTCTTCTCCCTGTTTCTGCTGGCGCTCGGAAAAAGCCCCGCGCAGTATTTCGAATTGGTGTGGCGTGGCGGTTTCGGCACATCCTTCTCATTCCAGAATACGCTGCAGCGGGCGGCGCCGCTGATCCTGTGCGGCCTTGCCTTCGCCATTCCGGCCGTCATCGGCCTGACCATGATCGGGGCGGAAGGCTCGCTCGTTCTTGGCGGCTTCGCGGCGGCGGCGCTCGCGGTTCCGCTGGTCTCCAACGGGGCCCCCGTGGCGCTGACAATGGCGCTGATGATCTTGGCCGCCATGGCTGCCGGCGCGGCCTGGAACGCGCTCGCCGGATGGCTGAGGCATGCCCGCGGGTCAACGAGACCATCTCCACGCTGTTGCTGACCTACATCGCCATCGCGATCATGAATTTCTTCGTCGAAGGATTGCTGCGCGATCCGGCTTCCGCCAACAAACCCTCAACCATGCCGATCGGCAAGGACTACATGGTCGGGCCACTGCCCGGCATGGATGTCCATTGGGGCCTGGCTGCCGGCATCGTGCTGGCGATCCTCCTGCAAATCCTGATGTCGCGCACCACGTTCGGCTTTGCGGCCCGCGTCACGGGCGGAAATCCGCGCGCCGCGTTGGCACAGGGCCTGCCGGTCGGAGCGCTCATCGTGGCATGCGCGGCAATCGCCGGTGCATGCGCGGGCCTTGCGGGTTACTTCGAGGTCGCTGCGATCCACGGCCAGGCAAATGCCTCGCTCGTCGCCGGATATGGATTTACCGGCATCCTCGTGTCGTTTCTCGCCCGCCACAAGCCGGTCATCATCGTGCCGGTGGCGATCATGTTTGGTGCGATCGAGGCATCGGGCGGGCTGGTCCAGCGTCGGATGGACATGCCGGACGCGACGGCGCTGGTGCTGCAAGGCATCATCTTCATCGTGCTGCTGGCCAGCGAAACGATGCACGGGCGCCTCGCCATCTTCCAGCCCAGGGCGGAGGTGGAGCGCACATGAGCGGCGACGAATTTATCGCCATCTTTACGGCAATTCTTGGCGGCGCGATCCGCGTCTCGACGCCGTTCATGTTCGTGGCCCTCGGCGAAACGCTGACGGAAAAATCCGGGCGGATCAATCTCGGCCTTGAAGGCAATCTCGTACTTGGCGCCATGGTGGCCTACGGCGTTTCCTACGAAACCGGCTCGCCCTGGCTTGGCGTGCTTGCCGCCGGGTTTTCCGGCGTGCTGCTAGGGCTGATGCATGGCGTCATTTGCAGCCTGCCGCGCGTCAACGACATCGCAGTCGGTCTAGCCATGATGTCGCTCGGCGTCGGCCTCGCATTCTTTTTCGGAAAACCATACATCCAGCCTTCCGCTCCCCGGCTGCGATCGCTGCCGCTCGGCGAATGGGCTTCCACGCCGGCACTGCGCCAGGCGCTGGAGATCAATCCACTCTTCTTCGCCGGCATTCTTGCAGCAGGCATCATGTGGTGGGCCTTCGCCAACACGCGGGCCGGCCTTGTCGTTCGCATGACCGGAGACTCCGAACCCGCCGCTCGGGCCATGGGCGTCAATCCGATCATGGTCCGCGTTATCGCGACGGCCATGGGCGGCTTCCTTGCCGGCGTCGGCGGCGCGTTCCTCTCGCTCTCGTACCCGGGAAGCTGGAATGAAGGCCTTTCCTCCGGCCAGGGCTTGATGGCCGTTGCACTTGTCATCTTCGCGCGCTGGAATCCATTGCGCTGCATTCTCGCCGCGCTGCTTTTCGGCGCGGCGGGGGCGATCGGGCCTGCGCTCCAGTCGGTCGGTATCAGCCAGGGCTACTACTTCTTCAACGCCGCCCCCTACATCCTCACGCTTTTCATCATGATCACCTCGGCACGTTCGTCATCCTCCGCGCGCGAGGCGCCGGGCGAACTCTCAATCGTCAAGTAGGAGCCTCGATGAACGCTTTCGCACGGGAGACAAGAGCCGGTCCGGTGAATGCGGAACCCTATGCCTGGCCGTTCGACGGCGATCTGCGGGCACGCAACACCGCGCTCGTCATCATCGACATGCAGACGGATTTCTGCGGCAAGGGCGGCTATGTCGACAGCATGGGTTACGACATATCGCTGACCCGCGCGCCGATTGCGCCGACAAGATCCGTGCTGGCGGCGATGCGGGGCCTCGGGTTCCAAATCATCCATACCCGCGAGGGACACAGGCCCGACCTTTCGGACCTGCCTGCCAACAAACGCTGGCGTTCGCAGCAGATCGGCGCCGGGAATTGGCGATACGGGGCCGTGCGGACAAATCCTCGTGCGCGGCGAACCGGGCTGGGAAATCATTCCGGAACTCTCCCCCTCCCCGGCGAACCGGTGATCGACAAACCGGGCAAGGGATCGTTCTGCGCCACCGATCTTGAAATGCTCCTGCATACACTCGGCGTGCGCAACCTCGTCCTGGCCGGCATCACCACCGATGTCTGCGTCCACACCACCATGCGCGAGGCAAACGACCGCGGCTTCGAGTGCCTGTTGCTGGAGGATTGCTGCGGCGCGACGCGCAGACCTTCCAGCACAATCCGCGGCGGTGCTGCTGATATCGGAGGATCTGGACGAGATCCTTGAACTGTCCGACCGGGTCGCTGTCATGTCTGGCGGCAGCATCACCTATGTCGCACCGGTAGCGGAGGCGGACCGCAACACCATCGGCAAACACATGGCGGGACATTGATGATCACGGTAGCTGCCGAACCCTACCCGTTCACGATGCCCGAAGATGCCACGGCGCTGGTCGTTATCGACATGCAGCGCGACTTCGTCGAACCGGGCGGCTTCGGCGCGGCGCTCGGCAACGACGTTTCGCGCCTGACGGCGATCGTGCCCGTGGTGGGCGAGCTTCTGTCACTTTTCAGGACACGGGATTGGCCGGTCATCCACACCCGTGAGGCACACCGACCGGACCTGTCTGATTGTCCGCCATCCAAGATCGCGCGCGGCAATGCATCTCCGCGCATCGGCGAAGAGGGTCCAATGGGCAGGCTCCTCGTCGCGGGCGAACCGGGAAACCAGATCGTCGCCGACCTTGCGCCACTGCCTGGCGAGATGGTCGTGGACAAGCCCGGCAAGGGCATGTTCTTTGCCACCGGACTGCACGAGAAATTGCAATCCGCCGGCATCACCCACCTGGTCTTTGCCGGTGTCACGACGGAAGTCTGCGTCGCAGACATCGATGCGCGAGGCCAATGACCGCGGCTATGAATGCCTGCTGGTCACAGACGCCACGGAGAGCTATTTCCCGGAGTTCAAGGCGTATACGATCAGAATGATCACGGCGCAGGGCGGTATCGTCGGTTGGGCGGCGGCGCTTTCCGCCTTGAAGGCAGCATTGGCGGGGGATGCCAAATGAGCAGCGAGCCTTTCGATCCAGAACAATTGATCGATGCGATGGCTCCATTCGTGGATCTCAAAATACCCGCCGAATACAGGCCAGGGGTTGCCGCTCACCTCTCCGCAGCCCACCGTATCGCGCAGGATGTGCTGGGTGTCGATCTCGAAGACGAGGCCGAACAGGCGCCGGTCTACCATCCATGACCGGTCTGGCATCCTTCACAGCGGCTGAGATTCGAGCAGCAGGCGTTCGAGGCCGCAAGTTCAGCGCATCCGATGTGACATTGCAGACCCTTGAGCGGATCGCCAGGATTGACCCAAGGCTCAACGCATTCACGGCGGTCACGGCGGAACGCGCCGCGACGGCGAGGGCCGCCGAAGTGGATGCCCTGGTTGCCGCTGGCAAAGACCCCGGCCCGCTGGCCGGCGTGCCCTTCGCGGCGAAGAACCTTTTCGACATTGAAGGCCTCGTCACTCTTGCCGGCTCGAAAATCAACCGCGACAACAGCCCCGCATCGGCGGACGCAACGCTCGTCGCCCGAATGGAGAGAGCAGGAGCAATCCTCACAGGCGCGTTGAACATGGGCGAGTATGCCTATGATTTCACGGGCGATAACATACATTACGGGCCGTCGCGAAACCCGCACTCCACACATCACATGTCCGGCGGCTCCTCCGGCGGATGCGGAACGGCCGTAGGCGCGGGGATGGTCCCACTGGCGCTGGGGTCCGACACCAACGGGTCTATCCGGGTGCCTTCCTCGCTTTGCGGAATTTTTGGACTCTAAACCGACCTATGGACGGCTGCCCCGAACCGGCACGTTTCCATTTGTCGACAGCCTCGATCATCTCGGCCCGTTTGCACGCAGCACGGAAGACCTCGCACTTTCCCTCGACGCGATGACCGGCGTGGACGAGGCCGACCCGACATGCTCGCAGGAGCCATTCGAGCCAGTAACGCCGCATTTGAAGACCGGCATCGCCGGACTACGGATCGCGAGAGCCGGCGGCTATTTCTCGACCGGCGGCCATGCGGAGGCGTTCGATGCGGTCGACCGCATTGCGGCGGCGCTCGATGCGTACGGCACGGTCGCAATCGACGCGAAGGCCGCGCGCGGGGCAGCCTATCTCATCACCATGTCCGAGGGTGCATCGCTGCACTTGGAACGCCTGCGTTCGCGCCATGCCGATTTCGACCCGGACGTACGCGACCGGCTGATCGCCGGCGCCATGGTCCCCGGGGCGTGGGTGGCGAAGGCACAGAAACTGCGCCGCGCCTTTCGCGCGCAGATGCTCGATATTTTCAAGAATGTTGACGCCCTGATCGCGCCGGCAACGCCTTGCCGCGCGCCCCGTATCGGCCAAAGGCTGATGACGATCGACGGCGTGGAAATGCCGGTGCGGCCCAACCTTGGTCTCTTCACTCAGCCTGTTTCGTTCATCGGACTTCCGGTGGTCAGCGTTCCGGTCTGGACCGAAGGCGAGCAATTGCCGATCGGCGTCCAGATCATCGCAGCCCCATGGCGCGAGGACATCGCCCTTCGCATCGCCCATCAGCTTGAGCAGCCGGCGTGGTTCGCGCTCCGATCGCAAAGGATGCATGACATGGAACCCAAGGGCCGCTGGGCGGGGCGAAACAACGACAAGGACAATGTCCGCGATGCGGTCTGGGGTGCGCTGGAAAATGGCGGCATGGCGCTGGGGCCGGTCTGGAGCCACATTCCCAACTTCATCGGCGCCGACATGGCTGCCTGGCGTCTTGCGCAGACCAAGGCGTGGAAGCGCGCGCGCACGGTGAAGTGCAATCCCGATCCGCCGCAAATTCCGTTACGCCTCCGCGCGCTTTACGAAGGCAAAGTGCTCTATGCGCCCGTGCCCTACCTCACGAAGGACTTTCCGTATCTGCGCATCGACCCGGAGCGGCTGAAGGCAAACGGCATCTCCTTTGAACTGGCGGCAACATCGGAGGGATACATGACGCATGGCGAACGGATCGAGTTCGAGGAAGTCGAGCCGCTCGATTTTTGCGTTGTCGGCTCGGTCGCGGTGAGCCGCGAGAGTGGCCGCACCGGCAAGGGCGCGGGCTTTGCCGACCTTGAAACCGGCATATTCCGTGAACTCGGCATCATCACCGATGGAACCCCCATCGCGACGACAGTCCACTCTTCGCAAATCGTCGACAATTCCCGCGTGTTCATGATGAAGCACGACTCGCCGCTGGATTTCATTGCAACAGAAGAAGAACTGATCGTCACCGGAAACACCGCGCCGCGCCCACGCGGGGTCGCGTGGGAATACGTGCAGCAGGACCAGTACGAAAGTATTCCGTTCCTGAAAGCATTGCGCGAACGGATGCTGCAACGCGGTGAAGGCTGACATGGTCGTCAACGATCCGGTTGTTCATGCCGAGGTATGTGCCGTGTTCGAGCGCTACGAAAAGGCGCTGGTCGCAAACGATATTGCCGTTCTCGACGAATTGTTCTGGCAGGACGAGCGCGTAGTGCGATACGGCATCGGCGAGAATCTTTACGGGATCGGCGAGATCCTCGCCTTTCGAAAGGCGCGGCCATTGGCGGGGTTGGCGCGGGATTTGTCCAGGACCGTGATCACCACTTTCGGTTCCGATTTCGCTACGGCATCGACGCTGTTTCACCGCGACAATACACCGGGAAAGGTGGGCCGGCAGATGCAGACCTGGGTGCGCATGGAGGCCGGCTGGAAGGTGGTGGCCGCACATGTGAGCATCATCGAGGCGCCAGACGCTGGCGCGCCATAGGCGCCCTTGCTATTGAAACCTGATGCTAACCTCCGCTGAAGCCATACGCCATGAACTGGCGCGCCGGATCGTAACCCGCCGGATAGAACCGGGAAGCGTCCTGGACGAGACACAACTCGCCGCAGAGTTTTCCGTCTCGCGCACGCCGGTACGTGAGGCGCTGCGAAAGCTGGCGACACTTGGTCTGGTCGAGCATCGCGCCCATAGAAAGACTACCGTCAGCAAGCCCGATCCGGAAATGCTAGTGGGAATGTTCGCAGTGATGGCGCATCTGGAAATGCTGTGCGCCGGACTGAGCGCGGTGAAGATGAGCCCGGCCGAGCGCAGCCGCCTGGAACAGATGCATGAGCGGATGGGCGCGATGGTGCGCGCCGGCGACGCGGAAGGCTACGCCATTGCCAACGAGGCTTTTCATTCGGCCATCTACGAGGGTACGAAGAATGCCTATCTGGCTGAGATCACGACCAACACGCGTCTGCGCCTGCAGGCGTTCCGGCGGGCGCAATTTGCCGCGATGGGGCGCATAGCATCATCGCATTGCGAGCACGGCATGATCGTCGAAGCGATACTGCGCGGTGAGCGAACCGTTGCCCAATCGGCCATGCTTGCCCATATCGGGCGCGTGGAAGATGCTTGGCAGCACGTCTCCGGAATGCTTCAGGCAGATGCCGAGACAAAGACTCGCCAGGACTTATAGGCCGAAATGTCTTGCGCTCCACGGATGGCTTGCGCCTCGACGAGAAAGCCCTGGACTGCTGCTCCGCCCTTCAGGCGCAATGTGCCGATGCCCAGCGGCGCCGGTATTCCGGCAACGAAACTGCCATAGGCTTCCCGCGACATAGACCAGACTTCCAACGCGATTTCCGCGCCGGTTCCGTCTTCAACACGCAACAGACCCGGTTTGGGCGGCACGGTTCCCGCCAAGGCATACAGGCGATAGTCGGACGTCGTTGACGTCGCTTCGATGAAACTTGCGTTTCGGCTGGTGAGTTCATGGTTGAGCGGCATTCCCGACAAATGCGCACCAACGACCGCGAGCCGTATCTCCTGGGCCGGTATTGTCGCGGGAGTAGCGATCCCGGTTTCGACGAGGCTTGCAAGGCCCGCGAGCAGTGCGTCGGACCCGGCCTTGCCGATCAGCGTAAGGGATGACGGCAGACCGTCTTCGCGCAAGCCAGCGGGAACCGAGAAAGCCGCAAGGTCGAGCAGGTTGACGAAATTTGTGTATGTCCCGAGGTTCGAATTTAGCCGCACCGGATCGGCCAGAACTTCGGCGACAGTATAGACGGTCGGGATCGACGGCACCGCCAGCACGTCTATCGAGTTCAAAACCGGCTCGACGGCACGGCGCAGCGCGGCCAGCCGGTACATTGCGTCGAATGCATCTACCGCGTTGAACTTCGATGCGCCGGAAATGATCGCGCGCGTGACCGGGTGAATTGCATCCGGGTTTTGTTCGATGATGCCTCGCACGGCATGATAGCGCTCCGCCACCCATGGACCCTCGTACAGGAGGCGCGCCACATCGTAGAACGGCGTGAAGTCGATCTCGCGGATGTCGCCACCCGACGCGGCCAGCCGTTCCAGATCCGCCTCATATGCATTTTCGGCGATGGCATCTCCAAAGAACTGCCGGTCGACCTTGCGAGGAACACCGATACGGAACACTGGCGGCACGGCTGCAATGCCCGCTGGCGGCAATCTACGGGACATGAAATCGGCGGCGTCGAAACCGGAAGCTGCTGCCGCGACTTCTGCGGCATCGGCGGCGTTCGAGGCGAAAACAGATATGGTGTCGAGCGTGCGGCAGGCTGGAACCACGCCCGTTGCCGAAAGCAGGCCAAGGCTGGGTTTCAGGCCGGCAATTCCGTTCAGCGCTGCCGGCACGCGCCCCGAGCCTGCCGTGTCAGTGCCGAGCGAAAACGCTGCGATACCGGCACCCACGGCAACTGCCGATCCGGAACTGGAGCCGCCTGGCACCAAGTCCGGACTCAGCGTGTTCTTCGGAACGCCATAGGGCGAGCGCACGCCGACAAGGCCGGTGGCAAACTGGTCGAGATTGGTCTTGCCGATGACGATCGCACCGGCCTTTTCCAGCAATGCCACCACGTGCGCCGAAACTTCCGGCGTGTAGGCAAATTGCGGGCACGCGGCCGTCGTCGGCATACCGGCAACATCGATATTGTCCTTGACCGCGAAAGGCAGGCCGAAAAGCGACTTGCCCGCAGCGCCCTCCCCTTGGAGCTTGCGCGCAGCCATGAGCGCATCTTCACGATCGCGCAGTGTTATGAAAATTGCATCGTCGCCATGCAAGGCGATCGTGGCGTAGGCGGTTTCGACAGCCTCGACGGGCGACATTGCCCGCCATGCTTGAAACGATCTGGCTCTCGGGTTTACGGACATTCAATCTCAGCCTGTTTTTTGGGCACATTGCCGGCAATGGCATCGCGCGGGGGCGAAATCGGCCCGCATGTTCACGACAAGCAAGAGTTCGGCCAATCGGGACGGTTCAGTCGCCGTCAGGCCGGCGGGCGAGGCCGCCAGCTTTCGTGGAGCGGTTGCCCGATAGCGCAAACGGCGTGGGGCAAGCAACTTTCGCCAACAGCGCCCAGCACTTTTCACGTGACTGCCAATCCCCGCTGGAACGGCTTGCCTGCTTGTTCTAACTCGCCCGCGTTGCGCCTTCTTTGCGGCGCCCCCTCCGCTTTACCCCTGCAAAGCGGCGTCTACATCCTTCCCAAATCGCGGCAACTGTCGTACTATTGAATGAACGTTCAGCAAGTTTCGAGGAGAGGAAAGGGCCTGCCGCGATGCAATCACCGCTTTCGAACCGGGACATATCGATCCCTGCCAATTGGGACCGTCGCGGCCTGCCCGCATGGTGCTACCATAGCGAAACCCTGCTCGAACTGGAAAAGGAAGAGTTGTTCCGCCGGCACTGGCAGCTTGTTTGCCATGTCAGCGATCTCACCGAGCACGGCGCATTCGTTACGCTCGACATCGTCGGCGAACGCGTTCTCGTCATCCGCGGCGACGATGGCGAAGTGCGTGCATTCCTGAACATTTGCCGCCATCGCGGTTCGCGCGTCGTCTCTGCCCAAGAGCGGAGTTTGCAAAGGCGCCATCGTTTGCCCGTTCCACGGCTGGGTCTACCAGCTTGACGGCAAGTTGCGCGGCGCGGCGCGGCCTGAAACCTTCCCGCGCCTCGACCGGGAGAAGTTCGGCCTGAAGCCTGTGGAAATGGAAATCTGGAACGGCCTGGTCTTCGTCCGCTTCCTTCCGGGGCCGCAGCCTTCGGTCGCCGAGCTGATGCAGCCCTTTGCCGCGGAAATCGCGCACTACAAGATGCCCGACATGATCCCGTCCGGGCGCAGTTGGTCGCAGATTTCGCCGGTCAACTGGAAGTCCGTGCGCGACGTCGACAACGAAGGCTACCATGTGGCGCTGGCGCATCCCGCCTTGCAGGATCTTTACGGCCGCACCTATTTCGACGAACCGTTTGTCGGCGGGGTCTGCCGTTCCTTCGCGGACGTGACGGAAACGGGCGGCCGCCGGTGGAGCGTGCGCCACTATGTCAAGCTGACAACGCCACCCGCGCACTTGCCGAAGGAATTGCGGCGCGCCTGGATCTACTACGGCTTGTTCCCGAACACGGTGATCGCCGTGACGCCGGAGACCATGCAGTTCTACCAGGAGTTTCCGCTCTCGGTCGGCAAGACGATCCTGCGCGGCGCGACATACCGCTACCGCCAGGAAACGCGCGAGCAGCGGCTGGCGCGTTATCTTGCCATGCGCATCGATCGCGAAACCACGGAAGAGGACGTGCAGCTTACGATCTGGTCGAACGAATCGATGGCGTCGAAGTTCTTCCCGGGCTTCTACCTGTCGGATCTCGAATACGGCTTGCGGTCGCATCACGACCATATCCGGGCGATCCTGCCGGTCACGCGGCTGGAAGAAGAGCCGACGGATCTGACCGCCGCAAACCGCGAACTGGCGAGTGCCGGAACCGCCTAGCCGTTCCAGATACCTTCGGCGCGAAGATCGTCCTGCGTCCGCGAAATCCCTTCGCGCAGGATAGCCACCATGTCGTCGATCTGCTCCTCGCCGATGATCAGTGGCGGCGACATCACGCACATGTGGATGATGGGCCGCACCAGCAGGCCGAGCGCCTGGGTATGGCGGTCGATGCGCACGCCGACATCGGTGTCGAGCGCGATCGGATTGTTGACCTCCTTGTCGGCCACGCATTCCACGCAGGCCATCAGGCCGATCCCCCTCACCTCCCCCACCAGCGGCAAGTCGGAAAGGGTTTCGAGCCTTTCGAGGAAGTACGGCGCAACCGCGCGTGCATGCTCTGCCAGCCCGCCTTCGAGGATGTCGAGATTGCGGTGTGCGACGGCACAGCCGATCGGATGGCTGGTATAGGTGAAGCCATGACCGAACATGGCCTCAGGATGGTTGGACGCGCGCAGTTCCTCCATCAGCCGGCGTGAAATCATGACGCCGCCCAGCGGGAAATAGCCGGAAGTGACGCCCTTTGCGAAGGTGATCATGTCGGGAACGATGCCGAACACCTCTCTCGGACGCAAAGACGTGTCCCAGACGGCCGAATGCGGTCACAACCTCGTCGGCGATGAACAGAATATCGTGGCGCTCGCACAGCGCGCGAATCCGCTCCAGATAGCCCGGCGGCGGCACGATAACGCCGCCCGAAGCCATCACCGGTTCTCCGACAAATGCCGCGATCGTGTCCGCGCCATGCTCTTCGACCGCTGCCTCGAACTCGTCGACGAGATGGTCGGTAAACGCCGAGATGCTCATGCTTGACGGCCGGCGGAAAGGATCTGGGCTCGACAGGCGAATGACATGGTCTTCGGCTTGGTCCATCCATTCGCGCGTGCGCGGCCTGCCATTCAGCGAAGCGCTGAGGAAGGTGCTTCCATGGTAGCCGCCTTCGCGGCAGATGAACTTCTTCTTCTCCCGGCGTCCGCGGACATTGTTGTAGAACTGCGCGAAACGCAGCGCCGTCTCGACGGCGGTCGATCCGCCGGTGGTGAAAAACACATGATCGAGATCGCCGGGCGCATGTTCCGCCAGCCGCGCGGCAAGGTCGGCGGAAATCGTGTTCGAGGTGTACCAGGGCGTATTGTAGGAAAGCGCCATCGCCTGCTCGCGCATCGCGTCGGCAAGCATGGCGTTGCGGTGACCGGCATTGGTGCACCACATGCCCGCCGGCCCGTCGATCAGCCGCCTGCCATGCTCATCCCAGACATAGACGCCGTCGCCCGCGACGATCGCTTCCTTGGCGACCGTACCGATGGTACCGGCGTAGGACCAGGGCGCGATCAGCGGCAAGCGGTCTTGCCTTCCGGCAACAATCGGGCGCGTGCGTGCTTCGGCGTTCATGCGATCTCCCCGATTCCGACTGGACAGGCGGACGGCTGCCGGCTTACAACGGCCCGGACCCGCAAACTGGTGAAAAAGCCGTTATTGAATGGCCGTTCAATCAATAATGACAGATGGCCTGCTTGATTTCAACTGCGCGATGCGCTCAACTTCCGATGTGTTCACCATCCGCAGGGGCTGGCCTAGGGGCCGCAAAGGGGTGCAAGCAGATGAACCGGATACCTTGCGGGCATGCGGCAGGCGGAGGATGGCCGACGGTGAAGATTTCCTCCGCCGCCCGGCTGCTTTCCAATCCCGGTCTTCGCGGCTGGCTGACGATCTCCCCGCCTTTCCTCTATGCGCTGCTGCTGCTTGCCGGACCGATCCTCGTCGTCATCGCGCACAGCTTCTGGACGCAGGACTACCTCACGATCGACCGCACGTTCACGCTCGCGAACTACCGCACCGCGCTGACCGAACCGCTCTATCTGGACCTCCTCGGCCGCTCGCTTTTCGTGTCGGCGGTGGTGAGCGTCGTCACGGTGGTGCTGGCCTACCCCATCGCCTATTTCATCTCGTTCCATGGCGGACGGAACAAGGGGCTGTGGCTTTTCGTGATCACCGTGCCATTCTGGTCCGGCTACCTGCTGCGGATCCTGTCGTGGAAGGTGATCCTTGGCTATGGCGGCGTGCTGAACACTGGCCTGATCTGGACCGGGGTGATCACCGAACCGATCGCCTCGCTCCTCTACAACATCAATGCGGTCATCATCACGCTTGCGCATACCTGGGTGGTTTTCGCGATCCTGCCGATCTACGTTTCGCTGGAGAAGATGGACCGGACACTGCTCGAAGCGGCCGCCGATCTGGGCGACAACGCCCTGCGCCGTTTCCTGCGCATCACGCTGCCGCTGTCCCTGCCCGGCGTCACCGCAGCGCTGCTGATCGTGATGATCCCGACCGTCGGCGATTTCGTCACGCCGCGCATCGTGGGCGGAACGGATGGCATCATGATCGCCAATGCGATCCAGGTGCAATTCGGGCGCGCGGCGAACTGGCCGCTCGGCGCAGCGCTGTCCATCGTCACGATGGTGGCGGTGTCGATCATGGCCGGCGCATTCGTTCTTGCGCTACGCATGTTCAGGAGCGCCATGCGATGAGGCTGGCCCGCGCCGGGAGCTACCCGCTCTTCGCCTATGCGATCGCGTTTCTCGTGTTCCTCTATTTGCCGGTATTGCTGCTGCCGTTGTTTTCCTTCAACGCCTCGGCAACGCCCAGCCTGCCGCTATCGGGCTTCACGCTCGATTGGTACAAGAGCCTGGGCAGCAACGCGACGCTCCACCGCGCCGCGTGGAACAGCCTCATCGTTGCGATCTGCTACCGCCGTCATCAGCACGATCCTGGGCATGTGCGCCGCCCGGGCAATGACGCGGTACAAGTTCCGCGGCAAGGCGATCGCCAGCGGACTGATCATGGCACCGCTGATCCTGCCGGAAATTATCATTGCGGTTTCGCTGCTCATAGTGCTGCTGGCGATTGGGCTGCCGCTGTCGCTGGTGACGATCACGCTCGGGCACGTCCTGTTCTGCACGCCCTATGCCATTTCAGTGCTGGTCTCCGGCTTCGAGGGCTTCGACCCTAGCCTCGAAGAGGCGGGGCGCGACCTCGGCGATACGGCGTTCCAGACTCTGCGCCGCATCACCATACCGGTGCTCTTTCCTGCCATCCTTTCCAGCATCCTGGTCTCCTTCACCATCTCGATCGACGAGTTCATGCTGGCGTTTTTCCTCGGCGGCAACGAGCCGACGCTGCCGGTATACATCTGGGGCCAACTCCGCTTCGCCGCGAAACTGCCGGCGGTGCTGGCGCTCGGTTCCATCATGCTGCTGGGATCGCTGCTGCTGCTGACACTGGCCGAAGTCGTCCGCCGCAGGGCCGCCCGCAACATTTCTACCAGCGCCAACTGAAAGCGACGCCGCCGCCATGGAAGCCGAAGTCATCATCAGCATAGACCGGGTAACCAAGCGCTACGGCAATTTCACCGCGCTCGACGCCGTGACCGCACAGATACACAAGGGGGAGTTCTTTTCGCTGCTCGGCCCGTCCGGCTGCGGCAAGACAACCTTGCTGCGGATGATCGCCGGCTTTCGACGAACCGAGCGAAGGCTCGATCAGCATCGCCGGAGCGTCCATGGCCGGCATTCCGCCCAATCTGCGGCCTACCAACATGGTGTTCCAGAGCTACGCCATCTTTCCACATCTCAATGTCAACGAGAACGTCGCCTATGGCCTGAAGCGCCTTCGACTTGGGCGCGAGGAGGAGAAACGGCGTGTCAGCGAAGCCCTGTCGCTGGTGGAACTGGGCGGGCTGGGTACGCGCAACGGCAGCGAATTGTCGGGCGGCCAGCGCCAGCGGGTCGCACTTGCCCGAGCGCTGGTCCTGCGGCCAAAGGTGCTGTTGCTGGACGAGCCGCTTTCCGCGCTCGACAAGAAGCTGCGCGAGCAGATGCAGGTGGAACTGCGCAAGCTGCAGCGCGCCATCGGCATCACTTTCGTGCTGGTCACCCATGACCAGTACGAGGCGCTTGCGATGTCCGACCGCATAGCCGTGATGTTCGACGGCAAGATCGCCCAGATCGCCGCGCCGCAAGACATCTATCAGACGGCCGGCCAGCACGAAGGTCGCCGACTTTCTCGGCGGGATGAACTTCCTAACCACGACCGGCCCGACCATGAACGGGGGAACTGTGTCGGCAACGGCGCCAGGTTTCGGGCAGATTTCTTGCGCGGTCCCGGCAGGCGCTGGAGGGGCAAACGACAACATCGTATTCGGGATACGCCCCGAACGGTTGCGGCTCGTGTGGGAAAGCGCCGAACCGGCAAAACTGGCTGCGCGGGTGGTGAACCGCCACTATTTCGGCGACGTCACGCACCTCGTCGTTCGCGTGGAGGGCCAGGAAAACGAACTGACACTTGTCGAGGCAAACAATTTCGGCGCCGACGATCTGCCGGAAGGCGCGCCGGTCCGCATAGACTACGACGACGCAGCATTCGTCGCCATGCTGAAGCAGGAATGAGGAGCGCGAGCCACCATCAAAGCGGCTCGCGCCCGGAGTTCTAGTAGCCTGCCTTGATCTTCTCGAACTCGGCGATCATTTTCTGGCGCAAGGTCTCAGGCACCGGTGACTGGAACAGCGTCTTGTCCACGAACGCGGCCACATCGCCGTATCCGCTGTCGGCCAGTGTAGCCGGATCGACCATCTGCCATGCCCTTGGCATTGCCATGGCCATAGCCCCACTCGCCCACGAGGTACGACGACACCTTCGGGTCGAAAACAGCGTTGAGATAGTCATACGCCTTGTCCTTGTTGCCCTCGCCGCCCGCGAGCAGGCCATAGCCGCAGACCCAGGTCGAAATGCCCTCTGCAGTGTCCGTGGTCATCGCGACGGGCACGCCGTCGCCCTCAAGCGTTGTCTTGCTCTCGTTCCATGCCCAGGCGAGATCCACTTCGCCGCTCGCTATCGCCTGTACGAGTTCGGTGTTGTCGGTCCAGTAAAGGCGTACATTCTTGTGGACATCACGCAGGAACTGCGAGGCAGCGGCAAACTGCTCGTCTGTCATCGTCGTCCAGTCCTTGACGCCGATGACGAGGCTCGCAAGCGCATAGGCGTCATCGACATTGTCGCCGATCGACACGCGCCCGGCGAATTTCGGGTCGGCGAAGGCCTTCAGCGACTTGACGTCGTTGGCATCGACCTTGTCGGTGCGGTAAAGTAGCGCCGTGTTGCCCCATTCGAACGGGATCAGCCACGCCTTGCCATCCTCGGAAGTGAGCAGATTCTTCATCGCCTTGATGCCGGGCATGACATTGTCCCATTCGGCTATCCTGCTGGTATCGATGGGTTCAAGAATGCCGGCCTCGCGCCACTTCACCACGCTTTGCGAGCAGGGATGGGCGACATCCGCCTTGAAGCCGGCACGAAGCTTCTGGAACGCCTCTTCCTCGTCCGCAAAGAAGGCGAAGACCGGCGAGTCCTTGTGCTTCTCGACATAAGAGGGGTGGAACCCCGGATCCTCATAGCCCGACCAGTCGAATACGGTCAGTTCGCTGTCCTCGGCAGATGCAGGCGCGATTGCCGCGACGCCCAGCATTGCGATCGCGGCGATTGCGGCAATGCCGCTTCTCATTGTCCGATGCGTCATTCCACGTGTCCTTTCATGTTGCGGATAAGTCGTCCCTGTTGATCGAAATGCCGCGGAAACAGCGTTCCGATCGTCGTCAAGGCGGTCTCGAGCGCAAGTTCGCGTGAGAATTCGTCCGATTCAAGCATCAGGCGCAGCCACAGGCCTTCCTGCATCGCATAAACGGCATCCGCCATACGATTGGAATCAAAGCCATATTTGCCTTCATGCTTCAAATCGCGGCACACGTTTGCCAGCAAATCCATATAGTCGCCGTCGCGCGCCCAACTCAGTTTCTGGTAGGACGGGCGCGACTTGGCTTCGGCGAAAAACGCAAACCAGGCGGCAACCTTGCGCGGATTGCAGACCCGTTCGTCGAGATCGGCAACAATGATCGCGAACATCTGTTGCGCGGGGCTGTCGACTGCCTTGGCTACCGCTTCGCGCCAGTTCGCGCTGTATTCGTCGGCGAGGAACTGCAGCGTCTCGATCAGCAACTTGTCCTTGCTCTCGAAATGGAAGTTCACGATGCCGCGCGACAGACCAGCGCCATCGGCCACGTCTGCGAGCGTCGTGGCGGCATAACCGCGCCGCGCAAGGGAATCGATCGTCGCGTTGATCAACTGTTCGCGCCTCAGGGACTTCGGCGCCCGTCTCGGTAGCTTGTCGGTGACAGTCTCTGTCAATGCCGTTCATTCCTGCCTTTGGCTGTACGGAGCAGCCGTTAATTCGGGACGCAAGTCAGCCGGGCGGCTTGCGCGCGTAAAGATGCGTCGGGCAATGCTCGCCACTTTCCAGCACCTTGAGCATCATCGTCCACGTCTTGATATTCTTGTCCACATAGGCCTTGCCGACCACACGGCAAAGTTCCGCGTTGAGTGGGCCGGCCATCAGCGCCAATTCCTCGCGAGCGCGCTTGGCATACCATTCATTGCGGCTCCTCGTGGCAATGTCGACGAACCCCGCGCTCTCCATCGCGACGCGATATCGTGTGGGCGATGCCATCGCAAAACTGAGGCCCTCAGCCGCGATGTAGTCGCGCATCTGTTGCGAGGGCGGTCCGTCATGCCCGATCAACCAGTCACTGGCGGCAAACACGCCGCCCGGTCGCAACATCCTGAAAATGTCGGCAAAAAGCGCGTCCTTGTCCGGAACGTGGATCAGCGCGTCCTTGGAAAACACCACGTCAAAAGCTTCATCGGCAAAGGGCAGCGGGCCGGGCGCGCCGAGCACGAATTCAGCCTTGTCCGAGAGTTCGTCCCTGCTTGCCCTGCGAACCGCGTTTTCGATAACTGTCGCCTCGACATCAAAACCGGTGATCCTGGAAAGCGGCTTTGTTTTGGCCAGGAGCACGGTGATGCCACCCGATCCGCATCCGATGTCGAGAACCTCCCTGCCCTCGAACGCGATGCCCCGCACGATCTCTTCGACTTCCTCCGGTCCGCCCGGCGACAGGAAGCCGTCGCCCCACAGCGTCTCCAGAAAGCGGATCGCGGCATCGTCATACTCGTCAGCGCGCGCCTGTGCGCCGACATCTTCTCCTGCGGGCGCTTGCGCGCCGGCCTTGGCGGACTCCCGGTGCATGCCTCCTCCGTGGTTCAGCACCATTGACAATACGCCACGGAGACGCGGATGCAATCCTTATTTGCTGAACATTCATTCAGTAACTCTGGACAGGCGGGACCGGCCCATGGCAAAGTCACTCATCGGCGCAAGCGAAAATGAGGCATTACAACGTGTCCGAAACGGCAAACCTGGCAACGCGGGACGCCAAGTCCGCCACCGGTTTCGACGTAATTGTCATCGGCGCCGGGCACAACGGGCTGGTCGCGGCCTGCTACATGCAGCGGGCCGGCCTGAACGTCGCCGTGGTCGAAAAGAACGACTGGATCGGCGGCGCGGCGGTGAGCCGCGAACTGCATCCGGGGATTCATCTATTCCAACTGCTCCTATGTCTGCAGCCTGTTCCGGCCCGAGATCATGCGCGATCTGGAATTGCCGCGACACGGCCTGCAAGTCATCGCCTATGAAGGCGGCGCGGTGTTCACGCGCGACGGCGACTACCTCGCCAGTTACCGCAACCATCACGCCCACCGGCGCGAATTCGCCCGCTTCAGCCCGCGCGACGCGGAGACCTATGAACGCTATTCGCGCGACGTAACGCGGCAATGCCGTTTCGTGCAGCCGCTGCTGATGCGCACGGCGCCCGATCCGGCCAGCTTCAAGCCGCGCGACGTGGGCGAACTCATCTATCTGGCGCGCAAGTTCGGGAATCTGACGCCTGCCGAAATGGCCCAGACCGCGCGTTTCTGGACCATGTCGATCTCGGACTTCCTCGACGAATATTTCGAGAACGACGTCATCAAGGCCTATCTGGCGATCTCCGGCATCATCGGCACCGCGCTCGGCCCGATGTCGCCGGGAACGGCCTATGTGCTGCTGCACCACTACATGGGCGAAGTGGACGGCAATGTCGGCGCCTGGGGCTATGCGCGCGGCGGCATGGGCGCAATCACCAAGGCGCTCGCTTCATCGCTGCGGGCCAGCGGCGGCACCATCCTCACCGAGGCCGAGGTCAGCAAGGTAATCGTCGAACGCGGTCGCGCGACCGGCGTCGCCCTTGCCAACGGCGACGACTTACGGGCGCGAACCATCGTTTCCAATGCCGATGTGAAGCGGACCTTCCTCAAGCTGGTCAACCGCGACGACCTGCCGGAAACCTTCGTTTCGCAGGTCAGCAATTTCAAGATGCGCGGCTCCTCCGGCAAGCTCAACATCGCGCTCGACAGCCTGCCCGAATTTCCGGCCATGCCGGCCGATTGTCCCGTCGATCCGCGGCGACCTTCACTTCACCGACAGCGTCGAGCGCATGGAGCGCGCCTATGACGACTGGAAGGCCAGGCGCTGGTCCGCCGACCCCTTCGTCGACATGATGATCCCGACGACGCTCGATCCCACCATGGCGCCGCCGGGCAAGCATTTCGTCAGTTGCTTCGTGCAATACTGCCCGCCCAAGGTCGAGGGACGCGACTGGACGCCCGCCGACCGCGACGGTTTCGCCAAAACGGTCGTAGACCAGATATCCGAATATTCGCCGGGTTTTCGCGAGCGTATCCTTCACATGGAAGTGCGCACGCCGCGCGAAATCGAGGAGGAAGTCGGCCTGACGGAAGGCAATATCTTCCAGGGCGAACTGACCTTCGACCAGTTGCTGTTCAACCGGCCCATTCCCGCCTATGCGCAATATCGCAGTCCCGTACCCGGCCTCTACATGTGCGGCTCCTCGACCCATCCGGGCGGCGGCGTCATGGGCGCTCCGGGCAGAAACGCTGCATTCGAGATCCTTCGCGACCTGGCCAAGCCGTTCCGGCCACATGAGCCCTGCCCATGAAGTCTTTTGACGTTGCGGTCATCGGCGCGGGCCATAACGGCCTTGCAGCGGCGGCGATGCTGGCAAAATCGGGCAGGCGCGTCGTCGTGCTTGAGGCATCTGCGCGCATCGGCGGCTTGGGCGGAGCGGTGGAGTTCGCGCCCGGTTTTTCGGGCTCGCTCTCCCCTGCCCTTTATCGACTGCCGGCATCCGTGGAAAAGGCACTCGAGCTTGAAAGGCACGGCTTCAAACATGGCGGCCTTGCTTCCACGGTGACGCTTAGCGCCGATGCCCCCGCCATTACCCTGTCAGGTGCTTGGGGCGAGCAGGTTTCCGGCGTGCCCGCCGGCGAGGCGGAGGCGTTTGCCCAGCTGCGCAAGCGTCTCCTCAAGCAGGCTTCCGTTCTGGGCGCATTTGACGGTGAACCACCCATCGGACCGCAAACCGCTGATCTTGGCGCAAAGGCGAAGATCGCGCGGGTGGCGATGGGTATGCGCATGAGCGGCGCGGACGAGTTCCGGCAGTTCCTGCGCATGGCGCTGATGTGCGTTGCCGATGTAGCGGACGAGGTGCTGGACGATGACCGTCTCAAGGGGCTGACGGCCTTCGACGCAACGCTCGGCATCCGGCTGGGGCCGCGATCGCCGACCTCGCTGCTGGGTCTATACCACCGCCTGTCCGGCGAATCGGGCGGGCGCCAGGGCGGCATGACGATACCGGTTGGCGGCATGGCGGCGGTGATGGAGGCGTTCGCAAGCGCTGCACGCGTGGCTGGAGCTGAAGTCAGGACCGCCAGCCCGGTTGCGCGGATCGACGTGGAGGCAGGCACGGTCACCGGCGTGACGCTCGTGGCCGGCGAAACCATTGTCTGCCGTACTGTACTTTCTGCAACCTCGCCGCTGCAGACTTTCGGGCGGCTGCTTCCGGGCCGTGAACTCGACACAGGTTTTGCAAGCGCGATCAAATCGCTGCGCAGCAAGGGAAATGTTTCCAAGCTCTTCATTGCGCTGGACCGGCCTCCGCAATTCCACGGCGATATTCCGGCGCGCCATGTTCATGCGCCATCGATCCGCGCTATCGAGGACAGCTTCAACCCCCAGAAATACGGCGAACTGCCGGCGGACCCGCCGTTCGAACTCATTGTCGAGCAGCCGGACACTCAATCGGCGAAGCAAGGTGCGGCGGCAATTCTTTCGATTTCAATCGCCAACACCCCGCACGATCTGAAGGAAGGCTGGGACAAGGGGCGACACGCGCTGACGCGCGCCGTCATTGCGCGGCTGGAAGCTGCGAGCCCGGGAATCGGCAATCACGTGCTCGCCGCAGCCCTGCTTTCGCCCGTCGAGATCGGCGATACTTTCGGCTCTCCCGGCGGGCACTGGCACCACCACGAATTGCAGGCCGACCGGCTTTATGCGCTGCGCCCCGTCTTCGGCACTGCCAATTACCGTGCGCCGGTCGGCGGCCTTTGGCATTGCGGCGCGGGTGCGCATCCGGGCGGCGGCATTTCCGGAATTTCCGGAGTCAACGCGGCACGTGAAATCATGGCATCGGAGCGAGGCCAATGAACACCAACGCAGCAATCGCCGCCGATAGCCTTGCCCGTCTTGCACAGCAGGACCATTTCCGGACGCCACAACGCCAGTCGCCCTTCCATTCGCGCCTTGCGGCATTGATGACCGGAGCCGACTGGTATGACTGGGCCGGCTACGCCGCACCTTCGAAGATCCGCGACGAGGAACTGGAGTATTTCGCCATCCGCTCGACCGCGGCGCTGTTCGACATCTCGCCCATGGTCAAATACCGGATCGAGGGCCACGGCGCGGTGGATTTCCTCAACCGCCTGACGTTGCGAGACGTGCGCAAGCTCGGCCTGCGGCGGGTGCATTACACCGCCTGGTGCGACGACGAGGGCCAGTTGCTGGATGACGGCACGCTGTTCCGGCTGGCGGAGAACCGGTTCCGGCTTTGTTGCCAGGAGCGGCATTTGCCGTGGCTGCTCGACAGCGCGGACGGCTTCGATGTGGCAATTGCGGAAGAGACCGACGACATCGCCGGCCTTGCGCTGCAGGGACCGACCTCGGCGGCAATCCTGCGCGATGCCGGCTTTGCGATTTCCTCGATGAAGCCGTTCGACATCGCAGCATTCCCGCATGAAAACGGCGAGGTGCTAATCTCGCGAACCGGCTTCACCGGCGACCTTGGCTACGAATTATTCGCCGACCGAGCCAAGGCGCTTTCGCTTTGGGATCGCCTGTGGGAAGCCGGTCGGCTGCGCGGCATCGCCGCCATCGGCTATTCGGCACTGAACCGCGCGCGAATCGAAGCGGGCTTCATCGTTGCAAACGCCGATTTCGTCACGAGCGAGAAGGCGTTGCGGACGGACAGGACGCGCTTTCCGGACGAAACCGGCCTCGAATGGATGGTCGACATGGCCAAGTCGCATTTCAACGGCAAGCGTGCCATCACCGCCGCAAGGGCAAAGGGCGCGATGCGTTTTGCACTCGTGGGCATGGAGCTTGAGGGCAACGAACCGGCCAGCATGGCACTGCTGTACCACCGCAAGACCCGCGAGGCGGGAATCATCACTGCGGCGACCTGGTCGCCCACAACCAAGCGCAACATCGCTATCGCCAGTATCGAACGCAAATACGCCGATACGGCAAATGGAGAGCTTTGGGCTGAAATCTACGCCCTTCGCGAGCTGCGCTATCACAAGATGATGGTACGCGCCCGCATCGTCGAGCGGCCTTTCCTGAAGCTGGCGCGGCGGACGGCCACCCCGCCCTCGGATTTCTGACGCCATGGACGAGCGCGAGGACGAAAGACAGCGCCGCTTGCTGGAAACGCCGACAGGTTTGCCCGGATCGGGCCGCACCCGCTATGCGGCGGCGATGTATTTCTGGCGCACCGGCGCCATGGACGAGCGGCTTCTGGAGATCTACCGCATCTGCTGCAAGCTCGACGACGAGGACCCGCTGGCAGTGGCGCGCCAGGAAGGCATAGCCAGCAAATGACCAACTGGCGGCTTCACCCGGGTGCAACGATTGGGCGCGGTGAATATTTGTCCGCTTTGGGGTTGGCAATTCGTTAGGCGCTTTGCTATATGCGCCTTCCACAGAGCACTGATCCTCGGTAGCTCAGCGGTAGAGCAACCGGCTGTTAACCGGTTGGTCGCTGGTTCGAATCCGGCCCGGGGAGCCAAATTTAACAAGGGGTTAGCGATTTTTGGCGCTAACCCCTTTTTCGTGATCTACGGTATATCTACGAAATGCGATTTTGTTTGCTCTTTCTTGAGTTGGATTCTTGAGATCTGATGCCAGAAATCGATTTGCCTGGGTACGGGGGACGGTTGCCCCTTCGAGCCCCGGCCGCCGCATTTCCCTTCGAGACTTTCACGTATTTCAAATGATTTTATTTTTTTTGCAGCATGTTAAGCTAGTTTTTTAATTCTATGCCTGAAGTTACTAATTCAGGCTCGTTGAAGTACTAAACTGCCAGCGCCACCTTCGTGCGTCACACGCGAGTGCGACGCGATTGCGATGCCAGCCAGCACTGCTATTGACATCGGAAGACTTCAGCTGTCGGCAACCTCCTAGAGCGCCTGCGCATTCTCCGCCAACAAAATGGTTTGCCGATGGACTGAGGCTGTCTTGGGAATCGCATTTGTAGATGCTTTACGGAAAGTTCTTTTCGTGTGAGTTTTGGGGCTAGAAACGTAATCCGAGAAACTACTTGAACATGACGCCTGGCCCGAACGACCTTCTTGTCGTGGTCGATGTACAGAACGATTTCTGCATTGGCGGGGCGCTCGCGACTGCCAGCGGGCATGAGATCGTGCCGGTCATCAACCAGGTGGCCGCGGCGTTTCGAAAATGTCGTGCTGACGCAGGACTGGCATCCGCGCGGGCATGTTTCCTTTGCATCGTCGCATGACAGAAAGCAGCCTTTCGACACCGTCGAAATGCCCTATGGCACGCAAGTGCTGTGGCCCGATCATGTTGTACAGGGAACGCCAGGCGCCGAATTTCACCCCGACCTCGACATTCCCCACGCGCAACTGGTCATCCGCAAGGGATATCTGCCGCATGTCGACAGCTATTCGGCGTTCCGAATGGTCGACGGCCAGACCATGACCGGGCTGGCAGGCTATGCGCGCGAAAGAAACATCGAGCGGATTTTCGTGACCGGGCATCGCGACCGATTATTGCGTCAGCGGCCTTGCGATGGACGCGCATGCCCTCGGCTTCAAAACGCTCGTCATCACCGATGCATCGGCGGCCGTCGATCCGCAGACAACCGGACCGGCGGCACTGGAAATGATGCGGGCGGCCGGCATCGAACTCATACTGAGCAGCGACATCCTGGCAGGGTGATGTTTATCAGTGCCTTACCGGCACCACGATCGGGAATGCGTCCGGCGGGTGGCGTGTTGCGGCTGCGCTCGCTGCGCACGACGCCGTCGATGACGGTCATGCCGACGCCCGGCAAGTTGCCCTGCCCTACCGATTCCAGCATGGTCTTTCCCGGCGAATGTTGCGCCTGGTCCAGGAATACGAAATCGGCGCACATGCCTTTTTCGATGATGCCCGTGTCAAGCTTGCGCTGGCGCGTCGTGTTGCCGGTGCCAAAGCAGAACGCGATTTCCGCCGGGACATTTCCAAGGCTCGATAGCATCGCGATCATCCGCAGGATGCCGAGCGGCTGGACGCCCGAGCCGGCCGGGCCGTCGGTACCAAGGATGATCCGGTCAAGCTGCTTCAACTCGCGCGCCGTGTTGAGCGTCAGCAGCGCGGCGCGTTCATTGCCGTTGTGGACGATCTCAAGCCCGGCTCCGCAGCGCTCGCACAAGCAGATGATCTGGTCGTCAGGCAATGCCGAATGCCCGCCATTGACGTGTCCGATGACGTCCGTCCCCGTTTCCAGCACCATGTCGGCGTCGATCAGCCCGGAGCCGGGAATTGAAGGACCTCCGGTGTGGATCGTGCTTTGAATTCCATATTTGCGGGCCCAACCCACCATCTGCTTTGCGGTCTTGCCGTCCTTGACGCTGCCAAGGCCCACTTCGCCAAGCAGCTTCACGCCGGCAGCGGCCAGTTCCTTGAAGTCGTCCTCGACCATGCCGTGCTCGATAACCGGCGCTCCGGCATGAACCTTGACCCCGGACGGGCGAAAATTCTGGTAGAAGCGCTGCGTCGCGATCGACATCGCCTTGAGGCCGACCACGTCGCGCGGACGCCCCGGCATGTGCACCTCGCCGGCGGAAATCATCGTCGTAACGCCGCCATGCAGGGTGGAGTCGATCCAGTTCAATTGCTGCTGGCGTGGCGTGTAGTCGCCCACCACGGGGTGCACATGGCTGTCGATAAGGCCGGGGCACAGCGTCGTGCCGTTCGCGTCGATCAGCGTCGTGGCGCCGTCAGTTTCGAGATCCCTTTCCTTGCCCCATGCGGTGATCTTGCCATTGTCGGCGACAAGGCAATCCGCGTCGAGGATCGGCTCCTCCAGACGACCCGACAACAGCATTCCGATGTTGCGGATCACCAACCTGGTCGGGCCGCCACCGCTTGGGTCTGCCGGTTCATGCGCCATCGTTCACTCCCGCCTGCCTTTTCGCCCCACGGCGGGAGTGAACCAGCAATTTGACCGGGCCGCAAGCGGCGGCGCGCCGTCTTGAATTGTACATTCCTGCGGCTTCAACCATTGAAGAAAAAGCCGGAATCCATTTGACAGCCCTGTACGCCTCATTCTCTATTTGTCGCTTAACGTAGATGCGGGTCTGGTAATGGCATATCTGTCTGCAAAGGCCCTGGACGAGGCATTCGACGCCCTCGAGAAGCTGGACGCCGCGCCCGTAGCCGGCGGCACCGACTGGTTTCCCGCACAGGGCGAACGGATTGGCGCACGCTCGCTTCTCGATGTCGGCGCGCCTGCCGGGTTTCAGGGGAATCGAAAAGACAGCGTCAGGCTGGCGCATCGGCGCCGCGACCCGCTGGAGCGACATCGTTCGCGCAAAGCTGCCGCCTGCATTCGACGGTCTGAAGGCCGCTGCACGCGAAGTCGGTTCAGTTCAAATCCAGAATGCGGGAACCATTGGCGGCAATATCTGCAATGCCTCCCCCGCAGCCGACGGCGTACCGCCGCTGCTGACACTCAACGCTTCCATTGAACTCGTGTCACGCGGCGCAGTACGGGTGCTGCCGCTCGACCGGTTTATTGCTGGCGTGCGGCGTACGGACCTGCGGCCGGGAGAACTTGTCTCGGCGGTACTTTTGCCGGAACTAGCGCAAGACCTTCATTCCAGCTTCATCAAGGCGGGCGCTCGCCGCTATCTCGTCATTTCCATTGCCATGGTCGCGGTTGCCCTAAATGTCCGCGACGGCCGCATCGGCGAAACCCGCATCGCGGTCGGCGCATGTTCGCCGGTTGCGCAACGGCTTCCGGCGCTGGAAGCAGACTTAGTCGGCCGCCGGACGGACGACCTGCCGCAAATCGCGGCCGGGCACTTGGCGCCCCTATCCCCGATATCCGACGTGCGCGGCAGCAGCACGTATCGCAGGGAGGCCGCTGCGGAAATGATTTCGCGTGCGCTTGCAGCCGCAATGGCAAAGGCAATGCCCGCATGAACGTTCAGCTTTCAAACCGGATCGCCATCATGCTGAACGGCGAAGCGCGTGGCCGCAACGGCTGACGCCGGCGAACGGCTTTCTCACTTCCTGCGCGAAAGGCTCGGCGCGCGCGAAGTGAAGATCGGCTGCAATGCGGGCGATTGCGGCGCATGCACGGTGCTTGTCGACGGCGAACCCGTTTGCGCCTGCCTGATGCCGGCGCATCAAGCCGCAGGGCCGCAGCGTCGAGACCGTCCGCGGCCTCGTTTCCGACCCGGCGGGTTCGGCCTTGATGGCCAGTTTCGAGGATCACCAGGCGGCGCAGTGCGGCATCTGCACGCCGGGCATGATCGTTTCCGCAACGGCCCTGCTTCGTACGAACCCGCATCCGGGCGAAGAAGAGGTATGCGACGCCCTTGGCGGCGTGCTGTGCCGCTGCACCGGATATCGCAAGATCATCGACGCAGTGCTCGCCGCAGGTTCCGATGGCGCGAGGCTGGACGGCGACGGCAGCCTTGGAACATCGATCCGGCGGATCGACGGTCGCACCCGTGTCGAAGGCACCGAGCGCTATGGCGATGACATCGCGCCGCCGGATACGTTGGTGGTCAAGGTGGTGCGCTCGCCATTTGCCCATGCGCTGTTCGAGCTAGGCGATATCGACGCATTCATGGCGGAAAATCCGGGCATAGAGGCGGTACTGACCGTCCGCGACGTGCCGGGGCGCAATCTGTTTGGCGTCATCCCCGGCTTCATCGACCAGCCTGTTTTTGCCGAAAGGGAAACGCTTTACCGCGGCGATGCGGTTGCAGCGGTTGTCGGGCAGGCCGAGACGATGGCGCGTTTCGATCCGCAGGCTTTCCCCGTGCGCTGGACCGAGCTTCCCTCGGTGCTGGAGCCGCCGGCATCGCTGGCGGAAGGCGCGCCGCAGCTCCATGCAAACCGTCCCGGAAACGTCATGTGCCGGGGTTTCGTTAAATGCGGTGATGCGGATGCCGCCCTGGCCGGCGCGGAGATCGTTGTCGAGAATGCATTCGAAACCGGTTTCGTGGAGCACGGCTATATCGAGCCGGAGGCGGGCTTTGCGCAGATGCGCGACGGCAGGCTGGAAATCCACGCCTGCACGCAAGCGCCGGTGATGGACCTTGAGACCGTTGCCGACATCCTCGCCATGGACCGCAAGGACATTCGCATCGTCCCCACGGCCGTTGGCGGCGGCTTCGGCTCCAAACTCGATGTCTCTGTGCAACCCTATCTGGCGCTGGCCGCCGCTGAAGACCGGCAAGCCCGTGCGCATGGCCTACACGCGTACCGAAACCATGCAGGCGACGACCAAGCGGCACCCCTCCTCCATCCGCATCCGGCTTGGCGCGACGCGCGAAGGCAAGCTTTGTGCAATGACGTTCGAGGGTGACTTCAACACCGGCGCCTATTCCTCCTGGGGGCCGACGGTCGCGACCCGCGTGCCGATCCACGCTTCGGGGCCCTACCGCATCGAAAACTACACGGCCCGCTCCCGCGGGGTTTATACGCACTGCGCCCCCTCGGGCGCATTTCGCGGTTTCGGCGTGCCGCAATCGGCGCTTGCGCAGGAAACGGCGATCGACACGCTTGCCTTGACGCTTCAAGTCGATCCGCTGGAATTGCGCATTCTCAACGCGCTGGAAAACGGCGTACCCACGGTGTGCGGGCAGGTATTCGCGCAGGGCGTCGGCATCAGGGCGTGTCTGGAGGCGCTTCGCCCGGCCTACGCATCCGCGCTCGCGGATTGCGCGAGTTTCAATGCGGAGAATGCTGCCGTGAAGCGTGGCGTGGGCGTGGCGGCAGGTTGGTATGGCTGCGGCAATACTTCCATGCCAAATCCCTCGACGATCAAGTCCGCGATCGGCGCGTGACGGCACGATCGTCCTGCACCAGGGCGCAGTCGATATCGGCCAGGGCTCCAACACGGTCATTGCGCAAATCTTCGCGCAGGCGCTCGGCGTTCCGTTCGACGCCATCACACTTGCGTCTTCCGATACCGACAACACGCCCGATGCGGGCAAGACCTCCGCCTCTCGCCAGACCTTCGTCACCGGCAATGCAGCGCGCCTGTCTGGCGAAGCGCTGCGCCGGCAGATCCTGCGCCAATGCAATGCCGCGGAAGATGCCGTGATCACGCTTCGCAGTCGGGATCGCTTCGCATCGCCGATGCGAGCGGTGTCCACCTGCTCGATCCGGCGCGCATGGAAGCCGATGACGAAGGCTATGTGCTCGTCGCCGTGGAAAGCTACGATCCGCCCACGAAACCGCTCGACGCAAACGGCCAGGGCGAACCTTATGCGCAGTTCGGCTATGCGGCGCACCTGGCGGTTGTCGAGGTCGACATGAAGCTTGGGAATGTGCGCCCGATCCGGATTGTCGCTGCGCATGATGTCGGCAAGGCGATCAACCCGCTGCTGGTCGAGGGCCAAGTGCATGGCGGCGTCGCACAGGGCCTAGGCATGGCCCTAATGGAGGAGTTCATTCCGGGCCGGACCGAAAACCTGCACGACTATCTGATCCCCACGATCGGCGACGTGCCGCCGATAGAGACGATCATCATCGAAGAGACCGATGCGCACGGCCCTTACGGCGCCAAGGGGCTGGGCGAGCACGCGCTCATTCCCACCGCTCCCGCGATCGTCAATGCGATCCGCAATGCAACTGGCGTTCTCCTCCACCGCGTACCGGCAACGCCAGCGCTCGTACGCGCCGCGTTGAAGGAGGCCGGCCATGAATGAGGTTCTTGCGGCGGACAAGATCCGCTGCGACGCCTGCCCGGTGCTTTGCTATATCGCCGAAGGCCGCTCCGGCGCCTGTGACCGATACGCCAACCATGGCGGCGAACTGGTCCGGCTCGATCCGCTGACCGTCATCGCCGCCCGCGAGGAAGCGGTTCCGTTCCTTGAAGCCGGGAATGGCGGCCAGGACTGGGACGGGGATATGATCAAGGGCGACCGTCCCTTCGTGACAGCTGTCGGCGCGGGCACCACCTACCCCGACTACAAGCCCGCACCCTTCATCGTCAGCCAGGAAGTCGACGGCGTCGACATGGTGACTGTCGTTACCGAGGGCATTTTCAGCTATTGCGGCGTGAAGGTGAAAATCGACACCGACCGCCATATCGGCCATGAGCGCGCCATCGTGAGGGTGGACGGCGAACCGGTCGGTCATGTCATGACCGCCGAATACGGATCGAAGATGCTGTCGCTCGGCGGCGTCGATCACCTCACCGGCGGCTCCAAGAAGGAAGGCCGCATCACTTGCGAGGCGTTGCTCAAGCTGTGCAACCGCGAGCCGGTTGAAGTGACCATCGACGAAGGCGCGACCGTCGTGATCGAGGCCGGCAAGGCACCCGTCATCGATGGCGTCCCCGAAAAACTGATGCGCGTGGGATGCGGTTCGGCAACCATCGGCATGTTCGCGACGCAGTGGCTGGGCAATGCCGACGAGGTGGTTGTCGTCGATGACCACATCACCGGCGTCCTTTCCGAACACCAGGCGGGCAAGCTGCTCGACATTCCGCCGACAGGAATAAGAATGAAAGGCCGGCGCTCCACGCCCGGACGCTATTTTCAGGTTGCCGAACCGGGCACCGGATGGGGCGGCACCAGCATAGACGATCCGCTGACGATCCTCGGATCCCTTCAATCCGAAGATCGCCTGGCCGGGGCTGCGCATGCTGATGATTTCCACGACCGGCGAGCAATGGGCCTACTACGAACTCGACGCAAATCTCGTCCCGGTTCTGGCGCAAGCCCCGCCTGCCCTGCGAGCATCTGCGGAAATCATCGCTGAAAATTGCGAGCCCGCGATGTGCTCGGTGCTGTTCATGGGCGGCGCTGGCGGATCATTGCGGGCCGGAGTGACGACGAATCCCGTCCGCTTGACGCGTTCGGTGAAGGACGCGCTGACCTATGTTTCTTGTGGCGGCGCACAAGCTTATGTCTGGCCCGGCGGCGGCATAACCGTCATGGTCGACGTGACAAAGATGCCCTCCAATTCCTTCGGCTATGTGCCGACGCCAGCCTTGGTCGCGCCCATCGAGTTCACGCTTCGCAGGGAGGACTATGCGGCGCTCGGGGGTTATCTCGACCGCATCCAGCCTGTCGAAAGCGTGCTTGCGCCGGGCATCCGTTCCGTCGCCGCACATGAGCGCGAGCCCGACCCCACGGACAAGCAGAATTACCGCTGGGGAAAATCGCGGAGCAGGCCGCGATGACCGGCGCTGTCTCGGCGATTTTACCAGGACGCACACCAGGGGCCGAGCGGTTGCATCTGCAGCACGGACCGATAGACCTTATCATCGGCGCAGATGGCGAACGCACAATTGCTTTCGAAGCTGCGCGCCAGCGTTTCGCCACGGTACTGGACGAACTCGTCGCGGAATTGCCGCTGCTGCGCAGCCCGGTTGGCGCGAGGCCGCGGGGGCGCATTGCTCAGCGCATGTTCGAGGCGGTGCTGCCGCATGGCGACACCGGTTTCATTACCCCCATGGCCGCAGTTGCCGGGTCCGTGGCCGAAGAAATCCTGGAAGCCATGGTGTCTTCGGCAAAGCTCGTTCGCGCCTACGTCAACAATGGCGGCGACATCGCCTTGCATCTTGATGACGGCCAGTCGTTCCGCATCGCGATTGCAGACCTTGCCAACGTGTCGCTGGGCGCCATCGAGATCAATGCGGCCGATCCTGTCCGCGGCATCGCGACAAGCGGCAGGGTCGGACGCAGTTTCTCGCTTGGCATAGCCGATGCCGTTACGGTGCTTGCGGGCACTTCATCAAGGGCGGATGCTGCCGCGACCGTGATCGGCAACGCCGTGGACATACCGGGACACCCGGCTGTCGCGCGCGAGCCTGCGAGCAGGCTTCAGCCGGACAGCGATCTTGGCGGGCGCCTGGTGACGGTCGGCGTCGGACCACTGATGCCGGACGAATGCGACGCCGCCTTGAACGCGGGCGCGGTCAGGTCGCGCGAACTCGTCGGGCGCGGCCAAATCGCCGCCGCGGCCCTTTTTCTGCAAGGCAGGGCTGCCGCCGTAGGCCGCACCCATTGCCTTGCCGGTGTTTGTTGAGGGAGAAGTAGCAATGTCGCAAGTCGAGATCCGGAAGATCGCGACCGCACTGGAGGAAATCCACCACGAAGGCGGGCCGAGGGCGCAAAAGCCGTTGCGCCGGGCCGCCATCATCGCGGTGATCCGAAATCCATTCGCAGGCCGTTACGTCGAAAACATCCAGCCTTTCATGGAAGACCTGAAGCCGCTCGGCCTCGAAATGGCGCGCCGGCTTGTGGCGCTGCTGGGCGGCGATCCGTCCGTCGTGGAGGGCTATGGCAAGGGCGCGATCATCGGTTCGGCGGGCGAACTGGAACACGGAGCGCTTTGGCATGCGCCCGGAGGCTATGCGATGCGCGAAGTGCTGGGTGGAGCAAAGGCGATCGTTCCTTCCACCAAGAAGGTGGGAACGGTCGGCACCCGGCTCGACGTACCGGTAACGCACATCAATGCTTCATACGTGCGCAGCCATTTCGACTCGATGGAAGTCGGGCTGAACGATTCGCCGCGCGCCGACGAAATGGCGCTGGTGCTGGTCATGACGACAGGCCCACGCATTCACGACCGCGCCGGAGGACTTGCCGCGAAGGATATAGCCGGAGAGGACGGATTGAGATGAGCGCCGATATTCGCAAACTGGCCGTGTGGGTCGAGGAGACGCGGCGCGAGGCAGGCCAAGTTCTCGAAAATCCGACGCGCAAGGCGGTCGCAATCGCCGTGATCGCCAACCCGTTTGCCGGGCGCTTCGAAGATGACCTGACGCCGCTGATCGACATCGGCGAGGAACTTGGCGGCCTGCTTGGCAAGCGCTGCGTGGAGGCGCTGGGCATCGAGCCGTCACAGGCGCAAAGCTATGGCAAGGCCGCCATGGTCGGGGAAGCCGGCGAACTGGAACACGCAGCCGCGATCCTTCATCCAAAGCTCGGCGCACCCCTGCGAAAGGCCGTCGAAAAAGGCGCGGCGCTCGTGCCATCCTCGAAGAAGATGGGCGGACCTGGCCAGGTGCTGGACGTTCCGCTTGGCCACAAGGACGCGGCCTATGTGCGCAGCCATTTCGACGGCATTGAAGTGCGCCTCAATGATGCCCCGCGCGCAGGGGAAATCATGGTTGCCGTCGCCGTGACTGACAGTGGCCGTCCGTTGGCCCGCGTCGGCGGGCTGACGCACGACGCTGCGGAAGGCAAGGACGGGCTTCGTTAGGCCTGCTTTTAAATCAATAAGTTGCGTTGCTTGCTTTATGAACGCCGACGATGCGGATTTCGTCACAATTCTGCATTTGTCTCTTTTTTCACCTTGACTCCGGCGCTGCCGCTTATAGCGTCACATCCAGGGGAAATTCAGAACTCCGGCACGACCAAATGCCCGGTGAGGGAACTCGCCGGCTAACCGATTTCTGTTGTTCGAAAGCCAGCGCCGATGACGTGGTTTGTCAGTCTCGTAGTCCTGCTTGTCGCGGCAATCCTCATCATCCTCTTTCTCAGCCGATACTATCGCAAGGCGACGCGCGAGATCAGCGTGGTGCGGACAGGTGCGGGTGGGCAAAAGGTCGTGCTCGACGGAGGCTGCATTGCGCTGCCATTCCTGCACAAGGTGTCTGAAGTCAACATGCGCACGACGAAGCTCGAAATCGAGCGGCTCGGCGCGCAAGTCGATCATCACCAAGGACCGCCTGCGTGTCGATGTCGGCGCGGAGTTCTACGTGCGCGTCCATGCGACCGTACAAGGTGTCGCTACCGCCGCGCAGGCGCTTGCCGGAAAGACTTTCCGTGCCGCCGAACTCGCCGAAACGCTCGAAGGAAAGCTGGTCGATGCCATGCTGTCGGTCGCGGCGCGCTACACGATGGACGAACTGCAGGACAATCGTGCGGGTTACGCGGGAGAAGTCTCGGCAGTCCTCAAGGATAACCTCGCGCAGAACGGGCTGATGCTGGAATCGGTGTCGCTCACCCGCATCGACCAGACGCCCTTCAGCGCGCTCGACGAAAACAACGCGTTCAACGCCCTCGGCATGCGCCGCCTCGCGGAGATCATTACTGTCAACAAGAAGGAGCGCGCAGCCATCGAGGCCGACGCCGAGGTTTCGGTACGCCAAAGCCAGCTAGATGCGACCAAGCGCAAGCTGACCATCGCGCGCGAAGAGGAAGAGGCGATGATCGCCCAGCAGCGCGAGATCGAGATTGCCCGCTCGCGCAGTGTTGCGGACACCGCCGAGGAACAGGCCGAATCGGAAAAGCGGCGCGAAACCGCGCGCATTGCACGGGAACGCCAGACGCGCCTCACCGAAATTGAGAAGGATCTCGAACTTCGCCGGCAGACCCTCGCAGCCGAGCTATCGACGGCTCTTGCCCGTTCGCAAAATGTCGTGACGCTTGCCGCGAAGAAGGTCGAGGAAGCGAAGGCGGAAGCCGCCGCGATCGGGGCCAAGGTCAAGGAAGTCGAAGCCGAGGAACAGGTCCGCACCACGCGTGAAATGGCGGCAGCGGAGCGCGACAAGGCGCTTGCCCTTGTGCGCGCCGCCGAGCAGGCCGAAGTCGACGACACGCGTGTGCGCTCCGAGGTCGGCACGCTCATTTCAATGGCCGAGGCGGAAGCGAAGGCGACGCTGGAGCGGGCCCATGCCGCCCGCGACAGGCTGCTGGCCGAAGCCGAAGGCCGCGCCGCGTGTCATATCGGCGGAAAACGCGCAGACACCGGAATTGATGTCGATGAAGCTGGACGAGGCGCGCCTGCGTGCGCTGCCAGAAGTTGTCGAGCGCATCATGAAGCCGGCGGAAAAGATCGAAAGCATCCGCATCAACCAGATCAATGGCCTCAACGGCCATTCCTCCAATGGCGAGGGCGGCGGCGAGGGAAGCACGGTCAACCAGTTGGTGGACGGCGTGTTGTCAATGGCGCTGCAATTGCCTGCCGTCCAGCGGCTTGGCGAGGAAGTCGGAATGAATATCGGCGACGGCGTTCGCGGGCTGACGGCCCAGCTGGACCGGCGCGGAAACGGGGCTCGCCCCGCAAGGAAAACGGGCAAGTCGAAGCCCGCCAAAGAGGACTGACGCACCGGCCAAGCACGCCTTCACGCGCCAGCCTGAACTCAAGACAGGAGAGCCTGCAATGTCCATCTCGCGTCGAAATTTCCTCGTCGGCACCACCGCCTTCACGCTAGCAATGCCCGCACTCATCCGCCGCTCGCATGCCGCGGACAAGATCATCTTCGCATCGATTCTCGACCTTTCCGGCGGCCTCGACATCTACGGCACGCCCATGGCCGAGGCGACCAAGCTTGCAATCGAGGATATCAACGCCGCGGGCGGCCTGCTCGGCAGCGAAGTCGAGCTGAAGATGTACGACGCACAGTCGAACATCCAGCTCTATACCCAGTTCGCCACCGAGGCGGCAGCCGGCGAAAAGGCCGCGACGGTGCATGGCGGCATCACATCGGCCAGCCGCGAGGCGATCCGCCCGACGCTGGCCCGCTACAACACGCTCTATTTCTACAATACGCAGTATGAAGGCGGCGTGTGCGACTACAACAACTTCAATACCGGCTCCACGCCCGCCCAGACCGTCGCCAAGGTTGTTCCCTATGCGATGAACAAATGGGGCAAGAAGGTCTACATCGTCGCAGCCGACTACAATTACGGCCAGATCACGGCACAGTGGATGCAGCGTTTCGTCAAGGACAATGGCGGCGAAACGGTTGCGGTTGAATTCTTCCCGCTCGACGTCACCAACTTCGGACCGACCATCACAGAAAATCCAGGCTGCAAAGCCCGACATGGTGATCTCGGCTCTGGTAGGCGGCGCACACGTGTCGTTCTACAAGCAGTATGCCGCGGCCGGCATGAACAAGAGCATCCCGATCGCCTCGACAACCTTCGGCGTCGGCAACGAGCAGACATTGATCTCCGCCGAGGAAGGCAACGGCCTGCTTGCTGCCTACTCCTATTTCGAGGCAGTCGACCGTCCGGCTAACAAGGCATTCCTCGAAAAGCTGACGGCCAAGCTGGGCGACAAGCGCCCCGTCATGAACGAGCTTTCGACACGTTCCTATGAAGGCGCGATGCTGTGGGCAGAGGCGGTGAAGAAGGCCGGTTCGATCGAGCGCAATGCGGTCGCCGAAGCGCTACGGACCCCGCTGAGCTACGATGGACCGTCGGGCGTGATAACCGTGGATCCGAAGACCAATCACTGCATCCAGAACGTCGTTCTGGGCGAGCTGAAAGACCAAGTTTTCCAGATCGTCGAGACCTACGAAGCGCAGCCGCCCTCGGACACCCAGCTCGTCTGCGACCTCGTCGCCAATCCGAACCAGTCCGTCTTCTTCTTCGAGAACGGACTCGAGGCGGCAGGCATCAAGTAACGCCGGCACTCGCCGGAACACAATACGGGAGAGCCCATTGGACCAGGTCATCGCGATCGGTCTGCAGCTGATCTACGGCATCGCGAACCTGGCGCTGATAAGCCTCGGGCTCGCGATCATCTTCGGCATGATGCGGGTGATCAACCTCGCGCATGGCGAGTTCCTGATGCTCGGCGGCTATACGGTCGTCGTCGCGACCAACAACGGGGTCAACATCTGGATCGCCATGCTGATTCTCGCGCCGCTGGTCGTGGGAATCATCGGTGTCATCGTCGAAAGGCTGCTGATCCGCTGGCTGTATGGCCGCATGGTCGACACGCTGTTGGCCACCTGGGGGCTCTCCCTCCTTCTCATCGGTATCGTGACGTCGATCTTCGGCGCGCAAACCACCACCACGATCTCGCCGCCGATCGGGGCACTCCCGATCGGCGGCTACACGATTTCGGGCTACGACCTGTTTCTGATCTTCGTGACCGCGCTGCTCCTGCTTGCGGTCTACGCAACGCTCAAGCTGACGAAACTGGGGCTCCTGGCGCGCGGCACCATGCAGAACGCGCAGATGGCTTCCTCGCTCGGCGTCTCGACCAGCCGCATCTACATGATCACGTTCGGCCTCGGCGCGGCAGTTAGCGGCCTTGCCGGCGGCCTCCTGGCGCCGGTCACCGGCGTACTGCCCACCATGGGCGCAACCTATATCGCCAAGGCCTTCATCACGGTCATCTCGGGCGGCGCCTCGATACTTGCCGGCACCGCGGCAGGCTCGATCCTCCTTGGCGGCATCAACGGCATCGTGACGTTCCTTACCGGTCCGACGATCGGCGAAGTTGCGCTGCTCGTGACGGCAATCATTCTCCTGCGCCTGATGCCCACCGGCATTACCGGTCGCTTCTTCCGGAAATCACTATGAACGGTTCCGGAACCCTTCGCGAGATGCGCGCGACGCTGATTTTCGCGGCTGATTGGCATCGTCTTCATGCTGGCAGCGCCGCATGTGCTGCAGCTCTTCACGATCATAAACCTCACCACCGTGATCGGCCTTGCCGTGCTTGCGCTGAGCCTCGCGTTGATCTGGGGATTCGGCGGCATCTTGTGCTTCGGCCAGGTCGCGTTTTTCGGCATTGGCGGCTATGCCTATACGATCGCTGCCATCAATTTTGGCGGCACCTCCTGGGCGATCCTCCTGGCGGTGGCTGTTGCCTGCGCCTTTGCCGCCCTGCTTGGCTATTTCATTTTCTACGGCCGCGTTTCCGACGTCTATCTCGGCGTCATCACACTCACCGTAACGCTGATTCTCTTCTCGCTGATGCGCCGCACGTCCGGTCCGGAATTCAAGATCGGCAAATCGTTGCTGGGTGGCTTTAACGGCATAACCTCGCCGCCCATAAACCTGCCGTGGGATACGAAGGCGCTGCTGTCGCCGGAACACGTTTTCTATGTCGCGATGGCCGCGCTCATCTTGTGCTTTGTATTCGCCGGCTGGCTCGTGACGACGCATTTCGGCAGGGTCTGCGTTTCGATCCGCGAGAACGAACTTCGGGCCGAACTGCTGGGCTATGATACGCGCGCTTACAAGCTCGGCATCTTCACCATAGGCGCCGGCATTGCCGCGATCGGCGGCGTGCTGTTCTGCAATGGCGTGGGACGCATAACGCCCGATGTATTCAGCCTCTATAACGCGGCGCTGACGATCATCTGGGTCATCGTCGGCGGGCGCGGAACGCTGATCGGACCGGTGATCGCCACCTTCGCGCTGTTCTACCTGACATCGTCACTGGGCGCGCAAAGCCAGCTCAACAACAATCTGGTGCTTGGCATCATCCTCATTGTTTTCGTGCTCCTGGTCCCCAAGGGAATAGCGCCCACCGTGATCGATTGGGCAAACGCCAAGCGCAGGCGCGGACCGGTCCGCCGCCGCCGGGCCGTGCGCAAGCCGGAAGGTGTGAAATGAACATGGCGGTGGAAGGCAAGATCCGCACGCGCGATGCCGTTGTCGAGACGCGCGGCCTCTCCATGCATTTCGGCGGGGTGCGGGCCGTTGACCAGGTCGATTTCACCCTGTTCGACAAGGAACTGCGCTGCCTCATCGGCCCCAACGGCGCGGGCAAGTCGACCTTCTTCAAATGCCTCACCGGCCAGCTGGTGCCAAGCGAAGGCGAAATCCGCATTCGCGGCACCACCACCACCGGCGCCGAACCGCACGAAGTCGCCAGCATGGGCGTCGGCATCAAGACACAGGTGCCGAACGTATTCGACGGGCTGACGACAGAGGAGAACATCTGGCTTTCGGCCCGGCGTTGGCACGGACAGGCGAAGGCCCGCTCGCTCACATCCGACACGATCGACCGCCTCCGGCTGGGCGACATCCGCCGCTCGACCGTTGGACGCCTAGCGCACGGACAGCGGCAATGGGTGGAACTGGGCATGGTGATCGCGGCCGAACCCTGGCTGGTGCTGCTGGACGAGCCGGCGGCCGGAATGACCCACGAAGAGACCGCCCGTACGGCTGAACTGATTTCCGAAATCAACAATTCGGCGGCGCTCATCGTGGTGGAACACGACATGCAGTTCATTCGCATGATCTCGCGCACGGTGACGCTTTTCCATGAGGGCCGCATCCTCATGGAGGACACGATGGACGCCATCTCGTCGGACAAGCGCGCCCGCGAAGTCTATCTGGGGCACCGCGCATGAGCACACTGCTTGAGGTCAAGGGATTGCGTTCCGGCTATGGCCGCGTGCCCGTATTGCACGGCGTCGACTTTTCCGTCGACGCAGGCGAAATCCTCGGCGTCCTTGGCCATAACGGCATGGGCAAGAGCACGCTGCTCAAGACCGTGATGGGCATTATTCCCGTTACCGGTGGCGACATGCGCTATGACGGCAATGACTTGACGCGCATGCGCTCATCGGAGCGCGCGCAGTTCGGCATCGGCTACGTCCCGCAAGGACGCGGAATTTTCCCGAACCTCACGGTACGCGACAACCTGCGCATGGGTGTTGCGGCACATGAATTGGACGAGGACGAGGCGATCGAGCAGGTGCTGCGCGATTTTCCCCGGCTCGAGCGGCTTCTCGACCGGGACGGAGGCGCGCTTTCCGGCGGCGAGCAGCAATTGCTTGCGCTGGCGCGTTGCCTGATTTCGCAGCCGGATCTCATTCTTCTCGACGAGCCCACGGAAGGCATCCAGCCTTCCATTATCGACGAGATCATCGACCTTCTCAAAGGCCTCAACCGCCGCATGGGTGTTTCCATCGTGCTGGTGGAACAGAGCCTCGACTTCATCACGGCCCTGTCGGATCGCGTGCTGCTGATCCAGAAGGGCGCGATCATCGGCGAGATATCGGGGTCGGAAGCATCCGATCCGGCGCTGATCGAGGAGTTCACCGGCCTTGGCGGCAGCGGCGCAAAGCCCGCGTCGAAAGCAACGGTTCCCAAGCTCGCCGCGCCCGCGGCACAGTCAAGATCGACGGCAGGCGCCGGGGCCGGCTCCGCCCCCCTGCCCGTCCAGGCATCGCTCCAGGAAAGGATATCCTACATGACGGTCCAGCGCCCGACCTTGGCCCAGATGAAGGATGTGGTGTCAGAACTTGGAATGCACATGTCGGACGCCCGCGTCCAGGAATTCCTTGACGTGATGCAAGGCACCCTCGACGCCTACGATGTCGTCGATGCGCTGCCCGATTACCTGCCGCCGGTGCTCTATCCGCGCACATCGGGCTACCGCCCGACGGCGGAGGAAAACCCGATGAACGCCTGGTACGTGAAGACCGAGATCAGGGGTGCGCCGCGCGGTCCCCTGCACGGGCGCACGGTGGCGCTCAAGGACAATGTCTGCCTCGCCGGCGTGCCGATGATGAACGGCGCCGCGACCTTGAAGGGCTACACGCCCGACATTGACGCGACGATCGTGACGCGCCTGCTCGACGCCGGTGCGATCATCGCCGGCAAGGCGCATTGCGAGTATTTCTGCCTGTCCGGCGGAAGCCACACCAACGCGACGGGACCGGTCCACAATCCGCACAAGCACGGCTATTCCGCCGGTGGATCGTCGTCCGGTTCCGGCGCGCTGGTCGGCGCGGGCCTCGTCGACATGGCCATTGGCGGAGACCAGGGCGGATCGATCCGCATGCCGGCTTCCTTTTGCGGCGTCTATGGCATGAAGCCGACGCACGGCCTCGTTCCCTATACCGGCATCATGCCGATCGAGGCCACCATCGACCACACCGGCCCGATGACGCAGAACGTCATCGACAACGCGCTGATGCTGGAAGTGATAGCCGGCGCCGACGGGCTGGACCCGCGCCAATACGACGTGAAGACCGACCGCTATACGAGCGCCGTCAATCGCGGCGTTTCGGGCCTTCGTATCGGCGTCGTCAAGGAAGGCTTCGGACAGGTCGGCGCCGAAGCCGATGTGGATGCAAAAGTGCGCGCGGCAGCCGAACTCTTCCGCCGGCTCGGCGCTCCCGTCGACGAGGTTTCGGTGCCATGGCACCTCAAGGGGGTGGCGATCTGGACCCCGATAGCGCTGGAGGGCCTGACCAACCAGATGATGCTCGGCAACGGCATGGGCACCGGCTGGGAAGGCCTCTACACCACCTCGCTGCTCGACTATCATTCGCACTGGCGCTCGCGCGCGGACGAGCTTTCCGACACGCTCAAGATCAGCATGCTGGTGGGCATGTACCACCTCAAGCACACTCGCGGTCACTACTATGCAAAGGCGCAGAACCTGTCGCGGCAGTTGCGCGACGAGTACAACAAGATGCTTTCCTCCTACGACCTGCTGCTGATGCCCACGACGCCGATGAAGGCGACGCCGCTGCCGCCGGCCAACAGCTCGCTGGCATTGTGGTGCCAGCGCGCATTCGAGATGCTGGCCAACACGGCGCCGTTCGACGTGTCGGGCCATCCGGCCATGAATGTGCCGTGCGGCTTTTCGCAAGGCCTTCCGGTCGGCATGCAACTCGTGGGCAGGCGCTACGAGGAAAGCACCATCTATCGCGCCGCCGGCGCCTTCGAACAGGCAGGTGACTGGCGGAAGATGTGAGTGCGGGACGGGAGGCCCGGGCCATGGCAGCAACGATTACGGCAAGGCCGGGCATCGTCCCGATGAACGGCATATCGCACGTCGCCGGATCCACGGAACGTCCGCTGCTCGATGCCACCATTCCCGCCTTCCTCGCCGAGGTGGTGCGCCGCCATGGCGAGCGTACGGCAGCGGTGTTCCGCCAGACCGGCGATCGCTGGAGCTACGCCGAGTTTGCCCGGCTGGTTGACCGGCTGGCCGCGGGGCTGCTGTCGATCGGTGTTTACAAGGGCGAGCGGATCGGCATCTGGTCGCCCAATCGCCCCGAATGGCTGCTGGCGCAGTTCGCCACTGCGCGCATCGGCGCGATCATGGTCAACATCAATCCGGCCTATCGCACCAGCGAACTTGAATACGCGCTAAACAAGGCAGGCGTGAAGACGCTGATCGTCGCTCCGCAATTCAAGAACTCGAACTACTTGTCCATGGTGGAGGAAATTGCCCCGGAGCTTGCGCACTGCCCGCAGGGTCATTTGCAAAGCAAACGACTGCCGCATTTGAAGGCGGTCATCCAGCTTGGCCCGAACCCGCGTTCCGGCTGCTTCTCTTTCGACGAGGTCATGAGCCGGGGGCGCTCGGCGGTGCGTTCGCGCCTCGACGCCATCTCCGCTTCCTTGAACCCAGGCGATCCCATCAACATCCAGTTCACGTCAGGAACCACCGGCGCACCGAAAGGCGCGACGCTGACGCACAAGAATATCGTCAACAACGCCATCTCGACCGCGCGCGCCATGAAGCTGCGGCCCGGCGATGCGCTGTGCATTCCCGTGCCGTTCTACCATTGCTTCGGCATGGTGCTGGGCAATCTCGCTGCCTGTTCCTACGGCGTCACCATGGTGATACCGGGCGAAGCTTTCGAGCCGCGCGAAACGCTTTCGGCGATCGAGGCGGAACGCTGCAATGCCGTGCATGGCGTGCCGACTATGTTCGCCGCCATGTTGGATCACTCGGACTTCAACACCTTCGATATGTCGTCGCTGCGCACGGGAATCATGGCAGGTTCGCCCTGCCCCGAACCGCTGATGCGGCGCGTGATCGACGAGATGCACTGCCGGGAAATAACGATCGGCTATGGCATGACCGAGACGAGCCCGATCTCGTTTCAGTCATCCACCGACGATGATGTATCGCGCCGTGTATCGACCGTCGGCCGCATCCAGCCGCACGCCGAGTGCCGCGTTGTCGACGAGAACGGGAACACGCTTCCCATCGGCCAGAAGGGCGAGTTGGTTACGCGCGGCTACCTGGTGATGAAAGGTTACTGGAACGATCCGGAGCGCACGGCCGAGGCGATCCGCGACGGCTGGATGTATACCGGCGATCTCGCCACCATCGATGCCGAAGGCTATTGCAAGATCGTCGGCCGCAGCAAGGACATGCTGATCCGCGGCGGCGAAAACGTCTATCCCGTCGAGGTCGAGGAGTTTCTCGCCAGCCATCCCGACATCGCGCAAGTTCAGGTTTTCGGCCTGCCCGACCCGAAAATGGGTGAGGAAGTCGCGGCCTGGGTGATTGCCCGCCCGGGCTCCGGCCTCACGGGCGAGGCATTGCGCGAGTGGTGCCGCGGCAAGATCGCCCACTACAAGATCCCCCGACACGTGCGCATCGTCGACGAATTCCCGCTCACCGCCACCGGCAAGGCGCAGAAGTTCAAGATGCAGGAAGCAATGATCACCGAACTTGGCCTTACCCCCGCCGCCTGAACGAATGCAAGGAGTAGCGATGCAAACCCTGACGGCGATTATCCGGGCAAAGCCGGGCCATGAAGCGAAAGTGCGCGACGCGCTGGTCAAGGTTGGCGCGTTCGTGCGCGCCAACGAGCCGGACACGGTTGACTTCTTCGTGGCGCAGGACCCGTCCGATCCTTGCGTGTTCACGACCTACGAGCGTTTCACCGACAAGGTGGCGATGGACCGGCACAACAATGGCGCCGGCTCGAAGGGATTCTTCGCCGAAGCAGGCGACAGCCTCGACGGCGCGGTGACCGTCGTCACCGCGCATGAGGTGTTCGAACGCTGAACCGCTAGAGCTGCACGCCCCTCGTCAGCGCACCGTCGATCACGAGGTTCGTGCCCGTGGTGAAGCTCGATGCAGGGCTTGCCAGGAACACCACGCCCCGCGCGATTTCCTCGGGCTTCGCCATGCGGCCCGTGGGGTTCAGCGCCAGCGCCTGCGCAAACAGCGCCGGGTTGTTCTTCTCGATCGACTGCCAGATACCGCCGTCGAAATAGGTGTTGCCCGGCGACACGGTGTTGGCGCGAATGCCCTTGGCCGCATGCTTGAACGCTAGACCCTGTGCGTAATGCACGATCGCCGCCTTGAAGGCGCCGTAGGCATAGCCGGTAAAGTCCACCTCGCGTCCCGAGACCGACGAGATGAGCGTGATCGATGCGGCCTTCGACTTCTCGAGGAATGGCATCGCCGCGTTCACCAGCCGCACGCAATGCATCATGTCGGTCTGGAAAGTCGCTTCCCAGTCGGATTCATCTTCTCCGACCGACAAGCGCGGAAACGTTGCCGACGACGATATCGATGCCGCCAAGGGTCGCCGCACTGTCGCTCACCCAGGCTTTCAGGGCATGCTTGTCGGCCACGTTCACGCCCCGGCCGATGACCGTGACACCCTTCGACTTCAGGCTTTCGACCGCAGACGTCACACCGCCGGCATCGCGCGCGCAGATCGAGACATGCGCGCCTTCCGAAGCGAATATTTCCGCGCAATGGCGGCCGATACCCTTGCTGCCGCCTGTCACAAGGACGCGCAGCCCCTTCAATCCAAGATCCATGTGTTTCCCCTCAATCCAGATACTTCTTCAGCATGGACGCACCCAGCGTGTATTTGGGATCGACCATGTTGCCGACGCGCATCTTGCCCGCCTGCGTCGCAAGGAAATACGCCTCGCTTTCCTCAAATCCGTAGTCCGTGACCAGCCAGCGCACCAGGTCGCGATAGGCCATGCGCGCCGCGTCCTCCATCGGGCGGGCGCTGCCGACCGCCATGATGAAATCCTGTGTCTCCAGCCGAACGCCGGGAATCGACCATCCCTTGATGAGGTCGATCTGCACGGTGACGGTCGCGGGTATCTCCACCGCGACACCGCACAGTTCGCCGTCGCCCTGCCGCCCGTGGCAGTCGCCGATGAAGAAATGCGCGTCCTTGCGCTGGACCGGGAAATACATCACCGATCCGGGCGCCACGTCGGGAAGGTCCATGTTGCCGCCCCAATAGTCAGGCTGCAGCGAACTCACCGCCTCGATCTCCGGGCTCACGCCCATGGTGCCGACAAAGGGTTCGTAGGGCAGCATGATCTTGTCGGAGAATTTGACGCCGTCCGGCGTCACTTCCATCTTCTTCACGCGCTCGGGAATGGGTGCGTTCAGCATTAATGCCGAAGAAGCGACGAGGCCTCCGAAGTCCGGGATCAGCGCCGTCGTGCCCACGGGTTGCGGTCCGCGCGGCAACAGGCTGTGGACATAGACGGCCAGCACGTCGCCCTTTTGCGCACCCTCCACGGCGATCGGCCCGTTCTGCGGGTTGACGAAGGGCATGTTGAGAACCTTCGAGGGCATGTCCGCTTCGGACTTGATCGCCCCGCCGAAGGCGTCCAGCGTCTCGACCTCCACCACGTCGCCGGGCTTTATCCGCATGACCGGTTCCGAGTACGGGCCATAGACGTAGTGATACTGGCCCTGCGCCTTTTCGGTGAGATGGTGGCGCGCGCCAGCCTTGCCGCCCGCGACGCCCTTTCTTCCCATGTAGCTGCTGCGTAACCAGTCCAAGCTCTGCCCTCCCCTCAATTGTGAACCCGCACTGTAGCAAGCGATGTGGCGCAGGCAATCGCGGAGTTGCATCGCTGTCCTGATTTTCAGCAGAACGCGCTTGACCAGGACCCGGTCATGGCAGCCAATCGATGCTCCAGCCAACGGGACGCGATCGGCATGAGCGAAATCCACTATCTCAATCTCGTCGATGTTTCCGAGCGAATCCGCACCCGGCAGCTCAGTTCGCAAGACGTTACCAAGGCGCTTCTCGAGCGGATCGAGGTGCTGGACGGGCGGCTGCGATCATACCTTGCGGTGCTGCCGGAAAGGGCAATGGAGCAGGCACGGATTGCCGACGCGGAGATCGGCCAAGGGCATATGGCGCGGCCCGCTGCACGGCGTGCCGATCGGCCTCAAGGACCTTTGCCGCACGACCTTCGCGCCGACCACGGCGGGCATGAAAATACTCGCCGGACTACGTGCCGTACCTACAATGCCACCATCGTCGACCGGCTGGAGCTTGCGGGCGCTGTCACGCTCGGCAAGCTGAAGATGACTGAAGGCGCCTATACCAGCCACCATCCGGAAGACCCGGCGCCACGCAACCCCTGGAATCCCGAGTATTGGGTCGGATCGTCCTCCACCGGCTCGGGCGTCGCGACTTCGCGCAGGGCTGTGCTTTGGTTCCATCGGCAGCGACACCGGCGGCTCAATCCGGTTTCCGTCCGCCACCTGTGGCCTCACCGGCCTGAAACCGACCTGGGGCCGCGTCAGCAGGCATGGCATCTTTCCGCTTGGCGGACTCGCTCGATCACGTCGGTCCGATGACGCGAAGCGCCGCCGACGCGGCCGCCATGCTGGCGGTGATGGCGGGCATCGATCCTCACGACCCTACCAGTCTGGCCGATCCGGTGCCCGACTACCTGGCGTCGATCCGCAAGGGCATTCGCGGCCTGACCATCGGCATCGACAGGCGCTACATGCATGAAGGCATCGATCCGCAGATCGTGGCCGCCATGTCGCAAGCCGAGCGCGTGCTGGTCGATCTTGGCGCCAAGGTGCGCGAGGTCCGCTTTCCGGATTACGAACGCCTGGTCGGCATGTGGATCCCCATGTGCTCGGTCGAGACTGCCGCCGCGCATATTCAAACATACCCCTCACGAAAGTCGGAATATGGTCCGGACCTGGCGCAACTGATCGACCAGGGACACGCAATGACAGGGGTCGAAATCGCCGAAATCCTCCAGGAGCGTTTGAAGTTCAACGGCGCGCTCAAGGCGATGTTCGAGGAAGCCGACATGCTGATCGTGCCGGCGATGCCCATGCCGGTGCCCGATCTCAAGCGAATGAGCGAATATGGCGAAGACCCCACGGTACTGAACAGCATCTTGCGCTTCACCGCGCCGTTCGACTTCTCCGGAAGCCCGACGCTGACGCTGCCGATGGGCATCGACAGCGCCGGAATGCCGCTGGCCATGCAATTCGTCGGCCGCCACGTCGATGAGGAACTCCTGCTGCGCGCGGGCCATTCCTATCAATCGGTCACCGGCTGGCATGCTTGCCGACCATCACATGCATTCATGAACTGAACTGGCATGAGATTGAACCGGCCAAACGCGCGTGGTCGCAACGCTGAGATTTCAGAGCTTATGCTCCAACGATACTGAGCCCGTCAGGACGGTAGCGGCGGTGATCCGCGCACTGAAAGCGCTATCGTGGTCGGGTCGACGGGAACGGTCAAGGTCATGTTGGCAACGGAGCAGGTGGCAATTGATCAACGACGGTGACACCCTCTTGATACGACGCCGCGAGACGATTGAAGCCATCTTTGCCATAACGATATTGCCTCAGCTATTGTCGGCTTAACTATCCAGCTTCGAGCGGATAGGTCGAATTCCGTCCACACCGGTTCACATTCCCAAACAGGAAAGTAATTATCTGTTAACCGGTTGGTCGCTGGTTCGAATCCGGCCCGGGGAGCCAATTTTGGAGGGCCTGACCGTCATGCGGTCGGGCCCTTTTCTGTTTCCAGCCGCAGCAGAATCTGGCCTGAGGCGACCTGGTCGCCCTCGCGCACCAGCACTTGCGCCACCCTTCCGCTAGCCGGCAGGGCGTGGGCATGCTGCAATTTCATCGCCTCGACAATGACGAGCGATTGACCCGCCGCAACGAGATGGCCAGGCGCGCCGCGGACAGCGACAACCCGTCCCGCCATCCTGGCGCGCAAGACGCCGTCGCCATGCCCTTCCACCGCGGAACCAGCAGGTTCGAGCGTCCTGTCCACAAGAATGTGGCTGCGGCCCATCCAGGCAAATCCACCCTCGCCCTTCTGCAACACGCGGGTGGCGACGCTCTCGACGCCATCGATGCGCATGCGGATGTCATGGCCTTCCATCGCAATGATCTCGACGGTCACGGCATCACCCTCGATGGTCACCTGAGCAATATCCTTGGCCACAAAGGCCGCCGACGCTTCCACGGGCCTATCGTCGAGCAGGAACTTCAACGGCGCGGCGAACGGCATGCCGGCGCAGCCAGCAGTCCGGAGAGCGGCAGGCGCAGGATCGCGGCAGCAACGAAGGGAGCGGTACTGTCCGCGGCGGGAGCGGTCAGCGCATCGAGATTGGCTTCCACAAACCGGGTCGTCGCTTCGCCCGTCGCGAATGTGCCGTGGGAAAGCGCAGCTACAAGAAATTCGCGGTTGGTGCGTATGCCGAGAACGTCAGCCCTTTCCAGTCCGGCGATGAGTTGCCTGCGCGCGGTTTCGCGGTCGGGACCATGGCTGACCAGCTTGGCGATCATCGAATCATGGTGCTGCGAAACGCTGGCGCCAGTCTCCATCGCCGTGTCGGCGCGCAAACCGTGCGGCATGCGCCACAGGCCGACCCTTCCGGTCTGCGGCAGGAAACCGTCGGCCGGATCCTCGGCGCAGAGCCTTGCCTCGATCGCATGGCCGTCGATGCGGATATCGGATTGCGCGATGCCGAGCGGTTCGCCCGCCGCGACCTTTAATTGCAGTTCGACAAGGTCGAGTCCCGTGATCGCCTCCGTGACCGGATGCTCCACCTGCAACCTCGTATTCATTTCCATGAAATGGAAATCACCGTTGGGCCCGAGCAGGAACTCCAGCGTTCCCGCGCCCTCGTAGCCGATTGCCCGCACGGCGTCGCACGAAACCTTGCCCATCACCTCGCGCAATTGCGGCGTCATGGCCGGCGACGGCGCTTCCTCGATCAGCTTCTGGTGGCGGCGCTGCACCGAGCAATCGCGTTCGCCCAGATGAATGGCGTTGCCATGGCGGTCGCCGAACACCTGGATTTCAACGTGGCGCGCATCGGGGATCGCTTTTTCGATGATGATGCGGTCATCGCCGAAGGCGGTGCGCGCCTCGGCCTTCGCCGCCCGCAGCAGTTCGACGAAAACGGCGTGGTTTTCGGCGAGCCGCATGCCGCGCCCGCCGCCGCCCATAGCGGCCTTGATCATCACAGGATAGCCGATAGCCGCCGCCGCTTGCGCAAGCGCTCGTGTCCGACTGATCCGCGCCGTCATGACCTGCGATGCAGGGTACGCCGGCGGCTGCCATGACTTGCTTGGCTGCGCCCTTGTCACCCATCAGGCGGATCGAGCCTGCCGACGGGCCGATGAAGACAAGCCCGGCACTGGCGCAGGCCTGCGCAAAATCGGCATTTTCAGACAGGAACCCGTAGCCTGGATGGATGGCATCCGCTCCCGAAACCTGCGCAGCCACAGAGCATTGCATCGATACTCAGAAAGGCATCTGCGACAGCGTCTCGCCGTCAAGGCCACGGCCGCGTCAGCCATGCGCACATGCAGGGCGGCCGATTCATCGCCCATGTGCACGGCCACGGTCCGGTAGCCGAGACGCCTTGCGGTGCGGATGATCCGGCAGGCGATCTCGCCCCGGTTTGCGACAAGGATCGTGCGGAACGGCGTCTTCATTGCACTCATGGCCGCGCCACGGAAAACTGCACCGGACGCACTGGCCTTTGCTCCGCCTCGCGGCAAATGGCCAGACCTCGGCAAGCACGTTGCGCGTATCCCGCGGGTCGATGATGCCATCGTCGAGCAGCCGGGCGCTGGTGTGGAAGGCGCTCATCTGCCGCTCGAACAAGGTCGTGATGCGGTCGCGCTGCGCCGCCAGTTCAGCCGCGTCGCGGCTCAACGCCGCGCCGCTGCGCCGCCGCCAGCGCCACAACCTCCATGGTACCGGCGGCCTGTTCGGCGCCCATGACGGCGGTTTTCGCATTGGGCCAGGAGAACGCGAAACGGGGTTTGAAGCCGCGCCCGCACATGCCGTAATTGCCGGCCCCGAAAGATGCGCCGCAATGGATCGCGATTTGCGGTACGTTGGCGCTCGCCACCGCCTGCAGCATCTTGGAGCCGTGCTTGATCATGCCGGCTTCCTCATGGGTGCGGCCAACCATGTAGCCCGTGGTGTTGTGGAGGTAGACGATCGGCGTGCCTGACTGGCAGCAAAGCTGGATGAAATGCGTCGCCTTGTTCGCGCCCGGCGAATCTGATCGGACCGTTGTTGGTGATGAAGCCCACTGACCGGCCGCGTATGCGGGCAAATCCGCAAACCGTAGCGCTGCCGTAGTCGCTGCCGATCTCGTCGAACAGGAGGCATCGACGAGCCGCGCGATCACCTCGCGCATGTCGACGGGCTGGCGGTGGTCTTCCGGCATGATGCCGAGCAGGTCTTCTGCCGGGTATCGCGGCTCCTCGAACGGCACATCCGGCTCGCCTGTGTCCTTCCCAACCCAGATTGGCGACGATCCGCCGGGCGATGCCGAGCGCGTGACGGTCGTCCTCAGCAAGATAATCGCCTAGCCCCGAGATCGACGTATGCATCTGCGCGCCGCCGAGTTCTTCCTCCGTGGCGATTTCGCCGGTTGCAGCCTTCAACAGCGGCGGCCCGGCAAGGAATGCGCGCGTGCGCCCGCGCACCATGACGATGTAGTCGGAAAGGCCCGTCTGGTACGCCCCGCCCGCGGTCGACGAGCCATGCGTGACCGTGATTACGGGGAGGCCGGCGGCGGAAAGCAGCGCGAGATTGCGGAAAATCTCGCCGCCGCGAACGAAATCCTCGACACGGTATTCCATCAGATTGGCGCCCGCGCTTTCCACGAGCTGCACGTAAGGCAGGCGGTTTTGCAACGCGATCTCCTGGATGCGCAACTGCTTGTCGAGGCCCATGGGCTGCAGCGCGCCGGCCGCGATGCCGCTGTCGCTGGCGCTGATCATGCAGCGGATTCCCGAGACGAAACCGATACCGCAGATCACCCCGGCCCCGGGAACCGATTTCTCCTCGTCCCGCGTGTCGAGGCCCCAGCCCGCAAGCGTGGACAGTTCAAGAAACGGCGAACCGGGATCGGACAGCAGCGCTACCCTTTCGCGCGGCAGCAATTGGCCGCGTTCGGCAAATCGCGGCTTGGCACGGGCTGATTGTTCGACCGCACGTTGTTCGATCGCGCGAAGCCGGGCGATCAATTCCAGCATGTGATCGCGGTTAGCGGCAAATTCCACGCCGCGGGTATCCAGTTTCGTTTCGAATGCCGCCATTTCCTCGCGCCTCGCGGCGCCAGCGTGCGCCCAGCCAAAGCTTAGTGACCGTGCAGCCTCGCGGTCAATCGGCAATGCCCGCGGTTGCGCGCGTCACGGCGCGTGCTAGTTTGCAGAAACTGCGGGGGGAACTACGATGCGAATTGCGCTGGTAATCGCGGCAATTGCCGACATCTCGCTGGGCGTCCTGCTGGTTGCGGTTTCGGGCTTCATCCTGCAGGGCGTCAACAACACCGGGCCGCAGATGCCTGAGGCGGTTCTCCTCGTGGCGATGATCGTGCTGTGCTTCGCCGCGCCCTTGCTGGGCTTCGCCCTGCGCAACCGCCTGCCGGCGCCCGCAACGCTCGGCATCGCCTTCTCGCCGATGATCATCGTCGCCGCCCTGTTGCTGCTCGAGCCGGTGCTCGTGTAACGCATCCCTTGCCGTGCGCGGCCAAATGGTGGCAATCAGTTTGCCGAACCAGTGGAGGAACGCATGGCCGAATCGAACCACAACCGGCGGTTTGCCGCACGCCTCAACGCGTTCAAGATCGGGGCGGAGAAATACTGGCCCGGCAAGAACCGCATCACCACCGATCGACCTGATCGAACGGGCTGCGACGGTGGACGGGCTCAACGCCGCCGACCTCAATTTCCCCGATCACTTCGAGGGCGTACGCACGGCGGATCTCAAATCCGCCATGGACGCAAGCGGCGTCGCGCTCAACGGCCTTGCCATGCGGTATTACACCGATCCCGGCTTCAAGCTCGGCGCTTTCACGCATCCCGATGCTTCCGTGCGCAGGGCGGCAGTGGACATCACCCGGCGCGGCATCGACACGCTGCGCGAAATGGGCGGCAGCCTGATGACACTGTGGATGGGCCAGGACGGCTTCGACTACTCGTTCCAGGCCGACTACGCCCGCATGTGGGAGACGACGCTTGAGTGCCTAGAAGCCGTGTGCGCGCATGACCGCGCCGTGGATATCGCCATCGAATACAAGCCGAACGAGCCGCGCTCATACTCGCTGATGCCGGACATCGCGACCACCCTGCTCGCGATCAACGAATGCGGTGCGTCCAATCTGGGCGTGACGCTCGATTTTGCCCATGTGCTCTATGCCGACGAAATGCCGGCGCATTCGGCGTATCTGGTTTCGCGCCATTCGCGGCTGCTGGGAGTTCATCTCAACGACGGCTATGGCAAGCGCGACGACGGACTGATGGCCGCGAGCGTGCACCCGGTCCAGACGCTGGAACTTCTCGTGACGCTGAAGCGCATCGGCTATGAAGGCGCGATCTATTTCGACACCTTCCCGGACCATTCCGGCCTCGACCCGGTGGCCGAGTGCCGGACCAACATCGACATCGTGCTGCGGCTCGACGAAGTTGCGGATGTGCTGGCGCGGGACGCCGCCCTTGCCGCGGCCATCGCTCGGCAGGACGCGCCGGCAAGCATGGCAATCGTCAACGCCGCGCTCTACGGCAGAAGCTGAAATGAGCGTGCTGGTCGCCGGATCGCTGCATCTCGACGTGGTGGTGCGTGCGCCGCGTCTTCCCGCCTCCGACGAGACCTTGATGGGCGACGGCGTCGACTATGTGTGCGGCGGCAAGGGCGGCAACCAGGCAGTCGCAGCAGCGCGGATGGGCGCCGTTACCCACATGGCCGGCAAGGTCGGCGATGACATCTTCGCGCCGATCCTGGTTGAAGAATCTCAAATCCGCCGGTGTCGGCATTTCGGGCATCCAGCAGGGAATAGGCGAGCGTTCCGGCATGAGCGCAGCGATCGTCGAGCGTTCGGGCGACTATGGCGCAGTGGTGGTCTCGGCGGCCAACAAGACGATCGATGCGAACGCGGTCACGCTGCCGCCCGATCTGCGCGTTCTGGTTCTGCAGAACGAAATTCCCGAAAGCGTGAACCGGCATGTGGCGGAACTCGCCAAGGACGCTGGCGCAATCGTTGATTCTCAATGCCGCGCCGATGCGGACGATGGACGCGCAGTTCCTTGCGCTTTGCGACGTGCTGATCGTCAACCGCATCGAGGCGGCAGTGCTGTTCGGACAGGCCTGCGACAACCGGCAGGATGCCCTCGAAATTGCCGCGCATGCGGGCGGGTTTTCCTCGCTTGTCCTCACCCTTGGCGGAGACGGCGTGGTGCTGCGAACTGGCGCCAGCGCGGCACGACATTTCCCCGCGCATCGGGTTGCCGTTCATTCGACCCACGGCGCCGGCGACATGTTCGCGGGCGCGCTTGCCGCACGGCTCGATGCAGGCGAAAGCGTCGAAGCCGCCCTGCCCTTTGCGCAAGCCGCAGCAGCCTTGCTGGTTTCGACTCCGCTGGACAAGCGACGCCTGCTAACTGCCGAAGCGGTCATGAAATTCATGGAAAACTGAGGGGTAGCCATGCTGAAACACATCGACCCGCTTCTGACGGGCGAATTGCTGGACGTCATGCAGACCATGGGCCATGGCGACGATCTGGTGATCTGCGACCGCAACCATCCGGCCGCGACCATAGCCGCACATACCACGCACGGATCGCTGATCATTATCGCGGGCGCCACCCTGCCGGAGCTTTCGCGCGCGATCCTTCAGGCACTTTCCGCTGGACACGTTCGTCGACGCGCCGGTCACGCGCATGCAGGTGGTTGGCGGACCGGCGGACGAACTCGTGCAGGCGCATCGCGACATGCAGGTGGCAGCAGACGCAGCGGAAGGAAAGCCGGTCGGCATGCAATCGCTGGAACGCTTCGCCTTCTACGAGGCGGCGAAGCGTTCCTTCGCTATCGTGCAGACCTCGGATCCGGGGCCATACGGCTGCTTCATCTTGAAGAAGGGCGTGCTCTAGGCCGCATCACGTCGTCGGCGCGTCCTCGCGCATCAGCCCCTGCTGCTTTAGATCGGCCCACAACGCGGGGGGTATTTCCACCTTGAGATTGGCCACGTTGGAAGCGACCTCATCAACGGTCTGGCCGCCGGGAATGACGGTAACGACGGAGGGGTGCATCAGCGGGAATTGCAGCGCCGCCTCGATGAGACGGACGCCGTGCTTCTTGCAGACAGCCTCGATCTCGGCGACGCGCTTGATGATGTGCGGCGGAGCAGGATCGTAGTTGTAGAACGCGCCTTCCTTCGGCCCGGTCGCCAGGATGCCCGAATTGTAGGGCCCGCCAAGGATGATGCCGAGGTGTCGCCGCTCGCAATGCGGCAGGAAAGTCTCCAGAGCTTCCTGCTCCAGCAGCGTGTAGCGCCCGGCCAGCAGAAAGAGGTCGAAATCGCCCATGTCGGCGAGGCGTTGGCAGATTTCCCATTCGTTCACGCCGGCGCCGAAGGCCTTGATGACCCCCTGCTCGCGCAGCGACAGGAGCGCATAGTATCCGCTGGACATGAACTGCGTGATCTTCTCGTCCACCACGGCCTGCGACTTGTGGGTGAAGAGGTCGAGGTCATGCGCCAGCAGGATATCGACATGGTCGAGGCCAAGGCGCTCGAGCGAGAATTCGAGCGAGCGCATCACCCCGTCATAAGTGTAGTCGTAGACCTCCCGGCGGCTCGGCGTATCGAAGAACTTGCCGATGCCGGTTCGTTCTTCCGGCGTCGAAACCTTCAGCAGCCGGCCGATCTTGGTCGAGATGATGTATTCGTCGCGCGGCTTGGTGCGCAGGAAAGGCATCAGCCGGCGTTCGGAAAGCCCAAGGCCGTAAAGCGGCGCGGTATCGAAATAGCGCATGCCGGTCGCCCAGGCGGCTTCCAGCACTTCCTGCGCGTGCTCATCGCTTACCGCACGATAGAGATTTCCAAGGGGCGCGGCTCCGAAGCCAAGTTCGGTGAACTCGATGGATCTGTCACCGCGCTGCCAATGCCGCTTCTTCATGATTCTTCCCGCCTTTTCATGGTTGCCCGATCATGCAACGGCAGCGCTTTGAAGCGCAAGCGCCGTAATTTACAGCCGCATGGGCAGGTGTTACCACTCGCCGGGGATGGAGGATCGCAGGAATGGCAGGCAATTTCACGCGCGTATTCGGCAGCATCAAGCCGGTTATCGCGATGGTACACCTTGGAGCGCTGCCGGGCGCGCCATTGCATGATCAGAAAGGCGGGGTGGAAGCGATCATCGAGACGGCGCGCAGGGACCTTGCAGCGCTGCAGGCGGCAGGCGTCGATGCCGTGATGTTCGGCAACGAGAACGACCGTCCCTACGAACTGGCCGTCGATACAGCCTCCACCGCGACAATGGCCTATGTCATCGGTCGGCTGCGCAACGAAATCCGCGTGCCGTTCGGCGTCAACGTGTTGTGGGACCCGATGGCGACGATGGCGCTTGCGGCAGCAACAGGGGCAGTTTTCGCACGCGAGATCTTCACCGGGCTTTATGCCTCCGACATGGGCCTTTGGGCGCCGGACGCCGGCAAGGCCATGCGCTATCGCAATGCGCTCGGGCGCTCCGACCTTGCCATGCTCTACAATGTCTCGGCCGAATTTGCCGACTCGCTCGACCGGCGCAGCCTGCCCGACCGGGCTCGCAGCGCCGTGTTTTCCAGCATTGCCGATGCGGTGCTGGTCTCCGGCCAGATCACCGGCGAGGCGGCGAGGCTGTCGGACCTCGAGGCGGTCAAGAAGGTGCTCCCGGACACGCCGGTGCTTGCCAATACCGGGGTCAAGCACGCCACCGTTGCCGACGTCTTGCGCATCGCCGATGGATGCATCGTCGGCTCTTCGTTGAAGGTCGACGGCCACACCTGGAATGCGGTCGACCCCGAGCGCGCCGCCGATTTCATGGCGGTCGTGCGCAAGGCGCGGGGCTGAAACAATGAGGCAATCGCCCGAACTGGAAGCGGCGTCTGAGCGCATCGGCGCGGATCTGCGCAGGCTGATGCGCATTGCCGGGCCTCAGCGGTCATGAGGGCCGCGTCCGGGCGGCAATCGCTGCCAGCCTGCAGCAGATCGGTCTTTCCACCCGGACCGACCGGCTCGGAAACCTTGTTGCTACCATCGAGGGCGACGCCGACGCGCCGTCGGTGATGTTCATCACGCACATGGACCAGCTCGGCCTTATCGTGCGCAAGATCGAAAGCGACGGCTTCGTCCGCGTCGAGCGGCTCGGCGGCGTGCCGGAGCGCGCACTGGCAGCGCAAGCGGTGCTGCTGTGCGTCGGCGAAGGCCGCGACATTCCCGGCCTGATCGCCAACAAGAGCCACCACGCGACCAGCCCGGAAGAAAAGTACAAGGTCGTTCCCTACCAGGATATCTACATCGATACCGGGCTCGGCAGCGCGGAAGCGGTGCGGGCGGCCGGCGTCGATATCGGCACGCCAGTCGTGTACATGCCGAACGTGGTCGATCTGGCGGGCGGGCGCATCGCCGGCACCTCGGTCGATGACCGTGCCGGCTGCGCCGTGCAGATCGAACTTGCGCGCCGGTTCGCCAAGGCGCCGGTGCGGCCGACCGTGCATCTCGTCTTTTCGGTGCAGGAGGAATTCAACCTTCGCGGCGCCATGACCGGCGGTGAACGCGCTGAAGCCCGACATCGCCATCCAGATCGACCTCATCCTTGCGACCGACACGCCGGACATGGCCCATCGCGGTGAGGTGACGCTTGGCGGCGGGCCGGCGATGTCGCTCTATTCGTTCCACGGACGCGGCACGCTTAACGGGACGCTGCCGCACCCCGCCCTCGTCGCGCTGTTCGAACGCACGGCGCGCAAGCACGGGCTGCCCTTGCAGCGCAGCGCACATATCGGGGCGCTCACCGAGACTTCCTATGTGCAGCTTGCGCAAGAGGGTGTCGCCGTGATCGATGCCGGATTTCCGTGCCGCTATTCGCATTCGGCGATGGAAGTGTGCGACCTTGCCGATCTCGTCGGCTTTGGCGCTTCTGCTCGAGAAGGCGGCCGGCGCCATCGATTCAGGCTTCAGCCTCGATCGGGACGACTATTCGTCATGAAGCACTATCTCGGCGTCGACATCGGCACTTTCGAATCGAAGGGCGTGATCACCGACGAGGCGGGCGTGGTGGTTGCCCAAGCCTCCCGGCCCCACAAGATGCTGGTGCCGCGTCCGGGCTGGGCCGAACACCGCCCCGAGGAAGACTGGTGGGGCGATTTCGTCCACATCACCCGCGAAATGCTGGCGACGAGCGGCATCGATCCCAAGTCGATCCGGGCCGTGGCGGCGAGCGCCATCGGGCCCTGCATGCTGCCGGTGGATGCGAACGGCGATCCGCTGATGAACGGCGTGCTCTACGGAGTGGACACAAGGGCGCAGGCCGAGGTCGAGGAACTGACCACCCGCATCGGCGAGGACAGGCTGGTCGAACGCTGCGGCAATGCACTGACTTCGCAATCGGTCGGGCCGAAGATCCTTTGGCTCAGGCGCAACCATCCGGAGATCTTCGCCAGGACCGACAAGGTCATGACCTCGACTTCGTTCATCGTGCGCAGGCTGACCGGCGAAACGGTGATCGACCACTACACGGCCGCGAACTATTCGCCGCTCTACACCATCGACACGCTTGGCTGGGACACCTCGCTGGCGAACGACATCATCGAGCCGGAACGCCTGCCGACAATCCTGTTTTCCACGCGAGATCGCCGGGCATGTCACGGCGCAAGCCGCGCAAGCCACCGGCCTGGCCGAGGGCACGCCAGTCACCTGCGGCACCATCGACGCGGCGTCGGAAGCCGTCAGCGTCGGCGTGATCGAGGACGGCGAATTGATGCTGATGTATGGCTCGACCATGTTCTTCATCATGCTGACGGCCGAACGGATAGCCGATGCCCGCCTTTGGTATGCGCCATGGCTGTTTCCCGGCCAGCATGCATCCATGGCGGGGCTTGCGACGAGCGGAACGCTGACGCACTGGTTCCGCGACCAGTTCGCGCGCGAACTCGACCCGAAGGACGCCTTTCCCGCGCTTGCGGCAGAAGCGGCCAAGTTCGCGGCCTGGCGCGAACGGGCTGCTGCTGCTGCCCTATTTTTCCGGCGAGCGCACGCCGGTCAACGACCCCCACGCCAAGGGCGTGCTGTTCGGCCTGAACCTGACGCACACGCGCGGCGACATCTACCGCGCGTTGCTCGAAGGCATTGCGCAAGGCACCGCCCATGTCATCGACACCTGGCGCGAAATCGGCCAGGCGCCCCGGAAAGTCTTTGCTGTCGGCGGTGGGGTCAACAACAAGGTGTGGTCTCAGGCGATTTCGGACATTGCCGGCGTGACCCAGACCGTCAGGAAGCGCAGCACCGGCGCGTCGTTCGGCAACGCCTTCCTCGCGGCCCTTGCCGTCGGCGACGTGGAGACCGGCGATATCTCGATGTGGAACCCGGTCGAAGGCGAGATCTCGCCACGCACGGAATTCGCGGAACTGCATGCACGGCAGACCGGTATCTGGCGCGCCATCTATGACCGGACCCGCGACCTGATGGCAGATATCGAGAAGATTGCGCCATGAGCGCGATTTTTCGGCAATGCGCTGGGTGAACTCGGCAAGGCACTGGCCTTGGTCGATCCCGTCCAGATCGAGGAGGCCTGCCGCATGATCGCCTCGGCCCCCCGCACCGGCCTTTATGGTTGCGGGCGCGAGGGGTTGATGATGCGCGGGCTGGCGATGCGGCTTCACCATTGCGGCCTTGACGCCACTTTTGTGGGCGAAATGGACATGCCCCCGCTCGGCGAAGGCGACCTGTTCTTCGCAAGCTCCGGCCCCGGCAACCTGTCCACCGTCAACGCGCTATGCCGAAAAGCCAACAAGGCCGGCGCGCGCGCATGATCCTGACATCCAGGCCGGTAGTCCGGATGCTTCGCTCGCCGACTTCGTGCTGCTGTTGCCGGCGCAGACCATGGCCAGCGACACAGGCGCAAAAGCCAGCACCACATTGCCGATGGGATCGATTTTCGAGGGGTCAATGTTCCTGCTGTTCGAGGCGATGGTCGCACGCATAGCTGAATTGCGCGGCGAAACGCCGATACCATGCGCGCCCGCCACACCAACATGGAGTAGCCCGATGCGCTACGAGATGATGCTGCCCCACCAGATCCGCACCGCGATCGCCCTGAACTGGCCCGTCGTCCTGCCGATCGGCGTTCTTGAATACCATGGCGAGCACATGGCGGTGGGCATGGACACGCTTGCCGTGACGAAGATGCTGGAAATCGTCGAGCCCGAACTCGACATCGTGATCCTGCCGCCATTCTGGTACGGCGCGTCGAGCTATGCCGTGGCCGGGCCCGAAGGCAACGGCTCCGTGCATGTCGACGCCGGCAAGCTCGCGCCGCTTGCCGAGGAAATGCTCCACGGACTTTTGCGCATCGGTTTTCGCAACATCCATGGTTTCATCCATCACCAGACCGAAAACTTCACGCCCGGCATGCCGACGGACCTCGCCTTTCGCTTCGGCGCGCGGCAGGCGATCTTCCGCTTCCTGGAAAAGGAGCGTGGCGAAGGCTGGTGGGGCGACGAAAAGATGGTCGACTACTACTCGAAGCAGGCGGCCGGTGCCGATCCGTTCAACTGGATCAAGATCCACCCGCTGATGTCGGCGGACATCATTGCGCAATATCCGTTCGACCATGCCGGCGCAGGCGAAACGTCCCTGATGCTGGCGATATGCCCGCAGGCCGTGGACGCGGCGCGCGATCGGCGACAACACCGCCTGGTACACGCGGAGCGCCGCAGACGCATCGGCCGAACTTGGCGCGAAGGCCCGCGATCTCATCAGCGCCCGGCTGTTGTCGATCCTGAAGCCCTGATTACTTGACCGCGCCGGCGGTCATGCCCTTGACGATGTGTCGCTCGAGGAAGACGCCGACCAGCAACAGCGGGAAGATGCCGGCTGAAGCAAGCGCTGCCATGGACCACCAGTTGATGCCCTGTGAACCGGTCTGGCTGGCGATCATCACCGGCAGCGTCTTGGCGTCGGTGCTGGTCAGCAGTGCCGCGAAGAAATACTCGTTCCAGCACAGCACCAGCGAAAGCAGGAAAGCCGCGACCATGCCGGGCAGCGCCAGCGGGAAGATGATGCGGAAGAACGCGCCCCATACGCCAAGCCCGTCGACCAGCGCGGCCTCCTCCAGTTCCACCGGGATCGCGGCGAACTGGTCGCGCATGATCCAGATGACGATGGGCAGCACCATCAGCGTGTAGATCATGATCATGCCGATACGCGAGTCGAGCAGGCCCAGCCCCTTGTAGAGGACGAGGAACGGCAGTGCGAGCACGACCGGCGGCAGGATCAACTGCGACAGGAAGAAGAAGGAAATGTCGGAGTTCCGCATAAAGCCGAAGCGGTAGGAGAACCGGCTCAGGCCATAGGCGGCGAGCGATCCCAGAACCACAGCCAGACGCCGACGACAAGATGGAGATGATCACCGAATTGGCAAAGCGCGCCATGAACTCGCCGCGCACGGTGGAGACCTCGCCGATCGTATCGGGCGAAAGGCCGAGCGAGCGCCAGCCGCGCCAGTCCGGCCAGTAATCGATGAAGGGAATGATTGCGCCCTGCATGACGTTCGGTGCTGTCTTGAACGAGGTCGTGATCGTCCAGTAGATCGGGAAGACGCACACGATCGTCCAGAAAAGCAGCAGGCCGTAGACGAGCACGCGCATCGCCCACCAGCCGAGCGTTCCCTTGCCCCTTACCCCGCTCTCGCCATACTCGACCTCTGCCATGTCGCTGACCCTAGCTCATCGTTGTCGGACGGCGCAGCAGGCGCGCCGTCAGGTTCAGCAGGCCGGTCATGAAGATCACGATCAGCACGAGGTAGAACATCGCCAGCAGCGTGCCGTAGCCGACATTCGATCGGTCGCGGTATTCGCGGAAGATGAAGCTGGTGACCGAGTCGGTCGCGCCGCCCGGGCCACCCGAGGTAACGGTGATGATGATGTCGGCAAGCTTCAGCTTGAAGATGACGCGGATCATGATCGCCGTGATCGAAACCGGCAGCATCAGCGGGAACGTCACCTTCCAGAATGTCTGCCAGGCGCGTCGCTCCGTCGACCTTGGCGGCTTCCAGCACGTCGCGCGGGATCGCCTGAAGCCCGGCCAGGATCATGATCATCATGAACGGGATGAACGTCCAGGCGTCCATCGCCATGATCATGAGGCGCGCCATTTCCGGCGTGCCGAAGAAGGACGGGTTCTCCCAGCCGAGCCAGCGCGCCAGCGTCGCCAGCGGGCCGAAGCGGGTTTCCATCATCGACTTGCCGATCATCCAGCTCACCGCAACCGGGCTCAGCATCAACGGCAGCAGGAAGACGACGCGAAAGAACTTGCGCGCCACGATCTGCGAATTGAGCAGCAGCGCCAGCCCAAAGGCGATGGCGTATTCGATGATGCACCGCGGCGACGTAGAGCACCATGTTGCGCAGCGCGTTCCAGTAAAACGGGTCGCCCATCATCTGGTAGACATTGTCGAGGCCGTTGAATTGCCGACCGGAAAGCGAACTCAGGTTCCAGTTGGAAAACGAAATCAGCAGCCCGAAGATCAGCGGGAAGACGACCATCGAAATGACAAAGAGCACCGCGGGAAGCACGAAAAGCGCGCGCTTGCCCTGCTCGCCGCGCACCATCACCTGCGCCGCGCACAGCGCCGCGCCCCAGGCGATATAGGCGTAGAGGATCGGCCGCCAGCCTTCGAAGCCGAAGTTGACGTAGCCGTTGTCGTGCAGCGCCTGCAAAAGGATCATCGCAACAAGCACCGCGCCGGTGCCGAAGACCAGCAGCTGTCCAAGGCTCTTGCGCGCCGGCGCTAATATCGTCAGGCGCTACCGTGTGCAGGAGATCGCCTTGCTGGGAACTCATAGTCGGCTTTTCGCTGGAGAAAAATTCAAATCAGATTGGAAGTCCCGGCGGCGAACATCCGCCGCCGGGTTTCATCAATGGACTACATGCCGAGCGAGGCCTTGTAGAGCTTGATCTGGGAGTCGCGACCGATCTGGTCGGTGATCTTCTCCCAGGCGGCGGCGATTGCATCGGCTGTTTCCTGCGCCGACTTGTACTGGCCCGCAAATCCCTTTGCGAGTTCGTCCTCCGCAACCGAATAGTACTGGAAGATGCCCGGAATGCGCGGCTCGATCGCGGCATTGGGGTGGTTGTAGCTTTCGAGGTTCGAACCGAGATAGTCCTCGACGAAAGCACGGTCGTAGCCCGCTGCTTCCCACTCGGCGTAGTCGAAGTGCGAGCCGCGGTATGGCTGGAAGCCCGAAGGATAGGCCGCCGTCCACAGCGACAGGTCCTTGCCGCCCAGATGGGCTGCAGCCGACCATGCCGCCTTGCGCTTCTTCTCGTCGCCCGACACGCGGTTGGTGACGTAGATGCCCCAGCCGATATAGGCCATGTTTGGCGCGAAATTCGGCGTGGCGGGAGTTTCCCACTCGTTCTTGCGCCAGTTGTAGACGCGGTTTGCACCGGGGTTGATCGAGAAGCCGACAACGTCGCCGACGACCGAGGTATCGGACGTGCGTGCGTTGGAGCCGACGTCGCCCCACCAGGTCAGCATCGAGCCGGTGCCGGCAAGGAACTGCTGGAACGCGGTCGTGCCGGGGTCGGCGTTGATCTGGTCCGCGGGCAGCGAGGGAATGCTGTCCATGACGTCCTGGATCGCCTGCACCCAGGCCGGATTGTTGACGAGTGGCTTCATGGTGTCCGGTTCGAACAGCCATGCCGGTTCGCCAGGATACTTGGCGTAGGCCGATGCGCGGTCTTCGAGGAAGTAGAAGCCGAAGCCGCCCCAGCCCTTGAGCGGGTCAAGGAAGCCGTAGGCGTCGAGGCCGGTCAGCGGGTCCTTCTGGCCCTTCACCTTCTTGGTGAACTCGTTCACCTGCTCCCACGTCGTGGGCGCTTCGGTCATCCCTGTGGCCGCGGTGATTGCTGCGTCGGTGAAGTAGTCCTTGCGGTAGGAGAAGGTGTGGCAGTCGCCGTCAATGGTGATGCGGTAGAGCTTGCCGTCCCAGGTGCCGACCGGCGGCTTCAGGTAGCCGACATAGTCGTCCATGTCGATCTGCTGCTTTACCCAGTCGGGCATCTCGTCGAGCAGGCCCTTGCCGGCGGTGTCGCCCTCGAAAGGCGCGCCCATCTCGATGATGTCGAAATCGACGGTGCCGGTCGCGATCGACTGCTGCAGACGGGCGTTGTAGTCGGCCTGGGCAAGGTCGATCCAGTTGATCTTGGCGCCGGTATAGGCCTCCCACGGCTTCAGGAAGCCGCGGAACAGGAAGTTGTGCAGGTTCTGGTTGTTGAGGCCCATGAAGGTGAGCTCGACGCCCGCGAACTCGCCTTCGGCAACGCTGGCCTTGGTCGCCGCCAAGGCACATCTCGCCGACTTTCTGCCAGTCGGCATCGGTGGGCGACCCCTTGCCGACGCCGGGAATCTTCAGGATTTCAGCGCGCACATTGTCCTGGGCAAATGCCTTGCCGGAGAACGGAACGCCGGTTGCGGCGCCTATTGCGATGGCGCTCACGCCGGCAGCTCCGCGCAGCACGGCGCGGCGGCTTGCCTGCAGGGCCATCAGTTTTTCGTACACTTCGACTTTCATCTTCAACCTCCCAAGGCCCGGCAGGACTATCCGGCCGGCAACCGAACGGCGCCCATGCATGGATCGCGCTTTCGCGCTTTCGTCCGGCGGCGCCGCAATTCAGAACGCGCGGCACCCTCCTCCCGGAATGCTGAGGCCGTCGCGAGAGTATGGTTGAACCGGATTGACTGTCAACAAAACCGGCTGCCCGTAAATACGCCAATACGAAAGGAAAACGACATTTTCCGACACGGAAGCGGCAGAGGTGCATGAGAGCCTTAAACGCGATGGACAGTACCGTCTGCAACAATTAGGTTTCGCCGCCTATGCCGGGGCGGGAGGAGCAATGGCCGAGGTCTCAATCAATGCCGTCCGGAAGACTTTCGGCGAGCTTGAAGTCATTCACGGGGTCGATATCGCGATAGCCGACGGCGAATTCGTTGCGCTGGTCGGGCCATCGGGCTGCGGCAAGTCCACGCTCCTGCGCATGGTCGCCGGGCTGGAAAGCATCACTGCCGGTACGATCTCCATCGGCAACCGGATCGTCAACAACATACCGCCCAAGGACCGGGACATCGCCATGGTGTTCCAGAGCTACGCGCTCTACCCACACATGAAGGTCAAGGACAACATGACCTTCTCGCTGCGCCTCAAGAACATGGACAAGGGCGAAATCGAAAAACGCCTGAACAGCGCCTCCGAGATTCTCGGGCTTAAGCCGTTCCTCGACCGCTATCCGCGCCAGCTTTCCGGCGGCCAGCGCCAGCGTGTCGCCATGGGCCGCGCCATCGTGCGCGAGCCGCAGGTCTTCCTTTTCGACGAGCCACTCTCGAATCTCGACGCCAAGCTTCGCGTCCAGATGCGCGTGGAAATCAAGGAATTGCACCAGCGGCTGAAGACGACGACTGTCTTCGTCACGCACGACCAGGTCGAGGCCATGACAATGGCCGACCGGATCGTCGTGATGCATGACGGCATTGTCGAGCAAATCGGAACGCCGCTCGAACTCTACGACAGGCCGGACAATCTTTTCGTCGCCGGCTTCATCGGTTCGCCGGCGATGAACATGCTCCAGGGCACGGTCAAGAAGGATAAGTCCGGACTTGCCGTCGCGCTGGCGACCGGCGAACATCTGCCGGTTCCGCCGGGCGCGAACGTCGCCGAAGGACAGCAAGTCATCTACGGTATCCGTCCAGAGCATCTTGACCTCGACGACGGTGGGATCGCGGCGGATGTCGTGGTCATCGAGCCGACCGGTTCGGAAACCGTCGTGATATTCCGTCATGGCGGAACCGACATGACCGCGCTGTTTCGCGAGCGGCACGCCTTCAAGCCCGGCACTCAAGTGCACCTGAAGCCGCGCCCGCAAATGGCACATCTGTTCGACCTGGCAAGCGGCAAACGCATCTGACCAGCAATATCGGGAGGGACAATGCTCAAGGGAATTCATCCGCTGCTCAATGCCGACGTGCTTTATGCGCTTCGGGCGATGGGCCATGGCGACGACCTGATCGTGGCCGACACGAATTTTCCGTCCGACTCCGTCGCGCGCGAAACCGTATTCGGCGAGGTACTGCGCATCGACGCTGACGCAGCCACAGCGATCGCGGCGATCCTGTCGGTGTATCCGCTGGACACGTTTGTCGACGACGCTGCGGCCCGCATGGAAATCGTCGGTGCACCGAAGGAAATACCGCCTGTCCAGAAGGAGGTGCAGAAGGTGATCGACAGGGCCGAGGGCCGGAAATGGCCGATGGTGTCGATCGAGCGCTATGCCTTCTACGAGCGGGCGAAACAGGCCTATTGCGTGATCCAGACGCATGAGCGGCGCTTCTACGGTTGCTTCGCCTTCCGCAAGGGCGTGATCCCGCCGGAGGCTTGAGCGCGCAATGAACCAGTCGCAGAAGGTGACAATCCTCGGCGTATTCGTCGCCGATACCGCCTACCGGGCGGAGCGCCAGCCAAAGATGGGCGAAACGATCCTCGGCAATTCCTTCGTGCTGGGGCCCGGCGGCAAGGGCTCCAACCAGGCTGTGGCGGCCGCGCGGGCCGGCGCGGATGTCACGTTCGTCACCAAGCTGGGCGAGGACGCCTTCGCACAAATGGCGATGGCGACCTGGGAGAAGGCGGGCGTGAAGCCCGCCGTGACGCGCGACCCGTCGAGCTATACGGGCGCGGCCTATATCTTCATCGAGGAAGCGACGGGCAACAACGCCATCATCGTGGCACCCGGCGCGGCGGCGACGATCAGCCCGGCCGACATCGAGACGCGGCGCGATCTCATTGCCGGATCAAAAGTGTTCATCACGCAGTTGGAGCAGCCGATCCCGGCCGCAAGGCGGGCGCTGGAAATCGCCAGGGACGCGGGTGTCATCACCATCCTCAATCCCGCCCCGGCCGCGCCGCTCGACGATGAGATCTTCAAGCTTTGCGACTACATGACGCCGAACGAGACCGAGGCGGAAGCGCTTACCGGCATGTCGGTTTCCACGGATGCCGACGCACGGGCAGCCGCCCAGGCCCTGTTGGCAAAGGGCGTCGGCACCGCGATCATCACGCTCGGCGAAAAGGGCGCACTGATCCACGGCCACGGGATTTCCGAAATCGTGCCGGCTTTCAGGGTTGGAAAAGTGCTTGACACAACAGGCGCAGGCGATGCCTTCAATGGCGGGTTCGCCGCAGCATTGGCGCGGGGCATGAGCCCGCTCGAGGCGGTCCGGTTCGGCTGCGCCGTCGCGTCGATTTCAGTAACGCGACCTGGCACCGCGCCGGCGATGCCAAGCCTTGAAGAGGCGATGGTCCTTTACAAATCCGCCTGAATTGCGGGCCAGGAGACAGTGCAATGAACGAAGTTGCCCAGGTTTGCGTCCGCCTGCACGAGGCGGACAATGTCGTGACGGTTACGCGGGCGCTGGAAACCGGGGTAAAGGTGGACGGCGTCACGACGCTGGGCCTCGTCCCGCGCGGTCACAAGGTCGCCACCCGCAAGATCGCAAAGGGCGAAGCGGTCCGCAAATATGCGCAGATCATCGGCTTCGCCTCCGGTGACATCGAGGCGGGCGAACATGTCCACACCCACAATGTGGAGTTCCGAAACACCGATGCGCAATACGAATTCTCGACCGACCTGCGCCCTGCCCCGGTACCGTCGACGCGCGACACCTTTATGGGTTTCCGCCGCGCGAACGGCAAGGTCGGCACGCGCAACTTCATCGCCATCATCACCTCGGTCAATTGTTCCGCCACCGCCGCGCGGATGATCGCGTCGGCCTTCGGCCCGCAGGAACTGGCGGACTATCCCAATGTCGATGGCGTGGTTGCCTTCGTCCATGGCACGGGATGCGGCATGGCCGGTTCCGGCGAGGGGTTCGAAACGCTGCAGCGGGTGATGTGGGGCTATGCCGCCCATCCCAACCATGCGGCGGTGCTGATGGTCGGTCTCGGCTGCGAGATGAACCAGATCGACTGGTTGCTGGAAGCACACGGTCTCGTTCGCGGCAAAATGTTCCAGACCATGAACATCCAGGACGTCGCCGGGCTGCGCAGAACCATTGAACTTGGCATTGCCAAGGTACGCGAAATGCTGCCGGAAGCGAACAAGGCGGTGCGCGAGCCCTGCCCCGCTTCCGAACTGATGGTCGGCCTGCAATGCGGCGGCTCTGACGCCTGGTCCGGCATCACCGCCAATCCGGCGCTGGGCGAGGCTTGCGACCTGCTGGTTGCGCAAGGCGGAACCGGAGTGCTTTCGGAAACGCCGGAAATCTACGGAGCCGAGCACCTGCTGACTCGTCGCGCCCGCGACCGCCGCGTCGGTGACGACCTGATTGCACGCATCCGCTGGTGGGAGGATTACACCGCCCGTAATCTGGGCAGCATGGACAACAATCCAAGCCCTGGAAACAAGAAGGGCGGGCTGACCACCATCCTCGAGAAATCGCTCGGGGCTGCAGCCAAGGGCGGAACCACCCCGCTCAATGCCGTATACAAATATGGCGAACCCATTCGCGAGCACGGCTTCATCTTCATGGATTCGCCGGGCTACGACCCGGCCTCGGTGACGGGACAGATTGCCAGCGGCTGCAACCTCATCGTCTTCACCACCGGACGCGGTTCAGCCTTTGGCTCGAAACCCGCGCCTTGCATCAAGATCTCCACCAACACCGACATCTTCAACCGGATGCCGGACGACATGGATATCAATGCCGGCGACATGCTGACCGGCGAAGCTACGCTGCAGCAGAAGGGACGCGAAATCTACGAGATGTTGCTGCGCGTCGCTTCGGGCGAGCAATCAAAGTCGGAGGCGCAGGGCCTAGGCGATTATGAGTTCGTGCCCTGGCAAATCGGCGCGACCATGTAACGGTGTCACAATCTGGGTTTCTTGAACGATTACGCCTTGTTGACGCCCCATTCGGCATGTATATGCCCGCTATCGATACAGGCTCTAGAACTTCGCCTGGCGCTTGCTGCGCATGCTGACGTTTCTGCTGACTTGATACTCGATCTGCCCGCGGCCCGGTTTGGCCGCACGTCAACGCGCACAACAAGGAATTAGCGTCATGGCAACAGGTACCGTAAAGTGGTTCAACGCAACCAAGGGTTACGGCTTCATCCAGCCCGACTCCGGCGGACAGGACGTATTCGTCCACGTCACGGCCGTAGAGCGTTCGGGCATTGGCTCGCTGGTCGAAGGCCAGAAGATCAATTACGAAATCACCCGCGACGCCCGTACCGGCAAGTCGTCGGCGGACAAGCTCAGCGCAGCATAAGCGCCTGACAGTTCGATAATTCCGGAAAGGGCGGGGTTTTCCCCGCCCTTTTTGTTTGCGCGTATTTCTCCATCCCGTTGCCGCTATGGAACCCTGTAACCCCTGCGGCGTTTGGTTGCCGGGCCGGATGAAACCGGTCGCGCAGACCGCGGCCAAATGACAGGAGATCCCGATGATCAACACCTTGAAGGCGACGGCCGCCGGAATGATGCTGCTTGCCGCAGCCGGATGCACCACCACAGAAACGGGCGCTGCCGTGGGCGCGGGAACCGGAGCCGTGATCGGCGGAGCCTCCACCGGCACTACCCAGGGCGCGCTCGCCGGCGCTGCCATTGGCGGAATCGCAGGCGCGCTGATCGGTCGTGCCGCATCACCCGGCGACTGCATCTATCGCGATGCGCGCGGCCGCCGTTTCGTCGCACCTTGCTGACCTCGATCCGGGGCCGGCCGGAACGCCCGCCCCGGACTGTCAGTTCGCGCGGAAAGCGTAGAGTTCCATCGGCTCCAGAACACCGTCGAGCTTGTGCTCGCCGAGTGAACGCCACCGCTCGGGATTGAGCGCGGCAAGGCGTTTTCCTGACAGCACCGGTTGCTGCAGCATCTTGGTCATCGAACTCGATGCGGGCCACCTCGTTGACCGTCTGCCCGATGACCGAGAAAGACAGCCGCTGCGGAATGCCGATATTGCCGAACTTCACGTCGCCGACATTGAGACCGACGCCGAAGTGAAACCGTTCGAGCCCGGATTTCTCACGCTCGGCATTGACCTCGCGCCCCCGCACCAGCACCTCGTCAAGCGCCGCGTTCGCGCGCGCGGCCGCATGCTCAAGTCCGTCCCCGTCCTCAACGGGAAAATGCCCAGCACGCCGTCGCCGATGAAGTCCAGCACTTCGCCGCCATGCTCCACCAGCGGGCCGGCGGTGGCTTCGAAATAGGAATTGAGAAGCGAGAAATACGCTGTCCGACGGCAGGGATTCGGCCAGCATCGTCGAATTGCGCATGTCCGAGAACCAGACGACCGCATGTGTTTCCTGCCCGTCGCCGCGCCTGATCTGGCCACTGCAGCACGCTTCGCCCTGCCCGGTCGCCCAGATAGGTCGTGGCGATGTTCGTCGAAATCCGGCTCTGGATCATGGTCTTGCAGGCAAGCGCGAAGACGCGTTGGACCTTCTGCAAGGCTTCGAGGTCATCGGGCGAAAAGCCGCTTGGCCGGTCGCTGGTCCATGTGACGAGCACGCCGCGCGGGCCGCTCTTGATGGTTCCGTTGGGACCGCGAATGTCGGAAACGCTTGTCGCCACAACGACATAATCGGTGAAACCCTGCTCCTTGAGATCGGCCAGGATCGGGAAATCCAGCATCATGTTCTCGCCGAAGAGCTGGCGGCGGAATATGTCGAGCCGGTTCTCGATGGTGAAGCGCAGCGGACTGCGTGCCCAGGCATCCGTTTCGTTGTCCTGATGACGGAACTGGTCGAGCGTCGCTTCCTTGCCCCGGTCCCAGATCACCGTCTCGGCCCGGAACAGCGGATGGAGCGTCTGCCAGATCAGACGCGCCCGGGCGATGGGAATGCCGATGCCGGTCAGGCGCTGGCACATCGTCTCGAACATGTTGACGATGTCCGGTTCGCCCAGCGCCTCGCCAATAAGCCATTCCTGAATCGGGAACAGAAGCGCATGGTGCGCCATGGGGGATTCCTTTCCGGCATGCGCGATTGCGGCCATGCCCAACGATCCCTTAAATGAAAGTCGAGCTGCCCCGCGTCAACCGGTGCGGCGAAACATTTGGCCACAGCGGCATACGTCCCGGGAGATCGCGAGTGCAGGCAATCGCAGACCGCAGCGGACAGACGGGGAAGGGTCCGGTTGTCCAGAGGCTGCGCCTCTGGTCCGGCCTGGTGTTGATGGCCTATGTCACCTTCCACTATCTCAACCATGCGCTGGGGCATGTCTCGCTCGCCGCGATGGAGCGGATGCTCGATGCGCAGGAGATCCTGACGGGCAGCATCATCGGCCTCGCGGTGCTATACGGCGCGCTTGCAACGCATGTGGTGCTGGCGCTGGGCAAACTGGTCAACATGCGCACCTGGCGCCGTCCGGCCTGGGAGTGGACGCAGATCGCGCTCGGACTGGCGATCCCCTGGTTCCTGTTCAGCCACCTGACCTATACCCGCGGCGCCGAAAGCCTGCTCGGCATCGACATGGACTATGAACAGGAACTTCGCGCTGCTTTGGCCGGGCGCCTGGGTACAGCAGAGCGCGCTCCTTGCTGATCGTGTGGATCCACGGCTGCATCGGCATCCATTTCTGGCTGCGCCTGCGGCCCTGGTACCTGTCCGTGGTGCCGTATCTGGCCGGACTGGCCGTGTTCGTGCCATCGCTCGGCCTCACCGGCTGGATCGTCGCCGCCCGCCGCCAGTACGAAGTTCGTGTCGGCTGCAAGCGGGCGGTGGCGCGCCCGCAATGGATGAGACGACTGCGCAGATCTTGCAGCATCTGCCACGCGTCGAGGATACGGGGCAGAATGTTGCCATCGCGGTGGCGTCGGGCGTTGTCGCGATCATGGCGGTACGCTGGTTCCAGATGCGATACCGGGCCAAGGCGCGCATCACCTATGGCGACGGCTCGGTCGTCAATTCAGCGCCCGGCCGCACCCTGCTTGAGGTCAGCCGCGCCAACGGGATCGCCGCACATGTCGGTTTGCGGCGGGCGGGCGCGCTGCTCCACCTGCCGGACCCTGATCGTGGCCGGCAATGACAACCTCACTTCGCCGACGGAAGCGGAAGCGCACCTGCTGGGCAAGCTTAGCGCCGGGCCGGATGTGCGGCTGGCCTGCCAGGCGCGGGTGCGCGGCGACGTTTCGGTACGCCTCCTGATCCAGCCGCAGGCATCTGTCAACGCACCGCGCAGCGCCGATCCGCTTGGCTGGGGTGTCGAGCGCGAGATCGCGGTGCTTTTTCTGGACATCAGGGGCTTTTCGAAGATCTCCGAAAAGAGCCTGCCCTATGATGTGGTCTTCATCCTCAACAGCCTTTTCGGCGAGGTTGGCAGCGAGATAGAGAAGGCCAACGGCTATATCGACAAGTTCATGGGCGACGGGTTGATGGCGCTTTTCGGTCTCAACTCAACGCCGCAGGAAGCCAGCCGCGACGCCATCAGGGCCGCGATTGCCGCCCAGCGCGCCACCACAAGCGCCAGCCGCATGCTGACGCAGCACCTCAACGAACCGCTGCGGGTCGGTATCGGCGTGCATACCGGCATGGCGGTGATCGGGCGGATCGGGCGAGACCGCCGGCCAGACCCAGCCATCGCGGCTGACCGCGATCGGCGACAGCGTCAACATCGCGGCGCGGCTGGAATCGGCCACCAAGGAGCTGGCATGCGGCATCGTGCTTTCCGGCAGGACGCTGGAACAGGCCGGACTTGCCCCGGACAGCACCGCAGGTGAGCACAGCACGATCACCGTCCACAACATCTCCCAGCCCGTGCGACGTGCTGGCCGTGCGCGACATAGACAGCCTCGAAGAGCAGTTGAACCGGCTGCAGCCCGACAAAGCGCAGGCCTTGCGTTCCCGTACCGGCTTTCGGGAATTTGCGGGCGGCATTGCAACGCTTGGGAAAAAAACCGGGCAGCGGTGACGCAGGGGCTTTTTTGAGGCATTTTCCCTGCTATCGTAGTTCGATGGGGGCTGGTCATATGCGACACGAGCCGAAATTGCGTCATACATACAACGCTTGCGGGGACCGGCCGTGAAAGACCAGATGGAGCCTAGCCTCCTTCGATATATCTGGAACAATTCGCGCCGCGACCAACTGTGGATGCTCCTCGTCATCCTGGCGTCGATGCCGACCTATTTCCTGAGCCTCGATCTTCCCAAGCGCATCGTCAACGGGCCCATTCAGGGCAACGGGCTTCGAGAATCCGGACGACGTCCAGTATTTCCTGACGACCTATGTGCCGCTGCCGGACTGGATAACGGGCGGCCCGATCAAGATTTTCGACGGCATTCCCCTCGAACGCGTCAATTTCCTGTTCGCGCTTTCCATCACCTTCCTTGGCGCTGGTGGCAGCGAACGGAATGTTCAAGCTCTACATCAACACCTACAAGGGCCGGATGGGCGAACGGCTGATGCGCCGTTTGCGGTTCGATCTTTTCGACCGGGTGTTGCGCTATCCCCTGCCCCGGTTCCGCCGCACCAAACCGGCCGAAATCGCCTCCATGATCAAGGACGAGGTGGAGCCGATGGGCGGCTTCATCGGCGATGCCTTCACCCAGCCGCTTTTCCTTGGCGGGCAGGCGCTGACGGGCCTCATCTTCATTTTCATCCAGAACGTTCCGCTCGGCTTCGTCACGCTGGTGGTCGTGCTGTTCCAGGCCTGGCTCATCCCGCGCCTGCGCCAGCGCCTGATCGTGCTGGGCCGCCAGCGCCAGATCGAGGCGCGCATGCTAGCCGGGCGCATCGGCGAAGTCGTCGAAAGCATCCAGGAAGCGCATGCCAACGACACCACGAACTACGAGCGTTCGCTGATTTCGAATACGCTTGGCAGGCTGTATTTCATCCGTTTCGAGCTGTACCAGCGCAAATTCTCGGTCAAGTTCATCAACAATCTGCTGATCCAGTTCCTGGCTTTCGTGTTCTACGCGGCCGGCGGATATCTTGCGATCCGCGGCACGCTCGACCTCGGCCAGCTTGTTGCGGTCATCGCTGCCTACAAGGACCTGCCGGACCCGATCCGCGGCCTCATCGACTACGACCAGATGCGCCAGACCGTGGATGCGCGCTACGAGCAGATCGTCGAGCAGTTCGCTGCCGATGAACTGCAGGACCCCGAAAAACAGAAGCCGGCCGAAGGCGTGGTGCCGCCGATCCGCCATGGATATGACGTGAACGGCCTGCAGGTCATCGATGAGAGCGGCTCGAAGCTGATCGAGCGGGCAAGCGCCAAGATCGGTCTTGGCGAACAAGTCGCGGTCGTAGGCGCCGTGAACTCGGGAGCCACGCACTTCACCGAAGTGCTGGCGCGCATGCTGCAAGGCTTCTTCGGGACGAGTGGAACTCGACGGCAAGCCGCTCGACGAACTGCCGGAATTCGTTACCGGGCAGCGACTGGCCTATATCGACGGCAGCACTTATTTTCCGCAGTCCAGCATCTATGACGCACTGACCTATGTGCTGAAGAACAAGCCGGTCGCCGAGACCCCGGTGGAGGCGGAACTCGCCGACGCAAAGGCGGCTCGCGCTGGAGGAGGCCCGGGCATCGGGCAACAGCGACCTTGATGCGGAAGCGGACTGGATAGACCGCGAGCGCATCGGCGCGCGCGATCCGGTAGCCTTCGAAATGGAAGTTCGCAAGGTTCTGGTCGATGTCGACCTCGAATCCGATGTGCGCGCATTCGGGCTGCGCGGCACGCTCGATCCGCAACAGCACGCGCGGATTGCGGCCGAACTCGTGAAGGCCCGGCACGCATTCCGCGACCGGCTGGGTGAACTCGGGCTTGACGGGCTGGTCGAGCCGTTCGACCCGCAGGCGTACAACTCGCAAGCCAATATCGGCGAAAACATCCTTTTCGGCACGGCTGTCGCTCACGAATTCGAGCCCGCCAATTTTCCGTCCAACCCGGTGGTTCGCGAGGTTTTGGCGCAGGCCGGCCTGGAGGAAAAATTGTTCCAGATGGGCAAGGAGGTCGCCACCACCACGGTCGAGCTCTTTGGCGACTTGTCGTCCGACAACCCGTTCTTCGACCAGTTGACCTACATGGAAGCGGACCAGATCCCGGTCTATCGCGCGATCCTGAACCGGATCGGCAATCTTCCGTTGGCGCAAGTGGCGCCGGCTGACCAGGAGATGATCCTCAAACTACCTTTCGCCTACACCGAGTCGCGCAACCGTCTCGGCCTGCTGGACGAGAAGCTCAAGGCAGATATCCTGAACGCCAGACACATGCTGCGCGAACGGCTTGAAACGCTCGACCCGGCTCCGGTCAATTTCTATGATCCAGAGCAGTACAATCCGTCCGCCTCGGTGATAGACAACGTTCTCTTGGGCCGCATTTCCGCGGATGTCGCCGAAGGCCCGCAGCGAGTCACTGGTGCAATTCGCGTGCTGCTAGAGGAACTGGGCCTCAATGATGACATCTTCCGGATCGGCCTCGAGTACAATATGGGATCGGGCGGCAAGCGCCTTTCGGAAAGCCAGCGGCAGAAACTGCACATGGCCCGCTGCCTGCTCAAGAAACCCGATTTCCTGATCGTGAACCAGGCACTGAACACGCTTGACGCCCGCGCCCACCAACACATTCTTGACAATGTGCTGGCCAAGTCGCGAGGTCGCGATGGAGATAGTTTCGGCGTGATCTGGTCGCCTATGAACCTTTCCGTAGCGTCCCAGTTTGAAAGGGTGCTGGTATTCAAGCAAGGTGTGCTCGTCGAGGACGGGCCGCCTGAAAAGCTGCACGAGCAGTCCGCCGTTTATCGCGAAGTCACCGGCTCATGAAACAGGCGTACGAGACGGGTGTCGCCGCGGGGCGCAGTAAGGAGAAGCAAGAACCATGGCTACGCTGAGCGAAGAAGTTGACGTATTGCGGCGTATCCCGCTTTTCGCCGCCATCGATCCAGGCAAGCTGAAGCTGCTTGCATTCGCCTCCGACCGGATGATTTACCGCGACGGACAGGCAGTATTTCACCAGGGCGAGGCAGGCGACGCAGCCTACGTCATCGTACGCGGGGCCGCCGAGGTCGTCGTCGAGGTAAAGGGCGAGGACATCGTCGTCGCCCGCCTCGGCGAAAACGCTGTTGTTGGCGAAATCGCAATTCTCTGCGATGTCCCGCGCACGGCGACATTGCGCGCGTCGGGCGAACTCGTTGTCCTGAAGATCAAGAAGGAGCACTTCCTTGGCCTCATCATGGATTTCCCGAAACTGGGCATCCAGGTAATGCGCGAACTGGCGCAAAGACTGTCACGTACGACAACCGAGCTGACGGATGCACGCCGCCAGCTTGAACAAATGAAGGCCGGCTGAACCGGCGGCAAGCAAAGTGACCATGTCTTGAACACCGACGTAGACAACCAGCTTTCAGTGACTTTCTGGGGTGTTCGCGGAACTCTCGCGGCCCCGGGGCGGGACTTTCAGCGAACCGGCGGCAATACCATTTGCGCTGAAGTACGGTGCGGCGACCGCATCGTGGTACTCGATGCCGGTACCGGCATTCGCGAATTGGGCAGCCGGCTCATCGAGCAATCGGCAATCCGCAGGATCGATCTCTTCTTCACACATGGCCACTACGACCATGTCGAGGGACTTCCCTTCTTTGCGCCGTTCTTCTCGCCGGAATTTTCGATCAACGTGTGGGCTGGAAAGCTGGACGGTTCCAATTCCACCGAGGAAACCGTAAAGGGCCTCATGCGCAGGCCGTATTTTCCGGTGGGGCCGGAAGTATTTTCCGCTCGGGTCGCCTACCGCGAGGTGGAACGATCGCAGACGCTGGATCTGGGCGATGGCGTTGTCGTACGCACCGCGCCGCTAAACCATCCGGGCGGCGCCACCGGCTACCGGATCGACTACCGGGGGCGGTCCTTTGCCTTCATCACGGATACCGAACATGTGCCAGGAAAGATCGATCGCAACGTCGCAAAGCTGATCCAGAACGTCGATCTTTTCGCCTATGATGCAAGCTTCACCGACGCGGAGCTTCCCGATTTCGCCGGATACGGCCATTCCACATGGGAAGAAGGCCTGCGGCTTCGCAAGGTCGCCAATGCTGGCGCCATGCTGGCCATGCACCACATGCCTTTCCGCATGGATGCCGACATCGATGCGCTGGAGAAATCGATCCAGCGCAGCCACCCCGGCAGCGGCGTGGCGCGCGAGGGAATGACGATCCGCCTGGCGGGACTTGCCAAAACGGGATGAAGCTTGACCGGTCGACCGGCGACAATCAGTCTGCATGCAAACAGGCATCGAGTGAATGCGCGCTTTGAACCGCAAGACATTGCTGGTCATCCTGGCTGCGATCGTGGCAGTGGTCGCGGCTTGGAACTGGCGCGTCGCCGATCCGAAGATCCTGCGATCGCTGCGTGACATCACATTCGACAACTACCAACGCATCAAGCCGCGCGAACCGCTCGGCCAGCCAATCCGCATCGTTACCATCGACGAGGCTTCCATCCAGGCATATCGGGCAATGGCCATGGCCGCGGACGCGCGTTGCGCAGATCGTTGACCGTCTGGCGCAACTGGGCGCGGCGACCATCGCGTTCGACGTGGTGTTTTCCGAGCCGGATCGTACCGGGCCGGCCGGCCTGATCGCGCAGTTGCGCGAAAGCGACTGGCCGGGGCGCGAGGCGATCGAAGCCTCGATCTCGGCGCTGCCGGACAACGACACCGTGCTTGCGAGATCGATTGCGGAAACACCGGTTGTGCTCGGATTTTTCAACGCTTTTGATTCTTTGCAAGGCTTGCCGGAAATCAAGGCGGGCTTCGTTCAACTCGGCGATGATCCCAAGCCGCTTTTGACCGTGATGAAATCGTCGGTCATGTCGATCAGGCCGTTGCAGGATGCAGCGGCGGGCAACGGATCGCTTTCGCTGGGTGAACAGATCGACGATGTCGTGCGCCGGGTTCCGATGTTCCTCACCGACAATGAGAACATCTATCCGGCCTTCGCGCTGGAGACTTTGCGTGTCGCGTTCGGCGAGACGACCTATGCGCTGAAGACAACCACGGCCAGCACGGAGAATGTCGGCGGACAGTTGGCGATGGTCGATTTCAAGGTCGGGCAGTTCGTGGTGCCGGTCGACGAAATCGGACGCTTCCTGATCCACTATTCGCGCAACGACCCGGCCCTCTACGTGAGCAGCAAGGACTTGCTGGAATTGCCGCCAGAGGCGCTGGAGCCGCTGATCCGGGACCACATCGTCTTCATCGGCGCTACCGCGACCGGCCTGCGCGACATCCGCGTCACCACGCTGGGCGAGAATGTTCCCGGCGTCTACATGCATGCGCAGATCGCCGACCAGATCCTGTCGCAATCGTTTCTCGAGCGCCCGGACTGGGCGCAAGGCGCGGAGATCGCAGCGATGCTGGTGATCAGCCTGCTCATCATCGCGATCCTGCCTTTCGCCGGCCCCCTCGTCTCCGCCGCCTTCGGTGCGGTATCGTCGGTAGCCGTGCTTGCAGGAAGCTGGTTCGCCTTCGACCGTTACGGCATCCTGCTCGATCCCCTGTTCCCGATGCTGACCGGCAGTGCGATCTTCCTGACGACGACGATCCTGCTTTTCGCCTTCACCGAACGCGAGAAGCGTTTCGTGCGCGGCGCTTTCCAGCGTTATCTGGCGCCCGACCTGCTGCTGAAACTGGAGCGCAATCCGGACAGTCTCAAGCTCGGCGGGGAAATCCGGCAAATGACGCTGATGTTCATGGACATACGCGGCTTCACGCCAATCTCGGAAAAGCTGTCGCCGCAGGAACTTGTCACATTCCTGAACAAGCTGCTGTCGCCATTGTCGGATGCGATCCTCAAGCATGAGGGCGCGATCGACAAATACATCGGCGATTCGATCATGGCTTTCTGGAACGCACCGCTCGATGTGGAGGATCACCCGCGAAAAGCGGCGCGTGCGGCGCTGGAAATGATGGAACGCCTCAAGGAACTAAACGCCAAAGACGAGTTTGGATTTCACCGGCTCGGGCTGGGAGATGTGCAGATCGGCATCGGGCTCAACAGCGGCGAGGGTTGCGTCGGCAACATGGGTTCGGTCAACCGGTTCGACTACTCCGTCGTTGGCGACACCGTAAACGTGGCAGCGCGTATCGAGTCCACCACCAAGCCGGCGGGCTGGTACATCCTGCTGTCGCAATCCACTGCAGCCGGGTGTCCGGATTTCGCGATCCTCAAAGGCGGCTTGATGGCGCTCAAGGGCAAGAGCAAGCCAGCCACTCTTTATGCGCTGATCGGCGACGAAAAACTCGCGGCGAGCGAGCAATGGAAAAAGTTGGCCGCCCGCCACGACGAATTTCACGCAGCGCTCGGGCGTGGCGACCTGGTCTGACGCGGAAAAAATCTCGCGTGATTGCATTTCGCTCGCATCGGTGGACCTGACTGCGTTCTACGATGCCCTCATTGAAAGCGTTGCCGAGAAACAGACTGCCCAGGCATGATCCGGTGGGCGGTTGTTTGCGTAGAGCCTAGCAATAACAGCACGGCACCAGGCGCAGGCGCGTGACAGATACTGATACCCAAGGAGAAACAGGCACGCCGGATGGCGCGGCCCTATGCGAAGCGCCGGCCATCGTGTGGTTTCGCGACGATTTGCGCATTGCCGACAATCCGGCACTAAACGCAGCGGCGGCGAGCGGTCGCCCGGTGATCGCACTCTACATTCATGACGAGGTGTCCGAAGGCGTCCGCCCGCTCGGCGGCGCGCAGCGCTGGATGTTGCATCACGGCCTTGCGGCGCTTGACGAACGTTTGCACAATCTCGGCGCGGGGCTGATGATCAAGTCCGGTCCGGCCGGCGATGTGCTGCCGCAAATTGTGGAGCAAACCGGCGCTGGCGAAGTATACTGGAATCGTCGGCATTTCGCGGCGGGCATTTCCATCGACCGCGCGCTGAAAGCCCGTTTTGCCGAGACCGGCATCATCGCCAAAAGTTTCAACGGTAACCTGCTGCACGAACCATCCCTTCTCAAGACCGGAGACGGCGGGCCGTACCGCGTCTACAGCCCATTCTGGCGGGCATTCGAGCGTCAGGGAGAGCCACGGCGTCCCCTGCTCGCGCCTGTGCATTTGAACAGCCATGCCGGCACGACGGACGGACTGTCCCTTGAGGAATTGCGCCTGCTTCCCACGAGGCCCGATTGGGCCGGCGGATTGCGAGAGAACTGGCAGGCCGGCGAGGAAACTGGCCTCGAACAGCTCGCCGATTTTGTCGCGAACGGCCTGGCGGGTTATGCCGACGGCCGCGACTTTCCGGCGCAAGGGAAATGTATCGCGCCTTTCGCCCTATCTGCGTTTCGGCATGATATCGCCCTACCAGGCTTGGCATGCCGCGGGCAAAGGCAATGCTTCTGCGCACGATGTCGAGAAGTTCCGCAAGGAACTGGGCTGGCGGGAGTTCTCCTGGCACCTGCTCCATCACTTTCCCGATTTGCAATGGCGCAATTTCAACAACCGCTTCGACCAGTTTCCATGGCTCGTGTCGACGCCCGCAATCGATGCATGGAAAAAGGGTTGCACCGGCTATCCCATCGTGGACGCCGGCATGCGCGAACTGTGGCGCACTGGCTACATGCACAACCGCGTGCGCATGATCGCCGCTTCCTTCCTCATCAAGCACCTGATGGTCGACTGGCGCGTCGGCGAGGAATGGTTCTGGGACACGCTGGTCGATGGCGACCTCGCGAGCAACAGCGCAAGCTGGCAGTGGGTCGCCGGATGCGGGGCGGACGCCGCTCCCTATTTCCGCATCTTCAACCCGATCCTTCAGGGCGAAAAGTTCGATCCGGAGGGCGACTATGTGCGCCGCTGGGTGCCGGAAATCGCCGGCCTGCCCAATAGTTTCTTGCACAAGCCGTGGGAAGCGACCAAGGATGCGCTGGTGAAGGCGGGCATCACACTGGGGCAAACCTATCCAAAGCCGGTCGTCGATCATTCCAGCGCACGCGACAGAGCGCTGGTGGCATTCGAGTCATTGAAGGAAGCTAGCTGATTCATGAAAATAGCAGTCGTCGGTTCCGGTATTTCCGGAAACTCAGCCGCATGGGCACTTTCGCGGCGCCATGACGTAACGCTCTACGAAAAGCGCGAGCGTCCCGGCGGGCATTCCGCAACAGTTGTTGTGGACCATGACGGGCGGCAGATACCTGTCGACACCGGCTTCATTGTCTTCAATCGCGCGAACTACCCCAACCTTTGCAAGATGTTCGCCCATCTCGGCGTCGAGACCGAACGGACCTCGATGAGTTTCGCCGTATCGCTTGACGGCGGTGCGCTGGAGTGGTGCGGGGGCGGACTGCGGGAGATCTTTGCGCAGAAGCGCAACCTGCTTTCGCCGCGCTTCCTGTTCATGCTGAAGGATATCTTGCGCTTCAACGAGCGGGCCAAGCAGGATCTCGAAAACGGCGTGCTTTGCGGCCTGACCTTTGGCGACTACATCAAGACGCGCCGTATCTCCAACGCCCTGCGCGACGATTATATCGTACCAATGATCGCGGCCATCTGGTCGACGCCCGCGGCCCGGATGCTGGACTATCCCGCCGAAAGCCTGATCCGGTTCCTCGACAATCACCGGCTAATCCACCGCGAGCGGCCGTACTGGGAAACGGTGACCGGCGGCAGCCGCGTCTACGTGGAGAAACTGCTTTCGCAATTTGAAGGGCGGATCCTGCTCAATGCTTCGGTAGAGCAGATCGAACGCCGCGACGGCGGGGTTTTCATCCGCGACCGGCATGGCCAGGTGCAGCGCTACGACAAGGTGGTGATTGCGTCGCACACCGATCAGGCCCTGCGCTTCCTCGCCGATCCGAGCGAGGCCGAGCGTTCAGTCCTTTCCGCCGTGCAATACCGCCCGAACGCCGTGTGGTTGCATCGCGACCCGGCGCTGATGCCCCGCCGCCGCGACGCATGGGCGGCGTGGAACTATCTCGGCACGCGCCAGGAAAGCGGCAAGCGTGAGATCTCTGTGACCTACTGGATGAACCGGTTGCAGAACATCGACCCGCGGCATCCGATCTTCATTACGCTGAACCCGCCGACGCCGCCGCGCGAGGACCTTACTTTCGGGGTATTCGACTATTCGCATCCGCAGTTCGATACGAAAGCGCTGGCCGCGCAGGAGCGGCTGCCCTCGATCCAGGGCGAGAACAACACCTATTACTGTGGCGCCTGGACACGCTATGGTTTCCACGAAGATGGTCTATCGTCAGGCCTCGGCGTTGCGGCGATGCTTGGCTGCCCGGCGCCATGGGAAACCAATGACGATGAGCGCATCACGCCAATCTTGGAGGCTGCGGAATAGCATGGCCGCCGAACGGCCGACAGGACCGACTCCTGCCTTGTCGCTTTACGACGGCAAGGTCATGCATGCGCGGCTGAAGCCCGTCGGCCACCGGTTCACCTACTCCGTCGCCTCCATGCTGATCGATCTCGACCGGCTGGACGAAGCAGACCAGACCAGCGCAGTCTTCTCGGTGAACAAGCGCAACCTGGTCGCCTTTCACGAAAAGGACCACGGCCCGCGCGACGGGACCTGCCTTCGCGACCATGTCGACCGGCTGATGCGCAATGCCGGCCTGTCGCGCCCGGCAAGGGTGGAGCTTTTGTGCTACCCCAGCGTGCTGGGCTACACGTTCAATCCGCTGTCAGTCTATTTCTGCCGCAACGAGGCAGGCGAGATCACCGCGCTCGTCTACCAGGTTCACAACACCTTCGGCGAAGGACACAGTTACGTCGAGCCGGTGCTGGCCGGTCAGGCCTCGCCGGCCGGCATACGGCAGGAGCGCCGAAAGGGGTTTTACGTCTCGCCCTTCCTCGACATGGAACTCACCTATCGTTTCCGGATTCGACCGCCGGACGACGAAGTGGCGTTGCGAATCCTTGAAATGGACAGGGACGGTCCGATATTGGCGGCTACCTTCCATGGCGTAAGGAAAAGTGCAGACTTGTACGGTTTCGCAACCGCCATCTTGAAAACACTGGGGATTCCATGGAAAGTCGTGGTCGGAATACACTTTGAGGCACTGCAGATTGTGGCTCAAGGGTGTGAAATTGACGAAGCGGCCCGCGCCACCGGCGCCGGAAAGCTATTCCGGCAATCCGGGCCAAGGCATGGCCTTGCCCCAGGGGAATGAACGACACAAAGGCGCGCCCGTCCAGGGGAATGAGTGCATGATGCAAGGCAGGGTGCGAGAGAAGGCAGGCAGGCAGAGCAAGGTCGTTGAACTGACGCAAGAAAATGTCGGGGAAATCACACGCGGTTTGCCTTTTCATGCCCGCCACGCCTTGAGGGCGCTGACGCGAATGCATCACGGCAGCCTGACGGTCGAGCTTCCCGGCGGGGCGGCCTACCACTTCAAGGCGCCCGGCCAGGGTCCGGAAGCCGAGCTCGTCATCCACGACTGGCGTTTTGCCCGCCGCGCGATCATGGGCGGCTCGGTTGGCGTTGCCGAAAGCTACATGGACGGCGACTGGACCAGCCCGGACGTCACCGCCTTCCTGTCGCTGTTCCTTGCCAATGAAGAGCTTTACCGCAACGTCGCGACGCCGAACTGGTTCAACAACGCGCTGCAGAAGCTCAACCACTGGTTCAACCAGAACACGCGTCGCGGCTCGCGGCGCAATATCGCCTCGCACTACGACCTCGGCAACGCGTTCTACAGCCGCTGGCTCGACTCGACGATGACCTATTCCTCGGCGATTTTCGAGGAAGGCGACAATTCGCTGGCGGCAGCGCAGCGGTCGAAGTACCGGTCGCTGGCCAAGAGCGCCCATATGGCCAGCGGCCAGCACGTGCTGGAAATCGGCTGCGGCTGGGGCGGCTTTGCCGAATACGCGGCAAAGGAAGTCGGCTGCCACGTCACCGGCCTGACCATCAGCCGGGAGCAATATGATTTCGCCCGCGAACGCATGTTCCGCCAAGGCCTGAACGAGCGCGTCGAGATCAAGTTTCAGGACTACCGCGACGAGACGGGCAAGTACGACGCCATCGCTTCCATCGAGATGTTCGAGGCGGTTGGCGAGAAATACTGGCCGGCCTATTTCGGCAAGCTGCACGACTGCCTGAAAGCCGGCGGCCGGGCCGGGCTGCAGATCATCACCATTGCCGATACGAGCTATGACTATTACCGCTCGCATCCCGATTTCATCCAGCGCTACATCTTTCCGGGCGGCATGCTGCCAAGCCCTTCAATCCTGTCGCGCCTGAGCATCGAGCACGGGCTGACGCTGATGTCCGAGCGCATGTTCCCGAGGGATTATGCGCGCACGCTCGCCGAATGGCGCGAGAAGTTCGTCAGCGCGTGGGAAGATATCCGCCCGATGGGCTTTGACCTTCGCTTCAAGCGGATGTGGGAATTCTACCTGCATTATTGCGAGGCGGGTTTCCTCAGCGACAACATCGACGTGCGCCAGCTTTTCTACCAGCGTTCGTGAGCAGCGAAGCCGCGTCACTGCCTGCCTGGCGGCTGGCCGCCTATGGCGCCGTCGCGCTGCCGCTCGCCGCTCTAACGCTGCCGCTCTACCTCGTCGTCCCCACCTTCTATGCCGAAGCCTGGGCGTCCCGCTCGCGGTAGTCGGAACCATCCTTCTGGCCGTGCGCATCTTCGACGCCGTCAACGATCCGGTGATCGGCTGGCTGGCCGACCGGTGGCCTTCGCGCAACCGCCGCAAGTTCGTGGATGGCGCTTTTCGCCCTGCCGCTGGCGGTGACGGCCTTCGCGCTGTTCTGGCCCCCGGCCGACGTGCGGCGGCGCATGGCTTTTCGGAACCGCTGCACTGCTGTCGATCGGCTACACCGCGATGGTGCTGCCGCTTTCCGCCTGGGGGGCGGAGCTGTCGCAGGACTATCACGAGCGAAGCCGCATTGCGGCATGGCGCGAGGGCTTTGTGATTGCCGGCACCGTGGTGGCGATCGCCCTGCCCTTCACCATCGGCTGGAAGGATCCTTCGGCCTTTCACGGCCTGGCGCTGATTGCCGTATTCGTTGTCATTGCGTTGCCGCTGTTTACCGGGCTTGCGATCGCGAGCGTTCCCGAGCCCCCTGTCAGCGAACGGGCCGGGACGCCGCCTCTTGAAGCCCTCGCCGCCATGCGCGCCAATCCACATTTCATACGGCTGCTGTCGGCGTTCCTTGTCAACAGCCTCGCCAATGCCCTGCCGGCAACGCTTTTCCTGCTTTTCGTGGCGCAGCGCTTGGGTGCGGAAGACTGGCGCGGACCGCTGCTGATCCTCTATTTCGTCAGCGCCATTGCCGGAATGCCGGTCTGGAACTGGGTGGCGCGCCGGCTGTCGAAGCATCGCACCTGGTGCATCGCCATGCTCGCCGCATGCGCGGTGTTCCTGCCCGCAGCATTTCTGTCCCAAGGCGATGTCGCGGCGTTCACGATCATCTGCATTGCCAGCGGACTGTGCCTCGGCGCAGACCTCGTATTGCCCTCATCAATGCAGGCGGACGTCATCGAGTCGGACCGGATCGCCTCCGGCGCCAACCGGTCGGCTCTGTTTTTCGCGGCTTGGTCGCTGACATCGAAGCTAGCGCTGGCGCTTGCGGTGGGGCTTGCTTTCCCGCTACTTGAGGCATACGGGCTCGATGCCACGGACAGCGCCGCAAGCAGCAGCGAAAGCCTGTTGATGCTGGCCCTTCTCTACGCTGCAGCGCCGGTTGCGCTGAAGTTCGTTGCCATCGCAATGATGTGGAATTTCCGCTTGGACGAAGCAACGCTCATGCGGATGCGCGCGGGTTAGCGGCGCGCGCCTGTCATACGCGCGACTAACGGAAAATAGAGCGAATATGGCAACAGGTTTGCTAGCTTCAGCAGGTAGGTGAAGCGTTTCGGGAACGTGATGTCGAAGGCGTTGGAGTTGAGGCCTTTCGCAAACGCCTCCGCGGCATCGTCGACCTTCATCAGGAACGGCATCGGAAAATCGTTCTTGCCGGTGAGCGGCGTTTCCACGAAACCTGGCGTGACCACCTGGATGCGGATATTCATGGTGTCGAGATCGAATTTGAGGCTGGCTGCAAGATTGATCAACCCCGCCTTCGACGCGCCATAGGCGGCGCTTTTCGGCAAGCCGCCATAGCCGGCGGAGGAAGCCACCAGCGCCAGCTGCCCGAAGCCCTGCGCCTTCATCGCTTCTATCGCCGGGATTAGGCCGTTGATGACACCGGTCAAATTGATGGCAAGCGATTTGTCGAATGCGTCATGGGTTAGCTTGAACGCACGAACCGGAAAGAAATTTCCGGCGTTGAAAACGGCGAGCGCCAGCTTGTCTCCGTTCCGCGTGATCGCTTCCACTGCATTTGCGTTGGCATCGCGGTCGGTGACATCAAGCGGCAAGCGAAATGATCTTGCCTTGGCCGGAAAAGGAGCGAAGCGAGCGCATCCAGCTTGTCCGCAGATCGCGCGCTGGCGTAGACGGTCCAGCCTTGCGAGGTCAGCCGCAAGGCCAAAGCCCTGCCAAGTCCCTCGCTCGCGCCAGTAATCCAGGCCGCGCCATCGGCGGGCCTTGCGCGGTACAGCGTCATCCAATCGCCCCCCGATCAATGGAGATCGAAAAATAATCGGGAGGGACGCGGCGACGCGTCCCTCCCGGCTGCCTCAGACAGGACGCCCCTGTAGGACGACCTTCGAATCATTTACCGGCCGAAAATGTCGGAAAAAAGTTGTCCGATCGATCCGGTCATTTTTAGTGGCGCCGTGGTTACCGCAAAGCAAATGCACGGGCCGTCGGTGTCGGCCATCGGGCGATGGTCGACGGTTTCATCGGCCGCAGCAACGTCGCCGCGCAGATAGTGACCGAGCCCGTCGGTAAAACCGCCATCCAGCACCAGCGTGATTTCCGATCCGCCATGCGTGTGGTGCGGCATGGCCCGGCCCGGACGGATCCAGTACAGCGTAGCCTCGCAGCCATCTTCTTCGGCGAAACGCACCTCGCGAAGGCCCGGAAGCTTGGTGCGCCACGGCACGGACTGCGCGGTGTGGCCGGTGAATTCAATCAGGCTCTTGGGGAAAACGCTGCAGGAAGGCGCGGCCGCCGGGCGCGCCAATGCCGGTACGGCGCTTGAGAAGATAGCGCGCATCATCGCATCGCGGTTCTGGATCGGCTTTGGCTCCATCGCCTCAAGCTCGCGGCCCGCAAGCGTTTCGAAACCGCGCGCGAGTCGTCGCCCGCTTTCCTTCAATTCCACATGTGCCCCGACAAGCGCATTCAACGGGCCCGGCAATGCACCGGCCACGTAGTGCGCTATCAACTGGTCAAGCGTTTCCACGCTCTGCGTGGATGCCTTGCCCGCTTCATGCCCATGCTCATGCCCGTGTGCCATTCAAATTGCCTCGAGTCGCATCATCCCAGCCAAACCCCCTGCTTGAAATACCAAGGATGCCATCTAGCAAAAGGTTACGTTTCAGGTGTCAATCCGGATCACCGTAACGTAAAATTTTCATCCGGTTTTGCGGCTATTTTTATCATGTCGTGCTTGGTTGAGCCAAATGCGCTGCCGTAATAGTCTATTCAGCCCGATCCTGATTTGATCCGGCCTTAAACTGCATTAGAGTTCAAGAAAATCAAGGCCGGAACGTAAAACGAATGATCCGCAATTCCACACTGGACGCAATCGGCAATACGCCGCTCATCAAGCTGAAACGCGCCTCCGAACTTACCGGCTGCACGATCCTGGGCAAGGCTGAGTTCATGAACCCCGGCCAGTCGGTGAAGGACCGGGCCGGCATGTTCATCATCGAGGATGCGGTTGCCAGGGGCCTGCTGCGGCCGGGCGGCGTCGTGGTGGAAGGCACGGCCGGCAACACCGGCATCGGGCTGACCGTGGTTGCCAATGCCCTTGGATTTCGAACCGTCATCGTCATTCCCGAGACGCAGAGCCAGGAAAAGAAGGACATGCTGCGCCTGCTTGGCGCGGAGCTGATCGAGGTGCCGGCGGTTCCGTACAAGAACCCCAACAATTATGTGAAGGTCTCGGGCAGGCTGGCGGAACAGCTCGCCGATGACGGAGCCGAACGGCGCGATCTGGGCGAACCAGTTCGACAACGTCGCCAACCGCGATGGCCATGTGCGCACCACGGCGCAGGAAATCTGGAAAGATACCGCCGGAAAGGTGGACGGCTTTGTGTCGGCAGTCGGCACCGGAGGCACGCTGGCAGGCGTCGGCATCGGGCTCAAGGAGCACAACAAGGACATCCAGATCGCCCTTGCCGACCCGATGGGCGCCGCGCTCTATTCGTTCTACACGACCGGCGAACTCAAATCCGAGGGCAGTTCGATCACCGAAGGCATCGGCCAGGGCCGCATCACCGCGAACCTCGAAGGCGCGCCGGTGGACGGCGCATACCAGATCGGCGACCGCGAGGCGGTGGAGATCGTCTTCGACCTGCTCGAGCATGAGGGGCTGTGCATGGGCGGCTCCACCGGCATCAACATCGCCGGCGCCATGCGTCTTGCGCGCGAAATGGGTCCGGGCCACACCATCGCGACCATCCTGTGCGACTATGGCACGCGCTATCAGTCAAAGCTCTACAATCCGCAATTCCTTCGCTCGAAAGACCTGCCGGTTCCGGCATGGCTGGAGCGAAAGAGCAACATTGAAATCCCCTTCGAAAAGACTGCCTGACCAATGCCATTCATCACCCGCGCCTGCCTTTCTCGACGATGCCTATCTGACTGCCTGCGAAGGAACCGTGCTGGCAATCACCGACAGCGGCGGCATCATTCTCGACGAGACCAATTTCTACGCGACCAGCGGCGGCCAGCCGGGAGACAGCGGGCATCTGGAGCGTGCCGATGGCTCGATCATCAAGATCGCGACCGCAGTGGCGGGAGAGACCAAGCAGGAGATCGTGCTTGTGCCGGCCGACGGTGAGGCGCTTCCGGCAGTCGGCGAGAAGCTGACCGGCCATATCGACTGGGAGCGGCGCTACAATCTCATGCGCATGCACACGGCCTGCCACGTGCTTTCGGTCGTCTGCCCCTACCCGATCACCAGCGCCAGCGTCGGCCCGGATGAAAGCCGCGTCGACTTCGACATTCCCGAAGCGGGCGTGACGAAGGAAGACGTCACCGCGCGCATGATGGAGATCATCAACGCCAACCACCCGTCGCCACGAACTGGATCGCCGAGGCCGAACTCGACGCCAATCCCGGAATCGTCAAGTCGAAGAATGTCCGCCCTCCCCGCGGCGCCGGGCGCATCCGGCTCGTCGTCATCGGCGAGAACGCAAGCGTCGACAGCCAGCCCTGCGGCGGCACGCATGTGAGCGAGACAGGCGAAGTGGGCGACCTGCACATCGCCAAGATCGAAAAGAAAGGGCGCGAGAACCGCCGCTTCCGGATAAAGTTCGGGCCGGCGGCGCAGTGAAGCGCCGGGTGAGACCATGAAACTCGAAGGCTCCTGCCACTGCGGCGCGGTCAAGTTCCGGCTCGAATCCAACACGCCGATGCCGTACCAGCGCTGCTACTGCTCCATCTGCCGCAAGACGCAGGGCGGCGGCGGCTATTCCATCAACATCATGGGCTGGGCTGACTCGCTGGAGATCGAGGGCGAAGACAACATCCGCGTCTACCATGCCGTGATCGACGGCGAGGAAAGCCCGCTGGAGCGGCGCTTCTGCGGCAAATGCGGCTCGGCGCTGTGGGTCTATCACGACAAGTGGCCGGACCTTGTGCATCCCTTCGCCTCGGCCATCGATACGCCCTTGCCGGTTCCGCCCGAAACGGTTCACATCATGCTGGATTTCAAGGCAGACTGGGTGGAAGTACCGTCCGGCCCGGACCATGTGCAGTTTGGCCTGTACCCGGACAAGTCGATCGAAGTCTGGCATGACCGCCAGAAGCCGAAAAAGAAAGAGCAAGAATGAGCCAGTTCTTCATTGGCGCCGACGAATTGCAGGCAAGGCTGGGGTCGCCGGGGCTGCGGATCGTCGACGGTTCCTGGTACCTGCCGGCACAGAACCGCGATGCTGCCGCCGAATACGCCGCAGCCCGCATTCCCGGCGCCGTTCGCTTCGACATCGACGCGATCAGCGACAAGACCTCTTCCCTGCCGCACATGCTGCCAACGCCGGAAGAATTCGCCAAGGCGGCAGGCGCGATGGGAATTTCGCGAGACCGACGAGATCGTCGTTTATGACGGGCCGGGCGTTTTTTCCTCGGCACGCGTGTGGTGGACCTTCCGCGTCATGGGCGCCCAAAACGTGCGCATCCTCGAAGGCGGCTTCGACCGCTGGAAAGCCGCCGGCCGGCCCGTGGAAACCGGCGAGCCGCAAACGCCCGCGCCTGCAACCTTCACGCCGTCATTCGATGCAGGCCGGGTGACGGCAATCGACACGATCCGCGAGAACGTCCACTCGTCGCGTGCGCTGATACTGGACGCGCGGCCGCAAGGCCGCTTCACCGGCGCCGTTCCCGAGCCGCGTCCGGGCTTGCGGTCGGGTCATGTGCCGGGTTCGAAATCACTGCCGGCGGATACGCTCGTCAGCGACGGAAAATTGAAGGACATCAATGAATTGCAGCAGCTTTTCAAGGATGTTTCGCTGGACATGGCGAAGCCGGTGATCACCTCGTGCGGCTCCGGCGTGACTGCTGCGATCATCTCGCTGGCGCTGGAGACGGTGGGCCACAAGAACCACTCGCTCTATGACGGGTCATGGGCCGAATGGGGCAAGGCCGACGATGCGCCGGTTGCGCGCTGGGAAACGCCGAAGGAGTAGATCATGGCGTCAGGCAGCGGCAAGCTCACGGCCATAATCACCTATCTGGAAATGACCGAGCGCCCGACGCATCGGCCGCATTTGCCCGTCGGCCCGGCGGTCGCGCTTTTTCGTGCGCGCAACATGATGCCGGCCTTTTACCGCTACCTCTACCGGGAGGTCGGCCGCGAGCACCACTGGATGCTGCGCCGCGCGATGGACGATGCGACGCTGGACGCGATCATCAACGCCGAGACGACGCGCATCGACGTGCTGTATGTCGATGGCTGTCCAGCCGGCTTCTTCGAACTCGACAGTTCGCGCCTGCCGCGCGATGTCGAGATTGCCTATTTCGGGCTGATCGGAAAGTACACCGGCATGGGCCTCGGCAAATGGCTGCTGGGCGCAGCGATAGATGCGGCGTGGGACCGGCAGCCGCAGAAGGTGACGGTCCACACCAATTCGCTCGACCACCCCCGCGCGCTGCCGCTCTACCAGAAGATGGGCTTCGTGCCCGTCGGCCGGTCGGAGGAAGAAGTGGATGCGTGGGAGGATTGAACCTCCCGCGCACGCTTCGAGTTACGCGACCTTGAGCACCGCCTGCGGCTCGGCCATTTCGTAGCCGAGCGCCTCGGCGACCGCGCGGTTGGTGACCTTGCCGCGATGGACGTTGAGGCCGTTGCGCAGATGCGCGTCGTCGACCAGCGCCTTGAGGCCCTTGTCGGCCAGCATCAGGCCGTAATGCAGCGTCGCGTTGTTGAGCGCATTGGCCGAGGTGACCGGCACCGCGCCCGGCATGTTGGCGACGCAGTAGTGGATGACGCCGTCGATCACGTAGGTCGGCTCGGAATGCGTGGTGGCATGCGAGGTCTCGAAGCAGCCGCCCTGGTCGATGGCGACGTCGACGAGCACCGAGCCCTTCTTCATGCCGGACAGCATTTCGCGGCTGACGAGCTTCGGCGCCGCCGCGCCGGGGATCAGCACCGCGCCGACAACCACGTCGGACGAGAAGCACTCGTCCTCGATCGCTTCGACCGTCGAATAGCGGGTGTGGATGCGACCGTTGAAGATGTCGTCGAGTTCGCGCAGGCGCGGGAGCGAGCGGTCGATGATCGTCACATCCGCGCCCAGGCCAACCGCCATCTTGGCCGCATTGAGGCCGACAACACCGCCGCCGATGATCGCGACCTTGCCCGGCAACACGCCCGGCACGCCGCCCAGCAGCACGCCGCGTCCGCCATTGGCCTTCTGCAGCGCGGTCGCGCCGGCCTGGATCGCAAGGCGGCCGGCAACTTCCGACATCGGCGCGAGCAGCGGCAGGCCGCCGCGCGAATCGGTCACGGTTTCATAGGCGATCGCGGTCACGCCCGAATTCGAGCAGGCCCTTGGTCTGGGCCGGATCGGGCGCGAGATGCAGATAGGTATAGAGGAGCTGGCCTTCGCGAAGCTGCGCCCATTCGGCGGGCTGCGGCTCCTTCACCTTCACGATCATGTCCGACTGGGTGAACACCTCGGCGGCTGTGCCGACGATGGCCGCGCCGGCAGCCTTGTAGGCAGCGTCGTCGGCGCCGATGCCGGCGCCCGCGCCGGTTTCGACGATCACCTTGTGGCCATGCGCCACATATTCGCGCACGGCGCCGGGCGTCAGGCCGACGCGGTACTCATGGTTCTTGATTTCCTTTGGGCATCCGACGCGCATGAAAGCCTCTCCCGAAATTCGCGTTTTCGAAGTTGGCGCATGGTCGCAAATAACGCGGGCAATGTCCTTGCAAAGGTGACTTGCAGTGCCACCCCTGATCGGTGATTATTGCGTCAATTGGTCGATTTTCCGAGATATCGTTGCATGAACGCGCCTGACAAGATCGATCTGTTGATCCTGCGTCACCTGCAGGAGAATGCCCGGCTTCCCAATGTCGAACTGGCCGCGAAGGTGGGGCTCTCGCCTTCGGCCTGCTCGCGCCGGCTCGATGCACTGGAAAAATCCGGCACCATCGAGGGCTATCAGGCGGTGATTTCGAACAAGGCGATCGGACAAACGATCACCGCCCTCGTCCACATCACGCTGAAGGCGCAGTCGGAGGACCATCTCGAAAAATTCGAGCGCGCCGTGAAGGCCTGCCCGCACATCGTGACCTGTTTTCTGATGTCGGGCGAGAGCGACTATCTGGTTCGCGTGAATGCGCGCGACATGGAACATTATGAATGGATCTACAAGAACTGGCTCTCCGCCCTGCCCGGCGTTTCGAGGATCCAGTCGAGCTTTGCCATGCGCATGGTTGTAAACCGCGCCAATATAGACGTGGCGATGTTGGACAGCGGCTGAATACGCATGCACAATAGACGTGGTAGGGTTTTGGGGAACTTGTCTTCGACATGAAACGCTTGTTATTATTCATACTTTTACTGCTGGGGATTGCAGCGATAGCCATGTTTGCGGGCCCGCGGCCAGACCGCGATGAGACCATTTCCTTCGATCCCGCCTCGATCGGTCCCGATCTCGATGCGTGGCTTGCCGCATCGGAAGCAAAGTTCCCGGCAATACGGCCGGGCGCGCAAAAGGAAATCGTCTGGGCCGAACCCCGCAACGCGCGGAAAGACGAAACTCGCTGTCATCTATCTGCACGGATTTTCGGCGACCAAGATGGAAATCCGGCCGGTGCCCGACAAGGTGGCGGCCGCCCTTGGCGCCAATCTCTTCTTCACTCGTCTTACCGGGCACGGCCAGGACGGGCCGGCCATGGCCGAAGGCAGCATGAACGCGTGGATGAACGACGTCGCCGAGGCGCTGGCAATCGGAACCAGGATCGGCGAACGGGTGGTTGTAATCGGCACTTCCACCGGCGGCACGCTGGCGGCATGGGCCGCATCGAAGCCTGCATTGGCGCAAAGCATTGCCGCACTGGCACTGATTTCGCCGAACTTCGCGATCCAGGGCGCCTCGATCGGGCTTCTCAACATGCCTTGGGCCGACCGCTTGCTGCCGATGATCATGGGACAGGAACGAAGCTTCGAGCCGCACAACGCCGAGCAGGCGAAATGGTGGACGACTTCCTATCCGAGCCGGGCGGTTTTTCCGATGGGCGCGCTGCTGCAGACCATGAACGAAATCGATCCGGGCCGGATCAAGGTGCCCGCCATCTTCATCATCTCGCCCGATGACAAGGTCGTGGTGCCGGCGGTCGCACGGAAGGTGCACCAGCGCTGGGGCGGGCCAAAGAAACTCGTTCTGGTACAGGAGAGCGGTGACCCGTCGAACCATGTTCTCGCCGGCGACATCCTCAGCCCCGGCAATACCGAGGCGGTGACAAGAGACATTGTCGAGTTCGTACAGAGCGTGATGTGAACGCTCAGCCCTGCCGCGAAGGCCGCACGTCGCGCGAAAAGCTGTACGCCGCGAGCGCTCCGCAGACGGATAGCGTGTAGAGCAGGAACAGCGCGCGGTAGGCGGCGGCCGGATCACCCTGCACCGCGGAGTGCTCAACCACCGCCCCCGACACGAACTGCATCAGCCCGACCCCGCCGATGGAGAAGAAGTTCATCAGCGTCACGCCGCGCCCGATGAGGTGCGGCGGGATGAAGGCTCGGCCATGGGCAAGCTGCACCGCGTAGCTGGCGCCGAAAAATCCGATCGTCACCAGCAGCGCGCTCACCACCCAGACCTGTTGCGGCATGGCGAAAGCGAGCACCGCGCAGGCGAGTGCGACGACGATATTGCCGTCATGACAACCCGCTTGCGCGAATCGAGCAGCCGGTCGAGCGGACCGTAGGCGAGGCTGCCGACCGAAAGAGCCAGCGCCATGTAGAGCGTCTGCGTGCCGATGCCGCGGTGTCGAGGCCGTAGACATCGGCCAAGCAGCGGCCCGGCCCAAAGGCCGCGTACGCCCGCCGCAACCGCGTAGCCAAGCAGGATGCACGGAAAGATCGGCCACAATTGCCGGATGGACAAGAACCGCAAGGAACCCGCCCGGCGCGCCGGCCTTCGCTTCGACGTGCTCGGGATCGCGCACCGTGAACCAGAGCGCCACGCCGACCGCCGCCGTGATGGCGCACAGGCCCCAGCTTACCTCGCGCCAGCCAAAAGCCTCCACCGCTGCGGCGAGCGGTCGCGTGCCGACGACATTGCCGAGCGTGCCGACCGCCACGAAGGTGGAGCCGAGCGTGGCAAATCGAGCCATCGAGAAGTTGCGGGCGAAGAGGAAGAACGCCGCCATCAGCACCGGTGCGCAGCCGATGCCGATCAGCGCCATCGCGACGACGAGGTGCCAAGGCTCGCGCGCGATGGCAAACAAAGCCGCCCCGCCTGCCCCGCCCGCCGCCAGCAGCACCGATGTCGTGCGCCGCGGACCGTAGCGGTCGAGTGCAAAGCCGATCGGAAACTGCATCAGCGCGAAGGCGATGAACCAGGCGCCCGATGCGCGCGACAGGTCGAGCGCCCCTGCGCCCAGATCGGCCTCGAGGATTTTCGTCAGCACCGCGAGGAACGAACGGTAGAACTGGCTGAGCACATAGGCGGCGGCCAGCACGGCATAGGCTGTCATGGTGAAAAGCTCTCCCGCCCGCTGCTTATGGGCAAGCGATGCGCCTTGCAAGCCGGTCCAAGGCCAGGATGGGGCTTGACGCCAGCGCCGTCGTGGTGATTGTGCCCCGTCAGGAAAAAAACAACCAAGGCGGAAACACCCGATGAAATTTGCAAGATTTGGCGCGCCCGGCGCCGAAAAGCCCGGCATTGTCGGCAGCGACGGACGCATACGCGATCTTTCCGGCGTGATCGGCGACCTGTCGGGCGCGGCGCTCGATCCCGCAAAGCTGGCCGAACTCGCCTTGACCGACCTTTCGAAGCTGCCGCTGGCGCCGGAAGGCGCGCGCCTTGGCCCCTGCGTTGCCGGCACCGGCAAGTTCATCTGCATCGGCCTCAACTATTCCGACCATGCTGCGGAAACCGGCGCGACCGTACCGAGCGAGCCGATCATCTTCATGAAGGCGACATCGGCGATCTGCGGCCCGAACGACGACGTGCTGATCCCGCGCGGCTCGACCAAGACCGACTGGGAAGTCGAGCTTGGCGTCGTCATCGGCAAGACCGCGAAGTATGTCAGCGAAGCCGACGCGCTCTCCCACGTCGCCGGCTATTGCGTGATCAACGACGTTTCCGAGCGCGCCTTCCAGACCGAGCGGCAGGGCCAGTGGACCAAGGGCAAGTCGTGCGACACCTTCGGCCCGACCGGCCCGTGGCTGGTGACGGCGGACGAAGTGCCGGACCCGCAGAACCTTGCCATGTGGCTCACCGTCAACGGCAAGAAGTTCCAGGACGGCTCGTCGCGCACCATGGTCTATGGCGTCGCGCATCTCATCGCATATCTCAGCCAGTTCATGAGCCTGCATCCGGGCGACATCATCTCCACCGGCACGCCGCCGGGCGTGGGCCTCGGCCAGAAGCCGCCGCTGTTCCTGAAGGACGGCGACGTGGTGGAACTGGGCATCGAGGGCCTCGGCACGCAGAAGCAGGTTTTCCGCGCCGACGCGTGAGGCCGGCATGCGACCCAGCAATGAAAAACCCCGCAGCAGCGGGGTTTTTTTGTGGGCGAAGCCGGGACGGTGTCACTTTCGCTCGACCAGCTGCTCCACCATCGCGGCCACCATGCGCGGCAGATCGTAGGGAAAGCGCGCGGTGATCAAATTGCCGTCGACGACGCAGGGCTCGTCCAGCACGGTCGCACCGGCGTTTTCGAGATCGATCTGGATGTTCCAGACCGCCGTCGCGCGCTTGCCCTTGAGGATCTTCGCGCTGACCATGACCCACTGGCCGTGGCAGATGGCGCAGGTCGGCTTTCCGGCCTCGTGCATGGCGCGCACGAATCGTTTCGCCGGCTCGTCCATGCGCAGCGCATCGGGGTTCCAGCAGCCGCCCGGCAGGATGACGGCGTCGTAATCCGCCACCGACGCCTCGTCCGTGTAGCGGTTGATCTCCAGCCAGCCGGCGTTTTCCATCAGGCGGATAGCGAGCACGTGCGTCTTGGAGATCGGCGGGAAGCGCAGGCCGAGCGTCGGGTGGAATTCGCCGATGCGCGGCGAAACGACATGCACCGTCGCGCCATGCTCGGTCAGCCAGCGCTGCGCGCCGAGGATTTCGACCTCCTCCACCCCGTTGGTGCAGCAGATCGCGATGCGCTTGCCCTTCAGCAGTTCGGGATCGGACGGCGGATCGAACAGGAAGGCGTGAAGCTCGCGGTTGAGTTCGCCATCCGCCGTCGCCAGCAGTTCCGTCGAGATCGACGGCACGGGCGACGTTGAAATCAATTGCTGGATACGGCCGAAAGCCGCCGATGTCTGCGAAGCGTTCATGAAATTCCTCCCTGGAAAAATGCTACGATATGCGGCTTTTCGAAAGGAGGGAATGGGGGACGGTTGATGACCCCCCACTTGCGAAAGGAGAGATCGTACTTTGCCGAGGCCTCGGCTGCGGCAGTTCGTTTTTCATCGCACACCTTTGCGTTCACGCGGCGCGAAAACGCCCGTGTTGTGGGGAAAGGCACAAACCGCAGGGTGGCCGCGCCAGCCTAACGGGCATGTGTGCGGCCCGTGGCCACCCTGCGCGGAGTTTTGATGTCGGTTCCCGGGAAAATTCGCACGCCCGGCCGCCTCGAAGCCACCGGCGGGGCATAACCCCACCGCCATGGCCGCTCCGCTGCTGCTCCCCTCCGAAAGGACGGCGATATCAATCCGGCGTTCGCGCCGGGTAGCAGTGGGGCAAGGGTAGTGGAGGAGTGGGAGATGGGGACAAGTTTTTTGGAGTGGATGGTGAATAGTGAATGGCGAGTGGTGGTGGGCGGGCACCCGCCTCCCCCTTGAGGGGAGGCAGGCGACTGCGAGCGCAGCGAAGCAGAGCCGGTGGGGGGGATGCCTCGTTCCGATCCCCCCTCTTGCGATTTCCAATGACTCGGCTGTGCCAAAAGCGGGGAGATTGCGCCGCGGCTAAGCCTTGATTGCAGCGGCCAGGATCATTTGCGTAACGCCGTCGGCATTGCGCAGTATTTCCTCATTCCCGAAGCGCAGCACGCGGTAGCCGAGTTCTGCAAGTCTGGCGTCCCGTACAACATCACGGGCGCTCTCCGAATGCTGCCCGCCATCGGCCTCGACGATGAGGCGCGCATCCAGGCAAATAAAGTCGACAATGTACCCTGCAATCGGATGCTGGCGGCGAAAACGCAAACCTTCCAGCCTCTTGCCCCGCACAATAGACCATAATCGCGCCTCGGCTGCCGTGGGCTCCTTGCGCATGGCTCTCGCGAATCCTCGATGGTCGTCAGGTATTTTTCGGCGCATTGTATGGCGATCCCCCCTCTTGCTGTTTCCAATGACTTGGCTGCGCCAAGCCAAGGAAACAGCTTTCTCCCCCTCAAGGGGGGCGATGACTGCCTGGCACCCGCCTCCCCCTTGAGGGGAGGCAGGCGACTGCGAGCGCAGCGAAGCAGAGCCGGTGGGGGTAGATGACTGCGCAGCGATCCCCCCTCTTGCCGTTTCCAATGACTTGGCTGCGCCAAGCCAGGGAAACAGCTTTCTCCCCCTCAAGGGGGAGATGGCCCCCATCACAGCCCCAAATCGCCTTGCCTGATATTGGCTTCCGCCGGGGCCTTCTTGAACGCCGATGAATTGATTGCCGGCAGGCGCGGCACTTCGCGGAAGTTAAGCATTCCCTCGATGGTCAATATCTGGATGCGCGGAATACGGCCGAACACCGTCTCGGCGAAACCGGCAGCGGCGGCCTCCGACACCATCTGGCGCGTCGGTTCGTTGAGCGTGACGAACAGCCCGGCCAGCGCCTTTTCGCGGTCGATCACGCTTTTCAGCTTGTGGATCTGGTCGACGGAAACGCCGCCGCCCTTGACCTCGACAATCGCCTTGTCGGTCTTGTTCTTTTCCGTGCGCATGTAGACGATGCCGTCAATGCCGGTGTCCGCGCCCTTCTTGCCGCCTCGGAAAGGCTGCGCGTCGGGAATGAGGCTGATCGCCCATTTCTCGAATTCGTGCTTGTCGGTTGCGGCCAGCTTGCGCGCCGCGCCAATGTCCTTGGGAACGCCAACCGTCTCGAACTGCACGGGCGGGTCCTTGAAGGCGTCGCGCAGCCGCCGCTCGATGAGGCCGATGGCAAGGTGCGTGACGTCGATGCCGAGCCATTGCCGCCCCAGTTTCTGGGCTGCGTGAACGGTGGTGCCGCAGCCGCAGAACGGGTCCAGCACCACGTCGCCCGGATTGGACGAGGCGGCAATGATGCGCTCCAGCAGCGCGACGGGTTTCTGAGTGGGATAGCCGAGTTTTTCTTTCCCGGAGACGGGCTTTAAGTCCTTCCAGTCGTTTTGGAGTGGGACGCCCTCCATTTCGTCAAGATAACGTTTGTAACCGGGCATTCCCGTTCCCGCGTGAACTAATCGCCCCCCTAACGAAAACTTTCGCAAATTGTCCTTTGAGTAGGCCCAAAATCTTCCCTTGTAAGGCGGAATTCCGGCGTACTCCCAGCCACTGACTGGATGGAGATACTCATCTTTCAAATCTGCTTCCCAAGCACCGCCGACCTTTCGGCGAACTCGCCATTCATAGGAGACATCTCCACCCGGCTTTGCCTCCGTTAGGTCCCCAATCCGTATTTCCGATTAGAACCCGGCTCTTCAAACCAGTAGAATGCTTCCACGTAATCTGGTTCATATTCTGTGAAAAGCCAGTTCCACGTCCAATCGTTAGTCTTCGTATAAAAGTAAATGACATCACGAATATTGCCGTACTGCATGCGCCCCTGTTTAGCGTCGCTGTGGGCAGATGATCTCTTCCAGCTAATCTCGCTTCGAAAATTCTTCGCCCCGAACACCGCATCCAGCAAGATCTTCAAATAGTGGCTCGCGGTCGGGTCGCAGTGCAGATAGAGGCTGCCGGTGGGCTTGAGCACGCGGTGCAGTTCGATGAGGCGGATCGCCATCATCGACAGATACGCCATCATGGCGTTTTCGCCGAGAAAGCCGCGCATTGCGGCGAGCATGCTGGCGGCGTCGGTGTTCGCACCGTTGACCACCTGCCAATACGCATCCTCGGCGGTCTCGCCCCATTGCCAGGTATCGTCGAACGCCTCGATCTGCGACTGGCTCTCCTGCCCGTCCGGCGCCTTGAACAGCACGTTGTAAGTGGCGTTGGAATTGAATGGCGGATCGAGATACACAAGATCGACGCTCTCGCTGGCGATGTGTTCGCGCAGCACGCCGAGATTGTCGCCGTAATAAAGTCGATTGCCCATGCTGCTACCATAAGCAGCAGGCGGCGGAACTTCTACCCGCCAAAAATTTTCATGTCATTGTTTTTACAGCTGAATTTCGTTTATCCGACATCTTGCGGAAAATCTGGTGCGGGCACCGGGGGTCGAACCCGGACAGCCTTGCGGCCGAGGGATTTTAAGTCCCTTGCGTCTACCAGTTTCGCCATGCCCGCAGCGCGTCCTGCCTAGCGTTTTGGCGCCGATACATCAAGCCGGGCGCTGGCGTCACGCATCGCAGAACCGACAAAAACGGGCGGCCAAAGAAAAAGGGCGGCCTGTGGCCGCCCTTCTCCATGATGCAGCGTGCAAGCGGGGCAGGTCAGCCGTGCAGCTTGGCCGCGATTTCGGCAACGCGCTTGCCCTGGAAGCGCGCGCCTTCAAGGTCGAGTTCGGATGGCATGCGCGAGCCGTCGCTGCCGGTCACCAGCGTCATGCCATAAGGCGAGCCGCCGCGGATCTGGTCGACGCCGCTCTGGCCCTGCCAGGCATAGGACAGCGGCACGATGATCATGCCGTGGTGCTGCAGCGCGATCTGCGTGGTGACGATGGCGATTTCCTGCCCGCCATGCTGCGTGGCGGTGGACGACATGACCGAGGCCACCTTGTTGACGCAGCGCGCCCTTCATCCACAGCGGGCCGGTCTGGTCGATGAAGTTCTTCAACTGCGCCGCCATCATGCGAATAGCGCGTGGAAACGCCGAAGATGATCGCGTCATATTCCGGCAGGTCCTCGACCTTGGCGATCGGCGCCTTCTGGTCGAGCTTGAAATGCGAGGCCTTGGCGACGTCCTCGGGCACGAGTTCAGGCACGCGCTTGACGTCGACGACGCTTGCGCCGCCCTCCTTCGCGCCTTCCGCGGCGGCCCATGCCATCGCTTCCATGTGACCATAGCTCGAATAGTAAAGCACCAGCACCTTTGCCATGTGTTTCTCCCTTGATTGTTGCACGCCTTGTGCGATTGAAATGGATGCGCCGCCCGCCCGGGCGGGAAAACGAAACAGCGGTTTCGCATTGCACACATAAGCGCGCGGGTGCATTTGCGAAGCCGGGCGCGGCGTGACTCACTGTCAACCAAAGCTTCCCGAAGACCCGAAAGGTTTCGAACAATGCCGCACAAGATCATCACAGCGGGCATGGTGGCCATCGGCGACGAGCTGCTATCGGGGCGCACGCGCGACCGCAATATCGGCCACCTCGCCGCAACGCTGACGCTGGCCGGCATCGACCTCAGGCGAGTGCGGATCGTCGGCGACGAGGAGGCGGCGATCGTGGAGGCGGTGAATGCGCTGCGCGAGCGCTACACGCATGTGTTCACCTCCGGCGGCATCGGCCCCACGCATGACGACATCACGGCGGACGCAATCGGCGCGGCGTTCGGCCTGCCGGTCGAGCACGACCCGGCGGCGATGGAACTGCTGGCCGCCCACTATGCGGCGCGCGGCCTGGAGTTCACCGATGCGCGCAAGCGCATGGCGCGCATGCCGAAGGGCGCGAGCGATGATCGCGAATCCCGGTCTCGGTCGCGCCCGGCTTTCGCATCGGCAACGTGCATGTGATGGCCGGCGTGCCGTCGATCTTCGAGGCGATGCTCGACAATGTGGTGCCGACCCTGGAGACGCGGCACGGTGATCGCTGTCGCGCAGCGTCGACTCGCCCTACCCGGAAGGGCGCGTCGGCGGACCGCTCGGCGCGGTGCAAAAGCTGCATCCCGGTACGGCCATCGGCTCCTATCCGCGGTTCAACGGCACGGATTATTCGACGCAGATCGTCATCCGCTCGCGCGAGCCGGCAGCGCTCGACGCGGCCGAAGCCGCCGTGCGCGAAATGCTGGCGGGATTGGCCAGTGTGCCTGATCCGGTGGATCGTTGCCAGAATCGATTTGTCAGCGGCGGCGCGATTGGCTATTGCAGCGCTTCTTTCCTGAAGCTTGGGGGCACGGCATGTCCGCACCGGCAAACAAGGCGTTTCCCGTTTCCTGGGACCAGTTCCACCGCGACTGCAAGGCGCTCGCCTGGCGGCTGGCCGGCGCGGCGCAGGCCAATGGCGGCGAGTGGAAGGCGATCGTTTCGATCACGCGCGGCGGGCTGGTGCCCGCGGCCATCATCGCGCGCGAACTCGGCATCCGCACCATCGAGACGGTGTGCATCGCCTCCTATCACGACTACCAGGACCAGGGCGAATTGCGGGTGCTCAAGGACATTTCGCGACAAGCTGATCGCCGAGACCGGCGGCGACGGCAAGGGCATCCTCGTCGTCGACGACCTGACGGACACCGGCAAGACCGCCTCGAAGGTCCGCCAGATGCTGCCGAAGTGCCACATTGCCACGGTCTACGCCAAGCCCAAGGGCGTGCCGATGGCTGACACCTTTGTCACCGAGGTCAGCCAGGACACGTGGATCTATTTCCCGTGGGACCTCGACCTAGCCTACACCGCGCCCATATCCGGGCGGGCGGACGGCTGATCCCCCGGTCCGGGAGGCACGCCGCAATGCCCGGGCCGACGCTGATCTTCATTCTCGCAACGGTCATGATCAACATGACCGGCGTTGGCCTGATATGGCCGATCCTGCCGTCCATGGTGGAGCGGCTGACCGGCGGCACGGTTGCCGAGGTCGCGGCCATATATGGCGCGTTGGCGGTGGCGTTCTCCATTGCGCAATTCATTGTTCGCGCCGCTCCTTGGCGCGCTGTCAGACCGGTTGGGCCGCCGCCCGGTAATGCTTGTCGCGCTCGGTGCACTCGGCGTCGACATGGCGCTCATCGCATTCGCACCCACCATATTCTGGGTATTTGTCGCCCGTATTCTTGGCGGTGCGTTTGCCGCCACGCTTTCGATCGCCAGTGCGTCGATCGCCGACATGATGGAACCGAAAGACCGGGCTGCTGGCTTCGGGCTGATCGGCGCAGCGTTCGGGCTCGGTTTCATCATCGGGCCGCTGGCGGGCGGCGTGCTTGGCGGCATCGACCCGGCTCTTCCCTTTCCTGCCGCCGCGGCGCTTTCCTTCGTCAATGTCGTGTTCGGCTATTTCTTTCCTCAAGGAAACGCTGCCCGTCGAAAGACGCTCGGCGCAGAACCAGCCGCATAAGCCCGTTCGCAGCCCTTGGCTGGATATTCTCGGTCCCCGGCCTGATGCCGCTTGCTGCGGCATTGCTGATCGCGACCACCGTACAGCGCGGGCTGGAATCGATATGGGTGTTGTTCACCGCGGCGCAATTGGGATGGGATGTCCGCGAAGCCGGCATATCGCTGGCGGTCGTCGGACTTTGCTTTGTTGTGGTGCAGGGCTTCCTTGTCGGGCGCGTGGCGCGGGTGGTCGGCGAGCGCAACGCCATGATCGGCGGGTTCCTGCTTTCAGCGGCGGTCTACGTGCTGTTGGCTTTCAATACCTCGAGCTTCATCGGCTATGTGGGCATCATCCCGCATGTGCTGGGCTGGGGCATTGCAACGCCGGCGCTGCAGGCAATCGCCTCGCGGGAAACGAGCCCTGAACAACAGGGCCTGCTGCAAGGCAGCCTGTCCGGGATCCAGGGCTTGTCGGCCATTGTCGGACCGACGCTTTCGAGCAGTTCCTTCGCCTACTTCACAAGCACAAGCGCCCCGGTGCACTTCCCCGGGGCGTTCTTTCTGCTGGGCGCCGCGGCATTGCTCACGGCGGCGTGGCTTGGCGCCCGGTTCGGCCGCGCAAGGGCAGCCTTGCCGGGCTGAACTCAGGCCGAAAGCTGTCGCGGCTCGCAGATATTCTTCTGGAACAGGTTCTTGACGGCGACATCGGCAAAGGGAGCGGCATCGAGCAATTGCTCGAACGGCATTGGCCGGGCAAAGAGGAAGCCCTGATACCACAGGTCGCCGAACCGATTGAGATACCGGACCTGGTCGATGGTCTCCACGCCCTCGACGGTCACCATGATGTTCCTTTCCCGGGCGAGAGCCATGATGTTGGAGACGATAGACTGCGCCGTCTCGGAATTTTCGATGCCGCGCACGAAGGTGGCGTCGATCTTGATCCGGTCGACATGGTAGCGGTTCAAGTAGGACAGGCCGGAATAGCCGGTGCCGAAGTCGTCCAGCACAACAGCCACGCCCAGCGCGCGAACCGCTTCAATCGCTTCACGCGACTGCTCGCTGTCCGACAGCAGGATGTTCTCCGTGATCTCCAGTTCCAACCGGCCTGCCGGAAACCCGGTTTGCTCGAGAATCAGTTTCACGTCTTCTGGAAATCCGGGCTTCAGGAAGTGGCTCGGCGAAATGTTGACCGCCAGATGCAGATCCGTCAGCGGCTCCACCATCTTGCAGCTGCGGCGCAGGATGCTGAGGCCCAGCTTGTTGTCGAGGCCAAGCGATTCGGCCACTCCCACGAAATCTGCGGGCGAAACCCGGCCATATTGCGGATGCGTCCAGCGGGCCAGCGCCTCGACTGCGACGATCCTGTCGAACTGCCAGTCGACCAGCGGCTGGAAATAGATGTCGATCTCGGCGGTCTCCAGCGTTTCGCGCAGGTCGGTCTCGATGGCAGAGATCCGCTTCGCGCTCAGCTCCGAGACATCCGAGTAACACACATGCGCGCCACTGCCCGCCTTGGCCTCCAGCAGCGAAAATTCGGCCCGGCGCATGGCTTCGGCGGCATCGACCCGATCGCTGTCAACCACGTGCGCCGATCCGAGCGAGAGGTCGATGAAGATCCTTCGGTCGTTGACGAGGAACGGCGCAACCATGCTGCGTTGAACCTGGGAAGCGAAGCAGGAAACGGTCGACTTGACATTGGCTTGGAAAATGAAAGCAAAGCACCCGCCTTCAAGGTGAGCCAGCAGGTTGCCGCCGGGCACCGCCTGCCCCAGCCTGCATGCCACCGCCTTGATGATCGAATCGCCGGCCTGATGACCGAAGGAGTGATTGAGCGACTTGAAGCGGCGGATATCGGCGAACAGAATCGCTATCCCCTCGCCCGGCCCCAGCCTTGCCAGTTCCAGGGACAGCGCCTGCTCAAACCCTGGAAGACTCGCAAGCCCCGTCGCCGAATCGAACAGATGCCCGCGGCATATCGCGTTGTAGTCCTGGAACGAGCGGAACATCGTGAAGATGATCACCGATGCGATCAGGACCGTGCAGCTCATCAGGTATAGCTGGCGCGACTGTTCCGACCCCATTTCGGGAAAGGTTGCCAGAGCCTCTCCCGCCAGTTCCCAGGAAGCAAAAGCCGCGAACACCAGCGACGACGACGATAGCATGATTATACGTTTATGTTGTTGTTCTTGTAGTTCGAGCATCATCACCCACCCCAACTCATAACCCCGCTTTTCCCATACACGCCCCGGGTAAAAAAGTTATGCATGCGCTGTTTCATGCGCTGACGGGAGAGATATCCGGCGCAACTGACGAATCGTGCGCTGCAACAACCGCACCTTGTGCGCAAGCACCGGTCGGAGGGCCTTTGGAAAAATCGTACAACGCCTTGTTTTCGATATGATTTTTTCGTCTGCGGATTTTCCCCCCTATTCACAGACAGACACAATATGTGGTGTCGGCGAGATTCTTTACGACAAGACCTTGACGCTCAAATCCGAGTCACAATAGCGTCCCAACAAGTCGGGACAGTGGCGTCCCGCGGGAATGAAGGCTCGGGTCAAGCCGTCTGCCATTCCCACCGCAAGACGCCAAATTCCACCGGCCAGTTTCCAGTAGTTCGAGTAGCGCCGCGGCAGATTCGTCTGCCGGACGTGCTGTTTGCGTGTGTTTGAATTGACGCATTCGGACGGCGGGAAGCGGGAATGAAAAGTACCGCGAAAAGTTTGGTAAATCAGGCGTTAACACTATATTTAGTATTTGCGCGTAGTGTTGATACCAGATATGGTTTTGTGCCGTTGCCAAGGTCAAGGCTGGAGGATTCCAGTTGTCGGCAGCGTCCAACGGAAAAATAGTGTGCCGGGGCCTTTCGCGGACCCGGGATCCCGGGGGCTCAGGGCTTCCGGGACTGCGACGGATCGCGCTCATCCTTTTGCCCTGTTGCGGGCGGATCATGGGCGTAAAAATGAAGATGAAGACGGCATGAAAGGGACACGAACATGCGGATAGAGCGGCGCTTCACCAGGGAAGGTCAATCACCCTACGCAGACATTGCGTTCAAGACCGCGACCAGCGAAATCCGCAATCCCGACGGTTCGGTGGTGTTCCGCCTCGCAGACATCGCCGTGCCCGAGGCATTCAGCCAGGTGGCGACCGACATTCTGGCGCAGAAATATTTCCGCAAGGCCGGCGTGCCGTCGCGGCTGAAGCGCGTCGAGGAAGAAACCGTCCCTTCCTGGCTGTGGCGCTCGCAAGCCGACGAGGCCGCCCTGGCCGAACTGCCCGAGGGCGAGCGCTCACGGTTCGGAAATGGATGCGCGCCAGGTGTTCGACCGGCTTGCCGGCACCTGGACCTATTGGGGCTGGAAGGGCGGCTATTTCGACAGCGAAGCAGATGCGCGCGCCTTCTTCGACGAATTGCGCTACATGCTCGCCACGCAGATGGTGGCGCCGAATTCGCCGCAATGGTTCAACACCGGCCTGCACTGGGCCTATGGCATCGATGGTCCAGCGCAGGGCCATTATTATGTCGATTTCGAACCGGCAAGCTCGTCCGTTCGAAGTCTGCCTACGAGCATCCGCAGCCGCATGCCTGCTTCATCCAGTCGGTCGAGGACGACCTCGTCAACGAGGGCGGCATCATGGATCTGTGGGTGCGCGAGGCGCGCCTGTTCAAATACGGCTCCGGCACCGGCTCCAACTTCTCGCGGCTGCGCGGCGAAGGCGAGAAGCTTTCGGGCGGCGGCAGTTCGTCGGGCCTGATGAGCTTCCTCAAGATCGGCGACCGCGCGGCCGGCGCGATCAAGTCGGGCGGCACCACGCGCCGCGCCGCCAAGATGGTGGTCGTCGATATCGACCATCCCGACATCGAATCCTATATCGACTGGAAGGTGCGCGAGGAGCAGAAGGTGGCCGCCCTCGTCACCGGCTCGAAGGCGCTGTCCAAGCACCTGAAGGCCATCATGAAGGCCTGCGTCAATTGCGAGGGCACGGGAGACGACTGCTTCGACCCGAAGCTCAACCCGGCGCTCAAGCGCGAAATCCGCGCCGCCAAGAAGGCCGCCATTCCCGAAAACTACATCAAGCGCGTCATCCAGCTCGCGCGCCAGGGCTACACGCGACATCGACGTTCCCGTCTTCGACACCGACTGGGATTCGGAAGCCTATCTCACCGTCTCCGGCCAGAACTCCAACAATTCCGTCTCGGTCAAGGACGAATTCCTGCGCGCGGTGGAACAGGACGGCGACTGGAACCTGACCGCCCGCCGCGACGGCCGGGTGATGAAGACGCTGAAGGCCCGCGAATTGTGGGAGAAGATCGGCAATGCCGCCTGGGCGTCCGCCGATCCGGGCCTGCATTTCAACACCACCATGAACGACTGGCACACCTGCCCGGAGGCGGGGCCGATCAACGCATCCAATCCGTGCTCGGAATACATGTTCCTCGACGACACGGCCTGCAACCTTGCCTCGCTGAACCTGCTTGCATTCCGCAACAAGGACAAGGCGACGGCCGACCGACCAGCTCGCCTTCGATGTCGACAGCTACGAGCATGCCTGCCGGCTGTGGATGATCGTGCTCGAAATCTCCGTGATGATGGCGCAGTTCCCCTCGAAGCAGATCGCCAAGCTGTCCTACGAATACCGCACCACCGGCCTTGGCTATGCCAATATCGGCGGCCTGCTGATGTCCTCCGGCATCGCCTATGACAGCGACGAGGGCCGCGCGATCTGCGGCGCGCTCACCGCGATCATGACCGGCGTTTGCTATGCGACCTCGGCCGAGATGGCCGGCGAACTCGGCGCCTTCCCCGACTACAAGCGCAATGCCGCGCCACATGCTGCGCGTCATGCGCAACCACGCCCGCGCCGCGCACGGCGAAGCATCGGGCTATGAAGGCCTCAATGTCTGCGCCGGTGCCGCTCGACCATGCCAACTGCCCGGACAAGCGCCTGGTCGAGCGCGCAATCGCCGCGTGGGACAGTGCCGTCAGCCTTGGCGAGAAGAACGGCTACCGCAATGCGCAGGCGACCGTGATCGCGCCGACCGGCACGATCGGCCTCGTCATGGACTGCGACACGACCGGCATCGAGCCCGACTTCGCGCTCGTCAAGTTCAAGAAGCTGGCCGGCGGCGGCTACTTCAAGATCATCAACAACGCCGTGCCGGAGGCGCTGCGCGTGCTTGGCTACACGCCCGCGCAGATCGGCGAGATCGAGGTCTATGCGGTCGGCCATGGCAACATGAACCAGGCGCCGGGGATCAACCCCTCCTCGCTCAAGGCGCGCGGCTTCACCGACGAGAAACTTGCCGAAGTCAACACTGCGATGAAGGCGGCCTTCGACATCAAGTTCGTCTTCAACAAGTGGACGCTGGGCGAGGAATTCTGCAAGAGTTCGCTCGGCCTCACCGACGAGCAGCTGAACGACCCGGCCTTCGAGATGCTGCCGGCGCTCGGCTTCTCCAGGAAGGACATCGAGGCGGCCAACATCCATGTCTGCGGGGCGATGACGCTGGAAGGCGCGCCGCACCTGAAGAAGGAGCACTATCCGGTGTTCGACTGCGCCAATCCGTGCGGCCGCATCGGCAAGCGTTCGCTGTCGGTCGAAAGCCACATCCGGATGATGGCGGCGGCGCAGCCCTTCATCTCCGGCGCGATTTCCAAGACGATCAACATGCCGAACGAGGCGACCGTCGAGGATTGCATGAACGCCTACATGCTTTCCTGGAAGCTGGCGCTGAAGGCGAACGCGCTCTACCGCGACGGCTCCAAGCTGTCGCAGCCGCTCAATGCCTCGCTCGTCGAGGACGAGGACGAAGAGGGCCTGGAGGAATTGCTGGAAGCGCCGATGGCGGCGCGCGCCACGATCGTGACCGAGCGCATTGTCGAGCGGATCATCGAGAAGGCGGTGCGCGAGCAGGAAAAGCTGCCGACGCGCCGCAAGGGCTACACCCAGAAGGCCAAGATCGGCGGCCACACCATCTTCCTGCGCACCGGCGAATATGACGACGGGCGGCTGGGCGAAATCTTCCTCGACATGAACAAGGAAGGCTCCGTCGCTGCGCGCCTTCATCAACAACTTCGCCATCTCCGTCTCGCTCGGCCTGCAATATGGCGTGCCGCTGGAAGAATATGTCGAGGCCTTCACCTTCACCAAGTTCGAGCCTGCCGGCATGGTGATGGGCAATGACGCGATCAAGAACGCGACGTCGATCCTCGACTATGTGTTCCGCGAACTTGCCGTCTCCTATCTCGGGCGCCACGATCTGGCGCATGTCGACCAGTCGGACTTCGCCAACACCACGCTCGGCAAGGGCGTGGAGGAAGGCAAGACGCCTGTCTCGGCCGGCCTGACCCGCGGCCACAAACTGTCGGTCGTGCGGGCCGGCACGCCGGAGCCGAAGGGTAGCGCCGGCGGCGGGGCAGCCAATGTGCTGCCGCTCGTCACCGGCATGCGCACCAGCACGGTGACTGCCGCGGTTGCCGCCGTCATCGACACTGCCGAGCCATCCGCCTTCCGCCGCGACTTCACGCAGGAGCCGGAACAGCTGGAGCGCGAGGTAACGGTGACGGTGGAGACGGTCGAAGTGCCGGCGGCCGAGGCGGCCAAGCCGCTCTCAACCGTGGCCGAGCGGCGCGAACAAGCCAAGATGCGCGGCTATACGGGCAATTCCTGCACCGAATGCGGCAACTTCACCATGGTGCGCAACGGCACCTGCGAGAAGTGCGAGACTTGCGGCGCGACGAGCGGGTGCAGTTGAGGAACAAAGGATCTATTCCATGCAAAAGTATACCGTCAAAAAGCGGTCTGCAAAAGACATCGAGATAGAGGCGCTGAAGTGGCGAGGAGTGCTCGAACTGGCTAACACCAAGCGCCCTGACATAAATGAAATATTAAATAATACGCTACCAATGGTATTTAACGGCGAGTTTACGTGTATAGTTGCAAGCGGCGATGAAGACGAAATAACGGCGGAGGGCATCACTATCTTCCGCCGCTCAGTATTCAGTTACGCCGCGACGTGGCCAAAGCGTTAGGCGAGGGAAGACCGCGCGCTCGCTTTACAGCCGCTCACGAAATGGGGCATTTGTTTCTGCATAGAGGCTTGCGAGATGCTGTGTTGGCGCGGGCAGTTGGCAATGTTTACACTTTGCCAATTGGTGGACAAGTTCAAGCAAACATGGATGCTGAGTGGCAAGCAAATCAATTTGCTGCCGCCTTTCTGATGCCACGAGATCTACTCGTTGGGTACAGCAATGCAGAAACTGTTGCCGTTGACTTTGGAGTGTCGGAAGAGGCAGCAAGGCGCCGGCTTGAACACCTCTTTCCTACACCTAGAAGAATACCTGACGGAGTTCAAGCAATAATTGACCAGTTTAAGAGAGAGCATGTGACCTGCCACTGCTTTGTCATCCAGCGGCAATTAGAGCCTCGGCGGGTTGTACGCCGTATGGCGCGGTTTGGGCAACGGGCGATCGGCGTAGCTGGTCGGGTTTGCGCAGCTGATCGCCCGTTGCGGTGAGATTGGCCGCGAAGGCAGCCGGTGTCTGGTATCCGAGCGCGGAATGCGGGCGCTGGTTGTTGTAGTCACTAACCCATGCGCCGATGGTTCGGCGCGCATGGTCGAGATCGAAGAACAGGCTTTCGTTGAGCAGTTCGTCGCGCATGCGACCGTTGAAGCTCTCAGCAAATCCGTTCTGCATCGGCTTGCCGGGCGCGATGAAGTGCCAATCCACCCTCATGTCGGTGCACCAGGCGAGCATGGCGTTGCATGTGAACTCCGTGCCGTTATCGGAGACGATCATGCCCGGTTTGCCGCGCTGAGCGATGATGGCGGTCAGTTCGCGTGCAACCCGCCGGCCCGAGATCGACGTATCCGGGATCGCGCCGAGGCATTCCTTGGTGACGTCGTCGACGATGTTCAGGATGCGGAAGCGGCGGCCATTGGCGAACTGGTCATGGACAAAGTCGATCGACCAGCGCGCATTTGGCATGGCTTCCACCAGGATGGGCGCGCGCGTGCCGACGGCCTTGCGCCGCGCCCGCCGCTTGCGAACGGTCAGGCCCTCCTCGCGATAGAGCCTGTGGATGCGGTTGATGCCCGACGGTTCACCCTCGCGCCGCAACAGGATGAAAAGCCGCCGATAGCCGAACCGCCGTCGCTCGTTGGCAAGTTCACGCAGGCGGGCGCGCAGCCCGGTATCGGCGGGTCGACAGGATCGGTAACGAACCATCTTGCGATCCGCGTCGATGATGGCGCAGGCCCGACGTTCCGACAGGCCCATCACAGCCTGCAGATGCGCGACAGCTTCGCGCTTCACGGCGGGCCCTACCATTTTTTTGAAAGAAGCTCTCGCATCGCGGCAACGTCCAGCATCTGCTCGGCCAGCAACTTCTTCAGCTTCGCGTTCTCTTCCTCGAGGCTCTTCAACCGCTTGGCTTCGGACACGTCCATACCGCCGTACCTGGCCTTCCAGTTGTAAAACGTCGCTTCCGAAATGCCGTGCTTGCGGCAGACATCCGCCGTCTTCATTCCGGCTTCGTGCTCGCGCAAAACGCCGATGATCTGCTCTTCCGTGAACCGTGCACGCTTCATTTGTCCGTCCTTCAAATAGGCCGGACTCTAACTCCGTCTGGAGGAAAAACGCAGTGGCAGGTCACATGGATTCAAATAGTAAGTATGATTTTGAATCAAATGCTGACCGATTGGCCGACATTATTGAAAGGCGGTTTTGCTTTTCAAACTGCACCGTTCGCATCTCATCCTAATGATCGGAAAAGAGCAATCAAAGCTATTGCAACTGCAATTGCCGCAGGCGCAACAAAACTGGAAATAGAATCCGAAATAATATCTTATTTAAATAGCAACAATTGCTCCCAAGATTTCATTGATTCTCAATTGGCCTCATTTCGTTATTTGTTTAAGAGGCTTTATTCTAAAATATCGAACTGTTGGGTTTTGTCAAAAGATGGAGAATTTGTAGCGATTTTCTCAGGACGAACCAGCTTGGATCGCATACTCTGGAATTGCATGCATATATATAAATCCCGTGAATTTAATCAGACAACCCAATTCATGCGGGCCAAAAAGAAAATGTGGCCTGTATTCAGTATTAACTTCCACCGCTTCCCACAGGGCGGACTTTGGCAAGGGCGAGCTACCTTAGGATCCGATGACCAATATCTATTGGAGAGGTCTGACGCATTTCTTTCCAAGCAGCTTACTCCCCTGTCGAAAATTATCTGGGAGCCCAAGCCAATTCCATTGGATCCTGGACCTACGTGGGCTGGCTTGTACGTCATAGTGTAATGCCGAATTAATGAACCGGTCTTGAAGCAGAATTCGGCTACAATGCGGCGAGCGTGGAATGGGCCCCGGTTTGCATGGCAACCGGGGTGACGGAGCGCGGTGGGTGGCTTTCCCGCAAGCTGCCCTCGTCCTTCGAGGCGCACCTCAGGATGAGGGCTGATCCAAACCCGACCCGTCCGCTGCGCGGACACCCTCCCCTCAAAGGGGAGGGAAGCGCCCCACAGCATCATCCCGGTCGTATTGCAAACCGGGATCAAATGCCGGCGTCACAGCAACGGAAGGTGATGGTGTGGCGAGGCGGGGAGGCAGGCGGTCGTCTCCCCCCTTGAGGGGGAGAAAGCGATTTCCTTGGCTTGGCGCTGCCAAGTCATTGGAAATCGCAAGAGGGGGGATTATGCGTCTCGCCCCCACCGGCTCTGCTTCGCTTCGCTCGCAATCGCCTGCCTCCCCTCCAGGGGGAGGCGGGCACGCGGCGCCCGTCCTTCGGACCTCCCCAAGGGGGATGGACTCGCCCCACCCGTCCGCTGCGGACACCCTCCCCATGCCGGGGAGGGAAAAGCGCGCCCCCAAACAAAAAACCCCGCCTTTGGAGCGGGGTTCCTTGTTCATCGCCGGTTCCGGCTTCCGGCACAGGGGCGTTGAAGCCGAAGGCCTGGAACCGGCGCCCGCCACGGGCTGATCAGGGGTGCTTGAGCCTGCCCGGAGCGAAGGGGAAAGGGTGGTTCGTGGTTCGTGGTTTGCTGTTTGTTGTTCGACCTACGAACCGCGCGCCTTCAGTTGCAGACCCTGACCTTCTCGTAGAGCGGCTTGCCGTTATAGGTGTAGCCGACGAATTCCTTTTCCCACCAGCAGCGGCGCGGTGCGGCGTAGACGACGCCGTAGGAAGGTGCGCCGTAGACCGGGCGGGTCAGCGCGCTGCCGACGATGGCGCCGGCGACGAAGCCTCCGAATGCCGCCGCGCCGTTGTTGCCGGCCTGGGCAGGGGTCGCAGCGCCAAGCGAGGCGGCTGCGGTCATGGCGATGGCTGCGGAAAATGCGATTGCGGAAGTGCGGATCGTGTTCATTGCCCTGTTCCTTTCGACCGGTCCTCCCGGCCCCTGTCGGCTGGCCTGATTGCCCTTGCCGATGATCAACAAATAGACCTGAACGCAAACCGGCGATGTGCATTCGCGCACAAAGGAAAAAGTCGCGGGATGTCGTTCGCGGTTCGTGGGTCGCCACTCGCCATCCACTGCGAGCCACGAACGACCAGAATTCGTTCATATTTCCCACGGATAAACCGGTTGGGTGCGGCAAAACTGTCATTTTCCGGTTGCAACCGCCTGCGACTCACCGCAGCGTTCAGCCCAGTTCGACAAGATCACCGTCGGGCGGTGGAGGCAGGCGGTTCCAAGTGCCGCAAATGATCTCTGCGATGTGTAGCAAGCGCGTACATCCTGCAGACCTTTCCAAGGATATTCGAATGGCAAAAGCAACAACGACAAAAGCTTCCGCCAAAGCCGCGGCCAAGCCGGCGGCGAAAGCGGCGGCAAAGCCTGCAGCCAAGGCAGCGGCAAAGCCTGCGGCCAAGGCAGCGGCAAAGCCTGCAGCCAAGACAGCGGCAAAGCCTGCAGCCAAGGCGGCGGCAAAGCCGGCAGCCAAGGCGGCGGCAAAGCCGGCCGTGAAGGCTGCGGCGAAGCCAGCGGCAAAGGCTGCAAAGCCGGCAGCCAAGCCGGCCGTGAAGGCTGCGGCGAAGCCAGCGGCAAAGGCTGCAAAGCCGGCAGCCAAGCCGGCCACGAAAGCGGCAGCCAAGCCCGCCGCGAAGACGGCGGCAAAGGCTCCAGCGAAGGCGGCTGCCAAGCCGGCAGCAAAGGCACCTGCCAAGGCAGCGGCAGCAAAGGCACCTGCTGCCAAGACCACCGCAAAGGCGGCGGCAAAACCAGCGGCAAAGCCCAAAAAGAAATAACGGAGCTGGCCGGCGTGACCAGCCGGCCGGTTCTGATCTCGCATAGCTGATGTCTGGGGCGCCGAAGTGTTCCGGGCGCGCTGGCAAATATGCGAAGACATCGCAATCAGCCGCATGTCGGCTGCTTCTTCAACCTTTATTGCCTTCAGTCGCCGGCAAGATGCTTCCGCTGGCTCTTTGGCTTGCGTGCATCGGCGCGAAGCGCTGCCTCGAAAGCTTTTTGCGCCCAGATCTTCAATTCGTCTGGATCATCGAGCAGGCGCTCCGGCGCGTGCCAATATCCCATTTCCATCTGTTTGCCGCTCTTGTGCGGATAGAGCCACTGACTTGAACCCTCGGCCAGGAAATCCGGCTCGGTCTGCGCGTCGGCCTTCAATGCGATGCTTCCACCTTCCAGGCTGAGCGCGAACATCAACCCTTCGCGGAACACCCCTGCCCCGCCGAACATCCGCCGCACCGATGCGCCCGGCACCACCGAAAACAGTTCCTCGAGCGCCTCAACTTCCTGCTTCGAAATGCCCATCGCCACCCTCGCATGAAACCGCAAAGAAGCGGTTTTCAACTATTGCGCTGCCCGCCGGCATCCGCGTCCCAAGCCTTCAGAAATTTCTTCGGCGCCATCGCACGCCAGCTCCGCAACAGGGCGAGCCTCGCCCATTCGCGGTCCAGCCGGTCGGGCCGAGCCAGGACCAACGGGCTGTTGCGGTAGTGCGGCGTGAAGAAATAGGTATCGGGATCAACCTCGCACAGCATGTCGCGCTCTTCGAAGGCGACCTTGAAAACCGGCGCGTTTTCAGTCGGGCTCCACCATGCCCACATCTTGCCATGCGCCTTGAGGTTCGGGTAGCCCCACGAGACCGCATCGACGACATTGGGAAGCTGGAGCGAAAGGGCCAGTTCGCGCAGGTCCGGCCAATCGCGTACCGCGCACATCGCACGCCTCAGGCCAACGGACCGGAACGGGCCTGCAGCATTTCCGGTGTCATCTGCGCGGGTGCAAGCTCCACGCTCTCGCCGCAACCGCACGCCGATTTCTGGTTGGGATTGTTGAAGACGAAGCCGGTGCGCAGCTTCGTGACTTCATAGTCGAGCTCGGTGCCGAGGAGGAAAAGCACGGCCGCAGGCGAAACGAACACGGTGCCGCCGGATGTCTCGACCCTGTCTTCCCCGGCGCGCGCCTCGCTAGCCAGTTCCACCGTGTACTCCATGCCGGCGCAGCCGCCATTCTTCACGCCTAGCCTGATGCCGGCGGCATCGGGGCTGCGGGCAAGGATTTCCGCGATGCGGCCGGCAGCGGCGGGCGTGACGGTCATGATTTCGAACTTTGCCATGGTACACTTTCCGTTCAGGCCCGGTTCAAGGCCGGGCAGACACACCATATTTGGGCCGGATCACCCGGCTTGGCAAGCATCAAGCGATACCCCAAAGGCCGGATGTCGCCAATTCCACCAGATGCCCGTCCGGATCGCGGAAGTAGATGCTGGTGGCATTGTCCTTTTCCCAGCGCACGGTGAACTCGATGGTCACGCCATTGGCGGCAAGGTGATTGCGCCACGCGTCAATTTCGTCCGCAGCGATGGAAAAGGCGAAATGGGCGGGGCCGGCGCCGTCATGCGGCGGAATCACGCCGCCCGGCGTGTCGCACGGGCTCCAGCGTGCCCTTGGCCAGGAACAGCAGCAGCATTGAATCGCCAAGGCGAAAGCCGGTAATGCGCTCCTCAAAGAATTGCGGCGAAAGGCCCATAACTTCCTCATAGAATTCGCAGGCGCGCTGCATGTCGGAAACGTAAAGGCAAGTCTCCAGCACGCGCCGAAGCGCCGGGCGGGTATTTGCCGAGCCCGCCACGGGTCAGAACCAGCCGATTGCGACCTGCGCCTCTTCCGACATGCGGTTGTGGCTCCAGGGCGGATCGAAGGTCATGGTCACTTCAACATCCTGCACGCCTTCAACGGAGGCGACGGCATTTTGCACCCAGCCGGGCATTTCGCCGGCAACCGGGCAGCCGGGCGCGGTCAGCGTCATCTCGATCTTCACCGTGCGGTCGTCCTCGATATCGATGCGATAGATCAGGCCGAGTTCGTAGATGTCCGCCGGGATTTCCGGATCGTAGACGGTCTTCAGCGCGGCGATGATGTCGTTCGTCAGCCGCTCCAGCTCTTCCGGCGGTATCGCCGAAACGGAGTTGGCGTTGACAGCCGGCGCGTTCGGCCCGGCTTCGGCGGTTTCGGAGAGCGCTGCGTCTTCCATTTCGGTTCTCCTCCTGGCCTCAGGCAAAGAAGCTTCGGGCTTTTTCAAGCGCCTCGGCCAGCGCGTCCACTTCGGCGCGCGTATTATACATGGCAAATGAGGCGCGGCACGTCGAAGTCACGCCGAAACGCGCCATCAGCGGCTGCGCGCAATGGGTTCCGGCGCGCACCGCCACCCCGGCCCGGTCGATCACCATCGACACATCATGGGCATGGATGTCGCCTTCAGCTCAAACGAAAGGATCGCGCCCTTGCCCGGCGCGGTGCCGAAGATGCGCAGCGAATTGATGCTCGACAGCTGCTCATGCGCATAGGTCGATGCAGGTCGTGCTCATGGTCCGCGATGGCATCGCGCCCGATCGCGCGGACATATTCGATCGCCGCGCCAAGGCCGATCGCCTCGACAATCGGCGGCGTGCCCGCCTCGAAGCGGTGCGGCGGTTCGCCATAGGTAACCTCGTCCTCGAAGACATCGAGGATCATCTCGCCGCCGCCCTCGAACGGGCGCATGTTCTTCAGCAGGTCATATCGTGCCGTACAGCACGCCGATACCGGTCGGACCATAGAGCTTGTGGCCGGTGAAGGCGTAGAAATCGACGTCGAGGTCCTGCACATCGACCGGCAGGTGCACGGCGCCCTGGCTGCCGTCGGCCATCACCGAGGATGCCGCGCGCATGGGCGATGCGCGCAGACCTCCTTCAGCGGCACGATGGTGCCGAGCACGTTCGACATGTGGGTGATCGCGACCAGCCGGGTGCGCTCGGTCAGCGCCGCCTCGAACTTGTCGATGTCGAGCGAGCCGTCCTCCTCGACCGGAACCCAGACCAGCTTCACGCCCATGCGCTCGCGCAGGAAATGCCACGGCACGATGTTGGAATGGTGCTCCATCTGGGTGAGCACGATTTCGTCGCCCGCCTTCAGGTTTGCCATCGCCCAGCCATAGGCGACGATGTTGATCGCCTGCGTCGCGCCCTTGGTGAAGATGATCTTCTTCGACCGCTGGCGCGTTGAGGAAGCGCGCGCACGATTTCGCGCGCCTTCTCATAGGCGTCCGTCGTTGCGTTGGACAGGAAATGCAGCCCGCGATGCACATTGGCATATTCGTTCTCCATAGACGTGTGCGACCATCGCATTGATCACGGCGTTGCGGCTTTTGCGCCGACGCGCCATTGTCGAGATAGACCAGCGGCTTGCCATGCACCTGGCGCGACAGGATCGGGAAATCCGCGCGGATGGATTCGACGTCGTAGGCGCGGCCGTTCAGTTCAGCCATTGCGCTCCAGCCAGTTCTCGATGCGGGCGTCGAGCGCCTCGCGCATCGTCTCGTCCTCCAGTTCGTCGAACACTTCCTCGACAAAGGCCTGCACCAGCATGGCCGCGCGCCTGCTTCGGCGGAATGCCGCGCGCGCGTCAGGTAAAACAGATGGTCGTCGAGGATATCGGTCACGGTCGCGCCATGGGCGCAGACCACGTCGTCGGCGAAGATCTCCAGTTCCGGCTTGGCGGAAAACTCGCCGTCATCGGAAAGCAGCAGCGTGTTGCAGGCCATCTGCGCGTCGGTCTTCTGCGCGATCTGGGCAACCTTGATCTGGCCCTGGAAAACGCCCCTGCCCTCGCCGGTGGCGACATTGCGGAAAAGTTCCTGTCGCGGCGACGCCCGGCGCCTCGTGGACCAGCGCCGTGGTCACGTCGACATGCGACTTGCCGCCGATCAGGTTGACGCCCCTGATGGCGATGTTGGAGCCCTCGCCCGTGCCGAGAATGTTGATCTCCGGCGAACCAGCTTGCCGCCGGCATTGAGCACCAGGATCGTCAGCTTCGCATCTTGCGCCAAGTCTCACATTGAGCTGGCCAGGTGGATGGCTGCATCGCCCTCCTCCTGCGCGATCACCCAGGTTACGTCGGCCTTCATCGGCAGATTTCGAGCGCCGTCACCGTATTCGAATGCGACGGCGATGCCGGCTGGCCGATATGCCGCTCGAGCAGTACGGCCTTTGCGCCCTTGCCCGACGGTCACCGAATGGCGCAGCGCGAACCGTGCCGCGGCGCCGGTGATGGCCATGAACGAGTTCCACGGCGCCCGCTTGTGCGCCTGCCGCGATCTCCAACGCCGCGCCGTGCGAACCGACAAGCGAATTGATGATGCCGATGGTGTCGGCATTGTCGCGATAGCCGCTGCGCGTGATTTCATCGCCGACAAGGCTCACGCCTGCCGGCAGCGTGTGCGGATCGTGCCGTCCTGCCATCGACGAACGGCGATGCGGCGCCGCCGGTAATGATCTGCCGCAAGCGTCATGTAACGATTCAACTTCCTGCGAAGCTGATTCCGCCAGCGGCCGGGAAGTGCTTGATCGCAGTTGCGCAAATCCGTGTAGTGCCACGCCTCCACGCGCCGGCCGGGCAGGCCGTGTTCGCGCAGCAAGGCATAGGCGGCGTGCTTGACGTCGCCGGCCGGCAGGCGCCGGACGCCTCAGGATGGCCTCCTCGGCCTCGGTCAGTTTTTCCAGGCTGCTTCAGCATTGCCATCTCCGCTCAGGCCGCCTCCGCGATGACGTCGGCATAGCCATTTGCTTCCAGATGCCGCGCCAGTTCCTGGTCCGCCCGACTGGATGATCCGGCCCTTGTAGAGCACGTGCACGCTGTCGGGCACGATGTGCTCCAGCAGGCGCTGGTAGTGCGTGATGACGATGAAGGACCGGTCGCGGCGAGCGCAGCGCATTGACGCCGTCGGAAACGACTTTCAGCGCGTCGATGTCGAGGCCGGAATCGGTCTCGTCCATGATGCAAAGCTTCGGCTGCAGCAGTGCCATCTGCAGGATTTCGGCGCGCTTCTTCTCGCCGCCGGAAAAGCCGACATTGAGCGGGCGCTTGAGCATGTCCATGCGATATGCCGAGTTTGCCGGCCGCTTCCTTGACCGTGCGGATGAAGTCCGGCGTCGTCAATTCGTCCTCGCCGCGCGCCTTGCGCTGCGAATTCATCGCCGCCTTGAGGAAGTTCATCGTGGCGACGCCGGGGATTTCCACCGGATACTGGAAAGCGAGGAACACGCCCGGCGGCGGCGCGCTCGTCGGGCGCCATTTCAAGGATGTCTACGCCGTTGAACAGGATTTCGCCCTCGGTGACCTCGTAGCCGTCGCGGCCCGACAGCGCGTAGGAAAGCGTCGACTTGCCGGAACCGTTCGGTCCCATGATCGCAGCCACCTCGCCGGACTTCACGGTCAGGTTCAGGCCGCGGATGATCTCCGTGCCTTCTTCCTCGATGCGGACGTGGAGGTTCTTGATTTCAAGCATTGGTTCTCTTTCGTTAATTCCAGTGCTTTCGGCACAGTCTCCGACTGCCGTCAGCCTCGGTACAGCCCAGCATGTCGATGATCCAGCGCGAGCTACCCGACCTTGCCCTTTGCATTGCCGGCTTGCGCCAGTTTCAGCTTCGACGGTTGCCAGTTGGCGGTTGAGCGTCACCAGCCTTGCGCTGTCACCGGATGGCGCGGGCCTGCCAGGCACTCTTCGGTGCGCCCTTGGGCGAAAGCTCCGCTGATTTCGCCGTTCAACCGCTTCATTTCAGCGTCCAGCGCCGCGATGTCGTTCGTTGCAGGCATCAGCCCACGCTCCCTTCAAGCTGAAATCCCGATCAGCTTCTGCGCCTCGACGGCGAATTCCATCGGCAGTTCCTGGATGACTTCCTTGACGAAGCCGTTGACGATCAGCGCGATCGCCTCCTCCTCGGGAATGCCGCGCTGCATGGCAGTAGAACAGCTGGTCGTCGGAGATCTTCGAGGTCGTCGCCTCGTGCTCCAACTGCGCGGTCGAGTTCTTCGCCTCGATATAGGGAACCGTGTGCGCGCCGCACTTGTCGCCGATCAGCAGCGAGTCGCAATGGGTGAAATTGCGCGCATTCGTCGCCTTGCGGTGCATCGAAACCTGGCCGCGATAGGTGTTGTTGCGAGCGGCCGGCGGAAATGCCCTTGGAGATGATCCGGCTCGACGTGTTCTTGCCGAGATGGATCATCTTGGTGCCGCTGTCGACCTGCTGGGCGCCGTTGGACACGGCGATCGAATAGAACTCGCCGCGCGAATCGTCGCCGCGCAGGATGCAGGACGGATATTTCCAGGTGATCGCCGAACCGGTCTCGACCTGCGTCCAGGAAATCTTGGAGCGGTCGCCGCGGCAGTCGCCGCGCTTGGTGACGAAATTGTAGATGCCGCCCTTGCCCTCGCGCATCGCCCGGATACCAGTTCTGCACGGTCGAATACTTGATCTCGGCATCGTCCAGCGCGACCAGTTCGACCACCGCGGCGTGAAGCTGGTTTTCGTCGCGCTGCGGCGCGGTGCAGCCTTCGAGATAGGACACGTAAGCGCCTTTCTCGGCGATGATCAGCGTGCGCTCGAACTGGCCGGTGTTCTTCTCGTTGATGCGGAAATAGGTCGACAATTCCATCGGGCAGCGCACGCCCTCCGGCACATAGACGAACGACCCGTCGGTGAAGACGGCGCAGTTGAGCGTGGCGTAGTAGTTGTCCGAGACCGGCACAACCGATCGCCAGGTATTTCTTCACCAGTTCGGGATGCTCGCGGATCGCCTCGGACATCGAGCAGAAGATGACGCCCGCCTTGGCCAGTTCCTTCTTGAAGGTGGTGACGACCGAGACGCTGTCGAACACGGCGTCCACGGCCACGCGGCCGGACTTGTAGACATTGTCGGCCGTGGGTCCTCGTCGCATCGGGCGAGGCTCGCCGGCTTGCGCACGCCGGCCAGGATTTCCTGTTCCTTCAGCGGAATGCCGAGCTTGTCGTAGGTGCGCAGAAGTTCGGGATCGACCTCGTCGAGCGACTTCGGCCCGTCGCCGAAATTCTTCGGCGCGGAGTAATAGTAGATGTCCTGGAAATCGATCTTCGGATAATTGACGCGCGCCCATGTCGGCTCGTCCATGGTCAGCCAGCGGCGATAGGCGTCCAGCCGCCATTCCAGCATCCATTCCGGCTCTTCCTTCTTGGCCGAAATGAAGCGGATCGTGTCCTCGGTCAGGCCCTTGGGCGCCTTGTCGGATTCGATATCGCGTGGTAAAGCCGTATTTGTACTTGTCGACGTCAAGCTGACGCACGGCATCGATCGTTTCCTGCACTGCAGGCATTGTCTTTCTCCATCTTTGCGGGTTCAAGGCCCGCCGATTGGCTATGTCTGATCTACGGCGTCTCAGGCGGCGTTCTTGGCCGTCCGCTCCGCCATGTCCTTCCAGGCGGCCAGAAACCGCCTCACTTCATCCATCGTATTGCCTGCGCCAAGGCTTATACGCAATGCACCTGCCGCAAGATCATCGTCGCACCGACATTGCGTCAAGCACATGCGACTTTCGCACCTTGCCGGAAGAGCAGGCCGAACCGGACGAAACGGCAATGCCGGCAAGATCCAGCGAAATCAGCGCGGTTTCGGCGCGAATGCCGGGAACCGCGAAACACAGCGTGTTGGCAAGCCGCAACTCGCCCTCGCCGAACACGACCGGCTGATACGACCTGCCAGTTTCATCAGATATAGTGCGCAAACCGTCCGCGGCAAAATCGCGAAGGCGCGCGATTTCGTCCCATCGCCTGTCGGGCCGGCAGATTTTCAACCGCAGCGCCGAAGCCGGCGATCGCCGCGACGTTTTCGGTTCCGGCGCGGTGATAATTCTCCTGGCCACCGCCCTTGAGGAGCGGCGAGGGCGCCAACCCGGCATTGGCGAGGATCAGCGCTCCGATACCCTTGGGACCGCCGGTCTTGTGCGCGGAGATAATAACGAAATCCGCGCCCATGCGCAGACATCGCAATGTCCAGCCGACCGAGACCCTGAACTGCATCGACCACCAGAAAGCCGCCATGGCGGTGGACCATATCGGCAACCTCGCCGATCGGCTGGATCACGCCGGTCTCGTTGTTGGCGAGCATCACCGCCACGATGGGCGCGCCCTTGGCATGGTCATGCCGCGACAAGCGAACATCCAGAACGGCGAGATCGATCACGCCCGACGGGTGACAGGCATGATTTCAATGTTCGATCGAAGCGTCCACCGGAAAGGACGCAGGGATGCTCGATGGCGCTGACGTAAAGCTTGGAACAGCGCACTTCGCCCGTTCCCCTGCGCAGCACAGGCGACATTGCCAGTGGTCGCGGCCTCGCTTGCCCCGGAGGTGAAAATCACCTGCTTGCGGCGCTACGCCGCAATGGGAGGCGATGACGCCGCGCGCATGCTCCACCCGCTTGCGCAGCTCCCTGCCCTCGCGGTGGATGGAGGAGGGGTTGCCGTCACATTCCAGCGCTTCGACCATGGCCGCGCGCGCCGCCGGATTGAGCGGTGCGCTGGCATTGTAGTCGAAATAGATGCGCGGCGTTGAGAACATCATTCTGTCCGGTATCGCAATCGTCGGACGGCCCAAGCGCAATTTCCTTGAAATTGGGCGGACCGATTGTCTATCTAGGCGCCCACAGGCGCAGTAGCTACCAGTTTTCCCGGCACAATGGCCGTTCAACTGCAGTTTTGAACCATTCTAAACTGCTTTGCAAGGGCCAGCCATTGGCCAGCCATCGGCGCGCGGCGCACCGCGCCGCTGGCGGCATAAGGAGTATTTGATGCCCGAAGTGATTTTCAACGGACCAGCCGGACGCCTCGAAGGGCGTTACCAGCCCTCCAAGGACAGGAATGCGCCGATCGCGATGGTGCTGCATCCCGCATCCGCATCCCAAATTCGGCGGCACCATGAACAACAAGATCGTCTACGACCTGTTCTACATGTTCGTGGAGCGCGGCTTCACGACGCTGCGCTTCAATTTCCGTGGCGTCGGCCGCAGCCAGGGCGAATTCGACCACGGCATGGGCGAACTGTCGGATGCCGCGGCGGCGCTCGACTGGGTGCAGACCCTGCATCCCGACGCGCGCGGCTGCTGGGTTGCCGGCTTCTCCTTCGGCGCCTGGATCGGCATGCAGCTGTTGATGCGCCGCCCGGAAATCGAGGGCTTCATTTCCATTGCGCCGCAGCCGAACATCTACGACTTCTCGTTCCTCGCGCCCTGCCCGTCGTCCGGTCTGATCATCAATGGCGACAGCGACCGGGTTGCGCCTGCCGAACGACGTCAAGGGCCTCGTCGACAAGCTGAAAACCCAGAAGGGCATCGTGATCACGCATCAGATCGTTGCCGGGCGCCAACCACTTCTTCACCGAGAACCATGACGAACTGCTCGAGGAGTGCGGCACCTATCTCGACAAGCGCCTCGGCCTAATCCAGGGCGGCCAGGAAGAAACGATGCTGCTGAGGTAGGCATGTACGAGCCACCGCACTTCGTCGAAGACCGTGCGGAGGTCATGCACGAACTCATCCGTGCCCATCCGCTCGGATTGCTTGCGTGCAATGGCGAGGACGGCCCGGTGGCGAATCCAGTGCCGTTCCTGCTCGATGTCCCCAGCGATGCAATCGTCTTGCGGGCGCATCTTGCGAGAGCCAATGCCGCAGTGGCGGCTGCTGGAGAATGCCGGAACCGCATTGGTCGTGTTCCAGGGCGAGCAGGCCTATGTCACGCCCTCATGGTACGCGACCAAGGCCGAGCACGGCAAGGTGGTGCCGACCTGGAACTACTGCATCGTCCAGGCGCGCGGCAAGGTCTCGATCCATGACGATCCGGCCTGGCTGGCAAGGCAGGCCGGCACGCTTACGGACACGCATGAAGTCAGGCCGGGCACAGCCGTGGGCGATGACAGACGCGCCGGAGCGTTTTGTCGAAACGCAGCTGCGCGCCATCGTCGGCGTCGAGATCGTCGTCCGCGAACTCAAGGGCAAGTGGAAAGTCAGCCAGAACCGGCCCGTGGCCGACAGGGCGGGCGTCGCCGCGGGCATGGCCGGCGAAGATGCCGCCATGGCCGGGCTCGTCCGCCGTTACGGCTTGCCCGGATCGGGATAGGCAACCAGCCCGCCCGTTGCTCCCTTTGATACGCCCGTCGTTCCCGGCCAGGTGATTTTCAGGCCGCGCAGACGAACGCACCGCAAGGTAGGCCCAGGCCTCGGCCTCCATGGAATCGCCGTCGAAGCCTGCCTCTTCGGCGGCCAGAAGCTGAACGGCGTCGTCCGGTTCGCGCGGCAACTGCCTCCAGCAGCCGGGCCAGTTCGCCCATGATCGCCCGGTTCTTGCGCCCGCCGCCGCAAATGATGACGACGCGCGGCGCTTCCGGCACGTGTTCGAACGCCTTTACAATAGAGGCCGCGGTCACGTGGGCGAGCGTCATCGCCCCGTCCTCCAGCGTCGCGGCGTCCGTATCCGGCGGCAGAAAATCGTTGCGATCCAAAGACTTTGGCGCGGGTTGTTGAAAGAATGATTCAGCAAGGTAACGCCCGGCCAAGGCTGCATCGACGCTGCCTTCGGCGGCGATCGCGCCGCCCTGGTCGAATGGAATGCCGCCCTTGGCGGCGACCCACTGGTCGATCAGCGCATTGCCGGGTCCGGTGTCGAACGCGATCATTTCGCCCTCGCGCGAAATCCAGCTGATATTGGCGATGCCGCCGATGTTGACGAACGCCACCGGCCACAAATCCGCAAAGCGCCTTTGGCAAATTATCGGCGAGCGCGCGGTGATAGACCGGCACCAGCGGCGCGCCCTGCCCGCCAAGTTCCATGTCGGCGGCGCGAAGATCGTGGACCACCGGCAGGCCGGTTTCGTCGGCCAGCAATTGTCGCATCGCCCAACTGGACGGTCACGCCTTGCGCCGGGCGGTGCAAAACCGTCTGGCCGTGAAAGCCGACAACATCGATGTCCGACAGGCGCAGATGGTTTTCATCGAGAAAGCGCTTCACCGCCTCCGCATGACGGCTGGCGATCTCCCGTTCGAGGTCGGCAAGGTCGCCCGGCCTGTCGGTGCGCTTGACGATAGTCTTTGGCGGTTTCCAGCGCGGCAGCGAGCTTGCGCCGGAATGCCGCCTCATAGGGATAGGATGCGCCGGGGCCGCGCTCGAGCCTCGACTTGCCATTCGTGACGAGCGAGCGCGACGTCGATGCCGTCCATGCTGGTCCCGCTCATCAGGCCGATAGCGCTCCAGCGCTTCTTTTCGTGGTCCTTGCGGGCCATGGGATGGTGAATTCCGTCCGGAAAGCTGTTAGAGGCTTGCCGCCCGCAAGTGGCGGCTTTCGGCCCGATCGGGCGAAACTACATGGAAACCAGGAAAATGTCCGCTTACAAGTCGCAGTTTCTCAACACCCTTTCGCAGCGCGGATTCATACACCAATGCTCCGATTTCGAGGGGCTGGACGCGCGCGCAGCAAAGGGCGAGGCGATCGGCTATGTCGGCTATGACTGCACCGCGCCATCGCTGCATATCGGCAACTTCCTGACCATGATGATGCTCCACTGGCTGCAGGAAAGCGGCAACAAGCCGATCGCGCTCATGGGCGGCGGCACCACCATGGTGGGCGATCCTTCGGGCAAGGACGAAACGCGGCAGATCCGTTCGCGCGAGGAAATCGAGGCGAACAAGGCCAGCATCAAGGGCGTGTTCTCGAAGGTCCTGAAGTTCGGCGACGGCAAGGAAGACGCCATCATGGTCGACAATGCCGACTGGCTGCTTGAAGCTCGGCTATATCGAAATGCTGCGCGATGTCGGGCGGCATTTCTCCGTCAACCGCATGCTGACCATGGATTCGGTCCGCCTTCGCCTCGAGCGCGAGCAGGAGATGAGCTTCATCGAATTCAACTACATGGTCTGCCAGTCCTACGATTTCGTGGAACTGGCGCGCCGCTATCGGCTGCAATCTGCAGATGGGCGGGTCGGACCAGTGGGGCAACATCGTCAACGGCGTGGAACTGGGCCGGCGCATGGGCACGCACCAGCTTTACGCGCTGACCACGCCGCTGCTGACGACTTCATCCGGCGCCAAGATGGGCAAGACTGCGCAAGGCGCGGTCTGGCTCAACGCCGAATCCTTCAGTCCGTGGGATTTCTGGCAGTACTGGCGCAATACGGAAGATGCCGATGTGGCGCGCTTCCTCAAGCTGTTCACGACCTTGCCGATGGATGAAATCGGCAGGCTCCAAAAGCTTCAGGGCGCGGAGATCAACGAGGCCAAGAAGGTCCTTGCCAACGAGGCAACGGCGCTGCTGCACGGGCGCTCAGCGGCGAACGAGGCTGCGGAAACCGCGCGCAAGACCTTCGAGGAAGGCGTGGCAGCCGATACACTGCCGACGGTCGAGGTGGGCGCGGCGGAGCTTTCGGGCGGCATCGGCGTGCTGTCGCTGCTGGTCGCGGCAGGCCTTGCCAAGTCGAATGGCGAGGCGCGGCGGCATGTCCAGGGCGGCGCCGTCAGGATCAATGACCAACCCGTGAACGACGAAAAATTCGCGGTGACAGCAAGCGATGCAAATGCAGAAGGAAACATCAAGCTGTCGCTCGGCCGCAAGAAACACGTCCTGGTGCGCGCCGGTTGAGCCGCAACGCTCAGTTCTGCTCCTTCTGGTATTCGAAGATCTTGCGGAAGATGCCGGGCGCAACCATCGAGACCGGGTTTATCTCGATGCCGGGATTGCGCGCCGGGCCGCTGAGCCGGTAGGTGATGCCGAACAGGCCTGAATCGCGCCCATTGCCGAGGATGTCGCCAACCAGCGGAATGTAGCCGATGGCACGGCTAAGCCCGATCACCGGCAGGAAGGTTCCGGAAAGGTCCATGCGCCCTTCCTTGTTGTAGAGCGAACCGTCGAATGTGAAGCCGATCTGGGCGTTGTTGATCACCCCGTTCTCTACCCGGAAATATCCGTCGCCCTTTTCGATCCGGCCGCGCGCTTCCTGGAAACGGACGCGATTGGTGTCGAGGCGCTTCAATTGCGTGGTGATCTCCTGGTTCGGGGCACCCGATTGCGTCGAGGGTTCGTTCACCAGCATCTTGATGCGCGGCTCGTCCGTCACGGTGAAATCGGTCGTGCGCACCGGTCCGGTGAACGGTCCGCTGCCCGTGCGCTGCAGGCTGGCGCGCAAATTGCCGCCCTGCATTTTCCGGTAGATGTCAACGAAAGCCAGTGCGCTTCCGGCATTGCCCGTGTCGATCTCGAATGTCGTGCTGCCATCCTTGGTGTTGGCAAAGACATTGATGTCGGTATCGTCGAAAAATCCGCGCAAGGTCATCTGGTCCAGCCAGCCGCCCTTCGCACCATAGATCAACTCGACATTGCGCAGCACCTTGCCGTTGTAGCCGCGCACCTCGCCCAGATTGGCAGTCACGGTCATTGTCGAGTCGCCCTGCTCCTCGCCAAATCCTTTCTCGTGGAAAAGCCGATTGATGAGCGCGCGCCCGTCGTAGCGCAAGCCGCTGGCCGAGATGTTGTAGTTCCCGCCCTTGCGCTCGAGCTTCAACGAGAAGGAATCACCCTGGTTCAGCGAAATGTTGACGAAATCGGCCGACAGCAGCCCGCCCTTGTCGAGCGTCAGCTTGCCCACGGCCGAAAAGCCGTCGCCCTCGATGTAGAAGTCATCGAGGCGGGTAACGCCCTTGTCGGTGCGCATGGCGAAGGTCGCCTTGGCGGGAATGCCCTTGCCCTTGCTCCAACCGACCCACGGCAGGCTCAGGACGGCGTTGCGCAGGTCAATCGTCTGCTTTTCCACGCCATCCTCGGCCTGCCTCAGATCCACCTTGATCGTTCCTGTCAGCACCGGATCGAGGGCAAGCCCCATCTTCTTGCGCGCAGCCTCGTCAAGTTCGGCGGATATCAGCCTCTCGCGGGCGACATCAGACCCTCCGATCGGCTCGACCATTGCAAGTTTCGTGCGGGTGCCGTCCACCGTGGCGGTTCCGTTTACCCGCACCTGCTGTGGGTTCGCCTCGACCAGCACATCGGCATTGCCGACGCTTCGCTTGAAGATCTTGCCGGTGCTCGCCGCCTTTTTGAGGTCGGCGATTACATTCCACTCGACATCTTCATAAACGATGCCCCGCTTCAACGGGAACCGCGCCACCACATCGGCCGTGCCAGTCCCGGAAACCATTCGCGGCGTCAGGTCTATGCGCGACATTACGGAAAGCGGCTTTGCTTCGGCGATAGCGGCAAGCGTTTTCAACGGTCCGGAAGTCGTGATCCGCACTTCCGCCATATTGGGACGGATTCCGATGTCGGCGATGCGGAAAGATCCCGATTCCACCGGAACCTCGCCGACATTTTCCATGTCCGAGACACCGGACGAAAGACGCGCATCGACGCTCATGCCCTTCATGAGAATGTCGCCGGAGCCGTTCGCGATCGCGGGCAATTCGCCAAAGGACGCGATCCGGACGCCCGAAAAATTCGCCTTTATCTCGTACTCGTCCGGCGACATGCGGGCACCCTTGCGCAACCGGCCGAGCACGCCCGGCGGAAGATCCATGGCAAGCTCGATTTGCGAGAGCCGCCCGCCGGAAATACTGCGATGGGCCCAGGCGCGCGCCGGCGGGGCAATGAAGAACGGCCAGTACTGCTTCACCGCGGCCACATCGAGGCCTTCAGCCTTGAACGCGGCGGTGAAGGCCGGCGTGACGCCATTGAAGATGAAGCTGGCAGCACCTGTAATGCTGTCATTGCCGGCCTTGGCGGTTACCGTGGAAAAATCAAGCCGCCTGCTTTGCGCGATGAAACCGCCCTCTATGTCGATCGAGGCGGGAATGCCCGCCTCCCCTCCTGCCGTGGTTGCGCTGGTGATCGGGGAGACCGCCAGTTTGAACGCAATCGGGCCCTTGGCCCAGTCGGAACCTTCCACGGGGCTTGCTACCCCCGCGAACTGCGAACTAACGGCGCCCGCCAGCATGCGGGAAGGTTCGATCGAAATTTCATTCTGGCCGGGCCGAAGCTTGAGACCGACGACAAGCTCTTGAAGGTCGGTGACCGCTTCGAGCCCCAGACGGAGCGATGATCCGGATGTCGATAGCTGCAGGGCAGCATCGAGCGGTTCGCCTTGTGCGCCGAAGGGAATGTTTGCCGACAACTCGACTATTGCGTCGGAGCCGAACATGCCGTCATTGCCGCCTGGATCCTGCGCCCACTCGCGCATGTTCAAGCCGGTGACCTTCAGGTTCAACTGCCGCCCGCCACCCTCGCGCGGTTCATAGCTGCCGCGCATATCGACGGTCGACTGATCCGACACGATGCCGGCGGACAATTGGAGGTTACTGTTTCGCCGGAAGCGCAGGTCGAGCTTCGTGAGCCGCACCGAGGCGTCATCGATCCGGCCCAGCCCCGCGCCTTCGACGACAACGTTGCGGAACTGGAAAAGCCGGAAACGGCCACTGCCGAATTCTTCCTGCGCCCTGTCCAGCCGCGCGCCGATCCCGCCAAGCAGCGCAGCGATCTCCGGCTTCGTAGCGCCGAAGGCAAAGGGCACAAGCGCCGCGTCGAGGATCGAATCCTCGACGATCACCGCGTCCACTGCGGGCGCACCGGAAAGGATGGAAAGCGGCTTGATGCCGACGATGACCTTGCCAAGGCTCGACACGACCTGCCGGTCGCTCGCGCGCAGGATGTTTACCTTGGTGCTTTCAAGGCTGAGAAGCCCGTCAGGATCGAAACCGAAATAAGTGGGACCGAGCTTGACCTCGAATTGCGGACCAAGCAGCTTCTGGATCGAGGACTCGATGTTGCGGGTGAGCACCGAGTTTTCTATCGCGTCGCCGCGAAGCAGGAAAAACAAGCCGATCCCCGACATCGTGATCGCGAGGGCGACCACAACCAGGGTTGCAGCAATCGAGGCGGAGGGTACGCCGCCAACGTCTAGGGGATGGCACTACCAGACGGCCGGATGCCTGTTCGGCCATGCTTCTGGCGGAAGGGTCAGCCAAATCTCATGCTCCAGATTTTCCCGCCATGGCCTTGCCGCCGCCTTCCGCCGATTCACGCCGTTGATTTATCGCACCGTTTTACTGATGCTTCCACCCGCTTGCCGCCGGAGCAATCCGCCGCAGCGTTGACGGCGTATCTGCGAAGTGGACAAAGAACCCGAAACGGATGAAATGTGCACGGGATCGAAGCGCTGCCCGGCACAGGTTTGCCTCGCCAGACATATTCACCGGCCCCAGGCTTCTGTTTCCAAACAGCAACAACTTGTCGAAAGGATGGCACATGTCAGAACCGGCAGAGGGCGCCAAGGCGCCAGATTTCAAGCTCCCGACCGATGGCGGCGGAACATTCCAGCTTTCCGCCCACAAGGGCAAACCCGTTGTGCTGTTCTTCTATCCGAAGGACGACACCTCCGGATGCACTGCCGAGGCAGTCGCATTCACCGCGGCGAAGGCAGAATTCGACAAGCTCGGCGTCGTGGTGGCCGGAATGTCGCCGGACCCGGTCAAGAGCCACGACAAGTTCGTCGCCAAGCATTCGCTGGCAGTGCCGCTCATTTCCGACGAGGACAAGACCGCGCTTGCCGCCTATGGAGTCTGGAAGGAAAAGAGCATGTACGGCAAGAAGTACATGGGCGTGGAGCGCTCCACCTTCCTGATCGGCAAGGACGGCAAGATCGTCAAGGCTTGGCGCAAGGTTTCGGTGCCTGGCCATGTCGATGAAGTCCTGGCGGAAGCAGGGAAGCTGACCTGAACATGATCGGCGAAACGGCCGTCCGGCGGCCGCAATCGCTCCAGTCCGGGGCGGTCGCGGCGCTGGCCAATCCCGACCTCGACGGCAAGGTCGAAATGACTTTTGCCCTGGCCAAGGCGTGGTCGTCACGGACATTGTCGCTCCGGCCGGGCGGGCGCGTCGACCTGCCCTCGCGCCCCGGCAGGCCGGGCCGGCCGCGTGCTCATCTCACCGGCAAAGATGGCAAAGCGCGGCATAGGTTCGCTCAAGGGCCGCATCGCGCTCATCCACTCGCTTTGCCACATCGAACTCAACGCGATCGACCTGGCGCTGGATATCGTCGCGCGGTTCGCAAGCGTTCAGGTGCCGCGCTCCTTCTTCGACGGCTGGATGATGGTGGCGGCAGAGGAGGCGAAGCATTTCACGCTGCTGCGCAACCGCCTTCATTCGCTGGGTGCGGATTATGGCGACCTGCCTGCCCATGACGGGCTGTGGCAGGCCGCGCAGGAGACCGACCACGACCTCACCGCCCGGCTGGCGCTCGTGCCGCTGGTGCTGGAGGCGCGGGGCCTCGACGTCACCCCTTCCCTTTCCGACGCGCTGGAACGTGGCGGCGATCCGCAGACTGCGGCGATCCTGCGGATCATCTACGAGGACGAGAAAGGCCATGTCGCGGTAGGCGCCAAATGGTTCCGCTTCCTGTGCCGACGCGACGGAGTGGAACCTGCTGCCGCCTTCCAGGCGCTGGTCCGCAAACATTTCCGCTCGCCGCTGAAGCCGCCGTTCAACGACCGGGCAAGAGCCGCGAGCGGCCTCACACCGGGGTTCTACCGAACCATCTCCTCGCTCGGCAACTGAACGGCCACAACGCTTCGTTAACCATGATGCAAATAGGATAGGGATCCAACGAAGCTGGGCGGCATCATGTCGAACAACCATTTGCGTCAGGCGCCATCTGCCGCGCAGGTGCGCGAGCCAAGGAATTTCGGCAAGCGCGCTGCCGCCGCCTCCGATCACCCTCTCGCGCAACGGCCACGACCGCCACTATGCAATCAGCCCCGGCTTCGCCGCCGCCGGCCTGGCGGTGTTCTGCATGTTCGCGGTCGGATATTTCAGCGCAACGGCCTATCTGGTGCTGCGCGACGACCTGATCGGCATGACGCAGGCCCGCAGTGCCCGGCTGCTGCATGAATATGAGGACCGGATCGCTTCGCTGCGAGCCAATCTCGACCGCGTCACCAGCCGCCAGCTCCTCGACCAGCAGGCCATCGAGGCGAAAGTCGCCGAACTGATCGAGCGGCAGGAAGCGCTGGGCGGGAGGACGAGCCGCATCGGCAAGCTGATCGGCGAAGCGCAAAAGCGCGGCCTTTCACCGAAAACCGCGGCACCTGCGGAAACCGCGGATCCGGTCACCACTGGAACGGTCGCAAAGCCGGCGGAGAAGTCGGCGTCACTGGACGATTTCAGCCTGCGCGGCGGAGCGCACGCCGTTTTGGCGGACACCGCCGGCATCGTCGGGACAGCGGCAGAAGCGGTTCCCACCCACGACATAGCCGATTATGCGCAGACACAGAACCTGTTCCAGAGCGTCAAGACACGCATCGAGAGCGTCGACCGCGAGCAGCGTGCCATGCTCGATTCGCTGCGCATAGAGGCTTCGCAGAAGACCGCTGCAATTGTTACGACGCTCGGCAGCTTGAAAGTGAAGCTGGGAGAGGACAACCAAACCGGACTCGGCGGTCCGTTCATCCCGCTTGAACCGGACATCGATTTCAATGCCCATGTCGAGGCGCTGGATACTTCGCTGAAAGCGCTAGGCACTGCGCAGGGCCTGCTGGCTAAAGTGCCTGTCGCCAGCCCCGCCCCCGGCGCACCGCTTTCAAGCCCGTTCGGCGCGCGGGTCGATCCGTTCCTTGGCCATCAGGCAATGCATTCCGGCCTTGATTTCAGGGCAGCGACGGGAACGCCCGTCCTCGCCACTGCTGGTGGCAAGGTCATCGATGCCGGCCGAAACGGCGGCTATGGCAACATGGTCGAGATCGACCACGGCAACGGCATGTCCACGCGGTATGCGCATCTGAGCCGGATCAGCGTCAAGACGGGCGACAAGGTCACGCGCGGGACGAAAGTGGGCGAGGTCGGCAGCACCGGACGCAGCACCGGCCCGCATCTTCACTACGAAGTTCGCCGCCACGGTCACGCCGTCGATCCGGTCGCCTTTCTCAAGGCGGGTCGCAAGATTGAGAATCTGCTCTGACTGCACCGGCTTGAAGGCTATTCGACGTCCGAAATCGCTTCGCCCTCTTCGCCGGTCACATTGTGGGCCAGCGCGGCTTCCATGAACATGTTGAGGTCGCCGCCAAGGACTTCGTCCGGCGATGTGCTTTCCACACCCGTGCGCAGATCCTTCACCAACTGGTATGGTTGCAGCACATAGGAACGGATCTGGTGGCCCCAGCCGATCTCTGACTTCGATTCATGTTCGGCCTGGATGGATTCCTGCCGTTTTTTCATTTCGAGGTCGTAGAGCCGCGCGCGCAGCGCCTTCATGGCGTTGGCCCGGTTCTGGTGCTGAGATTTTTCCGACGAGGTCACAACGATGCCGGTCGGCATGTGCGTTATGCGAACCGCGGAATCCGTCGTGTTGACATGCTGGCCGCCCGCGCCCGAGGACCGGTAGGTGTCGATGCGGATGTCCTTGTCCAGAATCTCGATATCGACATTGTCGTCGATCACCGGATAGACCCAGACCGACGAGAATGAGGTGTGGCGCCGCGCCTGGCTGTCGAAGGGCGAGATGCGAACAAGCCGGTGGACGCCTGATTCGCTCTTCAGCCAGCCAAAGGCGTTCTCGCCCTTGACGAGGATCGAGGCGGACTTGATGCCCGCCTCTTCGCCGGGGCTCTCGTACTGTACTTCCACCTTGAAGCCGTTCTTTTCGGCCCAGCGCACATACATGCGCAACAGCATAGCCGCCCAATCCTGGCTTTCCGTGCCGCCCGCGCCTGCATGCACTTCGAGGAAGCAGTCATTGCCATCAACCTCGCCCGAAAGCAGCGCCTCGACCTGCCGGCGGCCAAGTTCCGCGTGAAGGCGCTTGAGCGCGTCCTCGGCATCGGCAACGACGCCGGCCTCCCCTTCCGCTTCGCCAAGCTCGATCATGTCGAGCTGGTCGCCCAGTTCGGCCTCGATACCGCGAATCGCGGTGATGCTCTTTTCAAGGTGCTGGCGCTCGCGCATCAGTTTCTGTGCGAGCGCAGGGTCGTTCCAGAGGCTGGGATCCTCGGCCTTCTGGTTCAGTTCAATCAGGCGGCGGTTCGACTTGTCCCAGTCAAAGATGCCTCCTCAGCAGGCTTACGGCCTGCTTGATGTCACTGATTATTTCCTGCGTTTCCGCGCGCATGAACGTTCTTTCGAATTTGCCGTGCCGGTTTGGTGAAGCGCGTACATATTGATCGGGCGGTCCGATGTAAACCTCGAACCGCCGATCAGGAGATCAATACAGGCCGCCGGTTCCCGACAGACCGCGCGGTTGGCCTCCGGGGAAACCGCAAGGCCGCCAGCCGACATGTCGTCCTCGAAGCCGATAACGGAGTAGACGCTCGGCGGCGCGGTGCCAGGCTTGAATGCTTCCATGATGACACCCGGCTGTCCTGCCTCTGCCCGCAGGCCGGTCTTTCGGTCGATCGGGATTAGCGTCAGGCCGCGCGGAACGCGGAAATCGACTGGTTTCTTGCCGTTCAGCGCGCTTTTCATGAAGTCGAGGAAGACGGGCGCAGCAAGGCCGCCGCCGGTGTTGCCCTTGCCCATCGGCTGCGGATTGTCATAGCCGAAATAGACGCCGGCGACGAGATCGGGCGTATAGCCGACGAACCAGGCGTCCTTCTCGTCATTGGTGGTGCCGGTCTTGCCGGCGACCGGCACGCCGAGTTCCTTGACGACCGTGGCCGTGCCGTTCTGAACAACGCCCTCCAGCATCGAAGTCATCTGGTAGGCCGTCATCGGATCAAGCACCTGGTCGCGCTCGTCGATCAGTTCCGGCTCATCCTGGTCCCGCCATTCCGGGGCGGCGCAGGCGTCGCAAATCCGCTCGTCATGGCGGAAGATGGTCTTGCCGTAGCGGTCCTGGATGCGATCGATGAAGGACGGCGTGATCTTGCGTCCGCCATTGGCCAGGACCGCATAGGCGGACACCATGCGCAGCACGGTTGTTTCGCCGGAGCCGAGCGACATCGACAGAAGCGGCGACAGATTGTCGTAAATGCCGAAGCGCTTCGAATATTCGGCGACGATCGGCATGCCCATGTCCTTGGCCAGGCGCACGGTCATGAGGTTTCGCGACTTCTCGATGCCGAGCCTCAGCGTCGAGGGTCCGGCATAGCCGCCGCCGTAGTTCTTCGGCTCCCAGATGCCGAGGCCGCCGCCCTGGTCGAGCGAGAACGGCGCGTCCATATCTATAGTGAGTACAGTTTTTAATATAGCCCCACTTTATACATGCTATAGACACCATAAAGACACAGTTAAAAACACTATATAGATTTGGCCTACTGTTTAAGACAAACAGTAAAATACTTTTCATTATTTCATGTAGACAAGTAGAAGACAATGAACAATATGAAACACCGTTTCAAAGACATGCGCACAAAACAATAATAAGAAACAGTGTCCGACAAAGTTTCAGAGTATAAGGCACCTATACAGAGCACTGTAATAGTACAATACATTAGACACAGTATATGCATACATACATGTATGAGGGCAAAAAATTATCTAATTTTAAAATGTTCTTACTACAGTATGACTCTTTATATTTTATCCTAATTACCCCAACATAACCCCATAAAGCCCCAAAACACGGCATAAAGCCCCAAAACGCTGAAGCACTATTAGAGATTCCATGGTTGGTATCAGCAACAAGACAAAACCATAGGTGACAAGACGTAAGGCCCAGCGTTACGGCATAACGTGGAGCATTTCATCAAACTGGAGGTCTGTTCAGCCAACCAGTTGAATTATGGTGAAATCTGTAATCCTCGCTGAATAACAAGCATTTGAATTTCTCTTGGCATAGCAATACGTAACTGAAGCTTCAGTAGAT
>CAVOVL010000005.1:0-132329 GCA_963699855.1 uncultured Alphaproteobacteria bacterium | reverse complement strand
AACATCACCTCGCTGTTGGTGCGTGCAACAGCGCTTGCGGTGCGAACGGCGGCCGTTATCAACCCGAGTTCGCCGATGATCTGCGACTCAAACCGTGAATCGAGCAGCACCTCGCGGTTTGCCCGGTATATCACCTGGTCGATCTGGCCTCCGGCGATGACATAGCCGCCGGTGCTGACATCGCCCTGCTTGAACAATTCGCGACCGGCGCGCAGCAATTCGCGTTCCGTTCCGAAGGCGATCAGGCGCAATTGTTCCGGTGGGAAACCGTCGAACAGCGCAACGCGCGACAACAGGTGCAAATCATTATCAAGCGACATGCACCACCTATCCCCCTCGTGCCGTCTTTCGTCAATCGTTACAAAACATCAGTCTCAAGGTACCTCTGCAGTGACTTGCCGGCCGAACATGACTCAACCGGCGCGAACAGATGTTTGCATGATACCCTTGAAGATTGCATTCCGTGTTGTTGGAGCGCAAAATCAGCCGGTTGCTTCTTTCGGGAAAAAAATGTTCTTTGCACGGTTTGCCGCCGCTTTCGGCATGATGCTTTTGACTATCCCCGGGAATGCGGAAGCGGTTGTACTGGCGAAGTTGAAAACCGGCGCGGCGCAGTTGCGTCTTTGCCCGAGCGCTGCGTGTCCGCTCGTGCCGGCACCGATGCCAGGATCGAACGGCGTGTTGCCAATCCTCGAATTCAGCGGCAGTTTCGGGCGCAAGTGACAACAGCGGACCCCACCGCCGATGATGCCGCGGCGCTGGCAGCACTCAACAGCGAGAAACCCGCCAAGCCCCGCATGCCGGCTAAGCCGGCCGTTCCCGTCCGCGCATCCCGGAGTATGGACGCAGGCATGGCGGCGGCACCGAACCTTCCGGCCGAAACAATTGCGCGAACCCCATTTGCTCAGCCGCTACCGCCGGAAGCAGTTCGGATTGCTTCAACTCCACCTACACGAACCAAGAATATCAAGGAATGTACCGGAAGCGAAACAGGAAATTAATGAATTCGAGAATCCGGTATCCGTTCCCCCGCCAGCAACGACCACACCCGAACTGATGGACAAGCACCTTGCTGCTTCGCCGGCTAAACCAGACGCCGACTATACTTTGGGACGGGTCGTCGCGCTTCGCCACAAGGCATTTGCCTGTCTGGAGCAGGGCTCCTGCCACGGCATAAAGGAAGGCGGCAAGACCCGCTCGCCAGGCTTTGAGTACCTTGTTTGCGGGTCGATGAAGCCTGGCGGTAATTTGCCGAACAGGTTCTACGGCACCAGCTTGTAGCCACCGCCCTCGGTCACGAGCAGGCGCGAGTTGGACGGGTCCTTTTCGATCTTCTGCCGCAGCCGGTAGATGTGCGTCTCCAGCGTATGGGTGGTCACACCGGAATTGTAGCCCCACACCTGTTCCAGAAGCTCGTCGCGACCAATCACTTTCTGCTCGGCACGATACAGATATTTGACGATCGCGGTTTCCTTCTCTGTCAGCCGCACCTTGCCGCCACTGGATTCGACCAGCAGTTTTTGCGCCGGCTTGAATGTGTAAGGCCCGACGGTGAAGACTGCGTCCTCGCTTTGCTCATGGGTGCGCAATTGCGCACGAAGGCGGGCGAGCAGCACCGCGAAGCGGAAAGGCTTGGTGACATAGTCATTGGCGCCCGCTTCCAGGCCCAGTATGGTGTCGGAGTCCGTATCATGTCCGGTCAGCATGATGATCGGCGCCTTGAAACCGGTCTTGCGCAGCAGCTTTACAGCTTCGCGTCCGTCCATGTCCGGCAATCCGACATCCATGATCATCAGGTCGACGCGATTGTTTCGCGCCGCATGGATGCCCCTGGCCGCGTTGGCCTCGCAACTGATCGAAAACTCCTCGTACAGCGAAAGCTGTTCCGTCAGCGCTTCCCTCAGTCCGTCATCGTCATCGACCAGCAGAATATTTCTCGACGTCATGAATTTCCCCGTGATACCCCGCTTCGGCGGTCAGCGCTGCGCAGGTGATATCTGGCAGCACATCCGATATCCATAGGTAAAGCTTTGCACAGCCACGTTTCAGCCCTGTTTGATCAACCCTTTGTGATGGAATTTAGCCCGTGTTGCTCCCGCTTCCAGTAAAAAGAAGCTCCGGCGCACCGCTTCGTTGGGTCGTCACACGCTCTCCCGGGCGCGATCCACACCGCGGATTGCTGCGAACCGGCCAATCGGTTCATCCCTGTATTCTTGGGCGCAGCGGCATTTCCGTTCGCAAGCGCGAGGGGGACGGGGCAACGCCGGCAGGCACGCTTGCCATTCTTGGCGGCTACCGCAAACCGGCCCGGCATATCTTCGGGGGAATGAACCGGCTTCGCGCGGCATCTCCGGAACTTGGCTGGTGCGACGCCCCCTGCCATCCCCGCTACAATCGTCCGGTAGCGCTGCCGTTTCGCGCCAGTCATGAAGAAATGCTGCGCGGCGACCGTCTTTATGATGTCTGCCTGGTGCTCGACTGGAATTTTTCCCGTCGCGCCCGCAACCGCGGCAGCGCCATCTTCATTCATCTGACGCGCAAGGATGGCGGCCCGACCCAAGGCTGCATTGCCCTAGCCCCTGGACGAATGCGCAAGCTGTTGCCCCTGCTTGTCTCCGGCCGGATCGCCATCAAGGTCCTGCCCTGATCAGCGCGTTCCGAAGATCGCACTACCGACCCGCACATGCGTGGCTCCTTGCTCGATGGCGGTTTCGAAATCGCCGGACATGCCCATGGAAAGCAGCGGTACTGCGCACTGTCGGGCGAGGTCGCCAAGCAGCCGGAAATGCGGCGCAGGATCCTCGTCGACCGGTGGAATGCACATGAGGCCGCTGATTTCGAGACCGTAACGTTCCCGGCAATTCGAAACGAACTGAACTGCATCTGTCGGCATCACACCCGCCTTTTGCGGCTCGCGCCCTGTATTGACCTGTACCAGCAATTTCGGTCGGCGGCCCTGCCGGTCCATTTCCGCGCCAAGCGCCGCGGCTATTTTCTCGCGGTCCACCGTTTCTATCACATCGAACAACGCTACGGCCTCGCCCGCCTTGTTGCTCTGCAGCGGGCCGATGAGATGAAGTTCGATACCGGGGTAGCGTTCGCGCAGTGCCGGCCATTTGCCCGCCGCTTCCTGAACCCTGTTCTCGCCAAAAACGCGATGCCCCGTCTCCAGCACCGGAATGATTGCATCGGTCTCGAAGGTCTTGCTCACTACGACCAGCGTGGCATCTCCGCTTTCGCGACCCGATCGCTCTTCTGCGTCGCGCATCCGGCCCAGGATTTTCTGCAGGTTCGCCGCCGCCCCGTTCATGACTTCACCGCCTCCGCTGTTGACCCCTGCCGCGAATTCTGATTGACCACCGGCCATCCTCCCGGAAAAAACGTGCAGAGTCCCGCGCATATGGCAAGCATCCGCTACAACGCAAGCGAAACCGAAGCCCGCTGGCAAAAGGTCTGGGGCGAGCGAAAGCTTTTCGAGACGCCTCGTGGCGCGGGAACCGGCAAGCCCAAATATTATGTCCTGGAAATGTTTCCCTATCCGTCCGGGCGCATCCACATGGGCCATGTGCGCAACTACGCGATGGGAGACGTGATTGCCCGATACATGCGCGCCAAGGGATATGACGTGCTGCATCCGATGGGATGGGACGCTTTCGGGATGCCGGCCGAGAACGCGGCGATGCAAAACAAGGTGCATCCCAAGGCTTGGACCTATGAAAACATCGACACCATGCGCCGCCAGCTCAAGACCATGGGCCTGTCGATAGACTGGTCGCGCGAGTTTGCCACCTGCGATGTCGAATATTACGAGCAGCAGCAGCGGCTCTTCCTCGATTTCCTCGATGCAGGGATAGCCTATCGCCGCAAGTCCAAGGTCAACTGGGACCCGGTCGACCAGACGGTGCTTGCCAATGAGCAAGTGATCGATGGAATGGGCTGGCGCTCCGGCGCGCCGGTCGAGCAGCGCGAACTGACGCAGTGGTTCCTGAAGATTTCGGACTGGTCGCAGGACCTTCTCGATTCGCTCGACACGCTCGACCGCTGGCCGGAAAAGGTCCGTTTGATGCAGAAGAACTGGATCGGCAAGTCGCGCGGATTGCAGTTTTCCTTCGCCACGAAGGGGGCGCCGGAAGGGCATGGCGCCCTAGAGGTCTACACGACCCGACCCGATACGCTTTGGGGCGCAAGCTTCGCCGCGATATCGCCCGACCATCCATTGGCGAGGAAGCTGGAGGAAAACGACCCGGCAGTTGCCGCGTTTTGCGCCGAATGCCGCAGGCTCGGCACCTCGCAGGAAGAGATCGAACGTGCCGAGAAGAAGGGCCTCGACACCGGCATCAAGGTTATTCACCCCTTCGATCTGCAATGGGAAATGCCGGTCTACATCGCCAATTTCATCTTGATGGACTACGGCACGGGCGCGATCTTCGGTTGCCCCGCCCACGACCAGCGCGACCTCGATTTCGCCCGCAAATACGCACTCCCGGTAATCGATGTCTTTACCTCGGTCGATGGCGGAGAGCCGGTCGATACGGCGGCCTTCGTTCCGCCCAAGACCGAACCGGTTCGTTTTATCCGCAAGGTTGCCGGTGCCGACGTGATGACCGGCGACGAGGCGGTCGAGGCTGCCATCCGCTTTTGCGAAGAACGCGGCATCGGCCAGGCGGTGACAAAGTTCCGGCTTCGCGATTGGGGAATTTCGCGCCAGCGCTACTGGGGATGCCCGATCCCGGTCATCCATTGCGAAGCATGCGGCGTGGTGCCGGAAAAGCGCGAGAACCTGCCCGTACGCCTGCCCGACGATGTCGAGTTCGACAGGCCGGGCAATCCGCTGGACCGCCATCCGACATGGCGCAAGACCGCCTGCCCCAAGTGCGGCGGCGAAGCCCTGCGCGAAACCGACACAATGGACACGTTCGTCGACTCTTCCTGGTACTTCGCCCGCTTCACCGCACCGGAGGCGCCCACCCCTACCGATCCGGCGGCGGTCAGCCACTGGCTGCCCGTGGACCAGTATATCGGAGGCATCGAACACGCGATCCTGCATTTGCTCTATTCGCGCTTCTTCGCCCGCGCCATGCGCAGGACCGGCCATGGCGGCGTGGATGAACCTTTCCAGGGTCTGTTCACGCAAGGAATGGTCGTTCACGAAACGTATCGCGGCAAGGACGGCAAGTGGCTGTCTCCGGCGGAAGTGCGGGTCGAGGAAGCCGAAAGCGGCCGCAAGGCGTTTCTCATTGCCGACGGCTCGCAAATTGCCATCGGCGGCATTGAAAAGATGTCGAAGTCGAAGCGCAACACGGTCGACCCCGACGACATCATATCAAGTTACGGAGCCGATACGGCCCGCTGGTTCATGCTTTCCGATTCGCCGCCCGATCGCGACGTCATCTGGACGGAAGCAGGGGTCGAGGGCGCGCATCGTTTCGTGCAGAGGGTCTGGCGCCTGGCAAACGACGTCGCCGAATTGGCGGGCAAGGATGGTTCCGGTTCCGAACCGGATGCTTTGCTGCGATTGGCGCACCGCACTCTTGCCCGCGTCGACACCATGATTGCGGAATTGCGGTTCAACAGCGCCGTCGCACAGATGTACACCCTTGCCAACGCCATTGAAGACGCGGTTCGGCAATCACGGTCCGGGCAACCGATAAAGCACATCGGCCAAGCCACGCGTTTGATGATACAGATGATCGCACCCATGATACCGCATCTGGCCGAACAGTGCTGGGAGGTTTTGGGGGGAACTGCGCTTGTCGCTGAAACCGCATGGCCCGCCGCTGATCCCGCCCTGCTGGCCGAGGACGAGATCACGCTTCCGGTTCAGGTGAACGGCAAGAAGCGCGCTGATCTGACGATCGCGGCCGATGCTTCCGAAGGCGACATTGTGGCTGCAACGCTTGCGATTGATGTGATACAGAAGGTTTTGGACGGGGCTGCGCCGCGCAAGGTCATCGTAGTGCCGAAAAGGATCGTCAATGTCGTCATCTAGGGACGATTGGAGCGTAACAATGATTTCAGGTGCCGGCTTCAAGGCCACCTTGCTTGCGTTGGCGGTGATGGTGTCCGGATGCACCTGGCAACCGCTGTATTCGAGCGGCCATGCGGGGCCCGTTCTCGCCGACAGCACCCTCTCCAAGGTTTCGGTCGGGCCGGTCGAAACGCGTCAGGCACAGCAAGTCCGCAACCATCTGATTTTCCTGTTGCAAGGTGGCCGTGACCACGCCGATACCCGCTACAAGCTGCAAATGCGCGTTGCCAGCACCGGCACTGAATTCGCGGCTGTAGAGGGCATCCGGGACTTCACCGCAGGATCGATCACGATTACCGCGAGCTACGACCTGATCGACAGCACCAACAACACACGCGTTTCGGGGGGCAGCCGTTTCGCCACCGCCACGTATGACCGCACCGCGCAGAGCTTCGCTAACAACCGCGCGGCCCGGGACGCCGAAAACCGCGCGGCCAAGGAACTTGCCGAGCAGTTGAGGCTGGCAATCGCGGCCGACCTCAAGGCCTGATCGCACATGGCGGAGGTAAAATCCGCCCAGGCCGACGCCTTCGTCGAACGGCCCGACGCAGCGTACCGTATAATCTTGCTGTACGGACCCGACCAGGGCATGGTTTCTGAACGCGCGGACATTCTTGCGACAAAGTTCGGCGTCGACCTTTCCGATCCGTTCTGCCTCATCCGCATGGATGCCGATACGGCTGCGGGTGACGCGCGCCTCGCCGAGGAAGCCGGCACGATCGGCATGTTCGGCGGCGCACGCCTGATCCGGGTAAGTGGCTCGACGCGTCGCAATCTGGCGGACAAGGTGAAGCCCGTTCTTGAAAAACCGCCCGTCGATTGCTGGATAATGATCGAAGCAGGTGACCTGAAGCGGGAATCGGCGCTGCGCCGCATGATCGAACGCTCGAAAACCGGCGTCGCCATTGCCTGCTATCCCGATGACGACCGCGCACTTGACCGCCTTATCGCCACGGAAATGCAGAGGGCGGGGCTTTCCATCGATACGCAAGCCCGCCAAATCTTGAGGTCCCACATCGGCGGCGACCGGCGGGCGGCGCGCAACGAGATTGAAAAGCTTTCGCTTTACTGCCACGGACGCGGCCGCGTAGCCGCAGCCGATGTCTCCGCAATCATCGGAGACAGTGCCGCGCTGGCTACCGACGACGTGGTGGATGCTGCGGCGACAGGCAATATGCGCGAGCTTGAGGATTTTTTTGCGCGCCTGACCTCGTCGGGAACCTCTCCCGACATGGTCGTGCTGGCAACATTGCGATATTTCCAGGCGTTGCATATGGCCCGCCACAAGATGGAAGCGCAGCGGGTTGCCCCCGACGCCATTCTCGCCGCGATGCGCCCGCCCCTGCATTTCTCGCGCAAAGGCGCTTTTCTCTCGGCCCTCAGGATGTGGAACATGCCGGCCATCGCAAAGGCGTTAAGTCGTCTCGACCAGGCGTCACTGGAAGCGCGCGCCAATTCCGGATTGGCCGCTGCAATTGCCGGAACGACATTGCTTGCGATCGCGGCTGAAGCCCGGCGCAATTCGGGACGACACGGTTAGGCGGCTAATCAACCCTCGAGCTTGCGGCAAACGCTTTCAAGCTGCTCAAGGCTGCGATAGCAAATCTTGATGTCGCCGGAGCCGCTGTCGCTCCAATTTACCGAAACCTGGAGACCGAGCAGGTCGGACAGCCGCTTTTCCAGCGCTCGGGCGTCAGCGTTCTTGACCTCCGGCGCACGCCCCGGTTTTGCATTCGAGCCCTCTCCCTGCTGCGCTTCCTGTGCAAGAAGTTCGGCCTGACGGACCGAAAGGCCATCCTTGACAATGCGCTCCGCGAGCTTTTGGGGATCTTCGGCCGTCACCAGGGTCCGGGCATGGCCGGCCGAGAGTGCCCCCGAACTGACGAATTCCTGTACCGCCTTCGGCAACTTCAACAGGCGAAGCGTATTGGCGACGTGGCTGCGGCTCTTTCCGATGACATTGCCAAGGTCCGCCTGGCTATAGCTGTATTCCTCGATCAACTGGTGGTAGCCGCGCGCCTCTTCCAGCGCGTTGAGGTCCGAGCGCTGGACGTTCTCGATGATCGCCAGTTCCAGCGCCTGCTTGTCGTCGACTTCGCGCACGATTACCGGCACTTCGTGCAGCCCCGCCCGTTGCGCCGCACGCCAGCGTCTTTCGCCGGCTATGATCTCGAACCGTGCAATGCCGCTGCCGCCGCCCCTGGCCGTGCGCACAAGGATGGGCTGCACGATGCCATGCTCGCGGATCGATCGAGCAAGGTCATCCAGTTCGCTGTCGTCGAAATGACGGCGGGGATTGTTGGCGTTGGCACGAAGATGCTCGATTGGCGCTTTCCGGTCGGCCCGCACTTCGGGCGCCTGGCCCGGCAGCGCCGCGGCGCCGGTATCCGGCTCGCCGATCAGCGCTGCAAGCCCGCGTCCGAGCCGCTTCTTGGAACTATCTTCGCTCATTTAGTCAACTCCAAGCCATTCCGGATACGAATCGATCAAGCTGCGGCAAGTTTCCGCTCGCGCTTGATGACTTCCGAGGCAAGCCGCAGATAGGCCTGGCTGCCGGCACATTTGAGATCGTAAAGAATTGCGGGCTTGCCATAGGACGGGGCCTCTGAAATCCGGACATTACGCGGAATGATGGTCTCGTAGACCTTGTCGCCGAGAAACTGGCGGACATCCGCCACGACCTGGTCGGAAAGATTGTTGCGGCTGTCATACATGGTCAGCACGATGCCCTGCAGTTCAAGCTCGGGATTTATGCTGCCGCGTACTTGCTCATAGGTTTGCAATAGCTGGCTAAGCCCTTCGAGCGCAAAGAATTCACACTGGAGCGGCACAAGCAGCGCATGCGCCGCTGCCATCGCATTGAGTGTAAGGAGATTGAGCGATGGCGGGCAATCCATCAAGATGTAGTCGAACGCCAAATCGCGAGGAATATATTCCTCAATAACACGACGCATGCGATAGGCGCGGTCCGGCAGGCCGGATATCTCCATCTCCACGCCGAGGAGATCGAGCGTCGAAGGAGCAAGATAAAGGCGCGGCACCACCGTCTGCACCAACGCATCCTTGAGCATTGCCGATCCGGTCAGCAGATCGTAGGTCGAGCGCTCCCGCATGTTTTTGTCGATGCCAATTCCGGTGGAAGCATTGCCCTGGGGATCCAGATCAACGATCAGGACATTCTTGCCGACCGCGGCAAGCGCAGTGGCGAGATTGATCGTCGTCGTAGTCTTCCCGACCCCGCCCTTCTGGTTGGCGATGACGATAACCCGGGATGTTGTCTTGGCACCCATGTTCGGAACTCTTGCCCTTGACAAAATCGGCAATGTTGTCAGTCGCTTGCCGACCTGAGGTTCCGGATTTCCAGCAGGGCAGACCCCGCTTCGATCCTGCTGTGGTGTACTACCAGATCGAACCGCCACAAACCATGGCATTCTTCGATCTCGCGCATATATTCCCGCCCTTTGTGGAAGATTCCGGTGGCCCCCGCCTGCAGCAACGGCGCCGCCAACGGCAGCAATTCCTTCAGCGGCGCAAGCGCCCTGGCCGTTACAATTTGAGGCGCGGGACCCTGGCGGGCGAGCCGTTCCGCAGCCGATTCAATCCGTTCGTTGTGTATCGTCACGGCAGCACCGGTCGCCCTCGCGACCTCGCGCAGAAAAGCGCATTTTTTCGCAAGGCTTTCAATGAGGTGGTGTTGGGCGCCCTCGAGGCCAGCATTTGCGATCGCCAGCACCATGCCTGGAAAGCCGCCGCCACTGCCGAGATCGGCGAAGCGCCGTGCGTCCGGAACAAGTGCTGCTACCTGAAGGCTATCGGCGACATGCCGCGACCAAAATTGCCCGAGTGTGTTCGGTGCGACGAGATTGGTCTTCGCCTGCCATGTTTCCAATAATTGCCGGTAGATGCCCAACCGATCGATTGTTTCACGTGAAACCGGATAAATGCGCGCTATCAGTTCCGCCTCCCTGGCGGAGGGGCCGCCCATTCGTCAGGACTTTCCGGATGCGGCTGTTTTGGTATTGCGCCGGTTTCGCCTGAGATGCGTAAGGATCAGCGTTATCGCAGCGGGGGTCATACCCTCAAGCCGGCCAGCCTGTCCCAAGCTCACGGGGCGAACCCGTTCCAACCGTTGGACCAGTTCGTGCGAAAGGCCCGAAAGCGCTTGATAGTCGAACTCGTCCGGGATCACGAGCGCTTCCTCGCGCTCCACTGCTGCTATGTCGCTCGACTGCCGGCCAAGATACACCGAATAGGCTGCTTCGATCTTCACTTGCGCGCCGATAGCCGCATCGAAGTCTCCCAGTTCAGGCCAAAGACCGACCAATGTCTCGAATTCGAACTCGGGATAGGAAAGCAGGTCCCAGCCCGACCGGCGGATTCCGTCCTGGTTCAGGCGGATTCCGCGCGCCGAGGCTTCACTCGGCGTGATATTCAATTCCTTCAGTCGTTCCCTTGCCGAATCGATTTTTCGCATCTTCGCGGTAAATGCCTGCTCGCGAATACGGACGACGCATCCCGTTGTCAGGCCGATGGGCGTCAGGCGCTGGTCTGCATTGTCGGCGCGTAGCGAAAGGCGATATTCCGCCCGTGAGGTGAACATGCGATAGGGCTCGCTCACACCGCGGGTCACCAGATCGTCGATCATGACACCGATATAGCTCGACGTCCGCGAAAAATGCACTGGTTCGCCGCCGCCGGCCTTGCGCGCGGCATTGATCCCCGCCACGAGGCCCTGCGCGCCGGCTTCTTCATAACCCGTCGTCCCGTTGATCTGGCCGGCAAGGAAAAGACCTGAAATACGCCGCGTCTCAAGGCTCGGCCGCAACTCGCGGGGGTCGACATGGTCATACTCGATCGCGTAGCCAGGCTGCAGCATCACAGCCTTTTCAAGTCCCGGTATGGTGGCGATGAAGGCCCGCTGCACCTCCTCCGGCAGCGAAGTGGAAATACCGTTCGGATAGACCGTGTCGTCATCCAGCCCCTCGGGTTCCAGGAAGATCTGGTGCCCGTCGCGCTCACCGAATCGCACGATCTTGTCCTCGACCGAAGGACAATAGCGTGGACCGACGCCGGCGATCTGGCCCGAATACATGGCCGAACGATGGATGTTCTCCTCAATGATCCGGTGCGTGGCTGGCGTTGTGCGGGTCACGCCGCATTCGATCTGCGGGTTTGTGATCTTTTCCGTCAATGTGGAAAAGGGCACCGGGTCCTCGTCTGCTGACTGGCTTTCGATGCTGTTCCAGTCAATCGTCCGCCGATCGAGTCGAGCCGGCGTTCCTGTCTTGAGCCGCCCAAGCGTGAAACCCGCGCGCTCCAACGTAACGGAAAGACCGTTCGAAGGCTTCTCACCCATCCGCCCGGCAGGGAATTGGCGTTCGCCAATATGGATAAGCCCGCGCAGGAACGTGCCTGTTGTCAAAACAACCGAACCGGCCAGCAAGATCCGACCGGTGGAAAGTACCACCCCGGTCACAGCGTTGCCTCCAAGAAGCAGATCCTCCACTGCGCCTTCGAGCAGTTGGAGATCGTTCTGCTCCCGAATCAATCGTTGCACCGCCTCACGGTAAAGTTTGCGATCCGCCTGCGTTCGCGGTCCGCGCACCGCCGGGCCCTTCCGCCGGTTCAGCATCCGAAACTGGATACCGCCCAGATCGGCCGCGCGGCCCATGATTCCGTCGAGCGCGTCGATCTCCCGGACCAGATGGCCCTTGCCCAACCCGCCGATTGCAGGATTGCACGACATGGCACCGATTGTGTCCAGGCGATGCGTGACAAGTGCCGTGCGGGCGCCCATGCGTGCAGATGCGGCAGCGGCTTCGGTTCCGGCATGGCCGCCGCCGATCACGATCACATCGAAAATGTCGGCCTGTTGCGCCATACGTTCATTGCCCGGCGTTTGTGTGAGGCCGTGCTTCTAAGCCAATTCGCATCCATGGTCAAAAGTGATTCACGTGAAACACTTCCCCAGTCACGGATCCTGTTTCACGTGAATCACTTCCCGATGCAGAATTCCGCGAAGATCCGGTCAAGAAGGTCTTCGACATCCACCTTTCCGGTGATTCGACCGATTTGGTCGCACGCGGAGCGCAACAATTCCGAGCGCACCTCTGGGACCAGCGCAGCCGATCGGGATGCTTCCTCCAGCAAACCTGCGCAAGAAAGCAGGGCTTCGCGGTGGCGCGCGCGTGTAACGGCAGCAGAATCACTAGCCAGACCCGTTGATGTCACATGTTCGGTGATCTTTCCAATCAGCCAATCCAGCCCGCCTTCCCGCACGACAGACACAGAACCATCTCGTAACGCACCCGAATCATCCTTGGACCGGACCTGAAGAACCGGCGCGACAATCCCTGGTTCTGGCACATCCTCCGCCCCGTCCATGGGGGTAAGCCAGATGACGAGATCGGCAGCGTGAGCCCTTTCGCGCGCGCGCCGCATTCCCTCCCGCTCGACAAAGCCTCCGGTCTGCCTGATGCCTGCCGTATCGACGAGCACGACCTTGAAGCCGGAAAGGTCTAATGACACCTCCACCAGATCGCGCGTCGTACCCGCCTCGGGTGAAACGATTGCCGCCTGGCGCTGCGCCAAGGCATTGAGAAGACTGGATTTTCCCGAATTGGGTGCGCCCATCAACACGATCTGAAAGCCATCGCGGATTATCTCGCCGGCATTCCCGTCTTCAAGGAAGCGCCTTATTTCGGCGGCAAGTTCGCCCGCCTTCCGCCAGACATCCGCGCTGACGTCTTCAGGCACGTCATCTTCATCCGCAAAATCGAAAGCCGCTTCGATCGCCGCCCGCATTGCAATGATTCGCTCGCGCCAGGCTTCGAGTTTCCTGCGCAGAACCCCCCCGGCCTGCGCCACCGCTTGCCGGCGTTGTACCTCGGTCTGTGCGGCAACGAGGTCCGCCAAGCCTTCGAGTTCTGTAAGGTCCAGTTTGCCGTTCTCGAATGCCCGGCGCGAAAATTCTCCCGCCTGCGCCATCCGCAGACCGGGCAACCCCGCCAGCGTGTTCAACAACGCCGCGACAACGGCAATTCCGCCATGTATGTGGAATTCGGCACAGTCCTCGCCAGTGAAGCTCGCAGGCGACGGAAACCAAAGCACCAGCGCCCGATCGATCTCCACACCGCTGCGTGGATCGGTCAGTTTGCGCAGCAAGGCGAGCCTTGCGGGTGGCAATTCACCCGCGATCGTTTCGAGGGCGAATCGGCTCCGAGGGCCGGACAGCCGGAGCACCGCCACGCCAGAGGGCGGATGCCCGCTGGAAAGAGCGAAAATGGTGTCCGATCCCTGCGTCACTGTCCTATATGCTCCCGATCAATGGCAAACAAACGGGACCGCGTCATGAACCAACAATGGCAGCCGCGCAACATGCTCGGCAACGAATCAAGTCCCTACCTGCGCCAACATGCCGACAATCCGGTCCACTGGCGTCCCTGGGGCCCGGAGGCGCTTGCCGAGGCTCGAACTATCGGCAAGCCGATCCTGCTCTCCATTGGCTATGCTGCGTGCCATTGGTGCCATGTCATGGCACATGAGAGTTTCGAGAACGACGCCATCGCCGCGGTGATGAACGAACTCTTCGTCAATGTGAAGGTCGATCGAGAGGAAAGGCCGGACATCGACCACATCTACATGGCGGCACTTCACGCCATGGGCGAGCAAGGCGGCTGGCCGATGACCATGTTCCTCGATCCGGAAGGTCGCCCGTTCTGGGGCGGGACATACTTTCCGCCGGAACGCCGCTACGGACGCCCCGGCTTTACCGAAATCATGCGCGCCATCTCAAAAGCCTGGCACAACGAACCCGAAAAGCTGCTCCGCAACGGCGCGGCCCTGCAGAATCATCTCCTCGCGCTCTCGCAGCCCGCAACCGCGCGATACCTGCCCGCACCAGAGGATGTTACCCACTTTGCGCAAAACCTGCTGACGCTCCACGATACTGAAAATGGCGGTATTCGTGGCGCACCAAAATTCCCCAATTCGCCACTGACCGAAGTCTGGCTGCGCGCCGCGCGCGGTGACGCACAGTCGAAGTTCGGCAAAGCATTCCTCCATACGATCGAGCGCATGAGCGAAGGCGGCATATACGATCACCTGGGTGGCGGCTTGTCGCGCTACAGCGTCGATGACCGCTGGCTGGTGCCGCATTTCGAAAAGATGCTCTACGACAACGCACATTACCTGCGCGCGCTGGTTTGGGCCGTCAAACTCGATCCACAGCCATTGTTCCGCCGCCGAATCGAGGAGACTATTGCATGGGCTGTCCGCGAGATGCAGATGCCGGGCGGCGCTTTCGCTTCCAGCCTCGATGCTGATTCCGAGGGCGAGGAAGGCCGATTCTACGTCTGGAGCGAGGCCGGGATCGATGAACTGCTCGGCCCTGATGCCATGTTGTTCAAGCTTCACTACGGTGTGACGCCTGACGGAAACTTCGAGGGTCATACCATTCTCAACCGCCTGGAAGCTCCGCCTGTCGACGAAGCGACGGAAGCCCGGCTCAAGGCGCTGCGCGACAAACTCCTGGCTGCCCGCGCGCATCGCGTCCGCCCCGGCCTCGACGACAAGATCCTTGCAGACTGGAACGGCTATTTCATCCGCGCATTGGCCGAGGCCGCCTTCGCCTTCAAATCCGGTGAGTGGCTGGCGCTGGCGGAAGGCGCCTTCCGTTTCATTACCGAATCGATGAACGATGGCGGCAAGCTTTCGCACGCATGGCGCGAAGGCGTGTCGGTCCGTCCGGCCATGGCGACCGACTATGGCGCCATGATCAACGCCGCGCTGACCCTGTTCGAAATTTCCGGCAACGAATCGTATCTTGAATTCGCACGGGGTTGGCAGGCGGTGCTGGATTCCGACTATGCCGACGGCGCTGACGGTCACTTCCTGACTTCCGTTTCCGCCGAAGCGCTCATCACACGCCCGCGTGCGGACATGGACGAAGCCAACCCTTCCGCAGCATCGCAAATCCTCGAAGGCCTTGTCCGCCTCGCCACACTGTCGGGCGATGACAAGCTGATGGAACAGGTCTGGAAAATCACGCAGAACCTCCACGGCATCGCGGCCGGTTCACGATACGGCGTGGCAGGATATTTCAACGCCCTCGACACGGTGCAGCGCCAGCGCCACGTCACCATCCAGGCACAAGATCGTGCCGGAGCCGAATCATTCCTTGATGAAATCCGCAGGATTGCCGACCCGGCCATCTCATTTGAAGTGGCTGCGAAAGATAAGCCGGCTACATTTTTTGGCGTTGAAATTGCATCCTTTTTCGGCGTTCCGGAGGCAATTCTGTGCACGCAACAGGCCTGTTCCGCCCCCATGAAAAACGCGGCGGAACTGGCCGCCGCGCTTCAATCGTCGCAGGTGTGAGACCTGCCGTCAGGTGTTCATCGTATCGAAGAACTCGGAATTGGTCTTTGTCTGCTTGAGCTTGTCGATCAGGAACTCGATCGCGTCCGTCGTACCCATCGATGACAGGATCCGGCGGAGCACGAAGATCTTCTGCAGATCGGCGCGCGGGACCAGCAGGTCCTCCTTGCGAGTTCCTGACTTCAGGATGTCGATCGACGGGAAAACGCGCTTGTCCGCCACCTTGCGGTCAAGGACTATCTCCGAGTTACCCGTACCCTTGAACTCTTCGAAGATTACTTCGTCCATGCGGCTGCCGGTATCGATCAACGCAGTCGCAATGATGGTCAGCGAACCGCCTTCCTCGATATTCCTGGCTGCGCCGAAAAAGCGTTTCGGCCGCTGCAAGGCATTGGCGTCGACACCGCCGGTCAGGACCTTGCCCGATGACGGCACGACCGTGTTGTAGGCACGGCCCAGACGCGTGATCGAATCAAGCAGGATCACGACGTCGCGGCCATGTTCGACCAGGCGCTTGGCCTTCTCGATGACCATCTCGGCTACCTGGACGTGGCGCGCGGCGGGCTCGTCGAAGGTCGAAGATACCACTTCCCCCTTCACCGAGCGCTGCATGTCGGTTACTTCCTCGGGGCGCTCGTCGATCAGCAGCACGATGAGGTAGCTCTCGGGATGGTTCGCCGTGATCGAATGGGCGATGTTCTGGAGCAGCACCGTCTTGCCGGTGCGCGGCGGCGCTACGATCAAGCCACGCTGGCCCTTGCCGAGTGGAGCCACCAGGTCTATCACCCGCGCCGACAGATCCTTCGTCGTCGGAACATCGAGTTCCATCTTGAAGCGCTCATTGGGATAGAGCGGCGTCAGATTGTCGAAGTGAACCTTGTGGCGGATCTTCTCGGGATCCTCGAAATTGATCGTATTCACCTTGAGAAGTGCGAAATACCGCTCGCCTTCCTTTGGTCCGCGGATCGGGCCCTCCACAGTGTCGCCGGTCTTCAGCGAAAAGCGGCGGATCTGCGAAGGCGAAATGTAGATGTCGTCCGGACCGGGCAAATAGTTTGCGCTGGCCGACCTCAGGAAACCGAAGCCGTCCATCAAGATCTCGACAACGCCCTCGCCGATGATCTCGACGTCCTGTTCGGCGAGGCTTTTCAGGATCGCGAACATCAGCTCCTGCTTGCGCATCGTGCTGGCGTTCTCGACACTGAGGCCCTCGGCAAAGCTGACGAGATCCGTCGGCGTCTTGGCCTTCAGTTCCTGTAATTTCATCTGTTCCATGAAGGAGGTACTTTCTGCGCTATTCTTGAAAGGTCATGCGCTCGGGAGAAAACGGGGATGCCGCCAATGCGGGCCATCGTGCGACGCCATGGTCGCCGGCCGTATGCTGGGCATTCGGGAAAGAGAACTCGAAAATAGACGGCGCGGGCGATTCCCTCAAGCAGAAAATTCAGCAAGGCGCGCCGCGCAGCCGTCAGAACGGCTTCACTACCACGAGAATGACGATAAGGACCATCAGTACTGTCGGAATTTCGTTGACGAAACGGTAGAACCGGTCCGGACGCTTGCGTTCATCGCGCGCAAATTCCTTCACCCAGACCGCGCAAAAACCGTGGAAAGCGCTCATCAGCACCACCAGCATCAGCTTTGCGTGGAACCAGCCCTGCTGCCAAGCCGAGATCTCCCACATCACCCAAAGCCCGAAAACCCAGGCGGCAATCATCGACGGTGTCATGATCGCCTTCAAAAGCCGGCGTTCCATTACCTTGAAGGTCTCGGACTGCACCGAACCCGGCTCGCTGCCGACATGATAGACCATCAGCCGCGGCAGATAGAACAGCGCCGCCATCCACGTGATGATCGCAATGATGTGCAGTGTCTTTGCCCATTCGTACATTGCTCAGCCCCGGATCCGCTTCAACATGCGCTCGACATTGGCGACCGGCGCCTCGGGCGTGATGCCGTGGCCCAGATTAAAGATGAACGGCCCGCCGCGCAGTGCCTCCAGGATCGCATCGACTCCGCTGTCCAATGCATCTCCGCCCGCCACGACCCGCATCGGATCAAGATTGCCCTGTACTGCGCCCCCACCCTGCAATTGACGGGCAAAGGACAGGGGAACCGACCAGTCGAGGCCTAGAGCCGTCACCCCGGTCCGCGAGCGATAGTCCGTGTAGAGCATGCCCGCGCCTTTCGGAAAGCCGATGATTCGCGCTCCGGGCACCTTGGAGCGAACCTTCTCGACGATCCGCTTGACAGGTGCAACGCACCATTTTTCAAAGTCCTCCTCGCCCAGCACACCGGCCCAGGAATCGAAGATCTGCACCGCATCTGCGCCGGCTTTGAGTTGTTCCACGAGATAATCTGCCGAAACGTCAGCCAAAAGTTCCAGCAACCGTCCAAAAGCCTCTGGCTCGCGGTAGGAGAACAGCCGGGCCGGCGCTTGGTCCGGTGTTCCATGACCGGCGATCATGTAGGTGGCGACGGTCCATGGCGCCCCGCAAAATCCGAGCAGCGTCGTTTCGCGTGGCAGGGCTGAACGGATACCCTTCACTGCTTCGAGAACCGGTAACAGATGATCCAGCGCTTTCTGGCCAGTCAATCGCACGATCTCCGTGGCAGATATCGGCTCCAGTACCGGCCCGCGTCCTTCCTCGAACTGAACCTTTCGTCCCAGTGCGTCCGGGATCACCAGGATGTCGGAGAACAGGATCGCCGCGTCGAAGCCGAACCTTCGAATTGGCTGCATCGTCACTTCGATCGCATGTTCGGGCGTGTAGCACAGGTCGAGAAAGCTCCCGGCCTTGCGGCGGGTCTCGCGGTATTCCGGCAAATATCTCCCTGCCTGGCGCATCAGCCACACAGGCGGGATTTCCATCGATTGGCCATCCAGGACGCGAACCATCTTGCGGTCGACGGAATGTTCCACAGGGGTCCCCTTCTAAAAGAAAGTTGGCTTGCGCCGATTCTGATTTCATAGAGTCTGTGGATAGCGGCAATTGCGTCACTGCGCCATATCAGCGTCTGCGCATGTGCAAAACGCCTGCGCCTCCCAAATTGCTTTGAAACTATGGGGAAAACCGGATTATTACAATGAAACCAGTGCCTAGCGGCGCCCATCCGGTCGCACTTTTGGCGAAAGGCCGGTGGATTGCCATGGACAAAATCCAATACGCGCTATTCACAATCGCTTCGCTTTGGGATTTACAGGCCGGTGATTGTGCCCGGTAAACCCGTCAGCGGGCACCGTTTAGCCCGCCGGGGGCCGGGCCGGTTTTTCTTCCCGCCTTGTCCACAGGCGAAGGACACCGCCAAGGACCTCGCCAAGGACCTCGCATGACCGGCGCCGAAACCTGGTTTCACCTCCATCTCATCTCCGATGCGACCGGCGAAACGCTGATCGCCGCCAGCCGCGCCGTAACATCCCAGTACAAGGGGACGCATGCGATCGAGCATGTCTATCCGTTGATCCGCAACAGGAAGATGCTTGAACGGGTAATCGGTTCCATCGACCGGCAGCCCGGCATCGTGCTCTACACCATTGCCGATGGCGAACTTGGGCGGTTCCTGGAGGAGAGCTGCCGCAAGATGGGCACGCCCTGTACCTCGCTGCTGGAGCCGATCTTCCAGACCTTCCAGTCCTATCTTGGTATTCCCGCATCGCGAAAGGTCGGTGCCCAGCATGAACTCAATGCCGAGTATTTCGCCCGCATCGATGCCTTGAACTTCACCATGATGCATGATGACGGCGTATTGCCGGACGACCTGGAGGAAGCCGATGTCGTGCTCGTCGGCATCAGCCGGACGTCCAAGACGCCGACCAGCATCTATCTGGCCAATCGCGGCATCAAGACGGTAAACATACCGATCGTTCCGGGCGTGGAACTCGCACCCGCAGTCTACCAGGCAAAGCACCCTCTCGTGGTGGCGCTGGTGGCGACGACTGACCGGATCTTCCATGTCCGCCAGAACCGCCTGCTCAGCCATGGTGCGTCGACGCCAAGCCCTGCCTATGTGGACCGCGCTTCAATTGCGGAGGAACTTGCCCATACCCGCAAGCTTTGTCAGCGCATGGGATGGCCAATGATCGACGTTTCGCGCAAGTCGATCGAGGAGACGGCCGCCTCGGTACTCAGCCTCCGGGCCGAACACCTTGCGCGCTTTCATGGAGGCTATGAAAAATGACGGTCAACCGCATCCGACTGATCCTGGCTTCGGCCAGCCCGTGGCGTGCCGCGATGCTGCGCAATGCCGGAATCACGGTCGAGGCAATCCCGGCGATGATCGACGAGCGGGCCGTCGAGGAAACGCTCGAGGGTTCCGAGATCGGCCCCGACGATATCGCCTTGGTCTTGTCGCAGGCAAAGGCCGACGAGGTCTCGTCGCGTTTCCCCTCGGCCGCGATCATAGGTGCCGACCAGACGCTCAGCCTTGATGGCGCGATCCTGCACAAGCCGGGCAGCATGGACGAGGCGATCGACCGGCTGCTGCTTCTTTCCGGCAAGACGCACCAGCTCAATTCCGGCGTCTGCCTCGTGCGTGACGGCGAAATCCTCTGGTCGCATGTCGAAGTCACGCATATTACCTTTCGCAAGCTCGATCCCGGTTTTGTCGGCAGGCATCTGGCCGAGGTTGGCGACAGGGCGCTGACGAGCGTGGGCGCATACCAGGTGGAAGGCATGGGCGCGCAACTCATCGAGCGGATGGAGGGCGATTTCTTCTCCGTCATCGGCCTGCCTTTGTTGCCGCTGCTCGCCCAATTGCGCGAAAGGGGCTTCATCGATGCCTGATGGCCGGAGGCAGCTACATTGACCCGTGCATTCGTGACCGGCTGGCCGGTCAGCCATTCGCTGTCGCCTGCCCTGCACGGCTTCTGGCTGCGCCGGCATGGCATTGATGGCAGCTATGAAGCACTACCGGTCAGCCCGCAGGATTTCCCGAACTTTCTCAAGACCTTGCCGCGAAGCGGGTTCGCGGGCGGAAATGTAACCATACCGCACAAGGAAACCGCCTTTGCCTTGTGCGATGAAATCGATAGCGATGCCAAGGCTATCGGCGCGGTAAACACGCTCTGGCACGAAGGCGGCAAGGTGATTGGCGGCTGCACGGACGCCTACGGCTTTGCCGCCAATCTCGACCAGCACATCCCGAACTGGCGCGATTGTGGTTCGGCTCTCGTTCTTGGCGCGGGCGGCGCGGCGCGGGCTGTCATTCACGCGCTTATCTCGGCCGGACTGCAGGAAGTCGTCGTTGCGAACCGGACGCTCGCACGGGCCGAGGCGCTGGCGGAAAGCTTCGGCACCAGGGTCCAGCCATGTGGCTGGGACGCGATGGCAGCTCCCATGGCGAGCGCCGGCCTCATCGTAAACACCACTTCGCTCGGCATGGCCGGCAAGGACGAAGGCCATTTCGATCTTGCGCCGGCGCAAAGCGAATCAATCATCACCGACATCGTATATGCGCCTTTGGAAACACCCCTGCTACGGCAGGCCCGTGAGCGGGGACTGGCGACAATCGATGGTCTCGGCATGCTGCTGCATCAAGCGGTGCCCGGCTTCGAGCGCTGGTTCGGCGTTCGGCCGCAGGTGGACGACGCCTTGCGAAACCATCTTCTGGAAATCCTGGCGGCAAGGGCAAGGGCATGAAGGTCTACGCGCTGACCGGTTCCATCGGAATGGGCAAGTCGACGACAGCGGCGATGTTCCGCGAATTTGGCATTCCCGTCCACGACGCCGACGCGGCCGTCCATGCGCTATATGCCGGGCGCGCCGTGCCGGTGGTGGAGGCCTTGTTTCCCGGAACCACGCGTGACGGCGTGGTAGACCGGGCGCTTCTTTCCGACCGCGTCATCGGCAATGAGGCGGCATTGCGCAAGCTGGAGGAAGCTGTCCACCCGCTCGTTCGCGAGGAGGAGGCGCGCTTCCTGCGCGAAGCCAAAGCCGCCGGCGCGCCCTTTGTTATCCTCGACATTCCGCTGCTTTTTGAAAAAGGCGGCGAGAAACGCGTCGATGGCGTGATCGTTGTCACTGCAGAGCCGCAGGAACAACGCCGCCGCGTGCTTGCCCGTCCCGGGATGAGCCCGGAAAAATTCGAGGCAATCCTTGCCCGCCAGACACCGGATGCGCAAAAGCGCAACCGCGCCGACTTCATCGTGACGACTGACAACGGATTTGACGACGCGCGGCGGCAGGTCGGGGCGATCGTTGAAAGGTTGCGCGCCGGCTGAAGCGGGAAAACCCAATTATCAGTTGCCTGCAGGCGATCAAATCAGCCAGAATCGCAACTGTTCAATCGTTGGCGAGCCATGCGCGAAATCATCTTTGATACCGAAACCACAGGTCTCAGCCCCGATAGCGGCGATCGTGTCATCGAGATCGGTGCGGTGGAACTTGAGAACGGCTTCCCCACTGGCCGCAGCTTTCACGTCTACATCAATCCCGGTGGCAGAAAGGTCCATCCCGACGCCTTGCGCGTGCACGGCATCACTGACGAATTCTTGTCCGACAAGCCGGTATTCGAGGCCGTCGCGGCGGATTTTGCCGGCTTCATCGACGGCGCGCGGCTCGTTGCCCACAATGCCTCGTTCGACATGGGCTTCATCAACGCCGAGTTGGCGCGCCTCGGCCATGCGCCTGTTCCAGGCGAGCGCGTGATCGATACGTTGCAACTTGCGCGCCGCAAGCATCCGATGGGGCCGAATTCGCTGGACGCGCTGTGCGCACGCTACGGCATCGACAATTCGCACCGCACGCGCCACGGAGCGCTGCTCGACGCAGAGCTTCTCGCCGAGGTCTATATCGAGTTGATCGGCGGCAAGCAGGCGGCGCTGGTGCTCGATGCCGCCGCTTCGACGTCGATATCCGTGACGGGCGAAAGCGAAATCGTGATTTCGGCCCGCAGGCAGCGGCTTGTCCCGCTGTCGCCGCGCCTCGATGCCGAAACCATACAGCGGCATGAGGCATTCACCGCCACACTTGGTGAAGGCGCGCTCTGGAAGCGCTACCCGTCCTGAAAAATCAGTTGGTCTTGGCTTTTGCCTGCTCGGCCATGCGCGACTGGTAAAGGCGAGCAAAATCGATCGGGTCGATCATGAGCGGCGGGAAACCGCCATTGCGGGTCGCGTCGGCAATGATCTGGCGCGCGAACGGGAACAGCAGCCGCGGGCACTCGATGAGCAGGGCGGCCTGCATGGCTTCCTGGGGAATGCCCTGGATGCGGAAAACGCCGCCATAGGAAAGCTCGGCATTGAAGACGACCGGCTTGCTGTCGCCGGCCTTGCCGTCTTTTGCCGATGCCTCAAGCTGCAGCACGACCTCGAAGTCGTTCTGCGTGATCGCATTGGCGCTGACATTGATGTTGATGTTTATTTCCGGCGAAGCCTCGCGGGGGCGCAGGGAGCCCGGCGCGTTCGGGTTCTCGAAGGAAAAGTCCTTGATGTACTGCGCCAGCACGCTCAGCATCGGCTGCTGCTGTTGCGGCTGGGCTGCGCCGTTGTCGTCTTTCTGTGTCGGGGTCTTGGCCATCTGCGCCTACCTGTCCTGCGAGCGCGGCAAGCTCGGAAATCTGCCCCGAGCCGAGCCGCCGCCTGTTTCGTTGCGGCTCGCTAGCACGTCAACCGGACGCAAACAAGATCGTGCAAAAGCGCGCGGTGGCTATCGCTCGTGGTCGATCCAGGGCGAATCGCCCGGCTTGCGTACACCCGGTTCACGGACTGTGAACTCGTCCGGATCAAGATCGACCACCCCGTCGCGCCCCGCCTTGCCGCCCGGTTGGCCACGGCTTCCGCCAACTCCGGTCACGATCGTCACGCGCGAGGCAAGGAAACGCCATATGCTGTCGCGGACGGGCGGAATGAACAACATGAGCCCGATCGTATCGGTAACGAAACCCGGCGTCAGCAGCAGTACGCCCGCGGCGAGGATCATGGCGGCATTGCCCAGATCGCGTCCCGGAAGCCGGCCCGCATCGAGCTGCGAACGAATGCGCGAAAGCACGCCAAATCCCTGGATGCGCAACAGCGTCGCCCCCGCCACGGCTGTCAACAGGACGAAGAGGATCGTCGGCAGCACGCCGATCTGGCTGCCGACCAGGATGAAGACGGCGATCTCCGTCAGCGGCACGGCGAGAAAGAGAAATGGCAAAAGCGTCAGCGGCATGGTTTGCTCCGGTGGCGGCGCGGCGCGCTGCCATACAAAACACCTAAATGGGGTATTGGACGCGGCGGTTGAATGCCTGCTTTGAAACTTTTGCCAAAGCGACTATATCAGTTGGACAAAAGGGATCCGCTATCCATCATGAGCATTTTCGAAGACCTGACCACACTGGTGACGCTTGCGATAGCGGTATTCATCTTCTTTCGCCTGCGTTCGGTGTTGGGAAAGCGTACCGGTCACCAGCCGCCGCCGCTCGATCCGCGCGATGCGGGTGAACTCCCCGGCGCGCGCCGGCCGGCCAAGACTTCCCGCGACAATATCGTGACATTGCCCCGGCGTGGGGCCAAGGAGGGCGCGACCGAAGAGGCCGGGCGGATCGTTACGCGCGCCGAAGCCGTGGTCGACGAACTGGCCAAACCGGGTACGAAGCTGAATGCGGGACTCCGTGAAATCGTCGCCGCCGACCCGAGCTTCGAACCGGGCTCCTTCATCGACGGCGCGAAGATGGCCTACGAGATGATCGTCACGGCCTTTGCCGACGGCGATCGCAAGGCTTTGCGCAACTTGCTTTCGCGTGAAGTCAATGAAGGGTTTTCCGCCGCCATATCCGAACGCGAAGCGAAGGGCGAACAGGTGCGCTCGTCCTTCGTGGGCATCGATTCAGCCAAGATCGTCGGCGCCGAGCTCCTTCGCAGCGACGCGCAGGTCACGGTTCGCTTTGTCAGCCAGATCGTGTCCTCGACCCACGCGGCGGACGGTACATTGATCGAGGGCGATCCGGAGCAGGTGGCTGAAGTTACCGATGTGTGGACTTTCGCCCGCGATGTGCGCTCGAAGGATCCGAACTGGAAGCTCGTCGCGACCGAAGCCGGTTCCTGATCGGGCAAGGCTGGCCCCCATGACCGGCGATGCGCCGCCCGCAATCCTGACGGCAGTTGAATTCGGTGCGGTCGAAGGCTGGGAAGCGGACGACCACGACGCGGCGCTCGCCTGCTTTCGGATGAGCGCGCGCCGCACCGCCAGCCGGCCCTATACGACCAAGGCACTCGGAGCATCAGGCCCGGTGCTGGCCGCAATTGGCGTATTCGCGCTGGCGCAGCCGGCGTCGGCGATTCGGGCAAAAGCGTTTTTCGAGGAACACTTCCGGCCCTTCCGCGTCGTGCCGCCCTCCGGCAACGGATTCGTGACCGGTTATTTCGAGCCGGAATTGCAGGCATCCCCGGTGCGCACGCCCCAATTTTCCTATCCGCTGTACGCCCGCCCGCCGGAGCTGGCCGACATCGACGACGCGACCCGGCCCGTGGGGCTCGATCCTACCTTCATGTTCGCGCGGCGAACGGCAAGGGGATATGAGGAATTTCCGGATCGTGCAGCGATCGAGGCGGGCGCGCTTTCCGGCAGGGGTCTGGAACTTGCCTATATCGAAAGTCCGGTCGATGGCTTCTTCGTCCACATCCAGGGCTCGGCCAGGCTGCTGATGCCGGACGGCGACGTCTGGCGCATTTCCTATGCCGGCAAGAGCGGGCACCCTTTCACGCCGATTGGCGCGTGGCTGGTATCCAATGGCCACCTCACCCGCGAAGCGGTTACGATGGATTCAATCCGGCAATGGCTGCTCGCAGACCCGTCAAGGGCGCGCGAACTGATGAACCGCAACCGCTCCTTCATCTTCTTCCAGCGAACCGGGCAGGAGAACCCCGACCTTGGCCCGGTGGCCGCTGCGGGCGTCGCGCTGACGCCGGGACGCAGCCTCGCCATTGACCATAGCCTGCACACCTTCGGCACGCCGGTCTTCGTTTCCACGCGTGAACCCCTTCCCGGGCAGGCAGCGTTGTTTCAACGGCTGATGGTCGCGCAGGATACCGGTTCGGCCATCATCGGTCCGGCGCGCGGCGATCTCTTCATTGGTTCCGGGCGTGAGGCGGGAACGCTGGCGGGCGCGGTGAAGCACGCCGCCGATTTCACGATCCTCCTGCCGCGCAAGCAGGAGCCACCCCGATGAGCCGGCGTAAGCGGACCCTGACGGACGAAGACCGGCAATTGTGGAGCCGCATCCGCGATTCGGTAACGCCTCTGCCGGGCAAGGCAGTCGAAAGCGATATCGAGGAGTGGATCGAGCACCCCGGCGAATTGGCAACGCCGCCGGCAGCGGCATCACCGAAAAAGCCCGTCTTCCCGGCGGCTTCGGCGGTCAAGCCGTTCCTGCCGGCCTATGTGCCGCCAATCTCCACGCCCCGGATGACGCCGGCGGGCGTTCCCTCGCTGGACGACGTAACGATCAGGAAGTTGCGCAAGGGCAGGCTGGAGATCGACGCCCGCATCGACCTGCACGGCATGACGGAAGCCGTCGCCCATGACGTGCTACTGCGGTTCGTCAAAGCCGAGCAACGGCGCGATTCGCGGATCGTGCTCGTCATCACCGGCAAGGGCAAGGCGGGAGAGGGTGTGCTGCGCCGTGCCGTTCCGCTCTGGTTCGCCGAGCCGGCCTTCAAGCCGCTGGTCGGAGGGTTCCGCCGGGCGCACCCGGCGCATGGCGGCGAAGGTGCGCTGTATTTGCGTATCCGCCGCGAGGGCCGGCAGTGACGCCGTTCGGCCGACGGGTTCGCGAATTGCGCACCGCAAAGGGGGTTAGCCAGAAGGAAATGGCCGCCGCGCTCGGGGTCTCCGCTGCCTGGCTTTCGGCACTGGAAAACGGCCAGCGTGGTCGTCCCGGCTGGGAATTCATCCAGCGCGTCATCGCCTATTTCAATGTCATCTGGGACGATGCCGACGAGCTTTTGGAGCTGGCGCGCATTTCCCATCCGCGCATCGTGGTGGATACGTCCGGGCTGTCGCCGGAGGCGACCGAGTTCGCCAATCTGGTGTCCGAACGCATTCGCCTGCTGTCGAACGAAGACCTTGCCGATCTTGTCTTCGAGGTGAAGCGGCGGTCGCAACGCCGCAAGCGCTGAGCGTTATTGTACCAGCGGCTCCAGTTCGGCGATCTTGTCGTTGACCAGCCAGCCGTAATAGTTTTCCTGCGGCACCGTGCCCCGGCTCTTGGCTTCCGCTGCGCGCATGCGAACATCGCCCAAATTATAAAGTGTCGCGGTAATGCCGGGATTTGCCGAAATGTCGTAGCCCGCGATCTCGGCATAGGCGTCGATGGAGGTCCGGATCACCGCCGCCATGTATTGGAGGGTTGAATCGGGGTCCATGATCGCCTTGTAGACCTCCGGCGCCTTTGCCGCGTTCAGCGGCTTTAGCCGGCTGACCTTCACCACCATATCGTTGACCTGCAGGGCGGTGAGCGGATTGAGCTGGCCCAGGCCGAAAGTCTGCCCTGCATAGAGCGGCTGGAAAAAGACACGCCCGAACCGGTCGTTTGGCCACGCCTTCCCGCCGGCATTCTGGCCACGGAAACTTTTTTGCCAGACCGCTTCGCGGCACGACCACAGATCGTAGCTGCCTGCAATGCCTTCGCATTCGGCAAATTCCGGTCGGGCGACGAAGTCGAGTACCTTTTCGCCGTCATGCTGGAAGGTAAGTTCGGAGCCGAGATATGACGCTGCTTTGACTAGGTAGGTCTGGAGATTGTCGAAGGCGTCGACATTGTAGGTGTGCTCGCCGACCAGCGCCCCGACGATGTGGATCGGGGCAATACCGTAGCGCTTGGCCGCGGCCTTGATCTTCTGCTGCAGCTTCTTGTCCCGCGCGATCAGGTCGCGGATTTTCTCATATTTCGCCTCGAAGGTGCTCTTGGTCTTCTTGGTCCGCGTAACGGCGGCGGCCGGAACCTGCGGCTGCTCCGCATTGCGGTTCCCCGGTGGCACCGCTTCCAGCGCGTCAGCGGGCAGCGGGATGAGAAACAGCCAGGCAAGAGAGAGGGCGGCGAACAGGCTGGCGGGTTTGCGCGGTATCATGTCGATCGGCTGGTCCGTTTCAGGTGACGCCGCGAAAACCCGCAGCGCGCCGCGAACATGCCTCAAACAATTGGGCGAGTCGAGGCTCGAGACACGAAGTCAGAGTATGAAACGCGACAGGTCGGTATTGCTGGCGATGTCGGCCACATGCTTGCTTACATACTCGGCGTCGATCACCAACTTGCTGCCGGCTTGGTCCGGTGCGCTGAAGGAAATCTCGTCGAGCACCCGCTCCATGACGGTCTGCAAGCGCCGCGCTCCGATGTTCTCGATGGTGCCGTTGAGATCGACGGCGATGTCGGCGAGTGCGTTGATGGCGTCGTCGGTGAATTCGAGCTCCACATCCTCGGTCTGCATCAGCGCCACATATTGCTTGATGAGGCTTGCCTCGGGCTCGGTGAGGATGCGCCGCAGATCCTCGCGCGACAGCGCCGACAATTCCACCCGTATCGGCAGGCGACCCTGCAGTTCGGGAAGGAGGTCCGACGGCTTGGCGACATGGAACGCTCCGGATGCGATGAACAGGATGTGGTCCGTCTTGACCGGTCCGTGCTTGGTGGCGACCGTCGTTCCCTCGACCAGCGGCAGCAGGTCGCGTTGCACGCCTTCGCGCGAGACGCTGCCTCCGATCGATCCGTCGCGAACCGCGATCTTGTCGATCTCGTCGAGGAAGACGATGCCGTTGTTCTCGACCGATGAAACCGCTTCCGTCACCACCTGCTCATTGTCGAGCAGCTTGTCGGATTCGTCCGCGATGAGCAGCCCGTAGGAATCCTTGACGGTGGTGCGCCGCTTCTTGGTGCGCTGGCCGAAAGCCTTGCCCAGCATGTCGTTGATGTTGAGAACGCCGATATTTGCGCCGGGCATGCCCGGTATCTCGAATCCGCCCATCGGATTGCCCGTATCGGAAACATCGACCTCGATTTCCTTGTCGTCCAGTTCACCCGAGCGCAGCTTCTTGCGAAAGGAATCGCGCGTCGCCGGACTTGCGGTATTGCCCACCAACGCGTCCAGCACCCGCTCTTCGGCGGCAAGATGCGCCTTGGCCTTGACCTCCTCGCGTTTCTGTTCGCGAACGAGCTGGATGCCGACCTCCACGAGGTCGCGCACGATCTGTTCCACGTCGCGGCCGACATAACCGACTTCCGTGAACTTGGTCGCCTCGACCTTGAGGAAGGGCGCTCCCGCCAGCCGCGCCAGGCGGCGCGAGATCTCGGTCTTGCCGACGCCCGTAGGCCCGATCATTAGAATGTTCTTGGGAAGCACCTCGTCGCGCATCTGGCCGGTGAGCTGTTGGCGCCGCCAGCGGTTGCGCAGCGCAATGGCGACCGCGCGCTTGGCGTCGTTCTGGCCGATGATGTAGCGGTCGAGTTCGGAGACGATCTCGCGGGGTGAAAAATTGGTCATTCGTCTTCTTTCAGCAGTTCGTCATTGTTGAGCGCCAGCAGCATGGCCGGGCCGAATGGCATTTCGCGCAAGCCTTCTTCGGCAAACCCGGCATTGCGGCAGGTCGAGATCGCGGATGTGTTGCGCGCGTCGGGAATGGCCACCAGGCGGGGAGTGCCTTCCTCGAAATACATCTGCGAGAGACAGGCTAAAAGTCCAGCGCCATGGCCCTGCCGCAGCATGGCCGGTTCGCCGATGAAGAAATCAATGAACAGCGTGCCGGTCGGCTGGTCCTCGAACGGATGCCCGTCCTCAAGATGCGGATCGCAGGCCTCGACATAAGCGAAAGCCTTGCCTTGATGTTCCGCGATCATTGGCTCAAAGGCGTCGTTGTCCAGCGCGGCTTGTATGTAGGCAATCTGCACGCCGGGGTCGCCTCGCCATTGCCGCACATGCGGCTCGGCAAGCCAGCGTGCGACAAGCTTGAGGTCGCGCGCAGTCAGTGAGCGGAAATCAAGCGCCATCGGCGTCAAGCGATTCCACGATCACACTGGCATTGGTGTAGACGCAGATTTCCGCGGCGATCTGCATGGCCTTGCGCGCGATTTCCTCCGCGCCCTTGTCGGAATCGGCAAGCGCGCGGGCTGCCGACAGCGCATAATTGCCGCCCGAGCCGATCGCCATGATACCGCCTTCCGGCTCCAGGACGTCACCTGTCCCCGTCAGCGCCAGCGTTACCGACTTGTCGGCGACAAGCATCATCGCTTCAAGCCGGCGCAGATAGCGGTCCGTTCGCCAGTCCTTGGCAAGTTCCACGCAGGCGCGCATCAACTGTTCCGGATACTGCTCAAGCTTGGTTTCCAGCCGTTCCAGCAGGGTGAAGGCGTCGGCGGTCGCCCCGGCAAATCCGGCAATGACATTGCCGCCCTTGCCGATGCGGCGAACCTTGCGCGCATTGCCCTTCATGATCGTCTGGCCGAGCGAAACCTGTCCGTCGCCGGCGATCACGACCTTTCCGTCCTTGCGCACCGTGACGATCGTCGTGCCGTGCATGATCAGTTCGTTTGCCATTCCTGCTGCCATCCGATTTCGAGCCGAAAGCCCTCATGTATGCGCTTTGCGCGCTATTGCAATCTAGGTTCGTCCGCCTTGCTGCGGCCATTATGGCTTTTTCAACCATGCGGTGCTATCAGCGGCCCGACTTTTGCCCTCCGCAGGATCGGCCCAATGCCCACGCAGAAGAACCGGACGGCCAGCATCGCCCGCAAGACGAACGAGACCGCCATAGAGGTGGAGATCGATCTCGACGGATCGGGCCGCTTCGAAATCGCCACCGGCATCGGCTTTTTCGACCACATGCTGGAGCAACTTTCGCGACATTCGCTGATCGACATGACGGTAAGGGCGAAGGGCGACCTTCACATCGACGACCACCACACGGTGGAAGATACCGGCATCGCGCTTGGCCAGGCGGTTTCGCGTGCGCTGGGCGAGCGCAAGGGCATCCGCCGCTACGCGTCAATCGATCTTGCCATGGACGAGACGCTGACAAGAGCCGCGCTCGATGTTTCCGGCCGGCCCTATCTCGTTTGGAAGGTGGATTTTTCGCGGCCCAAGGTCGGAAGCTTCGATACCGAGCTTTTCCGCGAATTCTTTCAGGCATTCGCCCAGAACGCTGCCATCACGCTGCATGTGTGGAACCATTACGGCGAGAACAACCACCATATCGCCGAGACCTGCTTCAAGGCCGTGGCCCGCACATTGCGCGAAGCGATCGAGACCGATCCGCGCCAGCCGCAGGCGGTACCGTCGACCAAGGGCACGCTCACGGCCTGAGCCGGTTCTTGTGCAATGCGGCAGGCGCGTTTATGAGGATGGCATGGCCGCCTACACCGCATATCTGCCGCCCGATGGAAGTCTCGAGGACGTGCGCTTCGTCGCCGGCCGGTTCTCGCTTTTCGCACTGCTGTTCACGCCGCTCTACCTTTTGTGGCATCGGCTTTGGTACGCTTTCGGCCTTTGGCTGCTGGCAATGATCGGCATTGCGGTCATCGGCGCGACCATCGGCGAACAACTCACCCTGCCCCTGTCGGTGCTACCCGCGCTGTTCCTGGCGATCCAGGGCCCGCAGCTTGTCCGCGCCCGGCTGGACAGGCTCGGCTGGCGCGAGGCGGCGACCGTCCACGCGGCAAACGCCGCCGAGGCGGAACTGCGCTTTTTCCACGGGCCGGGGCTGCCTGTACCGGACGTGCAGAAGGCGGCGCCGGTTTTGCCGCTTACGGCAACCGCGCCGCGGCCGGCATCAGCTTCGCTCGGTATCTTTCCGAAATGAAGGTCGCCATCATCGACTATGGCTCGGGCAATCTGCACTCGGCCCACAAGGCATTCGAACGCGCCGCCCGCGAGGCGCAAATCGATGCGGAAGTCTTCCTGACCAACTCCGCCGATGAGGTTGCCGCCGCCGACCGGATCGTGCTTCCGGGCGTTGGCGCCTTTGCCGATTGCCGGGCCGGCCTCGACGCCGTTTCCGGCATGGTCGAGGCGCTGAACCGCGCGGTCATCGAAAAAGGCAGGCCGTTCCTCGGCATCTGTGTCGGTCAGCAACTGATTGCCTCGCGCGGGCTGGAAAAAACCGTGACCAGCGGCTTGGGCTGGATCGCGGGCGATTGCGTCGAGATCACGCCTGACGACCCTTACGTCAAGATTCCGCAGATCGGCTGGAACACGCTGGAAGTGATGCGCCCGCATGCCCTGCTGGGCGGCATCCCGACCGGCCCCGACGGCTGGCACGCCTATTTCGTCCATTCGTACCACGTCGTGCCGCAGCGCGCGGAACACCTCGTCGCAGTTACCGATTATGGCGGGCAGGTCACGGCGATCATCGGCCGCGACAACATGGCCGGCACGCAGTTCCACCCCGAAAAGAGCCAGAAGCTGGGCCTCCGGCTCCTTTCGAATTTCCTTAGGTGGAAGCCGTGATCCTCTTCCCCGCGATCGACCTCAAGGACGGCAAATGCGTCCGCCTCAGGCTGGGCGAAATGGAATCGGCCACGATCTACAATGACGATCCGGCGGCGCAGGCGCGTGCCTTCGAACAGCAAGGGTTTGAGTGGCTGCATGTCGTCGACCTGAACGGCGCCTTCGAGGGTCAGCCTGTGAACGGCGCGGCGGTGGAGGCGATTCTCGCCGCAACGCGAAATCCCGTGCAGCTCGGCGGTGGAATCCGCAGCCTTGGCCAGATCGAAGCCTGGCTCGGCAAGGGGCTGTCCCGCGTCATCCTCGGCACTGTCGCCGTGCGCGACCCGGCGCTGGTGCATGAGGCCTGCCGGCTTTTCCCCGGCCAGGTCGCGGTCGGCATTGACGCCAAGGGCGGCAAGGTGGCGGTCGAGGGCTGGGCCGAGAAATCGGAACTGGGCGTCAAGCAGCTTGCGGCGCGCTTCGAGGATGCAGGCGTTGCTGCGATCATCTACACCGACATTGACCGCGACGGCGTGCTTGCCGGCATCAACTGGGATGCGACCCTCGACCTCGCCGGTTCGACTTCCATTCCGGTCATCGCCTCGGGCGGGCTCGCCTCCATGGCCGACATCGTGCGCATGACCCTGCCGGACGCGCACATTCTCGAAGGTGCGATTTCCGGTCGCGCGCTCTATGACGGGCGCATCGACCCGGCAGAGGCGCTTGCCTTGCTGAAGAAAGCAGCCTGATGCTGAAAGCCCGCGTCATACCCTGCCTGGACGTCAGGGACGGCCCGCCTCGCCCGCAGCGGCTTTGCCGCGAGGACGGGCAAACCAGGAAAGGCGGCCGTCCTTCATGCTGAAAGCCCGCGTCATACCCTGCCTGGATGTCAAGGACTGCCCGCCTCGCCCGCAGCGGCTTTGCCGCGAGGACGGGCAAACCAGGAAAGGCGGCCGTCCTTCATGCTGAAAGCCCGTGTGATACCCTGCCTGGATGTCAAGGAGGGCCGCGTCGTCAAGGGCGTCTCGTTCGTCGATCTCATCGATGCGGGCGATCCGGTCGAGGCGGCGAAGGCCTATGACGCCGCCGGGGCGGACGAACTGACATTCCTCGATATCACCGCCTCGTCAGACGACCGGTCGATCCTTTTCGACGTGGTCAGCCAGACGGCCGAGCATTGCTTCATGCCGCTGACGGTCGGTGGCGGCGTGCGCACCATTGCCGACATCCGCGCGCTGCTCAAGGCGGGCGCCGACAAGGTTTCGATCAACACGGCCGCTGTCAAGCGCCCTCAATTCGTGGCGGAGGCCGCCGAAAAATTCGGCAACCAGTGCATCGTCGTCGCCATCGACGCCAAGCGGGTGTCTGCACCGGAGGAAACGCCGCGCTGGGAAATCTTCACCCATGGCGGGCGCGAGCGCACCGGCATCGACGCGGTGGAATTCGCAAGGCAGGTCGCCGAGCTCGGCGCAGGCGAGATCCTGCTGACCTCGATGGACCAGGACGGCCGCAAGACCGGCTACGACATCGCGCTGACGCGTGCGGTTGCCGATGCGGTGCGGGTACCGGTCATTGCCTCGGGCGGTGTCGGCACGCTCGACCACATGGTCGAGGGCATCCGCGACGGCCATGCCGCGGCAGTGCTGGCGGCTTCGATCTTTCACTTTGGAACACATACCATTGGCGAGGCCAAGCGGCATATGCAGTCCGCCGGAATTCCGGTAAGACTGGACTGAACCCGCCGCTTTGTTCGCGCCGCAGGAACTGCGCATGGCATTTTCGCTATCAGATCTCGACCAAATTGTCGCCGCCCGTGTCGGTGCCAGTGACGGCTCTTCCTACACGGCCAGCCTAATTGCCCGTGGAAAAGCCAAATGTGCCCAGAAATTCGGCGAGGAAGCCGTGGAGGCGGTGATAGCGGGGGCAAGCGGCGATAGCGCTGAATTGACCAAGGAAGCAGCCGACACGCTCTATCACCTGCTGGTCCTGCTGCGTGCCTGCGATGTGCCGCTGGTCGCGGTCATGGACGAGTTGGAAAGCCGCACCGCGCGCTCCGGCCTTGAAGAAAAGGCGGCGCGCTCGCCGTCCGGCCGGTAGCCCTGCATGGAGGCCGCCGGGATGCATCGCTTGACCGAGCTTCGCGACGAGGATTTCTGGGCGGTCGATCCCGCCAACGGCCGGCCTCGCATATCGCCCTACCGTTATTTCAGTGCCGCGGAATGGGCGAATTTCAGGGCCGACACGCCGCTGACGCTCAATGACGGCGATGTCGAGCGGCTGCGCTCCATCCACGACCCGATATCGCTGGAGGAAGTACGGCGCGTATATCTTTCCATGTCTCGGCTGCTCTCGGCGCATGTCGAAGCCAGTCAGGCGCTGTTTCGCCAGCGCGCCCGCTTTCTCAACCTTGACGGCGCGAAGACGCCCTTCATCATCGGCATTGCCGGTTCCGTCGCCGTGGGCAAGTCGACCACGGCCCGCATCCTGCAGGAACTGATGAAGCGCTGGCCTTCGAGCCCGAAGGTCGATCTCGTCACGACGGACGGCTTCCTGTGGCCCAACGAGGTTCTGCGCGAGCGCAATCTGATGAACCGCAAGGGCTTTCCCGAAAGCTACGATGTCGGCTGCGATCCTGCGTTTCCTCTCGGCCATCAAGGCCGGCGAGCGCGAAGTCCCGGCGCCGCTCTATTCGCACCTGACCTATGACGTGTTGCCGGGCGAATTCGCAACGATCGACCTTCCGGACATCCTGATCTTCGAAGGCATCAACGTGCTGCAGTCGCGCGAACTGCCGAAGGAGGGCAAGGCCATACCGTTCGTGTCGGATTTCTTCGACTTCTCCGATCTACATCGACGCCGACGAGAAGCTGATCGAGAATTGGTACGTCTCGCGCTTCATGCGGCTGCGCGAAACCGCCTTCACCGATCCGCGCTCCTTCTTCCATCGCTATTCGCTGCTGAGCGAAGACGCGGCCGGTTGACATCGCCCAGAACCTTTGGGACAATATCAACCTCGTCAACCTGCGCGAGAACATCCTGCCGACGCGCCCGCGCGCCGACCTGATCCTGCGCAAGGGCGCGGACCACCTCGTCGAGCAGGTCGCGCTGCGAAGGCTCTAGGCCGGACCAGCCGCCCTTCGTGGAACTGCACGCGCTCTTGCGGTCGCAACGCGCCGCAAGGTCAGGTTGATCCGGCCGCCTTCCTTCAGCAGCGTGCGAAGTGTCGGGATAGATGCGGTCGACGCCGTGGAAGGCAGAGGCGGCCCTGGGCCCGCCGCGAAAGGATCACCGCATCGCCGCTTTGCAGCCTGAACGATGTGGTGCGGCCGTCCCGCGTCCGTCTCGCCCACCCGAAAAGGCAGGTGTCGCCAAGCGAGATCGAGACCACCGGCGCTCTCCAGATCCTTCTCGTCGCGGTCCTGATGCAGGCCCATCTTCGGCGTTTTCATCGTAGAAATTGACGAGGCAGGCCTCCGCCTGTGCCGGCCATCGACGCAAGTTCCTCCCAGATGCGCACAAGGCTCTGCGGCATGGCGGGCCACGGCTTGCCGGTCACCGGATGCGTCGCCTGGTAGCGATAGCCGCGCTCCTTGTCCGTTACCCAGCCCAGCGAGCCGCAATTGGTCATGCGCACGCTCATCGGCTTGCCGGTGCGCGGCATTTGCGGCGGTAAAGAGTGGCGCCTGCTCCACGACGCCGCGCACATCCGCCAGCAGCGCCTCCTGGGCAGTGCGGTCGAGATAGCCGGGAATGAAATGCACGCCGTTCGGCAGGACCAGCATTGGTTAACGCATTCTTTGCAACGTCGGGGCACAGTCTGCGCCGACCCCTTTGGCGATTTCGGGAACCTTCCAGTGCAAGGCGAAGCTGCGCGAACCTAAAGATAGCCCTGGCGATTGCGCTTGTCGCACTTCTCGCCGCGATCCCGGTGCTTGGTATGCGCCTTGCAGCCCTTGCCGGTGATTTTTCCGGATCCGGCATCGGCAGACATATCGCCGATTCCGACTTCGTCAATTACTGGATGGGCCCGTTGCTTGCCCTTGGCGGCGAGGTCGATCTGCTTTTCGATCCGCCAGCCTATGAGGCGCGGTTGGAAGAACTGTTCGGCCCGGATTACCCGCCGCACAATTGGTCCTATCCGCCGCATGCGCTCCTTTTGCTTTGGCCATTGGGATTGACGGGATACAAGGCGGCGATGGCCGCCTTCCTCGCCGTGACGCTAGCCGCCTATGTCCTTGCGGCCCTTGCGTTCCGCAGGAAATTCATGCCGCAAGCGCCTGAAGGGATCATGCTGGCGGCGCTGCTCCCCTTCATATTGATGAACCTCGCCGCGACGCAGAACGGCTATCTGACAGGCGCGCTCCTTCTGGGTTTCCTCGTCACGCGGGGCGAGCGGCCGGCGCTGGCGGGTATCTTTCTCGCGCTCCTGACGACCAAGCCGCAGCTCGGCATCCTCATTCCGGTGCTGCTGATCGCCGACCGGCAGTGGCAGACGATCGGCTGGGGGGTGTTTTTCACGCTGCTGCTTCTCGCACTGTCGGTGACAGCCTTCGGACTTGAGCCTTGGCACGCCTATTTCGAGGTCATCATGCCATTCCAGGTCGAGGTCATGACCACTTGGGAAGGCGTCATGCTGGTCATGATGCCGACCGTCATGTCCGGCCTTCGACTGTTGGGCGCGGAGGCAGGGGTCGCGCAATCCTTTCAGACTGCATTCAGCCTCGCCTGTCTTCCCGCGCTGGTTTGGTTGATCTGGCGGCTGCGCGGACCGCACGGCGATCCGGCGATCTCGGCGTTCGCCCTGACGGCCGGGACATTTCTCCTGACGCCCTATTCCTTCACCTACGACATGGGCGCGCTCGCGGCGGTCTCGGCCGCGCTGCTTGCCCGAATGGCGGCAACCGGTATCAACGGCTTTGCAGCTACGGCCACCGTCCTGGCGCTGATGCTGGCCGCACTGCTGCCGTTAATGACCATGCTGCTCGGGGTAATCCACCTGCCCGTCACCCCGTTGCTGATCGCGCTTTTCCTGTGGGTGATCGTGGTTCGAGCTCCTTTCAAGGCGGTTCGGCCCGTTGCGCCCGCCTGAATTGATCTTTGCCCCTTCGGTGTCCTTGCAGGCCTTGAGCGGCGTCCTTATATAGCGCGCAGCACGGTCGTGACGCTCGCGGCAGTTCGATCTTCCAATAGGATCGGCCAATCGGAATGCCTGTACCGGGTCCGGGCCGCTCGCTGAAAGGAGCACTTGCATGGCAAAAGTAATCGGTATCGACCTTGGCACCACCAATTCCTGCGTTGCGATCATGGATGGCAAGGAGCCGCGCGTCATCGAAAATTCCGAAGGCGCGCGCACGACGCCTTCCATGGTGGCGTTCACCGACGACGGTGAGCGCCTTGTCGGCCAGCCGGCCAAGCGCCAGGCGGTCACCAATCCGGAAAACACGCTTTTCGCGGTCAAGCGCCTGATCGGTCGCCGCTACGAAGACAAGACTGTCGAGAAGGACAAGAAGCTCGTTCCCTACGAGATCGTGCGCGCCGACAACGGCGATGCCTGGGTCAAGGTGGATAACGAGAAGTATTCGCCCTCGCAGATCTCCGCGATGATCCTCCAGAAGATGAAGGAAACCGCTGAAGCCTATCTCGGCGAAAAGGTCGAGAAGGCGGTCATCACCGTTCCCGCCTATTTCAACGACGCCCAGCGCCAGGCCACCAAGGATGCGGGCAAGATCGCCGGCCTTGAAGTGCTGCGCATCATCAACGAGCCGACCGCGGCGGCGCTCGCCTATGGCCTCGACCGCAAGGAAGGCAAGACGATCGCCGTCTACGACCTTGGCGGCGGCACGTTCGACGTGTCGATCCTGGAGATCGGCGACGGCGTCTTCGAGGTGAAGTCGACCAATGGCGACACCTTCCTGGGCGGCGAGGACTTCGACATGCGCCTCGTCGACTATCTGGCCGACGAGTTCAAGAAAGAGAACGGCATCGACCTGAAGGGCGACAAGATGGCCCTGCAGCGTCTGAAGGAAGTCGGCCGAAAAAGCCAAGATCGAGCTTTCTTCGAGCCGCCCAGACCGAAATCAACCTGCCCTTCATCACCGCCGACAAGTCGGGCCCCAAGCACCTGACGATGAAGCTGACCCGCGCCAAGTTCGAATCGCTGGTCGATGATCTCGTCAAGAAGACCATCGAACCCTGCGCGGCCGCACTGAAGGATGCCGGCCTCAAGGCTGGCGAGATCGACGAAGTCGTACTCGTCGGCGGCATGACCCGCATGCCCAGCATCCAGCAGGTCGTGAAGGACTTCTTCGGCAAGGAGCCGCACAAGGGCGTCAACCCGGATGAAGTCGTCGCCATGGGCGCGGCGATCCAGGCCGGCGTCCTGCAGGGCGACGTCAAGGACGTGCTGCTGCTCGACGTGACTCCGCTTTCGCTGGGCATCGAGACGCTGGGCGGCGTGTTCACGCGCTTGATCGACCGCAACACCACGATCCCGACCAAGAAGGCGCAGGTCTTCTCCACAGCCGAGGACAACCAGTCGGCCGTGACGATCCGTGTCTTCCAGGGCGAGCGTGAAATGGCGGCCGACAACAAGATGCTCGGCCAGTTCGACCTGATGGGCATTCCGCCCGCGCCGCGCGGCATGCCGCAGATCGAGGTCGCCTTCGACATCGACGCCAACGGCATCGTCAATGTGTCGGCCAAGGACAAGGGCACCGGCAAGGAACAGCAGATCTCGATCAAGGCTTCTGGCGGCCTGTCCGACGCCGACATCGAGAAGATGGTCAAGGACGCCGAGGCCAATGCCGAGATCGGACAAGGCCAAGCGCGAGGCCGTCGAGGCGAAGAACCAGGCCGAATCGCTGCTGCATTCCGCCGAGAAGTCGCTGAAGGACTACGGCGACAAGGTCACCGCCGACGATCGCGGCGCGATCGAGACGGCCATCGCCAACCTGCGTTCCGCGATCGAGGCCGGAGACGCCGCGGACATCAAGGCCAAGTCCGAGACGCTTTCGGAGGTTTCGATGAAACTCGGCGAGGCCATGTACAAGGCGGCGCAGGCCGAACAGGCAGTCCGAGCGGCGATGGCGCAGTCGGGCGGCAAGCAGGAAGACGTGGTCGACGCCGATTTCGAGGAAATCGACGACGACGAGGACAAGAAGAAGTCCGCCTGATTTTCACGCGCGACAAGGCCGGCGGACAATCCGCCGGCCTTTTCCGGATTGTTGGGATTGTATGATTATTGTTTCCGTCGGTCGTGACTGCGAACGACGCAAGATCGCGGAATGACCGGGTTCAAGGGATCCGATGGCGAAGGCTGACTATTATTCGCTCCTTGGAGTTGCGAAAGGCTGCGACGACAAGGAACTCAAGAGCGCCTTTCGCAAGAAGGCGATGGAGTGCCATCCCGATCGCCATCCGGACGACGACGGCGCCGAGCAGCGCTTCAAGGAAATCAACGAAGCCTACGAGATCCTGAAGGATCCGCAGAAGCGCTCGGCCTACGACCAGTTCGGCCATGCCGCCTTCGAGCGTGGCAATGGCGCCGGCGCTGGGTTTGGCGGTTTCGCCGTGGCGGCTTCTCCGATATTTTCGAGGACATTTTCGGCGAGATGATGGGCGGCGGCGCGGCCGCCGCGGCTCGGGCCGCGAGCGCGGCGCCGACCTTCGCTACAACATGGAGATCACGCTCGAGGAGGCCTATGGCGGCAAGAACGCCGAGATTTCGGTTCCGACCGCCATTACCTGCGAGGCCTGCTCGGGCACCGGCGCAAAGCCGGGTTCCTCGCCCAAGCCATGCTCCACCTGCTGCGGGTTCGGGCCGCGTCCGGGCCGCGTCCGGGTTCTTCTCCATTGAGCGCACCTGCCCCACCTGCCAGGGACGCGGCGAGGTCATTTCCGATCCGTGCGGCAAATGCGGCGGCCAGGGCCGCGTCACGCGCGAACGCACGCTCTCGGTCAACATACCGGCAGGCATCGAGGACGGCGTTCGCATCCGCCTTGCCGGCGAGGGTGAAGCAGGCGCGCGCGGCGGTCCGGCGGGTGATCTCTACATATTCCTCTCGGTCAAGCCACATGAATTCTTCCAGCGTGACGGCGCGGATCTCTTCTGCCGCGTGCCGATCTCCATGACGACCGCCGCGCTAGGCGGCCAGTTCGAAGTCACCACGCTTGTCGGGCGCCAAGGTGCAGATCAAGGTGCCGGAAGGCACGCAGACCGGCCGGCAGTTCCACCTCAAGGGCAAGGGCATGCCGGTGATGCGTACGTCCAACATGGGCGATCTATACATTCAGGTCGCCGTGGAAACGCCGCGAAACCTGACGCGCCGCCAGCGCGAACTGCTGGAGGAATTCGCCAGCACTTCGTCCGACCAGAACAATCCCGAATCGACCGGGTTCTTTTCCAGAATGCGCAATTTCCTCGACGGACTGGCCGATTAGGACGGGCCGGGGGGCAGGGGGCGGACATGACGGCACCAAAGATACTGGTTTTTCCAGGTTCCAACCGCGCAGGGTCGTGGAACGCGAAACTTGCTGGGACGCTGACAAGGGCGCTGTCGGCGCTGGATTGCGAGGCAAAGCTCATCACCTTGCGCGAATACCCCATGCCGATCTTCGACCAGGACCTCGAAAACCGCGACGGGCCGCCGCAGGCCGCGTTGAAGCTGGCTCGCCTGTTTCATGAACATGACGGCGTGATCGTGGTGAGCCCGGAGTACAACACGTCGGTCACCCCGCTTGTGAAAAACACGGTCGACTGGATCAGCCGGGTTTCCGCCGATGCCGATGGCCCGCTGACGCCCTATCGCAAGAAGGTGTTCGGCCTTTCCTCGGCCTCCCCCGGCAAGTTCGGCGGGATAAGGGGCCTGTTCCACTTGCGCGCAACGCTAGGCAATTGCGGTGCCTTCGTCATTCCCGAGCAGGTGAGTATTACGCTGGCTGAAAAGGCGTTCGACGAGAACGGCGAACTCGCCGACGCCGCCAATCGCCGCCAGCTCGGGAATTTCTGCAAGTCCATGGTCGAAACCACAGCGCTTCTGTCGGTGCGCCGGTGAACGCCCCCCGCGATCGCCTGATCGTCGCGCTGGACGTCTCGTCGGTTGCCGAGGCGCGCCACCTTGTCGAGACGATCGGCGACGCCGCATCTTTCTACAAGATCGGGCACCAGCTCGCCTTTGCCGGCGGCCTCGATTTCGTGCGGGAACTCAAGGCGCAGGGCCGCAAGGTGTTTCTCGACCTCAAGCTCCTCGACATCGACAATACGGTGGAAAAGGGCGTTGCAAGCGTGCTGGCGCTCGGCGCCGACATGCTGACCATCCACGCCTATCCCAGGGCAATGGCCGCTGCCGTGAAAGCCGCGGCCGGAACGCCGCTCTGCCTGCTGGGCGTAACCGTGCTGACCTCGATGGACGACCGCGATCTCGCCGACGCGGGATATGCCATGAGCGCCCGCGAACTGGTGCTGCGAAGGGCTGTCCAGGCAAGGGAGGCCGGCATGGGCGGCATTGTCTGCTCGGCCCATGAGGTAGCTGCGGTGAAAGCGGCAACCGGCGGAAGGCTCGCGCTGGTGACACCAGGCATCCGGCCGTCCGGCGCCGATCATGGCGACCAGAAGCGGGTCATGACGCCGGGCGAGGCGATTTCCGCCGGCTCCAGCCACATTGTAGTCGGCAGGCCGATAACCGGTGCTGCCGATCCGGCGGCGGCGGCACGGGCGATCGTCGCGGAGATCGGCGCGGCGCACGCCTAGTCCGTCACGCCCGCGCGGCCTTCGATGGTCATCAGGGTCGAGGTCAGGAGCGCGACAAGCTTCTCGCCGTCTCCGGTTCGGGAATAAACCTCTGCCATTGCCAGCGTTAGCGTCCGGCCCGCCTTTACCACGCGGCCCCGCGCGATGATCGTGTGGCCCATCGCGGGGGCAACGAGATTGATCTTGAATTCGGTGGTCAGCACGCCCGTACCGGCAGGCATCAGCGAGAGCGCGGCGTAGCCGGCAGCCGAATCGGCGATCGCCGCGACCGCGCCGGCATGCACAAACCCATGCTGTTGCGAGACCGAAGGCCCAGGCACGAGCACGATTTCCACAGCCCCGGGCGCCACTTCGCCAAGCGTTGCACCCAAAGTCTCCATCAGTCCCTGCCGTTCGAAGCTGGACCTGACCCTTGCCTTGAAGTCAGGGTCTCTTGCTTGAAGCGCACTCATTTCCGCTTCCCTTTCAATGACATGTCCGCCTGTATTGCGGCCAGTACATGCGCTCCGGCCCATTTTTTGATTCCATTTGGTGCGAATCAGACAATGTATTCACCAAAAGTCTGGTCTTGCCAAACTTGTGCAGCGCACAATAACATGAACGGTTAGCCGGGTGGCGTTGCATGGCGCAGTACCGGCACAAGAGAGCCTGAAAGGCCAAGTCAGGACGGGATTGGACAATGTATTACAAGCTCTACGAAATGTCGCATGCCGCGCTTGCGCCTTGGCGCGCTGCGGCAGACGTAACCCGGCTGTTTTTTTCGAACCCGGTCAACCCGGCAAGCCATACCCATTTCGGCAAGCAGATGGCGGCTTCCGCCGAGCTTTTCGAGCGCACGACGCGCCGATACGGCAAGCCCGATTTTGATATTGCGAAGACGTCCTACAAGGGAATGCCGGTGGCGGTGGAGCAGGAGACCGTCTGGCAAAGACCCTTCTGCAACCTGCTGCACTTCTCGCGCAACCTGCCCGCCAATGCCGCAACCCAGCCAAGACTTCTCATCGTTGCGCCCATGTCGGGGCACTATTCGACGCTGTTGCGCGGAACGGTGCAGACGATGAGCCAATACGCCGACGTCTACATCACCGACTGGATCGACGCGCGAATGGTGCCGCTGGCCGCGGGTACCTTCGACCTCGACGACTACATCGACTACGTCATCGACATGCTGCATTTCCTTGGTGAAAACACGCATGTCATGGCCGTCTGCCAGCCTTCCGTCCCGGTATTGGCGGCTGTTGCGGTGATGGAAGGCCGCAAGGATCCGTGCGCGCCGGCTTCAATGACGCTGATGGGTGGCCCCATCGACACGCGCGAGAACCCGACGGCGGTCAACAAGCTTGCCGAATCCAAGGGTATCAACTGGTTCCGCGACAATGTGGTGATGCCGGTGCCGTTTCCGCATCCCGGTTTCATGCGTCAGGTCTATCCGGGCTTCCTGCAGCTTTCCGGGTTCATGTCGATGAATCTCGACCGTCATATTGTCGCGCACCAGGAATTCTTCGCACACCTCGTCAAGGGCGATGGCGATTCGGCCGAGAAGCACCGCGATTTCTACGACGAGTACATGGCAGTCATGGACCTCGACGCCGCCTTCTACCTGCAGACGGTCGATACCGTCTTCATTACGCATGCCTTGCCTAAAGGTGACATGATGCATCGTTCGGAGCGGGTCGACTGCTCGAAGATCGTCAATACGGCCGCTGATGACGGTCGAAGGCGAGAATGACGACATTTCCGGCCTGCTGCAGACGAAAGCGGCGCACAAGCTGGCGTCGAGCCTGCCCGACGACAAGCGGGTGCATTACATGCAGCCCGATGTAGGGCATTATGGCGTCTTCAACGGTTCGCGCTTCCGCGCCGAGATCGCGCCGCGCATCGTCGATTTCATGATCACCCATGACCGCAAGAGAAATGCCAGGCAGGCCAAGAGTGCGGCGGCTGCCAAATAAGGCGGTATTCGGGAAATGAGGTTCTTTTCCCCCTTCGCCGTACGCGCAGTGGACCGCCAGGGATTCCGGTTTTTCTTGAATCACCGGCGCCAAGTTACCACTTGAAACTGGAAGGCAATCGGCCTTCGGTCAGCAAGGGGTATTTTGCAAAATGACAAAGACAGCAATGATCCGCCCGGCATGGACGCCGGCTACCATCGCTCTGATGGTAATCGGTTTCATGGTGTTCTGGCCGCTTGGCCTGGCCATGCTTGCCTACGTTCTTTGGGGCGACCGGCTTGAGTCCTTCAAGACCAACGTCAATCGCGCCACCGACCGCTTTGCCGCAGGCAATTTCCAGTGGGGCCGCCCTGGAAGTTCCGCGTCCCGCACCGGCAACGTCGCCTTCGACGACTGGCGTGACGCCGAGTTGAAGCGCCTCGACGAAGAACGCCGCAAGCTCGACGATCTCTATGCGGAGTTCGACGAATATTCGCGTGAGTTGCGCCGCGCCAAGGACCAGGAGGAATTCAATTCCTTCATGTCCCGCCGCAACCGCAACGAGGGCCGGCAAGACGCCTGAAAAGCGCCTCAATGGCCGGTGAATATGGAAGCGGGGCCAATTCGGCCCCGTTTTCCCGTTTAGGCACAAGGGCTTGCGCGCCCTGGCGATGATCGTTTCGCAGTGCGAAGAATCGGGTATGATGAAACCAAAGACCGCAGCCGGCATTTACCGGATGGGTCCATGGGAGCCGGTTCGATGGTCTTTTCCGCGCTCATGCGTCGAAATTCGCGCCAACCGCGCCGGGAGCGGCAGGTCGAGGCCTGCGGGCGCACTTTGCCCGTGACGGTGGTTGAAAATGCCCGCGCCACGAGGCTGACCTTGCGCATTGTCCCTGGCGGTAAATCGCTGCGTGTGACCATCCCGCCCCATGTCAGCGATTCGCAGGTCGACCATTTCATTGCGCGCAATCGCAACTGGGTCGCGGTGCGGTTGGAGCGGCTGCCCGAACCCGTGACGGCGCGGGCCGGCGCAACCATCCCCTATATGGGCATCGACCACCGCATAGTGCATTCGAAGAAACTTCGAGGCATCGTGGAAGTGGCGCCCTTTGCCGGCAAACCATCCTTGATCGTGCCGGGCGAGGCCGATGGCGTGGGGCGCAAGGTCGGGACATTCCTGAAGCGGCAAGCCCGCAAGGAACTGGACGCGGCGGTTGCCCGCCATTGCGCGGAACTTGGCGTCCGCGCCAAGTCGATCCGCATTACCGACACGACGACACGCTGGGGATCGTGCTCGACCACGCGCACGCTCTCCTTTTCCTGGCGCATCGTCATGGCGCCGCCCGAAGTGCTCGACTATCTCGCCGCCCATGAGGTGGCGCATTTGCGCGAAATGAACCACAGCGCGAAATTCTGGGCGCTGGTGCGCAAGCTCTGCCCGCACATGGAAAAGCACAAGGCCTGGCTCAAGCGCAACGGCGCCCGCCTGCATGCAATCGAACCGCAATAGGCTTTTCATGGACTTGGCTTCGGATTTCTGGCAGGTGTCTTACCCTGTCGGATGAAGGAAGCCATGTCGCTCGACGTCAAGATCTGCGGGCTGAAGGAGCCGGAACATGTCGCTGCCGCCCTTGAGGGCGGCGCAAGCCATGCCGGTTTCATTTTCTTTGAAAAAAGCCCCCGCAATGTATCGGCGCAAACGGCGCGCGCATTGTTCGACAAGGTGCGCGGACGCCTTTCGGGCGTTGCCGTCACCGTGGATGCCGCGGATGCGTTCCTCGACGGGATCGTCTCGGTCATGCGTCCGACGATGCTGCAATTGCATGGCGCAGAGACGCCGGAACGCGTGGCCCAATTGAAGCTGCGGCACGGCCTTCCTGTCATGAAGGCGTTTTCCATTCGCGAAAAGGCAGACTTGGCCGCCGCGGTGCCCTATCTGGACATTGCAGACCGGTTCCTTTTCGACGCCAAGCCGCCGAAGGACGCCGATCTGCCGGGCGGCAACGGCATTTCCTTCGACTGGTCGCTGCTCGACGGCCTTGACGGCCGCTTCGACTACATGCTTTCGGGAGGGATCAATGCCGCGAATGTCGCGGATGCGATCCGCAATACGCATGCAGGCGGCATCGACGTTTCTTCCGGTGTCGAGACCGCTCCGGGCGTCAAGGATGCCGGTATGATAAGGCAATTCCTCGTGCTGGTGCGCGAGGCGGAAACAAACGGGGCGCAGGGCGTCCGCAACAGCAGGGTGGGTTAGCGTGAACAAGGCATTGGAGCCCAATTCCTTCCGCACCGGACCCGACGAAAACGGTCATTTTGGCCTGTTTGGCGGACGCTATGTTGCCGAGACCCTGATGCCGCTTATCCTGGAACTGGAGCAGGCATACAAGGATGCCAAGGCTGATCCGGAATTTGCCGCCGAGCTGCGCCCATCTGAACAAGCATTATACCGGGCGCCCGTCCCCCCTGTATTTTGCCGAACGCATGACCGAGCATCTGGGTGGCGCAAAAATCTATTTCAAGCGCGATGAACTGAACCACACCGGCTCCCACAAGATCAACAATTGCCTTGGCCAGATCCTGCTCGCCAAACGGATGGGCAAGAAACGAATCATTGCCGAGACCGGTGCCGGTCAGCACGGGGTTGCCTCTGCGACCGTTGCTGCCCGCTTCGGATTTCCCTGCGTGGTCTACATGGGCAAGACCGATGTCGAACGCCAGTCGCCCAACGTCTTCCGCATGAAACTGCTCGGCGCGGAGATCGTTCCGGTCACCTGCCGGCGCTGGCACCCTGAAAGACGCGATGAACGAGGCGCTGCGTGACTGGGTCACCAATGTGCGAAGACACCTATTACCTGATCGGCACGGCCGCCGGTCCCCATCCCTATCCTGAACTGGTGCGTGATTTTCAGTCGGTGATCGGCCATGAAACCCGCGAAGCAGCTGATGGAAGCGGAAGGTCGCGCTCCGGACATGCTGGTGGCGGCCGTGGGTGGCGGGTCAAATGCGATCGGACTGTTCCATCCTTTCCTCGATGACAAGGACGTTCAAGATTGTCGGCGTTGAGGCAGGCGGCCTTGGCCTCAAGGCGAAGGAGCATTGCGCTTCCCTGACTGCTGGACGGCCAGGCGTCCTTCATGGCAACCGGACCTATCTGCTGCAGGACGACGACGGTCAGATTTTCGAAGGCCATTCCATTTCAGCAGGTCTCGATTATCCCGGCATTGGCCCGGAACATTCCTGGCTCAAGGAAAGCGGCAGGGTCGAGTATGTGCCGATCATGGACGATGAGGCGCTTGAGGCCTTCCAGCTGCTGTGCCGCGTCGAGGGCATCATTCCCGCGCTCGAACCCTCCCATGCCCTTGCCGAAGTGGTCAAGCGGGCACCGAAAATGGGCAAGAACCAGATCATTGTGATGAACCTATGCGGTCGCGGTGACAAGGACGTCTTTACCGTCGGCAAGACTCTCGGTTTCATTGAACCCGATTTCAGCAAAGACCTTCAATGAAAAAAACCGAATTGACACCCGTTTTGCGGAACTCAGGAAAATAGGCCGTCCGGCGCTCGTAACCTTTGTCATGTCCGGCGATCCCGATTATGAGACATCGCTCGAGATCATGCAGGCGCTGCCGGCGGCGGGCGCCGACCTGATCGAGATCGGCATGCCGTTTTCCGACCCGATGGCCGATGGTCCTGCCATACAGAATGCCGGCCAGCGTGCGCTTGAAGCCGGTCAGACCCTGATCAAAACCCTCAAGATGGTTTCCGAATTTCGCAAGAGCGACAATGACAACGCCGATTGTCCTGATGGGCTATTACAATCCGATCTACACCACGGCTGTTGAGCGCTTTCTCGCCGATGCCAAGGCAGCCGGCGTCGACGGCCTGATCATCGTCGATCTGCCGCCGGAGGAAGACGACGAATTGTGCGTTCCGGCCATGGAGGCCGGGCTGAATTTCATTCGCCTGGCACGCCTACGACGGATGAAAATCGTCTACCGCGCGTGCTCCAGAATACATCCGGTTTTGTCTACTATGTTTCCGATCACGGGCAGTTACCGGCGCTGCTGCTCCCGAACCCGCCAAGGTTGCGGCATCGGTCGCCCATATCAAGGCGTAGACCGATTTGCCGGTCGTGTCGGCTTTGGAGTCCGGACGCCCGAACAGGCGGAGGCGATCGGTTCGGCGGCGGATGGGGTCGTTGTCGGTTCGGCAATTGTCTCCGCGATTGCGGATACGCTTGAAGAAAAAGGCCTTGCGACGGCTGGTACGGTTGGCGCTGTCGGAAAGCCTCGTTCGCGAATTGGCTGCCGGCGTTAGAAAAGGCGATGCACTGAGCACCGCCTGACCGGCAAGGCGGTTTTCCGGCGCTTGACCGCGCCGCCGCTCCGTCGCAATACGGCCATGCCTTGCTGCAATTGGCCAAGGCAATGTCCCATGCGCCGCAGACTGATGCCGCGATTGATGCCAGTGAACTGGATCACCAACTATGTCCGGCCGAAGATCAACTGCCTTCCTGCAAAAGAAGGATATGCCCGAAAATCTTTGGATGAAATGTCCCGGAGACCGGTGAAATGGTCTTCCACAAGGATCTGGAGGCCAATATGGGCGTCATCCCCGCTTCCGGCTACCACATGAAGCATCACCGCCAAAAAGCGGCTTGGCTATTTCTTCGATGAGGGTGAATTTAGCCTTATCGACCCGCCCCCGGTGGCCCAGGATCCGCTGAAATTCCGCGACAAGTCACGCTATGCGGACAGCTCGAGGAACATCGCCGGGCCAAGACGGACATGGAAGATTCGGTCATTGCAAGGCGTGGCAATCTGCACGGCATCGCAAATGGTGGCGATCTCCATGAATTTGCCTTCATGGGTGGTTCGCTCGGCATGGCGGCCGGTGAAGCCATCATCAAGGCCTTGAAAGGCCATTGAGACTGCCGACGGGCTTCCGGTCATGTCTCCCGGCCTCGGGTGGCGCGCGCATGCAGGAAGGCATCTTGTCGCTGATGCAGCTGCCGCGCACCACGGTTGCGGTCGAACGGCTCAAGGAGGCAGGCCTATCCGTATATCGTCGTGCTCACCAATCCGACCACGGGCGGCGTTTCGGCCTCCTATGCGATGCTTGGCGATGTTCACATCGCGGAACCGGGTGCGGTCGTCGGCTTTGCCGGCCGGCGCGTCATCGAGCAAACCATCCGCGAGAAGTCTGCCGGAAGATTTCCAGACCGCCGAATATCTGCGTGAACACGGCATGATCGACCTCGTGGTGCCGCGCAAGGACCTCAAGGAGATGATTGCGCGCCTGGTCGGACTGCTGCTCAAGCGGCCCGTGGAGCCGATCCTCCTCGACTATCGTCCCGAGCCGGTGACGCCCGTGGCGGAGCCGATGGCGCAGGCAAGCTGACGCGGAGCGGATCTTTGCCGCATCCTGCGGCGCGAACCACCCATGTTTTCCTCTTTTCAGGCGGATTGAAATGAGCGCGGCAAGCCTCATCGACGCGCTCTCGGCAATTCATCCCAAGGGCTATGACCTCTCGCTAGGGCGCATCCTGCGCGTGCTGGAAGCACTGGGCGATCCGCAATTGCGCATTCCCCCCGTGATCCATGTGGCGGGCACCAATGGCAAGGGCTCGACCTCGGCCTTCTGCCGCGCGATTTTGGAGGCCGCGGGCAAGACCGTGCATGTCCATACCTCGCCGCATCTGGTGAACTGGCACGAACGCTACCGGCTGGGCGCGCCCGACGGGGGCAGGCTTGTCACCGACGCGCTTCTGGAATCGACGATCGACCGCGTGGCGCAGGCCAATGACGGCGCCCCGATCACCGTCTTCGAGATCCTGACGGCGGCGATGTTCGTGTTGTTTTCAGAGCACCCGGCGGATTACTGCATCATCGAGGTCGGACTGGGCGGCCGCTTCGATGCTACCAATGTCATCGACAAGCCGCTGGTCGCGGTCATCACCTCCATCGCGCTCGATCACATGGCGCAACTGGGCGACCGCGAGGAACTCATCGCGATTGAAAAGGCCGGCATCATCAAGCCGGGCCGCCCGGTTGTGGTCTCGCCCCAGTTGGACAAGGTTGCCGAGGTGCTGGAGAAGGCAGCGCGCGAGCGCCGCGCTCCGGCGTGGTTCGCCGGGCAGGACTTCTCCTTTCATGAACAGGGCGGACGTCTCGTCTATCAGGACGAACAGGGCCTTCTCGACCTGCCGCTGCCGCGCCTTCGCGGCCAGCACCAGTTCGCCAATGCTGCAACGGCGATCGCCGCATTGCGCTTTGCCGGGCTGGAACTGCCCGACAGCGCATTCGAGACCGGCATGGAAACCGTCCGCTGGCCCGGCCGCATGGAGCGGCTGAAACCGGGACCGTTGCAGGCGCTGGCGCCGGAGCATAGCGAATTGTGGATCGATGGCGGGCACAATCCTGCCGCCGGCGAAGTGATTGCCTCCGAGCTCGCGAATCTTGAAGAGCGCGCGCCGATGCCGGTTTTCGTCATCGCCGGCATGTTGATGACCAAGGATCCCGCCGGCTTCTTCCGCGCTTTCGAAGGGTTGGTCGAGCGCCTGTTCACCGTTCCCATCCATGACAGCGAGCAGGGCTTTTCCGAGCGCGAACTGGCGCGAATCGCGGGCGAGTGCGGGCTCGACGCTCATCCCTGCCTGTCGGTCGAGGACGCGCTCAAGGCCATTGGCGGCATGCTTCGCCCGGGCGAGCCCTGCCGCATCCTGATCTGCGGCTCGCTCTACCTCGTCGGCGAAGTGATGCGTGAAAACGGCGAAGCGCCGCAATAGGACCGTTCATCTTCAAATGATTCCATTGAAGAAAAACGGCTCCAGGCACAAAAAACCCCGGACATTGCTGTCCGGGGTTCGTGTTGAACAGCCTGGGAACTCAGCTTGCGCTCTTGATCCAGTCGCTGAGCGCGCTCTTGGGCAGCGCGCCGACCTTGATCGCCGCCGGTTCGCCGTTCTTGAATACCATCAATGTCGGGATCGACCGCACGCCGTACTGGGCCGCCAAATCCTGGTTCTCATCGACATTCAGTTTGGTGATCTTGACCTTGCCCGCCATCTCGTTGGCGATTTCCTCAAGGCTCGGGCCGATCATCTTGCATGGTCCGCACCATTCGGCCCAGAAGTCGACAACGACCGGGACATTGGAATCAAGGACATCCGACTTGAAATTGCTCTTGTCGACTTTCACCGTTGCCATACTGCTCTCTCCTTCGGCCGCATCCCGCGGCTCAACCCATTTCGGGTTTATATATTAGCGATTGATAATATTTCAAGGGGAGGTTAGTTGCGCTGTCCTGTCCAGTCAACGCCGCACCGGATGCCTCACATGATCGTCATGGCCTCAATCGCCCGGTCCATCGCGGCATCCTCTATCGGCGTGACACTGGCGTTGCGGGTCCACATCAGCCTGCAAGCCACTTCGCGGCCCGGATAAATCTGGCGCATCAATTCACGGTAGAGCGCTAACTGCAGCACATAAGAGAGCGGCGCATCGTCTCCGCTTGCCGGGATCTCCCGATTGGTCTTGTAGTCCGCGATTTCGACGCGGCCTTGCGTGACGGCGAGCCGGTCGATCTGGCCCGTCACCAGCACCTCGCGCCCGCCGATCTTCACATTTCCCGCGACACTGGCTTCTGCCCTGCTGCGCGGACCGAACAGGGTGGCATGGGCGGGATCGTCGAGCAGGGCGAAGACCTCGCCAAGCACCGCGCCGCGCTCGGCCATAGGCCAGTGCGAAGCGTCGCGGTTCAACAAGGCGTCAGCCATTTCACGCCGCTTGGCCGGCTCAAATTCGGGCAACAATTGCAACAGCCTGTGGGTTATCGTGCCGCGTTCCAGCGCAAACCGGCGCACGGCATCCGCCGCTGCAAGGAGTCCGGCGTCTATCGCGGTGCCCGTTTCTGCATTGGCGTCAACGCCGGGGATCAGCGCTGCCGCGCCCGATGGCGTCAGCGGACGCGGTATTGCCGGCTCGCGCCGCGCCGGCGCGGTGAGCCAGTGCGGCAGCGCCTCCTGGCCCGCGATAATTATCGTCGAAGGGTCATCCTGCTTCAGCGGCACATCGCGGCGCAATGCGACGGTGTTTTCATCTCGCGCGGTCCAGCGATGATAGCTCCAGCCTTCTCCGGTATCGATTTCGGTGCTGGTGGGCGCGAGGGCGTTCATGACCATCGAGTGCCAATGCGGCGGTTTCGGTGGCGTGAGCTTGTGCCAGCCGCACAGGATCAGACGGTCGGCGGCGCGGGTCATGCCGACATAGAGCAGGCGGCGGTATTCCTCGGCCGCCTCGGCCTCCGCCCGTTCGTCTTCCACCTTGATCAGCGGCGATGCATCGCGCCCCGCTGCCGCCCACAGGAAATGCCGCGTTTCGTCCAGTTGCGGCTCGACGATCCTCTTGCGGTGATGGCTGCCGAAGGCCGGCGTGCAGGGATCGACGAGGAAAACGATCGGCGCTTCCAGCCCTTTAGCCGAATGGACCGTGATCACCCTGATCTTGTCCTCGCGGGTATCGACCTCGCGCTTGATATCGGGCGATGCGCGCGTCAATGATGCGATGAAATCCTCCAGCCCCTTGCCGCCGCCTTTCATGTGATCGAGCGCCGCCTGCTCGAACGCGTCAAGCACGTCGCCCGCCTCGGTTCCAAGCCGCGACAGAAATGCTCGCCGCCCGCCGCCGCGCCCAAGCACCTGCGAATAGAAGCCATAGGGCGTCGCGCTTCGGGCGATGCCGCGCCAGCTCTCGAGCACCTGCCGCGCCTGTTCCGCCCGTTCGGCATATGGGTGAGCCTTGTCTTCGGCCAGAAGCGCAAGGTGGTCATGCAGCGGCTCGCCGTCACGCCGGGCCGCGAGCGCGATCAAATCATCGTCGTCGAAGCCGAACAGGGGGCTTTTCAGCACGCCTGCCAGCGAAAGGTCGTCCTCCTGCATCAGCATGTAGCGGCCGAGCGCGATCAGGTCCTCCACGGCGATGTGCTCGGTCAGCTTCAGCCGGTCCGCCCCGGCTATCTCCAGCCCCTGTTCCTTTAGCCGGCGAATGACCGCGGTAGAGAAAGTGTCGCGCTTGCGAACCAGGATCAGGATGTCGCCGCAGCGGATCGGCCGGTCGCGTCCGGGCAGTTTCTCGCCGCGCGAAATCCAGCCGTTTATCGTGGAAGAAATTCGGCGTGCCAGCGTCTCGGCGGGATGGTCATCGCCGACATGATCGAGCGGCTCCAGCCAGGATTCGGGTTCCGGCTTCTTGACCATGCCGATGAGCGGCCAGATCCACACATCCCCCGGGTCGCGCATGCGCACCGACTCGTGAAGGGTTCTCGTTTCCGTATGACTCAGGCCGCGGAAATTTTCTTCCACCTCGAATACCGTATCGACCGCCATCAGCACGTCGGGGACCGAACGGAAGGAGAGTTTCAGCGGCACCGACTTGAACTCGAGGCCGGCATGCATTGTCCGACGCTTCAGTTCTTCCGCCTCGGCGGAAAACTTACGCGGGTCGGCGCCCTGGAAGGAGTAGATCGACTGCTTTTCGTCGCCGACGGCGAACACCGTGCGCACCTTGCCGCCCGCGCCTGCACCGGAATGAAAATCATCCGTCAGCGCCCTGACGATCTCCCACTGCGCCGGACTGGTGTCCTGCGCCTCGTCGACCAGCACATGGTCGATGCCGCGGTCGAGCTTGTACTGCACCCAGTGCCGCATTTGCGAACGCGCCAGTAGGTTGACGGTTGCCGAAATGAGATCGCTGAAATCGGCAAGGCCCCGCCGCCTTTTCAATGAAAGATAGCGCAGCAAGATCTCGTGTCCGACCTCGAACAGCGCCTGCGAAGCTTTCAGGGTTCGAAACGCCTGCAACCGCCTTAGCTGGCTAAGAACAATGTTCTTTTCTAGATCCAGCTTCTCGGCGAGGCCGGGAAATGCATTGGTGACCGAAGAAGTTAGAATTGACCGGTTGCTTTTCGGCTCGTTCTTCTGCGTCAGGAATATTCGAGTCCAAATTCGGAAGCGTTTCGAATCCGAATCACATTGAACAAGGGCAGCAAATGCCCGCGCGGTTTCCTGATTCGTTGCCTGCGGGGTTGTGCTGGCGAACTCGGCGAACCGTGACAGCTCAGCCGCGCTGAACCCGCTTTGAGCCAATCCTTCATGCATGAGGTCTATTTCGCGCGTCTGCGGGGCAATGCCGTGATGCCGCCAAAGCGGCTCCATCGCCGTGGCAATGCCCTCGCTGGTCCATTCAAGGAACGCTTCGCGTTTCGCGGTGAGTTCGGTCAGCGCTTTTTCGATCCCGTCGTCCGACGCAAGGTCGAGGAGTTGTCCCCAGGCCCCGACCAAATCCACGTTTCGCGCGCCGGTATCCATCTCCAGGATCACCTGCCGCCGCGCCTCGGCGAGCAAAGCCTCCTGCGTTGCCTCGTCTATCACCTCAAAATGGCCGGAAACATTGGCTTCCAGCGGAAACTGGTGCAGCAGCGCCTCGCAAAAGCCGTGGATGGTCTGGATGCGCAGGCCGCCGGGGCTGTCCAGCGAAAGGGCAAACAGCGTCCGCGCCCGCTCGAGATCCCTCGCCGAAGGCGGCTCGCCGGTTACGTCCTCAAGCTCTTCGCGCAGCTTGGCGTTATCCAGCGCGGCCCATTTGCCGAGCGTGCCGAAAACGCGGTTCGACATCTCCGCCGCCGCGGCCTTGGTATAGGTCAGGCAAAGGATCTTCGATGGCGCGACGCCGGACAGCAGCAGCCGGATGACGCGCCGCGTCAGGACGAAGGTCTTGCCCGAGCCGGCATTGGCCGAGACCCAGGCCGAATGGCGCGGATGCGTGGCGCCGGCCTGCGCCTGCCGCGTTTCCAGCGGAATTTCCGGGCTATCACGCATCGCCATTCTCCGGGTCGCCGCTCGACCATTCGCGCACCCGCGCCAGATGGTCGTAGTCGCCGCTTACATCGCCTTCCTGCGATGGCGCGCGCCGCGAGATATAACCCCAGGCTGGGTCCTGGAAACGGAGGACCAGCGCCTGCAATTCCGTCCATGCCTTTTCGGCAAGATCCGAGGGATCGATCGGATTATTGCCGTCGCAGATGTGATCCACCCGCAGCCGGTCGCCATTGCGCAGCCGAACATAGGCAAGGTCGCCGGTCTTCTTTCCGGCCACCAGCGGGAAGGCGCCGAGTTCGGCCATCCTGCCTTCAAGTGCAAGCTGCGGCGAGAGATTGCGCGCCTGCTTGTTCGACGGGTTGGTGCCGGTCTTGTAGTCGATGATCGAGAACGTGCCGTCTTTCATGAGGTCGATCCGGTCAGCCCGGCCGCTCAAGGTAAAGCCGGTATTGCCCACTGCGATCCGCCCGCTGATCTCGCAATGGCTGGATACAACCGCCCCGGCGCGCTCCGCTTCCCAATCGATGAACAGCCGCGCCACGGCCATGAAGCGCGGTAGCCAGACTGCGGCCACTTCCGGCGGAACGTTGTTTTCCGCGAACACTTCCCGCGCGATTGTTTCCAGCGCGGCAAGGCCGCGATCTTCGCCCATGACGTGGCGCGCGAGGATCGTGTGGTAAAGCTGGCCGCGCATCAGCGCATCGGCTTCCCGCTCCAGCGGCGGCAGGGGCTTGAGGCCCAGGACATGCTTGGCGTGGATCGCATATGGGTCGCGTATCCAGGTCTCGATTTCCGTCACCGAAAGCCTTGTAGGCCGCAATTCAACGGCCGGCTTGGGGTTCGGCCGGGTGGTGCGCGCCGCTCTCGGTTGCGCCGCCTCGTCCACGGCCTGCGCCAGCGCCAGGTAGCGCGCCCCGGCGGCCCGCATCCGCTTTGCGGCTTGTTCGCCCGCGACCACCGCCAGCCTTTGCAGCCAGCGCGACGCAACGGTCGGCGCGCCTTCCGCCCGCAGCGAGCGGGTATAGATCACCTCGCCAAGCCCGCTCAATTGCTGGAAATCGTGCGCTGCCTGCCCTATCCGGCGCTCCGGCGTGGAAAGGCCGATTTCCGCCTTCATGGGCCGGTTGAGGAAGGGGTCGTTGCGCGTCTGTCCGGGCCAGCCCCCCTCGTTCAGTCCGCCAAGGATGATGCGGTCGAAATGCTGCAGCCGCGCCTCCAGCGGGCCGAGGATCGCCAGCCTTGGATGATGGGCGCGACCATCGCGCACCGTTTCGGTGGCAAGCAACGCATCGAATGTGTCTGGAAACTCGTCCGGCGCGATCTCAAGCAGAAGCGACGTACCGCCGTTGGTCTCCATGGCACTGAAATTGTCGAAGAGCCGCTGCAACTCGTTTGCGCCGGGCAAGTCGAAAAAGTTCTTCTCCCGGCCCGCCACGAGGGCCGCGAGTGCAAGCCGCAATGCCTCGAACATCTCCGATACAGGCACCGCCGCGCCTGCCTTTGCGACATCGGTCAAGGGCGCCAGGGCGGCGTCGAGAAACGCCCCAAGCGCCTCTACACCTTCGCGCTCGTCCGGCAAGGCATCGCGAACCACGAAAGGAGAATGAAAGTTCTTGTCATGTGCCGCGAAGGCCAGGCGGGCGGCAGCCGCCAATCCGCCCGGCGCGGGAACAATGATCGCATCGCGCAGGGCAGCAAGCTCGAACAGCCGCGCGATCCGTGCTTCCCGGCTGTCCGGCGCGCCGCAAAGCACCATGTGCTTGACAAGCGCGGCCAGTGTCACCGGGTCTGCCGGGCCGCAGCAGGCGGCCAGCACAAGGCGTGCGAAGGCGACGGGCTGGCTGGTCGCCAGCGGCGTCCCGGCGCTGTCGTCGATGGCGATGCCGAACCGCGAGAGTTCCGCCGAAACGCGCTGCGCCAGCATCCGGTCGGGTGTGACGAGCGCAGCTGTCCGGCCGGGCGTCTCCAGCGTCTCGCGAAGGGCAATAGCGATGGCGAGGGCCTCGAGGCGGTTGTCCGGAGCCTCCACCAGCGCGGCGCCTCCGATTTCGCCGGTTTCGGTCAGCGGTGTCCTTTCCGCCCAAAGGCCGGTCCGCGATGCCGGCAGCAACGCCCGTGATACCACCGCGATTCGCTCATGCGTCGATGCCATGCCAAGTTCGCGTACTGCACCGCGATCGATGCCGATCGCCCTAAGCAGGCGCGCCAGACCGAACTGCGGATGCACCGCGATGGCGCCTTCGCCCGCGTCGGGCCGCCCGAGCATTTCCCATGTCGCCGCGTCGAGCGAAAGATCGACGCCCGGCAGCACGACTGCGCCTTGCGGGAGGTGCGAGATGGCCGCGATCAGCCGCGCCGTCGCCGGGATCGACCCGGTCGAGCCGGCCGCGATTACCGGTTTGCCAGATTTGCCTTGCGCAAGCCGCCGGGTGCGCAGGTCGAGCAACATCCCCCGGTGGATGGCCGGGTCGCTGCGGCCGATCTCGTCAAGGAAACCTGGCCAGCTTTGCGTCACGATGGAAAGGAAGTGGAGCGTATAGTTCCACCATTGCGCCCAGCGTTCGGGCATCTCGTCCGCCGCCATCGTGCCCGAAAGGTCCGCCAGCGATCCGGGGCCCACTTCCTCGGTGGACATGGAATCCATCAAACGTGCGAGGTCCGCCGCCATGCGGATGGCGTCGGCGGCGGAAGAGGGAACCGCGATGTCCTCGTCCTTGAAAAGGTCGCGATTGGCTTGCGACAGGGCGTTTGTCCAGCTGCGGACCAGCCGGGCCAGATGCAGCCGCCTTTCGAGATCGCCGATTGGCGGCGGCAGTTCGGGATGTTCGGCCTCAATGGCAGCGAAATCGAACTCGTCGGCATCGCCGTCGCCCAGCGTGCGGATCACCGGCAGCAAGGCCGCACCGCCGCCAAGGGCGTCGATGAACTCGGCTGCAAGCGCGCGCGCGGCGCGCCGCGTCGGCAGGTAGATGGTGACATCGGCAAGCAGCAGCGGGTCGTTTCGCGGCACGAAGCCCGGAACAAGCTCGCCATCCACCAACGCACGCGCAAGCACCTTCAAAAAGGGCGCTCCCGGCGCGATCGAGAACACCCGCCCTGATGCGGCGCTCATGGCAGTCCCTGCTGCGTTGCTGTCTTGCGGATCGGCCGTCACGCGCGTCGCCTCCATCGGCCCTCGCGCGGCCGGCAGGCGCGATCAGGCGGTACTGCGGGCTATCGCTTCCTCGGCCTCGGCAATCGAATTGGGCGTGCCCACATGCAACCATAGCCCATCAAGGCGAATTCCAAAGAGCCGGCCTTCCTCGATCGCCCGGTCGAAGAGGAGGTTGAGCGAGAACGGCCCGTCCGGCAGGCCGGTGAAGATTGCGGGATTGGCGATTGCCGCGCCGGCATAGGCAAAGGGCGCGACTTGCCTCTCCTTGCGGCGCGCCAGCCTTCCGTCGCTGTCCATGGTGAAGTCGCCGGCCCCGCCATAGCCTACGGCCATGGGTGTTGAAGCAAGCAGCAGCAGGATGTCCATGCGCTCGCCGTCCCATTGTTCGGCAAGGTGCAGGAGGTTCGGCCGGTAGCCTTCCACCCAGAATGTGTCAGCGTTGAGGATGTAGAACGGCTCGGAACCGATCAGCGGCAATGCCTTGGCGACGCCGCCGCCTGATTCGAGCAGCGCGCCGCGTTCGTCGGAAATGGCGATTCTCGGCTCGCTGCGCGCGGCGAGATGGCTCTCGAGCTGGTCGGCATGGTGATGCACGTTGACCACCGCCTGCTTGACGCCCGCCGCGGCCAGCGCATCGAGCGAATGGTCGATCAGCGTCTTGCCGTGGACCCGCACCAGGGGCTTCGGCATCTTCTCGGTGATCGGCAGCATGCGTTTGCCCAGTCCCGCCGCAAGCACCATCGCGGTTTGCGGCGGCGGCGCGGCTGGTTGGGTGAAGCGGATCGTGTGCAGTCGGTTGATCATTTCAAACGGCTCTAGCCTGCGGACTTTTACAACTTCATGACGCATCAAGACCGGTGACGTTTGCACACCATCGCGCATATGCCGCCAATGCCGGATGCTTGAGATTTCTCGAAAGATAATCGCGCATCCGCGGCAGGTGCCGCAGATAGGCCGGCTTGCCGTCGCGCTGGTCGAGGCGCACGAAAATGCCGAGAATCTTGGTCGCCCTGTGCGCCGCGAGAACCGCGTAGTCGCGCAGGAATGCAGTCTCGTCAAAGCCGGTTCCGCGGCGCCGCTCAGAGAGGTAGAGCGCCAGCATGTCGGCCTCCAGCACCTGCGGCACGTCGATGCGGGCATCCTGCCCGACAGAGGCGAGGTCATAGGCCTGCGGGCCGATCACGGCGTCCTGGAAGTCGATGAGGCCGAGATTTCGCGGAAAGACATGGCCCTCGCGCCAGATCAGGTTTGGCGAGTGGTAGTCGCGCAAGACCAGTGTCGGCATCGACCCCTCGATGCTCTTGGCGAGTTCTTCCCAGATGCCGTCGAAATCCGCGCGCTCGCCCTGGGTTAGCGGCCGGCCACATTCGCGCGGTGCATACCAGTCGGCCAGAAGGCTCGCCTCGATCATCAGGGCGTCGCGGTCGTAGGGCGGCACGTGGTGCGTCGCCTTGCCCGATCCGGTCTCCACTTCCATGACCGCAGGCCAATCGCGGCTGTGGAACCAGGCCAGCAGTCTCGCCGCTTCGAGATAGCGCTCGCGGACCGGCCGGTTCTGCGCGTCGACCATGCGCCCGTTGCCCAGATGTTCGATCAGCAACAAACCGTCCGAAGCATCGCGAGCGTGAATTTGCGGGGCTGCAAGGCCGGCGCTGCGCAACGTCTCGGCAACCGCGATGAACGGAACGACGTCTTCGGCAAGATGCGCGATCCTGCTGTAGGGCTTGCCGTCGCGGATCGGAGGACCGTCCGGGCGGCGTGGCGCGTCCATCACGATGCGGACCTCGCCGCCACAATGCGCGCTCTCGTACCGTCGCGACGAGGCATCGCCCTGCAGGAAACGGCGCTCGGCGCCGGCATTCCAGTTCCGGTCGAGGAAATTGCGGATACGCAAGCTTCGCGCCAGCCGCGCCGAAATGCTGCCCTCGCCTGTCCCGCCGCCGCTGATGCGCGCCTCCCGTCCGCCATTCGCGCCCATCGCAAGTTCGATTTGCAGGCTGTCGTTCGGTATCGCACCGGCCGCGCGATCGGGCCACTCGACGAGCGCCGCGCCTGTGTCGATGGCCTCGTCGAAACCCAGTTCCGTCATCTCTGCCTCGCCGGAAATCCGGTAAAGGTCGAAATGCGAAACCGGGAAGACGAGGTCGTAGCGCTGGCAAAGCGTATAGGTCGGGCTCGGCACTTCCAGTTCCGGATCACCAGCCAGCGCGCGGATCATCGCCCGCGCCAGCGTCGATTTGCCGGCTCCCAGATCGCCGACCAGCGAAACCGTGTCACCGGGTCGCAACGCCATGGCGATGTCTTGCGCCAAGAGGATCGTGTCGGCCTCGCCGGGCAGTGTCCGCGTCATGCTTTCCATCGGGCGCCCTTACGCCGCGGAGCGATCTAAGGCCTGTGGGAGCGGGAAGCGGCACACGAAGCGCGCGCCGCGGCTACCCGCGTTCTCGACATGAACGCTGCCCCCATGCAGTTCGACGAAACTCTTGACCACGGAAAGCCCCAGTCCCGCGCCGCGCCTGCTGTCGCCGCTGTTGCGGCCCTCGAAGCGTTCGAAAATGCTCCCGCGATATTCCTCCGGCACGCCCGGGCCTTCGTCGGCCACCGCCACTTCCAGCGACTTGCCGGTGAGTTCCGCGCTTACGGTCACCTTGCCGCCATCGGGCGAATGGCGGATCGCGTTCGACAGGAGGTTCAGAAGAATTTGCCGGATCCGGCGCTTGTCGCCAATCATCTGCAGGCCGGCCTTTTTTAATGCCGAATGCAGGCTGATGCCGCGCATTGCCATAGGTCCGGCAAAGTCGGCGCGACACGATTCGACGATTTCGCCAAGGTCGAGCGGCTCGAAATCGAGCGTCATCGCGCCCGCGTCGATTGTTGCCAGATCGAGGATGTCGTCGATGATGTTCTTCAGAAGGTCGGCCGATGTCGTGATGTGGTCGACATACTCCATCTGCTTGCCGTTGAGCTTGCCGATCCCAGGCATCGCGATCAGTTCGGCAAAACCCGCAATGGAGGTCAGCGGAACGCGCAGTTCATAGGAAACATGCTGCAAGAAGCGGTTCTTGAGCTTGTCAGCCTGCTCCAGCGCCTCGTTGCGCTCCTTGAGCGCGCGTTCGACATTGACAGCCGCCGTCACGTCCACCGCCGCCAGCATGGTCTGGCCTTCAGGCAGTCGCACCAGCGCATAGTCGACGATCTTGCCGTCGACCATGTCCAGTCTGCCCGAAAGGTCGCCGCGCATGTCGTCGAAGCCGGTAATGCCCTGCGCGATCGGCTCCCACGCATCGGAATCGGCAAGCCTGTCCTGCAGCGTGCGGGCAAGCGTGGAAATATGGGCGCCGCTTTCAAGGCGAACCTTGTCGAGATTCCAGATTGACGCGAATGACGGGTTGAAGAGCTTCAGCTTGCCGTCAGAGCCGAACACCGCCACCGCCTCGCTCAGATTGTCCAGCGTCTCACCCTGGATCTGGATCAGCGAATTATAGCTGGTGCGCAGTTCGATCTGCTCGGTCACGTTCTCGAATACCCAGGTCGCGCCGCCCTGGTTGTGCGGGTTGGCGATGACGCGCAGCGTCCGCCCGTCCGGCATGTGCCACCAGTCCTCGCGCGATTCGACCGCCTTGTAGATTTCGAGTTGCCCCTCGCGCCATTTGCGCCAATCAGGTACCTCCGGCAGCTTGCCCTCGGCGCGGAAGGCGTCGAGCACCTGGGCATTGTCGGGCTGGCCGTCGAGGAATGCCTGCGACAGGCCAAACAGTTTTTGGAAGCTGGAATTGTAGAATTGCAGCCGCCGGTCCTTGTCGAACATGGCCACCGCGGTCGCAAGCTGGTCCAGCGTCTGGGCGTGCGATGCGATCGTCTGCTTTAGCGCGGTGCGCGCCACCTCGATCTCGTTGCGGTCGACAGCGATCCCCGCATATCCCGCCGCCGTTCGCACCTCGGTAATGTCCACGATCCGGCGGTCGCCAGCCATGATGGCAGGCATAGCCCCGGTAAAATGGCCATGCTCGCGCTGCCTGCGTGCAATTTCGTTTCGTTCCGAACTGTCGAGAAGCTGGGCGCGGGTGTCCACTGCCTCTTCGCCGTCTGCGCAGTCCACCGCCTTCGAATAGGCCTTGTTGACCCAGAAGAGTTCGCCGCCGGCATCGCGCAGCCAGACCGGCATCGACAGTTTCTCGAACAGCATCTGGATGGTGTCGAAGGTCGACATCAGTCGGGTATGTTCGGCTTCCAGCCGGGCCAGCGCCGAGCGTTCGCCGGAAAGTTCGATGAATTGCACGAAGGCATGGCTGCCGGAAGTGCGCCCCTGCGCCTCGAGAACGCCGCTCTTGGTCGTCAGCGGCAGGTCGAACGCCTCCGCGTTCTGGCGCAGCCTTTTCAGCGCGCCCTCGAAACTGATAGCCGAATCGGGTGTAAGCCAGCGCCCGAAGGCGAGGAAGGCGGCGCGCTCCGAAGGCGCCCCGCTCGATTTCGAAAGCTTGCCAAGAATCGCCGGGCGGTCATCAGCTCCGTTCCATACGACGATGCGCTGGTCGCCGGAATTCGTCAGCGCCTCAAGCCGTTCATGTGAGGCGCGTAAATCGGCTATGCGCGACTTAAGCGCCTGGTTCTCTCCGGTCATGCGACCGCGTTCACGAATGAGCCAGGTCGCCGACAGGATCGCGAAGCTCATGGCGCCGCCGAAAACGGCAAGCAGCATCACGTCCGTGGAAGAAAATGCGAGCAGGCCGGCGGGTTCCACGGCGAAAGCAGCTTTTGGATGCGCAAGCAGCGCGATCGGGGCAACCGCGCTCAACAGCGCCGGCAGGCGTCCAGAGGCCAAACGCGGACGGTTGCCTTGGCCGGGTTGTTTTGTTCGGCGCACCGCCGGTTGGTTATGGGGCATGTGCCCGGGCATTTCCTGGTCCTCTTGCCGCACGATTACCAGGCGCGTCCCGCAACCCGAATGGCTGCCCGACAGCGCGCGGTCAACGCAAGCCGCAAGCATTCCGGCTGGATTAACAACCGGTCCGACCTGCGGCAACCGCCCTGCCAGTGTGCCCGTTTCGCGCCCCTTCGGGGCCGGGACTTCTGCTCTTGATTCGTCCTGACTGTAACCAAAACCCGAATCGCAGAACAGTTGTTTGGGGCAAAAAACAAGGCTGCCGGACTAGTCAATCCGGCAGCCTCAATATGTTGTTGAAAATGGTTAAGGAATTAATACCGGTAGTGTTCCGGCTTGAACGGCCCGGTCGGTTCCACGCCGATATAGGCAGCCTGTTCACCCGAAAGCTCGGTAAGCTTCACGCCGAGCTTGGCCAGATGCAGCCGCGCCACCTTCTCGTCGAGGTGCTTCGGCAGGACATAAACCTGGTTCTTGTACTTCTCGCCCTTTGAATAAAGTTCGATCTGGCCAAGCACCTGGTTGGTGAAAGAGGCCGACATCACGAAGCTCGGATGGCCCGTGGCGTTGCCGAGATTGAGAAGGCGTCCCTCCGAAAGCAGCAGCATGCGCTTGCCGTCCGGAAACTGGATCATGTCGACCTGTGGCTTGATGTTCGTCCATTTCAGGTTGCGCAGCGCCGCGACCTGGATCTCGTTGTCGAAATGGCCGATGTTTCCGACGATCGCCATGTCCTTGAGCCGGCGCATGTGGTCGAGCGTCACCACATCCTTGTTGCCGGTCGCGGTGATGACGATGTCCGCCGTCGCGACCGCATCGTCGAGCGTCACAACCTCGAAGCCGTCCATCGCCGCCTGCAGCGCGCAGATCGGATCGGCCTCGGTCACCTTGACGCGTGCGCCCGCCCCCAAGAGCGATTGCGCCGAACCCTTGCCGACATCGCCATAGCCGCACACGACGGCGACCTTGCCAGCCATCATCACGTCGGTCGCGCGGCGAATGCCGTCGACCAGCGATTCCTTGCAGCCGTATTTGTTGTCGAACTTCGACTTCGTCACCGAATCGTTGACGTTGATCGCGGGGAAGGGGAGCTGCCCCTTCTTGTGAAGCTGGTAGAGCCTGTTGACGCCGGTTGTCGTTTCCTCGGTCACGCCACGGATGGCCGCACGCTGCCTGGCGAACCAGCCGGGGCTGAGCTTCATCCGCTTCTTGATCTGCGCGACAAGGTACTCTTCCTCTTCCGAGGCGGGATTGGAAAGGACGTCCTCGCCCTCTTCGGCCCGCGCGCCGATCAGCACATACATCGTGGCGTCGCCGCCATCGTCGAGGATCATGTTGGTAAGGCCGCCATCGGCCCATTGGAAAATCTTGTCGGTATAGTCCCAATATTCTTCGAGCGACTCGCCCTTGACAGCGAAGACCGGCGTTCCGCTGGCCGCGATCGCCGCCGCGGCATGGTCCTGCGTCGAGAAGATGTTGCACGAGGCCCAGCGCACGTCGGCGCCGAGGACCTTGAGCGTTTCGATCAACACCGCTGTCTGGATCGTCATGTGGAGCGAGCCGGAAATGCGAGCGCCCTTGAGCGGCTTGCTGTCGCCGAATTCCTCGCGGCAGGCCATCAGGCCCGGCATCTCGGTTTCCGCGATGTCGATTTCCTTGCGGCCGAATTCGGCCAATCCAATGTCCCTGACTGCGTAGTCGGTCATGGTTCTCTTTCCTGAAAATAATGGCTCGGCGTCTTGAGCCGCCCATTCCGCCCGGGGGCGAGCAGTCCGCGACAAGACGCAGGCGGACACCACGCCCGCCGGATGCCGCTTGATAGCAGGGATCGCCGACGCTGACAACAAGGATATAAAGAAATCTTTATGCGAGTATGTCGGCTACTCGCCCTCGCCGAACTTGTCAGTCAGCAGCGCCTCGAGCGCAGCCAGCGCTTGCCCGGCCTGCGGCCCGCTGGCGCTCACGTGAATGTCGCTGCCATTGCCGGCGGCCAGCATCATAAGGCCCATGATCGACGTCCCGCCTACGATGTGGCCGTCCTTGCTGACGCGAATGTCGGCATCGAACTGTTCGACGCATTGTACGAATTTGACCGATGCCCGTGCATGCAGGCCGCGCTTGTTCGAGATCTTCAACACGCGAACCACTTCGGACATGCTTTTACTGCCCCTGCAGCAGCCGGCTTGCGATGTTGATGTATTTGCGGCCCGATTCCTGGGCGCAATTGAGCGCCTGCTCCATGTTATCCTCGGCGCGCACACTGGCAAGCTTGATCAGCATCGGCAGGTTGACACCCGCCAGAACCTCGACTTCGCCGGCCTTCATCACCGAAATGGCGAGATTGGAGGGCGTTCCGCCAAACATGTCGGTCAGGATGATCACACCGGAGCCGGCATTGACCTTTGCGACGGCATCCAGAATGTCCTGGCGCCTTTGTTCCATGTCGTCTTCCGGACCAATCGCAATTGCCTCGATGGCTTGCTGCGGCCCAACGACATGTTCCAGGGCCAGCCTGAACTCGCGGGCGAGCTGGCCATGGGTGACAAGCACAAGTCCTATCATCTGAATTCCCGGTTTTTGGGGCCGGTTTTCCGCATGTCGCGGCGCCGGTTTTGGGTCTCGCAGGCTCCCGCCGTGCCACCGGCTTTTGCCGGCCGCGCAGATGGCGGGAAAGATGAGCGGTTCAAGCGACAGTCTCCTAGCATTGGGGGCGGTCTATACCACCGAGATGCGCAGGCTTGCCAGTACGATTCGAACGGCCTGCGCTTCATGCCGCACCGGGACCTTCACCACCGGCAATTCGATACCTTCGATGGTCGTTACCTCTACAACGGGCATCCGCCCGACTGCCTCGTCCGCAACGAGGCGCGCCACCAATGCAAGCGCGCACGATGGCTTGTGCGCGACGGGCACGATGCCGTGTCCGCGAATTTCCGCAAGGCCGGCAATGGCATGGGGAACGCTGGCCGCAAGGCTGTCGCCGCGCCGCTCGACAAGCGCCTGGTCGTCCGCGACAAAATGCGCTGCTATGCCGCGCCGGGCGGCCGCATCGACGAGACCAAGTGCCAGCGACGTCTTGCCTGCGCCGGAAGGCCCCTCGATCATCACGCCCGCCCCGCCGATTTCCACGACGCAGCAATGACGGTTCACCGGTGCGGCCACTACCGTGCTCACTTCGCCGGACCTGCCGGAAGACGTACGGTGAAGCGCGCGCCGGTGGCCGGCGGACTGCGGTTTTCGGCAGTCAGCGTGCCGCCATGCGCCTCGATGATCTGGCGCGAGATAGACAGGCCAAGGCCCGAATTCTGGCCGAAACCCTCTTCCGGCCGGTCGGTGTAGAAACGTTCGAAAATCCGCTCGATGTCCTCGGCGCCGATGCCGGGGCCATTGTCCTCGACCACGATCTTGATGCCGCTATCGGATCGCGAGAGGCTGATCGTGATGAGACCGGTCCCGTCGGGAACGAAGGATCGCGCATTGTCGACCAGATTGTTGATGACCTGCACGATCCGGCTTTCATGGCCGAAGATGCGATAGGCTGCCGCACCGCGCCCGGCCCGGGCGATTTCCAGTTTCAGTGTAACCTTTTTCGCGTCCTGCGGCACGATGCGGCGCATGCTCACGACATTATCGAGCAGTCCGGCAAGGTCGGTCTCGCGCGAATCCTCGCGCGCCAGTTCGGCATCAAGGCGGGAAGCATCGGAAATGTCCGTTATAAGCCGGTCGAGCCGGCGGACATCGTGCTGGATGATTTCCATCAGCCGGTTGCGGTTGTTCTCGGTCTTGGCGAGCGGCAGCGTCTCGACCGCGCTACGCAGCGAAGTGAGCGGGTTCTTCAGTTCATGGCTGACATCGGCCGCGAAACTCTCGATCGCCTCGATTCGCGCGTAGAGCGAATTTGTCATTTCCCGCAGCGATTGGGAAAGATCGCCGATCTCGTCGCCGCGCCCGGACATGTCGGGGATCTCGACCCTGGCCTTGACGCCCCGCCGCACCCGAACAGCCGCTTCGGCGAGCTTGCGCAGCGGATTTCCGATCGTGCTTGCCAGCAGCATCGACAGCACCGTCGTCACGATCGCCGCCACCAGGAAGATGCGCAGGATCGCCAGCCGCTCCTCCGCGACGATGCGGTCGATATCGCCGCCCTGCGTCGAAAGCAGAAGCGATCCAAGCACGGCGCGGTAACGCTGTACCGGCACGGCGACCGAGACGATCAGTTCGCCGTCCGCCGTCATGCGAACCACGGTCGAAGGAGCGCCCAACAGGGCCGAACTGACTTCCGGATAGGCGGTGCCGCGGCCGGAAAGTTCCTCGTAAAGCGGCAGGTCGCGGCGCTGCAGCCATTTGTTGAGGAGGCGACCGATGCGCGCGATCATGCCCTCGTCATTTGTCTTGAGCGGCGGCAAGTCAAAACGCACTACCTGCCCGCCTGTATAGAGATGGCGTGAATCGAGCACCATGATGCCGTCGCGGTCATAGATGCGGGCGCGGGTGCGGGTCGGCTGGATGAGATTGCGCAGAAGTGGCGCTACCACCTCCGGCTTGATCGGCGATTCCAGCGTCTCCAGCGTGTCATAGGTCGGCGAAATACTTTGCCCGGCTTCCATTTCCAGCAGCTTTTCCGGGTCGATCGTGATCGAATCCGTCTCGACGGTCGCCGATGCGGCGATCGCGCCGGCAATGATGCGGCCCTGGATCAGCAGGCTTTCGACGCGCGCATCGATCAGCCCTTCGCGGAACTGGTTGAGATAGAGGATGCCGGAAAGCAGCACCGCAAGCGCAGCAAGGTTCAGAAATACGATTCGCTTGGTCAGCGAGGAAAAGAACAGGTTGCGCAGCGACTTTATAGTGCGCTTGCGGGCTTTCGCCCGTACCGGCCCGGCCAATCCGCCATCAGGCCTTGGCAGGGAAATGGCTGGCCGCGCATCGCGGGAATGCTCCGTCTGCGCCTCCGCCACTGCGTCCATGGCGGCGTCGCCCGCGATCTCGGCGCCCCGGGGCGCCTGTAGTTCAAGCGTGCTGGCCATGCTTGCGGATTGCCTCGCCATGTCCTTGCCGCTACGGGGCCCCTCAGGCCTCCTTGAAGCGGTATCCCACGCCGTAGAGCGTTTCGATCATCTCGAAACTGTCATCTTCGGCCTTGAACTTCTTGCGCAGCCGCTTGATGTGGCTGTCGATCGTCCTGTCGTCGACATATACCTGGTCATCATAAGCCGCGTCCATCAACGCGTCGCGGCTCTTGACGACTCCCGGGCGCTGCGCAAGCGCATAAAGGATCAGGAACTCGGTCACGGTCAGCGTCACCGGCTTGCCCTTCCAGGTGCAGGTATGCCTTTCCTGGTCCATTACAAGGCTGCCACGCTCCAGCGTCTTTGCTTCCGTGCCGGCTCCAGGCTTGGCGCCCGGCTCGATGACGCCGCCAACGCGCCGCAGCACCGCCTTGACCCGCTCGACCAGCAGGCGCTGCGAGAAGGGCTTGCGGATGAAATCGTCCGCGCCCATCTTGAGGCCGAACAATTCGTCGATCTCGTCGTCTTTCGAGGTGAGGAAGATCACCGGCACATCGCTTTTCTGGCGAAGCCGCCGCAAGAGCTCCATCCCGTCCATGCGTGGCATCTTGATGTCGAAGATCGCCAGGTCAGGCTTTCGGGCTGAAAGGCCGTCCAGCGCCGAGGCTCCGTCCGTATAGGTCTCGACCCGGTATCCTTCCGATTCCAGGGCGATGGAAACCGAGGTAAGGATGTTGCGGTCGTCGTCGACAAGGGCAATCGTCGGCATGCTTGCGGGCTCCCTGGCCATTTGCATTCCTCTCCGCTCAATCCAGCCGGACGCGGTCCGGAAAGGCGCGAGGGGCCAATGGCGTCACGAATGCGTATAAAATGTGGCCTGCAGGATAACCCGAAGCCATGGTGCGCCACAACACCGCCGTTTTGCGGCAAGGGGTTGATTTGCCTTTGCTTGCTGCCGCAGGACCACGGAAGCGGTATCTGAAATTCAATCGTTTAAATTTTTTAAATCGATTAAACTATTGAAACTATTAAACATTTTGACACCGATGCCTTGTTATGCAAACTTTGCGAACTTATAGGTGTTACCCAGAGGACTGCCGCTCGCGGCACCAACACCAATCTCACGCGTATTTCGATTGCGCCGGCCGGGGCCGGGGAGGAGCGGATCATGACGGCCAAGACCGGGGAAGTGAAACCGAACGCCACGGGCGACAATGGCGTTTTCAACGCCGATTGCGGCCTATCGCGATTCGGCCTGGAAGGTTATGGCGCCGCCTTCTTCAACCTCGAAGCGCCTGAACTGTACGAGCACGCCATTGCCCGCGGCGAAGCGAGAATCGCGGCAGGCGGTGCGCTTTCCGTCACGACCGGCCAGCACACCGGCCGCTCCGCACAGGACAAGTTCGTAGTGAATGACGCAACAACCGCCGGGACAGTCTGGTGGGACAACAACAAGCAGATGGATCCGCGCAAGTTCGACATCCTGCTGGCCGACATGCAGGAACATGCCCGCGGCCGCCAACTTTACGTGCAGGATCTCAAGGGCGGCGCCGACCCCGCCCATGCCATCAATGCGCGCGTCATCACCGAGCTCGCATGGCATTCGCTGTTCATCCGCAACCTGCTGATCCGCCCTGATCGCGCCGAACTTGCGTCCTTCGTTCCCGGCATGACCATCCTCGACCTGCCATCTTTCCGCGCCCATCCCGAGCGCCATGGCTGCAGGACGGAGACGGTGATCGCCTGCGACTTCACCCGCAACATCGTGCTCATCGGCGGGACCTCCTATGCCGGCGAGATGAAAAAGTCGGTGTTTACATTCCTCAACTTCATCCTGCCGCAAAAGGGCGTGATGCCGATGCACTGTTCGGCCAATGTCGGCCCGCAGGGCGATGCTGCCGTATTCTTCGGTCTTTCGGGCACCGGCAAGACGACGCTTTCGGCTGATCCTGCGCGCACGCTCATCGGCGACGACGAGCATGGCTGGGGCGAACACGGCATTTTCAACTTCGAAGGCGGCTGCTACGCCAAGACCATCCGCCTGTCAGCCGAGGCCGAGCCGGAAATCTACGCGACCACGCAGCGCTTCGGAACGGTGCTCGAGAATGTTGTGCTGCGCGAAGGCGCCAAGCCCGACTTCGACGACGCCAGCCTCACAGAGAATTCGCGCTGCGCATATCCGCTCGATTTCATCCCGAATGCCTCGGCGAGCGGGCAGGCCGGCCACCCCAGGAACATCATCATGCTGACGGCCGACGCCTTCGGCGTGCTGCCGCCGATCGCAAGGCTCACTCCGGCGCAGGCCATGTACCACTTCCTTTCCGGCTATACCGCGAAGGTCGCCGGCACGGAAAAGGGCGTGACCGAGCCACAGGCGACCTTCTCCACCTGTTTCGGCGCGCCTTTCATGCCGCGTCATCCGTCCGAATACGGCAATCTGTTGCGTGACCTCATTGCCCGGCACGGCGTCGACTGCTGGCTCGTCAACACCGGCTGGACCGGCGGCGCCTACGGAACCGGCCGGCGCATGCCGATTGCTGCCACCCGGGCCTTGCTGACGGCCGCGCTCGACGGATCGCTCAAGGGCGCGCAGTTCCGCACCGATGCGAACTTCGGGTTTGCCGTGCCCGTGTCCGTTCCGGGCGTCGATGCGGCGATCCTCGATCCGCGCGGCACCTGGTCCGACAAGGCGGCCTATGACACGCAGGCGCGCAGGCTCGTTTCCATGTTTGTCGAGAATTTCGGCAAGTTCGAGGATCACGTCGACGCGGACGTGCGCTCGGCCGCGCCAGTGGGCCGCACAGCCGCGGAATAGGGCAAATTTTTCACAGTGCCGTTTAGCCGCAGGCAGGGCAGTTTTGCCTTGCCGGCTCACTTCGCTCATGTAAGGTGCCCGGCGAAACCACAGCCATGGAGGGTGAAGTGGGCATTTTCGATTTCGTGAAATCCGTCGGCAAGAAGCTCGGTATCGGTGACGACGAGGCGGCGCCAACCGCCGACTCGCTGAAGAAGGAACTGGACAGCCACAAGCTCGGCACCGACAAGGTCGAGATCGAAGTCAAGGGCGACACTGCCGTGATCAAGGGCGAAGTCGCGGACCAGGCCGCGTTCGAGAAAGCCGTCATAGCTGTCGGCAACACGCTCGGCATTTCTAAGGTCGATGCGGACGGCGTGCAGGTAGCCGCCGCGCCCGCCAAGGACCCCGTCTTCTATGAAGTGAAGAAGGGCGACAACCTCTGGAAGATCGCCGAAAAGCACTACGGCAAGGGCAAGGGCACCAAGCACACGGTTATCTTCGAGGCCAACAAGCCGATGCTCAAGGATCCGGACAAGATCTATCCCGGACAGATCCTGCGTATTCCGGACCTGACCGAACAGGCGTGAACGCCCGGGCTGGCGCCTAGGCGCGTCAGCCGGGTTTCTTCCCGAATATCAGTTCAAGGATGTTTCGCGGCTTGCGGCGCTCGCCGGCGCTTGACCCGACTTCGCCAGCGGGTCGCGGCAGTGTTCCGCCCGCCATCCCCTCGACCCGCCCTTCGGCGAACGGCATGTTGCCAGGTCTGGCGGGCTTGGGAATTTCCTGCGGTTCGGGATCGTAGACGCCCGGAAGGGGGGCCGGCGGAACGCCCTTGTGCGCCGCCGTCATGAATTTGCGGAATGTCTCGGCGGGAAGCGTTCCGCCGGTTACTTTCTTCATCGGCTCGCCGTCGTCATTGCCGAACCACACCCCGGTCACCAGATTTGACGAGTATCCAGCGAAGAGCGCATCGCGCGAATTGTCGGTGGTTCCGGTTTTACCCGCGATGTCCCAGCCATCGACCGCCGCCGCCCGCCCCGTACCTCGCGTCAATACCGTGCGAAGCATCGCATTCATCATGCCGAGTTCGCGCGAGCCGACGACCCTTGGCTGCGGCGCGTCGTTGCGCTCGTACAAGATGTCACCGCCCGCAGAGGTCACCCGCCGCACCAGCCAGGGTGTCACGGCATACCCGCCATTGGAAAACGGCGCGTAGGCTGCCGTCAGTTCCGTGAGCGTGACTTCCGATGTGCCGAGCGCGATCGAGGCATTCTTCTCCAGCGAAGACTTGATGCCCAGCCGCTGCGCGGTTTCCGCTACCGTCTTCGGTCCGACCTCCATGACGAGCTGCGCCGCCACGGTGTTGAGCGAGTTGGCGAGCGCGGTACTCAGCGTCACCGGCCCGCGATATTTCTTGTCGTAGTTTTCCGGCGTCCACTTGCCGATGCGCACCGGCGCGTCCTCGCGCACGGTCCCCGGCGTGCGCCCGGCCTCCAGCGCCGCGAGGTAGACGAACGGCTTGAACGCCGAACCCGGCTGGCGCTTCGCATCGGCTGCCCGGTTGAACTGGCTTCTCGCATAGTCGGCCCCGCCGACCAGGGCGCGGATGGCGCCTGTACCATCGAGGGAGACGAGCGCGGCCTGTCCGGCATTGGCCTTCCTGCCCTTGGCCGCCAGCGTTTCGCCGACCGCCGCTTGCGCCGCTTTTTGCAGCCCCAAATCGATCGTGGTCTGCACGATGACGTCGCCGCGCATCTCGCCGATGAGACCGGGAAGCTGCGCCATGACCATGTCGGCGACATAATGCTGCGCTCCGCTCAAGTACCGCCGCGCCTTGCCCGGTTCCATTGCCATGGCGAGCGAGGCCTCGCGCTCCGTGACGAAGCCCTCGCGCCGCATCGCGGCAAGCACGAGCTGCGCGCGTTCGTTCGCCGCCTTTGCATCGCGTGCCGGCGACAGCCGCGAAGGGGCCTTGAGCAGGCCGGCAAGCAGCGCCGCCTCGGCCAGCGAAAGATCACGTGCGGACTTGTCGAAATAGCGCCGCGCCGCCGCATCGACGCCATAGGCGCCGGAACCGAAATAGACGCGGTTGAGATACAGCTCCAGCAATTCGTCCTTGGAAAATTTCGTCTCCAGCCAAAGCGCCAGCAAGGCTTCCTGGATCTTTCGCTCCAGCGTGCGTTCGGGTTCCAGGAACAGGTTTTTCGCAAGCTGCTGGGTCAGGGTCGAACCGCCTTGCACGGTGCGACCGGCAATTGCGTTCATCGTCATGGCGCGGGCAAGGCCGAAGGGATCGACGCCGAAATGATAGCGGAAACGCCGGTCCTCGATTGCAATCACCGCCTGCGATATCCATGGCGACATCTCGTCGAGGCGCATGGCCTCGCCGCCGACGCCGCGATTGGCGACAAGTTCGCCGTCCACCGAGACGATGCGCGCATTGGGCGGGCGCTTGGGCACGGCCCAGCTTTCCATGGAAGGCAGCTTCACGCCGTAATAACCGATGATGCAGGCGGCTGCGATGCCGCCCCAGATCGCGAGCACGAGCCCCCAATAGACGATGCCGCGGACGAACCCGAAAAAGCCGCCGCGGCCCTTGCGGGCGGTTCTGGCCGATGCTGACTTCACGGGTTTTTCCCGCCGCCGGGCAGGCGGGGCTTTTGGCGCCGGCGGGGCCTTTCGCGCCGGTTTCTCCACCTTGGGCTCTACCCGTCCGGCCCGCCTGGCTGGCCGCGCTTCCTGCGGCGCGGTCACGACCCTGTCGCCGGGCTCGACGCGCAGTTCGTCGTTCCGCCTTGCGGGCGGCCCGAATACCGGCTCGATCCTGCCGCGGCTCTTGTCGCGTCTGGCCAATGCAGCCCCTTGTTCAAGCGATGGAAGTCGCGGATGAACGGTAAATGAGGCGGTTTAATGGGGTATTAACCCTGGCCGGTTCGAGTGGCAGTCAAGGCAGGCCCGCGCCGGAAAATCGGCAATTGTTTAAAATTTGGTCGATCCGGTTATGAATCCGTTACCGCCGCCAACGGTATTGGTAGCTGGGTAGCCGGGAAATCTTGAAGCGGATCCGAAACATGAGTGCAGTTCACCGCGGCGGCGCTGCAGGGCGGGTCGGCTGGGTCGATTTCGCCAAGGGGTTCTGCATCATCTTCGTGGTGATGATGCATTCGACGCTCGGCGTCGAGGAAGCTGCCGGATCGCAGGGCTGGATGCACTCCGTAGTGCAGTTCGCCAAACCTTTCCGCATGCCCGACTTCTTCCTGATTTCAGGACTGTTCCTGGGCCTCGTCATCGACCGGCCCTGGCTGCGATACATCGACCGCAAGGTCGTGCATTTCTTCTATTTCTACCTGTTGTGGATGACCATTCAGTTCGTCATCAAGGCGCCGGCCTGGGCAGGGGAGGGCGTGCCGCTCGCCGATATCGCCCGCCTCTATCTGGTCAGCTTCATCGATCCGTTCGGCACGCTGTGGTTCATCTACATCCTGCCGGTTTTCTTCATCGTTGTGCGCCTGTTGAAAAACCTGCCATGGCAATTGACGCTCGGCGTCGCCGCGCTCCTGGAGGTAGCCCCCATCCACACCGGGTGGATGATCCCCGACGAGTTCGCCGCCCGCTATGTCTATTTCCTTGCCGGCTATCTTTTCGCGGCCAACATCTTCGCGATTGCCGACTGGGCCAAGGCGAACATCGGCTTCGCGCTGGCGCTGCTTGCGGCATGGTTTGCCGTCAACGGGTGGGCAACCTTCACGCCCGCGCAATTGCCCCAGTGGGCCAATGCATCCGGCCCGCTCTTCGTGTCCGACCTTCCGGTCGTTTCGCTGGCGCTTGGCGCCGCCGGCGGTGTTGCGGTGGTGGTACTGACCGCGCTCCTGTCGATGGTTCCGGCCATGCGGTTCCTTGGCCATCTCGGCAAGAACTCCATTGTCGTCTACCTTGCCTTCTTCCTGCCGATGGCGGTGACGCGAGGCGTGCTGTTGAAATTCGCCCCCATGCTGGACATCGGCACGGAGTCGCTTCTCGTCACGATCGCTGGCGTTTGCGGGCCGGTGCTCCTCAAGCTGGCGATCGAGCGGACCGGCTATGGCGACTTTTTGTTCGAGCGGCCGCACTGGGCGCGCATTGAGCCGGCGTCCCGCGCCGCCAAGGCGCGCCTTAGCCCGGCCGAATAGGATTTACTCCGCCAGCGCCTGCATGATCCGCGCCCAGCTGCGAATTCCCTTGTGGAAGCTCGTCAGTTCGTACTTCTCGTTGGGTGAATGGATCCGGTCGTCCGCATGGGCAAAGCCGATCAGCAGCGAGGGTATGCCCAGCATCTTCTGGAAATCGCCGACGATGGGAATGGAGCCGCCCATGGCGATCAGCGCCGTTTCGCGTCCCCATTCGTCCTTGAGTGCCGCCGTCGCCTTTTTCAGTTCCGGCAGCGTGTGGTCGAGATGGATGGCGGGGCTGGCGCCATGGGGATGGAACTCGGCCTTGCAGTCGGGCGGCAACATCGACAGCACATGGTCGCGGAAGGATTGGCGGATCTTCTCCGGATCCTGGTCGCCGACAAGGCGAAACGACACCTTGGCGCTGGCCTGCGCCGGGATGACAGTCTTGAAGCCTTCGCCGCTATAGCCGCCGGTGATCCCGTTGATCTCCGCGGTCGGCCGCGCCCAGGTCTGTTCAAGGATCGAGCGGCCTTTTTCGCCGGCGGGAACCGACAGCCCGATGGCGCCCAGGAATTTCTCCGGCGAGAACCCCAGCCCGTCCCACATCTGCTTGATTTCGGCAGGGGTTTCGCGAACTCCGTCGTAAAAGCCGGGCAGCGTCACCGCGCCGTCTTCATCGCGCAGGCCGGCAAGGATCTTCGTCAGGATGTTGATCGGGTTGGCGGCCGCCGAACCATAATAGCCCGAGTGCAGGTCCCGGCTCGCCGCCTTGATCACCACCTCCTCGCCAACCAGGCCGCGCAGGCCGGTCGAGATCGCCGGCGTCGAGCGGTCCCACATGTTGGTGTCGCAGACCAGCGCGATGTCGGCCTTCAGCTCGTCCCGATACTCCTCAAGGAAGGGCTTGAGCGATGGCGAACCCGATTCCTCTTCGCCCTCGAAAAGGATGGTTACGCTGAGCGGCAATCCGCCGGTCACATCGTTGAAGGCGCGCGCCGCCTCGACGAAGGTCATCAGCTGTCCCTTGTCGTCCGACGTGCCGCGGCCAAGCATCTTGCCGTCCTGGATTTCAGGCTCGAAAGGCGGGTTATCCCACAGAGCCAAGGGATCGACAGGCTGCACGTCGTAGTGGCCGTAGAAGAGCACGTGGGGCGCGCCGGCCGGCCCGCGATAATGCGCCAGTACCATCGGATGCCCCGTCGTCTCGCACGCCCGCGCTTGAAAGCCGATCGCCGCAAGGTCGCGGACGAGGTGGTCGGCGGCAAGCGCGCATTGCCCGGCATAGGCGGGATCGGTGGATATCGAGGGGATTCGAACGAGGTCGAACAACCGGTGTACGGCATTGTCGAGCTCAATGTCGATGCGGTCGAGGACGGGTTTGATGTCTGTCATGGTTTTGCGCCGTTGCCTGCTGGAATTGCACGTCAAGGTCGGACACTTTCCCGCGCAAATCAACGGCAAAGGCGGGCGCTTCATGCCGCTGTCGCATTGGCAACAGAAAAAGGCCGCCTTCGGGGAGGAAGGCGGCCAGGAGCCGGTTCAGGGCTAGCTGTTGACGGACCACCACGGCCATTCGGCGGGTAGGGGATCGGCCGTGGCGGTCCAGTCTTCGCGCCAGGGCTATTGGGCTCGGGCCCGGCGCGGGTCCCGGCCGGCAGGGGACAAGCCGGTGATCGGGACGTGGCCAGTTTGTGACCATGACCGCTATTTGGTACGGGTTTTCGGGCGCTTCAATGAAGAAACCGATCACGAGCCGGTGAGAACTCGTTAAACTTTTGTAAGGATTCGTGAGGAGACGCCATGAGCAGCGGAAATTTCCATGAAGCGGCGGTCGAATGGACCGGAAACCGGGGGACCGGAACCAGCGCGTACCGCGCCTATGACCGCACCTGGAACCTTGCAACGCCGGGCAAGCCGGTCATTGCCTGTTCCAACGATCCTGCCCTCGGCGGCGACCGCTCGAAGCACAATCCCGAGGACCTGCTGGTTGCCGCGCTCTCTTCCTGCCACATGCTGTGGTATCTTCATCTGTGCGCAAATGCCGGCATCACGGTTCTGGCCTACCGCGACGAAGCTTGCGGCGAGATGGCCATGCACCGCGACGGATCGGGGGAGTTCACGCGTGTGACGCTTCACCCGAAGGTGACGGTTGCCCAAGGCTCTGATGTAGAAAAGGCGCGCGCCCTGCATGGCGAGGTCCACAAATTCTGCTTCATCGCCCGGTCGGTTAACTTCCCTGTCGATGTCGAGCCGCAAATCGGGCTCGCCGCACCGTGATCGCCTTGCAATTGCGGTGGCGCTGGGCAATCGTCGCGCCTTTCCACGGCATTGGCCCGAAACATCTGGCAACACTATCGGAGCACGCATGAAAGCCGGTGACCATCTCTTCCTCGTCGACGGCTCGGCCTACATCTTTCGCGCCTACCACGCGCTGCCGCCGCTGACGCGCAAGTCCGACGGGTTGCCGGTCGGCGCGGTCGCCGGTTTCTGCAACATGCTGTGGAAGCTCGTTTGCGATGCGCGCGACACAAGCGTCGGCGTCGTGCCGACCCATTTTGCCGTCATCTTCGACTATTCGTCCAAGACCTTCCGCAACGAATTGTACCCCGCGTACAAGGCCAACCGCGTGGAGCCGCCCGAGGATCTGCGCCCGCAATTCGCGCTGATCCGACAGGCGACCAAGGCGTTCAACCTGCCCTGCATCGAGATGGAGGGCTTCGAGGCCGACGACATCATCGCGACCTATGCAAGGCAGGCGCGCGAAGCGGGCGGCGATGTCACGATCATCTCCTCGGACAAGGATTTGATGCAGCTCGTCGGGCCGAAAGTCATTCTCTACGACCAGATGAAGGACAAGCGCCTTGGCATTGCCGAGGTCATCGAGAAATGGGGCGTGCCGCCGGAAAAGATGGCCGACCTGCAGGCGCTGACCGGCGATTCAACCGACAACGTGCCGGGCGTGCCGGGCATTGGCCCCAAGACCGCGGCGCAATTGCTGGCCGAATATGGGGACCTTGAAACGCTGCTCGCCCGCGCCGGCGAGATCAGGCAGGAGAAGCGCCGCGAAGGCATCATCGCCAATACCGAACTGGTGCGCCTGTCGCGCCAACTGGTGATGCTCAAGGATGACGTGCCGCTCGAAATACCCCTCGACGACCTCTTTCTCGACAAGACCGACGGTCCGCAGGTCGTTGCCTTCCTGAAGGCGATGGAATTCAACACGCTGACCCGGCGCGTTGCGGAAGTGACCGGCACCGACGCTTCGCAGATCGAGCCCGCCGAGATCAAGGTGAACGGCTATGAGGCGATGCGCGGCCCGGATCTCGACCCGCAAACGCCGCAAGCAGCTTCCGTGCATGCTGCGGGCAGCCCCGCCGCCTTCGCCGACGCGCGCATTGCCTCGGCGCCGTCGTTGCCATTCGTCTTCGAGGACTATGAATGCATCCGCGATGAGGCAGGCCTTGCCCGCTGGGTGGGGATGATCCGCGCGGCCGGCATCGTTGCGATCGACACGGAGACGACATCGCTCGACCCGATGCAGGCGGTGCTGTGCGGCATATCGCTGAGCACAAGGCCGGGCAATGGTTGCTACATTCCGCTCGGCCACCGCGACGGCGCGGCTGACGACCTTCTCGGTGGCGGGCATCTGCCCGACCAGATCCCCGAGCCCGTCGCGCTCGACATGCTCGCCGGCGTGCTCACCGATCCGTCGATCCTCAAGATCGGCCAGAACATGAAGTATGACTGGCTGATATTCAGCGAACACGGCATTGACCTTCGTCCCGTCGACGACACGATGCTGCTGTCCTATGTGCTGGACGCCGGTCAAGGCAATCACGGCATGGACGAACTGTCAATGCGCTGGCTGGGCCATGAATGCATTTCCTACAAGTCGCTTACAGGATCGGGCCAGGGCAAGATCACCTTTGACCAGGTGGAGGTTGAAAAGGCCGCACTATGCGGCGGAAGATGCCGATGTGACGCTGCGCCTGTGGCAGGTGCTGAAGCCTCGCCTTGGTCGCCGAAGGAATGACTCGCGTCTATGAGCGGCTGGAGCGTCCGCTTGTCGATGTGCTTGCCCGCATGGAACAAAGGGGCATTTCCGTCGACCGGCAAATTCTTTCCCGCCTGTCTGGTGAACTGGGCCAGGCAGCGGCCTCGGTAGAACATGAAATTCACGCCATGGCCGGAGAAAACTTCAATATCGGCTCACCCAAGCAAATGGGTGAAATCCTGTTTGGCAAACTCGGCCTGCCAGGCGCATCCAAAACCAAGACCGGTCAATGGTCGACCTCGGCGCAGGTGCTCGAAGACCTTGCCGCCGAAGGCCATGATCTGCCGCGCAAGATTGTCGGCTGGCGGCAACTGACCAAACTGAAATCGACCTATACCGATGCCTTGCCCGGTTACATCAATCCGCGAACCAAACGCGTCCATACATCCTATGCGATGGCGTCTACGTCGACCGGCAGGCTGTCTTCTTCGGAACCCAATCTGCAGAATATTCCCGTTCGCACCGAAGAGGGCCGCAAGATCCGAACGGCCTTCATTGCGGAGAACGGCAACAAGCTTGATCTCTGCCGACTATTCGCAGATTGAATTGCGGGTGCTGGCCCACATTGCCGACATCCCGCAACTGCGCCAGGCCTTTGCCGATGGCCTCGACATTCATGCGATGACCGCTTCTGAAATGTTTGATACGCCGGTCGAGGGCATGGACCCGATGGTTCGGCGGCGTGCAAAGGCGATCAATTTCGGGATCATCTACGGCATCTCCGCTTTTGGTCTTGCCAATCAGCTCGGGATCGCACGCGAGGAGGCGGCGACTATATCAAGCACTTATTTCGAGCGGTTCCCCGGCATTCAGGGACTACATGGAAGAGACCAAGAAATTCTGCCGCGATCACGGCTATGTCGAGACCATTTTCGGGAGGCGGGCCCATTATCCCGACATCAGCCCTTCCAACCCGCAAATGCGCGCCTTCAACGAACGCGCCGCAATCAACGCGCCGATCCAGGGATCAGCCGCCGACATCATTCGTCGTGCGATGGCGCGCATGGACGAGGCGCTTGCCGAGGCCGGCCTTCGCGCCCGGATGCTGCTTGCAGGTTCACGACGAACTAATCTTCGAAGCTGCAAATGACGAAGTGGAAGGCGCCATTCCGGTGATCCGCAAGGTGATGGTCGATGCTCCCTTCCCGGCTGTCCATCTCCGGGTGCCGCTGCAGGTGGATGTGCGCGCCGCGCTCAATTGGGACGAGGCGCACTGAAGTTTTTAGCCCCTTTGCGCGCGCACCCCGGCCCTGCTAGTCTTGCGCCGCCGCGGGTTTGCAGGAGAAGATGGAAGAATGCAGTCAGGGCGCGAAATCAACCCTTCGCCGGGCTTCAAGACCAATCCTGGCCATGTCATCTCGGTCGAGCCGTTCCGCGGCACGGTGAGCGTGCATGCTGCCGGCTCGTTGATCGCCGAAACGAAGAATGCCTTCCTGGTTCGCGAGGCCGGCCACAACCCGGTTTACTACGTGCCGATCGAGGACATTGACGGCGACAGGCTGGTGCGTTCTGCCCATGTCAGCCGTTGCCCATACAAGGGCAAGGCCAGCTACTGGAACATCCTCGTGGGCGACCACGAGATCGACAATGCGGTCTGGGCCTATGAATTACCCTATGACGAACTGCTCGAACTTGCGGGTCTCGCCTCCTTCTACGAAAGCAAGGTGAGCGTCACGGCGAAGCCGGACTGAGATCCGCCTTCTGACCGTTCGGGAGGCCGCCGCCCGGCCGGGCGGGCAAAAATAGGGCGCGGCGCGGCTTTCCTGATTGCCATTGCCCCGGGCCCGGCCATGGGTTATTTACGCCCTGTTCGCCGTGCCCTCCGCCCGGCGCACTGGCACCCGTAGCTCAGCTGGATAGAGTGCTGCCCTCCGAAGGCAGAGGTCACAGGTTCGAATCCTGTCGGGTGCGCCATTAAAATCAATGTCTTGGAAAAACGGATTCCCCTCGTACCGAATGCGTACGGAAAACAGGGCGTGAAAATTGCCTTTTGGTTGCAGGAAAGCGCTGGCGCAATGTCGTACCCAAAAAGCGTGTCAAGCAGCATGACGCTATGAAAGCCGGCCATCGTTCTTGGACCATCTCCCTGGACCGCTCCCTACGCGCCGTGTCAGTCGCGCGCCATTTGCCCCGCCAACAATGGTGAGCAGAAGCGTGACGAATGTGTTTGCGCGCCTGGCGATATACTCTTGGTAAGGCGCACCAGACAGCTTTGTCAGTGTTTTGTTCCCTTGTTTTTCAGGCGCGGGCTGGGGAAAAATACAGGCCGGCGAAGCGCCGGCCCGCATTTCCGATGAACGTTCCGACGAATTAGGGCGTGCCACCCACATTCACCATTTCGCCCTGTGCAACCTGCGGATAGGCGGACAAGTTGCCGGTATCCTGCATTGCCTGGAGATCGCTTTCGGTGACGCCGGTGACCACGAGGCGGTTGTTCCGCATCGAAACGCGTTCAAGCGGCAGGATCACCTGGTTCTGGTCGAAGCCGAACGACTGGTCCGTCTGCAAAAGCACATAGTGCCGGTCGCGCTGGGTGGGGTCCTGCAATACCCGGTCGACCCGGCCAAGCGTTTCGCCGCGGCCGTTGTAGACCTGCATGCCTGCAAGGTCCGAGGCAGCGACCTGCTGCTGCTGCGCGTTCGCGCCTTGCGGCTGTTGTCCGCCAACCTCGAAGGCCTGCCGCACGCGCTCCTGGTCAAGCCTTAGCGTACCAGCCTGCTGCTGACCGGTGCCTTGCCGCGATGCCTGCTGTTGCTGGCCTTCCTGCATCCGTTCGATACGGATTCTCGGCTGGCCCTGTTCCTCCTGGAACTGTACACGCGGTTCCCCGGTACGCTCGAAGCGGACCTGCGGTTGGGCTTGCTGCGTGGAGACCCTTGCCTGCGCCTGGTTGGTCTGCACCTCGGGCTCAGGCTGCTCGATCTGCACCTGTGGCTGCTGCTGGCTCACCGCCACCTGCGGTTCGGGCATGCGCACGATGATCTCCGGCTGCGGCTGCTGGACGATGATCGTGGGCGGCGCCTGCCGAACGATGATCTGGGGCGGCTGCTGTTCCACCATCACCTGCGCCGGCTGCTGCTCGACCGTGATTTGCGCGCCCTGTGCTTGCTGGGAACCCTGCGCTTGTTGCATGCCCTGCTGGCCCTCCTGACGGATTGCAGCGAGCGTCACCGGCTCCTGCTCGGGCACGGGCGTATAGCTTGCCTGCATGTCGTCGCGCCATGGTTGGGCATTGTCCAGGCTTGTTGCCGAAACGGCCAATTGCCCGCCTTGCATGCGCACATTCTCAAGTTCCACCATCAGCATGTCGCGGTCGTCCGCGGTTTCGATAACCACATATTGCTGCTGGTCGCGCTCAACGACGCCGGCCACGATTCCGGCACGGCGGTTTTGATCGTTGACTACCGGCATGCTGACAAGTTCGATCGCGCGGACCTGCTGCTCGCCTGCCGGCCGTTCCTGCCCGTTCTGCTGGCGAATCTGCTGGTTTTCTTCTTGCGCCTTCACAATGCCCGGCACCAACGCCGTGGACGATAGCAGCGCCACGAAAATCAGGTTTCTCATCTCTCAACCTCTCTGTTCTTGGACTTCCAATGGTCCCAACAGTGAGGCGCGCCGATAGTTCCGCGGTTTTCGCGACCAATGCCTGCGCAAACACGGGAACTCGCAATGCAGCCGCGTCAGCCCTGCCTGTTTCGCGATACCTGCCACAGGTAGTACAGAAAGGCCGTCATGAAGCTCAGCACGATCATCTCGCCGCCTTCCTCTAAAATGGAGAAGGCAAAGCCGAGGCGCGGGTCCTTGTCGAACGCCGCATGGATGATATCGAAGACCACCGCGAAGAATGCAAAGCACGAAAGCAGCACGAAAATGGCGAAGGAGGTCGAAACGAATTCGCGGCTGCTGCGGCGCAGCAGATAGCCGAGAAATGCTGAAGCGGCGAGGCCACCGCCAATAGCGAATGCAAACTTGCCGTAGTCGGCCGGCGTCAGCCCGAACAGGGTTTCGAAACTGAACAGTTCGCCGAGGATTTCCCCTGCATGCTCGGAGATCTCGAAAATATCGTCGGCCAGAATGTAGAGAAGCAGGTACTTCCAGAAGTCGAAGGCCCGGTCTCGGCGATTGTACTTGATCTCCGAGAGGAAGAAGATCATTGCCGCGAACTGTGCGAAAATCATCAGCGCCGACAGGCCGAACTGTCCTTCGATGTCGAAAAGGCCCTCGCGCAGAAACGGCAGTTCTGCCCGGAAGGCATGCGCCAGGATCAATGCGACGTCCATGGCAAGCATGACCATCAACAGCACATGTGCGTCGTGCCGCTGCCTTTCATGATATGCCTTTACCTGTTGAAACACGCCTTGCTCCGCTTTGCCCTGCGGGCTGCCCCTGCCGCGCCGCCAAGCCTTGCGCGGCGCTGGCGGCCAAAATGCGGCAATGCCCCTCAGTAGAAACCGACCTGGCGCACGTCCACCCGCGCCTCGTGATCGCGGCCATAGGCGACGATTGCGATCGAGCGAAGGGACCGGGGCTCGGGCGAGATCGCCAATCCACGCCCGGACGGCTTGAAGGATGAAAAGGGCAGCCGCACTTCGCGCCAGCCTGGTCCGGTCGAAAATCCTGCCTGGTAATACTGCCAGGGCAACAGCATGGCGGCAGTGCGCAGGTGAACGAAATAGCGTTCGCCATTGCCGCGCACGACGAGCAGAACGCCTTCAGCGCCCTCGGGTACCCGCCCCGCCAGATCCGTGCGGAATTGGATGAAGCCGCCATTGTTGGCCGTGCTTACCGCTCCGCTCATTCGAGCGAACGCAACGCCCGTCTCGCGCACGAACTCGACCTTTCCGGTCGAGACCCCGCCCATCACCGTATCGGCGAAGAAGCGCCAGCGCCCGGCGGCGCCATTGCTGAAATCATCGAGTGTCACCGGATCCGCCATCGCGCCCGTTGCATGCATCACCGCCAGTACCACAGCCGCCAGCAGGCGCTTCAGTCTCATGGATTCGTCTCCGTCAGGAAAGGCAGCCGGTGCCGTCGCCAAGGTGTTCTAGCTGCTCGGCAAGACAATGAAAACGACTTTGGCCAGCCAGCGCCACTACCCAGCGACACTACATTGGAAAATGGGGCATGCGTGGCCTTGCGAAAAATCGCGCCAGGCATATGTTCTTTACGCACGAACCTTTCGAACTGCTCCCATGAAATCGCTCGAACTGTTTATCGAACGGATCATCCTGGCCTCGCGCTGGCTGCTGGTGGTCTTCTACCTGGGCCTGACGCTTGCGCTCGCCATGTATGCGATCAGCTTTTCCAAAAAGCTGCTTGATTTCATGGCAAGCGGTCTTGCCCTGGACGAGACACAGACGATCCTGCGTATCCTCGCGCTGATCGATGCCGCGCTTGTCGCGAGCCTCGTCGTGATGGTGATCATTTCGGGCTACGAGAACTTCGTCTCGCGATTCGAGGGCGAGGCGGGCGAGGAAGTCCATTGGCTGGGCAAAATCGACGCCGGATCGCTCAAGATCAAGGTGGCATCGACCATCGTGGCGATTTCCTCCATCCACCTGCTGCAGGTATTCCTGAACGCGAGCCAGTTCACCAACGACAAGCTGATGTGGTTCACCATCATCCACCTCGCCTTCGTGGTGTCGGCGCTGATCCTCGCATGGATCGACGTTATCATGACCAAGGCGAAGGGGGTAAAATAGGTTGCGCGGTTGCTTGAATTTGCGGAACCGTTGACCTTGCCATTTTTTTGCTGAATTATTGTCACTATTCTGGCATCTGCGTCCAAAAGACTGCGAACATGTCTGGCAAGGGGCCATAAGGAGCTAAAATTCATGATCTCCAATGAAATCAGCCGCCGCCGTTTTCTCGGCAAGGCTGCCGTGATGACGGTTGGGGCAACGGTGCCGCTGGCAATGCCGTTCGTGCGAACCGGCGAAGCGCTGGCACAGGCCAACAACAAGTACATTGCCGGCATGGCGAACGATTCCGGCAACCAGTACATCGCCACCAATTTCGCGGCTGTCGACCCAAGGTGGCGCCGCCAGATGGTGCAGTATTTCTCAGACGAGCCGGAGGGTACGGTCGTCGTCGATACGAAGCATCACTATCTCTACTGGATCTGGGAAAACAACACGGCAATCCGTTACGGCGTCGGCGTCGGCAAGGAAGGCTTCCAGTGGTTCGGTCGCTCGCGCGTCGCCAGGAAGACCCGCTGGCCCCGCTGGGTGCCGCCAAAGGAAATGCGTGAGCGCCATCCCGAACTGCCGGAATTCATGGATGCCGGCCCGAAGAATCCGCTCGGGCCGCGCGCCCTCTATCTTTTCGACGAAAAGGGCGACACCGGCTATCGCCTGCATGGAACGGTCGCGCCGTGGTCCATCGGCACGGACGCATCTTCCGGCTGCATCCGCATGTTCAACGAGGATGCGATCGACCTTTATCGCCGGTGCCCGGTTGGAACAGCGGTGCTCGTGCTCGAGCACATCGCAGACCGCGCCCCCGTGGCGGAGGACAGCTGACAAAATGCGTGCCCTTGCGTTCTTGTGTAATTCGAAATCGGTGTTTTTCCTTGGGGCGTTGCTGGCCGCCGGTTGCACCGGCGGCGGCGGACCCGACTTGGCGGCGATCAAGCCGACCGGCGTCACCGACCAGGTTGCAAGGGGCTATGAGCAGATAGCAGCCGGCAGCGAGGAAGAACTGGTGATGACCGCCGGCCGGCGCGTCTACTTCGCGGCCGGCTCCGCCGAAATCGACGATGTCGCGAGAGAGACGCTGGACCTGCAGGCGCAGTTCCTGAACACCCACACGAAATGGCTGGTGAAGCTGCAGGGCTTTGCGGACGATCCGGGCACCAACAACACCGCGTTGTCGGACAAGCGTGCCAAGGCTGTCATGGACTACCTCGCGGCAAAGGGCGTCAATCCGCAGCGCATGTGGGCGCAGGGCTATGGCAAGGAGCGCCTCGTGCGCGACTGCCCGGACATTTCATGCAAGGCGCTCAACCGGCGCGTGGTCACGAACCTGCGCACCGAGTTCGACGAAGCCGCCCCGCAGTTCAAGAACGGCAAGGTCTGACGGAACACAGCCCGGTGGGTGCAGGACGCATCCGCCGGCGAACTGGCCCTGCGCGTTTTCCGATCAAGAACGGGCTTCAATCAATAGCAGGAATTTTGGTGGAGCCAGGCGGAATCGAACCGCCGACCTCTTGAATGCCATTCAAGCGCTCTCCCAACTGAGCTATGACCCCATCCGCACCGCCGGAACAACGGCCCCGGCCCGGCTTTTGGTTCGCCGCAGCATTCGTGACGCCCTTGGGAAGGGACGCCGCCGCGACAGCGGTGCTTCTATTCCGCACCCGGCCTCAAATCAAGGCCAAAGATAGGCGCCCGCAGGCGTCAGACTTCCTCTTCGCCGTCGACGTCGCCGATGACGTCGGAAAGATCGTCATCCTCTTCCTCTTCTTCAAGGAAGGGATCGGCCACTTCGTCTTCCTCTTCCTCGACCTCGATCTCGACATCGTCGGGAAGGTCGGGAATTTCCTCGTCGTCTTCGTTGTCGACGGTCTCGGCCGAATCTTCGTCGGCGTCCTCGAGGCTGATGAGTTCAGGCGCGGCCTCGTCCTCGTCCTCGAGTTCCTCCTCGGCCTCGACCTCTTCGTCTTCGACTACCTTCGCCTTGGCGCTTTCCTTGCGCACGCGCACCGGCGCCGCCTCGACAAAGAACGACAAGGGATAGGATTTTCCGGTATAGGGGGAAACCACCGGATCCTTGTTCAGATCGTAAAACTTCTTGCCCGTCTCCGGGCAGACACGTTTAGTGCCGAGTTCTTCCCTGGCCACTGCAGATACCTCGGTTGTCCTGAAAAATCCGGCCTCCCATAGACTGGCAATGCTTCCGTGTCAAAAGCCAATTTGGCCGCGTCAGGCCGGGGCGGGATTTGACGATGACGGCTTGCGGCGGCTGTGTTACATGCGCCGGCATCATTCAGCCCCGGATTTCCGCCAGCCATGACAGCACATGCCGCAAAAAGACCGATGACCGCGATGCGTTCCGGGAGGCTCTGCGGGCATGCGCCCGTGCCCGGCGACAAGTCAATTTCCCACCGCTCGGTCCTGTTCGGCGGCGTTGCCAGCGGCACGACGCGGATCGAAGGCCTGCTGGAGGGCGAGGACGTCATCAATTCGATCAGGGCCGCCGAGGCGCTGGGCGCCAAGGCGCGCAAGGAAGGACCGGTCTGGATTGTCGAGGGCGCAGGCAACGGCGCACTGCTGGAGCCTTCAGGACCGATCGATTTCGGCAATTCGGGAACCGGCTGCCGCCTCTACATGGGCCTGGCCGGAACCTATGATTTCCCGGTGACCTTCATTGGCGATCCTTCGCTGTCCAGGCGTCCGATGGGCCGGGTGCTCGATCCGCTAGCCCTGATGGGCTGCCAGGTGCTGGACCAGCAGCCCGGCGGCCGGCTGCCGGTGACGATCCGTGGCGCCCGCGAGGCAAACCCGGTTACCTATACCGTTCCGGTCCCCTCCGCGCAGGTCAAGTCTGCGGTGCTTCTTGCCGGTCTCAACGCGCCCGGCGTCACCACCGTCATCGAACCGGTGATGACGCGCGACCACACCGAAAAGATGCTGCGGGGGTTCGGCGCCGACTTGGAAGTCGAGACGGACGCGAGCGGCGTGCGCCACATCCGCATCACCGGCCAGGGTGCGTTGAAGGGCCAGGACATCACGGTGCCGGGCGATCCTTCTTCCGCCGCCTTTCCGCTGGTCGCGGCGCTGATCGTTCCGGGCTCCGATGTCACCATCACGAATGTGCTGATGAACCCCACCCGTACCGGCCTCATCGCGACGCTTCAGGAAATGGGAGCCGAAATCGAGATCCTCAACGCCCGCTCGGCCGGCGGCGAGGACGTGGCGGACCTGCGCGTGCGCCATTCGCCGCTCAAGGGCGTAACCGTTCCGGCGGATCGCGCCCCTTCGATGATCGACGAATATCCGGTGCTCGCCGTCGCCGCCTGCTTTGCCGAGGGCGATACGCTGATGCAGGGGCTTGACGAGTTGCGGGTCAAGGAGAGCGACCGCCTTGCCGCCGTCGCACGCGGGCTCGAGGCGAACAATGCCACCTGCGAAGAAGGCCGCGATTGGCTCAAGGTCACAGGCCGCCCGGACGGCAAAGGCCTTGGCGGCGGGACTGTTGCAACCCATCTCGACCACCGCATCGCCATGGCCTTTCTCGTCATGGGTCTTGCTGCCGAACGCCCCGTGACGGTGGACGACGCTTCGCCCATCGCCACCAGCTTCCCGCAATTCGAAAGTCTTATGCTCCAACTCGGCGCGCAGCTTGCGGCGGAGATGGCCTGAGATGGCTTGTTTGCGCGGAGCGCGTGAATGACAGGCGGCGGCAATCTCGTCATCGCCATCGACGGGCCGGCGGCATCTGGCAAGGGAACGCTGGCCCGCCGCCTCGCGGACCATCTGGGCCTGCGCCATCTCGACACCGGCCTCACCTACCGTGCGGTCGGTCACGCCCTGCTTTCCGTCGGATTGCCGCTCGACAATGCCGGCCTTGCCGAGGAAGCGGCGCGCCATGTCGATCTTGCCGCGCTGGACCGCGACGTTCTCTCCGAGCACGGCATTGGCGAGGCGGCATCGCGCGTCGCTGTCATGCCGGGGGTGCGGCGGGTACTCGTTGAGAAGCAACGCGAATTTGCCAATGTCCCGCCGGGTGTCGTTCTCGACGGGCGCGACATCGGCACGGTTGTTTGCCCGGATGCACCGGTGAAGCTCTTCGTGACCGCCTCGGCAAAGGTGCGCGCGCAGCGGCGAATGGAGGAAATCATCGAGGCGGGCGGCAGGGCCGACTACGGTGAAATACTCGATGCGATCAACCGTCGCGATGCGCGCGACATGGGCCGGACGAACTCGCCATTGCGCCCCGCGCCAGACGCGCACTTGATCGATACCAGCGAGATGGGTATAGAAGCGGCATTTCGCGCTGCACTTTCGATCGTTGAAGCGGTCACAGGCCCAGCGTGAACCCCGGCGGCCGCAGCGGCCAAGGGTCTGAAATCAAGCAGGCAGGCTCCGTTCCCCTTGCGCCACCCGGCATTGCCGGAAAGCCCTTTCGGGCGGGTAGCGGGGTTTGCCAAACGCAACACCAACCAAAGGCGCCGGACCTGTCCGCAAGGGCGGCACGGGTCACACCAGGAGAAAATATGGCACAGCAGCAAACGGGCATGAACCCGACGCGGGAAGATTTTGCCGCGCTTCTCGAAGAATCCTTCCTCACCCACGACGTCGCCGAGGGATCGGTCGTCAAGGGCCGCATCACGGCGATCGAAAAGGACCAGGCGATCATCGACGTCGGCCTGAAGGTCGAGGGCCGCGTGCCGCTCAAGGAATTCGGCGCACAGGCCAAGGACGGCACGCTCAAGGTCGGCGACGAGGTCGAGGTTTTCGTCGAGCGCGTCGAAAACGCGCTGGGCGAGGCGATGCTCTCGCGCGAGAAGGCTCGCCGCGAGGAAAGCTGGACCAAGCTCGAGAAGAAGTTCGAGGCCGGCGAGCGCGTCGAAGGCGTCATCTTCAACCAGGTCAAGGGCGGCTTCACGGTCGACCTCGACGGCGCCGTGGCGTTCCTGCCGCGCAGCCAGGTCGATATCCGCCCGATCCGCGACGTCACGCCGCTGATGAACAATCCGCAGCCCTTCCAGATCCTCAAGATGGATCGCCGCCGCGGCAACATCGTCGTGTCGCGCCGCACCATACTTGAGGAAAGCCGCGCCGAGCAGCGTTCGGAAATCGTACAGAACCTCGAGGAAGGCCAGATCGTCGACGGCGTGGTCAAGAACGTCACCGATTACGGCGCGTTCGTCGACCTCGGCGGCATTGACGGCCTGCTGCACGTCACCGACATGGCCTGGAGGCGCGTCAACCACCCGTCCGAAATCCTGTCCATCGGACAGACGGTCAAGGTGCAGATCATCCGCGTCAACCAGGAAACCCACCGCATCTCGCTGGGCATGAAGCAGCTGGAAAGCGATCCGTGGGGTGCGATCGGCGCCAAGTATCCGATCGGCGCCAAGGTCAAGGGCCGCGTCACCAACATCACCGACTACGGCGCGTTCGTCGAACTGGAACCGGGCATCGAAGGTCTGATCCACGTCTCGGAAATGTCCTGGACCAAGAAGAACGTCCATCCCGGCAAGATCGTCGCGACCTCGCAGGAAGTCGAAGTCATGGTGCTCGAGGTCGATCCGGCCAAGCGCCGCATCTCGCTCGGCCTCAAGCAGACGCTCGACAATCCGTGGGAGACCTTCGCTGCCAAGTATCCCAACGGCTCCGAGGTTGAGGGCGAGGTCAAGAACAAGACCGAGTTCGGCCTGTTCGTCGGCCTCGACGGCGACGTCGACGGCATGGTCCACTTGTCGGATCTCGACTGGAACCGTCCCGGCGAGGAAGTCATCGAGGAATACAACAAGGGCGACGTCGTTCGTGCCAAGGTCCTCGACGTCGACATCGAGAAGGAGCGCATCTCGCTCGGCATCAAGCAGATCGGTTCCGACCCCGTTGCGACGGCAGCCGAATCGGGCGGCCTGCGCAAGGGCGCGGTCGTCACCTGCGAAGTGACCGGCGTGAAGGATACCGGCCTTGACGTCGTCATCGCCGACACCGACATCGCCACCTTCATCAAGCGTTCGGACCTGTCGCGCGACCGCGACGAACAGCGTCCCGAGCGTTTCTCGGTCGGCCAGAAGGTCGATGCCCGCATCACCCAGTTCGACAAGAAGTCGCGCAAGGTTGCGGTCTCGATCAAGGCGCTGGAAATCGCCGAGGAAAAGGAAGCGGTGGCACAATACGGCTCCACCGATTCGGGAGCGTCGCTCGGAGACATTCTCGGCGCCGCGCTGAAGGAAAAGAAGGCCGAGTAATCGCCGCCTTTATCAATGTGCAAAGGGCCCGCAGGGATTGCGGGCCCTTTTTGTTGCAACCGTGAATTTGCAGCCTCGGCGCCTCGATCCGTCTTGCCCATGACGGTAACGCCTGCTACCGCATTGCCAAATGGTCAATCCAAGGGAGCGATCCATGACCCTGTCCGCGGACGAGATCATCGAGCGGCGCCGCATGCGCCGCAAACTGACCTTCTGGCGCGTTGCCGCCTTCCTGCTGCTGGCGGGCGCGATCGTGGCTGTGGCCGGCGCCGGAGGGCTGTTCGCCAATGCCGGGCGCGAACACATCGCCCGGGTCAAGATCGAGGGCTTCATTTCCGATGACCGCCCGATGATCGAGATGCTGGACAAGATCTCGCGGACCGACAGGGTGCGGGCAGTCATCCTCGACATTTCCTCGCCCGGCGGTTCGACCGCAGGCGGCGAGGCCATCTACGAAGCCGTTCGCAAGCTGAACGAGAAGAAGCCGGTTGTCGCCAGCGTCGGCACGCTCGCGGCATCCGCCGCCTACATGATCGCCTGCGGATCGGAGCGCATCGTTGCGCGCCGCTCCTCGATCGTCGGATCGATCGGCGTGTTGTTCCAGTATGCCGATGCCTCGGTCCTGCTCGACAAGGTCGGTGTCAAGGTCGACGCGATCAAGTCTTCGCCGCTGAAGGCGGAGCCCTCGCCGTTCGGGCCTGCCAGCGAGGAAGCCAAGCAGATGATTGGCCGGGTTGTAAACGATTCCTACGAATATTTCGTCGGCCTTGTCGCCGAAAGGCGCAAGCTCGAACCTTTCAAGGCGCGGCAACTGGCCGATGGCAGCATATTCACCGGCTCGCAGGGTCTTGCGAACGGCCTTGTCGATCAGCTTGGCGGGGAAGATGCTGCAAAGGCCTGGCTCGAAGAATCGAAGTCGATCCCTGGCGACTTGAAGATCATCGAGTGGAGCCCGGATCGCAACACTGGGCGTATTCTGGGAAATATCGCCGGCCTGTCGCGTATCATGCGGCTCATTGGCGGCAATGATATCGTGCTGGATATCATGCAAATGCAGGAGGTTATCTCCAAACGTCTGTTTCTTGACGGTCTTGTTTCCGTGATGCAAAGTCCAGAACCGGTACTGGAGAGGTTGGGCAAATGATCAAGTCAGAACTTGTAGAGGCGATCGCCCTCAAGAATCCGCATCTGTACCAGCGTGACGTGGAAAACATAGTCAATGCGATCCTCGACGAGATCACGGTGGCGCTGTCGCGCGGCGACCGGGTCGAGTTGCGCGGCTTTGGCGCATTCTCTGTGAAGAACCGCCCGGCGCGCACCGGCCGCAATCCTCGCACCGGTGTAAAGGTCGAGGTCGACGAGAAGTGGGTGCCCTTCTTCAAGACCGGCAAGGAATTGCGCGAAAGGCTGAATGGCAGCTAAAGAGAGGCGGATGATTGAAACCGGTCCGTACCGGTCGCCTTGAAAGGAATTCGCCCGTGAGCAAGCTATTGTGGCTGTTCGTTGCCGTACCGGTGGCGGTGGTCCTGATCGTCTTTTCGGTTGCAAACCGTGCGCCGGTGACCATGCTGCTGGATCCGTTCTCGCGCGACAATCCCGCGATTTCGCTGACGCTGCCCTTTTTCGTCTTCATCTTTGCGTCGCTTGTCAGCGGCCTGCTGATCGGCGGGTTCCTGGTCTGGCTGAGCCAGGGCCGCCATCGCAAGGAAGCAAGGAAGCAGGCGCTGGAAGCACGGACCTGGCGTGTCGAGGCCGAGGAACAACGCAAGCGCGCCGACGCGCTTGTCCAGGAAAAGCAGGGCATTACGGCGCTTCCCGCGCCCGCTGATCGCAACCGCGCGGCATAAGCCGGGCAAGCGCCGCGACCGGCGCTGGCAATCACCCCGAGAGATGGCTTTTTTGAGCGGACTTTGCAGCCGCCTCGCGTATATGCGCTTCTGTGACTGTTAGGTTACATACAATTGTTCGATCCCGCCTATGCTTCACCTGTTGGGCTGATTTCGGGATCGGAGATCGTTGCGATGCGCACTGTTGTTCTTTCGGCGGCCCTCGGCCTGTCGGTTTCCGTCGGTCACGCGGCCGATTTGATACCGGTTGAACCGGTCGCTGCCGCACCGGGCTGGTCGGGCTGCTATGTCGGTGTCCATGGCGGATATGGGCACGGCCAGAATGGTGGCGTGCATGACAGTAATCAAGGCAGCGGCCGTAACGAGCTTGACAACCTGCATCCCGAGGGATGGCTCGGTGGCGGCCAGGTGGGCTGCAACTGGCAGATGGATTCGCTGGTATTTGGCGTCGAAGGCGATATCACCGCGACCGGCATGGATGACTCCATGCCGCACAACGACGAGCCGGACGAAGATTTCCTCGACTCCGAAGTCGACTGGCTGGCTTCCTTGCGTGGCCGCATGGGCATCGCGAATGGCGGGCTTCTGTTCTACGGTACCGGCGGTGTCGCATGGGCGCGGCATTCCCTGACCGACACGGACGACAGCTCCACGCAATTTACCGATCACGGCTGGGTCGCCGGCGCAGGCATAGAGTACATGATGGCCAACAACTGGGTCTTGCGCGGCGAGTATCTGCACTACGCATTTTCCGAGACGCATTCGTTCGGGAGCAGCGATCTGCCCGACGGCGATGAAGGCGACAGCTACTCGCTCGAAGACGTTGATGTCATCCGCGTCGGGTTGAGCTACAAGTTCTGATCCCCGTTTCAAACGGGCGCAAGGAGTTCCGGTCGCCGGTCAGGCGACCGTTTCGCTTCTTGGCGCCACTGCGTCGGAGAAGTTCTGGAAGAACTGGTCGGCGAGCTTTTTCACGGTGGAATCGATGAGGCGCGAGCCGAGCTGCGCCAGCTTGCCGCCGATCTGTGCCTTGACGGCGTAGGACAGCTTCGTACCCTCCGGCACCTCGTCCAGCACGACATCCGCCCCGCCCTTGGCAAAGCCTGCAATGCCGCCCTTGCCCTCTCCGGTAATGGTGTAGCTCAACGGTGCGTTTATGTTCTCCAGCCGGACCTCGCCGCTGAACTTCGCCTTGACCGGTCCGATCTTGGTAATCACGGTCGCGGCCATTTCGGTATCGGATTTCTTTTCCAGCGTTTCGCAGCCGGGAATGCACGCGCGCAGCACGTCAGGATCGTTAAGCGCCTCCCAGACCTTCTGGCGCGGGGCTTCAATGATGTATTCGCCGGTGAGATCCATCGGGCGGCTCCTGGTTGCCGAATAATTTGCATGCCGTCGGCAATCAGGCAAGCCGTCAGCATTGGGGTTTTGTCCGCGCCCGATTTAAAGTAGGGCTTTGCGCGCTGACATTGGCAAAAGGTCGAAGTCCAAGTTGAACGAGCGATCCCATACCACCGCCGCGCCGGCGCAGGCGGAGCGCCGCCCGCCCGCGAAGAACCGCCTGCCGGAAACGGCGCCGGTCATCCTCGAGGCATCCGGCGACCGCAGCTATGCGCTGCTTGACAGCGGCAACGGCCGCAAGCTCGAGCGTTATGGCCCATATGTAATCGAGAGGCCCGAAGGACAGGCATTGTGGCGCCCGGCGCTCGACCCGCGCGAGTGGCGCAAGGCCGACGCCATCTTCACCGGCGATACCGAGGAAGACGGCATGGGCCGCTGGCGTTTCCCCAAGACCCAGCTTGGCGAAACCTGGCCGCTCGACTGGGACGGCATCGCCTATCTCGGCCGCTTCACGTCCTTCCGTCATGTCGGCGTGTTTCCCGAGCAATCGACGCATTGGCGTTTCATCGAGGACAAAATTTCCGCAGCGAACCGTCCGGTGCGCCTGCTCAATCTGTTCGGCTATACCGGCCTTGCCTCGCTGGTGGCGGCGCGTGCCGGTGCGCATGTCACCCATGTCGACGCCTCCAAGAAGGCGATCGGCTGGGCGCGCGAAAACCAGCTGCTTGCCGGCATGGAGGCAAAACCCGATCCGCTGGATCTGCGACGATGCCGTGAAGTTCTGCGAACGCGAATTGCGCCGCGGCAGCCGATACGACGCCATCGTGCTCGACCCGCCAAGCTATGGCCGCGGCCCCAAGGGCGAGGTCTGGCAGCTTTTCGAGAACCTGCCGCACATGCTCGACCTCGTTCGCGACCTGATGTCCGACCGCCCGCTATTCATCACCCTCACCGCCTACTCGATCCGTGCGTCCTTCTTTGCCCTGCATGAGGTGATGCAGGAAATCATGGGAGACAGCGGCGGCAGGCTCGAATCGGGCGAACTCGTCATTCGCACAGAGGGCGGCAGCCGCATGCTTTCCACCTCTCTGTTCTCGCGCTGGATCGCGCCATGAACGACACGCCGCGCGCCGGTCAGGTCAAGGAAGTCACCTCGCTCGCCAATCCGGTGATCAAGGACATCCGCGCGCTTGCGCTCAAGAAGAACCGCGACAGCGAGAAGCGCTTCCTCGGCGAGGGGCTGAAGCTCGTCACCGACGCGCTCGACGGCGGCTGGCCGGTGCATGTCATGGTCTATGCCAAGCGGATGGCGCATGAGCCACATCTGCAGGCGGCGGCGGCACGCGCCCGTGCGCGCGGCGCGCTCATCCTCGAGGTCAGCGAGAAGGTGCTTGGCGCGATCAGCCGTCGCGACAATCCGCAAATGGCGATTGCCGTCTTCGGTCAGCGCTGGACCGAGCTTTCGGCGATCCGCCCGAAGGACGGCGATGTCTGGCTGGCGCTCGACCGTGTGCGCGATCCGGGAAATCTCGGCACCATCATCCGCACGGTCGACGGCGTCGGCGCCAAGGGCGTGATCCTGGTGGGCGAGACCACCGACCCTTGGAACATCGAAGCCGTGCGCGCCACCATGGGTTCGCTGTTTCACGTGCCGCTGGCGCGCGCCTCGCAGGCGCAGTTCCTTCAGTGGCGCAAGGGCTGGCCGGGAATGGTCGCCGGCACGCATCTGGAAGGCTCGGTCGACTATCGCTCGCCCGATTATTCCGGCAAGCCAGTCCTCCTGATGATGGGCAACGAGCAGCAGGGCCTGCCGGGCGAACTCGCGCAAAGCTGCGACGTGCTGTGCCGCATCCCCATGGCCGGGGCGGCCGATTCGCTCAACCTTGCCGTCGCGACGGGCGTCATGCTCTACGAGGTGCGCCGCAGCCGCGCTGAAGGATCGCATCGCATGAACCGCAATACAGGAGCGCTTGTCATCATCGCCGCGGTCGCGCTCGACCAGGCCGGCAAACATTGGGTCGAGACCAGCCTGCCGCTGCAGGAGCCGGTGCCGCTACTGCCCATGCTGTCGCTGTTTCGCACCTACAATACCGGCATCGCCTTCTCGTTTCTTTCGGGTCTCGACGATGCGGCGCTGATCGCGCTGACACTGGCGATATCGGGCTTCATAATCTATCTGTGGTCGCGCTCGGAGCCCCATCAGCAATTGGCGAGACTCGGCTATGCCCTCGTGCTGGGCGGCGCCATCGGCAATCTCATCGACCGCGTTCGGCTCGGCCACGTGGTGGACTTCATCCTCGTCCACACGCAAAGCTGGTCTTTCGCGGTCTTCAACTTCGCGGACAGTTTCATCACGATCGGTGCAGCGCTCATCATCCTCGACGAGGTGCTGGAAACCCTGCGCCATCGCCGCAAGGAAGGCGGGGCATGACAACCGTACAGGAAAGGCATCTCGACCATGGCTGAGGCATTCCGGGCTATTCGCGTATCGCGCGACGATCAGAAGAAGCAGAGCGTCGAAACCGTGACGCTAACCGAAGACGACCTGATGGAAGGCGACGTCACGGTCAAGGTCGAGGCGACGACGGTCAACTACAAGGACGGCCTCGCCATCACCGGCAAGAGCCCGGTAGTGCGCCACTGGCCAATGGTGCCGGGCGTCGATTTCGCCGGCACGGTGGTCAAGTCGCAAAGCCCGCTGTTCGCCGAAGGCGACAGCGTGCTGCTCAACGGCTTCGGCGTCGGCGAGACCCATTGGGGCGGCTATGCGGGCCTCGCACGGGTCAAGTCCGACTGGCTGATCCCGCTGCCCAAGGGCCTCACCGCCAAGCAGGCGATGGGCATCGGCACTGCAGGCTACACTGCGATGCTCAGCGTCATGGCGCTGGAACGTCACGGCATGAAGCCGCGGCACGGACCGGCAATCGTGACCGGTGCGAGCGGCGGCGTCGGCACTGTCGCCATCGCGCTTTTGTCGAAGCTCGGCTGGTCCGTGATCGCCTCCACGGGACGCATGGACGAGGAGGCCTTCCTCAAGAACCTCGGCGCTGCGGAAATCATCGACCGGGCTGAACTGTCGGCCCCCGGCAAGCCGCTCGCCAAGGAACGCTGGGCCGCCGGCATCGACAGCGTCGGCTCGCACACGCTGGCCAACCTTCTGGCGCAGACGAATTACGGCGGCGCGATTGCGGCCTGCGGACTGGCGCAGGGTTTCGACCTGCCCGCGACGGTCATGCCGTTCATCCTGCGCGGCGTCTCGCTGCTCGGCATCGATTCGGTCATGGCGCCGAAGGAGCGGCGGATCGAGGCGTGGGACCGCATCGCCGACGAGCTCGACATGAAAAAGCTCGACGCCTTGACCACGACCATCGGTTTCGACGACATCATCGCGGCGGCGCACGAGATACTCGCCGGCAAGATCCGGGGCCGCGTCATCGTCGACATGCGCGGCTGAGAATACCCTGGGAGGGGAAAATGACGGGAATGATTCTGGCGATAGACCAGGGGACAACCTCCTCGCGCGCCATTCTTTTCGACGGACCCGCCTCGATCAAGGCGAGCGCGCAGCAGGAGTTCACGCAACACTTTCCACAGTCCGGCTGGGTTGAGCATGATGCGGAGGAAATCTGGCAAAGCGTCGTGGCGACCGTCAGGCAGGCGATCGCCAACGGCGGCATCGCCGCTTCCGCGATTGCCGCGATCGGCATCACCAACCAGCGCGAGACGACGCTGGTTTGGAACCGCAAGACCGGCAAGCCGGTTCACCGCGCCATTGTATGGCAGGACCGCCGCACCGCTCCCTTTTGCGCCAGGCTCAAGGAACGCGGTCTGGAACCACAATTCACCGAGCGGACGGGCCTGCTGCTCGATCCCTATTTCTCCGGAACAAAAGTCCGATGGATCCTCGACAATGTCGACGGCGCGGGTACGGCGGCACAGCGCGGCGAACTTGCCTTTGGCACGATCGATTCCTTCCTTGTCTGGCGGCTGACGGGCGGCAAGGTCCACGCCACCGACGCCACCAACGCCTCGCGAACGCTGCTCTACAACATCGCCGACAATTGCTGGGACGAGGAACTGCTCGCCCACATGGGCGTTCCGGCCTCCATGCTGCCGCAGGTGCGTGACTGCGCCGCCGACTATGGAGAGACGCTGCCCGAACTGTTCGGCGCGGCTATTCCCATACGGGGCATTGCCGGCGACCAGCAGGCGGCGACGATCGGCCAGGCCTGCTTCGCGCCGGGCATGTTCAAGTCGACTTACGGCACCGGCTGCTTCGCCTTGCTCAACACCGGTCCGGACAAGGTGGCGTCGAACAACCGGCTGCTCACCACGATCGCCTACCGGCTCAAGGGCCGCACGACCTATGCTCTGGAGGGTTCGATCTTTATCGCCGGGGCCGCGGTGCAATGGCTGCGCGACGGCCTTGGCATCATCGATGCGGCGCACCGGACCGGCGATTTGGCGCAGGCAGCCGATCCGACGCAGCAGGTTTACCTGGTGCCAGCCTTCACCGGCCTCGGTGCACCCTATTGGGACGCCGAAGCGCGCGGTGCGATCTTCGGCCTGACGCGCAATTCCGGCCCCAGGGAATTTGCCCGCGCGGCGCTCGAATGCGTCTGCTACCAGACGCGCGACCTGCTGGAAGCCATGCAGGGCGACTGGAAGCCTTCCGGCGAGACGGTGCTGCGGGTCGATGGCGGCATGGTCGCCAGCGACTGGACAATGCAGTTCCTCGCCGACATTCTCGATGCGCCCGTGGACCGCCCGAAGATCCTGGAGACCACCGCGCTTGGCGCAGCATGGCTCGCCGGATCGCAGGCCGGCGTATGGCCCGACGAGACGGGTTTTGCGCAGGTCTGGTCGCTTGACCGCCGGTTCGAGCCGGCCATGGACGCCGACGCGCGCGAACGCAAATATGCCGGCTGGCTCGATGCCGTTTCGCGCACGCTCACGAGCCGCGGCGGTTGAACCTGCGCAAGTGTCACACAAGCGTGTTTTGACCGTGTCCAGCGCGCTGCGGATAAGACGGGACACACTCAATTCGCTCTGGAGATCAAGGACTTGAAAAACCTGTTGCCTTTGATTGGCGTTCTTGCCGCGGCGTTTCTCGCCCGCGAGGCGTCCGCCGCCGACCTGTCGAACTGGAGCCAGATCGAGGAAGCGGCGCGCGGCCAGACGGTCTATTTCAACGCCTGGGGTGGTGCGCAGAACATCAACGATTACATCGCATGGGCAGGCGCGGTAGTGAAGGAACGCCACGGCGTGACCGTCGTGCATGTGAAGCTCGACGATACGGCGAATGCGGTTGCCAAGGTCGTGGCCGAGAAAGCTGCGGGCAAGGCAGAGGGCGGCTCCATCGACCTCATCTGGATCAATGGCGAAAACTTCGCCTCCATGAAGGAACAAGGCCTGCTGCTGGCGCCGGGCTGGGCGACAAGCCTTCCAAGCTGGCAATATGCCGACCATGAAAACAAGCCGGCGCTGACGGTCGATTTCACCGTGCCTGTCGAAGGGCTGGAATCGCCATGGGGCATGGCGAAGATGGTGTTCTTCCACGACACGGCGCGCGGCCTGGCAATGCCCGGATCCTTCAGCGAGCTCGTGGAGTGGACCAAGGCCAATCCCGGACGCTTCACCTATCCGGCCCCGCCGGATTTCATGGGATCGTCCTTCCTGAAGCAGGCGCTGGCGGAGACCGTCGCCGACCCGGCAATTTTGCTCAAGCCGGTGGTCGAAGCCGATTTCGAGGAAGTCACGCGCAAGCTCTTCGAAGGTCTCGACGCGATGCACCCCAATCTGTGGCGTTCCGGCCGGACCTTCCCGCGCAACAAGGAGGCGCTGCGCCAACTCCTGGCCGACAACGAGATCGACATCGCCTTCGCCTTCTCGCCGGCCGAGGCGTCCAACGCCATCGCCAATGGCGAATTGCCTGATACCGTGCGCTCGTTCGTGTTCAGGAACGGCACGCTCGGCAATGCGCATTTCGTCGCCATTCCCTACAATGCAACCGCCCGGGAAGGCGCATTGGTGCTGGCGAATTTCCTGCTCTCGCCCGAGGCGCAGTTGCGCAAGCAGGACCCGAAGGTCTGGGGCGACCCCACCGTCCTTTCCATGGACAAGCTGCCACCGCAGGACCGCGCAAGCTTCGCTGCGCTCGACCTTGGCGTCGCGACGCTCAAGCCGGAGGAATTGGGCGCGACGCTCGACGAGCCGCATGCAAGCTGGATAACGCGCATCGAAGCGGAATGGGCGCGGCGCTACGGCGTCGCCAACTGAGGCAATGGCATTGCGCTGGGGCGAGCGCCTGCTGGCGGCCGCACCGGCGGCGACGGCCGGCGTCCTGGTGCTGCCGGTGATCTTCGGCCTCGGGGCAACGCTGCTTCCCGCGCTCGGTTACCTTCCTGCGCTGGGGGGGCACGCATTCAGCCTTCAGCCATTGCGTGAACTCTTCGCAGAGCCGGGCCTTTTGCGATCATGCCTCGTCAGCCTTGCCGCAGGGCTGGTCACCACTGCCCTCGCCCTAGCCGTGGTTGCGGGTTTTGTCGCGGGCTGGTCCCATACGCGCCGTTTCCGCCTTCTCCAGCACCTGTTGTCGCCGCTGCTTTCGGTGCCCCATGCCGCGGCTGCCTTCGGACTTGCATTTCTGCTTGCGCCCTCCGGCTGGCTGATGCGCCTCGTCTCGCCGGAAATAACCGGACTGACGCGCCCGCCCGACTGGCTGATCATCCACGATCCGCTCGGCCTGACGATGATGGCGGGGCTGTTCGTCAAGGAACTGCCGTTTCTTTTCCTGGTCACGCTGGCGGCGATGCCGCAGGTGAATGCCCGTGCCTACTCGGCCGTGTCGGCGAGCCTTGGCTACGGCGCAACCGCGGGCTTTCTCCACGCGGTCTGGCCGCGCATCTATCCGCAGATCCGCCTCGCGGTTTTTGCCGTCATCGCCTATTCAAGCTCCACGGTGGATGTCGCGATCATCCTGGGCCCCACCGCGCCCGAACCGCTGGCGCCGCGCCTTGTCCGCTGGATGAACGATCCCGACCTTTTAACGCGCTTCAAGGCGTCGGCTGGGGCAATGCTGCAGCTTGGTGTCACGCTGGCGGGGCTTTTGATCTGGATTGCGGGCGAGCGCGTCATTGGCGTCCTCATGCGGCGGTTGCGCATCGGCGGCTGCCGCTTCCGGCACGATATTCTGCCGCGCTGTTTCTTTGCCGCGATGGTGGTTCTGGCTAGCGGCGCGGTGTTTGCCGGCCTCTTCCTTCTGGGGCTATGGTCTTTCGCCGGAAACTGGAATTTTCCTGACGCCTTTCCCCGCGATCTGACGCTGCGCGGCTGGGAACGGCAATTGCCGACGCTGGAGCGGCCACTTTCGATAACGCTTATAACGGGGCTTTGCGCAACGGTGATAGCCCTCGCCCTGACCCTTGCATGCCTTGAAAGGGAAGCGCGAACCGGCAGCGCCGGCGGCAGCCGCGCGCAGATGCTTCTTTATCTGCCGTTGCTGGTGCCACAGGCGTCCTTCGTCTTCGGCCTGCAGCTTCTTTTCCTCGCGGCCGATATCGATGCCAGCTTCGGAGCACTGCTCCTCGCCCATCTCGCCTTCGTCCTGCCTTATGTCTTCCTTTCGCTTTCAGATCCGTGGCGGGCATTCGACATCCGCTATGTACGCGCCGCCCAGTCGATGGGCGCGGGACCGGCCAAGGTGTTCCTGAAAGTTCGCCTGCCGATGCTGCTGCGCCCGGTGCTCGCCGCTTCCGCCGTCGGTTTCGCCGTTTCGGTAGGGCTGTACCTGCCCACGCTGCTGATCGGCGCGGGCCGCTGGCCGACGCTCACGACTGAAGCCGTTGCTCTGTCGTCCGGCGGTGACAGGCGCGTCATCGGCGTATATGCATTCGTCCAACTCCTGTTGCCCGTGCTTGGATTTTTCGCAGCCACGATGATACCCGCCTTCATCCACAGGGGCCGCCGCGACATGCGGGCTTCGGCGTGAGCGCCGCGCAATCCGGACTTGCGCTGGAGTCCGGCCTCGTGCTGGAGAACGTGTCGATCAGCCTGGAAGGCCGTTCACTGATCACGATCTCCGCCCGGATCGAACCGGGATCGGTGCTGACCGTGATGGGCGAATCAGGTTCGGGAAAATCGACCCTGCTTGCATTCATCGCCGGATTTCTTGACCCGGCATTCTCGGCCGCCGGCAAGGTGGTGCTGGCCGGCCGCGACATTACAAGCCTTCCGGCCAATGAACGGCGCACCGGCCTGATGTTCCAGGACCCCATGCTCTTTCCGCATATGAGCACCGGCGAGAACCTCCTCTTCGCGATTGAAGGCGGAAGCAGGGCGGAACGCCGCGCCATGGCCGATGCGGCGCTTTCCGAGGCCGGACTCGATGGGCTTTTCGAACGCGACCCGGCAACGCTTTCCGGCGGCCAGCGCGCGCGTGTCGCGCTGATACGGGTGCTGCTCGCCAAGCCGCAGGCATTGCTGCTCGACGAGCCATTCTCGAAACTGGACGCCGCGCTGAAAAGCCAGATCCGGCAGTTTGTTTTCTCCGAGGCACGCATGCGCGGGCTGCCGGTGTTGCTCGTCACGCACGATCCGCAGGATGCGGCGGACGCTGGAGGCGCGCTCTTCGAGCTTGGCCGCGATGGCTGAGGCGCGCAATGACCTGCCAGGCATGCCGCAGCCGGTTGACGAGGCTTTGCCGCGCCTGCTTGCGGCGTTCGACGCAGGCAACACCGCGGTGCTCAGCGCAGCGCCCGGCGCGGGCAAGACGACGCGCGTTCCCTTCGCCCTCGCCGCCGCGCCATGGTGCGCGGGCTTGGTCGTGGTGCTGGAGCCCCGCCGCATCGCCGCGCGCGCCGCAGCCGCATTCATGGCCGGACAGCTTGGCGAGCGGCCGGGAGAGACGATCGGGTATCGCGTTCGGCTGGAAAGCCGTTCATCGGTGCGGACGCGTATTCTGTTCGTGACGGAGGGTGTGTTCGCGCGGATGATCATGGACGACCCGGAACTTGCCGGTATCAGCGCCGTGGTCTTCGACGAATTTCACGAGCGCACGCTTGATGCCGATCTCGGCCTCGCGCTGGCGCTCGACGTGCAACAGGCGTTGCGGCCCGATCTCAAGATCCTCGTCATGTCGGCAACGCTGCAGACGCAGGCGTTATCGCGGCTCGCCGGCGGCGCGCCGGTCATCGAAAGTCCGGGCCGTTCGCATCCCGTCGAGATCCGCCACGAGGAACGTCCCGCGGGCGAGCCGGTGGAGGACACTGTCGCGCGGGCCGTGCGCCGTGCGCTTGCCGAGGAGGACGGCTCGGTGCTTGCCTTCCTGCCCGGCCAGAAGGAAATCCGCCGCACCGCCGAGAGGCTGCAAGGAGCGCTGCCCGCAGACGTTCGCCTGTTCGAGCTTTATGGCGCGGTCGATCCGCGCGCGCAGGATGCGGCGATCAGGCCGCCGGCCAAGGGCGAGCGCAAAGTAGTGCTGGCGACGTCGATCGCCGAGACCTCGCTGACAATCGATGGGGTTCGCATCGTCATCGACAGCGGCCTCAAGCGCGTGCCGGTCTACGAGCCACGCACGGGGCTGACGCGTCTCGAGACTGTCCGTGCTTCGCGTTCGGCGATAACGCAGCGCTCGGGCCGGGCAGGACGCACCGCGCCGGGCGTCGCCATACGTTTGTGGCGCGAGCAGCAGACAGCGGCGCTGCCGGCCGACGACACGCCGGAAATCCTCGAGGCAGATCTTTCGGGTCTCGCGCTTGACCTCGCCGCCTGGGGCGTCAGTGATCCGGCAAGCCTGGCCTTTCTCGACCTTCCGCCCAAGCCGGCATGGGACGAGGCGGTTGAACTGCTCAAGCGGCTTGGCGCGCTTGATGGCGAAGCGCGGATCACCCCGGAAGGCAAGGCCATGCGCACCCTGCCGCTGCCGCCGCGCTTCGCCCACATGGTGGTGGAGGCGGGCCGCCACGGACAGGCGCTCGACGCGGCAATGCTCGCGGTGCTGGCGTCCGAGCGCGGCCTTGGCGGCAACGTCACCGACCTTGCACAGCGACTCGACCGGCTGCGCCACGAGAAGGGCGAGCGCGCCAATGCCGCGCGCGGCCTTGCCCGGTCGATCGCACATGGCCTCGATCACGCCGCTCATGGCGGGCTTTCCGCTGGCGCATTGCTGTCGCTTGCCTGGCCCGACCGGATCGCAAGATGGCGCGGCCACGGTGGCGCGTTCCAGTTGTCCAGCGGGCGCGGTGCGGTTCTCGACGAAGCCGAGCCGCTGGCGCGAAGCCCCTTCATTGTCGTTGCCGATCTGCAGGGCGCGGCGGCTTCGGCCCGTATTCTCTCCGCCGCAGTGATCGGCATTGCTGAGATCGAGTCGCTGCACGGCGCCTCTATCCTGGCGAAACGCCAGGCCTTTCTCGATCCGCAGTCCGGCCGCGTTCGCGTCAAGGTGTCGCGGCGCCTCGGTGCGCTGGCGCTTGGCGAGGCTCCGGCCGAACTTGCCACGCAGGACGCGGCGCAGGAAATCATCGTGTCGCATCTGCGCCGCAACGGACTTGCCGCGCTCGACTGGGGCAAATCGGCGGGCCGTCTGCGCGACCGGCTAGCCTTCCTCAACGCCCACGACGCGACTTGGCCGGCTATGTCGGATGCAGCGCTTTGCGCCAGCCTCGACGACTGGCTGCTGCCGTTTCTGGCAAATCCGCGCGCGCTTGCCGACATCACGCCGCATGTCCTGCGCGAGGGACTTGAATATGCCGTCACGCTCGCTGGCAAGACGCTCGCCCTGGCAGACAGGCTGGCGCCCGAGCATTTCCACACGCCCGCAGGTTCCAACGTTCCGATCCGCTACGAGGGAACGGCGGCTTTCCTGGCGGTGCGGGTACAGGAGCTTTTCGGGTTGAAGGGCCATCCGGCGGTCATGGATGGCAGCGTTGCCCTGACGCTCGAACTGCTTTCTCCAGCCCATCGCCCGATACAGGTGACGCAGGACCTTCCCGGCTTCTGGAAAGGATCATGGGCTGCCGTCCGCAGCGAAATGCGCGGTCGCTATCCACGCCATCCCTGGCCGGAAGACCCGGCTGGCGCCCCGCCGACCACCCGCGCCAAGCCGCGCGGAACCTGACCGATTTGCCAAGAACCGCGCCTTGCCGGTATCTACAGGGTCAGGGAGTGCGCAATGGTCGACAGGATGTACGGAAAGCCGGGCGGGTCGCGCTTGAGGCTCGAGACGCTGGTGGCAATCCGCTGGCTCGCCATACTTGGTCAGACTCTTGCCGTCACGGTCGTTGCCTTCGTGCTCGGATACGAGTTCCAGCTTGCGTTGTGCCTGGCGCTGATTGCGATGTCGGCTTGGCTCAATGTCTTCCTGCGCTTGCGATACAAGGCGAGCTACCGCCTGCCCGACAAGTCCGCGATGGCCTTGCTCGCCTACGATATCCTGCAGCTTTCGGCCCTTCTCTATCTGACGGGCGGGCTGCAGAACCCGTTCTCCGTCCTGCTCGTGGTGCCGGTGATCGTATCCGCGGCAACCCAGTCGCCCCGCCAGATCCTGCCGCTGGGCGGGCTTACGGTCGCGGCGGCGACGGTGCTGGTCTTCTTCCACCAGCCGCTTCCCTGGGAGGCGGGGCGCTCGCTTGACCTGCCGCTGGCGCTGCTCGCCGGCACCTGGGTCGCAATCGTCTCGACGTTGGTCTTCACCGCCGTCTACGCCTACCGGGTCGCCGACGAGGCGCGAAAGCTCTCCGACGCGCTTGCCGCGACCGAGCTCGTCCTGCAGCGCGAGCAGCATCTGTCGAACCTTGATGGCCTCGCCGCGGCGGCGGCGCATGAACTCGGCACTCCGCTCGCCACCATCGCGCTCGTCTCGAAGGAAATGATGCGCGAACTCGCCGAGGATTCGCCCCTGCGAGAGGATGCTAGCCTGTTGCGCAGCCAGGCCGAGCGGTGCCGACAGATCCTGCAGAAGCTCTCCTCGCTGTCGGGCGAGGGCGACAGCCATATCGGGCGCCTTGCGCTGTCGTCGCTGATGGAGGAAGTCGCCGCGCCGCTTCGCAGCTTCGGCGTGGAACTTGTTGTCACTCCGGGCGCAAGGCCTGGCGAACCGGTACTCGCCCGCAATCCCGGCATTCTCTACGGACTCGGCAACCTTCTCGAAAACGCCGTGGATTTTGCGAAAACGCGGGTGGAATTCTCCGCCGGCGTGGGATGCGCCCTTCATCACCGTGTCCATCCGCGACGACGGGCCGGGCTTTTCGCCGAACATGATCGAGCGGGTGGGCGAGCCCTTCCTGACCACCCGCAGCCGCGACGCCGAAGCCAAGGGCGGCGGTCTCGGCCTTGGGCTGTTCATCGCCAAGACGCTGCTGGAACGCTCTGGCGCCACGGTCGAATTTGCCAATTCGCAGAGGGCCGAAACGCCCGGCGCGCTGGTGACGGTTCGTTGGCGGCGCGATGAGGTCGATCTGTCGCTGGCGCCGCCCGTGCAGGAGCGCGCCGCAGCCGATTGACGCTTCCCTTTGACAAACGGGTGACGCTGACACAGAACAAGCACGTTACGTTTTGGAAGGTGAACATGCCGGAGACCATGATTTCCGAAGAACTTGGCCAGGACCGCAGCCTGTTGATCGTCGATGACGACAAGCCGTTCCTGACGCGCCTTGCCCGCGCAATGGAAAGCCGGGGCTTTGACGTCCAGACCGCCGAGACCGTGGGGGAAGGCGTCGCGGCCGTTCGCGCCCGCCCGCCCGCCTATGCCGTAGTCGACATGCGGCTCAACGACGGCAACGGCCTCGACGTGATCGAGGCGATCCGCGGCAAGCGCACCGATTGCAAGGCAATCGTGCTCACCGGCTATGGCAACATCGCCACGGCGGTCACTGCCGTGAAGCTTGGCGCCATGGACTATTTGTCCAAGCCCGCCGATGCCGACGACATCTACATGGCGCTGATGCGCAAGGCCGGCGAAAAGGCCGAGCCGCCGGAAAACCCGATGTCGGCCGACCGGGTCCGCTGGGAGCACATCCAGCGGGTCTATGAACTGTGCGAGCGAAACGTGTCGGAAACGGCGCGCCGTCTCAACATGCACCGCCGCACACTGCAGCGCATCCTGGCAAAGCGCGCCCCGAAATAGTCGTCAATCGCCGTTGAGACCGCCGAGGCCCTCCGGCACGATTCCACCGCTGCCTCGTAGTGCGAAAGCACGCGCTCTAGCCGCGCCGCCGCCGCGCGGGCAAAGCGCAGGGTCAGGGCTTTTCGGGTAGCGCCGGCAAGGCAGCCGGGAGCCGATTCGCGCAGCACCTCCGCGCCATAATTGTCGGCAATGATGAGGCCATGGTCCTGCGGGAAGATTTCCTGCGGCACGCCCGAATGGGTGGCGAAAAAGAACGCATCGCAATGCACCAGATAATCCGGCCATTTGCCGTCCGAGCGGAAATCCTCGACCGACGACTTTACCTCGACAATCGTGAAACGCCCGCGCTGGTCCATGCCGATGAGATCGGCGCGCCGGCCCGAGGCGAGCGGCAATTCCGCGATCAGCGCCATTCCGCTTTCCTGGAAAAGCCGCGCCACGCCGCGCCGGATCATCAGCGCGCGCTCGGACTGGCGGCCGTCCACCAGCGGATTGTTCGGGGCGAAATCGACGATCGGCATGGCGAGAGTTTGCCACAGGCGCTTGCGCCGATGCAAACCGGATCGTTCAGCCTTTCGCCTTCAGCTCCAGCCTTCTGGCGTGCAGGATCGGCTCGGTATAGCCGGACGGCTGGATGCGTCCCTTGAAGACAAGGTCGCACGCCGCCTGGAAGGCGATCGAGCCGTCGAAATTTGCGGCCATCGGCTGGTAGAGCGGATCGCCCGCGTTCTGCCCGTCAACGACCGCCGCCATGCGCTTCATCGTCTCCATCACCTGCGCCTTGGTGACGACGCCGTGATGCAGCCAGTTGGCGATGTGCTGCGAAGAGATGCGCAGCGTGGCGCGGTCTTCCATCAAACCGATATCGTTGATGTCCGGCACCTTGGAACAGCCGACGCCCTGGTCGACCCAGCGCACGACATAGCCGAGAATGCCCTGCGCATTGTTGTCGAGTTCCTTCTGGATGTCCTCCGGCGACCAGTTCGGGCGGATCGCCACCGGAATCGACAGGATGTCCTCGAGCTTCGCCTTCTGGCGCGAGGCGATGCCTGCCTGCACATCGGCAACATTGACCGGTGGTAATGCGTCGCGTGCAGCGTCGCGGCGGTCGGCGAGGGAACCCATGCCGTGTTCGCGCCGGCCTTGGGATGAGCGATCTTCTGGTCGAGCATTGCCGCCATCAGGTCCGGCATCGCCCACATGCCCTTGCCGATCTGGGCGCGGCCCTTGAGGCCGCATTCAAGGCCCGTGTCGACGTTCCAGTTCTCGTAGGCGGCGATCCAGGTGGACGCCTTCATGTCGCCCTTGCGGATCATCGGGCCGGCTTCCATCGAGGTATGGATCTCGTCGCCGGTGCGGTCGAGGAAGCCGGTGTTGATGAAGACGACGCGCGATTTGGCGGCGCGAATGCATTCCTTGAGGTTGACGGTCGTGCGCCGTTCCTCGTCCATGATGCCCATCTTCAACGTGTCGGGCGCCATGCCGAGAACCTCTTCGACCCTGCCGAACAGCTCGTTGGCGAAAGCGACCTCGTCCGGTCCGTGCATCTTCGGCTTGACGATGTAGACCGATCCCGCCGGGCTGTTGGCGCGCCGCCCGTTCGAGGCCGACATCATGCAGCGCGATCAGCGAGGTCACCATCGCGTCCATGATGCCTTCGGGAATTTCGCTGCCATCGGCGCAAAGGATCGCCGGGTTGGTCATCAGGTGCCCGACATTGCGCACCAGCATCAGCGAGCGGCCCTTGAGGCGCAGCGTCTTGCCGTCCGCGCCGGTGAATTCGGGATCGGGGTTGAGGCGGCGCGTGAAAGTCTTGCCGCCCTTGGCGACTTCCTCGGTGAGGTCGCCTTTCATCAGCCCAAGCCAGTTGGAATAGACCAGCACCTTGTCCTCGGCGTCCACCGCCGCGATCGAATCCTCGCAGTCCATGATCGCCGTCAGCGCCGATTCGAGGATCACGTCGCTGATGCCGGCCGGATCGTCCTTGCCGATGCCGCTCGACCGGTCGACCCTGATTTCGGTGTGGAGGCCGTTCTTGACCAGCAGCACGGACAGCGTTTCGGGCTTGTGGATTGCATGGCCGGCGAACTGCGAGGGGTCTGCGAGCTCGGCATGGCCGTGGGCGGTGCGGATCTCCAGCCTGCCATCCTTGACGGCAAGTCCGGTGACATCCGCCCACTTCGCACCATTGAGCGGCGCGCTTTCGTCGAGGAAATTCCGCGCCCAGGCGATTACCCGTGCGCCGCGCGCCGGATCGTAGCCGCCGCCCGAAGGCAGGTCGCCCAGCGCATCGGTGCCGTACAGCGCGTCGTAAAGCGATCCCCAGCGCGCATTGGCCGCGTTGAGCGCGTAACGTGCATTCATGACCGGCACGACAAGCTGCGGCCCGGCTGTCTCGGCGATTTCGGGGTCTACATTCGATGTCGTGACGCTGAAGGCCGGGCCTTGCGGAACGATGTAGCCGATATCGCGCAGGAACGCCTGGTAGGCTTCCATCGAAATGCTGCCGCGATTGGCCTTGTGCCATGCGTCGATCTTTTCCTGGAAGGCATCGCGCACCGCCAGAAGCTCGCGATTGCGCGGGCCAAGCTCCGCCACGATGGCGCCGAAGCCTTCCCAGAAAGCCGCAGGATCGACGCCCGTGCCCGGAAGGGCTTCCTTCTCGATGAAGTCGTGAAGCTTGCGGTCGACCTTCAGGCCGGCGGTCGCGATACGCTCGCCCATGATGCTTTTCCTCGGCTGACGTGAATACGCGCCTTGGTAACCCAAAAGCAGGGGCTGTCAATCAGTCATCGGGAGTATGCCCGGGACCGGATCGTTCCGCCAACGGGAGGCTGTTGTCGTCAGGCGGCGGCGGTGGCTGTCTTCGTGCCTTGCCTGCGCCAGATTCGCGCCGCCACGATGCCCACGGACATCGCCGCCACGAAGATCAGCGGATCGGCCGAGCCAAGCCCGAGTGCCGGAATGGCGCCGCCCGGGCAGAAGCCGGCGATACCCCAGCCGACGCCGAAAGTCGCCGCGCCGAGTACCAGCGGCCTGTCGATGAGGGTCGTGCCTGGAAGGCTGTAGGAAGCTTCGAGCACCGGCTTCTCGCGCCGAAGCACGAACGCGTAGCCGGCCATCGCGGTGAACATGGCGCTGAACATGACGATGACGAGGCTCGGATCGAAAGTGCCGGCGATGTCGAAGAAGTTCAGCACCTTTGCCGGATTGGCCATGCCCGAAATGGCGATGCCGGTTCCGAAGACCATGCCGACGACCAGTGCGGAAAGGTTGCGCATGTTATGCTCCGATCACGTGACGAACGACAAAGACGGTGGCGAAGGTCGCCGCCATGAATACGCAGGTCGCCACGAAGGAGCGCTTGGAGAACCGCGCCATTCCGCAAACCCCGTGTCCCGACGTGCAGCCACCGCCATAGGTGACGCCGACCCCGACGATCAGTCCGCCGACGATCAGCATCGTCTTCGAGACCGGCACGTCGATGGCGAGCACATTGCCGCTCGCCACCGAATAGATCACCGGCCCGGCGACAGCGCCTGCAAGGAATGCCGCCCGCCATTGCCAGTCGGAGGCGACCGGCGGCAATACAGCGCCGACAAACCCTGTCATGCCGGCGATCCTGCCGTGAAACAGCATCAGGAGCACGGCGGAAAGGCCGATGAGGAAGCCGCCAAAGGCGGCAGGCGAAGGGAGTGAATTCCGTCACGGGATGATCCTGTCCATTGTCAATCCGCGTTGCTACATAGGCGCCGTTGCGGCAGACGCGGCGAAAGAAAGGTTTTTGCGTAAAAATTCGGCATCATGGCATTGTAATTTAATTAGCTATTGCTAATATACAAGCCATGCAGGCTGAACTTCTCGAAAAAAATGCCGAACAGGCTGCCGAACTGCTCGGCGCCATGGCCAATCCGCGCCGGCTGATGGTGCTTTGCAAGCTCATCGACGGCGAGAAGAGCGTCAACGCGCTTGCCGAGAGCGTCGGGCCTGAGCCAGTCGGCGCTTTCCCAGCATCTGGCAAAGCTGCGCGAGCGCGGCCTGGTCAGCACGCGGCGCGATGCGCAAACCATCTATTACGGCCTTGCTTCCAAGGAAGTGCGCGGCGTTCTTTCCACCCTTTACGGCTTGTACTGCGCCGCCTGAACCCGCCCGTGCGGGTTGAACCGCTTCAACGCCACTCCCATATCCTTGTGCAGTGCGGTTCGCCTTTCGGGTTCCGCGGTGAAGTTGCTGGACACCGGGCTTGCCCGGCAGGGCTTTGGAAAGGACGGGGGATGTCGCGGATTGCAGGGTTTTCCAGTCCGTTGCTGCTTGGCTTCGACGAGATCGAGCGCTTGCTCGACCGGGTTTCGAAGAACACCAGCGACGGTTATCCGCCCTACAATATCGAGCGGATGCGCGCCGGGGAGACCCGTCCCGAAACATTGCGCATCACGCTCGCGGTTGCAGGTTTTTCGCAGGATGATCTGGAAATCACGCTCGAGCAGAACCAGTTGATGATCAGGGGCAGGCAAAAAGAGGAGCCTGACCGTGAGTATCTCCATCGCGGCATAGCCGCTCGCCAGTTCCAGCGGGCCTTCGTGCTCGCCGAGGGAATGGAAATAGCAGGCGCCATGCTGGAGAACGGACTGCTTTCGATCAATCTGACCCGGCACGAGCCGGAGCGGATCGTTCGGAAGATCACCATATCGTCGAAAGCCTGACGGATTCGGCGATTGCAACCGGCGCCGTTACGGGCCGAAGGAGTAAAACGATGCGTCACGAAAAGGAACTCGCAGCCATCACCCCGCAGGAACTGGCCGCCATTGGCGCCGGCCATATCGCCTATATGCGCGAGATCTCCGGCAAGGAAATGAACGAGGCGTTTCCGGGCAAGCTTCAGATCGATCCGGAAGCAAAAGTCTGGGCGCTGTTCGGCGCCGACGGAACGCCGATCATGCTGGCGGGCGATGCCGGCTCCGCCTTGCAGGGCGCATTCCAGAACGATCTTCTGACCGTCGCGGTGCACTGATCGCGGCTAAGAACGGGGCCCCTTCGGGCCCCTTTCTCAGGCAGCGTTCGAAGCCTGGTTGTCCGTCAGAAGCGCGTAGATCGCCGCCGCATCGCTCGTCTCGCGTAATTTCTCGACGACCTCGGGATGGCGCAGGACCCGCGCGATACGCGCCAGCGCCTTGAGATGATCCGCGCCGGCGCCCTCGGGCGCCAGCAGCAGGAAGACGATGTCGACCGGCATGTCGTCGATCGCCTCGAAATCCACCGGCCGCTCAAGCCGGGCGAAAAGGCCGGTGATCCGCTTCAGGCTCGATAGCTTCCCGTGCGGTATGGCGATGCCGTTGCCGGCGCCGGTCGAGCCAAGGCGTTCGCGCTGCAGCAGCGTGTCGAAGATCTGCCGGGCCGCGATGCCGGTCTTGGCCGAAGCGCGTTCGGACAACTCCTGGAGCAACTGCTTTTTCGAATTGCTGCGCAGCGCCGGCAGGATGTCATCGGGGGAAATCAGATCGCCAAGGTTCATGCGAATCCTCCAGGAGGCCTTGGTCCGGCTCCCTTGTTTCAGGCGCGCTGCGGCGCCTTTCAGCTTTTCGAGGGATCGATCCAGCCGACATTTCCGTCGGCCCGCCGGTAGACGACGTTGGTGCGCCCATTGGCAGCATTGGTGAAGACGACAAGCGGCTTGTCGGTGAGGTCGAGCTGCATCACGGCCTCGGCGACCGATTGCGTTTCGACGCCGGTCGACATTTCCGCGATGATGGCGGGGGCGAAATCCTCGCCGATTTCTTCTTCCTCGGGTGGCGCGGCCATTACCGTATAGGCTGCTTCCTCCGGCCGCCGGCCGTCCGCGCGCCGCGCCGTGATGATCCTTCAGGCGCCGCTTGTAGCGGCGAAGGCGCTTCTCGATGCGGTCTGCCGCATCCTCGAATACCGCGGCCGGATCATGGCCGACTGCCGCGGCGTTAAGCACCATTCCGCTGTCGAGATGCAGCGTGCAGTCGCATTCGAACCCGCGGATCGATTTCTCCAGCGTAACGGAACCGGAATAACCCCCTTCGAAGAACTTGGTCACGGCTTCGGTGATGCGCGCTTCGATGCGTTGGGCGAACGCCTCGCCCACATTCATGTGTTTTCCGGAAATTCGAAGGTTCATCGGGAATGCTGCTCCGTTTTGGCAAGCAAGGTTGCCTTTGATACTAGCGGCATCGGCGGCAGTATGACACCCCTGTGTCACGCCCGGCCATGTTGCCCCGGCGTGTATTCCGACCCGTTTCGTGCTGCTTTGTCGCTCAGGTTTCCTGCGACGCGGCGCCTGCCGCCCAATCAGGCGCGCGGCCTTGTCGACGGCGCGCTTCTAGGGGCAGGGGCATTGGTTGTCAAGGCAAGGCTTGCGGCGGTGCGGTGCTTATCCTGGAACTGCCTCGCGCTCGCTGAAAGCCATTCGTTCGCGCCGGCGCTGTACCGAAGAGGGAATGTTCATGGATTCGCGGTACTTGGCGACGGTCCGGCGCGCAATGTCGATCCCGCTCTTGCGCAGTATCTCGACGATGGCGTCGTCCGACAGCACATCCCTTGCGTTCTCGGCTTCGACAAGCTGGCGGATCCGGTGACGCACCGCCTCCGCGGAATGGGCTTCGGCGCCGGTGTTTGAGGCGATGGCCTGGGTAAAGAAGTATTTGAGCTCGAACAGGCCGCGCGGCGTCATCATGTATTTGTTTGAGGTGACGCGGCTGATCGTCGATTCGTGCATCTTGATCGCGTCGGCGACGGTCTTGAGGTTGAGCGGGCGCAGATGCTGGACGCCGTGCGCCAGGAACATGTCCTGCTGGCGCACGATCTCGCTGGCGACCTTCAGGATGGTCTGCGCGCGCTGGTCGAGGCTGCGCACCAGCCAGTTGGCATTCTGCAGGCAATCGCCCAGGAATGCCTTGTCGGCTTCGCTGCGGCAGGACCGCGCGACCGTCGCGTGATAGCTGCGGCTGATCAGCACGCGCGGCAGGGTTTCCGAATTGAGTTCCACCGACCAGGTTCCGTCGGGCCGCGCACTGATGAGAACATCGGGAACCACCGCCTGGACCGGCGCGTGATCGAAGGCACTGCCTGGCCGCGGCTCCAGATCGCGGATTTCCTGCACCATCTCCGCCATGTCTTCGCGATCAACGCCGCATAGCCGGCAAAGCTCGGCAAAGTCGCGTCGCGCCAGCAGTTCGAGATTGGCCAGGAGCTTGCGCATGGCCGGATCGAGGCGGTTCTTCTCGGCAAGCTGGATCGCTAGGCATTCGGAAAGGTTCCGCGCGCATACGCCCGGCGGGTCGAATGTCTGGATCGTCGCGATCACCTTCTCGACGCGCTCGGCATCGATGCCCAGCGTCGTCGAAATCTCGGCGGTCTCGCGGCGCAGATAGCCGTCATCGTCGAGCGAATCGATGATTTCGGCGCCAATCAGCGCATCCACCCGGTCCTTGAACGCGAATGCGGCCTGCGCGCTCAAGTGCCCGTCAGCGTGGTTGCGGCCGCGCACCAGGCATCGAGGTCCGGGGCATCGCCATCAAGGCTGACGGTGGAGGCAGGCGACTTCCACGGATCGGCCAGCGCCGGCGCGGCAGGCGCCTCGCCGGGAGCCGTTTCGAAGACGTTATCGAGGGAGGTGCCGAGGTTTTCCTCGATCGCGGCGGTGCTGGTCTCAAGCTCCGTGCCGATCGAATCCGCGGGCGCTTCGCTCGCCGGGCGCCGCTTCCGGCTCGAAAGCGGCTTCCGGAGCCCCGCCTTCGGCCAGTTCCAGCAGCGGGTTCTTCTCCATTTCACGGGAAATGAAGGCCGAAAGCTCGAGATGGCTGAACTGCAGCAGGCGAATCGACTGCATCAGCTGGGGCGTCATCACCAGCGATTGCGATTGCCTGATCTGTAACTTGGCGGAAAGCGCCATGCGGCCTGCCCCGGAACGATACGCGGTGTCGGGTTGGTGCGTTTTCGCACGCTGGCCCGCTTCTTGCTAGCCGTATACCATCACCAAGTCATCAAAGTGTAAACTGCTCGCCAAGATATGTGCGCCGCACATCGGGATTGCGTACGATCTCTTCCGGCCGGCCATGTGACAGCACCCGCCCATGGGCGATGATGTAGGCCCGGTCGATGAGGCCCAGCGTCTCGCGCACATTGTGGTCGGTGATCAAGCACGCCGATGCCGCGGCGGGTAAGCTGCCGCACCACCGCCTGGATATCGCCCACCTGGATAGGGTCGATGCCGGCGAAGGGTTCGTCGAGCAGGATGAACGAGGGCCGGGAGGCCAGCGCGCGGGCGATTTCGCACCGCCGCCGCTCGCCGCCCGAAAGCGCGATCGAGGGCGATTTGCGCAAATGCGCGATGTTGAACTCGTCCAGCAGGGCGTCGAGTTGCCGGTCGCGCTCGTCCCGGTCCGGCTCCACCACTTCCAGCACGGCGCGGATGTTGTTCTCCACCGAAAGGCCGCGGAAGATCGATGCTTCCTGCGGCAGGTAGCCGATGCCGAGCCGCGCCCTGCGATACATCGGCGTCTGGGTGATGTCGTGGCCGTCGAGTTCGATGCGGCCGGCGTCAGGCCGCACGAGGCCGGTGATCATGTAGAAGCACGTCGTCTTGCCCGCGCCGTTGGGGCCGAGCAGGCCGACCGCCTCGCCGCGGCGCACGCCCAGCGAAACGCCGCGCACGACCTGTCGGCCCTTGTATCCCTTTTGCAGGCCGTAAACCGCGAGTACGCCCTCGCGCGAAGCCGTCCGGCGGGACGCTGCCGCAACGCCTTGCGGCGGGCGCGGCGCCGCCGCAATCGTCGGTTTCAGGTTTGCTCCTTGCCAGCGAACCGACCTGTTCCGCAAGCGAACGCGCGGCATCCTCGACGCGCTCCGCCGCAGACTGCCAGGCGCGAAATGCCCGCGAGCCAAAGCCGCCGGGCTTGCGCGATCGATTGTCTCCCGGCTTCAAGCGAATTCCCCCAGGCCTTTCACTGCGATGCGCCCGCAGCGCCCGATTTGCGGTCGATCAGAACCTTGACCCTTCCGCTTCCGGCCTCGCCGCATGGCTTCACCTTGATGTCGTTCGTCTTCATGTCGATCGTGATCTGGCAGCCGGTGATGATGTTGTTGCCCTGGCTGACGGAAACATTGCCCGACAGGCTGGCGATTTGCGTCTGCATGTCAACGATCGCCTTGTCGGACGATGCGACCTGGTCGTTGGATTGCACCGCAACGCCGCCCGACGCCTCGATCTTCTTCACGTTTCCACCCGGACCTGCCTTGCCGTTGCCGTCGCGCGAATAAAACACCTTCAAGTTCCTGGTGCGCAGCAGCGTCGAGCCCTTGCGTCACGGCGACGTTGCCCGAAAACGTGGCGGTGCCCTCGTTGTCGGCGACCTCCAGCTTGTCGGCCTCGATCTGGATCGGCTCGTCCGAACTGCTCATTCCCTCGAACGCGCCGCCGAATGTCTGGGCCATGGCAGGCGCAACGGCAAAAATCGCGAATGCCAGAGCGACGCCTGGCAACGTAAGTTTGTTCAAAATCATTGTTTGGTATCAGCCTTCTTGTTCCGCGCTGCCTGCTCGGGATCGATGGGCAGGATCGTCATGCGAACCTTGTTCTCGAAAACGATCTTCTTGCCCTTGTCGGACACGGTCAGCGAATTGGCGGTGATCTTGGCCCTGCCGGTGTCGATCGAGACGGGTTTGTCCGTCGACAACGTGCCGGCGCCGATATCGATGGACGCGCCTTCGAGCCGCAACGCCATGCCGTCCTTGGTGTCCACGGCGACATTGCCGGAAAGTTCCAGTGTCTTTGCGATGCTGTCGTAAACGCCGATACCGGCAGTCACATCGGCCGAATTGGTGTCGTCGATCGCAAGATTTCCGGTGATCTGCTCCAGCGTTACCTGCGTCGGCTTTTGCGCATTCTGTACGGCGCGCACGGCAGTCAGGCTGTAGGGCCGCTCCTGCGAATCGGTGCCCGCGATCCGCGGATTGTTCATCACCAGCTTGCCGTCCATGATCCGCGCCTCGCCTGGATCGATCGAGGGCAGCGCAAACTGCGAAACGATCCAAGCGCCGATGATGAGCAGGGATGCAAGCGACCCCGCCGAGCGGCAGGGCCAGCTTCAGAAAACGGACCCGGCGGCTGTGGCGCTGGGCCCGCGCGAACTCCTCCGGCGAGCGGCCGGCACTCATGAATGCACGGCTGTCGTCCGCACGCTGCGCGCGCGGAACCGGTCGGCGCGCCGGGCGCCCCGTCAACCTTGCGCATGCCTGTGTGTTGGTAATTCAAGCGAAGCCCGATGGTTCAGCAGCCAATTCCGATTTTCACTGCGCGTTAAAACGGTCTTTTTCGTGAACGGAATCAATACTCTCCGATACAGTCGCCGATCCGGCCGGGGAAAGGCGGTCCATCTGCGGATTATCGATCGGGCCGCTGCTGTGTGGCACAATCAATTTGTTCATTTTACGGCGAATTATTTCGCCATTCCAGCCTGTAATGCGGTTTGTCTGCAACTTCCGCCGAAAGCCGCGCGCGATCACGAATGGGCAAAAATATCGTCGTCCGGCCAGCCGGCAAGGTCGAGGCGCGCGCGCCATGGCAAGAACTCGAACGCGGCGCGGGCAAGGTCGGTCCTTCCCTCGCGAGCGAGGCGTTCGTCGAGTTTCGCCTTTATCAGGTGCAGGTGGATGACGTCCGACGCGGCATATTCGAGCTGCGCCGGGGTCAATTCATCTGCGGCCCAGTCCGAGCTCTGCTGCTGTTTCGACAGGTCGACGCCAACGAGATCGCGGGCAAGGTCCTTGAGCCCGTGCCGGTCGGTATAGGTGCGCGTCAGCCGCGAGGCGATCTTGGTGCAATAGACCGGATTGGTCGATCACGCCGAAACTGTGGGCGAGCACCGCGATGTCGAACCGTCCGAAATGGAAGATTTTCAGGCGCTGCGGATCGGCAAGGAGCTTTTGCAGATTGGGCGCGGAGGTCTGGTCCTTGGCGATCTGAACGACATCGGCACTGCCGTCGCCCGGTGAAAGCTGGACGACGCATAGCCGGTCTCGCGCCGGAACGAGGCCCAGGGTTTCGGTGTCGATCGCGGCGCTGTCGCCGTAACGGTCCAGATTGGGCAGATCGCCCCGGTGCAGCCTGATGTTCATGAATTCGTCCGGTTTGCTTCAAGGGGTCTGTATTAACCGGTTGCGCCCGCCGCGCAACTGCGTCAAACGCCGCTGTTGCAGCCAGGCATCACTTGTGGCCGAACAACGCCCGCCGCAGGGCCAGCACCGCGCCGATGACGACGAGCAACATTGCGGGCTTTCGCGACGAACGGCCCGCCAGCAGCGAAAGCGCACCTACCATTGCCATTCGCCGGTTGAGACGCATGCTTTCTTCCGCGCGCAGATGCGACCGCTTCATTGCAATTGCCGTGAGCGCCAAACCCAGCGCGACCACCGCCATCGCACCGGCAACCATCATGAGGGCATTGACCGCGCCAAAGCGGTCGGCGAGTGCGATCGCCGCTGCGCCCGCAACCGAAGCAACAGCCAGCGTTGCGAAAACCCCGGCTGCGGCATAAACCCCAAGGAGCTTGAGCCGGTGGCCGATCAGTCCGCGATAATCGGTTGCGGCAAGTTCCACCAGCCTATCGATGCCGTCATTCATGGCGCCTCATCCTCTTGCTTCCCCCGAATTCCCCGCTTTTGACACGGTACCAGATTTTCGCAGCATGTTTTTCCGATATCGAACAGACGATCATGGCAGCGCCGCTGACCTGTCTGTAAAGGCCGACAATTTCGAACACAAATGCATTGGCGCTGGAACATTGCGCTTCCGCAAACATTGGAAAATGGCCGGTTGAAACCGGGCTCATGTTGCTTGAATTTGCAGCTGAGGGTGCGCCATGCTGTTGGTACGAGGTTTCGCACTCCTGATCCTGTTGGCACTCATCGTGCTCTCAGTCGACACGCTGGTGCCGGACCGCGATGTCGAGGCAAGAATGGCCGTTCGCGCAGCCCTTGCGGCAGATACCTCCACCCGCATTGCCGGAATTGCAGCGATGGAATGCGACGCCAAGGGTGAAGGCGATTGTCGAAAACTGGCAGCATTGCCGGTCCACTCGCCATGACGGCGGGATAAATTTTTCTGCGCTCTGCCAGAAAAATGCTGGATTTGATTGGCAAACGCGTCATGCCCGGGATCAAACCGGTGCGCCCGTCGTTCTTTCCCGGTGCTTGTTGAGGAGTTTGAGATGATTGATCGCCGCCGCTTTGCCACAGCGGGACTTGCCACGCTGGCGCTAGGCATGTCGCCGATCGGCTCAGCCTTGGCAAAAACCAAGCCGCGGCTGACGGCGCAGCAGCTCGAGCCCCGCATCGTGCGTTTCGAGGGGGACGTGGGGCCAGGTGAGATCCACGTATTGCCCGATCATTTCGTCCTATTGTGGACACTCGGCCGCCGCCGCGCCGTGCGGTATTATGTCGGTATCGGCAGGCCCGGACTCTACACGCCCGGCCAGTTCCACGTCGGGGCCAAGAAGGAATGGCCAAGCTGGACCCCGACACAGGCGATGATCGAGCGGGAGCCGGACAAATATGCCAAATATGCCGGCGGCATGCCGGGCGGGGAGAACAATCCGCTAGGCGCCCGCGCGCTTTACCTCTTCACGGCAAAGGGCGGTGACAGCTTCCTTCGCATCCATGGCACCAACCAGCCTGAGACGATCGGATCAGCGGTTTCCAATGGCTGCGCCCGGCTGGTCAACGAGCAGATCATCGAGTTGTACGACCAGGTGCCGCTGGACACGAAAGTCGTGCTCTATCCGAAATCGTGACTTCTTTAGAAACCCAGTCCCGCCCAGAGGCTGACCAGCGTCATGTAGATCAAGATCAGCGATCCTGTCGTCCACAGGGTCGCCCGCATGTCATGGGTTTGCGCAGTGAAATAGGCGGCGAAGTGCAACAGTCGCGAGACGACGTAGCCGTACAGGAGTATCCGCGCCACGATCGGCGAGGGCTGCGTCAGCACATAAAGCAGTCCTGAAACCAGGAAAAACGGCAGGTTCTCGAGGTCGTTGAGCTGTATCCTGCGGATCCGCTCGACCCTTTCATTGGGCGCGAGCTGGGAGGGATGCGGAGCGGGATTGAGCGGCGTCTTTCTTATATCCTCCGGCGAACGATAGCCGCCTTTTTCCTGCATCATGCGAAGGACCGTCAGCCATGACATGGCGACTGCCTTGAGGATCATGATCGCTGCCGCAACGGCATAGACGGAAAAAACCGGATTCTCGAACGTGAGGAGATTCATTTCGGCCTGCGCCTCCGGCAGCGCCATGCATCTTGCTGTGCGCCCCGCTTCAAGTTAAATAACTGACAAATGGCAGTCAAATAAGCTGCCGGCCTTTGTATGCCATTGGTAATATTGGGATAATCGAAAGTTATCGCAGTATTTCACAGGATGCCGGGGCAACCGACTTGCCGGGTCGCGTGCCGGTTTGAAAGGACTGTCGAATGACCAAGAAAATCCCGTTGTTGCTGGCTGCCGCGCTGGCGGGACTGGCAGGGGCAAGCCTTGCCGCACCGCCTCCGGTGCTGGCGCAGGAACAGGCCGCTGCGCCAACGGCGGCGCCTGCCGAACAGGCACCCGAACCGCTGACAGCCGAGGAGACGGAAATCCTCGTCGCGCGCATAGCGCTCTATCCCGACGAACTTGTCGCGGTCATCACGGCGGCGTCGCTCTATCCGCTGCAGATAGTGGAAGCGCAGCGCTATCTCGACCAATATGCCAAGAACAAGGACCTCAAGCCCAAGTCCGACTGGGACGGCTCGGTCGTTTCGCTTCTCAACTATCCCGAAATCGTCAAGATGATGTCGGACGATCTCGACTGGACGCAGATGCTGGGCGAGGCGATCACCTTTCAGCAGAAGGACGTGCTCGTCGCGATTCAGCAACTGCGCGAAAAGGCCGTTGCCGAAGGCATCATCAAGACCGACGAAAAGGTGACGGTGGTTGAGGAAAACAACAACATCGTCATCCAGCCGGCGCAGGCGGAAGTCATCTATGTGCCGCAATACGAGCCGCAGATCCTGTACGATTCGGCCTATGTCGCCGCGCCGGTAACCTATTGGCCGCAACCCTACCCCTATTATTGGAATCCGGGCGCGACTTTCTTCGCGGGCGCCGTTACCGGCGCGGTCTGGGCTGCCGCGGTCGACTGGGACGACTGGGGCGTGTGGGGCGGCAGCAATTGGGGCAACGACATCAACATCGATTGCAACAAGTGCTTCAACAATGTCGACTTCAACGGCAAGATTAATATCAACGACGTCGACTGGAAGAATGTCGATCGCAGCAAGATCAACATCGACAAGAACCAGTTCACCAAGATCGACAACACCAAGATCAAGAACGACCTGCGCAAGAACGACTTCAACAACATCCAGAACAAGGCCGTCAATCTCGACAAAACGCGGCCTTCCACCCGCCCGGCTGGCACTGGCAACAAGGGTGTCAAGGACGTGCGCACGAGCACGCTGGAAGGCCTGAAGGCGACGGACAAGCAGCGGCCCGCGGGCGGCCAGGGTGCCGGCAACAGGCCGGCCGGAGCGGGCGACAAACAACGGCCGGCGGGCGACAAGCGCCCAGCTGGCCAAGGCGGCGGCCAGGGCGCAGGCAACCGGCCTGCCGGCGCGGACAACAAGCTGGGCGCGGCGGGCGACAGGCGCCCTGCCGGCCAGGGCGGCGGCAACCGGGACAAGGCGAGCCTCGACTTCGACAAGCCGGTCGGCAAGGCCAAGCCTGCTTCGCGCCCGGACAACCGGCCCAAGGACCTTTCGCCGATGGGCGACAAGGGCCGCGGCAAGGATACCCAGCTTCATTCCAATCGCGGCTCCAAGGCCATGGGCGGCGGACAGCGCAAGCCGAGCGCCGGTGGCGGCGGCGGCGGCGGACACAAGAAAGTCAGCCGCGGCGGCGGCGGTGGTGGCGGCAAGAATTGCGGCGGCGGCGGCGGGCGCGGTGGACGCCGGTGAGCACGATGGAAAAGGGCACGAACATGACGACATACCGCAAACTGCTCAACGCGCTTCTTCTGGGCGCCGCGCTTGCCGCGACCGGGCCGCTGACGGGCGCAAATGCCCAGACTGCGGACGAGGGAAGCGTGCTCGAGCGCTTCGTCGGCGACGAGCCGACCGCCTTCGCCACGCCCGACGAGGCGGTGGCCGCGTTCAAGACCGCGATTGCATCCGGCGAAATCCCCGCGCTGGCAACGCTGCTCGGCCTCGATGCCGAAGCGCTGGCCAAGGCCGAGGGCCTCAAGGAGCGCATCGGCGAGATCCGCGACGATGCGGCAGAGCTTCTCACCGTAAAGGGCGAGGGCGACGTGCGCATCATCTCGGTCGGCAATGAGGTGTGGCCGTTCCCGTTCCCGGTCACAAAACTTGACGACGGCACATGGTCCTTCGCGACTTATGCGGGCCTCGAGGAGATCGTCAACCGCCGTGTCGGCGAGAACGAATTGCAGGCGATCGCCACCGCAAAAGCCTATGTCGAGGCGCAGCGCGAATATGCCGCCCTCGACCATGACGGCGACGGCGTTCTGGAATATGCGCAATTGCTGGTGAGTTCGCCGGGCCAGGCCGACGGGCTGTACTGGCCCGCCGACGAGGTCAACGGCGAAAGCCCGGCCGGCGCGTCGCTCAACGAGGCGGCGCTCGACAAGGCAAAGGCGGGCGGCGGCTATTTCGGCTACCGCTTCAAGATCCTGCCCGGGCAGGGCGAGAACATCGCCGGCGGCAAATACGACTACGTCATCAACGGCAACATGATCGCGGGCTTCGCGCTTGTCGCCTGGCCGGTGACCTATGCCGAGTTCGGGCGTGCACACCTTCGTCGTCAACCAGGCCGGCATCGTCTACGAGAAGGACTTCGGCGCGGACACCGAAGCCACAGCCTCCGCCATGACGATCTTCAACCCGGACGACAGCTGGACCGTCGTAGAGGATTGAGTTTCCCCTCTTTTGCCTCCCTTGTGGGGGTCCGAAGGACGGGCGAGACGCGCATGTTTGCCTCCCCCTTGAGGGGAGGCAGGCGACACCAAGCGAAGCGCAGGTGAACCGGTGGGGGGTCTCGATCCCCCCTCTTGCGATTTCTGGCGTTTGGCCTTCGGCCAAGCCACCGAAATCGCTTTCTCCCCCTCAAGGGGGGAGATCGGGAGTATGCCAAACCGACTTGCCCACAATCCACGCATTCATCCCTTGGCGATCTTGAAACCGTACGGACTGCGGGGCATCCAGTGGGTGCCTCTAGTGTTTAGTATGTGGCATCCGCCGGATGCCCCGCTTCGGAGATCGTGGACGCCTTGGGGCTTTACGCCATTTCGGCCCGGCAAGCGCGAAGCGTAACCGTTTGGGATAGCCTACTTATGCGCGTCCGGCAGGCCTTCCGCAGGTCCGACACCTGTTTCCAGCCGCTCCGCATCCTCAATCCCACGGAAGGCTTCGGCGGCCGACCGTCATCCGCGCGGGAGTGAAGTGGGGCAAGGATAGGGGGAGATTGGGAGGATGGGGATAAGTTTTACAAGCGAGAAACCCTTCAAAATAAAGCGTGCGCATTGGTGATTCTTTTAAGTTGGCGGCAAAATAACTGTAGCAGTTCGGCAACAGCGCGACTTTTTTCTTGACAAGCCGTTCTCTTAGTGAATTCTATCCCCGCGAGGCCGTGCAGGCCCATCATGAGGCCAGAATGGTATTCGAACTCGCAGTTCTGTTCATTTCACTACTTGGCACTGCTTTCTCGTTCCGCATCTTTTGGATCGTGGTGAGGGCAGACTCGGCAAAGTTCCGAAAGGCTAACAAATATACTGGATCGGTTCGGAACGCTGTTCGCGGTGAATTGAACCCATATGCAACCGGTCTGCACAGCGACGAGGTTGCAAAAGGACTTGTGTACAGCTACCAAGAGAAGAGATTTGTGCTTCAAGGTAGACTGGCTCACGAAATTGTCGACTCCATCGGCGCCTAACGTTTTAGCAGTATTTGAGGGTTGGGTTCCCACTGTTTCGGGCCGGCTATCGTTTAGCATAGCCGGCGAAAGCAATTCCCATGGGCGAGTAGTGCATAGCCACAGTCTTCATTTGGGAAGCCGTTTTTTTGTATGCTATCAGAAAAGATATATTTCTGATACCACTATTCCTTTCCTTACATACTATCCAATGATTAGAGAAATCAGTGATTGGCTTTTTTTTGGTAGAACAGGGAAGTTTACTTTTATTGCAATTTCAAAGATTTCGCAAGATCGAGAGTATATTCGTGGTTTTGTAGGGTTTATGCCATATCAAGATTGGAAGAAGAAGACCCGTGATGCTTTTAGAGCGAGGATGGATAAGGTAAACGATTTTGGAGACACCGAAGAGCTTTATCCGCATTTCATGGAACAGCTTTCGCAAATGGCCTGTACATCTAAATTTATTATTAGCCGTGACGGATATGTAAAAATCGAGATATCAAGTATTGAGCAGAAGGCGCTCGATGATTTTCGTGATGCTCAGTCACTTGAAATACTGTACCAACATTTCGCTTCTCACGTTTATTTTTTTATAAGAGAATTATTTCATACACATAAATATCATGGAGATTCTTCCGACACAATTTTGGATATATACTCTCAAAAATGGAAGGAAAATATAGTACATACGTTGCTACGTAGGATAACTCTGTTGCGTCGTGAACGTTCTGTTTTTGCGGCAGCAAAAGCGAAAGGTATACTTTCATACCTCGAATCCTTTTTGCAGTTGCATTGCAAGGACGAAAAGGCGGGAGCGCTTAGAACCGATCTGAGCGCTTTGAGTAGCTCCTTAGATACTGATCAAAAGCTTAGCAGTATTCAGGAAAAGATGAGCGGCCGCTATCATATCAAAGTAATTGCTGAGTATTTGTACAGATTAATGGCAGCGTTAATATTGTATACTGGAATTATAAGTAATATAAAAAAAGACATGACTACACATGGCTTATAGGCATTTCTTGTCAGAATTTATAACAATTATGTTGTCGAATCTATTTGCTTTACAATCAGCCTGTTCTTAATTTCTATGATTATGGACCCAGAGATTAACATATTAAGAAACCCTACGAGAAGTATGCTTCGACTTCTGCTTGGAATGCGGCAAATTTTTGCAAGCATAGCGGCCTTCATTCTTTTAATAATATTTCTTGGAATTTCGATTATATATACGCTTAAAATCTAATTCTCCTCACCCCTCAAACACCCCGCCATACATCTCCCGCAGCACGTTTTTCCTGATCTTGCCTGTGGCGTTGCGGGGGATTTCGGTGACGATCCGCACCGCGTCGGGCACCCACCATTTGGCGACCTTGCCGTCGTAGAAGCTGCGCATGTCGTCGTCGGAGAACGCCTTGCCTTCCTGCGTGACGACGATGAGTAGCGGGCGCTCGTCCCACTTCTTGTGGCGGGCGGCGATCACCGCCGCGTCCTTGATCGCGGGGTGAGCCAGAGCGAGGTTTTCGAGTTCCACCGTCGATATCCACTCGCCGCCCGACTTGATGATGTCCTTGGAGCGGTCGCGGATCGTCATGTTCCCCTCGCCGTCCAGCGTGGCGACGTCGCCCGTGGGGAACCAGCCATCGGCGCGCTGCGGGTTGCCGCCCTCGCCCTTGAAATATTCCGACAGCACCCAGAAGCCGCGGCAATAGAGATTGCCCTGCGTCACGCCGTCGTCTGGCAGGCGCTTGTCGTCATCGTCGAAAATGCCGAGTTCGATGCCGAAGGGCGGGCGGCCCTGGTTGAGGCGCAGGCGGTTCTGCTCCTCGAGTGGCAGGTCCATGTGCTTGTTCTTGAGGTTGTTGACCGAACCCAGCGGCGAAAGCTCGGTCATGCCCCAGGCGTGGATGACCTCGACGGCATATTTGTCGCGGAACTTCTCGATGATCGAGGGCGGGCAGGCCGAGCCGCCGACAATGGTGCGCCCCAGATGCGGTAGTGTCTCGCCGGATTGCTCGAGATATGCGATGAGGCCGGCCCAGATCGTCGGCACGCCGGCGGAGATCGTCACTTTCTCGGCGTTGAAGAGCGTGACGAGGCTCTTGCCGTCCAGTCCCGGGCCGGGCAGCACCAGCTTTGCTCCCACCATCGGCGCGGCATAGGCGGTGCCCCAGGCGTTGACGTGGAACATCGGCACCACCGGCAGCAGGCAGTCGCGGGCGGAGAAGTTCATCACGTCCGGCGTCGCGCTCATCATTGCGTGCAGCAAAGTGGAGCGGTGCGAGTAGAGCACACCCTTGGGATTGCCGGTCGTGCCGGAGGTGTAGCACAGCGAGGAGGCGTCGCGTTCGTCCAGCGTTTGCGGCCATTCATGACCGTTCTCGCCTTCGGACAACAGGTCTTCATAGAAGGTGAGCCAAGGATGCCTTTGCGCAAGCGCCGGGTCGGCGCCTTCCATCAGCACGAAAGCCTCGACATTGGGCAGGTGCTCGCGCAGCCCCTCGACTAGCGGCAGGAAGGTCGCATCGAAGAAGATGATCCGGTCCTCGGCATGGGTGATGATGTAGACGAGCTGCTCGGCGAAAAGCCGGGGGTTGATCGTGTGCAGCACGTAGCCGGAACCGGAAATGGCGTAGTACAGTTCGAGATGGCGGTAATTGTTCCAGGCGATTGTCGCGATGCGGTCTGACTTGCGCATGCCACGCTTTTGAAGCGCCGAGGCCATGCGCAGCGCGCGCGCCCTGATCTGCGCGTAATTGGTGCGGTGCTGGCCGCCCAGCGTGTTCACCGAAACAACTTCGGTATCGCCGTGATAGCGCGCGGCGTGCTCGATGATCGAGGGGATCACCAGCGCGCGGTCCATCATCAATCCCTGCATGAAGATCTCCTCCCTCACTCCACCCTTTCGTCAAGGTGTATCGCATTTGCCGCCACTGCCGCAATCGACGCAAAAAAGCGCGCAATACATCAAATGAATGCATCAACGCATACGCAATATTATGAATTGCCCGCTAGATTGGCTCGCTAAAGCAATCCAGTGGGACACGAATTGCCATGTTGGGCCGTACCTTAATCCGATTTCTGCGCAACGATCGCGGAAACTTCATGATCACCTTCGCCGCGGCCATTTTCGGCATCGCGGGCGCCGCAGGCCTGGCGCTCGACGTGTCGCGGGTCCACAACGCCAAGGCCGAAGCGCGGGACGCGGCCGATACGGCGGCGCTGGCGGCGGTGGTCCAGTACAATGAAACCCAAAACAAAATCGGCTCCGAAACCTATGGCCGCGACATGTTCGACAGCAATTATGCGCCTGAAATCAACGGCGCGCGGCTTGCGTCACTTAGCGTGAATCTGGACACGGGCACCGGGCGCGCCACCGCCAGGGCACGCGTCGCGGTGCCGACGACACTGATGGCGCTGTTCGGCCAGAAGTCGATGGTTGCAAATGTCGAATTGGTCGCCGTGGTCAATCCGGGCAGCAAGCCGTTCGAGGTTGGCGTCATGCTCGATGTCAGCGGATCGATGGCCGGCTCCAAGTTCGAGGGACTCGAAAGACGCGGTTTCGGTCATGGCGTCCGAACTGCTGGTTGCCGGCGGATCGACGCGTATTGCGTTGGCGCCGTTTTCGTCCTCGGTCAATGCCGGATCCCACGTCTCCAGCCTGGTCGGGCGCGCCAGCACCAACAATTGCGTCGGCGACCGCATCGGCAACGCACGCTTCTCCGAAGCCGCGCCGTCCGGTGACTTGTTTGACGTGACCGGCAGTTATGCGATCTCGGACGACGAGAATGGCGGCGTCTACCGCGAGGCTTATTTCAAGGGTCACAGCGTTGCCGGGCTTGACGCCCTCGACGTCGCGACCGTTTGCCCCAATGCCGTGATCCGGCCCCTTACCAACCGGATGGCCGACATCGAGGCCTCGCTCAACAGCTATGTCGCCGAGGGCATCACCGCGGGTCACGTCGGCATGCAGTTCGCCTGGTACCTCGTTTCGGAAGAGTGGCGCAATTTCTGGCCCGCTTCCGCACGCCCGTCGCGCGATTCGGAGCGCCAGAAGGTCGTGGTGCTGATGTCGGATGGCGAGTTCAACACCTACTTCAACAAGTCCAACGGCCTGCCCAACGAACAGGGCAAGCAGATTTGCGCCAATCTCAAGAAAAGCAACTACCTGGTCTTCGCCATCAGTTTCGACACGAAGGGGAATTCGGAAGAGATGCTCCGGCAGTGCGTGACCAAGGCCGAATATTTCGATCCCGACACGGTTGCCGGGCTCAAGGACGCCTTCATGGCGGTTGCCGAGGAATTGAAGTCAATGTCGAAGCCGCGACTGTTGAACTGACCTTCGCCACGCTCGCTCACGCCGGGCTTGCCAGGGCGGCCCGGCGGCTCCAAACACCGTGAAACATTCACAGGTGTCCCATGAGCGAGAAGAAGATCGACCCGAATCCGTCCGACCGATGACGAGGCCAGGGCGCTGGCAAGGGAACTGCTGGCGCGGGCCACCTTCGCATCCATTGGCGTGGTCGAGCCGGGAACAGGCTATCCGCTGGTCTCGCGCATTGCCTTTGGCCTTGATCCTCAAGGCGGCCGGCCCGTATTCCTTGCCTCGGAGCTTTCCTTCCACTCGAAGGCGCTGGCGCACGACCCGCGTGCGACGATGCTGGTCGGCGAGCCGCCTGCCAAGGGCGATCCGCTCGCTTTTCCGCGTGTGACGCTGATCGGCGACGTGACGCGTATCGACCGCTCGTCAAGGGAGCGCGATGCGCTGCGCGCGCCGTGGCTGGAACGGCACCCCAAGGCGCAGCTCTACATCGACTTCGGCGACTTTCACTTCTTCAAGATGGAAGTGAGGCGGGCGAACCTCAATGGCGGCTTCGGCAAGGCTTTCGTGGTCTCTGACGCCGCCGATCTGGGCATGGCCTGATCACCAGCGTCCCAGCCGGGGTGGCGGTTGACATCCTTGTAGAGCAGATAGCGGAAACGGCCCGGTCCGCCGGCATAGCAGGCCTGCGGGCAGAACGCGCGCAGCCACATGAAATCGCCGGCCTCGACCTCGACCCAGTCGTCGTTGAGCCGGTAGACCGCCTTGCCTTCCAGAACGTAAAGGCCGTGTTCCATCACATGGGTCTCGGCGAACGGGATAGCCCGCCCGGGCTCGAAGGTGACGATGTTGACATGCATATCGTGGCGCAGGTCGGCCGGGATCGACGAAGCGTGTCGTCGCCCAAGCTCCGTGCGTGCCGGGCATGGCGTAGGGCGCATGTCCTGCTCGTTGGTGACGAACGGCCTCGGGAGCCGCGATACCCTCGGCGGGCTCGTAGCGCTTGCGGATCCAGTGAAAGCGTCGCGCGGCTGTGGCGCGGGTTGCCGGCCGTCCAGTCGCAGGCCGGTGGCAGGAAGGCATAGCCGCCCGGCCGCAACACGTGGGCGCTGCCATCGATGCTCCAGGGTCAGGTCGACCATCGACCACGAAGATGACACCCTCGGCCTCCGGATCGCGGTTCGGGCCCTTCGCTGCCACCGCCCGGCGCGACCTCCATGATGTAATGCGAGAAGGTCTCGGCAAACCCGTCATCGGCCGCGCGATGATCCACGCCCGCGTCCCGTCCCAATGCGGCAGGAAGCTGGTGCGTGATGTCGCGCATGGCGCCTGCCCGGAATCAGCGCATAGGCCGTCGTGAAGATCGCCGCGGCTGGGCCGGATCGCTTTGGCCAGGGGCGGCATGCCGCCGGGGTGGAAATGCATAGGTCATGGCATAAGGGCCCTCAGGCGGAGTTCCGGCGATGCGTTCGACCTGCCCGCAGGCGGTCTGGAATTCGCTATCGGGTGTCGTTGTCGACGCGGAGCCGGAACGCTGGCGAGGATCGAATCCTTGGTGTGGTCCTTGGACCGCAATGATGAAAGGGAAAGCCGTGCTTGGCCACGTAGTCGGTGTTGAGCCGGGTGAAGGCGTCCCGTTCGTCCGGTCAGCGCGTCCAGCCCGGCGCTCCGCCTGTTCGTGCGTCGATTCCGCTGTCAGCCGCTTGGCCGCTGCGAGTTTGCCCGCAAGGTCCGGGTGCGCCATCAGCACGCCGCGTCGTTCGGTCCTTGCTCGCGCTTCGGAAGACGCGGGTGAGCGCGCTGTGCAGGCCGACAGCGCGATCATGCGCGGGGCCGAGTTCTAGCGCCCATGGATGTTCGGCAATCCATGCAGAATGTTCGTAAATACTGCCATAGGCCGCGACGAAGGCCGCCTTGTCCATCTGGCTGGGACGGGCGCGCCGAACCGGCGGGGTGCGTCGTGGCCCAGTGCAGCGGGCGATATCGATCCGGCGTGGGAACCAGACCCTGTCATGTCCGCGAGCGTGAGTCGACGAAACCGCTTCAGACCCGCGATCTTGCCCGGCCGGCCGATCAAGCGGCAGTGCAGTCCGATCGACATCATTTTGGCGGCGCCGGCCTCGCCCTCGGAATAAAGCGTGTCGAAGGCGTCCTTGAGATAGGTGAAGAACTGTTCGCCCCTCGATATATCCCGGCGCGGTCGCAAAGCGCATGTCATTGGCTTCGAGCGTATAAGGGAGATCACCCAGCTGAATCGCGATCGCCGGCCTCAATCCAGTAGGGCAAGTCGTCGTCATAGGTGTCCGATATCCAGTCGAACCCCCGCCCTCGGCGGTCAGGCGCACGGTATTGACCGAGCAGCGCCCGGTGTACCAACCAGTCGGTCGCGATCCGACCACCTCGGTATGAAGGCGGAAGCGCCTCTGCGATCCCGCGCGCGCTCTTCCTCCTCGGGCATGTCCTTGTGTATCGACCCATTTCAGACCGTGACTCGCGATCTCCCAGCCCGCGTGCTTCATCGCGGCCACCTGTTCGGGACTGCGGGCCAGCGCCGTCGCGACGCCGTAAACGGTCAGCGGGATGTTCAGGCCGGTAAACAGGCGATGCAGGCGCCAGAATCCGGCCCGCGCGCCATATTCATAGATTGATTCCATGTTCCAATGACGCTGGCCCGGCCACATCGACCGCGCCGGGGATATCAGACAGGAACGCCTCTGACGCGGCATCACCGTGCAGGATGTTGTTTTCCCCGCCTTCCTCGTAATTGAGGACCAGACTGGATGGCGACCTCCGCGCCCCACCAGGCCAAGCCGGATCGGGCGGGTTTGGCCCATGGCCGCGCAAGTCTCGGGGGTAGTGGGAAGACTGCAGTTTCATTTTCACACCGGAGCGGAAGCCGGGGATTGCCAAACAGGACAAAACCGGAAAGATAGACCAAGAATTATACGTGAAAAACCGGCTTGTCAGCGTCTAATGCGGCGCAGCGGGCGATACCGGACATGACAAAAAAGGGGAATGCATTGGCCAGCGGGAAATTGACCACCCATGTGCTCGACACGGCTTCGGGCAGGCCTGCCGGGGGGCTGGCGATCACGCTTCACATGCGCGAGGGAACCGTCTTCAAACCGCTCAAGACGGTGACGACCAATGCCGACGGCCGCTGCGATGCGCCGCTGCTTTCGGGCGCGGAAATGGAGGCCGGGGTGTATGAGCTCGTCTTCCACGCAGGCGATTACCTTCGCGGCGCTGGCGTTGCCCTGCCCGATCCGGCCTTTCTCGATGTGATCCCGATCCGCTTCGGCATTGCCGATCCGGACAGTCACTACCACGTGCCGCTACTCATCTCGCCCTATGGCTACTCCACCTACAGGGGGAGCTGAGCCATGATCGACCTGTTGTGGGAATCGGCGAACTTCGCCGCGCGCTGGACGCATGTGATCACGGCGATCGCCTGGATCGGCTCGTCTTTCGATTTCATCGCGCTCGATCTCAGCCTGAAGAAGCGCGAGGGCCTGCCGCAAGGCGTGCATGGCGACACCTGGCAGGTGCATGGCGGCGGCTTCTATCACATGATGAAGTACAACGTCGCGCCGCCGCAAATGCCGCAGGAGCTGACCTGGTTCAAATGGGAAAGCTACGCCACCTGGATCAGCGGCTTCTTCCTGTTGTGCGTGCTCTACTACGGCTCCTCCGAACTTTTCCTGATCGACCGGTCGGTCGCCGACATCGAGCCGTGCAAGGCAATCGGCATCGGCATCGCCGGACTGGCAGCGGGTTGGGTGGTCTACGACGTGCTGTGCAAGTCGCCACTGGGGCAAAACGACCTTGCCCTTTACGCGGTGCTGTTCGCTTTCGTGGTGGCGATCGCCTGGGGCTTCACGCACGTCTTTTCCGGCCGCGGCGCGTTCATCCATACAGGTGCGCTGATTGCCACGATCATGTCGGCCAATGTCATCATGATCATCATTCCCAACCAGAAGAAAGTCGTCGCCTCGCTGCTCAAGGGCGAAGCGCCGGACCCGGCGCTCGGCAAGCAGGCCAAGCAGCGGTCGATGCACAACAATTACCTGACGCTGCCGGTGCTGTTCCTGATGCTGTCGAACCATTATCCGCTGGCATTCGGCACGCAGTTCAACTGGGTCATCATCGCGCTGGTGCTGGTGATGGGCGTGACCATCCGCCACTTCTTCAACAGTTATCACGCCGGCAAGGGCTATCCGTGGTGGACATGGGCGGTGACCACGATCCTTTTCATCATCGCCATGTGGCTGTCGCAGGCCGGACCCGCCGACCGGCCGCAGTCCGAAGCGCTGGTGCCGGCGCAGCAACGGTTGGTCGCCCACGCAGATTTTCCGGCGGTGCGCGACATCGTGCTCAGCCGCT
>CAVOVL010000004.1:0-344126 GCA_963699855.1 uncultured Alphaproteobacteria bacterium | reverse complement strand
CAATCGCGCAGTACCGAGTTCAGCGCCGCGTACAAGCGGGCAAGACGTTCCATCCCGCGCCGGTCAAGATCGGCCAGATCATCGGCGGCGCTCGCCTGCGGAAAAGTGCCGGCGAGCGTCCAGCCCTTGCCGGCATCGTGACGCACCCAACCGCGGTCCACCATCAGCCGAAGCTTGCGACGAACCGTTTCTCTGGGCATTCCGGTCACATCGGCGAGACGCAGAGCGCTCATCCACACCATCGCGCGCCCCAGGTCCGGCGCGTTGCGTTCGGTCGCAATGGCGTGGATAAACCGTTGTTCCAGAACGGCAAGGATGATCAGTTGGCCGAAATCCCCACCGAACACCCGATTGCAATCAAAAAGATGCTCGCTGAGGCACTGCACGAAATGGTAGTGAACCTCAAGGTGGCGGCCCCGGAAATCGTCCAGAACGTCATGGCCCGTCTCGGCGGGGTGCTCGGCGCCTGGCGTCGGCGGGTCCTCCCGCGCCTTTTGCGCACGCCCGACACGGCGCCCTCAGTATGCCGTCCAGCCGCCATCGGTCGCGTAAACGCCGCCGGTGAAGTTGGACGCCTCGTCCGACAGCAGAAACAGCATCATCGACACCTGCTCTCCGACAGTGGCCGGGCGTCGCTTGCTGTCGGCATAGGCCAGGATGCTGGCTGTCTTGATGCTCCCCATCGCCGGGCCTTTAACGTCAGCCGCACTGGCCTGCACCAGGGTGCCGGCGCGCTCGATCATCGGAGTGTCCGTTGCCGCCATGTTGACCGAGTTCACGCGGATGCCATACGGCGCATAGTCTATGGCCGCATTGCGCGTGAGGCCGTTAACCGCGTGCTTTGTCGTCACATAGGCCGGGTTTCCCGCCAGCCCGGTCAGCCCGGCGATCGATCCCACGTTCACGATAGCGCCGCCAGTGCCCTGTGCCACCATCTGGCGCAGCTCCGCCCGCAGCGTCCGGTAGGCTCCGATGAGGTCGGTGCGAATCACCCCTTCCCAATAGAGATCGGTTGATCGTGCAGCCGGGCAAAGACCCTGTCCTTTTGCGCAAAATAGTCCACCGGATCGCCGGAAAGACCGCGTCCATAACGCCCGCATTGTTGAGCGCAAGGTCGAATCTTTCCGAAGGTCTTGACAGCCGTCTCGATCATGCGGGAGCTGGTATCTTCCTCTCCGATGTCGCCCTCCACGAACACCGCATTGCCGCCCTCAGCCTTGATCCGGTCTACGGTAGCCGCACCAAGATCGCCAAGCCAATCAACTCCGACGATATTCGCCCCTTCGCGGGCGGCGCGGATAGCCGCCGCTGCCCCCATGCCGCGCGCACAGCCAGTGACGATCAGCGTGCGCCCGGCGAGGCGTCCCGGAGCAAAGTATCTCTGGATTGACCGGGGGTATGTCCTTTATGCCGACACCTGCGGTCTGCGCCGCGGCTTCGGTCGCAGACACGCCTTGTGCCGCGCCAACAGTCGCCACCACACCCGCCGTCAATGCAGCACCCTTCAACACATCACGCCGATCCATCCAATGGCTCCCTGCCGCTTTCCGGCCGCCGACACTTACAGGCGAACTCACCGCCTTTTCTGCGGCCCTGACTGGCGCGCAAACCATGGCAGCCTTGCTGGACTTTCTGTCGCGGGTCAATCACAGCAGTGCCCAAAATGGGTATCTGCAGCCGGGTAGGGTCAGCCGTTCGGCCCAAAACTGCCGGTCGTCTGTGCGCCCCAGTTCGGTCGAAAAACTTCTCTCGCCGATTCCCATGAGCAGACATCGGTGATCTCAATGTTTCGAGCGTCGGCAATCACTTCGCAGCGCGGTTGCGCGGCTTAGCTTTTCACAAACATGCAAAAATTTGACATATTTTTGACCAAAATCAACGACACTCGGGGATAATCTTGAAATTCTCCCTCCACGGGAAAGACCCGAAATAGGAGGTTGCAATGAAAGCCAGTTCGCGGATGTTCATGAGTGCAAGTGCTGTAGTTCTCTTCGCCTTGGCACAGGCATCGGTCGCCCGGGCCACCGAAGTACCCGTCAAGAAGGCAGAGATACTGATCGCGCAGTCCGGCGGTGGCGATGGCGGCGGAGCGGGAGGCGGTGAAGGCGGCGGTCATGGTGGTGGCCAGGGCGGTCAGGGGGCCGGCAGCGGCGAAGGCGGTGGTCATGGCGGACAAGGCGCCGGCAGCGGCCAGGGCGCCGGCAAGGGCAGTGAAGGAAAGGGTGGTCAGGGCAAGGGCGCTGGCACGGGCTCATCCGGCGGCAAACCGAGTTGGGCAGGTCAGGAACTGGTCGACATTGGCCGACTGAACGTCATTCGCAGCCCCGACTTGGTCCTCGATCGGGCGCTTGCGAACCTCTTGGCTGAAATCGATGCAATTAATTTAGATCTGTATAGCATGTCGGCCGCAGAATTTGCGGCTGCGCTAACGACCCTCGAGGGCATGATCGACTCTCCCCTGCAGAACCTCGCCCTGCTTGAGGATTACTGGACCGAGAAGAAGTCGCCACTGCCCGGTGTGTCTCCGAAAAGCTATATCGACTATTCCGGCATTCTGATTGGTGTTGCGATCGACAAGACCATGACGCCCACCAAGGAAATCGTGCTGGCGTTGGCGACGATTGTCGGCATCGAAATGGACGAGGCAACGGCCCAAGCGATCGCCGATGCCGCTACCACAGTGCAGGACAAGGTCCTAGAACTCCACGGCTGAGAATTGCCGACGGCTGCATAACAAAACCCCCGGGCTTCCACCCGGGGGTTTTTTGTTGCCGGCAGGCGAATCGGTCAGAACTTGTAGCTCAGGCCGACCTTGAAGGTCTGCATGGTCTGATCGATGTCGAATACCGCGTCATTGGGTTCGCTGCCCGAAAGTGAAACCTCGTTGCCGAGGTCGACATAATTGTATTCGCCCTTGATCGTCCAGTGCGTGTCGAGGGCATATTCAAGTCCGCCGCCGATGAACCAGCCGTCATGGGTGTCGTCGCCGTCGAACACATTGCCGTTGTTGCCGAGATGGCTGTGGCTTTCGCTTGCCGCGGCATAGCCACCCTCGATGAACAGAAGCGACTGATCGACCACGAAACCTGCCCGCGGCCCGACCGTGACGAGCCAATCAATGTCAGTGGTGCCGTTTCGGGGTTCGCCACCTTGCGCCGACCACGTGCCCTTGCCGTCGAGGTCCATGAAATTGATGTCGGCTTCCAAGCCAATCACAAAATTGTCGATCTGATAATTGTAGCCGATCTGAACGCCGCCCATGAAGCCATCCATGCCGAAGCTGGTGACCTCGTTGCCGCACTGGTTGCAGTTGCCAGGTCCGGCATTGTCGACAAGGGTCCAGGCCTCGTCCGTCCACGCATAGCCGACCAGTCCGCCGACATAGACGCCCGTCCACAGCGGCGCGACCGCAACAGGTACGGGTGCAGGCGCCGGTTCAACCAGGTCTGCCGACCATGCGACGTTAATAGTTCCTGAAAGCATGGTAGCGAAAGCCAACGTCTTCAATAAAGCGCGCACTTCATTCTCCAAATCCGATCAAAGGATAATTTGAAACGATACTTTTTTCCGACACCCACACCATGACAAAATATCGCATTTTCCAGATGTGACCGGTGATGTTGCAATGTTGCAACGGAATGCCCGCAGTTAGAATTGGCCGGGAGACACACATGATCGCCCTCCGCATTTCCGAGAGCCTCGTCAGCCGCGAAGTGCTGCCATTCTACCTGTCGCTTGCCGTTTTGGCTGCCGCAACATCGGCGGTTGATGCCGCCCTGCATTTTTACGATCTGGTCTGGGTAGGAAAGTGGCTGGGCATACCCGGCGTTCTGCTGATTGTTGGCTCGTTTGGTTATTCGCTGCGCAAGCGCAACGACTTAAGGTTTGGGCAGCGGAAGTATCCCTAACGGTGGCAACAGTTTCCGACGCGTCAGCTGAAATCGCCCGGCTCAAAGGCGGCTAACTGATACCGAACGACCGAAACCGGAATGTCTGAAATCGGCCCCACAAACGACATTCAACGTACAATCTGTTGGAGGAGGAAACAACTCTCCCGCTATTGTATTTTGAACCAACACCACATTCGAGATCTGGTCTTTAGCCACAAAATCCCGCCATGTTACGGTTTAGGATAATAAACCTACCCACGCGGTCCCCGAAGTGAAAGGTCCTCAAGATTTCGACCGGGGGTGGGGGGTGGGTGCCACCCCACCAGCTGAAGGCCGCTGTGTGGCGCGGTTCGTGACATTGGGTATATCGCCCTAGCCCCCGCTCGCGCCGCGCTGTGGCGGCCCCTCAAGTCCCGCGCTCTACCATCGGTGTTTTGCTCCTCATCGCATTGGGCTTCGGAGGGTCGCGGTTCCTGCTGGCCATCATTGCCGTCACGGCTCGATATCGCGCCTAGGGCGCCGAGAGCCATTCGTTCAACTTGGACCAGCGGCGACGTCCGGAGACATTCTTGACCGCTATCGCGACCGCCTTCTTCTGCCCGACCAGCACGACCAGCCGTTTGCCGCGGGTCACGCCGGTGTAGAGCAGATTGCGCTGCAGCATGGCGTAATGTTGGGTCATGACCGGGATGACGACAGCGGGGTATTCCGAACCCTGGCTCTTGTGGATTGTGGCCGCATAGGCGGGAACCAGTGTGTCGAGTTCGCCGAAGCCATAGCTGATTGCACGGCCGTCAAAGCTGGCGGTCAATTCGCCATGTGTCAGGATCGACGTCATCAATATAGCCAACGTCACCATTGTAGACTTCCTTGTCATAGTCATTTTCGATCTGCATGACCTTGTCGCCTGGCGCAAAGGTCCAGCCGAAGCGCTCGACCTTGCGTTCGCCAGCAGGGTTCAAGCTGGCCTGGAGTTCGACGTTGAGCGAGCGGGCGCCAACGCCGCCCCGGTTCATCGGGCACAGCACCTGGATGTCACGAACCGGATCGAGGCCGAAGCGCTGCGGGATGCGGTTCTTGACGAGATCGACAATCCGCAGCACCGCGGTTTCGGGATCGTCGGCCTGAACGAAATAGAAGTCGCTGTCGCTTTCCGGTCTGGAAAGGTCGGGCAGAAGGCCCTGGTTGATCCGGTGGGCGCTGGTGATGATCCGGCTCTGCGCTGCCTGTCGAAAGACCTCGGTCAGGCGAACGACCGGCACGGCACCAGAGGTGATGATATCCGCCAGGACCTGGCCTGGTCCCACCGACGGCAGCTGATCGATGTCACCAACGATCAGGACCGCGGCATTGTCCGGAACCGCTTTCAGCAGCGCCTGCATCAGCAGGACGTCGACCATCGAGGCTTCGTCCACTACCAGGAGATCACAGACGAGCGGATTGTCGGTCCCGCGTTTGAAACCACCCGTCTTTGGGTCCACCTCGAGCAGTCGGTGGATGGTCTTGGCCTCCAGTCCCGTCGCCTCGCTCATGCGCTTGGCGGCACGCCCGGTCGGCGCACAGAGCAACAAGCTGACGCCTTTCGCGGAGAGTATTCGAAGGATTGAATTGACGATGGTGGTCTTGCCGACGCCCGGCCCGCCAGTGATGACGAGCACCTTCGATACCAGCGCCAGCCGGATTGCGGCAACCTGGCTTTCGGCCAAAGCCATGCCGGTCTTCTGCTCGATCCAAGGCAGCGCTTTGCCGGGATCAATGTACGGCCAGGGCAATGTCCCGTTGGCCAGCCGCAAGATCCGCTCAGCAATGACCTGCTCGGCACGGTAAAGTCCGCCAAGAAAGATGCAGGCCCTGTCGCCGACCGTGTCCGCGATGATCGTGCCTTCGCCAAGCTCGAGATCCAGCGCTGCCGAGGCGAGTTCGCTTGGTACTTCGAGCAATTCCACGGCAAGCGGCAGCAGTTCATCGGTCGGCAGACCGCAATGGCCGTTGTCCATTGCCTCGGTCAGGGCAAAGGAGATGCCGGCGCGAACCCGGATCATCGCCGTCTTCGCGATTCCCATTTTCATCGCAATGGCGTCCGCGGTCTTGAAGCCTATACCGCGAATGTCGCGCGCCAGCCGATACGGGTTCTGCGTCATGACCTCCACAGCATCCGCGCCGTAGGTCTTGTAGATCCGGACCGCTCGCGCCGTGCCGACGCCATGGCTGTGCAGAAAGACCATGATCTCGCGGACGACCTTCTGTTCCGCCCATGCGTCGGTAATACGCTTGGCGCGCACCGTACCGATCCCCTCGACCTCACGCAGCCGGTCGGGATCGGTTTCGATGATGTCGAACACCTTCTCGCCAAACACCCTGACCATTTTCCGGGCGTATACCGGCCCAATGCCGCGGATCATGCCGGAGGCCAGGTACTTCTCTATGCCATCGATGGAGGTCGGGGTCGCAGCGCGCAGAAACCCCGCCTTGAACTGCTGGCCGTGGGTGCGATCATTGATCCATTCGCCGGATGCGGTGACCCACTCGCCAGCAGAAATGACGGCAGCGTGGCCGACCACGGTCACCAGTTCGCGATGACCACGCGCCTTGACCCGAAGAACGCAGAAGCCGTTTTCCGCGTTATGGAAAGTTACACGCTCGACCAGGCCAGCAAGAACTTCTCGATCGGGCGATGACGTTTGGGCGGGTGTTATTCGGCGTGACAGGGCCCCTCCAATCTGGCTCCTTCTCTGTCCAGGATATTGTTTAGTCTGTATTGTCTCCACCCTCTCCAGAATCAACGTTCGGTTGGTGTCCGTCGTCAGAACATTTGGCACAGATCGCGGCGTAAATTAGCGGAGCATCGGCCTCGTCTATGGGTTGATGTTAAGCGGCGATCTTGCGGTGCTGCAAGCGCCGACGTTCGAGTGTCTGTCGTTTGATCCTTTCGCGCTGTTGTATGATGGCTTCAGCCCTGCCGAAGTAGGCGTCTGCGGGCGTCACATTGTTCAGGCTCTCGTGATAGCGCTGGTGATTGTAGTAATCGACGAACGCTTCGATCTTGGCCTCGAGGTCACCGGGCAGGAAGTAGTTTTCCAGCAGGATGCGGTTCTTCAGGGTCTGGTGCCAGCGCTCGATCTTGCCCTGGGTCTGGGGATGGAGGGGCGCGCCGCGCACATGGCTCATGTTCTGGGCCACGATGTATTGTGCCAGCTCGGCAGCGATGTAGCTCGGGCCGTTATCACTGAGCAGGCGGGGTCTGTGGTGCACCTGGGCCTGGTCACAGCCTGAGGCCGCAAGCGCCATATCCAGCGTGTCGGTGACGTCCTCGGCCCGCATCGTGCCGCACAGCTTCCATGCGATGATGTAGCGCGAGTAATCGTCGAGCACGGTCGACAGATACATCCAGCCCCAGCCGATGATCTTGAAGTAGGTAAAGTCGGTCTGCCACATCTCGTTCGGACGCGTAGTCCTGGTATGGAACGCATCGGCAGCCTTGATCACCATGAAGGCCGGGCTGGTAATCAGGTCATGAGCCTTGAGCAGCCGGTAGACCGTGGCTTCCGACACGAAGTAGCGTTTGTCGTCGGTGAAGCGCACCGCCAGTTCCCGGGGCGAGAGGTCGGTCTCTTCCAGGGCCATCTCGACGATCTGGTCATGGATATCGACCGGGATGCGGTTCCACACCCGGCTCGGTGCCGAAGACCGATCGGCCAGCGCTTCGGGGCCGCCATCAAGGTAGCGATCGTACCAGCGGCAGAACGTCCGGCGCGGGATGCCCAATTGCTCCAGCGTCCGGCCTGCAGGCAGGTGCGACTGTTCGACGATCGAGATGATCTCGAGCTTCTCGGATGCGCGATATCTCATTCGTCGTCGCCCCCATCCGCTATCATGCTTTTTTTGAGCAGACGGTTCTCAAGCGTCAGATCGGCGACGCATTCCTTTAGGGCGCTGGCCTCGCGGCGCAGATCCTTGACTTCATCGGTTGTGGCGGCCCGGGCGGTATCCCCCGCCAGGCGGCGCTTGCCGGCCTCCATGAACTCCTTCGACCAAGTGTAATACAGGCTCTGGGCGATGCCTTCCTTGCGGCACAGCTCGGCGATGCTGTCGTCACCGCGCAGACCTTCCAGCACGATCCTGATCTTGTCTTCCGCCGAGAAGTGCCGCCGGGTCGCCCGGCGAATGTCCTTCACCACCTGCTCGGCAGGCTTCTTGGCATTCAAATGCTTCGTTCTCATCTTCGATCCTTCCCGATCGCGACGAGACCAAAACACTCCTCAAATCACAACTCCAAATTTGTGCCATAGGTGCTGACGGGGAACAATGCGGTACTGCCTCATCCAGACTTTACGTATTAGGTTGCACTGTGGGCAAGGCGATCAAAGCTGTCGGTGCATTACCAGTGCGTCTACTAATCGCAGTTTCGGGTGCTTGAAACCTTCCGGAATTGTTCCAATGATTTCGAACCCAAGTTGACGCCAGAGCCTGACTGCGCGTTCGTTGGAACTGACAACGCAGTTGAACTGCATAGCGCGGAACCCTCGCTCTTTCGCATGCCTCAGAGAGTGCTGACACATCGCCGTTGCAACGCCTCGACCGGTCGAGTTCTGCGCGGTAACATAACCACAGTTGGCGACATGAGCACCGCCGCCAAGTTGATTGGCTTGTAGATAGTAAGTCCCGATCACCAGTTCGTTCATCTCTGCGACGAACACTTCGTGATTTTGGGATAACCAGTAGGCAAGCGCCTTCGACCGGCTCCACTCAGACGGCAGCGCATAGGTTTCGCCTGCCCGCAAGACGGGCTTGAGTATGCCCCAAATGGCGCCTGCGTCGGCAGGTGTGGCACGGCGAATGGTGAGCAAAGATTTTTCCCAAAGTTTACGCGAACTGAGTTGCGGCTCACGTTATTCCTATCGTGGTAAGCCGGCCGCCTCGTAGCCGTCGATGAAATGCTGCCGATCAACTGCGTGGCGGAAGGGCTGCGTGCTTGCCCAGTGCTCGATCGAGAAATCCGGGTTCAGCGCCAGGAATTCCCTTGCTTCTTCCTTGGCCTCTTCCATTTGCCCCAGCCGCGCCAGCCCAGCAGCCAATATGCGTTGCGACCCGAGCCGATGCGTTGCCTCATGCCGGAGAGTTTCGACGGCATCGGCATAGTTACCCGCCGCGTATTGGGCGAGCCCCAGAAGCCAGTAGTACCACCCTGGTGGGTGTGGATTGAGGCGAATGGCGTGCCGCAGATGTTCGATGCCCTCGATGGCCTTTCCCTCAAATGCCTTCAGCTGTCCCAGGAATGCCCAGGCATCGGCATGATTGGGGTCGATCTGGAGTGCCCTCGTCAATTCCGATCCGCCTTCATCTGTCTTGCCGTCATAAATCAGCACGTCGCCCAAAACTGCATGGGCCAAGGCATTTTCAGGGTCAAGCGATACCGCGCGTTGCGCTGCTGCCAGTGCCAGCGAACGATGTCGCCCCGGCGCACCCAGCCAATATGCCCACCCGAAATGGTGGCTCATCGCGAGCCAAGCGTGAGCATCAGCGAAGTGTGGGTCAAGTTCGATGGCTCTTTCTAGAAGGGGGGAGACGGCCCTGTTGCTTTCGGGTGATTTGTTTACCAGCGCGCGGCCGCGGATAGAAAAGATCATACGCTTCGAGATTTGCAGCCCTACGCGTGCTTGAGGTCGCAGCAGCCGGCAACACACTGGATAGGGCGTTTACGATTGTGCCGACGATCTCGTCCTGCAAAAGGAACACGTCCGCCAAATCGCGGTGAAAACGGTCAGCCCAAAGGTAACTCGCGTGCCCGTTCATCAATGAGCTGGGCGTTGATCCGGACCCGGTCCTTTTCTCTGCGCACACTGCCTTCAAGCACATAGCGCACCTTCAGGTCCCCGGCGACTGAGCGAACATCGACTGATCTCCCCTTGTAAACGAATGTAGAATTGCGCGCGACCACCAACAGACCAGGCACTTTAGACAAGTCAGTGATTAGGTCTTCTGTTAGACCATCAGCAAAGTACTCCTGTTGAGGATCGCTGCTCATGTTCATGAATGGCAGAACGGCAATGGAAGGTTTGTTGGTGATAACCTCGGCTTTGGGGGTCACTAAGGGTGTGTCCGAAACGCGGTAGATGCGGACCGGCAGGGCAATGTTCTTCACAGACTGCGCTCCGAGATCTTCGAAGTTCGCGTTTGTCTTGTTTCGGACGTGGTCGTAGATCGTTCCGGAGATGAGGATGCCGCCTGCTTCGGCGGCGGTTTCCAGGTTCGCGCAGCGATATTGACGCCATCGCCATAAAGATCACTGCCGTCGACCATCACATCGCCTAGATTGACCCCAATGCGCAGCACAATATGGAGCTTCTCGGGCAGCGCGGCATTGGCGGCCGCCATAGCGTGCTGAACGTATATCGCACATTGCAAAGCGTTAACGGCGCTAGCGAACTCCATCATGACGCCATCGCCAGTCACTTTGAAAATCCTGCCACGGTGCCTGGCAACCAACGGCTGCAGCACTTGCTTGTGCCGGGACTTGAGTTCGGCCAGCGTCCCGGCCTCATCCGTTTCCATAAGGCGGCTGTAGCCAACCACATCTGCCGCGATTACGGCGGCAAGTCGGCGCTGGATGCGATCTTCGGTCATGTGCGTGATTGCTCTCGCCTGAAAGCAGTTCAGCAATGTACCGACGCTCCGTGGATGAGTCTATAAGGCGGACCTTTCCGTACCCTAAGGAGAATCAGGACGAGTGATGAGCACTGGTCGTGGTTAAAACGCGGATGCTGTCAGGCGATGCCGGTGAACGAAGTTGGCTACGGATTAGCTACGTTCTCGGTCTGCCGACGTGTTTGGTATCGCCTTTCGATCGCCTAAATCTGACGGTCCGCAACCCCGAAGTTGCTGATCCGCGATACTTCGATCGTCAAGGTGCACTGGTAAACGTGCAAACGGATGGGGCGGCCGACGTGCTTGTTCCGTGGAAAGGCAGCGTCATGCTGCTTGGCTGACCTTCCCTTTTTCGTTCGCGATCTATGGGGTCCGAGCGAAAACGAATTTTGCTTTCAGCAATAACCAAGCGGCGAGCACCGCACGCCACATATGGGATAAACGATCGGTGTTGATAGCCAGCCCTGGTGGGGCACTGGCTGTCCCGGTGCTCCGCCTGCCGGTCGAGGTAGCGGAAAGCGCGATCTCATGCCGCTGCGAAGAACCTTCACCTCGCAAATGGGGAGGCCGCCATGATTGCGAGCGCCACAGAAAATTCTCGCATTTTCCGTGAGTTCCCATGACCGCACCTGGCCTTTGTCTTCAACGTGTCCAAGCTCTCACCCGTGCGTAGGCGGTGCGTTGCCTGCGGCGTGAGCGAAACGTGAAAAGCGTAAGCAAGAGTACGATGCCGGTTCAGCTTGCCCGGCAAGCGGTCCAAAATGGTGCGAAATTGAAGGCGGATCGTGATGGCTCGCCCCCGACTGTCATTGCTTGGCGGCTTCCAGTTTTCCAGCGATAGCGCCGATGCTCAGGCGCTTGGACGCAAGTCGCGCGCACTCATCGCCTATCTCGCACTGCAGGGTGGGCAGGCGCGATCGCGCGAACAACTTGCAGCGCTGCTGTGGGGTAGCCATGGCGACACGCACGCAAGGGTAAACCTGCGCCAATCACTGATGGAGATACGCAAAGTGTTTCGGCTGGCGGGAGCGCCGGTGTTGAAGACGCTGAGCGAGGATGTCGTGCTCGACCTTTCCGGCGTGGAGTTCGATGTTGCGCGGTTCGAAGCGTTGACTGGACGATTCCCCGGAAAATCTCGAACTCGCCGCCAGCCTCTATCGCGGCGACTTGCTCGATGGTTTCGCCGTAAGGGAAGAGGCGTTCGAGGATTGGTTGCGGGTCGAGCGCGAACGCCTGCGCAGCATCTGGATCGACTTGCTCGACAGGCTTGTGCGCCACTACGAAGAAACGGACGCTTCGCGTTGCATCCGGGCTGCAACGCAGTTGTTGGCAGCGGAGCCGTTACGCGAAGACATTCAACGGGTTTTGATGCGCGACCTATGCGGAGCAGGGCCGGCTGACGCTGGCGCTCGACCAGTATGCAGCGGTGCCGGGCCGAGTTGCAGTACCATCTCCAGATCCAGCCCGAGGGCGAGACCAGGAACTGTACCAGGCAATTCGCGAACGTCGAAAGGCAGGCAGTTCCAGGAATAGTGCCCCTCACGAGTCGGTGCAGCAGCCACAGACCCATTATGTAAGGGTCGGCGGCATCAACATCGCTTATCAGGTAACGGGCGGGGGATCGGTGGATCTCGTCTATGTGCCGGGTTGGGTGTCCAACCTCGACCATGCCTGGACCTCGCCGCGCGTCGCGCATGTATTCGATCGGCTTCAGCTCCTTTACGCGGCTGATCCGCATGGACAAGCGCGGCACGGGCCTTTCCGACCGCAACACCGGTACGCCCACTCTAGAAGAACTGGTGGAGAGACTTGCGGGCCGTACTCGATGCGACCGGCTCGCGGCGGGCGGTGCTGTTCGGAAGTTCGGAAGGGGGAAACATGTGCATGCTGTTCGCAGCCGCGCATCCCGAACGAACCGCCGCGCTGGTGCTGCATGGCTGTTCGGCGCGGGGGCTGTGGGCGCCGGATTACCCGTGGGCCAAGGACAGCGAGCAGATGGAGGCCGAGCTTTCGAAATCCAACGTTGCTGGGGCGAACCCTTTGACATGTCCAAGGCCGCTCCGAGTCTCCAAAAGGACCTGCGCGAGCGCGAGTGGTTCGCATCTTATTTGCGCAATTCAGCCTCGCCGGCAGACGCCATAGCGCTCTGGCGCTGGGGTACGCAGATCGATGTGCGCGCGACATTGCCGTTGATCACTGCGCCAACCTTGGTCCTGCGAACCGCCGGTGACCAATGGAACGAAGCGGGAGAGGCGCGCTACCTTGAAAACCACATAGCGGGCGCGCAGCGCGTGGAACTGCCCGGCAACGACCATGTGATCTGGGGATCGCACTGCGATCGGCTGCTGGACGAAATCGAGCGCTTTGTCAGAGAGCGGCCCGAGGCTTGAGGCAGAGCCCGAGCGAGCGATACCGGTAAATTAAATTGAAATCTGACGAAGTGGCAGCTTTCTTCAGGTTTCCGCTCAAAGCCGACCGTCCGCTTCCGGCCCCTTCTCGGCCACTATGGCGATAACGTAGAAGAGCCAAAATTTAGAAATGGCGCTTATGATTGTAACCCACATCTCGGGGGGATTAATGCCGCGGGCAAATCGGGACTTTTAGCTGAACCCGTGTCTGAGCGCTCCCGCTTTTTTAGGATGATCCCCTTGGGTAACACCGAGGCCGATTTTACAATGCTGCTGCCGACTGACGCCGAAGGCTCTGCTAACTCTCACCGGGCGTCCTGGCGCCGCAGGACGAGCGCGGCCAACACGGCACGGAAACCCGACTGTCGACCTCGGTGAAGCGCGCTGGCGCGCCGCTGCGGCAGTTTACAGCCGCCCCCTTCTATTGGATCATCGATTGGTCGGGAAGCTCGCCCGGCACCCCCAGTCCTTGGGTCGGGCCTTCCGATGCCCGTCAACAGCGATGTTGGCGGGCTTGTTTTGTCCAGGGTAGAGATCGGCGGAACGCCATTGCGGGCCGGCAGCGGGGCAGGAATGGCGACAACCGTTGCGTGTTATCCTTAATATGAAAACCCGGTAGCTTAAATAAAATACAACACATAATTGTAGGGAAGTTCAGCGGGCTTATCGCCCCTTTGCTCGCTGGATGAGCAGGCCCGTCAGCAGCGATGTTGGCGGGCTTTGTTGTGTCCGGCTTTGCGTTGGCGGGAAGCTCGGTCAATGCGCCTTAGCAGGCCGGCAGCGGAGGGCAGAAATGGGGAGAGAGGTTACGGGATATGGCGGTTGCGGGCATTCATATTGCTAGGTCGAAAAACCTGATCAAGAAGTCAGAACCGAACGCCCCGCAGGCCGCGAAAGCCCCCGCCGTGTTCCATCGGCCGGAGCGCTGAAGATCGCCAATAAAGTTGTCAATTTGATCGCGAACGCCGATCAGCGCGGCGGCAAGCCAGAAGACTGCAGCCAAGCCGCCACAAATCAGCCGCAGGGTATCCAGCACCCCAAACCATGAAAGGTTAGCAAAATCCATTTGCGTACCTATAGCGTACCTAAAGCCATATTGGAGGGGTCAGAGGGAAGCTAACTTCTTGATTTGATGGTGGGTGCTGACGGGATCGAACCGCCGACCTACTCGGTGTAAACGAGCCGCTCTCCCAGCTGAGCTAAGCACCCGAATTCGATGGCCGCGTTTGCGGACCGGAACCCCATTTCCCAAGAGGGCAGGCAGGGGTCCAAAAGTAATGGCGCGAGTGACGGGGCTCGAACCCGCGACCTCCGGCGTGACAGGCCGGCACTCTAACCGACTGAGCTACACCCGCGTCTTTGCGGCCAGTTGCCCGGCTGCAAGGTCGCGATGAATTACGTGCTTCGATCAGCGAAGTCAAGCGTTGCGCAGCGGGTTTCTGGCATGCCGGGCAAACCGGTCCACGTCCTTCAAAATGCGGCGAAAAACAGGCCTTGCCTGCTTGTGTTGAAGGGTTGGCTGGGCTAACGCAGACGGCAAATGCCGGCGTAGGCGCGCATTTGCTGGCGCGCTGATAGATTGGTTCCCGCTTTTTGCTGCATTGCGAAATGCACAGGGCGGGGGCACAATGCGCCGGGTATGAAATGCCCGGAGCCAGCACGCGACCTTTGCACTGGGCGACGGCCGCAGAAGGAGACGGAAATGGAAGCGCTGCTTACCGCTTATCTGCCGATCATCATCTTCATCGGCATCTGTCTTTTCATCGGCATCGCGTTGATGGTGACACCGTTCATCGTCGCCTACAAGTCGCCCGATCCCGAGAAGCTGTCGGCCTATGAGTGCGGCTTCAACGCCTTCGACGACGCTCGCATGAAGTTCGACGTGCGATTCTACCTCGTCGCAATCCTCTTCATCATCTTCGACCTCGAAGTCGCTTTCCTGTTTCCCTGGGCCGTTTCGTTCGGCACGCTCGGCTGGTTCGGCTACGGATCGATGATGGTGTTCCTTGCCGTCCTCACGGTAGGTTTCATATATGAATGGAAGAAAGGCGCGCTTGAGTGGGACTGACCATGTGCGCCGATTCTTCCCTTACAAAGGCTGGATGAATGACTGACAGCTCATCATCGCTGATTTTGCCTTCGGGCGCGAAACTTCAGGCGTCGCCGCAGCATCAGCCGTTTTTCGGTGAGATCAACAACGAGCTTGCCGACAAGGGGTTTCTTGTCACTTCGACCGACGAACTCATCAACTGGGCGCGCACCGGCTCGCTGATGTGGATGACCTTCGGCCTTGCCTGCTGCGCGGTCGAAATGATGCAGATGTCGATGCCGCGCTACGACGCAGAGCGCTTCGGCTTCGCGCCGCGCGCCTCTCCACGCCAGTCCGACGTGATGATCGTCGCCGGCACGCTGACCAACAAGATGGCGCCGGCCCTGCGCAAGGTCTACGACCAGATGCCGGAGCCGCGCTACGTGATCTCGATGGGATCATGCGCCAATGGCGGCGGCTACTACCACTACAGCTATTCCGTTGTGCGCGGCTGCGACCGGATCGTTCCCGTGGATATCTACGTGCCGGGCTGTCCGCCGACTGCGGAAGGTCTGCTCTATGGCGTGATGCTTCTGCAGAAGAAGATCCGCCGCACCGGCACGATCGAGCGGTGAGGGAGCGATGAACCTCGAGACTCTCACCAGTATCAAGGAAGCAGTCGATGCGGCTTTCGGTAGCCGGATATTCGGCTCGGCGATCGCTTTCGGCGAACTGACGGTGGTGGCGCAGCGCGACAGCATCATCGACCTGCTGAAGCATCTGAAAAACGACCCGGCGCTTCAGTTCATTTCCTTCATCGACCTTTGCGGCGTGGATTATCCCGAGCGCGAGGAACGGTTCGAAGTGGTCTATCACCTGCTGTCGCCGCGGCGGAACGCACGCATCCGTATCAAGGTATCCACTGACGAGATGACGCCGGTTCCCAGCTGCACCGGGATTTTCGCCGGCGCCGATTGGTTTGAGCGCGAAGCTTGGGACATGTACGGCATCCTCTTCACCGGCCATCCCGATTTGCGGCGCATCCTCACCGACTATGGTTTCGACGGGCATCCGCAGCGCAAGGACTTCCCGCTGACCGGGTATGTCGAGGTGCGCTACGACGATGAGGTCAAGCGCGTCGTGTACGAGCCGGTCGAACTGCGCCAGGAGTTCCGCAATTTCGATTTCCTCTCGCCTTGGGAAGGAACCGAATACGTGCTGCCGGGGGATGAGAAGGCGAAGGCGTAGTGGTTAATAGTGAATAGTGAATAGTGAATGGTAGATCGGTCAAGCCGGTTCATGCTGACATCATGATCAATGACTATCGAGATCTGGACGTGTGGAAGCATTCGATGGACTTAGCCGTGGATATCTATCGCCAAACCGGAAGCTTTCCGAGAGAAGAAATGTTTGGACTTACCATGAACTCTCGTGCCGGGTCGGCTTGTCTCTGCGCGACGACGTTGCCGCTTTGGGCAACCGGACTGGCTCGCTGGGCAATATGCTTAGCTCCTTCATACGGTCGCTGGAAGCCAAAGATACGGGTAAATGATTTGACCATTCACCATTCACTATTCACCATTCACAACCGCCTCGGCGGTACAGCGGATCGCCCCCATGCCTGAATCCTCCGTCCGCAATTTCAACATCAATTTCGGGCCGCAGCATCCGGCGGCGCATGGCGTGTCTGCGGCTCGTGCTGGAGCTTGACGGCGAAGTGGTCGAGCGGGTCGATCCGCATATCGGCCTGCTGCATCGCGGTACCGAGAAGCTGATCGAGTACAAGACCTATCTGCAGGCGCTGCCCTATTTCGACCGGCTCGACTATGTCGCGCCGATGAACCAGGAACATGCCTGGTGCCTGGCCATCGAGAAGCTTGCGGGCATCGAGGTGCCGCGGCGCGGACAACTGATCCGGGTGCTGTACAGCGAGATCGGCCGCATCCTGTCGCATCTGCTCAACGTCACCACGCAGGCGCTGGACGTTGGCGCGCTGACGCCGCCGCTGTGGGGCTTCGAGGAACGCGAGCAGTTGATGGTGTTCTACGAGCGGGCGTCGGGCTCGCGCATGCATGCGGCCTATTTCCGGCCTGGCGGCGTGCACCAGGACCTGCCGCAGGACCTGATCGACGACATCGAGAAATGGTGCGATCCGTTCCTCCAGACGGTCGCCGACCTTGACGCGCTGCTGACCCCCAACCGCATCTTCAAGCAGCGCAATGCCGATATCGGCGTCATCTCGCTGGAAGACGCGTGGGCATGGGGCATGTCGGGCGTGATGGTACGCGGTTCGGGCGCAGCCTGGGATCTGCGCAAATCGCAGCCCTACGAGTGCTACGCGGAGATGGATTTCGACATTCCGATCGGCCAGAACGGCGACTGCTACGATCGCTATCTCATTCGCATGGAGGAGATGCGCCAGTCGGTCCGGATCATGCGCCAGTGCATCCGGGAATTGAACAAGCCCGAAGGGCAGGGGCCGGTGTCGGTCAACGACAACAAGATCGTGCCGCCCAAACGCCAGGAAATGAAGCAGTCGATGGAAGCGCTGATCCATCATTTCAAGCTCTACACCGAGGGCTTCAAGGTGCCTGCCGGCGAGGTCTATGCGGCCGTCGAAGCCCCGAAGGGCGAATTCGGCGTCTACCTCGTTTCCGACGGCACCAACAAACCCTATCGCTGCAAGCTGCGTGCACCTGGGTTCGCGCATCTTTCGGCGCTTGATTACATGGGCAAGGGACACCTCCTTGCCGACGTTTCGGCGGTGCTCGGTTCGCTCGACATCGTCTTCGGAGAGGTTGACCGCTGATGACCGTCCGTCGTCTTGCACCCGATGAAGTACAACCGGCCCGCTTTGCCTTCGGACGCGAAAAGCGCGCCGAGGCAAAGAAGTGGATCGCCAAATATCCGGACGGTCGGCAGGCATCTGCTGTCATTCCGCTGTTGATGCTGGCGCAGGAGCAGGATGGTTGGGTGACGAAGGCCGCGATCGAGGAAATCGCCAACATTCTAACCATGCCCTATATCCGCGTGCTGGAGGTGGCGACCTTCTACACGCAGTTCCAGCTTCACCCGGTCGGCACGCGCGCCCATGTACAGGTCTGCGGCACCACGCCCTGCATGCTGCGCGGGGCGCAGGACCTGATCGATGTCTGCCGCCACAAGATCCATCACGATCCGTTCGTGACGAACGATGCCGGCACGCTTTCCTGGGAAGAAGTCGAATGCCAGGGCGCCTGCGTTAACGCGCCGATGGTGATGATCTTCAAGGACACCTACGAAGACCTGACGCCGGAGCGGCTGGCCGAGATCATCGACGCGTTCGAGGCCGGCAAGGGTGCCAGCGTGCCCGCCGGGCCGCAGGTCGACCGTGTTTTTTCGGCGCCGCAAGGCGGGCTGACATCGCTCGAGATCCGATCCGGCCAAGTCTGCTGGCAAGCCGCGCGGCGGCGCAAAAGATATCCAGAAGCCGACCAATGCGGCCAAGCCGAAGCAGGCGGCGCAAATCGCCAATCCGGCGCTGAAGACGCCGGTTCCGGCTACCCTGGCCCGCTCGGTTGAGCTGAAGGAAAAGCCGGTCGCGGTGGCGCTCGACGATCCGAACCGGCCGGCGCAGGTTGCAAAGCCGGCCGTTCCGGACAATCTCCAGTTGATTTCGGGCATCGGCCCGAAAATCGACAAGACGCTGCGGGAAATTGGAATCTTCACTTTTGCGCAAATTGCGGACTGGAAGAAGCCGCAGCGCGACTGGGTAAACACCTTCCTCGATTTTTCCGGCCGAATCGAGCGCGAGGACTGGGTCAAGCAGGCCAAGGCGCTGGCCAAGGGCGGCGAGGCCGAATACATCCGCGTATTCGGCAAGAAGCCGCGCTAGGGGGAGATGTCTTGGTAATCGCGAAGCGCATGGGCGAAAAACTGCAGATGGCCAGCGCCTGCCAGAAGGCCAGCCTTGTCATCGTTCCTGCGTCGATTGCCGCAACAATCGGCTTTGCGCTGGCAACAGGCGATCGTGATTGGCTGGTGGTTGGCGCTGTCTATTCCCTTGTCGCGGCGGGCGCGTCTATCGCTTCGATTCTCATACCCGGCGTGGCGCAGTCATGCCCGATGGCAAATCCGGAAGACACAAATGCTGGCTGACAAGGACCGCATTTTCACCAACATCTACGGCACCTTCGACAAGTCGCTGGCCGGTGCGAGGTCGCGCGGACACTGGGACGGCACGAAGGGCATGATCGAAAAGGGACGCGACTGGATCATCGAGACCATGAAGGCCTCCGGCCTGCGCGGGCGCGGCGGCGCGGGTTTCCCGACCGGTCTCAAATGGTCGTTCATGCCCAAGCAGCCGGGCGAGCGGCCGCACTATCTCGTCGTGAATGCCGATGAATCCGAGCCGGGCACTTGCAAGGATCGCGATATCATGCGGCACGATCCGCACACGCTGATCGAGGGCTGCCTGATCGCGGGCTTCGCGATGGGCGCGCATGTCTGCTACATCTACATTCGCGGCGAATACATCCGCGAACGCGAGGCGCTGCAGCGCGCCATCGACGAGTGCTACGAGGCAAAGCTCCTCGGCAAGAACAACATCCATGGCTGGGACTACGACATCCACGTCCACCACGGCGCGGGCGCATATATCTGCGGCGAGGAGACCGCGCTGCTCGAAAGCCTCGAGGGCAAGAAGGGCCAGCCGCGCCTAAAGCCGCCATTTCCGGCCAATGTCGGCCTCTACGGCTGCCCGACCACCGTCAACAATGTCGAATCGATCGCGGTGGCGCCCACCATCCTGCGGCGCGGCGCGGACTGGTTCTCGTCCTTCGGGCGCGACAATAACAAGGGCACGAAGCTTTTCTGCATCTCCGGCCATGTGAACAGGCCATGCACGGTGGAAGAAGCGATGTCGATCCCGTTCCGCCAGCTCATCGAGGAGCATTGCGGTGGCATTCGCGGCGGCTGGGACAATCTGCTGGCGGTCATCCCGGGCGGCTCGTCGGTGCCGCTGGTGCCGGCTGAGCAGATCATCGACTGCCCGATGGATTTCGACGCGCTGCGGGCGCTGCAGTCTGGCCTTGGCACTGCTGCGGTTATCGTGATGGACAAGTCCACCGACATCGTCAAGGCAATCGCGCGGCTCTCCTATTTCTATAAGCATGAAAGCTGCGGGCAGTGCACGCCATGCCGCGAAGGCACCGGCTGGATGTGGCGCGTGATGGAGCGGTTGGTTCGCGGTGAGGCGCACAAGCGCGAGATCGACATGCTGCTCGATGTGACCAAACAGGTGGAAGGCCACACGATCTGCGCGCTCGGCGATGCGGCGGCGTGGCCGATCCAGGGCCTCATCCGGCATTTCCGGCCCGAGATCGAGCGCCGGATCGACGAGTTCAGCCGAAACGCGAATCGCGGCGAACCGATGATCATGGCGGCGGAGTAGAACGATGTGCGACACTCCACTTGAAGTCCGCTTCATGCTCGCCGAAACCGAGGGCAGGGCGCGCGCGCTTGCCTCATCCGTGCGCCAGGAAGACGCCGCGATTTCCGGTGCATGGGACAGGCTGAGGCAGTGGTTTGGCGGGCTGAAGGATCGTTCGCCTTTGGGCGGATTTATGTCCGCCTGGTTCAGGGACAGGAAACACGGCGCGGCGGCATGACGGCCAGTGCTACGGCAAGAGACGGATTAAATGGCAAAGCTGATCGTTGACGGAACCGAGGTTGAAGTGCCCGACACTTACACGCTGCTTGCAGGCGTGCGAGGAGGCAGGGGCCGAGATCCCGCGTTTTTGCTATCACGAGCGCCTGTCGATCGCCGGCAATTGCCGCATGTGCCTCGTCGAAGTGAAAGGCGGACCGCCGAAGCCGCAGGCTTCTTGCGCCATGAATGTGCGTGACCTTCGTCCCGGCCCCAATGGCGAGCCGCCCGTGGTGCTGACCAAGTCGCCCATGGTGAAGAAGGCGCGCGAAGGCGTGATGGAATTCCTGCTGATCAACCATCCGCTGGACTGCCCGATCTGCGACCAGGGCGGCGAGTGCGACCTGCAGGACCAGGCCATGGCCTATGGCGTCGACAAGAACCGGTTCCGCGAGAACAAGCGGTCGGTCGAGGAAAAATACATCGGCCCGCTGGTGAAGACGCAGATGACGCGCTGCATCCACTGCACGCGCTGCGTCCGCTTCACCACGGAAGTTGCGGGTATTTCCGAGCTTGGCCTGATCGGGCGCGGCGAGGATGCCGAGATCACCACCTATCTTGAAAAGGCGATGACCTCCGAATTGCAGGGCAATGTCATCGACCTTTGCCCGGTCGGCGCACTCACCTCCAAGCCCAGCGAGAGCCAGATACGGCCCTGGGAATTGTCGAAGACCGAATCGATCGATGTCATGGACGCGGTCGGATCGAACATCCGCGTCGATTCGCGCGGGCGCGCCGTGATGCGCATCCTGCCGCGCCTCAACGAGGTGGTGAACGAGGAGTGGATTTCCGACAAGACACGCTTCGTGTGGGATGGGCTTGCAGCACAGCGCATTGACCGGCCTTATATCCGCAACAAGGCTGGCAAGCTGCAGCCGGCAAGCTGGAGCGAAGCGCTTCGCGGCAGTCGCGGCAAAGCTCAAGACGACAGATCCGGCCAAGGTGGGCGCGATTGCCGGCGATCTTGCCAGCGTCGAGGACATGTACGCGCTGAAAAGCCTGATGGCTTCGATCGGATCGCCGAACCTCGACTGCCGCGAGCCTAATAGCCCACTCGACCCGTCAAAGGGCAGGGCCGGCTACATCTTCAACACGACGATCGACGGCATCGAAAACTCCGATGCACTTCTGATCGTCGGCTCCAATCCGCGTCTGGAAGCGTCGATAATCAACGCCCGTATCCGCAAGCGGTCGCGCAATTCCGAGTACCCCATTGCCGTCATCGGTGAGAATGTCGATCTGCGTTACGCATCGGGCTGGCTGGGCGAGGGGCCTGCGGCGCTCGCTGCAATCGCTGACGGTTCGTCCAAATTCGCCAAGGTGCTCAACAAGGCCGAGCGGCCGATGATCATTGTCGGCCAGGGCGCGATCAACCGGGCAGACGGAGCAGCGATCCTGGGGATGGCGGCGCAGGTCGCCATGAAGTATGGCGCGGTGAAAGACGGCTGGAACGGCTTCAACGTGCTGCACACCGCTGCGGCACGAGTTGGCGGGCTCGACATCGGCTTCGTGCCGGGCAAGGGCGGCAAGGCAACGGCTCAGATGCTTTCGGGCATGGAAGTGCTCTTCCTGCTTGGTGCCGACGAATACGAGATTTCCGCCAACAAGGCCTTTACCGTCTATGTCGGTACGCATGGCGACCGTGGCGCACATCATGCCGATGTGATTCTTCCGGCTCCACCTACACGGAAAAATCCGGGCTTTACGTCAACACTGAAGGCCGGGTGCAGCTTGCCAACCGGGCGGTATTCGCGCCGGGCGACGCCAAGGAAGACTGGGCGATCTTCCGCGCACTCTCGGGCGCACTCGGCAATCCGCTGCCGTTCGACAGCCTTTCACAGCTTCGCGACCGCCTGATTGCGGAATATCCGGTTTTCGGCATGCTCGACGATACCGCGCCGGCAGATCCGGTAGTGATCGGTGAACTTGCCAAGTTGGCCGGCAAGACCGGCTCTTCGCCTTTCATGTCGCCAGTCGCCGACTTCTACCTGACGAACCCGATCGCGCGCGCATCCAGGACAATGGCGACCTGCTCGGCACTGCAGGCCCGGTCGATTGCGGAGGCAGCCGAGTGAGCAAGCTGAAAATGCCGTTGCCAACAGGTTGCGACGCACAAGAAACCCGTGCGGACGGCGTTGAATTCGCGGCGATCCCGTATAAAAGGAACGCAAATTTCGAACCGGCCGCCCGTGGCGCACGTCACCGGAATGCCGCGGGGCAAGCAGCATGAACGCCTTCGTCAGCGATTACGTCATTCCCGGCGCCATCATCATCGGGCAGAGCCTGTTGCTGCTGGTCGCGCTGCTGGTTTTCATCGCCTATATCCTCTATGCCGACCGCAAGATCTGGGCGGCGGTCCAGCTTCGCCGCGGTCCGAACGTGGTCGGTCCGTGGGGCCTTCTGCAGTCCTTCGCCGACCTGTTGAAATTCATGCTGAAGGAGCCGGTCATTCCGGCTTCGGCGTCGAAAGCCGTGTTCCTGCTCGCCCCGCTCGTCGCAGTCACGCTGGCGCTCGCCACCTGGGTGGTCGTGCCGATCAGCGAAGGATGGGTCATAGCCGACATCAATGTCGGCATCCTCTACATCTTCGCGATTTCCTCGCTCGAGGTCTACGGCATCATCATGGGCGGCTGGGCCTCCAACTCGAAATACGCCTTCCTCGGCGCGCTGCGTTCAGCCGCGCAGATGGTGTCCTACGAAGTATCCATCGGCTTCGTGATCATCGCCGTGCTTCTGTGCGTAGGGTCCCTCAACCTCACCGACATCGTGCTGAGCCAGAATGACGGCATCGGCACCATGATGGGCATGCCGGCATCCTTCCTCGACTGGCACTGGCTGGCGCTGTTCCCGCTGTTCATCATCTTCTTCATTTCGGCGCTGGCCGAAACCAACCGGCCGCCATTCGACCTGCCGGAAGCTGAATCCGAACTCGTAGCCGGTTTCATGGTCGAGTATTCCTCTACCCCGTACATGATGTTCATGCTGGGCGAGTACGCCGCCATCGTGCTGATGTGCGCACTGACCACCATCCTGTTCCTGGGCGGGTGGCTGCCGCCTTTCGGCTTCGCGCCCTTCACCTGGGTACCCGGCATCGTTTGGTTCGTGCTGAAGCTCTTCCTGGTGTTCTTCATGTTCGCCATGGTGAAAGCCTTCGTGCCGCGCTATCGCTACGACCAGCTGATGCGCCTCGGCTGGAAGGTCTTCCTTCCAATTTCGCTATTCATGCTGTTCGTGGTCGCCACCGTCCTGCAGATCACCGGATGGGCGGCATGACGAAGACAGGAGCCAATCCATGAGCACGATCGCGCAAGCCGCAAAATCGCTGCTGCTGGCGGAGTTTTTCAGCGCCTTCTGGCTGTCGATGCGCTATTTCTTCAAGCCGAAGGCGACGATCAACTATCCGTTCGAGAAGAACCCGTATTCGCCGCGGTTCCGGGGCGAACATGTGCTGCGCCGTTACCCCAATGGCGAAGAACGCTGCATTGCGTGCAAGCTGTGCGAGGCGATCTGCCCGGCGCAGGCGATTACCATCGAGGCCGGCCCGCGCGGCAATGACGGCACGCGTCGCACCGTGCGTTATGACCTCGACATGGTGAAATGCATCTATTGCGGGTTCTGCCAGGAGGCCTGCCCGGTCGACGCAATCGTCGAGGGGCCGAATTTCGAGTTCTCCACGGAAACACGCGAGGAACTCTACTACGACAAGGAAAAGCTGCTGGCCAACGGCGAGCGCTGGGAGCGGGAAATCGCCCGCAGCCTGGCCAAAGACAGCCCGTTCCGGTGAGACAGGCGCAAGGCGGGATGAACTGACACAATGGGCGCAACGACGGGTTATCTTCCGGCGATATTCTTTTACCTGTTCGCGACCGTAACGGTCGGGTCGGCATTCATGGTGATTGCCTCGCGCAACCCCGTGCACTCCGTCCTGTTCCTGATCCTTGCCTTCGTCAATGCGTCGGGCTTGTTCATGATCGCGGGCGCCGAGTTCCTCGCGCTTCTGCTGATCGTCGTCTATGTCGGCGCGGTGGCGGTGCTATTCCTCTTCGTCGTCATGATGCTCGACGTCGATTTCGCGGAACTGCGCGAAGGCTTCCTGCAGTATCTGCCGGTGGGCATGGTGGTGGGCGCGATCGTGCTGATCGAACTTTTCATGGTGATCGGAACCTTCGTGCTGGCGCCCGGCGCTGCGGCTGATGCGGTCCAGCCGATACCGGACATGGCGCAGGTTTCCAACATCCGTGCGCTCGGCGACATTCTCTACACCAAGTACATTTTTCACTTCCAGGTGGCCGGCATGATCCTGCTGGTTGCAATGATCGGCGCGATCGTGCTGACGCTGCGCCACAAGGACAATGTTCGCCGCCAGGACATTGCGCGGCAGGTTGCGCGCACTCCGGCGACGGCGATCAAGGTCGTCAAGGTGGAACCGGGCAAGGGGATCTGACGCGGCCAACCGCGCCTGGAGGCAAACATGACAATCGGGATTTCACACTATCTGGCGGTCAGCGCGATCCTCTTCACGATCGGCATGCTGGGCATATTTCTCAACCGCAAGAACATCATCATCATCCTGATGTCGATCGAGATCATCCTCTTGTCGGTGAACCTCAACTTCGTCGCCTTCTCCCAGCACCTCGGCGACCTGATGGGCCAGGTCTTCGCGCTGTTCGTACTGACGGTCGCTGCTGCGGAAGCGGCGATCGGCCTCGCGATCCTCGTGGTTTTCTTCCGTAACCGCGGTTCCATCGCGGTCGAAGACGTAAATGTGATGAGGGGCTGAGGGCAGCATGTACCACGCAATCGTTTTCCTGCCGCTCCTCGGCTTCTTGCTGGCAGGTCTCTTTGGCCGCACGCTCGGCGCGAAGGGATCGGAGTATGTCACCACCGGTTTCGTCATCATTGCGGCTGCGCTGTCGTGGGTGGCGTTCTTCACCGTCGCTTTCGGCGAAGGGGGCGTGCAGCAGATCCAGGTGCTGCGCTGGCTCGACTCCGGCTCGCTCAATGTCAACTGGGCGTTCCGCATCGACACGCTGACGGTTGTCATGCTCGTCGTGGTAAACACGGTTTCGGCGCTCGTGCATGTCTATTCGATCGGCTACATGCACCATGATCCGCATCGCCCGCGCTTCTTCGCCTATCTGTCGCTGTTCACATTCGCCATGCTGATGCTGGTGACTTCCGACAATCTGCTGCAGATGTTCTTCGGCTGGGAGGGCGTCGGCCTTGCCTCCTATCTGCTGATCGGTTTCTGGTACAAGAAGCCCTCCGCCAACGCCGCTGCGATCAAGGCGTTCGTCGTCAACCGCATCGGCGATTTCGGTTTCGCGCTCGGCATTTTCGGCCTGTTCGTGCTCTTCGACAGCATTGAACTCTCCACCATCTTTGCCAATGCCGGCCAGTTCGCGCCGGGCGAAGGCGGGGAAGTCGGCCCGGCGGTAATGAGCTTCCTCGGCTACGAACTTTCAAGGGATGCAGCGCTGACGGTGGTATGCCTGCTGCTGTTCATGGGGGCCATGGGCAAGTCGGCACAGGTTCCGCTGCACACCTGGCTTCCGGACGCGATGGAAGGCCCGACGCCCGTTTCCGCGCTGATCCACGCGGCGACCATGGTGACAGCGGGCGTATTCCTCGTGGCGCGCATGTCGCCGATCTTCGAATTTTCGCACACGGCGCTGACCTTCGTGACGATCATCGGCGCGACAACAGCATTCTTTGCCGCGACCGTCGGCCTGGTGCAGAACGACATCAAGCGTGTCATCGCCTATTCGACCTGCTCGCAGCTTGGCTACATGTTCGTGGCGCTCGGCGTCGGCGCGTATGGCGCGGCGATCTTCCACCTGTTCACGCATGCGTTCTTCAAGGCTCTGCTGTTCCTGGGCGCAGGCTCGGTGATCCATGCGGTCTCCGACGAGCAGGACATGCGCAACATGGGCGGGCTCAAGCCGCACATCCCGCGCACCTACTGGATGATGGTGATTGGAACCATCGCGCTGACCGGCCTCGGCATACCTGGAACGATCATCGGCACGGCCGGATTCTTCTCCAAGGATGCGATCATCGAGAGTGCCTTCGTCGGCGAGAACGCGGCGGCCGGCTATGCCTTCGTTCTGCTGGTTATCGCCGCCTTCATGACCAGCTTCTACTCGTGGCGGCTGATCTTCATGACCTTCCACGGCCAGCCGCGCGCTTCGCACGAGGTGATGCACCATGTGCATGAATTGCCGCCGGTGATGCTTGTGCCGCTCTATATCCTGGCGGCGGGGGCGTTGTTTGCCGGCGTCATTTTCCACGACGCCTTCCTCGGCCATGCGGCGGAAGTCCATGAGGGTGTTGCCCACGGCGTGGTCTACTACAATTCATTCTGGCGCGAGGCGCTGTTTGCCAGCCCTACGAACCACATCCTGGAAGAGTTCCATCATGTTCCGCTGTGGGTGAAGCTGTCGCCATTCGTGATGATGGTCCTGGGCTTCCTGCTGGCGTACTGGATGTACATCCGCTCGCCGCAGATCCCGGGCGAGATCGCCAAGACGCAGCCGGCGCTCTACCAGTTCCTGCTCAACAAGTGGTATTTCGACGAGATCTACGACTTCCTGTTCGTGCGCCCGGCATTCTTCCTCGGACGCTTTTTGTGGAAGCGCGGCGATGGCTGGGCGATCGACGGATTCGGGCCGGACGGGGTTTCGGCGCGCGTGCAGGATGTGACGGCGCGCGTGGTTAAACTGCAGACAGGTTACCTCTATCACTACGCTTTCGCCATGCTGATCGGCGTGGCGGCGCTGATCACCTGGGCCATGTTTAGGGGCTTTTAATCAAATGACCGGCTGGCCCATCCTTTCCGTCGTAACCTTCCTGCCGGCTTTCGGCGCGCTTCTCATTGCGCTGATGCCGGCCGAAAGCGCTATCGCCAAGCGCAATCTGCGCAATGTCGCGCTGTTCGTGACGGTGCTAACCTTCCTGATTTCGCTGAAGATCTGGTTCGATTTCGATCCCAGTGCCGCCGGTTTCCAGATGGTCGAGAAGTCGCCGTGGATCGGCAACTTCATGAGCTATCATCTGGGCGTCGACGGCATTTCGATGCTGTTCGTGATCCTGACGACCTTCCTGATGCCGTTCTGTATCGTCGCCAGCATGGAATCGATCGATTCACGCGTGAAGGAATACCTCGTCGCATTCCTGGTGCTCGAGACCTTCATGATCGGCGTCTTCTGCGCGCTCGACCTGCTGCTGTTCTACATCTTCTTCGAGGCCGGACTCATCCCGATGTTCTTGATCATCGGCATCTGGGGCGGCAAGCGGCGCGTCTATGCCAGCTTCAAGTTCTTCCTCTACACGCTGCTGGGCTCGCTTCTGATGCTGCTCGCCATGATGGCGATGTACTGGCATGCCGGCACCACCGACATTCCCGAACTGATGAGCCACAGCTTCCCTGCCCAGATGCAGACCTGGCTGTGGCTGGCTTTCTTCGCATCCTTCGCGGTCAAGATGCCGATGTGGCCGGTCCACACCTGGCTTCCCGACGCGCATGTGGAGGCGCCGACCGCCGGCTCTGTAATCCTGGCTGCGATCCTGCTGAAGATGGGCGGCTACGGCTTCCTGCGCTTCTCTTTGCCGATGTTCCCGCTCGCGAGCGCGGATTTCGCCCCGCTGGTCTTCGCCCTGTCGGTGATCGCGATCATCTACACCTCGCTCGTCGCGCTGGCGCAGGAGGACATGAAGAAGCTGATCGCCTATTCGTCCGTCGCGCATATGGGCTATGTGACGATGGGTATCTTCACGGCCAATGTCTACGGCATCGAGGGCGCAATCTTCCAGATGCTGTCGCACGGGCTTGTCTCGGGCGCGCTGTTCCTTTGCGTCGGCGTCATCTACGATCGCATGCACACGCGCGAGATCGCGGCCTATGGCGGCCTAGTCAACCGCATGCCCAACTACGCGGTGGTGTTCCTGATTTTCACCATGGCCAATGTTGGGCTGCCGGGTACTTCCGGCTTCCTCGGCGAATTCCTGACACTGCTCGGCATCTTCAAGGTAAACACCTGGGTGGCGCTGTTCGCGACTAGCGGCGTGGTGCTGTCCGCAGCCTATGCGCTTTGGCTCTATCGCCGTGTGATCTTCGGCGTCCTCGACAAGGACAGCCTCAAGTCGATCCTCGACCTGACGACGCGCGAGAAGCTGCTGCTCTATCCGCTGGCGGCGCTTGTCATCTTCTTCGGCGTTTATCCAGCGCCGGTATTCGACGTGATCTCGGCTTCGGTCGAACAGCTCATCGCAAATTACCAGGCAGCGCTCGACGCGGCCGCACAGACGGCAGCGCAAGCCGCCGCCCCACAGGGATAAGTCCATGCAGCCTGCACTCGACTACTCGACCTTCGCGCCGCAACTGGCCCTTGCCTTGCCGGAAATCATCCTTTCCGTTGGGGCCATGGTGCTGTTGATGGTCGGTGCGTTCGCGGGCGAAAAATCGGCCCGCGTCGTAACCGTGCTTGCGGCGATCCTGATTGCGGCGGCAGGCGTCACCCTTGTGCTTATCACGCCGGACGGAAGCGCTTTCAACGGCAGCTTCATCGTCGATCCGTTTGCGCGCGTGATGAAGATTGCCGCGCTGGCGGGTTCGGCGATTGCCGTCATGATGTCGTGGAGCTTTGTGCGCCTAGAGAAATTCGAACGCTTCGAATATCCGGTGCTGATCGTGCTGGCGACCACCGGCATGATGCTGATGATCTCGGCCAACAGCCTCCTGGCGCTATATCTCGGCCTCGAGATGCAGTCACTGGCGCTCTACGTGATCGCAGCGATCAATCGCGACAATCTGCGGTCGTCGGAAGCGGGCCTCAAATATTTCGTTCTCGGCGCGCTGTCGTCCGGCATGCTGCTCTACGGCATCACGCTCGTCTACGGCTTTACCGGACAGCTCAATTTCGAGGGCGTTGCAGCGGCCCTGGCGGACAGCGGTCGCTCAATCGGTCTGATCTTCGGGCTGGTCTTCATCCTCGCAGGCCTGTGTTTCAAGATATCTGCGGTGCCGTTCCACATGTGGACGCCAGACGTCTATGAAGGCGCGCCGACGCCGGTTACTGCGTTCTTTGCCGCTGCGCCGAAGATTGCGGCAATGGCGATGCTCGTTCGGATCGTTACGGGGGCGTTCCAGCCGGTGACGGCCGACTGGCAGCAGGTGATTTCCTTCATCGCGATTGCGTCCATGGCGCTTGGTGCATTCGCGGCGATCGGCCAGCGCAACATCAAGCGGCTGATGGCCTATTCCTCGATTGGCCACATGGGATATGCGCTGGTTGGGCTGGCCGCGGGCACGCAGGCCGGCGTCAACGGCGTAATCATCTATATGCTGATCTACATGACCATGACGCTCGGCACCTTCGCCGTGATCATCGCGATGCGCGGCAAGCAGGGCATGGTCGAGGAGATCGACAGCCTGTCGGGACTGGGCGCGACCAACCCCGTGCAGGCACTGTTCCTGACGGTGCTGATGTTCTCGCTGGCCGGAATTCCGCCGCTGGCCGGGTTTTTCGCGAAGTATTTCGTCTTCGTCGCGGCCATCGAGGCGCAGCTTTATGCGCTGGCCATCATCGGCGTTCTGACCAGCGTTGTTGGGGCGTACTATTATCTGCGGATCATCAAGATCATGTGGTTCGACGAACCGAGCGTCAGGTTCGTGCCCATGGCCGCGGAACTCAAACTGGTGCTCGGCGTGTCCGTCCTGCTGGTCGGGTTCTTCTACCTCTTTGCCGGATCGTTGGTGAACGCCACCACGATCGCCGCCGCATCGTTATTCTGAGCCGTGGAAACCGAGCTTCCGCCCGGGTACCGCATCAAGAGGCTCGACGATACCGTTTCGACCAATGCCGATGCGCTCGATGCAGCAAGGGCGGGTGAAGCATCCGGCCTGTGGATCATCGCGCGCCGGCAAAGCGGGGGCAGGGGCAGCCGTGGCCGCGACTGGGTCTCTCAGGAAGGCAATCTCTTCACATCGCTGTTGCTGCGCGACCCTGCGCCCGACAACGTCATTGCCGAACTGACATTCGTTGCATCCCTGTCGGTTCGCGAGGCGCTGGCCCGCATCGCCGCGCGGCAGGGCGTGTCACGGACCATTGCGCTGAAATGGCCCAATGACGTCCTCATTTCCGGCCGCAAGGTCAGCGGCATTTTGCTGGAGAGCCATGAGGTGGGCGGCAGCCGCGTGGTCGTCGTCGGTATCGGCGTCAACTGCAACAGCCATCCGTCCGAGACGCTTCACCGGGCAAGCGACCTTGCGGCGGAAGGCATTATTGCCGCGCCTGAGGAAGTGCTGGTGGAAATTGCGCGCAGCTTCGCCAACTACCTGGCGGTGTGGAACCGGGGCGCCGGATTTCAGGCAATCCGGCAGGCGTGGCTTGACGAGGCGACCGGTGTCGGGGAGCGTATCTATGTACGCATGCCGGGCCGGCAACTGACGGGGACTTTCGAGGATCTGGGGCCAGACGGCAATCTTGATCCTCACGCTCGACGACGGCAGCACCGTGCATGTGTCGGCGGCGGACATATTCTTTGCAAACCAGCCCTGAAACGGGGCAAGATCGGCGGATGGCCATGAACGAACTTGTATTCGCCCCGCTTGGCGGCGTCGGCGAAATCGGAATGAATTTTGCGCTCTACGGCTTTGGGCCGCCGGAGCGTCGCGAATGGATGATCGTCGATTGCGGCGTGACCTTTCCAGGCCCCGATCTTCCCGGCGTCGACCTCGTCATGCCGGACATCCGGTACGTGACAGCGCTCGGCGATGCGGTGAAGGGTATCGTGATCACCCACGCTCATGAGGACCATTACGGCGCGCTGAACGCCCTGTGGCCGATGATCCGCAAGCCGGTCTGGATGACGCCGTTCACGGCCGGGCTGCTGGAATCGAAATCGGACATGGACGGCAATGCGCCGAAAATCCCCGTCAAGATCTTCAAGGCCGGCGACAAGTTCACCGTCGGGCCGTTCTCGATCGAAACGATACATGTCGCGCACTCGATTCCCGAGCCGGTTTCGCTGCTGATCCGTACGCCGCTCGGCAACGTCATCCACACGGCGGACTGGAAGATCGATGCCGAGCCGACCCTGGGCCCGGACACCGATGCTGCCGCGTTCAAGCGTGCGGGCGACGAGGGCGTGCTGGCGTTGATCTGCGACTCCACCAACGCCACGCGGCCCGGCATCTCGCCAACGGAGACGGCGGTTTCCGAAAGCCTCGCCGAGATCATCGCCGAAGCGCCGGGCAGGGTGGCAATCACGACCTTCTCGTCCAATGTCGGGCGCATTCGCTCCATAGCCCTTGCCGCCAAAAAGGCAGGCAGGCGCGTGCTTTTGATGGGTCTTTCGATCCGGCGCGTGGCTGAAGTTTCCGACTCGCTGGGTTATTTCGAGGGGCTCGACGAGTTCATCGAGGAAGACGAGTTCGAATCGATCGACCGCCGCAACATCGTCATCATCCTGACGGGCAGCCAGGGCGAGGACCGGGCGGCGCTCGCCAAGCTGGCGCGCGACGATCATCCGCGGGTACATCTGGCGGCGGGTGACACCGTGATCTATTCGTCGCGCACCATTCCGGGCAATGAAAAGCTCATTCTCGAAACGCAGAACCGGCTGATCGAACGGGGCGTGACGATCATCACCGACGACATGGCGCTTGTGCATGTATCGGGCCATCCGCGGCAGGCGGAACTCGAGCAGATGTATGCCTGGACCCGGCCGCAAGTATTGGTGCCGGTTCATGGCGAGGCGATGCATCTTGCCGCGCAAGCCCGGCTTGGTGCCAGCGCCGGCATTCCGCAGGTCGCGCCTGTGCGCAACGGCGACCTGCTGCGTCTCGCACCGGGGCCTGCGGAAATCATCGACAACATTCCGGTCGGGCGGATCTATCGCGACGGCAAGGTTATCGGCAGCGAGGATGAAGTCGGCGTCGGCGGCCGCCGCAAGTTGTCATTTGCGGGCATCATTGCCTGTTCGATCGTGATCGACCGCAACGGGCGGATGGCGGACGAGATCGACCTTGTTCTGCACGGCCTGCCGGAAAAGACGCCGTCGGGAGACCTGTTCGACGACGTGCTGTTCGACGCCGTGTCGGGCGCCGTTGAAAGCATCCCGCCCGGCAGGCGCAAGGACGAGGAACTGGTGATGCGGGCGGCGGAAAAAGCGCTGCGCGCCGCCGCGCGCGACCACTGGGGCAAGAAGCCAGTGGTCACGGTATTCGTCGCAAAGGTTTGACGAATGATCGGCAGGCTCAACCATGTCGCAATTGCCGTTCCGAATCTGGAAGCCGGCGTAAGCACTTATGCCGACATCCTCGGTGCGAAGGTAAGCCCGCCGCAAAAACTGCCCGAGCATGGCGTCACGGTAGTGTTCGTCGAATTGCCCAATACCAAGGTGGAATTGCTGGAGCCGCTCGGCGAGAACTCCCCGATCGCCGCCTTTCTGGAACGCAATCCGGCCGGCGGCATCCACCACATTTGCTATGAGGTCGCCGACATTGCCGCGGCGCGCGACCGGCTGACAGCCGGCGGGGCGAGGGTGCTGGGCGACGGCAACCCGCGGATCGGCGCGCATGGAAACCCGGTGCTTTTCCTGCATCCGAAGGATTTCATGGGAACGCTGGTGGAACTGGAAGAGGTCAGGGCATGAGCCTTTTCACCGCATTCGCCGTCTATTTCATCATCTGGTGGCTGACGCTGTTCCTGATGCTGCCCTATGGCGTGCGCAGCCAGGCGGAGGCGGACAATGTTGTCCCGGGCACGGATCCCGGCGCGCCCGTCAACGCGCGGCTACCCTTGAAACTCGCGGCAAACACCGTCGTCGCCGCGATCGTCTTCGGTGTCTGGTACTATGTCACCTATGTACTGGGATACGGCTTCGGCGATATTCCCAGCGTCTTTCCACAAGACCGCCAAGGTTGATTCCGGAGCCTGAAAACAAAAGGCAGGGCGCGATGGCCCTGCCTAGTTTGCGTGTCTTCGGTCATTTGCGCCAGTCAGGAAAGAGTTGTTCTTTTTCCGTCCTTGCGCCGGCAGCACATGCGCGCGCCAGACCTTTCATCCTCCCAAGACAAAGACCGCGAAACGGCTGATAACCAGCTCTTATTGGGACGGAAACTAAACACACCCTCACAAGAATGTCATATTAAAAATCAGGCACAGTTGCGAAAAAGCACCAAAGATTGCGGAGCGGTTGGGCAGGCGGGGGAACTCCGCCCATACGGACTGCACATTCTTGATGCAGCCAAGCTTTGCCAGCCTGCGGCATTGCGGGTTTGGCGCGCTTGTGCCATTGGCTGATCTGGGCATGAACGCCCTTTTCATCCGCCAGCTTGCAATCCGGTGCCGACGAATGCGTCTTTCCCGTTACTTCCTGCCCCTACTGAAAGAAACGCCCAAAGAGGCGGAGATTGTCTCGCATCGGCTGATGCTGCGCGCCGGAATGGTGCGCCAGCAGGCGGCGGGCCTCTACTCATGGCTGCCGCTCGGCAAGCGCGTGCTCGACAAGGTCAACCGGATCATCCGCGAGGAGCAGGACCGCTCCGGCGCGATCGAGATCTTGATGCCGACCATCCAGTCGGCCGATCTGTGGCGCGAAAGCGGACGCTATGACGACTACGGCGCGGAGATGCTGCGCATCAAGGACCGGCACGAGCGCGACATGCTCTACGGGCCGACCAACGAGGAGATGGTGACAGACATCTTCCGGTCCTATGTCAAGTCGTACAAGGACCTGCCGCTCAACCTCTATCACATACAGTGGAAATTCCGCGACGAGCGCCGTCCGCGCTTTGGCGTGATGCGTTCGCGTGAATTCCTGATGAAGGACGCCTACTCCTTCGATCTCGATGAGCAAGGTGCACGCGCCGCCTATGCGCGCATGTTCGTCTCTTATCTGCGCACCTTCACCCGCATGGGCCTGAAGGCGATTCCGATGCGGGCCGACACCGGACCCATCGGTGGCGATCTCAGCCACGAATTCATCATCCTCGCCGATACTGGCGAAAGCCAGGTGTTCTGCGACCGGGAATATCTCGGCATGCCGGTTCCGGGCGCAGACGTCGATTTCCGCGACGATGCGGCGATGGCCGAAATCGTCAGCAAGTGGACCGCGCCCTATGCCGCGACCGAGGAAATGCACGACGAGACGGCGTGGGAACGCATTGCCGACAGCGAACGGCTCTCGGCGCGCGGCATCGAGGTCGGGCACATCTTCTATTTCGGCACCAAATATTCAGCGCCCATGAAGGCTTCCGTGATGGGTCCGGACGGCAAGGAGCACCTCGTCCACATGGGCTCGTACGGCATCGGGCCGAGCCGCCTCGTTGCAGCCATCATCGAAGCCTCCCATGACGATGCGGGCATTGTCTGGCCGCAGGCGGTGGCTCCTTTCGATGCGGGCATTGTCAACATGAAGCCGGGCGACGGGCCGGTGGATGCGGCTTGCGAAGCACTCTACAGCCAGCTTTCCAATGCAGGCCTGGACGTTCTTTACGACGACACCGACAACCGCGCCGGCGCGAAGTTCGCAACCATGGACCTGATCGGCCTGCCATGGCAGGTCATTGCCGGCCCGCGCGGCATCGCCGAGGGGCAGGTTGAAATCAAGCGGCGATCGGACGGTTCGCGCGAGACGCTTTCGGTCGAGGCAGCAATCAACAGGCTTGTCAGTGAACGCACTGCCTGAAGCAGAACTCACGACAGGGGCATGCCGCGGCGCGCTCGGCGATGGCGCGGCCGACGATGCCGTTTGCGCCGTTCGAGTGGATGCTTGCGGGGCGGTATCTGCGGGCGCGGCGCAAGGAAGCCTTCATCTCCATCATCGCGGGGTTCTCGTTCATCGGCATCCTGCTCGGCGTTGCGACGCTGATCATCGTCATGGCCGTCATGAACGGTTTTCGCGCCGAGTTGCTGGACCGTATTCTGGGCCTCAACGGCCACATGATCGTGCAGCCGGTCGACTACGACCTGACGGACTTCGACGAGGTTGCCAAGCGGATCGCAGGCGTGCCGGGGGTGAGGCTGGCAGTGCCGCTGATCGAGCAGCCGGCGCTGGTTTCCGGTGTCACGCAGGGCGGGTCGGGGGCGCTCATCAGGGGGCTGCGCGAAGCCGACCTCAAGAAGGTGCCGAGCATTGCCGCCCAATATCCGCGAAGGTACGCTCGAGGGCTTCGATACGGTTGAAGGCGTTGCGATCGGGGAGGGGCTGGCGCGCAGCCTCGGCCTGCGGCTGGGCGACGATATGACGATCATCTATCCCGAGGGCGACGTCACCCCATTCGGTACCACGCCGCGCGTCAAGGCCTATCCGGTCACGGCGATCTTCAAGATCGGCATGAGCGAATATGATTCCTCCATCGTCTACTTGCCGCTGCCAGGAAGCGCAGCTCTTTTTCAATGCGGAAGGCAAGGTCTCGGTCGTGGAGGTCTATATCGACGATGCCGACGCCGTGCAGGCGCTGAAGCAGCCGGTATCCGACGCGATCGGGCGGCCGCACTTCCTCACCGATTGGCAGCAGCGCAACATCTCGTTCTTCACCGCGCTGCAGGTGGAGCGCAACGTCATGTTCATGATCCTGACGCTGATCATCCTGGTGGCGGCGCTCAACATCATTTCGGGCCTTTTCATGCTGGTGAAGGACAAGGGCCGCGACATCGCCATCCTTCGCACCATGGGCGCGACGCGCGGCGCGATCATGCGCATCTTCGTCATGACCGGTTCGGCCATCGGCGTGGCAGGCACCATTGCCGGCGTAATTCTTGGCGTTGTCGTGGTGCGCAATATCCGTGAGATCCAGCACTTCATCGACGGCATAGCCGGCGGCCAGATCTGGGATCCGACGGTGCGATTCTTGTCCGACATTCCGGCGCGCATGGACACGAACGAAACGGTGGCGGTCGTGATCATGGCGCTGGCGCTGTCATTCCTGGCGACGCTGTTTCCCGCATGGCGGGCGGCGCGGCTCGATCCGGTCGAGGCGCTGCGCTATGAGTGATGCGAAGGAGCCAGTGCTGCGGCTGGAAAAGGTCGCCCGGGCCTACAAGGAAGGCAGGCGCGACCTCGTCGTTCTTGACGGCGCAGATTTCGAATTGAAGCCTGGCGAACTCGTATCCCTGGTGGCGCCATCGGGAGCAGGCAAGTCCACGCTGCTGCACCTGGCCGGCCTGCTGGAAAAACCCGACGGCGGCGAGGTCCATGTCTGCGGGTTCGCCACGCGTGAGCTGTCGGATCCGAGCCGTACTGCGCTGCGGCGCAACGAAATCGGTTTCGTCTATCAGTTCCACCATTTGCTGCCGGAATTCACCGCGCTTGAAAACCTGATGATGCCGCAGATGATTCGCGGCGTTTCGAAGGGCATGGCGCGCGAGCGGGCACAGCAGCTTCTGGAATTCCTGCGCATCGGCGAACGCGCATCGCACCGGCCAGCAGAGCTTTCCGGCGGCGAGCAACAACGCGTGGCGATCGCGCGGGCCGTCGCCAATGCGCCGCGAATCCTGCTGGCTGACGAACCAACGGGCAATCTCGATCCCGAAACCTCGCAGCACGTGTTTCATGCGCTTGAGACATTGGTGCGCGCGAGCGGGCTTGCAGCATTGATCGCAACCCACAATCACGAACTTGCCGCCCGCGCAGACCGTTGCGTCACGCTAGACCACGGCCATATCGTGCCGAAGCGGCTCGCGCCCGTTTCCTGACCGCCGTTAACCAAGGATGAGAACAAACCAACAACAGCATTGACCTCCGTTCCATATGAGAACATAATAAGAACTATAGACGAACGAAGGCCGATTCGGCCCGCTTCAGGAGGAAATGCAATGATAGTGACTGCACGCGATCTGGCATCCCTTGCAACGATCAGCCTGTTCCTCGCGACACTCTTCACCTGGGCCGACATCCTGCAGATGGCTTCCTGAAGGCTTAATCCAAAGCCTTGAAGCCGCAGGGTACTTGCGGCCTGCTTGCCGGCATGGCCAAACTTGGCGCGATTCCATAGGAGCGCCAAAGTGAGCAACACGAAGGATTTGGGCGGCGTCGACAGCCCTGTGAAAGCAAGCGGCGGACCGGGCTTCGTCCACCTTCATGTCCATTCGGCCTATTCGCTGCTGGAGGGGGCGGTTCCGCTTTCCAGGCTAGTCGATCTTGCTTTTGCCGATGGGCAGCCGGCGCTGGCGGTAACCGACCGCAACAATCTGTTCGGCGCGCTGGAATTTTCCGAGAAGGCATCGGGCAAGGGCATCCAGCCGATCATGGGCGCCAAACTGGCGGTGGATTTCGACGACGGCGCGGACCGCAAGCCGCGCTCGGGCCTCGTCGAATTCGGTTGCCTGGTGTTGCTTGCAATGGATGAAGCCGGATTTTCGAACCTTTCCCGGCTCGTTTCCAAGGCCCACCTTGATGCCGGCACCGACAAAGCATCCGGGCCACATGTGCCGTTTGCCGATCTCGTCGGAACTCAGCCATGGCCTGATCGTCCTGACCGGCGGCCCGGACGGGCCGGTGGACCGGTTGGCGCAGGATGGGCATCTGCCGCAAGCGCGCGCGCGGATCGATGCGCTGCAACGCGTATTCGAGGACCGGCTCTATGTCGAATTGCAGCGCCACGCCGGTGACCAGCGTACCCGCCGCACCGAGCCTTTCCTAATCGACACTGCCTTTGAAATCGGGCTGCCGCTGGTCGCCACGAACGAGCCGTATTTTGCCCAGCGCGCCGACTTCGAGGCGCATGACGCGCTGATCGCCATTGCCGAAGGAACCGTCGTCAACGTTGATGACCGGCGCAAACTGACGCCGGACCATTATTTCAAGAGCAGGGCGGAAATGGCGGTGCTGTTTGCCGACCTGCCGGAGGCGCTGGAAAGCACGGTCGAAATTGCCCGACGCTGCGCGTTCCGGGCGAAGAAGCACAATCCGATCCTGCCGCGCTTCACAGGCGAGAGCAGCGATCCGCAGGCGGCATTCATGGCCGAAACCGGGGAGTTGAAGCGGCAGGCGCGCGAGGGACTTGCCGATCGGATGGCGGTCTTCGAGCCCGCCGCCTGGCTTCACGCGTTCCGACTACGACCAGCGGCTCGAATTCGAGCTGTCGGTCATCGAGCAGATGAAGTTCCCCGGCTACTTCCTGATCGTTGCCGACTTCATCAAATGGGCGAAGGCGCGCGGCATTCCCGTGGGTCCGGGCCGCGGATCGGGTGCGGGCTCGCTGGTCGCATGGGCGCTGACGATCACCGACATCGATCCGATGCGCTTCTCGCTGCTGTTCGAGCGCTTCCTCAATCCGGAACGCGTTTCGATGCCGGATTTCGACATCGATTTCTGCCAGGACCGGCGCGAGGAAGTCATCCGCTACGTCCAGGACAAATATGGCCGCGACCAGGTGGCGCAGATCATCACCTTCGGAACGTTGCAGGCGCGCGCGGTGCTGCGCGATGTCGGGCGCGTGCTGCAGATGCCATACGGCCAGGTCGACCGGCTGGCGAAGCTGGTTCCTTCCAACCCGGCCAATCCGGTAACGCTGAAAAAGGCGATTGAAGGAGAGCCGAAGCTGCAGGAAGCGGCGCGCGAGGAAGAAGTTGTCGCGCGCCTGTTCGACATTGCGACCCGCCTTGAGGGGCTTTACCGCCACGCTTCCACCCATGCCGCCGGCATCGTCATCGGCGACAGGCGGCTCGATGCGCTGGTGCCGCTCTACCGCGATCCGCGCTCGGACATGCCGGTCACGCAATATTCGATGAAATGGGCCGAGGCGGCGGGCCTCGTGAAGTTCGACTTCCTCGGGCTGAAGACATTGACCGTGCTGGAAACGGCGGTGTCGTTCGTGCGCCGGCGCGGCATCGAGATCGACCTGCTGTCCATCCCGCTCGATGATGCCAGAGACCTATGAAATGCTGACGCGCGGCGAAACGGTCGGCGTGTTCCAGCTGGAAAGCATGGGCATGCGCAAGGCGCTGATCGGCATGCGCCCGGACCGCTTCGAGGACATCATCGCGCTGGTGGCGCTCTACCGGCCGGGTCCGATGGAGAACATCCCGGTCTACAATGCCTGCAAGAATGGCGAGCAGGAGCCGGACTACATCCACGAGAAGATCAAGCCGGTACTGACCGAGACCTATGGCGTCATCATCTATCAGGAACAGGTGATGCAGATCGCGCAGATCCTGTCCGGCTATTCGCTGGGCGAAGCGGATCTGCTGCGCCGCGCCATGGGCAAGAAGATCCGCTCGGAAATGGACGAGCAGCGGGAACGCTTCGTCAGCGGCGCGGTGGAGCGCGGGCTTGCCAAGGGCAAGGCGAACGAGATTTTCGACCTTCTGGCAAAATTTGCCGACTACGGTTTCAACAAGAGCCACGCGGCAGCCTACGCGCTCGTTTCCTACCAGACGGCGTGGATGAAGGCGAACCATCCGGTCGAGTTCCTTGCCGCATCCATGCAGCTCGACATCGGCAACACCGACAAGCTGGCGGTTTTCCGCCAGGAAGCGGCATCGCTCGAAGATCGACGTCGTGTCGCCTTCGGTGCAGACGTCGCAAGCCGGTTTCGATGTGCGCGAGGGCAAGGTCTTTTATGCGCTCGCCGCGGTCAAGGGCGTGGGCGAGGGCGCGGTCGCCCAGATCGTCGGTGATCGCGAGGCGAACGGTGCGTTCCGCGACCTCACCGATTTCTTCACTCGGATCGACACGAAGCACGCCAACAAGCGCACGCTGGAAAACCTGATCGCGGCCGGCGCGCTCGATTGCTTCGGCCAATCGCGCGAGCGGTTGATGGCGGGGCTGGATCGTCTGACCGGCCATGCGAGCCGGACGCAATTGGACAAGGCCAGTGGCCAGGACGACATGTTTGGAAGCGGGGCGGCGGCGAGCGCAATCGTCCTGCCCGACGCAGCGCCCTGGATTCCTTCCGAACGGCTGCAGCGCGAATTCCACGCCATTGGCTTTTACCTCTCGGCGCATCCGCTGGATGAATATCGCGCCGTCCTGCAGAAACTTCGGGTGCAGATGTATTGCCGATTTCGAACGTTCCGTGCGGGCAGGGGCGACTGCCGGCCGCCTTGCGGGAACGGTGACGTCGCGGCAGGAGCGCAAGACCCGGCTCGGCAAGCGCATGGGCATCGTCCAGATATCCGACCCGTCCGGCCAATACGAGGCGGTGATATTCGAGGAGGGGCTTGGCGCAGTATCGCGACCTGCTGGAGCCGGGCAATTCGGTGTTGATCCTTGCCGGAGCCGATATGCGGCCCGAGGGCGTGAGCGTGCGTATCCAGAGCGTCGAATCGTTGGAGGCGCAGGCCTCCCGCCAGACCAGCAATCTGCGGATCTACGTGCGGGACGATGCCCCGCTGAAGCATGTTCAACCGATGTTGTCCAATTCCACGCGCGAACGCGGCGATGGGCGCGTCAGTTTCATCGTGGTAAGGGACGGCGGCGCGCAGGAGGTGGAAATCGAATTGCGCGAGCGTTTCGGCATCAGTCATCAAGTCGCACGGGCGTTGAAGGCAGTGCCGGGCGTAGTGGACGTGGAACTGGTGTAGCCCTTCGGTCGGCTTGGACGGGTCAGTGTTCAGAGCCGCCGGTGGACAGGTCTGACGGCTTCTCGTAGCCTCGGTGGACCTGGGAGAAGAAATGCCATGGCGAAAGTATTGCATGGTCGGTGCATGTGCGGTGCGACAACCTACGAAGTCGCGGACGAATTCGAATACGCACTGAATTGCCATTGTTCGAAGTGCCGCCAGACGACCGGCTCGGCGTTCAAGCCCTTGGCGGGCATTTCATTGCCACTGCTGCGGGTTACCAGTGGACAGGAAAATTTCCTCACGGTTGGAGGCGAAGCAGCGAGGGACATCCACTGCGGTGTGTGCGGCTCGTTGCTCTATTCGGTTGTGAGGGACAACAAATATGCCCACGTGCCCATGGGTACGCTGGTTGACGCGCCTTCCATCCGGCCAGACAAGCACATATTCGTCGGCTCGAAGGCGCCTTGGTTCGAAATCACCGACGACCTGCCTCAATTTGAAGAAATGGACTGATGGAGCGCCCGCCACTTGGCATTGTTGCTGCGTCTGTCCAGAGTGCTAAATCTTCGACCTTAGCAGCAAGTGGACGGATGCGGCTGCGGCTTCGCCGTGCCCGACGGCGTTGAGCACGACCAATCCCTCGATCAGCGCCAACAGGGCCATGGCCGTCGCGGGCGCGTCGGTCTCGTCTTCCGGCAGCCGTTCCATCAGCCACCCATGCAGGCTTGCCATGATTTCGTGGCCAATCCGCTTCTGTACGCTGTCGCCCTTTTGCGCTGCCGACAGAATGTCGAACCACACCCGCGCGAAGGGCGCGATTTCATTGCGCGACAGCACGGCGAGAATCTCCGCCACACACTCCAGCCGGCTGCCGGCTCTTCGCGGCGGCAGGCCCGCGTCAAGATCCAGCTTGAGCTTGCCGGCAATGTGGACGAGGAGGCTCTCGACCAGCCGGTCCTTGGAACCGAAGTGATAGATCAGCATCCGGTCGCTGGTGCCGACGGCCCTTGCCAACGGACGAAGGCTGGCGCCGCTCAGTCCGTGCTCGAGGACATGCGCCGCCATGCCGTCGAGCAGCCTCATCTTCTTGTTCTCTGAAGCGTCCATCATTTCCTCTTGTAGCGACCGCTACACTCGGTTAAGTATGTAGCGGTTGCTACACACCAACGGCGATTACAGGAGAAATCCCATGCAAATATTTGATATTGCTGCATTTTCCGGTGCATTTGCCTTTGTGGTGTATGCATTGACCCTCGCCTCAACTTCGTCTCCGCAAGCCGGAAACTGGCGAGTTCCCGCGGCGCTCAGCTTCGCATTCCTGGCATTTTCGGTCTACTGCACCGTAGTCGATGGGCCAACCGGCTTCTGGCCGGTCCATAGCCAAAGCGCTTGGGGCAGCCAGGTATGGTTCGACCTGCTGCTTGCCGCAGGCATTGCACTCGGTGTCCTTGTACCCGAGGCGCGCAAGCAGGGGATGAACGCGTTGCCCTGGACCTTGATGGTGATCCTTACCGGATCGATCGGGCTTCTCGCGATGACGGCACGGATATTGTATCTCAAGGAAGTCAAGACGCTTTCCGGCAATGCAGCCTCGGCAAGGGCTTCGTAGCAACGGGTGACGATGGCGCGCTGGCCAGCGAAAACAGGGATTTTCAGCGGCCGCTTGCCCTTTGCGCGCTTTTCGCCTATATGCGCGGCCATTCCACACGCGGGACTTGCGCAAACCGGCCCCAGCCCCTGACGGCCCTCACAGGCCATGGCATTGCCGGCAAGCGTTCCGGTGGCCCGGATTTTCCGGGTTCATTACCCGCGGAGGTCAACCGGTAAAGGAGACTACGTCATGGCGCTGCCAGACTTCACCATGCGCCAGCTGCTCGAGGCTGGCTGCCATTTCGGTCACCAGACTCACCGCTGGAACCCGAAAATGGCCAAATACATCTTCGGATCGCGCAACAGCATCCATATTATCGACCTTGCCCAGACCGTGCCCCTGCTGCACCAGGCGCTGAAGCTCGTTGCCGACACCGTCGCAGGCGGCGGCCGCGTGCTGTTCGTCGGCACCAAGCGCCAGGCATCGGACATCATTGCCGACGCGGCCAAGCGGTCGGCCCAGTACTACGTCAATTCCCGCTGGCTCGGCGGCATGTTGACGAACTGGACCACCATTTCCAATTCGATCAAGCGCCTTCGCCAACTCGACGACATGTTGAACGGACCGGAAGCCGAGCGCATCACCAAGAAGGAACGGCTGATGCTGACGCGCGAGCGCGACAAGCTCGAGCGGGCACTGGGCGGCATCAAGGACATGGGCGGCACGCCTGACCTGCTGTTCATCATCGACACGAACAAGGAAGACATCGCCGTTCTGGAAGCGCGCAAGCTGAAGATCCCTGTAGTGGCGATCCTCGATTCCAATTGCGATCCGGACGTCGTCGACCACCCGATTCCGGGCAATGATGACGCGGCGCGCGCGATCGAACTCTATTGCGACCTCATCGCCCGTGCGGCGATCGACGGCATTGCGCGCCAGCAGGGCGCCAAGGGCGTTGATCTCGGCGCGCAGGTGGAAGCGCCTGTCGAGCCTGCACTCGCCGGAGCGGTCGAAGAAGCTGCACCGGCCGCCTGAGCCGGGCAATTTCGATTGCATCGGACATGTATCCCCGGGCCTTCGAGGTCCGGGGACCGACCGGTTTAACAAGACTGACATGAAAGCGATTTAGCGAAACGGGCAGGGCCTGCAACGGGCCGCCGCGAATCGCCGGATTCGGGTCACGCGCCGTGTGCCCCCAAGGACAGGAAAGAGGCTGAAATGACGATCACAGCAGCAATGGTCAAGGAACTGCGCGACAAGACCGGCGCAGGCATGATGGACTGCAAGACCGCACTCAACGAAACCAATGGCGACCTGGAAGCGGCGGTAGACTGGCTGCGCGCCAAGGGAATATCGAAGGCCGAGAAGAAGTCGGGTCGCGTTGCGGCTGAAGGCCTGGTGGGCGTCGCAGCCGACGGGCGCCGCGCCGCGCTGGTCGAAGTCAACTCCGAAACCGACTTCGTTGCGCGCAACGAACAGTTTCAGGAATTGGTCCGTCACGTTGCGCAGGCCGCGCTCGGCACCGACGGCAAGACCGAATCGGTTGCTGCTGCCATGCTTTCGGGCGGCAAGAGCGTTGCCGACACGATCACCGGTGCCGTGGCGACGATCGGCGAGAACATCAATCTTCGCCGCGCCGCCCGCATGGAAGTACCGCACGGTGTCGTCGCCACCTACATGCACAACGCGGCTGGCGATGGACTTGGCAAGATCGGCGTGCTGGTTGCGCTCGAATCAGGCGGCGACATTGCCGTGCTGAACGGCATCGGTCGCCAGGTTGCGATGCACGTTGCCGCGACCAACCCGCTTGCAGCTCGCCCCGAGGAAGTGCCGGCCGATCTGGCAGAGCGCGAAAAGGCGATCTTCATCGAGCAGGCCCGCGAATCGGGCAAGCCCGAGGCGATCATCGAGAAGATGGTCGAGGGGCGGATGCGCAAGTTCTACGAAGAGAGCGTGCTCCTTTCGCAGGCCTTCGTCATCAATCCCGACCTCACCGTCGAGAAGGCGCTCAAGGAAGCTGAAGCCAGTGCCGGCGCGCCGATCAAGCTCGTCGGCTTCGTGCGCATGGCGCTAGGCGAAGGTATCGAAAAGGAAGAAGGCCTGGATTTCGCGGCGGAAGTCGCATCCGATGAATCAAAAAGGCTGATATCCGACGCTGATAACTTTCCATACAGCGCAATATTGAAATGGACGGGGGCGCTTCGTGACAACGGAGCGCCCCTGTTGTATCGGGGGCAATCCGCCCAGTGAATCACGTTTCAGGACTGCCAGATGACAAAGCATGACGCCAAGGGCCCGATCTACAAGCGCGTGCTGTTCAAGGTTTCCGGCGAAGCGCTGATGGCCGAATCGGGCTTCGGCATCGATCCCAAGGTGACCGCCCGCATTGCACGCGACATCAAGCGCGCAGTAGACCTTGGCGTGGTCGTCGGCGTCGTCATCGGGGGAGGCAACATATTCCGGGGCGTGTCGCTGGCGGCAAAGGGCGCCGACCGCGTGATGGCCGATCACATGGGCATGCTCGCAACCGTGATGAACGCCCTTGCCATGCGCATGGCGCTGGAAGCGATCGGCGTCTCGAGCGTGGTGCTGAACGCCCTCAACATGCCGCAGATATCCGAGACTTTCTCACAGCGCCGGCTCGAGGCGCATCTGGAAGAAGGCAAGGTGGTCGTATTTGCCGGCGGCACGGGAAATCCATTCTTCACAACCGACACGGCCGCAGCCTTGCGCGCCAGCGAGATGCGTTGCGATGGCCTGTTCAAGGGGACGCAAGTGGACGGGATCTATGACAGCGATCCGCGCAAGAACCCCGACGCCAAGCGTTTCGAACGCCTGACCCACACCGAAGTTCTTGAAAAAGGCCTTTCGGTCATGGATGCTGCCGCCGTCAGCCTTGCGCGCGATGCGGGGATTCCCGTAATAGTTTTTTCAATCCACAAGGAAGGCGAGTTCGCCAATATATTGATGGGCGAGGGCCGCTGTACCACAGTTAGCGGCTGAGCCCGTCACACACGGCGGTCCACGACCGTGCGCGGCGGAAGGAGAAAAAGATGGCTGACACCGGTTACGATCTCAACGTTCTGAAGAAGCGGATGGAAGGCGCGATCGCCGCTTTCAAGCACGAGCTTTCGGGACTGCGCACCGGCAGGGCTTCGGTAAGCCTGCTGGAGCCGGTGATGGTCCAGGCCTATGGCCAATCGATGCCGATCAACCAGGTCGGCACGATCAACGGTTCCGGAGCCGCGCATGGTCGCCATCCAGGTCTGGGACAAGTCGATGGTCGGCGCGGTCGAGCGGGCGATCCGCGAGTCGGGCCTCGGCCTCAACCCGATCACTGACGGCATGAATTTGCGCATTCCGCTGCCCGAACTCAACGAGCAGCGGCGCAAGGAACTTGCAAAGATCGCGCATCAATATGCCGAGGCTGCCCGCGTTGCGATCCGGCACGTGCGGCGTGACGGCAATGACGAACTGAAAAAGGCTGAGAAGAACGGCGATATCGGCAAGGACGATGCGCATGCTCTTACCGAAAAGGTCCAGAAACTGACGGATGATTACATCCAGACGGTGGAAACGACGCTGAAGGCCAAGGAAGCCGAGATCATGCAGGTTTGACCTGCCGGCGCGCCAAGCAAGCGCGGCGCCCGAAACTGGGAAGCGACTGCGCCAATGAAGGGTGCGCGATGACGACCGATGCAAATGGCAGATTGCCGCGCCACGTCGCCATCATCATGGACGGCAATGGCCGTTGGGCCGTAACACGCGGCTTGCCGCGGGTCGCCGGCCATCGCCATGGCGTGGAATCGGTCAGGCGCGTTGCCCGCGCTGCCCGCGACATGGGCATCGAATACCTGACGCTGTATTCCTTTTCGACCGAGAACTGGGCGCGTCCGCGTTCCGAGGTCAGCGAACTCTTCAGCCTTCTGAAGCATTTCATCCGGCGCGATCTGGCGGAACTTCACCACAACAATGTGTTGGTGAAGGTGATCGGGGAACGAACGGGAATTCCCGCCGATGTACTCAAGTTGCTTGAGGAGGCCGAGAAGCTGACGGCCGGCAATTGCGGCCAGAAGCTGGTCATTGCCTTCAACTACGGCTCGCGCCACGAAATAACCTCGGCCTTGCGCCGAATCGCCGCGAAAGTGTCTGAAGGTACGATCGATCCATCTTCGATCACGCAGGAACTGATCTCGGCGAATCTCGACACCGCGGGAATTCCCGATCCTGATCTAATCATCCGCACCAGCGGGGAACAGCGGCTTTCGAACTTCCTGATGTGGCAGGCTGCTTATGCCGAGTTTGTCTTCACCGACACGCTGTGGCCTGATTTCGGTCCGGCGGAATTCGAGGCCGCGCTGCAGGTCTATGCCATGCGCAAACGTCGTTTCGGCGGGCTGGAAGCTGATCCCACGCGGGTCGCCGGCTCTTGACCGCGAGCCCGCAGTTGCCGCGAAAGCCGATGCCCGAACTGGCCCTTCGCGTCGTCTCCGCTCTCGTTATGCTTGCGCTCGTGCTGGGCGCGACCTTCGCCGGCGGAACCTGGTTCGCGGCGTTCTGTGCGCTGGCAGTGTTTCTTGTGGCCATCGAGTTTTCGGCGCTCGCGCGCCTTTCCCTGCCGAATGGATTTTTGGCCGCCATACTTGCCGCAGCCGCCGCGACAGTCGGTGCATGGTTTGTTTTGGGACCGGAAAGGTCCTTCCAGGCTTTCCTTGGCTGCCTTGTGCTGATCGCGATTGCCCAGTTCACGCTGCAGAAGAAGCTGTGGGGCGCGGCCTGCCTGGCATACAGCGTATTGCCGTTCCTTTCGCTGTCCCTGCTTCGCGGCGACAGTGAAAAAGGCCTTCACGCCGTCCTGTTCGTTTTCGCATGCGTCTTTGCAGCAGACACATTCGCCTATTTCGCTGGACGGGCGATCGGCGGTCCCAAGCTTGCGCCCGGCATCAGCCCCAACAAGACATGGTCCGGATTTATCGGCGGACTTGCCGGATCCGTTGTTATCGGCCTGCTGCTGCTGGTGCTTCTTGGGATATCGGCCGGGCTTGCTGCCTGTCCAATTCGCGCTCGCGATCAGCCTTGTTTCGCAGCTTGGCGACCTCTTTGAATCCTGGATCAAGCGCCGTTTCGGCAAGAAGGATTCCGGAGCGATGATTCCCGGCCATGGCGGCCTGCTCGACCGTATCGACGGGCTGATATTCGCCGCAGTTGGGGCTTGGGTCGCCGGCATTGCGGTCGGTGGGGACGCTTTCATGCCGGGAGCGCCAGGCGCCGCGCTAATCAATGCCATGGTGACGCCATGAAAAGACACGATACAACAACCGCGATGGCCGGTTTGCCCGTGAAACGGGCGTTCCGGCGCCCTATCTTCCTAAGAAATCGCCATTTGCCACCCCAACACAGGTTGAACCGATGGAATTCCTGACGCAGCTGCCCGGAGTCGGGTTGCTTTCATACATCGTCCCGTTTCTGGTGGTCCTTACGGTCGTGGTATTCTTCCACGAGCTGGGGCATTTCCTCGTGGCGCGCTGGAACGGCGTGAAGGTCGACGCCTTCTCGATCGGGTTCGGACCGGAATTGTGGGGTTTCAACGACAGGCACGGCACACGCTGGAAGCTCTCGGCGATTCCGCTCGGCGGCTATGTCAAGTTCTTCGGCGATGCCGATGCGGCGTCGACTCCCGACTTCGAACAGGCAGGGAACATGAGCGAGGCAGACAAGGCGGTCAGCTTCCTCCACAAGAAGGTTTGGCAGCGCGCGGCGGTGGTAGCGGCAGGGCCGATCGCCAATTTCATCCTGGCGATCGTCATTTTTGCGCTGACCTTCATGTTGATTGGTCGCGCGGTCAGCGACCCCGTGGCAACCGGCGTTCAACCGGGCGGCGCGGCTGCGGAGGCGGGGATCGAGGCCGGCGACATCATCCGGGCGATTGACGGGCAGGCGATCCGCTCTTTTACCGAAGTTCCGCGAATTGTTGCCCCGAACCCGAACCGTCCGCTGGCATTCACCGTCGAGCGCGATGGCCGCACGCTGGAGATCATCGTCACGCCAAAGCTCGAGGAGCGAACCGACCAGTTTGGCAACAAGCAGGAAATCGGCTTCATCGGCATGAGCAACGATGCCAAATCCTCGAATTTCCGGTTCGAGCGCATGGGCCCGGTGAATGCTGTAGGCGCGGCTGCCGGCGAGACCTGGTTCATCGTCGTGCGGACGATGGCTTACCTCAAGGATATGATTACCGGTCACCAGTCGGCCGACCAGCTTGGCGGTCCCATCAGGATAGCCAAGATCTCGGGCGACGTGGCGACGCTTGGCGTGGTCGCGCTGATCAACCTTGCCGCCGTTCTTTCGGTCAGCATCGGCCTGTTGAACCTCTTTCCCATACCGATGCTCGATGGCGGACATCTCGTCTTCTATGCCATCGAGGCGCTGCGGGGGCGGCCGTTGGGCGAAAAAGCCCAGGAGATCGGCTTCCGGTTCGGCTTGGCGCTCGTGCTGATGCTGATGGTGTTCGCGACCTGGAACGACCTCACCCAGATCGTGTTCAGGATGGGCTGAGAAGTCCTTGGGCGGCGGCGTTATCCGCTTCTTAACCATCGCTCCCAATTCCGATGGCGAAACTGCAACACGTTGAGACATTGATAAATTTGTTGATCGAAGGGTTGTTGCGCGCGGGGTAAAACCTTGTAAAAGGTTCATTAACTACTGCGGATTCTCTGCGCTTCGCAGGCATGTCGGAATTCCGGTCCAATAAACGCCCGCGGTGCGCTGCCGCAAAGAAGGCGGGATTGGTGTACAGGGTCCCGAAGAACAAAAGGCCGAAATGGCTGACAAATGAGGGCTGGCGGCGGGGATTTTACGGCTTGCCCGGCATGGAAATGGCGAATTTGGAATGGTTCCTTTGAAAAGATCTCTCAAGGCGTTCGCGCTGGCCGTAATGATTGCGTTCTGCGGCTCCGGCGCAGCGGTCACTGGGGCGTTGGTGACGGCTATCGAGGCTCAAGCCGCTGTCGTCAACCGTATCGATGTGCGTGGCACAGCGCGCATGGATGCAGAAACGGTCAAGACCTATCTGACCATTGAGCCCGGCAAGCCTTTCACGAACCAGGACATCGATGATTTCGTAAAGGCGCTGTTCGCCACCGGCCTGTTCACCGATGTTTCCATTTCCCAGGCCGGCAGCACGCTCATCGTCGAGGTCGACGAAAGCGGCATTGTCAATTCGGTATTCTTCGAGGGCAACAACCGCCTGAAGGACGATGCGCTCAAGTCGATCGTGCAGACCGAGCCGCGTTCGACCTATTCGGAGGAAAAGGTACTTTCCGACGTGGAGCGTATCCGCGAGGCCTATTCGCGGGTCGGCCGCGAAGACGCGTCGGTCAGCTACGAAATCGTTCCGCTGCAGAACAAGCGCGTTAACGTGGTCTATCGCATCAACGAAGGCGACAAGACCAAGATCAAGAGAATTGAATTCGTTGGTAACTCCGCCTACGGCGGCGCGCCGTTTGCGCGACCTGATGGACACCAAGCAGTCCCATCTGTTCAGCTGGCTTCGCAATGACGACATCTATGATCCCGACCGGCTTCGCGCCGACGAGGAGAAGTTGCGCCGCTTCTACTACGATCATGGTTATCGCCGATTTCCAGGTCGTTTCGAGCGACGTGCAGTTCGACGAGAGCGGCAATTTTTACAACATCACGATCACTGTCGACGAAGGCGCACGTCTATACGTTCGGCAACATCTCGATCGACAGCACGATCGCTGAGGTCAATGCAGACATGCTGTACGGCCAAATTGAGACGCAGCAGGGCAAGGCATATTCGGCCCGCAAGGTCGAAAACACGGTGATCGCACTCACCGAAGCGGTGGCGGAAACCGGATTTGCATTCGTCCAGGTCACGCCGCGCGGCGACCGCAACTTCGACACCAACACAATCGACGTGGTCTACCAGATCGACCAGGGCGCACGCGTCTACATCGAATCGATCAATATCGTCGGCAATGACCGTACGCGCGACCACGTGATTCGCCGCGAGTTCGACATCTCCGAAGGCGATCCGCTGAACCAGGTCATGATCCAGAAAACGAAGCGGCGCCTCGAATCTCTCGGCTTCTTCGAATCGGTCGAAATCACCACGCGCCAGGGCTCGTCGCCAGACAGGGTCGTGGTCGTGGTTCGCGTGGTCGACAAGGCAACAGGCGAATTCTCGATCGGTGGCGGTTATTCGACTTCATCAGGCCCGCTCGGCGAAATCTCCTTCTCCGAGAAGAAACTTCCTCGGACGCGGCCAGTACCTGAAGGTGGCTGCCGGTTTCGGGACGGAAGAAACCGAATTATTCGCTTGAGCTTTACCGAGCCATATTTCCTCGGCTACCGTATTTCCGCCGGTTTCGACATCTTCACATCGTCACAGGATGCGAACGACAACCGGCAATACGGCATCGACAGCACGGGCGGCGTGTATCCGGTTCGGGATCCCGTTGACGGAGAAGCTGAACAGCAGCGTCTTCTATACCTACGTCAACCAGGAGACGGTGATCGAGGGCAAGGCCGGCCGGGCCGACACTTGCGGCAACCCGACTGTGCAGGGCGATTGCAACAACGAGCTTTCCGCCGCGCTTGACCGCAATCTCGAATGGACGAAATCAGGTTTCGGTTATTCGCTTACCTATAACGACCTCGACAATACCCGCCAGCCGACCGATGGCGTCTATCTGACCATGTCGCAGACCTTCTTCGGCGCGGGCGGTGATGCTGGCTATGTCCAGACCGATGGGCGGGCGGTCAGCTACACCAAGCTTTCGGACGAATTTGATATCGTCGGAATGTTGCGGGCGCGCGGCGGCATGAACCTTCCCTACTCCGACGGGGACGGCTACCGCACCCAGGACAATTACTTCCAGGGCCAGCGCGATATTCGCGGTTTCGACAGCTATGGTTTCGGTCCGCGTGATCCGGTAACAGGCGATACTCTGGGTGGCCAGTACTACTGGAACGCGACTGCGGAAATATCCTTCCCGATGCCTGCCATTCCCGAATCCATCGGCATCAGGGGCGCGTTCTTCGCCGATGCAGGACAGCTGTGGGGTGTGGACTCGGCCAGCCGTGATGCAATCTCTTGCGGCCAATCCGGGCGTTTCCGCCGAAGAAATCGACGACAACACGCTGCGCGCTTCGGTCGGTGCCTCGGTCATCTGGGCTTCACCTTTCGGTCCGCTGCGGTTCGACTACGCAGTTCCGGTTTCGCAGCGCTCCCTGGGACGAAACGCGGGAGTTCAATTTTGGCGTCAGCACGGCATTCTGAGGCTGTGAAAGCTTGAGGCAACCGCCGGAAGCCCTGCTTGGGCTTTCGGTATTACAGGCCGGGCCGAAGGTCGCGCCTTGGCGCTCTGGAATTCCTGCATGACGCACCCGACCTTCTTCACGATCAATACGGTGACGCTCGGAGATATTGCGCAGCGCACGGGTGCGCGACTCTCCGATCCGGACCGTGCAGGTGTGACGGTTTCACAAGCAGGCCCGATCGAAGCTGCCCCTTCGGGCAGCCTCACTTTCCTCGACAATCCGCGGTACTCGAAACATCTGGCGGAAACCGCGGCAGCCGCGCTTTTTGTCTCGTCGAAGTATGCGGAAAAGGTCCCGGCCTCACTTTGCGCGCTTGTGCACGAGCAACCCTACCGGGCCTATGCGCAGGCGCTCGCAATGATCTACGCGTCCGCCGCGCGGCCGGAGCCTGTCACCGCGGAAACCGGTGTTTCACCCAAGGCGCATCTCGACCCGGGCGTGCTTGTAGAGGAAGAGGTGATCATCGAACCCGGCGCGGTGATCGGCGCGGGTGCCGCCATCGGGCGCGGCAGCCGGATCCTCGCCAATGCGGTCATCGGGCGCAATGTCCAGATCGGGCGTAATTGCACCATCGGCATCAGCTGCCAGCGTTTCGCACTGCTTTCATGGGCGACAATGTCATCATCCATCCGGGTGTTCGCATCGGCCAGGATGGCTTCGGGTTCGCCATGGGGGCGGGCGGGCACCTCAAGGTGCCGCAGATCGGCCGCGTGATCATTCAGGATCATGTCGAGATCGGCGCCAACACCACGATCGACCGCGGCTCGAATCGAGACACCGTGATCGGCGAAGGCACCAAGATCGACAATCTGGTGCAGATCGGCCATAACGTCGTCATTGGTCGCCATTGCGTGATCGTGGGACTGGCGGGCATTGCCGGTAGCGCGACGCTCGGCGACTATGTCGTTATCGCCGGACAGGCGGGCATTGTCGGGCACATCCATGTCGGCAACGGCGCACAGGTCGGCGGTGGTTCGGGTGTCAATTTCAACGTCAAGCCGGGCGACAAGGTGATCGGCTATCCGGCCACCGATGTTCGAAGCTGGACCAAGATGAACATGCTGCTGAAGGACTGGGTGGCCAAGTCGCGCAGGACCGGGCAAGGGGAAGGGGACGAATGACCGAAACGATGGACCGGATGGAGATCGGCGAGATATTTAAGCTCTTGCCGCATCGCTATCCTTTTCTTCTAGTCGACAGGATCATCGATATCGAGAGCGACGACCGGGCAACCGGGGTCAAGAACGTCACTTTCAACGAACCGCATTTCAACGGACATTTTCCGGGCGAACCGATCATGCCGGGTGTCTTGATCGTCGAGGCCATGGCGCAAACCTGCGGCGCAATCGTTGCGCGGCGTCATTCCGAAGGCGCGCGCAAGTTGGTCTATTTCATGACGATCGATGGCGCAAAGTTCCGAAAGCCGGTGGTGCCCGGCGATGTCCTGCACCTGAAAGTCGAAAAGCTGAAACAGCGCGGCAGCATATTCAAATTTGAATGCCTCGGGTTCGTCGGCGAGCAAAAAGTGGCCGAAGCGATCATCAGCGCGATGATGGTGGACCCCGGGGAAACAGCCTGATGACTGAAATTCACAAGAGCGCCATCATCGAAGATGGCGCGCGTCTGGGCGCGGGCGTCCGCGTCGGACCATTCTGCCATGTCGGCGCAGGTGTGGAACTCGGCGACGGGGTTGAACTGCTCTCCCATGTCGTGGTGGCGGGCAATACCAAAATCGGTGCGCGCACGCGCATATTTCCCTTCGCCTCGATTGGTCACGAACCGCAGGACCTGAAATACCGGGGCGAGCCGAATTCCCTCGTGGTCGGCACCGATTGCATCATCCGCGAGGGCGTAACGATGAATCCGGGCACGTCCGGCGATCATTCCACCACCATTGTGGGCAACCAGTGCGTGTTCCTGGCAAATGCCCATGTAGCCCACGACTGCATCATCGGCAACAATGTCATCTTCTCCAATCAGGTCATGCTTGCGGGCCATTGCAAGGTTGGCGATTACGTGATCATCGGCGGCGGCGCGGGGATTCACCAGTTTTGCCGGATCGGCCGCAACGCGTTCATCGGCGGCCTGGCTGGAGTGGAAAACGATGTGATTCCGTATGGAATTGCGCTCGGAAATCGTGCCTATCTCGGCGGGCTCAATCTGGTAGGCATGAAAAGGGCCGGGATATCACGCGATAGCATCCATCTTGCCAGGCGTGCCTTCAAGGAATTGTTCGGTTCGAAGCTGCCGGTCCAGGAAGCACTTGCTTCGCTCGACCAGGAGATGGCCGCTGATACCGTCGTCGCTACAATTACCGATTTCATCATCAATGGCGGGGACCGCGCGCTGTGCACGCCGCGCAGCGGTCGCCAATCCTAGAGGCGCAAATGGCCGCCGGAACTGAACAGGCGGACAGCGGGCAAAGCGACCTTGCCCTGATTTGTGGCTATGGAAGCCTGCCGTTCGAGATTGCGCGCGGCGCTGTTGAATCTGGCCGCAAGCCTTTCCTCGTGGGCATCGAGGGGGAAGCATCCGACGCCATCAAAGCCTTCCCTCATGAATTCCTGTCTTGGGGGCAGGTAGGCAGGCTTTTCAAGATCCTGCGTGAGCGCCAGATCAGGCAGGTTGTTTTTGCAGGCGGCATTCACAAGCGGCCCGAGCTCCTGAAGCTGAAGCTCGACCTCGGGGCGCTGTTGACGCTGCCAGAAGCGCTCGTTTTCATGTTGGGCGGTGATAATACCGTCCTTTCCGGGGCGATCAGGCTGTTCGAGAAACGCGGAATTTCGGTGGTAGGGGCGCATCAGATCGCGCCAAAATTGCTGGCGGGGGCAGGGCGCATTGCGGGCGCAAAGCCGGGCGCGCGCGATCTTGGCAACATCAGGCTGGCATTTGGCGCATGCAAGGCGCTCGGCCGCTTCGACATCGGGCAGGCGGCCGTGGCCGAGGCTTCGCGCGTGGTTGCTGTCGAGGGGGTGGAGGGCACGGACAACCTGCTCGCCCGCATCGTCGCGATGCGCGAAATCGGACGGATGCCCGAGAATGGCAAAAACGGCGTTCTGGTAAAGGCGCTGAAGCCGGGCCAGGACCTTCGTGCAGACCTACCCGCCATCGGGCCCAACACTGTTGCCGGGGTCAAGCGTGCCGGCCTCACGGGCATCGCGATAGAAGCCGGGCACGCGATCATCCTTGAGCGAGAGGCGACCTTACAGGCCGCCAGGGATGCCGGCATCTACATTTATGGCGTAAGCGCGGCGGACGGTCTTGACCATGGTTGACCAACCAAAGCCGCGCCGCATTTATCTGGTCGTCGGCGAGACCTCGGGTGACATCCTCGGCGCCGATCTTGTTGAACAGCTTCGAAGCTTGCAGCCCGATATCGAGTGCATCGGCCTTGCCGGACCGCGCATGCAGGCGTTGGGTATCCGTTCACTGTTCGATATCGAGGATATTTCGGTGATGGGCTTTTCGGCCGTCGTCGCCCGTCTGCCCGTCATTCTGCGCCGGATCAGCGAAGCAGCAAAGGACATTGTCGAGAAACAGCCCGATGCGGTGGTGCTGATCGACAGTCCGGATTTTACCCACCGCGTCGCCAAGAAGGTGCGCGCGCGCCTGCCGAACGTGCCGATCATCAAGTATATCTGTCCCAGCGTCTGGGCGTGGCGGCCCGGAAGGGCCAAGGCCATGGCTGCGCATATCGACCATGTCTTGGCGATCCTGCCTTTCGAGCCACAAACATTGAAGGAACTCGGCGGACCGGACGCGACCTATATCGGTCACCCGATGGCGCGGCGAATGGGCGGCATCACGCTTCCAGACAGAACAAGAATATCGCCCCGGCAAACCCTTCTATTGCTCCCCGGTTCGAGGCGGGGGGAAATTGCCCTCATGCTCGACGATTTCCGCCGAACACTGGAGATCCTGCATGAGCGTGGCAACCGCTTCCGCGTGTTGCTGCCGGCAGTGCCGAAGCTGGAGACCGAACTGCGGGAAAGGACCGCTGGCTGGAAGGTCAAACCCGAAATCGTCAGCGGCGAGGCTGACAAGCATGCCGCTTTTCTTTCTGCAGACGCGGCATTGGCAACGTCCGGCACGGTGATCCTTGAGCTTGCGCTGTACAAGGTGCCGGTGATTTCCATCTACCGGCTCGACTGGCTCCTTTACCGCTTCCGCCATCTCATCACGGGCTGGACTGCGGCGCTGCCGAACCTGATCGCAGACAAGGCGATTGTTCCCGAACGCGTCGGCGACATGGTCAGACCGGGCTGGCTGGCGCGGGCAATCGAGGGCCTGATGCGCGAGGGCCCGGAGCGCGATGCGCAGCTTGCCGGTTTCGCGGAAGTCGCGGACAAGATGCGCCAAGGCGAACCGGCGGGCGTGGTTGCCGCGCGAACGGTGCTTTCGCTGCTCAAATGAAAAACGCCCGCGTGGAGGCGGGCGGCTTTGCATTCATGAAGGTGGCGTCTCAGCGGTTGGCGACATCCACATAGTCGCGCTGCGGTTCGCCGGTATAGAGCTGGCGCGGGCGGCCGATCCGCTGCTTGGGATCCTCGATCATTTCCTTCCACTGCGCGATCCAGCCGACAGTGCGGGCCACGGCGAAAAGCACCGTGAACATGGTGGTCGGGAAGCCCAGCGCCTTCAGCGTGATGCCGGAATAGAAGTCGATGTTGGGATAGAGCTTCTTCTCGACGAAATACTCGTCGGTCAGCGCAATCTTCTCCAGCTCCATTGCCACTTCCAGCAGTCGGATCGTCCTTGATGCCGAGTTCGTTGAGCACCTCGTGCGTGGTCTTCTGCATGATCCGCGCGCGCGGATCGTAGTTCTTGTAGACGCGGTGGCCGAAGCCCATCAGGCGGAACGGATCGTTCTTGTCCTTGGCGCGGGCAATGAATTCCGGGATACGGTCCGGCCGTGCCGATTTCCTGCAGCATGTTGAGCGCCGCCTCGTTGGCGCCGCCATGGGCCGGGCCCCAAAGGCAGGCAATGCCGGCCGCGATGCAGGCGAACGGATTTGCGCCCGACGAGCCGGCGAGCCGCACGGTCGAGGTCGATGCGTTCTGCTCGTGGTCGGCGTGCAGGATGAAAATGCGGTCCATCGCGCGCGCGAGCACCGGGTTGACCACATAATCTTCGCACGGCACGGCAAAGCACATGTGCAGGAAGTTGGCTGCGTAATCGAGCGAGTTCTTTGGGTAAACGAAGGGCTGGCCGATCGAATATTTGTAGGCCATTGCCGCGATCGTCGGCATCTTTGCGATCATGCGGATCGAGGCGACCATGCGCTGGTGCGGATCGGAGATGTCGGTCGAGTCGTGATAAAATGCCGAAAGGGCGCCGACGACGCCGCACATCACGGCCATCGGGTGCGCATCGCGGCGGAAGCCGCGATACAGGAACTGCATCTGCTCGTGCACCATGGTGTGCTTGGTGACGCGATTGTGGAAATCCGCGCTTTCGGCGGCCGTCGGCAATTCGCCGTACAGCAGCAGGTAGCAGGTCTCCAGAAAGTCGCCGTGTTCGGCGAGCTGTTCGATCGGATAGCCGCGGTGCAGCAGAATGCCCTCGTCGCCGTCGATGAAGGTGATGTCGGATTCGCATGCCGCGGTCGAGGTGAAACCCGGATCGTAGGTGAACATGCCGGTTTGGCCGTAAAGCGCGCCGATATCGATCACGTCAGGACCGATGGAGCCTTTGTGGACCGGAAGGTCCATCGACTTGCCATTTACCTGGAGTGTAGCCTTTGAATCCGTCATCTTGAAACCTCTTGCCGGCTTTGCGCCTTTTCCCCCCGGTTCGGCACGTCAAAAAACTGGCTGCGCATCGACATTTCGGCTGGCGGGAGGAACCGGAATGCTGCAATGCAAAATGTTGCGCTGCAGTTGCGAATAGCTACCGCATTAGCGGCTTGCGAACAAGTCCGACCAAGGTAATAGCCCGTATCCGGTCTGTCCACCGACAGCCGGGTCTTTCGGTGCTATCAGGCTGCCGCCTGGTCGGATAGCCGGGCGAGACTCTCCTCGCGGCCGAGCACGGCCAACACGTCGAAGACGGGCGGAGACGTGAGACGACCGGTGAGTGCAGCACGCAAAGGCTGCGCTACCTTGCCTAGTTTCAACTCATTCGCCTCGGCATGGGCGCGGACAGCCGCTTCGGTCGATGCGGCATCCCAGTCCGAAAGCGCCTCCAGCGCGGGCAACAGGCTGTCTATGATCTGCCGTCCGCCATCGGCAAGCAATGCGCCGGCCTTCTCGTCGATCGCGAGCGGCCGGGCGGCGAAAAGAAACTGAGCACCGTCAAGAAGTTCGACCAATGTCTTGGCGCGCTCTTTCAAGCCCGGCATGGCTGCGAGCAGTTGCGCGCGTACTTTTGGCGTGATCTTTGCAGTAAGTTCGGCGCCGCCATCAGTGTAGTTCAAAAGGTCTATGGTCCGCGAAACCAGATAGGCATCGTCAGCATGGCGGATATAGTGTCCGTTCAACGCTTCCAGTTTGACAAGGTCGAAGCGGGCCGCGCCGCGGCCCATGCCCTCGAACCCGAACCATTCGATCATTTCTTCGGTCGACATTATTTCCGCGTCGCCATGCGACCATCCGAGGCGCACGAGATAGTTTCGCAGCGCCTCCGGCAGGAAGCCCATGGCGCGGTATGCCTCAGCGCCGAGAGCACCATGCCGCTTGGACAGCTTTGCGCCATCTGCGCCGTGAATCAGCGGAATATGCGCCATGACCGGGACGTTCCAGCCGAGCGCCTGGTAAAGCAGCGTCTGGCGTCCGGCATTGGTGAGGTGATCATCGCCGCGGATGATGTGCGTGACACCCATGTCATGATCGTCGACCACAACGGCATGCATGTATGTCGGGTTTCCATCCGAGCGAAGCAGCACGAAATCGTCGAGATCCTTGTTGGGAAAGCGCACGGGCCCCTGCACCTGGTCGTCCACCAGCGTTTCGCCGTCTTGCGGCGCCTTGAGCCGGATGACGCCCTTGGCGCCGGCCGGCGCTTCGGAAGGGTCGCGATCGCGCCAGCGCCCGTCATAGCGCGGCGGGCGGCCTTCGGCCCTTGCCTTCTCGCGCATTTCCTCCAGCTCTTGCTGCGTGGCGAAGCAATAATAGGCGGAGCCATCGCGCACCATCTGCTCGGCAACCTCGCGATGGCGAGTGGCGCGGGCAAATTGCGAGATCGGCTCGCCATCCCACTCCAGACCGAGCCATGACAGGCCATCGAGGATCGCAGCCACTGCCGGCTCGGTGGAGCGCTCCCGGTCGGTGTCTTCGATGCGAAGCAGCATCTTGCCGCCGTGATGCTTTGCAAACAGCCAATTGAACAGCGCCGTGCGCGCGCCGCCGATATGCAGGTAACCGGTCGGCGAAGGGGCAAAACGGGTGACTACGGCATCGGCCATGGGATTTCCGGTATCTTGGCGGCCGGTTGCAGGATCGATTTAGTGCAATCTGGCGGCTTGAGTTGCTTGCGCGCTCATGTAGCATAGATGTGCCCGCTGGCAAGTTGCCGGACTGCGAAGGTTTGCGGCAATGCGGCGGGCAGGGGGCAACATGGCAGAACCGCCACGCAGGACAGCGCCGCCGCCGCAGCGCGTGACGGTAGAGCCCGTGCGCGAACTCAACCTGCCGGTCACGCTCTCCGATACGCTTGCTTCCGAACGTGTGGGCGTTGTTGCCAGGTTGGCAACGCGGGGGACTGAAGTCGTCGTACGGGCCGCGGATGTGCTTGGCGCCTTGGCTGTACGCGAGCGCGAGGCCGGCAGCCTTTTCAACTTTGTGCCGGTTTTCATTGGCTTGGGCGTCATTGTCTATTTCAATTCGCCTGCCGAACCGGTTTTTGCTGTCGTGCTCGCCAGCCTCGCGGCCCTGGCGCTGGCCGCATTGCAGCGGCAGACGCACGGAGCGGGCTACTACAGTATGGTGGCGGTCGCGCTTTTGCTGGCAGGAATGTCCGCGGCGCAACTGCGTACCATGATGGCCGGCGGGCCGGTGATAGCGGTTGAGACCACGGCCACAGTCCGCGGCCTGGTGCTGAGCGCGGAGGCAACGCGGAAGGGCGGTGTCCGGTATCTGATGCGGCCGCTTTCCATTGAAGGTTTGGAGGCCGGCGCAATGCCGAAGCGGGTTCGTCTTTCCGCTGCCTCCAAACACCAAAAGGTACTGCCCGGCGGCGTAATCGAAGGCGTTGCGCGATTGCAGCCGTTCTCCGGGCCGGCCTATCCGGGCAGTTTCGACTTCGGGTTCTTCAATTGGTTCGACGGGTTGGGGGCAACCGGCTTTTTCATGGGGGCGCCGTCGCCGGCGGGGGGCAGCGTGCAAACGCAGCCGGACGAAACCGGCCTCGTCCTGATGAACAGGCTGCGCATATCCATGACGGAACGTATTCGTGCGGCGGTCGGTGGGGAGGCGGGCGATATTTGCGCGGCGCTCATAACGGGCGAGCGCATGGCCGTGGACGAGGCGACCGAGGAGAGTTTCCGCCGCTCGGGCCTAGCGCACATCCTTTCAATCTCCGGACTGCACATGGTCCTGGTGACGTTGACGGCTGTCTGGTTACTGCGCTTCCTGCTGGCGTTGTCGCCGCGGCTGGCGCTTCACTATCCGGTGCGCAAATGGGCGGTCTCCGCCGGTTTTGCATCGGCGACCTTCTATCTTTTCCTCTCGGGTGCGGAAGTCGCCACGCAACGGTCCTATCTGATGATCGCCATCATGCTGATCGCCATGCTTGTCGACCGACGTGCCATGACCATGCGCAACGTGGCGCTGGCGGCATTGGCGATCCTTCTGATCGCGCCGGAATCCGTGCTTGAGCCGGGATTCCAGATGTCATTTGCCGCCGCAGGTTCGCTGGTGGCCGCCTATGCCGCGCTCGGACAGTTCAAGCAGGCGAGAATGGGCAGGCGGGAAACGGCCGGGCCGCGATTCGGCATCGCAGGGAAATTCGGCGCCTATGTCGGGGGACTGCTGTTGACCAGCCTGGTTGCAGGCTTTGCGACTGGCCTGTTCGCAGCGTGGCATTTTCATCGCATCGCACCCATGGGGCTGGTCGCGAACCTTTTCGCCGCCCCGGTCATCAGCATCGTGATGATGCCTTCGGCGCTACTTTCCGTGCTGCTGATGCCGTATGGCATGGAAAAGCTTGCGCTTGTGCCGATGGGATGGTCGGTCGATGCTGTCGTCGCGATTTCCGATTGGGTCAACAAATATCCGGTACCCGATGCGACAGGTCGCCAACCCTTCGTGCTGCTTATGTGCGGGGCAACCGGCTTGCTGCTGCTTATCCTCCTGAAAACGCGGCTGCGCTTGATCGGCATACTTCCGATCGCGGCGATGTTGGCTTTCGGGAAGGCCGAACCGTCGCCCGATCTCATCATCTCGCAAGGGGGCCGCGCAATCGGCATGGCCGACAGCGTTGGACAATCTGGCACTGCTTTACCCGGGTCGCGAGAGTTTCATTACCGGCATCTGGGACAAAGCCTGGCCATGGAAAAGCGGGGCGAATACGGTGTCGATGAAGCAGCAGTGCGACAAGGAACGATGCGTTGCTGTCAGTCCCGGCGGCGTTCGGGTCGAAATTATCTACAAGCCGGAACTGCTGGACGCAGCTTGCCTCAGTGCCGACATACTTGCTGCGCCGAGATTGCGGTACGTTGACTGCGATGACCGCAAGCCAGGCCTTGTCCTCAAGCGCGGCGACTTCGAGGAAAAGGGAACGCATCTCATTCGCTTCAACGGGGGCAGCGGATCAAAGCGCTTTACCGTTGAGACAGCCATCACGCCAGACAGCCGCCCCTGGAATCTTGCACGCCGGCCGCCACCGGTCATGTCCAAGCGGTACATCAAGCCGAAACGGCCTGACCCCGAAGTCAGTAGCGGCGGATCAGACCCACAAGCCGGCCCTGAACCTTCACCCGGTCCTGACTGAAAATCCGCGTTTCGTAAGCCGGGTTTGCGGCTTCCAGCGCAATCGAGTTGCCCTTGCGCCGCAGCCGCTTGAGGGTTGCTTCCTCTTCGTCCACCAGCGCGACGACGATGTCGCCGGCATCGGCGCTGTTCGTCTCGCGAATGATCACCGTGTCGCCGTCGAATATGCCGGCCTCTATCATCGAATCGCCATTCACCATCAACGCGTAATGGCTTCCGAACCCGATCATGTCGGGCGGTACGGCGACATTGTGCGTGTGGTCCTGGATCGCGGAGATCGGAACACCCGCCGCGATCCTGCCCATTACCGGAATGGACATGGAGATTTCGGCCTCATCCTCACTCCGGATCTGCTGAGCAGGTTTGCCTGCAGGCTTGCGCGAAAGATCGCCCTGTATGACGCTCGGCGAGAAGCCGGTCTTGCGCGCCGGTTCCGGTGTGCTCGAAACCAGCGTCGGACGGGAATGGGGGGTGAAAGCGTCCGGCAGCTTGATGACTTCGAGCGCCCGCGCACGGTTTGGAAGCCGGCGGATGAAGCCGCGTTCCTCCAGCGCCGTGATGAGGCGGTGAATGCCCGACTTCGACTTCAGGTTCAATTCGTCCTTCATCTCGTCGAAGGAAGGCGGTATTCCGCTTTCCTGAAGGTGACGATTGATCAGTAGCAACAATTCCTGCTGTTTGCGGGTAAGCATGATCTTCTCCAGCGGGATGATCGGGCGGCGCTACACCACGGAATCATCAGGTACGAATGACGAACATTCAGTACCATGTTCCACTCCTGTTCGCAAGAACAAAGCGAACACACGCCTGGCGATTGCTAAAGATTCCGCATGAGAACGGCGCGGCACGGCTCGCCCTTCCGCGCAGCCGCGGCAAATGGCGGGCGAATGAGAATGGCGTCGGCGCGCGCCAGCACTTCCAGCATTGCGCTGTCCTGCCGCACGAACGGCGTGACCTCAAGGGTGCCGTCCGGCAGGCGGCGGGCAGACGCGCGCATGTGGTCTTCCCGGTCGCCATTTGCCGGGAGATCGCAGCCGAGGCGGGCATCGAGCGGCGAGGAATGCATCGCGGGCTGGCCGCCCAGCGCGGCGACCAGCGGGCGCAGGAATACATGCGCGGCGATCAGGGATGAAACCGGGTTTCCTGCTATGCCGAGGCACCAGACCGTGCGTCCGGCGCTCTCGATACGGCCAAAGATCAGCGGTTTGCCTGGGCGCATGGCAATCTTTGAAAAGGCAAAGATTACGCCCAGCCGCTCGAAGGCCGGCTTGACCAGGTCGTGGTCGCCAACCGAAGCGCCGCCGGTGGTGACGATGACGTCGGCGCCATCATGTAGCGCTCCTTGGAGTGCGGCGTCCAGAACCGCAGGATCGTCCTTCAAGATGCCCAGGTCGTGTACGACGCCGCCGGCTTCGCGCATTACCGCTGCGAGACCATAGGTGTTCGATGCAATTATTTCGCCAGGTCCGGTAGCCTCGCCGGGCAGGCGCAATTCGTCTCCGGTGGCGGCGAGGGCGATGCGGGGGCGGCGCCAGACGGGCAGGGCTGGATGGTTCATCGAAGCCGCCAACGCCAACCGCTGCGCATCGATGAGGTCACCCTGCCGCAGCAGCACATCGCCCACCTTGAAGTCGAGCCCTGCGGGCCGCACCGAATGCCCGGTAACGACAGGCTTGAGAATGGTTACGCGGTCTGCAGTCGCGCCTGGTATTTTCCTGCATCTGCACCGTGTCAGCGCCATCTGGCACCGGCGCGCCGGTGAAAATGCGGACGGCTTCTCCCCGGCCCACCTTGCCCGCAAACGGATGGCCGGCCGCGGCCTCGCCGATGATCGTCAGCGTCACCGGCGCGGTCTGTACGTCAGCGCCGCGCAAGGCGTAGCCGTCCATGGCGGAAGCAGGGAACGGGGGTTGCGTGCGAAGCGCCGGCAAATCGCGGGCTAAAATCCTTCCATGGGCTTGAACCAGCGGAACGGTTTCCGTTTCGACCGGCGAGGCGCCTTCAAGGATGATCGAAAGCGCCTCGGCGGCGGGTACCAAATCGGTGCGCAAGGGTCAGTCTCCCGCGCGCCAGTGGCCCGACTTGCCGCCCGATTTTTCCAGAAGCCGGACGGACGTGATTTCCATGCCGCGGTCCGCCGCCTTCGCCATGTCGTAGATGGTCAGGCAGGCCACCGTCGCGGCCGTCAACGCCTCCATCTCGACACCGGTCTGGCCGGTGACCCTGGCCGTGGCGCGGACCTGCAGGCCGGGAAGCGCATGGTCGGGTTCGATCTCCACCTCGACCTTGGTCAGCGCAAGCGGATGGCAAAGCGGAATCAGATCGGAAGTCTTCTTCGCGGCCATGATGCCGGCGATGCGTGCGACGCCCAACACGTCGCCCTTCTTGGCATTGCCGGAAAGGATGAGTTCCAGCGTTTCCGCCTGCATCTTCACGGAGCCGGCCGCGACCGCCTCGCGCGTTGTGTGCTCCTTGGTGCCCACGTCGACCATCCGGGCCTCGCCGGTCGCGCCAATATGGGTGAGTCCTTTGTTCATGCCGCTTTTCCGGCGGGAAGCGGATCTGCCAGCAGCGCGGAGGTGGCGGCGGCGACATCTGCCTGCCGCATCAGGCTTTCCCCGATGAGGAAGGTGCGAATGCCTGCACGGGCAAGTCGCGCAAGGTCGTCCGGCGTGAACAGGCCGCTTTCGCCGACAACAAGCTTGCCGTGCGGAATGAGCCGCGACAGCCTTTCGCTGGTATCCAGCGTCGTCTCGAAGGTTCGCAAATTGCGGTTGTTGATGCCGATCATCGGTGAGGCAAGATGCTTTAGCGCGCGCTCCGTCTCGGCCTCGTCATGGACTTCCACCAGCACGTCCATGCCAAGGTCAAGCGCTGTATCTTCCAGCGCGCGGGCATCGGCGTCGGACAGCGATGCCATGATGATGAGGATGCAGTCGGCGCCCCACGCCCTTGCCTCGAAAACCTGGTAAGGCTCGAACAGGAAATCCTTGCGCAGCACCGGAAGCCCGGATGCGGCGCGGGCCTGCTTCAAGATATTCCGGCGCGCCCTGGAAGGACGGCATGTCGGTCAGCACCGAAAGGCAGGCCGCGCCGCCTTCGGCATAGGCCCTTGCCAGTGCGGGCGGATCGAAATCAGCCCGGATCAGACCCTTGGACGGGCTTGCCTTCTTGATTTCCGCGATCAGCGCATAGCCGCCACGATCATGTGCGGCGCGCAGGGCGGCGCAGGAATCCACGCGGTGCATCGGTATCGGCAATGCGGGCCTTCAGCTCGGCAAGCGGCACGGCGGCCTTTGCCGCGGCGATTTCCTCGCGCTTGTAGGCCTCGATCTTTTTCAGGATGTCGGCCATCAGCCACGTCCCTCGTTCGAGACCTGTCACCAGCTTTTCGAGGACCGCCAAAGCTGCGCCGCTGTCGATCGCGGATGCTGCCATTTCGGCACCGGAACGAAGGTCTTCCGCGCGGTCGGCCACGATCAGCGCGGCTGCGGCGTTGAGAAGCACCATGTCGCGGAACGCCGATCCTTCGCCCCCAAGCATCGGCACGCATTGCCGCCGCGTTGAAGTCCGCGTCGCCGCCGGCCACTTCGTCGCCGGAATGCTCCGGCAGCCCGGCGCTTCAGGCGTGACGTCGAATGTGCGCACCCTGCCGTCTTCCAGCGCGGCAACATGGGTTCGTTCCGGCGATGCTGATTTCGTCATAGCCGCCGCCATGCACGACCCAGACCTTCTCGGAGCCGAGTTCGCCCAGAACCTGCGCAATGGTGATGAGCCAGCGCGGGGAAAACACGCCCAGAAGCTGGCGCTTGACGCCGGCCGGATTGCACATCGGCCCGAGCAGATTGAAGATCGTGCGCGTGCCAAGTTCGACGCGCGTCGGCCCGACATGGCGCATGGCCGAATGGTGGGCCGGGGCGAACATGAAGCCGACGCCGGCTTCCTCGATGCAGTCGCTAATCTGGCCGGGGCTGAGTTCGAGGTTTACGCCGAGCGCCTTCAACACATCGGCCGAACCGGACTTGGACGAGAGTGCGCGGTTGCCGTGCTTGGCGACCTTGACGCCGCATCCGGCGACCACGAACGAAGCAGCCGTCGATACGTTGAGCGAACCCTTGGCGTCGCCGCCTGTTCCCACGATGTCGATGGCGCCGTCCGGCGCATCGACCGTCAACATCTTGGCCCGCATTGCATCGACCGCGCCGGCGAATTCGTCCGGCGTCTCGCCGCGCACGCGCAGCGCCATCAGCAGTCCGGCTATCTGCGAGGGCGTCGCTTCGCCCGACATCAGCATGCCGAAGGCCTTGCCGGTTTCTTCACGGCTCAGCGTCGCGCCGTCCGCGACCTTGGCAAGGATCGGCTTGATGTCGTTCATGCGCCGTAACCGGTCAGAACTGCAGCGCGGCGTCGATCGCCGCGGGATTGACGATCACTTCCTGGCGCGCTTGCAGATCGCCAACGAGATGACCCATCAGGTCATCGGAAATCTGCCCGTCAATGCTTTCGACGCAGATTGGCCGGAGCGGCGCTGTCGTCGCCGGCGATTACCTTCGCGACTTTCACCACCAGCTGCGCCGGGGGCTGCGGCGGCAGGAGCGTTGGTCACGCCGCCCTGTGCCAAGGCAAAACCGGCGGCGATTGCCGCGGGCGGCAGATCGGCGCTCGTATCGGTGCGCTTCAGTTCAGCGCTTTGCTTCGGCGTCTGCGGCGCTCCGTTCACTTGCGGCAGGACCGGCAGCCACGACTGCGGCAAAGTCTTCGCCCTTCGATACACGGGCGGCAATGTCCTTGGCGATCGCCTCTATCTTTTTTGCCGTTTCGGCTTCAACCCATGCCGCGCGCACCTGCGTCGCGAACCTCGGTAAGCGGTTTTTGGCGCTCGGGGGTCACGCCGGCGACTTCGAACCAGACGAAGCCGTCCGTGCCGATATTCACCGGATCCGCCTCGACGCCTTCGTCGGTCTGGAATGCCTCTGTCAGCAGTCCCTGTGCCTGCGGAAGGCCTTCGACCGGCTTGCCGTCCGGTCCGTTGCCGCTGGCGTCCACTTGCTCGATCGTGAAAGCCTTGAGGCCGACCTTCGTCGCAGCCACTGCAAGCGGATCTCCCGCTGCGCGTTCATCCTCAATCCTGTCATGGGTCTCGAAAATGGTCTCGGCGGCTTTCTTTTCGGCGAGGTCCTTGCGGATTTCCGCCTCGAGTTCGGACAGCGGCGTCACGACCTGAGGAATGACCTCGGTGACATTGATGATCACCGGTCCGAAAGTGCCCTCGACCACACCGCTGGGCTTGTTGGCCTCCAAGCGCAAACGCCGCCTCGGCAATCTTCGCGTCGGGTATCTGGTCCTTGCGCAGCAAGCCCAGATCCGCATCGGCGGCGGTGCGGCCAAGCCCGGCAAGGATCGCCTCGACAGTTTCGCCGGCCGCCAGCCGGTCGGCGGCAGCCTTTGCCGCGGCAGCGTCCGGAAATGCGATCTGCTGGATGCGGCGCTGTTCGGGCTTGGTGTGCTGGTTCTTCGTTGCCTCGTACTCGGCTGCAATTTCCTCCGCCGTGATGGCTTCGGGCTTTGCAATGTCGGCTGGCACCAGCCTTACCATGGTGAGCTTGCGATACTCCGGCGCGACGTAGTTCTGCTTGTTCGCTTCGAAATAGGTCGAAAGGTCGGTTTCGGTCGGTTCAGGCGGGGTCGGCACCGCCGAGCGGTCGACCGTCGCGTATTCGAACACGCGCCGCTCCGACTGGTATTGCGACACGGCGGAGTGAAACACGTCCGGCGCGGACATGCCCTGCGCCAAGTCCGTTCACGAGCTGGTTGCGCATCGCGACGGCATGCTGGTTGCGGACATAGTCGTCCTCGCTCATGCCGATCGAACGCAATGCTGCGATCAGCCGCTCGCGCGAAAAAGCGCCGGAGCTGTCCTTGAATGTCGGATCGGACGCAATGAGCTTGATCAGCTGTTCGTCGGAGACGCCAAGCCCCATTTCGCGCGCGCTCTGGTCCAGGACCGCGCCGGCCACCAGCTGGCTGGTAACCGCCTGGTCGATGCCGAAAGCCTTTGCCTGCTCGCGGGTGAGTCGCTGGTTCAACTGCTGCTCGAGCGCGTTGATCCGCGTCTGGTAGGCCAGCCGGTAGTCGACCATGCTGACACGCGTGTCGCCGACGCGGATGGGTTCGGTGCCGAACTCCCGTCAGAAGCGAGCCGGACGCGCCCCAGACGGCGAATGAAATCACGAGCAACCCCAGCAGGACTTTCGCGACGATGCCGCCGGTGGATTTGCGCAGAGCTTCGAGCATTTCAGTTCCTTGTTTTTCGGCGAACGGCCTTTGAAAAACCGTATAGCGTCCGGTTTGCGCTATCACAACTCAAAAGCCGGTAATGTGCAGGCGGCGCTATTTTGGCAACGGGCAAGCCGTGCTAGCAGGGGCGGCACAGACAAAGCCGGGAGAACAGCATGACCCCAGGCATCAGGCCGCTGATCGCGGGAAACTGGAAGATGAACGGCCTCAAGGCGCAGCTTCCCGAAATTGAAGGCGATCCGCACGGGGTTTCGCTGGCCATTCCGCACGCAATGGACGGGCTTGTCTGCGTTCCTTTCACGCTGATCGGCGAAGCGGCAGCGCTTACGGTGTGCAGGGCCATCGACATACGGCGGTGCAGGATTGCCACGCAAATGCTTCCGGCGCCCATACGGGTGACATTTCCGCCGAGATGCTCGCGGACTGCGGCGCGACGTGCGGTCATTGTCGGCCATTCCGAACGGCGCACCGACCATGGCGAGACCAGCGAGACCGTGAAGGCGAAGGCGGAGGCAGCCTTGCGTGCGGGCATTCTTCCCATCGTGTGCATCGGAGAGACGCGCGCGCAGCGGGAAGCCGGCGAGACGCTCGATGTGCTGAAGGCGCAGCTTGAAGCTTCGCTGCCTGCGGCGTCGGACATTGTCGTTGCCTATGAACCGGTCTGGGCCATCGGCACCGGGCTTGACGCCCGACCGTCGCAGACGTGGCTGAGGCGCATCGCTTCATACGGGACTTCGTCACCGGCAAATACGGCGAGGCAGGCGGGAAAATACGGCATTCTTTATGGCGGGATCGGTCAAGCCGTCCAATGCCGCCGAACTGCTTTCGGTTCGCCAATGTCGACGGCGCGCTGGTGGGCGGGGCGAGCCTCAAGGCATCGGACTTTCTCGGCATTTGCGCCGGCTGCCCTTGAACTGCGCGGCATCTGGGTTTATCTCGCGGCAATATTCGTGCTAGACGCGCGCCAACACATGTCTGGCGCGGCGTTAGCGCATTTCCGGAAAGTCGAATGGAAACGGTTCTCATAGTCATCCACCTCATGGTGGTCATAGCCCTTGTGGGCGTCGTGCTGCTTGCAACGCTCCGAGGGCGGCGCGCTCGGCATGGGCGGCGGCGGCGGCGGCGGCTTCATGTCTGCTCGCGGCGCGGCCAATGTGCTGACGCGCACGACGGCAATTCTTGCGGCGGCTTTCTTCGCGACATCGATCGCGCTTGGGCGTCATTGCCAAGCTGGATGCGGGTCCGGGCAGTCTTCTCGACCGGATCGAGCAGCAGCAGCCCTCGGGCAGCGGCGGCGTACTCGACCAGCTCGGCGGACCGGCAGCACCGGCCACGCCTCCTTCTACGGGCGACGCCGCGCCGGCAGCTCCGGCGCCCGCTGAACCGGCAGAGCCTGCGGCGCCACAGGTTCCAAGCGGGCAATAATCGTTTGCCGACAGACAAACGCCCGGCTGCCAGGCCGGGCGTTTTTTGTTGGCATTGGCATGGCACGGCCATTTCGGCTTTGCGAATCGAATGAAATGGCTTAGGGGTCAATTCCCATGGCGCGATATGTTTTCATCACCGGCGGCGTGGTCTCTTCCCTCGGCAAAGGCATTGCGGCTGCCGCACTGGGCGCGCTGCTGCAGGCGCGCGGCTATCGCGTTCGCATCCGCAAGCTCGATCCCTATCTCAATGTCGATCCGGGCACGATGAGCCCGTACCAGCACGGCGAGGTCTTCGTGACCGACGACGGCGCCGAGACGGACCTCGACCTCGGCCACTACGAGCGCTTCACCGGCCGCTCGGCCAACGCCTCCGACAACATCACCACCGGGCGCATCTACAAGAACATCATCGAGAAGGAACGCCGCGGCGACTATCTCGGCGCGACGGTGCAGGTCATTCCGCACGTCACCAATGAAATCAAGGATTTCGTGCTCGACGGCAATGACGACTACGACTTCGTGCTGTGCGAGATCGGCGGCACGGTTGGCGATATCGAGGCGATGCCGTTCCTCGAGGCGATCCGCCAACTCGGCAATGACCTGCCGCGCGGCGGTGCGGTCTATATCCACCTGACGCTGATGCCCTACATTCCGGCGGCTGGCGAGTTGAAGACCAAGCCGACACAGCATTCGGTCAAGGAACTGCGCTCCATCGGCATCGCGCCCGACATTCTGCTGGTGCGCGCCGACCGGCCAATTCCGGTGGAAGAGCGGCGCAAGCTTTCGCTGTTCTGCAATGTGCGCCCATCGGCGGTCATCCAGGCGCTGGACGTGCGGCATATCTACGACGTGCCGCTTGCCTATCATGCAGAGGGGCTCGACGACGAGGTGCTGGCCGCCTTCGGCATCGATCCGGCGCCCAAGCCGCGCATGGAGCGCTGGCAGGAGGTCACCCACCGCATCCACAATCCGGAAGGCGAAGTGACGATTGCCGTCGTCGGCAAGTATACCGGCCTCAAGGACGCCTACAAATCGCTGATCGAGGCGCTGCACCATGGCGGCATGGCCAACAAGGTGAAGGTCAATCTCGACTGGATCGAGTCGGAGATCTTCGAGAAGGAAGATCCCGCTCCCTGGCTCGAAAAGGTCCATGGCATCCTGGTGCCCGGCGGCTTCGGCGAGCGCGGGGCAGAGGGCAAGATCGCGGCGGCCCGTTTTGCGCGTGAAAAGGCAATACCCTATTTCGGCATCTGCTTCGGCATGCAGATGGCCTGCATCGAGGCGGCCCGTTCCCTGGCGGGCCTTGAAGGCGCATCGTCCTCGGAATTCGGTCCGGCGAAGGAACCCGTCGTCGGCCTGATGACCGAATGGCTGCGCGGCAACATGCTGGAAAAGCGGCAGGCGGCGGGCGACATGGGCGGCACCATGCGGCTCGGTGCCTATGAAGCGGCCCTGCGGCCCGGATCCAAGATCGCCTCGATCTATGGCACGACCACGATTTCCGAGCGGCATCGCCACCGCTATGAGGTCAATATCGACTACAAGGACCGGCTGGAGGCCTGCGGCCTCGACTTCGCGGGCATGTCGCCCGACGGAGTGTTGCCGGAAACGATCGAATATCCGGACCATCCCTGGTTCATCGGCGTCCAGTACCATCCCGAACTGAAGTCGCGGCCGTTCGAGCCGCATCCGCTGTTCGCAAGCTTCATCGGTGCGGCGGTGGAGCAGAGCCGGCTTGTGTGACGCCTGCCATGTTTTTGGCGGGTTAAGGCTTCATTTGCGATCAAATTTGTCCAAGGTTCCAATTTTGGCCAAATTGTTCCATATGAACGGGTACAGGGGCCCGACCACAGCGAAAGCCACATTCCGCATGATCCGATGGCGTAGCGCATTCATCCGGCCTGGCACTCTGTTTGCTGCCGCCGCAGTGCTTCTTGCTTCAGTAGCGCCGGGATTGGCCGCGCCGCATCTGCTCGTTGACATGGGATCGGGCAAGGTCATTTCGCGCGAGCAGGAATTCGACCGCTGGTATCCGGCGTCGCTGACCAAGCTGATGACAGCCTACACGCGCTTTCCGCGTGGTCAGAATCGGGCAAGCTGACCCTGAAATCACCGGTCAGGTTTCGGCCAATTCGCTGTCCAAGCCGCCGAGCAAGATGGGATTTCCGGAAGGGACAATCCTCACGGTCGACGCGGCCATCAAGCTGTTGATGGTCAAGTCGGCCAATGACATCGCCGTGGCGCTGGCCGAATCGGTAGCCGGCAGCGAGCCGCAGTTCATCGCCATGATGAACGCAAACGCCAAGCGGCTCGGCATGGCGCGACTCGAATTTCGTCAATCCGCACGGGTTGCACGATCCCAACCAATATACGAGCGCGCGTGACCTGGCCGTGCTGGCCATGGCAATCCGCCGTGAATTCCCGGCCTATGCCGGCTATTTCAGGATTCCGGCCGTTCAGGTTGCGGGAAAGCTCGTGCGCAACCACAATCCGCTGCTGCAGCGTTTCGACGGAACGACCGGCATGAAAACCGGCTTCGTCTGCGCCTCGGGCCTCAATATCGTTGCGACGGTCAAGCGCCGCGGCAAGGAATACATGGCCGTTGTCCTCGGCGGGCCGACCGGCCGCGAGCGCAACGTACGCGCGGCCAAGCTGTTGACGGAAGCGTTCCTGAAGCCTGTGCCTTTCACGGCGCCAAAGCTTGCGTCGATGCGGCCGTCGGCCCGGTCAACCGCTATCCGGTCGACATGCGCGCCGAGGTTTGCGGCAAGAAATCCAAGGTCGTGACCGAGTCGGGCGAGGGCGAAACTGATGCGACCTTTGCCGCCCGCACCTCCGGTCCGACGCTGGAGGAACTCGAAGCCATGTACCTGAAGCCAAAGAGGCAAGTGACACGCGCTCGATTGCCGTGGCCCTTGGAAATGCGACCGGGCCGGACCCGTTCAACCTTACGCGGCGCAGGCGGCGCGGTCGCCACGGCGCAACCCTGCGGAGAGTTCTGCCGCCTTGACGGCATTCTCCGACGCGGAGAATCCAAGACGCCATGGCCGCTGGCGCCCGGCACCAAAATGCGCGTTCCGATGCCGCAAAAGCGTCCGGCAAATTGAAGCACCGCTGCTGCGGCTTGCATTGGTCCGGCCATTGGGGCAAACGGCTGGGCATGAGACAGCCCGTCATCGCCCGGCCCGACCCGGCCACCGCAATTCGCCATCCGCGTGCGCTCGACCATCTGGTATTGCCGGTGGTCTCGCTGGAAACGGCGCGGCGGCGGCATGAAGGCGCTGGGTTTCACCGTTGCGCCGGATGCGCGCCATCCGTTCGGAACCGAAAACTGCTGCGTTTTCCTGCAAGACGGCACCTATCTGGAGCCGCTGGCGATCGGACACCGGGAAACCTGCGAGGCGGCCGCGCTCGCTGGCAATGCATTTCGTGAAGCGGGACCAGGCCTGGCGCTTTCGCAATGGCAATGACGGGTTTTCGGCCATCGCCCTGTCGACGGACGATGCGGACGGCGACCATGCCGGCTTCATCCGCCAAGGCATCGGCGGCGGCGATGTGCTTTCATTTTCGCGGGTGTTCGACGACGGCAAGGGAAACGCGGAGCGAGGGCGCGCTTCAAGCTGGCATTTGCCGCCGACCTGCGCGCCCCGGACAGCTTCATCTTCACCTGCCAGCGGATCAACGTTCCGAAGGTCGACCGGAGTAGCCTTGAAAGCCATGAGAACGGCGTGACCGGAATCGTTTCGATTGCGATCAGCGAACAGAACCCGACCGATTTCCAGTACTTCCTGCAGGACACCCTTGCGCCAGCGCGAGGTTTCGGCGCATTCCTTCGGGCTCGACATCCATTAGTGCCAATGTCCGCATCGAGGCGTTCAACGCAGACGGCATGCGCGCCTGGTTCGGCGTCGACGAGAGCCTGGGCGAGCGGGGCCTCGAGCTGCGGGCTGTCGTCTTCGCCGCGCCCGATCTCGAAAGGGTGCGAAGCATTTTGGCGGAAAGCGGCGTTCCGTTCGACGAAAGATGCAGGGCCGCGTCATCGTGCCGCCGGCCGAAGGGCAGGGCGCGATTTACGCATTCGAGGCGGTGAAATGATAAATCCGAACGAAACGGTCGTCGCGGGCGGTGTCCGCTTTTCCAATTTCGGTCCGCTTTCGCTGATCGCGGGGCCTTGCCAGCTCGAGAGCCGCCAGCACGCTTTCGACATCGCGGGAGCGCTGAAGGAACTCGCGGCGGAACTCGGCATCGGTCTCGTCTACAAGACGAGCTACGACAAGGCCAACCGCACCAGCCTTTCGGGCAGGCGCGGCGCTGGCCTCGAAGCGGCCATGCCGGTATTCGACGATCTGCGCCGGGAACTCGGCCTGCCGATCCTCACCGATGTGCATACCGAAGAGCAGTGCGCGCTGGTCGCGCCGCATGCGGACATATTGCAGATCCCGGCATTCCTTTGCCGGCAAACGGACCTGCTTGTGGCTGCGGCAAAGACCGGCGCGGTCATCAACGTGAAGAAGGGGCAGTTCCTCGCGCCCTGGGACATGAAGAACGTGCTCTCGAAAGATCACCGACAGCGGCAATCCCAACGTGCTGCTGACCGAGCGCGGCGCCTCGTTCGGCTACAACACGCTTGTGTCCGACATGCGTGCGCTGCCGATCATGGCGGCAACCGGGGCTCCGGTGATCTTCGACGCCACCCACTCGGTGCAAAGCCCGGGCGGGCAGGGCGCTTCGACCGGCGGCGACCGGTCCATGGTGCCGCCGCTGGCGCGCGCCGCCGTGGCGGTTGGTGTTGCGGGCGTATTCATCGAGACGCACCAGGATCCGGACAATGCGCCTTCGGACGGGCCGAACATGGTGCCGCTGAAGGACATGCGGGCGCTGCTGTTGCAGTTGATGGAAATCGATGCCGTGGTGAAGCGTCAAGGCTGACGCGTATCCATCCTGGCGATCTCCGCCAGAAGGCCGATATCCGCAAGGCCGCGTGATCCGGTCGCGATAGCGTGCCTCAAGGCATGCCCAGTTTGCGCCGCAACGATCCCGTTCGGTCAACCACTGCGACTGCGCCAGCGAAAGTTCGTGCCGCTGAGCAAGGGTGCGCGCGCGCGAAAATGCGCTGGGCGACCATTGCCGACAGTTTTTCGTCCATGACCAGCAGTTCCTCGGAATTGCAGATCGCATGGTGTGCCGGAATTTGCGCATTGGCGCATTCGATGGACTGCGCTCTGCGCCGCGCCGGAAAAGAGCGCCGCCATGCTGAGCGCGAGGGCTGCCGCGATGTGGGGCGCGCTGGCGCGCAGACGTTGCATGCTGGTGATCGAGATTCATGTCTGCCGCCAATGCCGATGCGCGCCCTGCCAAAGCTTTGCGAAAGGAATTGGTTGTGGACGCGGCGAAAAAGCGGCGATTTCGGGAAGACGGCATTCCAAAGCCGCGGCGTTTCCCCGGTCGGCGAAACCTCTGGCAGCCCGCGCGTTACCTAAGGGCGGGTCAAACCATCAAGGAGACATCCAAATGCCGACACCTAGCGGCCATAACAATGCAATCCGCGCTTCGCGGGTCATCGGTACCAATGTGTTACGACACGTCCGGCAACAAGATCGGCGAAGTCGAAGACCTCATTCTTGAAAAAACCGCCGACAACATCCTCTTCGCGGTGATCGGTTTCGGCGGCCTCATGGGCATGGGCGAAAAATACCATCCCGTACCGTGGGCAAAACTCGACTACGATCCGGATCGCGGAGGCTATGTCGTTCCGTTTTCGCGGAAACAACTCGGAATCCGCGCCGGCCGATTCCATTCGCGAACTGACCCGCGACGACGGCAAGGCCGCCCGCAGCGCCAGCTTTTCGCATTACGGCGTCGGTTTCTGATCCGGTGCCAGGTATTTTGCAGGCGCGGAGCCGCGCCTGCTTTTTCATGCCGACGGAAATTGCGGATTGTTGCCGGGAACTGTAAAGGAGCGGGCAAACTTACTCCCGCCACAGGTGTCCCATGACCGCAATCATCGACATTACCGCCCGCGAAATCCTCGATTCCCGCGGCAATCCGACGGTCGAGGTGGACGTGATCCTCGAAGATGGCTCGATGGGCCGCGCCGCGGTGCCATCCGGGGCCTCGACCGGGGCGCACGAGGCCGTTGAATTGCGCGATGGCGGCGCACGTTACCTTGGCAAGGGCGTGCGCAAGGCGGTCACTAACGTCAATGGCGAAATACTGGAAGCCATTGGTGGAATGGACGGTGAGAACCAACTCGCCATCGACCGCGCGCTGATCGACCTCGACGGCACGGCGAACAAGTCGCGTCTCGGCGCGAACGCCATTCTTGGCGTATCGCTGGCTGTGGCCAAGGCTGCCGCCGAAGCCTCGGCCTTGCCGCTCTACCGCTACGTTGGGGGAGCAGGCGCGCATGTGCTCCCCGTTCCCATGATGAACATCATCAATGGCGGCGCCCATGCCGACAACCCAATCGACTTCCAGGAATTCATGATCATGCCGGTCGGCGCTTCGTCGCTCGCAGAAGCCGTGCGGATGGGCGCGGAAACGTTTCACACCTTGAAGAAGTCGCTCAAGGACGCAGGACACAACACCGGCGTTGGCGATGAAGGTGGCTTCGCGCCGAACCTGCTAAGCGCAAAGGATGCGCTCGATTTCATCATGCAATCGATCGAGAAAGCGGGTTTCAAGCCCGGAACTGAAATGGCGATCGCGCTCGACTGCGCAGCGACGGAGTTCTTCAAGGACGGAAACTACGTCTATGAAGGCGAAGGGCGTACGCTGACGCCCGTTCAGCAGGCCGAGTATCTTGCCAAGCTTGCGGCTGACTATCCCATCATCTCGATCGAGGACGGCATGGCCGAAGATGACTGGGACGGCTGGAAGGCGCTGACAGACATGATCGGCACGACATGCCAGCTCGTCGGCGACGACCTCTTTGTGACCAACTCGCAAAGGCTTCGGGACGGTATCAGGATGGGTGTCGCCAATTCGATCCTTGTCAAGGTCAACCAGATCGGCACGCTTTCCGAAACGCTTGATGCTGTGGAGACAGCGCACCGGGCCGGCTACACTGCCGTCATGAGCCACCGCTCCGGCGAAACCGAGGATTCAACCATCGCCGATCTCGCCGTCGCAACCAATTGCGGGCAGATCAAGACCGGGTCGCTGGCGCGCTCCGACCGGCTCGCAAAGTACAACCAGCTCATCCGGATCGAGGAGGAGTTGGGGCCGGTTGCCCGCTATGGCGGAAGGATGCGCGGCCAAAGCTGAAAGGCATTTGTCGCATAGCGTAAACCTGCCTTTAAGCATGATGGAGGATGATGCGGGCAACCGACCTCCGTATTGCGTGAAGGCCCAGATTGAGCACCCGCCAGACCAGAAACACATCGCTGGGCCGTTTCGTCGTCCCCATGCTTTCCATCATGCTGACCGCCTACTTTGCCTACCATGCATGGTCGGGGCGATACGGGCTTGAAAGCATGGCCCGGCTTCAGGACGAAGCGGTGCGGCTCGATTTCGAACTTGCCTCCATAAAGTTGCGGCGTCAGGCACTCGAGGCCAAGGTCATGCTCTTGCGGGACGGTTCCATAGAGCGCGACATGCTGGACGAGCAAGCGCGGGGTGCGCTGAATGTGCTGCAGCCGGACGAAATGGCGATCATGCGCTGAAGACCATTGGGTGTTGGAGATTTGTGCTGCAAAGCACCCAAAACCTCCCGCAATGCAGTAATTAACCGTATTTCAGTTAATTTGACAATTGTGTACGGGAATCAAGCCCCTCGGCGATGACAGCCATGCGTCAAACGCAATTGCATTTCCCTGTCCATGCAATAGTCTCGCGCATGCCCGGCGAAGATCGGGACCAGTTTGAGGCAGCAGCACCGCCCGGTGAACATCTGCCCAGAGGAAACGTTATCGGAGAGGGTCACAATGGCTGCAAAGCCGAAGAACGCCGCACATTCCTCGCCCAAGACATCATCGAAATCTTCGCATCCAGGCCTTCCAACGGCCGTTGATGCGCCAGCGCCGGCAAAGTTCTCCCGCGAGGACGAACTGTCGGCCTATCGCGAGATGCTGTTGATCCGCCGCTTCGAGGAGAAGGCGGGCCAACTCTACGGCATGGGCTTCATCGGCGGCTTCTGCCATCTCTACATCGGCCAGGAAGCTGTCGTCATCGGCATGCAGATGGCAATGAAGGAGGGCGACCAGGTCATCACCGGGTACCGCGACCACGGCCACATGCTGGCGGTGGGCATGAACCCGGATGGTGTGATGGCGGAGCTTACCGGCAGGCGCGGTGGATATTCGCGCGGCAAGGGCGGCTCGATGCACATGTTCTCCAAGGAGAAGCACTTCTATGGCGGGCACGGCATCGTCGGCGCACAGGTTTCGCTCGGCACCGGCCTCGCTTTCGCGAATTTCTATCGCGGCAACGACAATGTGGCGATCGCCTATTTCGGCGACGGCGCAGCGAACCAGGGCCAGGTCTATGAGAGCTTCAACATGGCCGAACTTTGGAAGCTGCCGGTCATCTATGTGATCGAGAACAACCGTTATGCGATGGGCACCTCGGTCAGCCGCGCATCCGCCCAAACCGATTTCTCCCAGCGCGGGGCATCATTCAACATCCCCGGCATGCAGGTGGACGGGATGGACGTGCGCGCCGTCAAGGCCGCTGGCGACTACGCAGTCAAATGGTGCCCGCTCCGGCAAGGGCCCGATCATCCTCGAAATGTCGACCTATCGCTATCGCGGACATTCGATGTCCGATCCGGCCAAGTACCGCACCAAGGAAGAAGTCCAGAAGATGCGGGCCGAACAGGATCCGATCGAGCAGGTGAAGCTGCGGCTGCTGGAGAAAAACATGGCCAGCGAGGACGACCTCAAGGCCATCGACAAGGAGATCCGCGACATCGTCGGCAAGTCCGCCGAATTTGCGCAGGCCGATCCAGAGCCGGACGTCTCCGAGCTTTATACAGATATCTTGCTTTGAGCGGACGGGGAGGATCGAGAACATGCCGACGCAAATCCTGATGCCTGCCCTGTCGCCGACCATGGAAGAGGGCAACCTCGCCAAATGGCTGGTGAAGGAGGGCGACAAGGTCGCCAGCGGCGACGTGATCGCCGAGATCGAGACCGACAAGGCGACCATGGAAGTGGAAGCCGTCGATGAAGGCACCATCGCGAAGATTCTGATCGCTGCCGGCACCGAAGGCGTCAAGGTGAACACACCGATCGCGACCCTGCTGGGCGAGGGCGAGAGCGCCGTCGACAGCGCGGAGCCGGCGCCTGCCGCCGAGGTTCACGCGCCCGCTGTCAGTGGAGACGGGGCCGAGAAAAAGGCCGTTACCCCGGCCGCTCGTCCGCTTCCGGCCGAACCAGCCGCCAAGCCGCAGGCCGATCCAGACATTCCGGCCGGCACCGAAATGGTGCCGACGACGGTTCGCGAAGCGTTGCGCGACGCGATGGCCGAGGAAATGCGGCGCGACGGCGACGTGTTCGTCATGGGCGAAGAAGTCGCCGAGTATCAGGGCGCCTACAAGGTCACACAGGGGCTGTTGCAGGAGTTCGGTCCCAAGCGCGTCATCGACACGCCGATCACCGAGCACGGTTTCGCCGGTGTCGGCGTCGGTGCTGCAATGGCCGGGCTGAGGCCGATCGTCGAGTTCATGACCTTCAATTTCTCGATGCAGGCGATCGACCAGATCATCAATTCGGCCGCCAAGACGCTGTACATGTCCGGCGGACAGATGGGTGCGCCGATCGTGTTCCGCGGGCCGAACGGCGCAGCCGCCCGCGTCGGCGCCCAGCATTCGCAATGCTATGCGGCATGGTACAGCCATATCCCGGGTCTGAAGGTGGTGATGCCCTATACCGCCGCAGACGCAAAGGGCCTGCTCAAGGCCGCGATCCGCGATCCGAACCCGGTCGTGTTCCTGGAAAACGAGATCCTCTACGGCCAGAGCTTCGACGTGCCGAAACTGGATGACTTCGTGTTGCCGATCGGCAAGGCGCGCATCCACCGCAAGGGCAGCGACGTGACGATCGTCTCCTTCGGCATCGGCATGACCTATGTGGTGAAGGCGATACCCGAACTTGAAGCCATGGGCATAGATGCGGAAGTGATCGACCTTCGCACCCTGCGGCCGTTGGATCTCGACTGCGTGATCGAGTCCGTCAAGAAGACGGGTCGTCTTGTCACGGTCGAAGAAGGCTTTCCGCAAAACAGCGTCGGCGAACACATTGCCAGCCAGGTGATGCAACGGGCGTTCGACTACCTCGATGCGCCGGTCATCACCGTCGCCGGCAAGGACGTGCCGATGCCTTATGCGGCCAATCTCGAAAAGCTGGCGCTGCCCAATGTGGGCGAAGTCGTGGAAGCGGTGAAAGCCGTGACTTACCGGAGTTGATGCATTGGCCGGCGAGCGCCTCGACATCAAGTCAGCGCGCTATGACAGGCTGGCGCGTTCTGTCCTGATCGACGGGCGCGGGGTCACTGTGGAGATTGCGCTGGAAGCGCTTGAGGCGCTGGCAAAGCGCAAGCTCTCGCCGGACCAGGCGGTTGCAAGGGCCGTCGGTGAATCGAAGCGGATCATGATGCTGGTGAAGCGCCTGCCGCCGGACGACGGGAAGATCACCGTCACTACCGGCATTTTGATGAGTGACGGGTTGTTTGGCGAAAACGGGGAGGCGTGAGAAAGTGGCAATTGAACACAGCGCACCCCCCGGGACGAGCCTCGCATGAGCATCAAGCCATCGATCAGGAAGGCGACCTACGCCGATCTGCAGGCATTGCCTGAAAACATGGTCGGCGAAATCATTCATGGCGTGCTTGATGTGCAACCAAGGCGTGCGCCAAGGCATGGAATTGCCGCGAATTCGCTTGGGGATGAACTGGCCAGCCCGTTTCAAAAAGGACGGTGCAGTCCGGGTGGCTGGATATTCATCGACGAGCCCGAATTGCATCTGGGCACGGACATTGTCGTGCCCGACCTTGCCGGCTGGCGGCGGGAAGCCCTGCCGGAATTGCCAAAGACCGCCTGGATCGAAACGCGGCCCGACTGGGTTTGCGAGGTGCTCTCGCCTTTGACCACAAGGCTGGACCGCGAGGCAAGGCGTGAGATTTACGCTAGGGAAGGCGTCGGTCATCTTTGGGTGCTCGACCCGGTTGAGCGCTACCTCGAAGTTTTCGCGCTCAGCGCGGGGTCTTGGTTGCTGATGTCAACAATCAGCCACAGCGACGCGGTCAGCGCACCGCCGTTCGAAGCCATTTCCTTCCCGCTATCCAACCTTTTTCCATATGACACCACCGACGAGACGGGGAACTGACCTCATGCCCATCAACATCACCATGCCTGCGCTTTCGCCGACCATGGAGGAAGGCAATCTCGCCAAGTGGCTGGTCAAGGAAGGCGACAAGGTATCGTCCGGCGATGTGATCGCGGAGATCGAGACCGACAAGGCGACGATGGAAGTTGAGGCAGTAGACGAGGGGACAATTGCGAAGATCCTTGTTCCCGCGGGAACCGAAGGCGTCAAGGTCAATGCGGTGATCGCGATCTTGGCCGGTGAAGGCGAAAGCGCCTCCGATGCAGCCAAGGGCGGCGAAGCACCCACGGCGGAAACCAAGGCGGAACCCGCGCCTGCGCCCGCGGCAAAGGCTGAAACCGCAGCAGCCCCTGCGCCGCAGACCTGCCGCGTCTGTCGGAAGCTCGTCGGCAACGGACTTGCGGCAAGTGACGAGCGTGTTTTTTCCTCGCCGCTCGCGCGAAGAATTGCAAAGGATGCGGGCATCGACATTGCGCAGGTCAAGGGCAGCGGTCCGCATGGCCGGGTCATCAAGGCCGATGTCGAGAGCGCCGTGAAGTCGGGCGGGACAAAAGCCGCCGCACCTGCCGCGAAAGCAGATGCGCCCGCGGCAAGACCGGCACCGGCGAGCGACGAAGCGGTGCTGAAACTGTTCGAACAGGGATCGTACGAACTCAAGCCGCATGACAACATGCGCAAGGTGATCGCGCGCCGCCTGATAGAGGCGAAGTCGACGATCCCGCATTTCTACCTGACGGTCGATTGCGAACTCGACGCGCTGTTGGCGCTTCGCACGCAGATCAACGCAGCCGCGCCGGTGACGAAAACCGAAAAGGGCGAGGTTCCTGCCTACAAGCTTTCGGTCAACGACCTGATCATCAAGGCAATGGCGATGGCGCTGCAGGCCGTGCCGGACGCCAATGCGTCCTGGACAGAAAGCAACATGGTCATGCACCGTCACAGCGATGTCGGCGTTGCCGTTTCGATTCCCGGCGGCCTGATCACACCGATCATCCGCAAGGCCGAGCAGAAGTCGCTTTCGGCGATCTCAAACGAGATGAAGGATCTGGCCAAGCGCGCGCGCGAACGCAAGCTCAAGCCCGAGGAGTTCCAGGGCGGAACGACTGCCGTTTCCAATCTCGGCATGTTCGGCATCAAGGACTTCTCGGCTGTCATCAATCCGCCGCACGCAACGATCCTTGCCGTTGGGGCGGGAGAAGAGCGCGCGATCGTGAAGGATGGCGCGGTCAAGATTGCCACCGTCATGAGCGTCACCCTCTCGACCGACCACCGCGTCGTCGATGGCGCACTGGGCGCCGAATTGATCGGTGCGTTCAAGAAGTACATCGAGAACCCGTTTGGAATGCTGGTCTAGGCGGCCCCGATGAAAACCGTCCTTTGCTATGGCGATTCGCTGACCTGGGGTGCTGACGCCGCCACGGGCGGCCGGCATGCATGGCAGGATCGCTGGCCGAACGTGCTGGCGGCGGGTCTCGGCAGTGAAGTTGAAGTCATCACCGATGGCTTGCGCGGGCGCACCACGGCCTATGACGAACACCTTGCCGATTGTGACCGCAACGGCGCGCGGATTCTGCCGACCGTGCTCTATGCGCACGCGCCGCTCGACCTGGTCATCCTCATGCTCGGCGCAAACGACATGAAGCCGCACATTGCCGGCACTGCGCTTGCGGCAATGCAAGGCATGCGCCGTTGTGTGGAACTGGTGCGGATCAATGCGATGCGGGATAGTTCGACGACCCCGCCGCATGTGCTGATCGTGGCGCCGCCAGCGCTTTGCGAAACTGCGGATTTCGAGTTTTCCGCCATGTTCGCCGGGGGTATCGAGCAGTCGCGAATGCTCGCCTCGTTCTACGCGGATCTGGCCGACGAGCAAGGCGCAGACTTTTTCGATGCAGGGACGGTGGCACGCACGACGCCGATCGACGGTGTTCACATCGATGCGGAAAACACACGCGCCATCGGGCGGGCGCTGACACCGATCGTCAAGCTGATGCTGGGACTATGATTGCGGCGCGCCGTCGACCATTTGCACGATGGCGTCGCCACCTTGCGTGAGTATGACCGCTACCGCAAAGGCGAGCACGATCCGCGTGATCGCCTTGACCGGGCGCATGGTCAAAGCCGACTTTACGGCAGACCAGAGGAAAAGCGCGATCAGCGCCATCCCCGGAACGCCAACATGCCAGGGGAGATCTAGCATCTTTTCGGGCGAAACGAGTGAGACAACCGGGTCCATGGGTCCTTCGGGCGATTCAGTTTCGGCAGTCATAGCATCGCACGGTGCGGCAGAGAAACCGCGTGCAGGCATCGTTTTGCGTGCGGCAACCATCCATGACGCTGCAGACATGGCGATCCTCGACAATCTTGCAGGCCACGGACTTCCGGCAATGCTTTGGCAGGCCGCGGTTGATGCAGGCGAGGCCGATGACGCTTTTGAACACGGCCGCCGGATGATGGCCGACCCGCATACGCCCTACGGGTATTCCAATGCAATGATCGCTGAAATCGGCGGCCGCACCGCAGGCGCGTCGTCAGGCTATGTGATGCAGGCGGAAACGGGAAGCCAGGCATACAAGGACGAGTCCTTCGCGCCGGTGCTGGCGCTTTTCCGCCAAGCGGTAGGCGATTGGCTTGTGGACTCGCTTGCCGTGTTTCGCGAGGCGCGGGGCATGGGGGCCGGTGCTGCGCTTCTAGACAATCATTTGGAGCGCGGCCGCGACGCGGGTTGCCGCCGCGTGGCACTTGTCACCGAGGATGGCAACAAGGCGGGACTGGCACTTTATCGCTCGCGCGGGTTCGAGATTGCGTGCCGGCGGCCCTACAAGCAGATCGCGCCCTGGTTCACCGCTGAAAACTGGGTGCTCATGAAGCGGGAACTCGGCAATGTTTGACGCGGATCAAGGAGTGAATAGCAGCGGCGGCTAATCCTTCCATGGCATGGAAGGAGAAAAGCATGTCCGATACACCGCATGAACTTGCAGAGGAGTTTCCGGAACTGCGCGACCGCATCCACACACTCAAGGTGGAAAACGCCCATTTCCGCAAGCTGCATGAGGAATACCACACGCTGAACCGCGAAATTCACCGCGGCGAGACGAATGTGGAGCCGATGGACGATATGCGCATGGAAACTTTGCGTAAGAAGCGCCTGAGGCTGAAGGACGAGATTTACGGGATGCTGAGGAGCTGAGAGGTCTCCGCCAATGTCCCGCCAACCTTGGAGGGAAATGCCTTGGCGGATTACGACGTCATCATCATCGGATCGGGCCCCGGCGGCTATGTGGCCGCCATTCGCGCGGCGCAACTGGGCCTGAAGACCGCCATTGTCGAACGCGAGCATCTTGGCGGGATCTGCCTCAACTGGGGCTGCATCCCGACCAAGGCGCTGCTGCGCTCCGCCGAGATCAAGCATTATGGCGATCACGCTGAAGAACTACGGGCTGACGCTCGAAGGCACGATCAACGCCGATGTGAAGGCAGTGGTGGACCGCTCGCGCGGCGTGTCGCAGCGGCTCAATGCCGGCGTCGCCTTCCTGATGAAGAAGAACAAGATCGACGTGATCTGGGGCGAGGCGAAACTTGCCGGCAAGGGCAAGGTCAGCGTCACCGCTTCCACCAAGAAGCCGATGCAGCCGCAGCCGGCCGGTTCCCAAGGGCGTGAAGGGCGAGGGCGACTATTCGGCCAAGACACATCATCATTGCCACCGGTGCACGCCCGCGCGCGCTGCCCGGAATCGAGCCGGACGGCAAGCTGATCTGGACCTATTTCGAGGCGATGGTGCCGGCGGAAATGCCCGAAGCGCCTGCTCGTGATGGGTTCGGGAGCGATCGGCATCGAATTCGCCTCCTTCTACAATTCCATGGGCTGCGACGTGACCGTGATCGAGTTGATGCCGACCATCATGCCGGTGGAGGACGCCGGAAATTTCCGGCCTCGCCCGCAAGCAGTTGGAAAAGGCAGGGCCTGAAGATCCACACCGAGGCGAAGGTCACCAAGGTCGAGAAGGGCGCCAATTCGGTCAAGGCAACGGTGGAACTGAAGGGCGGCAAGAGCGAAGTGTTCGAGGCAGACCGGCTGATTTCGGCTGTCGGCGTTCAGGGCAACATCGAGAATCTGGGTCTTGAGGCGCTGGGCGTGAAGACCGATCGCGGCTCGATCGTGATCGACGGTTATGGCCGCACCAATGTCGAGGGCATCTACGCCATCGGCGATGTGGCGGGTCCGCCGATGCTGGCCCACAAGGCCGAGCATGAGGGTGTCATCTGCGTCGAGAAGATCGCCGGCGTGCCCAATGTCCACCCGATGGACAAGATGAAGATACCCGGCTGCACCTATTGCCATCCGCAGGTGGCGTCTGTCGGTCTCACCGAAGCGAAGGCGAAGGAAGCGGGCCACGACATCCGCGTCGGGCGCTTTTCCTTCGGCGCCAACGGCAAGGCAATTGCGCTGGGCGAGGACCAGGGCCTGGTCAAGACGATCTTCGACAAGAAGACAGGCCAACTGCTGGGTGCGCACATGGTCGGCGCGGAAGTCACCGAACTGATCCAGGGTTTCGTGGTGGCGATGAACCTCGAGACAACCGAGGAAGATCTGATGCACACCGTCTTCCCGCATCCCACGCTGTCGGAGATGATGAAGGAAAGCGTGCTCGATGCCTATGGCAAGGTACTCAACGCCTGAGCGGAGCGGCCATCGCAATGATATGTGCGATGCACTATGTTTGGCTCTTGAGCCAGTAGTTGGGAGAATTGCCATGCACACAGAATTCGGGATCATGGGTATGCCCGGTGTCGGCTTCTTCGGCATGTTGCTCATCGGCGCTCTTGCCGGCTGGATTGCCGAGCGGGCGATGAACCGCGACCACGGCCTGCTGACCAACATTCTGGTCGGCATTGCCGGTTCGTTCGTCGGCGGAACGCTGGCGAGCATCATCGGCGTCCAGTTCTACGGATTCGTCGGCAATCTGGTGGTTGCGACGATCGGCGCCATCATCATCCTGTGGTTTTTCGGCAGGCGGGAAGCCGCAAGCCACCCGTCCGCACGAACAACCAGCCGAGGCGCCATGCCGCACGGGCGGCGCCGATGTACCATCACGCACAGGACGGCGGACCTGACGCGCGTGCAGTAGGAATCTCACATGGTCACCGTTCTCGACACCGTTTCGGCTGGGAACCAAGAGCCGCGCCATCCGGAAAAGGCCCACCGGCCCGACAATGAGGTATCTGCGCAAGCCGGACTGGATACGCGTTCGCGCCGGCGGATCGCCGGTCTATGAGGAAACGCGCAAGATCGTCAAGGCGAACGGCCTGGTCACCGTGTGCGAGGAGGCCGGCTGCCCCAATATCGGCGAGTGCTGGTCGAAGAAACACGCCACCATGATGATCATGGGCGACACCTGCACGCGTGCCTGCGCCTTCTGCAATGTGCGCACCGGCATGCCCGGCGCGCTCGATGCGAACGAGCCGGAGAACGTCGCCGATGCGGTCGCCAAGCTCGGCCTCGAGCATGTCGTCATCACCTCGGTCGACCGCGACGATCTCGACGACGGCGGCGCGCAGCATTTCGTCGAGACGATCCTGGCGATCCGCGAGCGCTCGCCCGAGAACGACCATCGAAATCCTGACGCCGGATTTCCTGCGCAAGGACGGCGCGCTGGAAAAGGTGGTCGCGGCAAAGCCGGACGTGTTCAACCACAATCTCGAAACCGTGCCGTCGAACTATCTCACGGTTCGGCCCGGCGCGCGCTATTTCCATTCGATCCGGCTGCTGCAGCGGGTCAAGGAAATCGATCCGACGATGTTCACCAAGTCCGGCATCATGGTCGGCCTCGGCGAAGAGCGGAACGAGGTGCTGCAGCTGATGGACGATCTGCGCACGGCCGATGTCGATTTCCTGACCATCGGCCAATATCTGCAGCCGACCCGCAAGCACCATCCGGTCAAGGCGCTTCGTCACGCCGGACGAGTTCAAGTCCTACGAGACGATCGCCTATGCGAAGGGCTTCCTGATGGTGTCCTCGAGCCCGCTGACGCGCTCGTCGCATCATGCCGGCGAGGATTTCGCCCGGCTGCGCGCTGCACGCACGGCCCGGCTGGCGAACGAATAGAAGCATTCGACTTGCCGCAGTTTTCAAAAGTCCACCCGGTGCCCTACAGCGCACAGCAGATGTTCGACCTGGTCGCCGATGTCGAGCAGTATCCGCAGTTCCTGCCCCTGTGCGAAAGCCTGACCGTGCGCTCGCGCCGCGAGCGCGAGGGCAGGGAGGTGCTCGTGGCGGAAATGGGCGTCGGCTACAAGGCGATCAGGCAGCGTTTCACCACGCAAGTCGTGCTCGACCGCGAGCGGATGGTCATCGACGTGAAGTATCTCGACGGGCCATTCCGGCGGCTCGACAACCGCTGGCGGTTCGAGGCGACGGGCGAGGGGTCGTGCAACGTCCATTTCGACATCGATTACGAATTCGCCAGCCGCTCGCTCGGCCTGCTGATGGGATCGATGTTCGACTACGCCTTCCGCCGCTTCACCACGGCATTCGAGGAGCGGGCGCGCACGATCTACGCCTGAGGCGAAATCGCGGACAAAAGAAAACCCGGCTGGAGGACCGGGTTGTTCTTTTCAGGCGGGGATCTTGGAGGTCTTGCGGGGTGGTTCAGGTCCCGACCGGGGTGGTTCATGTCCCGATGACCAGAACATAGGATATGTCCCGATCCGGCGATGTGCATTGCGTCACACCCTGCAGAAACCTTACTCCGCGTCCTCTTCCGTGCCGTATGCGACGAGCATCTCCAGCGCCATGCGCGCGGTCTCGTTGCGCACGGCATCCCGGCCATTGTCGCCGAAGCGGAATTCCTCGACATAGGCGCCCTCGTCATCCGTGCTGGCGACCGCGATGTAGACGAGGCCGACCGGCTTTTCCTCCGATCCGCCGCCCGGGCCGGCAATGCCGGTAACCGCAACCGCTGCGTCGGCGTTCGAGCGCTTCAGCGCGCCTTCCGCCATGGCGGCGGCAACCGGCGCGGAGACCGCCCCGTGTTCCTCGATCATGTCAGCCGGAACGCCGAGGAGTTCGGTCTTCGACTCGTTCGAATAGGTCACGAAGCCGCGCTCGAACATGTGCGAGGAGCCGTCATGGGAAGTCAGCAAAGCGCAGCGATAAGGCCGCCGGTACAGGATTCCGCCGCTGCGACGCGGCGGTCTGCGGCTCGGAAGATCTTCAGCACCTGTTCGGCGATCATCCCGAGATCCTCGTCAACCTGCATCATGTTCCTCTCCGAAAACGGCTGTGGCGGTCGCGATCGCGGCAATGCCTTCCCCGCGTCCGATAAAACCGATTTTCTCGTTGGTGGTTGCCTTGACGGCCACGCGAAAGATTTCGACGCCCGCGATTTCTGCGATCCGTGCACGCATCTCGTCGCGGTGCGGACCGATGCGCGGGGCTTCGCAAATCAGCGAAACATCGAGATGCGTGATGACGCCGCCTCGCTGCCTGCACGAGCTGGACGGCATGCGCGAGGAACCGGTCGGACGACGCACCTTTCCAGCGCATGTCGGACGGCGGAAAGTGCGAGCCGATATCGCCATCGCCGATCGTGCCGAGCAGCGCGTCGGTGAGTGCGTGCAGGCCCGACATCGGCGTCGGAATGGCCTTTCAGACGCTGGTCATGGGCAATGAGAACGCCGCAAAGCGTGACGCCATCGCCCGGCTCAAGCTGGTGAACGTCATAGCCGTTGCCGGTACGCACATCGGGAAACCGCGAGCCGAGTTTCATGCCTGCGGTCTCCATGTCTGCTTGCGTCGTCAGTTTCGAGTTGGATTGCGGGGCGGGCACGATGCGCACGGCAAGGCCAGCGGCTTCGGCAACGGAAGCATCGTCGGTCAGGCCGCCAATGCCTGCGCCGGCTGCATCGCGGTGGGCAGCGAGGATTTCATCGAACATGAAGCCCTGCGGCGTCTGCGCGGCAAACAAGCCGTCGCGCGGCACGGTTTCCTCGACGAACAGCCCTGAGCCTGCTCGCTTCAGCGTATCTGCGACCGCGCAAGCGGGCAGGGCGCCCTGGCCCGGGGCAATCGCGGAAAGCACGTCGGAAATGATTTCGGCAGTGACGAACGGACGCGCGGCGTCGTGGATGAGTACCTTACCGGGTGCGAGCGCCGCCAACGCCTCCAATCCATTGAGAACGCTTTGCTGGCGGGTAGCGCCGCCATACACCGGTGGCAGCAGCTTCGGATCGTCATTCATTGCAGCGGCGTAAAGCTCGTGGTCGTCGGGATGGACAACAACCAGAACCTGATCCACGTCCGGGTGGTCTAGAAACGCCCGCGCCGCCCGCGAAAGTACGCTTTTGCCCATGAGATCGCGATATTGCTTGGGACCGCCTTCGCCGCCCATGCGCTCGCCCCGTCCCGCGGCGACCATGACGACCGAATTTCCCGACACTTTTGTCTTCTCCGATTAATCTTGCCCCGTTAGCCATGCACCGCGAGGGCTTGCATTTCAAGGCATGCCGCCCTTTGTATCTTGTGCACCGCGGCATAGCTGGTTAGTTTGCGGGCAGTTCAATGGATCGCACAAAAATTGTTCAACCCATCCAGTACCGGTGAAGCGGGCGCCAATCTGGCAAAGCCGATGCAAGTCGGCCCGATCACCATCGCCAACCGCGCATTCCTTGCTCCCATGTCCGGCGTCACTGACCGGGCATTCCGCCGGCTTGCCTGGCGCTTTGGCGCGGGCCTCGTCTTCAGCGAAATGGTCGCCAGCGAAGCACTGGTCGAAGGCAATGCCGAAATGGAATTGAAGGTGCTGCCGAGCGGCGGGCCGGTCCACGCCGTGCAGCTTGCCGGGCGCGAAACGAAATGGATGCGCCTTGCCGCCGAAATGGCGGAAGGCAATGGCGCCGATATCATCGACATCAACATGGGCTGCCCGGCCAAGCGCGTGACGACCGGCCTTGCCGGTTCAGCCCTGATGCGCGAGCCCGATCTGGCGCTGAGCCTGATCGAGGCCGTCGTTTCGTCGGTGAAAGTTCCCGTGTACGCTGAAAATGCGCCTCGGTTGGGATCATGGCAGCATGAATGCGCCGGAACTTGCGCGGCTGGCAGAACAGGCCGGCGTGCGGATGATCACCGTGCACGGCCGCACGCGCTGCCAGTTCTACAAGGGCAGTGCGGACTGGGATGCGGTGCGTGCGGTCAAGGAGGCTGTTTCGGTTCCCGTCGTCGTCAACGGCGACATCACCAATGTTGGCAGATGCAGTAGTCGCGCTGGAACAGTCCGGCGCGGATGCCGTCATGATCGGGCGTGGCGCCTATGGCGCGCCTTGGCTGCCGGGCGTGATTGCGGGGGCAAGGTCGGCCGAAACCGCCGACGACCCGGCTTTCATTCTCGAAACAGCGCTGGAACACTATCATGACATGCTGGCACTGTATGGCGTCAAATCTGGAATGCGGCAGGCGAGAAAGCATCTGGCCTGGTATCTCGACCGGCTTCACCGCCGATGCGCGGACTGCGACGCCTGATCCTGACCGCAGAGGATCCGCGGCGTGGTTATCGCGGCCCTTGGAGAATCTCGCGGGGCGCGCTCGAGATGACGGAGGCGGCTTGATGTCCGGTTCGGCTTCGCCTTCAACCATTCGGTCCGAACTGCCCGACAGCCTGGCGGTGCTGGATTCGCTGCCGCATCCCGTTGTGATGGTCAATGAGCAACGGCATATCCGCTACGCCAATCTGGCGGCGGAATCATTCTTCCGCTCGTCGCTAGCCTTCCTGACCCGGCACGACATCGACCATTTCGTGCCCTTCGGCAGTCCGGTGCTGACGCTGGTCGACCAGGTGCGCGACGAGGACTCGCCGATCAACGAATACAAGGTCGACATCTCCTCGCCGCGCATCGGCAAGGACAAGGTGGTCGATGTCTACGCTTCGCCGGTTGCCGAAAAGCCGGGCCATGTCGTTCTGATGTTCCAGCCGCGCACCATGGCGGAAAAGATCGACCGCCAGCTCACCCATCGCGGCGCGGCGCGCACGGTCACCGGCCTTGCGGCGATGCTGGCGCATGAAATCAAGAACCCGCTTTCCGGCATTCGGGGCGCGGCCCAACTTGCTGGAAATGTCGGCGCAGGAAGACGACCGCCAGCTGACCCGCCTGATCATGGACGAGGCCGACCGGATCGTGAACCTGGTCGACCGGATGGAGGTTTTCTCGGACGAGCGGCCGATCGAGCGCGAACCGGTCAACATTCACAAGGTGCTCGAGCATGTGAAACGGTTGTCGAAGTCCGGATTCGCGCGCAACATCAAGCTGGTGGAAGACTACGACCCGTCGCTGCCCGCGGTCGTACGGAAACCGTGACCAGCTGATCCAGGTCTTCCTCAACCTTGCCAAGAATGCCGTCAGAGGCGCTTTCGAACACAGCCTGACGCGGAAATCGTGTTCACCACGGCGTTCCGGCCGGGCATCCATCTGTCGGTGCAGGGCTCGAGCGAGCGCGTGTCGCTGCCGCTTGAATTCTGCGTGCGCGACAATGGTCCCGGCGTTCCTGAGGACATTCGCGGCCTATATTTTCGATCCCTTCGTCACCACCAAGACCAATGGCTCCGGCCTTGGGTCTTGCGTTGGTCGCCAAGATCGTCGGCGACCATGGCGGCGTGATCGAATGCGATTCCGAACCCAGAAAGACGGTATTCCGAATTCTCCTGCCGGCATGGCGTGGCGAGTCGCGGCAATGACAAGACTCGTGGAAGAAGCATGAGCAAGGGACTTGTACTCGTTGCCGACGATGATGGCGCGATCCGCACCGTACTGAACCAGGCGCTGTCACGCGCGGGCTACGAGGTGCGTGTCACCTCGAACGTCGCGACGCTTGTGGCGCTGGATAGCGGCCGGCGACGGCGATCTGGTGATCACCGACGTGATCATGCCGGACGGCGATGCATTCGAACTGCTGCCGCGCATCAAGCGCATCCGTCCGGAACTGCCGGTCGTCGTCATGAGCGCGCAAAACACGTTCATGACCGCGATCAAGGCATCCGAGCGCGGCGCATACGAATATCTGCCCAAGCCCTTCGACCTGCAGGAACTGATCGCAATTGCGGGCAGGGCGGTTTCGGAGCCGAAACGCCGGAAGCCGAGCAGGCGAAATTCGAGGACGGCGCCGACAGGCATGCCGCTGGTCGGCCGCTCGCCGGCCATGCAGGAAATCTACCGCGTTCTGGCCCGGTTGATGCAGACCGACCTGACGCTGATGATCACCGGCGAATCCGGGACCGGCAAGGAACTGGTTGCGCGCGCGCTGCATGACTACGGCAAGCGCCGCAACGGGCCGTTTCGTTGCGATCAACATGGCGGCAATTCCCAAGGACCTGATCGAGTCCGAATTGTTCGGCCACGAGAAGGGCGCCTTCACCGGCGCACAGAGCCGATCCGCCGGGCAGTTCGAGCAGGCCGAGGGCGGCACGCTGTTTCTCGACGAAATCGGCGACATGCCGATGGATGCGCAGACGCGGCTGCTTGCGCGTCCTGCAGCAGGGCGAATACACCACCGTGGGCGGTCGCACGCCGATCCGCACCGATGTGCGCATCGTTGCCGCCACCAACAAGGACTTGCGCACCCTGATCAACCAGGGCCTGTTCCGCGAGGACCTGTTCTACCGGCTCAATGTCGTGCCGCTGCGCCTGCCGCCGCTGCGCGAGCGTACCGAGGACGTTCCCGATCTGGTTCGGCACTTCCTTGCGCTGTCGGAAAAGGACGGCCTGGGGCCAAAGCAGATCGACGGAGAGGCGATCGAACTGCTGAAGCGCTATCGCTGGCCAGGCAATGTTCGCGAACTGGAAAACCTCATCCGGCGCCTTTCCGCGCTGTATCCGCAGGAAGTCATCAACGCCGACATCATCGAAGTGGAACTGCGCGGGAACGATCCGTTCCCGGAGCCGTCGATCAAGTCGGCCAATGGCGGTCCGGCCGACATTGCAACGGCATCGGAGAATTGGCTTGCCGGCTATTTTGCCGGCTTTGGCAACGATCTGCCGCCCCCCGGCCTCTATCATCGTGTGTTGCGCCAACTTGAACAGCCGCTGATCGCGGCGACACTGGCGGCGACGCGCGGCAACCAGATCAAGGCGGCCGAACTACTGGGCGTGAACCGGAACACGCTGCGCAAGAAAATCCGCGAACTCGATATCAAGGTAATTCGCACCCTTCGTTGACCTGTTGCCCGCGCGCACGTCGTGCAGCTTGTGGAAAACGCTGTTTTCCAACCTGGCTTGACCAGGTGTTTCATTTTCGCCACATTTAAGTTGCACCGAAGCAACGAAATTCGTCCTTTGCCAGGGACGGGGCAGCATTCTTTGAGGATTGCAAGATCGATGGATGCCATGACCCAGGCGAACGACTTGCACTCCTTGGCAAAATCAAAGCCGAAAAAGCGGGCGCGGTCCGCGGCGGTCGAAAGCGCTGCTGCAATGCCTCGCGAACGCGACGGCATTTCCGCGCATTCTTGGCCTTGCCGCCGTCATTGCGCTTGTCGTAACGGGCGCGGTAACCTTCCTTGTGCTGATCGGCGAAACGCCCATCGCGCCCAACCGGCCGGTGGTGACAACCGCGCTCGCCATCAATTCGGCCCTGGCGGCAATGGTCCTGTTCCTGATCGGGCGCGAGATCTGGATCATCTGGCAATCGCGGCGCAAGGGCAGGGCGGCTGCCCGCCTGCATGTGCGCATCATCTCGCTATTTGCACTCGTCGCAGCAATCCCGGCGGTCCTCGTTGCCATCATCGCGACCATTACGCTGGATGTTGGCCTCGACCGCTGGTTCGAAGTGCGCACGAAACAGATCGTCGGCTCGTCGGTCAACATCGCCCGTGCCTACATGGACGAGAGTCGCAGGACGCTGACAGGCAACGCCATATCGATGGCCTTCGAACTGGACCGTGCGCGGCAGTACTACAATCTGGATTTCCCCGGCTTCGAAAACCTTGTCACCCTGCAGGCCAAGGGCCGCGGCTTCATATCGGCGCAGTTGCTGCGCCGCGACGGCAGCGTGATCACCAAGGCGACTATTCCGGGCGACATCGAAGTGCCGCCGGCGCGCGAAGAATTCTTCGTTGCCGCCGATACCGGCGATCCGGTCGCAATACCACCGGGTACGACCAATTTCATCGGCGCGATGTTCAAGCTTCGGGAGATCCCGAATGCCTACCTCTACGCGATCATGCCGCTGCGGCCGGAGGTCATCGACCAGCTTCGGCTGATGGAGGAAAACACCGCCAAATATGCCGACCTCGAGAACAATCGCGTGCCGGTCCAGCTAGCCTTTGCGGTCCTCTACATTGGCGTTTGCCTGATCAGTCCTGCTTAGCGGCGATCTGGATGGGCATTTCCGTGGCCGACCGCGTGGTCGCTCCAATCCGAAGGCTGATCACCGCCGCGGATGCCGTCAGCCAGGGCAATCTGGATGTGCGCGTCGGAACCATGCACACCGAGGGTGACCTCAAGAATTTGAGCGACACCTTCAACGTCATGATCGGCGAATTGAAAAGCCAGCGCGACGAGATCCTGCAAGCCAAGGACGACATCGACCAGAGGGCGCGCTTTACCGAAGCCGTGCTGTCGGGCGTCAGCGCATCCGTCATCGGGGTTTCGAACGAAGGGCGTGTCACGATCGTCAACAAGGCGGCCGAAAGCCAGTTGGGGGCCGGTGAGTTCGCCGGTTACCCATTGCAGGAAATTGCACCGGAACTGGCTGATGTCTTCGACCGGGCGCGCACGCTCGACCGACACGAATATCGCGAGCAGTTGACGATGTGGCGTGGCGGCAGCGAGCGCACGCTGAACGTGCAGGTAACGTTGGAGCGCGAAGAAGACGATCCCGATCAGGTCGGCCACGCCTTCGTCATTACCATCGACGACATTACCGACCTTGTCGCGGCGCAGCGCAGCACCGCATGGTCGGACGTGGCGCGGCGCATCGCCCACGAGATCAAGAACCCGCTGACGCCGATCCAGCTTTCCGCCGAACGCATCCGCAGGCGCTACGGGAAATACATCATCGAGGACCGCGAGATATTCGACCAGTGTACCGACACGATCATCCGCCAGGTCGGCGATATCGGCCGGATGGTAGACGAGTTCTCTTCGTTCGCGCGAATGCCCAAGCCGGTTATGGAGCCGACCAATCTGGCGGACACCTTGCAGGAAGCGGTGTTCCTGCAAAAAGTCGGCTCCCCGTCGATCGAGTTCGTGACCGCACTCGGAGCGGAGCCGCTCTACGGCTATTTCGACACAAGATTGATGTCGCAAGTGTTCATAAATTTGCTTAAGAATGCAACGGAAGCAATTGAATCAAAGGAAAATACAGGCGATCAACCGGGGCGAATTGAGGTGCACGCGGCCCGGCAGTCCAACCACTATGTCATCGACGTGATCGACAATGGCAAAGGGGTTGCCCAAGGAAAACCGGCAAAGGCTGCTGGAGCCGTACATGACAACGCGCGAGAAGGGTACGGGGCTGGGCCTGGCGATCGTGCGCAAGGTGCTCGAAGACCATGGCGGCACGATCGAACTACTCGATGCGCCGCAAGTTGCCGAAGGCGGTCATGGCGCGATGATGCGGATCATTCTTCCCGCGGATGACAATGCGGCGTTTGCCGCGCGCGGGGCGAAACAGAAGGCGCCGGCCGACGATAACGCGGTGGCGGCAAAGGTTTAGGCCGTTCGGCCAAAGGGGACTTGCATGGCAAATGACATATTGGTCGTCGACGATGAAGCCGACATCCGGGAACTGGTAGCCGGAATACTCTCCGACGAAGGGCACGGCACTCGCACGGCCTCGCGACTGCCGACTACCGCGCTGGCCGCCATTCGCGACCGGCGTCCGACGCTGGTCTTTCTTGATATCTGGCTGCAGGGATCGGCCATGGACGGGCTGGAGATCTTGGCGGAAATCAAGAATTTGCATCCTGAACTGCCGGTGGTGATGATCTCGGGACACGGCACGATCGAGACGGCAGTCTCCGCCATCAAGTCCGGCGCATATGACTACATCGAAAAGCCGTTCAAGGCTGACCGGCTGATCCTGGTCGCCGAACGGGCGATGGAAGCATCGAACCTGCGCAAGCAAATACGCGACCTGCAGGACCGCAGCCCCGACATGCCCGACCTTGCTCGGCGGCTCGCCGGTCATGAACCAGCTGCGCCAGACCATTGAGCGGGTCTCGCCGACCAACAGCCGCATCATGATCATCGGCGCTTCAGGTGCCGGCAAGGAACTGGTTGCGCGAACCATCCACCGGCACTCGAACCGCGCCGGCGGGCCGTTCGTCGCAGTCAACGCGGCCGCGATCACGCCGGACCGGATGGAAATCGAACTTTTCGGCGCGGAGGCGATGTCGGCTGGCGGGCGCAAGGTCGGCGCGCTGGAAGAGGCGCATGGCGGCACGCTCTACATCGACGAGGTCGCCGACATGCCGCGCGACACGCAGAACAAGATCCTTCGCGTGCTCGTCGACCAGCAATTCGAGCGGGTAGGGGGCAGCAGCCGCGGTAAAGGTGGATGTGCGCATCCTTTCGTCCACCGCCCGCAATCTCGAGGACATGATCCGGCGCGGCGAATTCCGCGAAGACCTCTATCACCGGCTGGCAGTTGTTCCGCTCAAGGTTCCTTCGCTAGCCGAACGGCGGGAGGACGTGCCGGTGCTGGTCGAGGCCTTCATGGACCAGATCGGTCGACAGACCGGCATACGCGGATGCCGCATTGGCCCGGACGCCATGGCGGTGCTGCAGGCCCACGACTGGCCCGGCAACATCCGCCAGCTTCGCAACAACATCGAACGGCTGATGATCCTTTCGAGGGTCGAGTCCGGTTCGGTGATTACCGCCGACATGCTGCCTGCCGAAATCGGCGAAATGCTGCCTTCAGTCGGCGGCAATGGTGGCGAACACCTGATGGCGCTGCCGCTGAAAGACGCGCGCGAAGCCTTCGAGCGGGACTATCTTGCAGCGCAAGTCGGACGTTTCGGCGGGAACATTTCCCGTACGGCAGAGTTTGTGGGAATGGAGCGTTCCGCACTTCACCGCAAATTGAAGATGCTTGGCCTTTTCGACCGCCGCAGGAAGGAGGAGGCTGAGGCATAGGCGCGGAGCATACAATCCAAAGTTTTGCTTGATATGGCTGCGCGGGCCAAACTATAAACCATTAGTTCGCTACGGGGATCTATTGGAGCGGATTTAAACAAGCAACAGCCGGGTCATCTAAATGTGTGTGTCGGTGACAGGCTAACATGGCGGAGATGAATGTTGGGTATGCCTGAGAGGTCGCAGAATCTTCAGGACGCTTTCCTGAATCAGGTGCGGAAGCAGAAAATACCGCTGACCATTTTCCTGGTAAATGGTGTGAAGCTGAACGGAGTTGTCACCTGGTTCGACAATTTTTGCGTTCTATTGAAGCGCGACGGCATCGCGCAGCTTGTCTATAAACATGCCATTTCAACGATCATGCCATCTGCGCCGGTCAGTTTTGGCGATGGGGGCAGTGACGAGGCGGGCGATTGACCGAAGCTGACAAGGGCAGCAAGTCGCGTTTCCAGTGGTCTTCGGAAGAGGCAGGCAAGCCGGAGCGCGCCATTGTCCTCGTTCCCGAAATATCCCGGCGCGGCGCGGATACCCAAGCGGGCTCCGATCTCACATTGAATGCTTCCGGCAAGGCGGTGCGCCGCTCGGGCGCGTCGCGGCTGGCCGAGGCCGAAGGCCTTGCCCGGGCGATCTCGCTCGATGTCGATGCAGTCCGGTCTCGTGCCGCTCAAGGAAACACGCCCAGCCACGCTGTTCGGCACGGGCAAGACCGAAGAAATTGCAGGAGCGATCAAGGCAGGCGAAATCGGCCTTGCCATTGTTGACCATCCGCTGACGCCGGTGCAGCAGCGCAATCTTGAAAAGGCCTGGAACTGCAAGGTGCTGGACCGTACCGGGCTGATCCTCGAGATATTCGGCGAACGTGCGCGTACGAAGGAAGGCCGGCTGCAGGTCGAACTTGCCCATCTCAATTACCAGAAGGGCCGCCTCGTACGCCAATGGACGCACCTTGAACGCCAGCGCGGCGGCCTTGGCAAGACCGGTGGTCCGGGCGAAACCCAGATCGAGGCTGACCGGCGCCAATTGCAGGATCGAATCCTGCGGCTGGAAAAAGACCTGGAGAAGGTAAGCCGCACGCGCAGCCTGCACCGCGCCAAGCGCAAGAAGGCTCCGACGCCGGTCGTTGCGCTGGTGGGCTACACCAATGCCGGAAAGTCGACGCTGTTCAACCTGCTGACGGGTTCGCAGGTCTTCGCCAGGGACCTGCTGTTCGCCACGCTCGACCCGACCTTGCGCCGGCTGAAGCTGCCAGGCGGCGGCGAGGTCGTGCTTTCCGACACCGTCGGTTTCGTTTCCGATCTGCCGACCATGCTGGTTGCAGCATTCCGCGCAACGCTCGAGGAAGTGATGGAGGCGGACCTGATCCTGCATGTGCGCGACATTGCCGATCCCGACAGTGCTGCGCAGGCGGCGGATGTCTACGCAATCCTTGCCCAGCTCGGCATTGGGCAGGACGGTCAAGAGAATGTGTTGGAGGTCTGGAACAAGATCGACCTGCTGGACCCGACGGCGCTGGAGGCGATCCGCGCCAACCGCAAGGACGGGGCCGGTGCGCCGATCCTGGTTTCTGCCGTAACCGGGCGAGGGGGTGGACGAGCTCCTGAATATCGTCGAACAGCGGATCGGCAGCGGGACGCAGGAAATGGAAATCCATCTGGGCGTCAACGACATGAACAGGCTCGGCTGGGTTTATTCCAACAGCGAGGTGCTGGACAGGCGCGACGAGGATGACGGCTCGATCACGCTCAAGGTCAGGGTGCCGCTGGCATCGGTGAACGCCTTCCAGCGTCACAACTGATCAGGCATTCTTGGCTTCCTGCCAAAGCGCTTCCATTTCGTCGAGCGTCGCCGTTTCCATCGTCTTGCCGATACGCCCGACATTTCGCTCGATAAAGCTGAAACGCTTGCGGAACTTGGCGTTGGCGCTGCGCACCGCGCCTTCCGGGTCAAGATGCAGATGCCTGGCAAGGTTGGCGATCGCAAAAAGCACGTCGCCGACTTCTTCCGCCAGATCCTGCTGGCTGCCGATATCGAGCTCGGCCTCGACTTCGTCGAGTTCCTCGCGGATCTTCGCCAGGACTGCACGTGGGTCGTTCCAGTCGAAACCGACCTTGCCGGCGCGCGCCTGCAGTTTCACGGCAACCATCAGGCCGGGCAGGGTGGAGGGAATGTCGTCGAGCAGGCTCGCGCCTTCGCTGGCGCCATAACCGCGCGCTGCCTTCGCGGCGGCCAGTTCCGCCTTTTCTTCGGCCTTGATCCGCTCCCACTGTCCCTTGGCCGACCCGGCCGAGCGCGCCTGCGCATCGCCAAAGACATGCGGGTGCCGGCGTATCATCTTGGTGGTGATCGCTTCGACGACATCGGCGAAATCGAAATGGCCAAGCTCTTCGGCCATCCGCGCGTGGTAGACCGACTGGAGCAGCAGATCGCCCAGTTCAAGCTTTAGCTCCTCCATATCGCCGCGATCGATAGCGTCTGCAACCTCATAGGCTTCCTCGATCGTGTAGGGCGCGATCGTTTTGAAATCCTGCTGCAGGTCCCACGGACAGCCAGTTCCCGGCGTCCGCAGAGCGGCCATGATTTCGACGAGACGGGATATATCGCGGGCTGGTTTCATGGATCCGCTTTAGCAGATGGTCCGGGCACGGGCCAATGGCGTTGTTCCTCAATTGAAGTCCTTGTGGAACCTTGTGCATTTCGACGCGTCTTTCCATGCGTCATGGAACAACCGGTCGAACCATTCGATTTAGTGCGTGTGCTGGTTGGCGAGCAGCAGCCGCTGTTTTTCGCCGAAATCCTTATGCGTACAATTATCGTATACGCATATACTTTCGGCTTGGTTCGATGGCTGGGCGGGCGCAGCGTTGCACAGCTTTCTGTCATCGAGTTCCTATTGGTGATAGCGCTTGGGTCGGCGGTTGGTGACGCCATGTTCTACCCGAACGTACCGCTGCTGCATGCCTTGTTGGTTATCACCATCGTTGTTCTGATCAACAAGTTCATCGACACGATGCTCGCGCGCGTTCCGGTTTCCGAGAAGTTTTTCGACGCGTCACCCGTCGAGGTGGTCAAGAATGGTGAATTGCTAAGCGATGGGCTAACCAGGGCCGGCTACGGACCGCAGGAAATTATTGAGCAACTGCGCATGCAGGGAATCCGCAACCTCGGCGAAGTCGAAACAGCGATCCTTGAGTCCAACGGCCATATGAGCGTCTTCAAACTAAAGAAGCCCGTAAAAGGATTGGCGCTTCTGCCGCCTGCGGATGCCAGGACCGAAGCCGCTTTCAATTATCGGAACGACAGGCAAGCCAAGGGGAAGGGCAAGGCACCAGGTTGCATGTGATGCAACAGCCAGCAGTCGCAGGCAACCACACCGGAGTATCACGATTGCATAAGATATATTATGGAACTATCTGAGCCCGATACCGAAGCGCCGGACGTTGACGCTTTAACCATCATTGCCGTCATGCCATCGCTTGCAGAACCGTGATTTGCTACCTGCAGAACGCGCCGTGTACAAAAATGCGAGAACGCGAATCGCTCTTGCCGGTGTCTCAATGAAGCTTTGTCCGCTATTCATGATCTTGTCGCTTGCCGCGACTTTGCCGGCGATGGCCAGTCAAAGCGATCCGCTGCAGATCGTGATATCGGTGCATGAGCAGCATATGCAGGTATGGCGCGGCAGCGAATTGGTCGCGCAGTCGCCGGTATCGTCAGGCAAACCCGGGCATGAGACGCCGACAGGAATATTTTCCGTCCTGCACAAGAAGAAATATCACGAATTGAACATATACTCGAATGCTCCCATGCCATGGATGCAGCGGCTTACCTGGACCGGCATAGCGCTGCACGAAGGGAAATTGCCTGGCCGTCCGGCGTCGCATGGATGCGTGAGGCTGCCCGACGGGTTTGCCGAGGAACTATACTCCATGACCAGTGCTGGCGCCCACGTGGTCATCAATGGCAGCATGGTTGCGCCACGGTCTGTGCGCCATCCTGTCTTGCCGATGCCTGGGGCTCCGCCTGCGCTGGTGGTGGCTGGTTATGATCCGGTACCCCAATATGGCGAATCCGCTCCGCTCATTTCAGGCCTCGAAAAATCCACAGGCGCGATCGTCGACGCGAAGGATGACAAACCGCTTCGCATCCTGATCACGCGCCGGGACCGGCGTCAGGCCGTTACAGAGTTCCAGGCAATCCTGAAGAAGCTTGGGCACTATATGGGTGAAGTCGATGGTCTGGTCGGTAAGGCAACGGGTGCGGCGGTCCAGTCTTTCCAGTCGCTGCACGGCCTGACGCCAAACGGTACGTTCGATGCGCAAACCCAGGCGGCAATTTACAGGACCATGGGAATGGTGGAACCTGCGACGGGCTGGATTTACGTCCGACGCGATTTTGAGCCCGTGTTTGACGCGCCTGTCTTCCTGCGGCAGCCTGAACTGCCGCTTGGAACGCATCTTTTCACCGTGACCGGGTTCGACAAGGTTGCCGGGAGCACCGGATGGAATGTGCTTACGCTGGAAAACCGGCTGAGCGGATACATGCGGGCAATCTACAACATCGACAAGAAGGCTAGCGAACTTGTATCGCCACAAGCAGCGCTGGACCGCATCGTCATACCCGACGATGTCCGACAACGAATTTCCGAATTGCTGACGCCCGGATCTTCCATTGCGATTTCAGATACCGGGATCGGCCCCAATACGGGATGGAGAACGGACTTCGTGGTGACCACCGAGCTTCCTAAAAACGACGGCTGAGGGGCGAGGCTAGCCCACCTCAATGATCATGCCGTCATGGCCCGGTTCGACGTTGTCGGGAGTTTCCCTTCGTACCGTTTCGTAGTCGAGCGGAATATGCATGTGAGTAAACACCGCCCTGCCCGGTTTCATCCTGCCGATCCACTCCAGCGCTTCTTCGAGCGATAAATGCGAGATGTGGCGCTTGTACTGCAGGGCGTCGAGCACCCAGCAGTCGAGGTCGGCGACAAGCGGGACGGACTGGTCCGGCACACCCGAAATGTCGGGCGAATAGCACAATCCGCCTTTGAGCGCCGCGAGATCGCCGCCAACGCGAAACCCGAGCGAGGTCATCGGACCGTGGAGCTGTAGTACCGGCAACAGGTCGACCGGTCCACCTGCGCCTTCGATGCGAACGGGACGCCCCGGTTCGATCGTGTTGAGCTCGAGGATCGGCGGATACATGCTGCCGTCCGGTGTCTCGAAACAATAGGCAAACGAATGTTTCAAATGCGCACCCGTGGCGTCGTCTGCGTAAGCCGGTATGCGCCGCTGTTGCGTTTGCGCGTATTGGCGCAGATCGTCGATGCCGTGGATGTGGTCGGCATGGGCATGCGTGTAGACGACCGCGTCGACATGGCGAACGCGCGCGGAGAGCATTTGCTGGCGGAAATCAGGGCTGGTGTCGATGACGACGACTGTCTTGCCGCTGGGCCCTGTGCGTTCGATCAGCGCTGAACAGCGAGTGCGCCGGTTCCTCGGTTCCTCCGGGTCGCACGCCCCCCAGTCGCCATTGATGCGTGGAACGCCGGGTGACGAGGCGCAGCCGAGGATCGTGAAGGTCAGGCTCAATGGCTCAATTCCCGCGCGGGACTTTGGAGAACAGGCGGAAGAAATTTCCGGTCGTCTGGCGCTGGATTTCCGCTTCGCTGACACCGCGTGTTTGCGCCAACACCCTTGCCGTATGAACGACATAGGCCGGTTCGTTGCGTTTGCCGCGGTATGGCGGAGGCGCGAGATATGGCGCGTCCGTCTCCACCAGCAACCGGTCAGCGGGCAGATCGCGGGCGATGGACCGGATCTCCTCGCTATTGCGGAAGGTAAGGATGCCCGAGAACGAGACATATCCACCGAGCTCGATACCGGTCATGGCCAAGCCGTGACCGGACGAAAAACAGTGCAGAACGAATTGGAAGGCGCCCTTCCCCATTTCGTCAGTCAATATCGCAGCCATGTCGGCATCGGCATCGCGTGCATGAATGACCAGCGGCAATCCGGTAATGCGTGCGGCGGCGATGTGGGTGCGAAAGCCCTGCGCCTGCGCATCGCGCGGGGATTTGTCGTAGAAATAATCGAGACCGGCCTCGCCGATCGCAACGACCTTTGGATGACGAGATAATTCTTCGATATCACCGATAGTTACGTCCAGCTCCTCATGTGCATTATGAGGATGCGTGCCGACCGAGCAGTACACTTCGGGGTAGGCTTCGGCAATTTCCAGCACCTGCGGAAACTTTCGTACGCGCGTCGAGATTGTCACCATCCGCTCAACGCCCGCCGCGAGCGCGCGTGCGACGATCGCGTCGCGTTCCGCTGCGAAGTCCGGAAAATCGAGATGGCAGTGCGAATCAACGAGCATTGGCTGCCTTGATGCGTGCCCGGTTTGCCGGAGCGTTTTCGTCAAGAATGCTGAACTCGGCGCGCGTACCAAACCAAAGGCCGAGCCAGACCGAAAATCCGACGACCAGCAATGGAATGAAAATGGAGTCTGGCAAATGCACGCCCGCCAGTTCCGCAATGCCTTTGAGCGCTACCGGAACGATCACGAACAAGCCGCGAAAACGGTTGGCCGCTCCCATCAACCGTGTCTTGACGGTGCCGTGGGTCGCCAAGGCGGCGCGTAGTTTCTGGTAGTCCGAATACACCGCTTCCGACTGGTCCTTGTTACGCATGATGACGAAAAGGCCGGTCCGCTCGCAGCCAACCAGCAATTCGCCGCTACCCTTCTTTTGTGTGAGGATCGCGAGCGGGCGGATATGACCGGTTCGCGCCGCCATCGCGCGAATATCGTCGACCGCTGCGCCTTCGACTTCGTAACGAATGTCCCAACCAGCTGCGAGTTGTCGTAGCGCCGCCTCGAACTGGCGCACCGAGATCAGCTCAAGGTCAACCGGCGCCCGCCGGAATTTCGGCGCGGCGGCCATCAGGCCTCGACTTCCACAAAACGCGGGAAGACGCCGGATGGGGCGGGCAATTCCCGGCCGGATGTAAGGCCATGCTCCTGCGAGAGTCTGTCGAACTCCCGTTCCTCTTGTGGCACGGCAAGCAGGTCGAGCAGCTTTCCAGCACTCTGCGGCATCACGAACTGCGCGAGAATCGCGACGATCCGGATCGTTTCCGCCGTGGTCCACAGCACAGTTTCCATGCGAGCCGGATCGGTCTTCTTCAGCGCCCAAGGCTCCTGCCCCGCGAAATAGCGGTTGGCGTCGGCGACGACCTTCCAGATTGCGTCGAGCGCCCGCGATATCTGCTGCGCATCCATGAGCGGCCGGATCTCGGCAATGAGGCCATAGGCAGCGTCGAGCAGTTCCCGGTCAGGCTCGGATAACGCCCCTTTTTGCGGTACCTTGGCAACACAGTTCTTGTTGATCATCGATAGCGAACGTTGCGCCAGATTGCCGAGGTCGTTGGCAAGATCGGCGTTGATTCGGTTGACGATGCCATCATGGCTGTAGGAGCCGTCCTGGCCGAACGGGATCTCGCGCAGGAAGAAATAACGCATCGGATCGACGCCATAGGTATCCGCGACCGAAAACGGATCGAGCACGTTGCCGACCGACTTCGACATCTTCTCGCCCCTGTTGAACAGGAAGCCGTGGCCATAGACACGCTTGGGCAGCGGTAGGCCGGCACTCATCAGGAATGCCGGCCAGTACACTGCATGGAAGCGCACGATGTCCTTGCCGATAACATGTACATCTGCCGGCCAGAACCGGTTGCGCTCATGAACGTCCGGCCAGCCGGTTGCAGTGACATAGTTGGTCAGTGCATCGACCCAGACATACATCACGTGCTTTTCGTCGCCGGGCACCGGAATGCCCCAGTCGAAGGTCGTGCGCGACATCGAAAGGTCGCGAAGGCCGGACTTGACGAAGCTCACCACTTCGTTGCGGCGCGTATCCGGCCCGATGAAATCGGGATGTGCCTCGTAATGTGCCAGCAGGCGGTCGCCGAAGGCGGAAAGGCGGAAAAACCAGCTTTCCTCCTCCACCCATTCCACAGGCGTGCCCTGTGGGCCGTAACGGACATCATCGTCCCGGACGGTCGTTTCGCTTTCGTCGTAATAGGCTTCGTCCCGCACCGAATACCACCCGGCGTAGCCACCCTTGTAGATGTCGCCATTGGCTTCCATGCGGCGCCACAGTTCCTGGCACGTGCGCTTGTGCCGCTCCTCGGTGGTGCGAATGAAATCGTCATTGGAGGCGTTGAGCACCTTTGCCATGTCGCGAAAACGCGCCGAGTTGCGGTCGGCCAGTTCGCGGGGCGTAAGTCCCTCGCGGCGGGCAGTCTGCAGCATTTTCTGGCCGTGCTCATCCGTGCCGGTCAGGAAGAACACGTCATGTCCGTCGAGCCGCTTGAAGCGTGCCATCGCGTCGGTGGCGATCAATTCATAGGCGTGCCCCATGTGCGGGACGCCATTGGGATAGGAAATGGCCGTGGTGATGTAAAAGGATTTACGCGTCGTCATTGCCGCCGCCGGCTCCGCCAGTTCGTCAGGTTGTTCGTTTCAGCGCAGTTCAGGCCGCTTCATGTAGTGCGGAAAATAGGTTGAGTATCACTTGCTTGCGATCGAGATTCCACTCGTCGGCCAGTTGTGCGGAACGGCGGGTCTTTTCCCATACCTCGACCCATCCGGCAAGGCCGCCAAGGCTGGAAGCAGGCATGCCCTGCCCGGACGGTTCGGGTTCGCCGCGAATGCGCCGCGCGACATAGTCGTGAACAATGTCGAGCAGCAGCCGGTATCGGTCGTTGGCCGAGGGGCCGACCAGTTCGCCGGCCAGTTCGTGCACCTTGTCCCACTGCGGCGCGGGTGAGGCTGCCATGGCCGCGAACCGGCGATAAAGGCCCGTGCCATCGTCCATCAGGAGCGTGATTGCGCGCCGCACCGATCCGCCCGAAAGGCTTGCGGCAAGCGCCAGATCGTTTTGATCTGCACCCTCCGCCAGTCCGAGCGCTGACAGCGCCTCCACGACTCTGGACATCGCTCAGCGGACGAACGGTCAGCTTCTGGCAGCGCGAGCGGATCGTCGCCAACATTTTCGGTGCATGGGCAAGCAACAGGAACAGCGTCTTCGGTGGCGGCTCTTCCAGGATTTTCAGCAAAGCGTTGGCGGCTGCCGCGTTGAGGTCGTCGGCCGTGTCCACCACCGCGACGCGCCAGCTTCCCTGCCCCGCTGAAGTTCCGAAAAACGAAACCGTTCGCCGGATTTCATCGACGATGAGATCGCTTTTGAAACGCTTTTCCTTGTGATCCCACGGCCGGCGCAAGTGCAGATAATTAGGATGGGCGTTGCGGGTGATCTGCAACTCGGTGGTGTCGTTTGACGACGGCTTGCTGTAGCGCGCGGGCGCCGTGAGCGGATCGGGATACCGGAAAACGTGGCCCGCAAAGCGCGCGGCCAGCGTCGCCTTGCCTATTCCGCGCGGCCCGGAAAGCAGCCACGCGTGGTGCATGCGCCCGGATGCATATCGCGCAGCCAAATGGTCCAACACTTCTTCATGGCCCACAAGTACCCGATTCTCGAGCGGATCGGGTATCCCCGCTATCCGGTCCCAGGCTGGAAGTTCGCCCTCATCGACGCTCATGCCTTGGGTTTCCTCGACTTGCGCTGGCGCGGCGCTGCAGCAGTACGTTCCGGCCACAGGCGCGACACCACCGCGGCGAGAACCTTTGCATGGATTTGCTGCGGTGTGCCCGAAGCGTCGATCACAACGCAGCGTTCCGGTTCTTGCCGGGCTATTTCCAGATAGGCTTCACGCCGCAATTGCTGCTTATCCAGCGCTTCCTTCTCGAAACGGTCGGGGCCACCCGCCATGGATGCGCGCGCAACCGCACGCTTAATTCCTTCGGTCGGATCCAGGTCGAGGATGACGGTCAGGTCCGGCCAGCAATCCTCACAGGCAACCTCTTCGAGACGGCGCAGGAATGTACGGTCGACATTCCCGGTGGCGCCCTGGTAGACGCGCGTCGAATCGAAGAACCGGTCGCAGAGCACCGTTTTCCCCGCTGCCAACGCCGGGCGGATGATTGTCTCCACATGATCGGAACGCGCCGCCGCGAACAGGATCGCCTCCATTTCAGGCCCGAGCGGTTCGGCGGCGCCCGACAAAAGAACTATGCGCACTGCTTCCGCGCCCGGCGAACCGCCAGGCTCGCGCGTCACGATCGCTTCAATGCCAGTTTCGGCGAGCGCCTTCTCCAGAAGGCGGATCTGTGTGGACTTGCCCGTGCCTTCACCGCCCTCGAAGGTGATGAAACGCCCCCTGCCCGCAGTTGGAGGCCCGTGATGCTTTTGCACGAAGTCGTTTCCTTCCGCCCAGACCGTTGGCGCCATTTTAGAATGGCAACCATCCCAATGCGAGTTCCTTGAGAGCGTCGATGGAGCGGCGTTGCAAGTTGCCCCGTTCGACAGTTTCGCTGGCGTAGAGCGGAGTCTCCTGGCTCAGCTTGTCGCCGATCCAGACTTTCAGTGTCGCAACTTCCGCGCCTTCCTCAACGGGCGGGATCAACGGCCCGGTATAGGATATCTGCGCGCGCAAGCGGTCGCGGAACCCGATGGGCAGGAATATATCCACCGTATCCTTTCCGGCCACCCCCACTCCCGGCTTTTGGCCGCCGTAGACGCTTGCCTCGCCGATCACCTCGCCGGCCGCATAGAGTTGAACCTTGCGGAAGGCGCGCGAACCCCAGTCAAGGATCTTGCGCGATTCCTCGGCGCGCTCGTTCATGGTCGACATTCCGAGCAGGACCGCGATCAGGCGCTGGTCGTTGCGCTTGACTGTTCCGACGATGGAATAGCCCGATTCCTCGGTGTACCCCGTCTTCATGCCGTCGGCGCCAATGCCCATCGAAAGCAGCGGGTTGCGGTTGCTCTGGGTGATCTTGTTCCAGGTAAAACTTTCCTGCGAATAGATGGGGAAGAATTCCGGATACTGCCGAATAATGTGCTGGGCAAGTTTGGCAAGGTCGCGCGCAGTAACGAATTGAAGCGGATCTGGCAGCCCCGTCGAATTCGTGAAATTTGAGTTCTTCAGCCCGATCTCGCGTGCCCGCTCGTTCATCAGGCCGGCAAAGGCGATTTCCGATCCGGCCATGCCTTCGGCGATGATGATGCAGCCGTCATTGGCGGACTGCACGATTACTGCCTGGATCAGGTCTGAAAGGGGGATCTCGCTTTTGAGCTGCGCGAACATGGTCGAGCCGCCGGAACTGGCGCCGCCGTTTTTCCACGCATTTTCGGACACAAAAAAAGTGTCCGAGAGCTTTACATGCCCCATCTTCACGGCATGAAAGACGACCTCCATCGTCATCAGCTTGGCAAGCGAGGCCGGCGGATATGGTTGGTCGGCATCCTTCTCGAACAGAACCGTTCCGGTATCGGCATCGATCAGGATCGCGTTCTTGGCCGCCGTTTGAAAGTCCTGCGCGACAGCAGGCGAGGCCATCAGCAATGCACCAAGCAGAACGGCAAAGACGGATGAAAACAGGGATTTCGATCTCACGGGTCCGGTTGGCATGTCTGATCCTTTGCAGCCGGGCTGTGCGGTACCCATTGATAGGCCCAAAAACCCGTAATTTCAAGGATTTGGCATGTCGTAAACGTTACTGCAACGTCGACGACACCCGGTGCGCCGTCGCAAAACCTCGTTCGCGTGCCAACGACAGTACCATTTCGGCAACGTCGCCGCCGACGAGCATGCGCAACTCCCAGGCCTGCCGTCCCTCAACGGCCGTCTCGCTGGCTGAAACCAGACCAGTGTCGGCAAAAAGCTGGCGCACATGACTTGCCGCAGCGGGATCTTCGAAAGTGCCGAGACTAATTATTGCGGCGCTAGCCGCAAGTTGCGGATCGACCGCTATTACCGGCAAATCCCGTGCGGCAACTGGTGACGTGGCTTTGTCGAAGGCCGCGAACGCGGATGCAACGCCAGCGTTGCCCGGCTCGTCCGGGGCAAAACCAAGAAGGGCCGATGCGTTCGAGGCTATGTCGATCGGCGTGCCTTCCATGAACAATGCGGGACGCCGCAACGGTATCGGAATGGATGCCAACGAAACGCCGTTCAACGCAAACTGGTCATCGATTGCGCCGGCCACGGCGTTTTGGGGTTCCTCGGCCATGGCAATCATGGTTCCAGGCTGCGTTGCGCCCGGTTCGATCACCGGCGATCGTGGTGCACGATAGGAAGCAAGAAGGAACTTTTCGTCGCTGCCATCGATCCGCGCCTTGCCTACATACTCGACTTTAACGTCGGCGACGCCGGCATGCTTGAAGTCCAGTAGGTCGGCGGCCTTTGCCGAAACATCGATGATGCGCTTGCCGTGGAATGGCCCGCGGTCGTTTACCCGAACCATGACCGACGAGCCGTTCTTGAGGTTGGTCACCCGCGCATAACTGGGCAGCGGCATCGTTGGATGCGCCGCCGATAGCGTGTACTGGTTGTAGACCTCGCCATTTGCAGTCAGGCGGCCATGGAAGTTCGGCCCGTACCACGACGCCCGCCCGGAAGCGACGTAATCGGGATCTTCGGTCGGCGTGTACCACTTGCCACGAACCTTGTAGGGCTTGCCGACTTGGCGGCGGCCGCCGCCCTTGGGCGTGACCTTGAGTTCGGTTACGCGCGGGCTTGCCTTGACGCCGACCTGCTCCTCGGTAAATTTGGGCGCAGTATCGAGTTCTGCCTTGGCGGCTTCGGGCGTGTTGTTGCTGCAGGATGCCATGAACAACGACAACGCAATGATGGCCGCGCCTTTGGCCGCAATAGTCATTCTATTCAACAAAGAAGTGGAAAAATCTTGCATTAACGAGGCATCACCCTTTTCGGGATGCTGCCGATGCGTGGCTGACACCCCATTCCCCTTCCGGCGACGAATTGCCGGCCTTGCAAACCCGGCCCGGTTTGGCTCGATCTTACCGGTGAATGCGATCAAACTGTGACAGTTGACCCTGAGACAACAAATTGCACGTTCTTGGTTATGGAACGCTAAAGCATCATCGACCGGCAAAAAGCAATGCGCCTAAAACGGCGTCGCGGCCGAAAACGTCCTTGCGGAAATGCACCAATCCGTCGCTGGTCGCCCAAGCTGTAAGATATGTGATGTAGACAGTCATCGGACTGGCGAATTTGCCGTCGGGGCCGATATCGAGTGTGCCAGCTTTTTCCACCAGACCGGCAAAAGTTTCGCCTTTTTCGAGTTGCAAGGCTTTGGCGCCGCTGCCGCCAATGGCGTCCAGATGGTCATTTTGCTGGAGAAGCAGTGCGCCGGTGGATTTGTCGATTCCGATGGCCTTGAGGGCAACGGTGGGAACCTTCGACAATGCAGCGACATTGGTGATGTCGAAGAAACCTGCGGTTTCGCCAGCCAGCACCAGGCGAACATTGCCATCCGCGAGGTTTACGTAGATGTGGTTCTCGCCGAGTTCGATGTTCTGCCAGCGCCGCCGTTCAAGGTTGAGCCGCATCTGCGCAATGCGATCGGAAAGCGGCACGGCCATCTGCGCCAACGTTTCGGCATCGGCAATGCCGGTCTGCGGCAGGCCAAGCCGGGACTGGTATGCGGCAATGCCGGCTTGCAAAGCGCCCTCAGCCACTTCTCCGTCCCCGGCGGCTGCCAAATCGATATCGCCCGTAAGCATCAGCATCCGGCGGATTGCCGGTACGCGCGGGTCCTTGTCGCCCTGTGCAATTTGAGACCCGCCCGCCTCTAACTTCGGCCATCGCCCGGCGCTTTCGATCCGGCTGTATTCCGCAAGCTTCGCGATCAGTCGAAAATAGCGATCATCCGCCGTCAGGTATTTGCTGGCATAGGCAAGAAAATTGCCCTCCTCGGCCGCGCCCTCAATGTATTTTGCCGGTTCAAGATCGACACGCGGCATGGCGTTTTCCGAACCCGGTATTTCCGGCCCGATCCTGCCATTTGCGATATCCGCGCCGAAATCGATGAAGGCCAGCGACATCAACAGGTCCAGCCGGGCAAGTTCCGCAGGTTCCTTCGACTCCAGCAGCGCACCAATTTCGTCCGTATTGTAGAAGACCGGCGAAAGCCCTTGCACCCAGGACCGTTTCAGTTCGGCGTGAAGTGCCCTGCCCTTCGCCTTTGGCCCGTTGTCGCGCACCCAGACCGGCTTGAAGCTTCGGCTGGCGTAGAAGTCGCGCAGATCGGCGAGCCGTAAATCGAGTTGTGGCTTGTCGGCGAAAAGTTCTCCGTCCTGGAAGATGGATTCAATCACAGCGCCGACTTTCTCGTTGTCGGCGGCGGCTGCTGGAATGGCCATGGTGAGCCAAGCCAGCAAAAGGAGCAGTAGGCTCCTGAACACGGGCATCCGATTCATCCAACAGCCATTGTCAAAGTGGCGACTGCAACATCGTGGCTCGATTGGTCAGCTACTTGGTAACCGATGTCCACAGTAGAGCTTGGGGTCAAAAACTGAGCGCCGGTCAGAGATATCTCTCCATTGCTGGCTACGCTTATGCTTACCGAGCCAGCTTCAGCATCGTAATTATAACTGTCTCCGGCCAGTATCTCTTGTGATGTGGTTCCCCCATCAACACTGACATTGAAGCTGGCCACGGCCAGGATAACGTTGAGATCGGCGTCCGTGTCATTATCCAGCACATTGCCCAACGTCGAAAGATCGAACGCATCGTTCACGGCAACCGGCGCATCGTTCGTACCGGTAATGGTGAAATCCACCGTGTCCGTTGCAATGGCGCCTTGGCTGTCCGTCGCCGTTACTTCGAACGAGAAATCGATCGTCTCGCCTTCGCCGAGGAAGTCGAGGTCCACACCGCTGACCGAAAATGCCCAAGGCGTGGTTCCAGGCGCAGCTTCATCGGTCGTGCCCGCCGTAAAGCCCGCCTCAAGGGTGCCGGCAAGGCTTGGGTCGATCGTGCCGTTGCTCCATTCGATGTCCCCCGACAGAGCAGCGGAAATGTCCACCACGTCACTGGCGTCGACGTCATCGAAACTAACGGTTCCGAGGCCGGTCAAATCCTGCGCAGAGGCATCCACCGCTTCGATGAAGCTCGCGCCCTGTGTCGCAGCAACCGTCGGCGCATCGTTCGTGCCGGTGATGGTGACCGAGATTGTGCGTTCAACCGTTCCGCCATTGCCGTCATCGAGCGTGATTGTGAAGGTCTCGTCCTTGGTCTCGGTAGCTGCGAGGTACTCGACCGCCGAAGCGGCAACCGTGTACTCCCAGGAAATGACTCCGCCGAGGCCGGTACCCGCCGTGTCAGTAGTAACGCTCGCGGTGAGCGAGCCGAGCGCGCCGTTTGAAGCCACGATCGTCGGACTGATGCTGTGTGTGTCCGTAAGGTCCACATCGGTGAAGGCTATCGTGCCGGTGTCCGTCAGATTGCCCGCCGGCGTGACGAGTTCGGTCACCGCACCAGTTATGTCTGCCGACGCAACAATCGGGGCATCGTTCGTGCCGGTGATGGTGATGGAAATGTCCTGATAGTCCGTTGCGCTGTTATCGTCGGTGACGGTGACGCGATAGGTCAGGTCAAGCTGCTCGCCGACGGCGAGGTAGTCGAACTGGTCCAAGCCGGAGTCGAAGCTCCAGTTCACAGTTCCGTTGGTCCCGGTGCCGTCGATCACGGCAGCGGGCGATGTGGGCGTTGCCGTGAACATCGCCAACAGCGCAGCGTCCAATGGCGCTCCGCTGTCGTTGCCGCCGGTGCTGACGGTCACGCCACCAATGGTCACAATGTCGGTGACGTCGACATCGAGCACGTCGAACGAACCGGAAGCGTTGATCCCCGTCTCCGCCTCGGCAAGGGTCTGCGATACGTCGCCAGCAGTTATCTCCGGCGTGTCGTTCGTTCCGGTGATGGTGACGGTCACTTCCTGCGTCGCGGTGTCGACCTCGTTGGCGCCGGAGGCCGTGGTCTGGCCGCTGTCGTCCTTGACCGAGATAACATAGGTGACCGTGACCGTCTCGCCTGCCGCCAGGAACTGCGTCAGGCTGTTGTCGAGGGCGAAGGTCCAGTCGACCGTGCCGTTGTTGTCGTTCTCGATATCGCCGGCAAGCGTCATTGCACTCGCCAGCGCCGCATCGAGCGCCGCATCGGGAGTAACGCCGCCGCCATAGACGATGCCGCCGGTCTTCAGCGCCACCGTCGAATCCGATGTGTCGGTTACGTCGAGATCGGTGAAGGTGATTGAACCGGTATCGGTCAAGAGCGTCCCGGTCTCAACCGTAACCGTGTTCGGATTGTCGATAACATCCTCGGTCACCGCGCCAGTCACATCGACCACCGCGATCTCCGGCGTGTCGTTCGTGCCGGTGATGGTGACGGTCACTTCCTGCGTATCGTCGCCGCCTTCGTCATCGGTCGCTTCAATCGTGTAGGTAAGGACCAGCGTTTCGCCCTTGGCGAGGAAATCGAATGCCTCGTTTCCGGAATTGAAGGTCCAGGTGATGTTGTTCGTGTCGCCAATTTCGGCGGGTATGTCGTCGCCGTCCGAGCCGCCGGTTTCCGTGACCGCCAGGAAGCCCTTGATGGTTTCGTTGGTCAGCGTATCCGGAACGGAGGCCGCACCGGTTCGACCAACGGAAACCGTTTCCACCGTCATGTCGACGACATCCGTGGTATCGACATCACGAACCGTGAGCGTACCCGAAACCGTCAATCCGGCATTGGTTTCAGTCTGTACGCCAGTGGACGTATCGCCTGACACAATGCTGATGACGGGCTCGTCGATCGTGGCGCCACGAATAGTGATAGTCACGTCTTGCGAGGCGCTGTTGATCTCGTTCGGTCCGGCTGCAACTATCTGACCGCTGTCGTCGGTCAGCGTTATGGTGAATACTGCGGTTACGATTTCGCCGGCCCCAAGGAAGTCGAGTTCGCCTTCCTCGATCTGGTAGTCCCACGAAACGGTGCCGTTGTTGTCCTGAACCGTTGTCGGATCGATGCTGAACGCATCGACGATCGCCTGGTATTCGGCCGGGGTAAGGGTCAGTACGGTCTGGCCATCCTGCGCCAGGTAGGTGACGGAAGCGACGCTTTCGCTTGCCGTGACCTGGTCGGTCAGGTCGAGATCGTTATAGATGATCGACCCACCGGTCTGGAGCGTGTCGGCGCTCTCGGGTGGCACGTCTTCGACGTCCTCCTCGACATCGATAATTTCCCCCGTCACAACTACCGGGGTTATATCCGGCGTGTCGTTCGTGCCGGTGATGGTAATGGTCACCGTCGCGGTATCGGTTTTGCCGTAAAGGTCCGTGATCGTGTAGCTGAAGGTCTCGACCGCTATTTCGTCCTTTGCCAGGTATTCGTGAACCTGGTTGTCGAAGTAATCGATCTGGCCGTTCGGCTTCACCTCGAGAAACGCGCCGGAGGGAAGCTCCACCCGCGCTTCGCCATTGATGTAGGGAAGCGTGGCGCCGTTCACCTGCGTGACCCCGAAGGAAAATCCATCGGGGTCTATGTCCTGGCCGCCAAGCGACCCGTCGATGACGTTAGGGGTGGCCACGGAAGTCGAAGTTCCGCCTACGTAAATAACATTCTCGAGCTGCGAAACCGGCGTCGCGACGGAAGCCGACAGGTACCCGTTCTCGATAATGTTGAAGCTGTCGTCACCAGCGATCGGCGGGTCGTCCGGCGCGCCGCCCGGCGGTACGCCGTCGGTGCCGCCGGTGTCGCCGCCTTCCCCCTCCCCGTCACCATCCTGCTGGCCGTCATTGTCGCTTGCCAGTGCAATCTGGGCTGGCGGGCGGGCAGCATCAAGGTCCGTCCTGTCCCCGAACGCGCGGGAGAACAACTCCCGGATTTCGTCGAGCGCCGCCTCGTCCTCCAGCAAGTCATTACCGGTCTTGCCGATTTTCACCGCTTCGCCGGAGAGGGACGATACGACCCACTTGTCGGCAGTGGAATCAACGCGGCCCATGATTTCGCCGGTTGCACGGTTGACCAAAACGTAACTGCCCACCTTTCCGGTGTCCGGATCGGGTAGGAGCGCAAATTCAGCAATGCCATTGATGGCATCGACCACGACCTTAGGCGTCGTGCCGCGGATGCCCATGGTGGCAATTGGCGTCTGCACCTGCATCAAGCCGGTCGGTGCAATTTCACCGGTGACGAACACGAAGGCGCCCTGCACCAGGTTCATCACCATGCTGTTGTTGGCAGGTTCGGCCGGGTTGAAAATGACTTCGTCCAAAACCATGCGGGCATTGGCGGACAACGAGAACAGCGTCTTGTCGATGAAGCTGATGCCAAGCTTGGTGTCCGCTCCGGTCTCGACCACGTCTCCCTGGTATACCGTCGATCCGATAGCCAGTTCTTCCGTGACGCCGTCGGTGTGCTGGCTGGAGGCGGTGCCTTCCAGTGTCACCACCTTGCCGATTTCAATGAGGTTTGGCGCAGCACCTGCCTGGGCGTATTGGCCCGGCCCCATCGGTCCGGTCAGCGCATTGACCGTCGCCCCGTCGATTCGCGCGCCATTGGGCGCAACCAGCAGGGCGGGGTGCTCCGAGCCGAAATAGTTCTCGATCAGGATGGAGCGGCCTTCGCCGCTGATGACAAGATCTGAATCCTGCCGCAAATACTGGCCACTGAACAGCAAGGCAACATCGCTGACCTCGATGGCGCTGGCGCCATCGGCCGGAAGATTTGCCGTAAAGTCAGCCTCGCCGATTCGGTGATGCACGACAGTCAGTGGCGCGGAATGTCCGCCGGTTGGCGTTTCAGCCATGGCTATGCTCCCCAGTGCCCCTGAAGATCAGTGCACAAAACCAGATGTTCGTTGAAAAATCAACTTATTACGCCATGCACCAACGCTCATTGTAAATTTACCAAAATCACTTCAAGTTGAATAACATGGTTTGCAAAATAATTGTGAATGCAAACTAAAATCTCTCTCCCTGCCTTCAGGTCTGCGAAAGCAGATTTCAACGAGGCTCACGAAATGCGAAGTCGCGGATTTTCACGATCGGCCCCAAAATGTAGTCGAGAACGGTTCGCTCTCCCGCCAATATGTCCACCGTGGCAACCATGCCGGGAATGAGTTGGACATCCGGGGGGTTGGACGCGACATCCTGCGGCGTCTGGCCGATGATGACCTGATAGAAAGTCTCTTTCTTTTCGTCGGTTATGGTGTCGGCGCCGATACGCTGGACGGTGCCGGTAATATAGCCGAACCTGCGATAGTCGTAGGCGCTGAGCCGCACGACGGCCTTCAGCCCCGGACGGATGAACGCGATATCTTCGGGACGAACCTGAGCCTGCACCAGCAAGGCATCGTCGAGCGGAACGATCTCGACGATCTGCGTGCCGGCCGCGATAACCTCCCCGACCGTCGCCACCGATATCCGGTTGACGATGCCGTTGACAGGTGCGCGAAGCACGGTCCGGTTCACGCGGTCCTGAGCGGCGCGGATACTTTCGCGGGTCACGGAAAGGTCTGCCTTTACCGCGGCAATGCGAGCCTGCGTCTCGGCAAGAAAGGTCCTTTCGTCCGATTGCGAAAGTGCTTCAATTTCAGCGATTTCCGCCTGCAACCTGGGCATGGACGCGTCCAGCACGCGAATCTCGCCCTCAAGGTCGGCCGAGGTGCGCTCGATCCGCACCAGTTCCATTTCGGGAACAGCATTTCTTTGGAACAGCTTGCGTGTCAGTTCGAGTTCGCGTTGCGTGAATGTAAGTGAATCTTCCTTTCGCTTGCGGGACACTTCGGCCTCTGTCAGTGCGAAACGCTTTTGTCCGACCTGCTGGGCCCGCACCTGACGCTGGTTGATCTGCGCAAGCCGGGTCACTTCGAAAACCGCCTTCTGGTCGGCAAGGAATTGCGCTTCTTCGGGGTCATCGCTCGCCGGCGGATCGAAGGTTTCAGCGCCCGCGGCTTGCGCCTCCAGCCGCAACAACTCTGCGGCAAGCGCCCTCTCCTTTTGGAGGAGCTCGCCAAGGCTTGACGAAAATCCGGTATCGTCCATGCGGATCAGGTCCTGCCCGGCGACAACTTCATCTCCCTCACGCACCAGCAATTCGGCGACGATGCCCGGCTCGAGGCTCTCAACCACCTGCACCTGGCTTGACGGAATGATCTTGCCAAGGCTGCGCGTCGATTGTTCCACCCGCGCCTGCGAGGCCCACAACAGTCCCCCTGCCAATCCAAGGCCGATTACGAACAGCATCCAGCCGGCGGCCGGCGTTACGGTGCGGTCCACCATTGCATGGGCGTCATTGGCGAACTCAAGGTCTTCCCGTGCCATGCGCGTCAGCTCCCGGCGGCCGCGGCGCCGCGCGCCGGTACCGGCGGGTTTGCCGCCACCGGTTTCACCTGCGCGGCCTTGCCGGCGGCGGCTAGCCGGTCGAGCACCGCCCTGGTAGGACCATCCGCGACCACCCTTCCCCCATCAAGGACAATGACGCGGTCTACGAGTTCCAGCATGGAGACGCGATGCGTCGCAACGACGAGCGTCATGTCCGGGCGCAGCCACTGACGGAAAGCATCGACAAAAGCGGCTTCGCTGGTGTTGTCCATGGCGCTGGTCGGTTCGTCGAGGAAAATGATCCGGGCGGGGCGCATTATCAGCCGGGCGAGCGCTACAGCCTGCCGCTGTCCGCCAGACAGGGCTGATCCACGTTCTCCGACCGGCATGCCAAAACCCAGCGGATGGCGCGCCGCGAAGGCGGTAACGCCCGATATCTGGCTCGCCTCCTCGATATTGCCGTCCGCACTTTGCGCAGGCAACAGGATGTTTTCCTTCAGCGTTCCCGAGAAAAGCTGCGAATCCTGTCCAAGATAGGCAACCGCCCGGCGAAGTTCGGCCGTGCGGTAATGCCGGCTGTCGATGCCGTCCACGGTGATCGAGCCGCTGTCGCACTCATACAGGCCGCAAAGCAGCTTTCCGACGCTCGACTTGCCCGATCCGACCCGACCGATGATACCGACCCGTTCGCCTGCCTTTATGCGGAAATTCAAGTCTGACAGCGCATTCGCCGGCTCGCGCGGATAAGAAAAATTCACGTCGTGGAATTCGATATCTCCGCGAACGACCGCGCCGGCATTGCGCACGATTCCGCGTGATGTGTCGTCGAGATCGCTTTCCAACGCCATCAGGGAATTGAGCTGGCGCAGCGACGCCATTGATTGCTGGAAACGTGCGATCGTCATGGCGATGCCTGCGAGTGGAGCGATGACGCGCCCGGCCAACAGGTTCGACGCGATCAATGCGCCTATCGTGATCTGCCCTTCCGCGACGAGGAACACGCCCCAAACGATCATCACGACGCTGACTGACTGCTGGATGAAAATCGAAAAGAACATCGCAGCCGATGACCAGAAGCGGGTTTGCGAACTGGAACGAACGGAACCGGCGACAGCGTTTTCCCATTTGCGCTGCAGCGCTCCCTCCGCGCCGACGGCCTTTACCGTCTCGATGCCGACCAGCGCCTCGACAAGCACCGACTGGCGGTTCGAACTGGTCGACAGTGTGCGGGAAATAGCCTGCGCAAGGGGCAACTGAACCGCCAAAGTGCCGAGTAGCACGATCGGTATGGCAACCAGCGGCACCAATGCCAGCGGGCCGACAATGAGCCAAAGAACGATCAGGAACAGTCCGATAAACAGAAGATCGATCACCGAGGCGATGCTGGCGGAGGTGAAGAAGTCGCGGACCGAGTCGAATTCACGGATATGGCTGGCGAGTTCGCCCGCCCTGCCCGGCCGGTCGCCCATGCGCGCGGACAATGCCTGTTCGAAGAGCCTGGCGGAGGCAGCCATGTCTATGCGCCGGCTCGACTGGTCGATGATGGAGGCTCGAAGCATGCGCAGGATGAAATCGAAAAGCAGCGCCAGCATCACGCCGAAGGCGAGCGCGTAAAGCGTGTTGATGCTGTTGTTTGGAATGACGCGGTCATAGACGTTCATGACGAACAGCGGCACCGCCAGGCCAAGCACGTTGAGGAAGAACGTGCCAAGGATCACGTGCATCCAGCTGTACCAGTATTTTCCCGCAACCGACCAAAGCCAATGGCCTTGCGCCGGCCGGTCTTCGGCGGCTCCGCGATCGGTCAACACTTGTTCGCCGGTCACGTAGAAGATGGTTCTCGTGGCGTCGCGTTCGAAACGCTTCACCGAAATCGTACGCAGTTCGTCGGCTATTCCCGGCATGCATACCCGAAGCCGGCCACCAGGTTGTTTCGAATGAACCACGGCCACGTCGCCGCTCTTCATCACAACGGCGAACGGACACACAATAGCGGGAACGAGCGCAGTGCGGCGCTCGACAATGCGCGCGGCAAGGCCAAGCCGGCCCGCGGCCCTGGGAAAAAGCGCTGGCGTGAGTTTGCCATCCACAAGCGGAATGCCACTGAGGACCGCTGCCGAAGAAAACTGCTTGTCGTGATGTTTTGCGAAATACTCGATCGTCGCAAGCAGCGGATCGAAGCCGGGCGGCTCCAAATCCCTTTCGGCGTCTTGGTGCTGGAATGTACCGGCTTCGTGTTCCGACATTGAATTGACCGATTGTTACCCGCCGACCGCGGCAAGCTACCCCGCAATCAATCCTGGCGCAAAGGCGGAATCTTGATGGAAGAGTTCAGCGACGGCTTGGCAAGCATGTCGGGCGTGTCGAAAAACTGGTCTGCTCCTTCCGGGGCATCGACGCCAAAATGCTCGAGCAGCATCCCCATGGCGCCCACCAGTTGATAGCTTGCGAATTTGTAGAGGGAATCGGTGTTCGACAGCTCAAATTCGCCCAGGAAAGCAGTGTTCTCTGCATCCAGAACGTCGAGAAGGTTACGACGGCCCGCATTGTATTCGTCGGTGTAGGTAGCAATGAGCTTTTTGCTCTGCTGGACCTGCTTGGTGATCGCGGCAACTTCCTTGCGGCCTTCGGTCAGGCGCGCCCAGTTGACGCCAATCTGCTCTTCGATATCGCGCAACAGGACGCGCTGCTCGGCTGCCTTCTCCGCCTCGCGCTCGCTCAGTTCGTTGATGCGGTTCCTGCGAACGCCCCCGTCATAGATCTTCCAGGTCAGCGTGACGACGCCCTTGAGTTCCTCGTCGGGCCCGGGAGTACCGTCGATATTGTTACCGTGTTTGGCTGTCCCTTCAAGTGCAAGGGAAGGATAGAGCGTCGACTTGAACTGCTCCTTCTCGAATCCCGCAGCGGCGATTTCTGCATTCGCCGCTTGTATGCGCGGATTTTTACGCGCCGCTGTCGACATCACCTCGTCGAGGGTTGGCGGCAGTCCCTTTGCATATCCGACCTGCTTGAGCTCGCCGGCCTCCTTGCCCACGGCGGCCTTGAAACGAGCCTTTGCGGAAGCGAGCGCCACGGCGATCTCCGCCACCAATGCGTTTGCGCCATCAAGGCGCTCTTCGGTTTGCTGAACATCGCCGATTGAGGCGCGTCCGCCATCGAAGCGTTCCTTGATGATCTTAAGCAGTTGCTTGTGCCGCTCGACGTTCCTGGCCGACAATACGAGAAGGTTCTTGTGGCGGGCTACGTCGATATAGGCTTCGACCACGTCGAGAGCGACCGCTTCGGATCGCACCATGATCTTGTGCGACGACGCGGTGATCAGCGCCTGCGAACGATAGAGGTCGTTTGCCCGGTCGAAGCCGTCAAAAAGAATCTGCCTGAAAGTCAGCGTTCCCTGTTTGCGGTAACGCCATTGGTCGTTGATCAGCGGACCGAAACCTTCGGGCTGATCGATTTTCTGCTTGCCCCAGTCGGCATTCACATCGACTTCGGGCAGGAAGCGGCCTTGCGCCTGTTTGAGCACATAGTCATTGGCGCGGCGACCGGCCTGCGCGACTTCGACATTGGGGTTTGTTGCGACGCCAAACGCCACTGCTTCCGCAAGCGACATCGCCAAAGCGGATTTTGACCCAAGAAGGATCATGCCGATCAAGATTGCCCCAACGCCACGCAATCGCACTAACACCCCCGATCTGTGCACGTTTCCAGCCTACGGCATCATGTACAAACGCAAAAGCTTACAGTTGTGAAATGATCGTGCGCATCCGCTTTTTCACGGCAGAATGTAACATATCTGCACCGCAATGCGCGTTATTAAGCCATTGCCAAGGCTACAGAAATTCGAAACTACTCATTTGTCGGTTGCAACGTATACGGAATCCCAATTTTCCGCCGGTGGATTAACCATGTAGTAGGTGTTTCGGGTCCGGTAGACATTGGCGTAGTGCTCGAAGTCCAGACCCATGCCGCTGGCATGACGGACCATTTCATCTGCGGCATCCAGGGACGCCTGCCAGTTCCGTGTCCGATAGGCCGAGATCATGGCTGCGTTTGCTGCTTTCACGGCGGCAAACGCTGCGCTTGCTCGTGCAGTCCCGTCACCTACAAGCGTGAAAATCTCTTCGGGCTCGTCCTTGCCCTTGACCTTGATGAGGTCGACTTCAAGCACAGCCATCCGGTCTTCAACCGCCTTGGCCGTCGCGCCGCCAAGGATGATTTGCAGGCCGAACGGCTTTGACTGCCCCTCGAGCCGCGACGCGATGTTTACCGTATCGCCAAGCGCGGTATAGTCGAACCGCATGTCGCTGCCCATGTTGCCGACAACGCACTGGCCCGTGTTGATGCCAACGCCGACATTGATCTCGCGGAAAACTTCATCCGTGCTGCCTTCAAGTTCTGCACGCCGCTCCTCGTTCAGTTTCCGCACGCGCGCCAACATTTCCATGGCCGCGCGGCATGCCCGACCTGGATGGTCGGGCTCGTCGAGCGGTGCGTTCCAGAACGCCATGATCGCATCGCCCATGTATTTGTCGATGGTGCCGTTTTCCTCCAGGATTGCATTCGACATGACCGTCAGGAACCGGTTCATGAGACGGGTCAGGCCCTGCGGATTTTGCTTGTAGCTTTCAGAAATCGTGGTGAAGCCGCGCACGTCGGTGAACAACACGCTCAGCGGTCGCGTCTCGCCGCCAAGCTTCAGGCTTTCAGGATGCGCCGTCAGGTGATCGACCAGCGCCGGAGATAGATATTGTCCGAAGGCCCCGCGGATCTGCCGCTTCTGCGCCTCCTCGCGAATGTAGTTGGCGGTCGCCATTGCTATGAACAGCGTTATCATTGCAGCAATCGGGAACGTCGCGTCGATCAGGAACAGGCGATCGACATATGCCCAGAGCGATCCCGCCGCTGTCGCTCCTATGAAAAGCACGGAAAGCGCAAACGCCCAGATCGCGCCAACAAGAGGCACGACCCAGATGATGGCAAGGCCCGCGATTGCCGCGAGCACCACTTCCATTCCAAGCGCGAAATTCGGCCGCGTCAGGAATTGCTTCGACAGGATGTTCTCCATGATCTGCGCATGGATCTCGACGCCGGGCATCGCCGCCGCGACCGGCGTCGCGCGATAATCCTCGAGCCCGACAGCCGAGGTGCCGACCAGGACCATCTTTCCCTTGACCGCATCCGGAGGCGCTGTGCCGGAGAGGATCGTCCCCGCCGCGACGTATCGTGCCGGTTCGCTGCGGCTGAACCAGGGCCATACACGTCCGTTCGGGTCGGTCGGCACCAGTACCCTGCCGACAATGATGCCTTGCAGTCCCGCAGCGTCTGCCTGCGTCGCGACCGCTTGCCCGCCGGTGGCGATCCGCAGGATTTCCGCCGACAATGCAAGCCGCTTCGTGCCGCGGATTTCGATGATCAGCGGCACCCGACGAAAAATGCCGTCACTGTCCGGAACAACAGTGAACACTCCAAAACCAGCCGCGTTCGCGGAGAGAATTTCAAGGTTCTGCACGATGTCCGGGAATTTCAGCAGCCAGGGCTGGGGGTCCATCCCCATTGCCGCGAATGGAATTTCGGATATCGGGCGCTGCTCCGCCCTGCCCTGCGTTACCGCGCGCACGCTGGTTTCGCCAAGCACGACGCGCGAGCGCGCAATTGCATTGGCGAAGACCACTTCGTTGGACGGCAGTGCGGCCAGGCCGGCGCGGACTGATTCGGGTAGTGCGGGGTTGTCGGTAGCAACGAGGTCCGGCGAAAGGCGATCAGCTTCGGCAAAGACTATGTCAAAGCCGATGACGATGGCGCCTGCCGCCGTCAGCTTCTCGACCAACTCGGCCATGCGGGTGCGCGGCCACGGCCATTGCCCGTATTTTTCGAGGCTTGCTTCATCGATGTCGACAATTGCCACGGGAAGCGGCTGATATTCGCGCGGTTTCATGCGCTGGTAGAAATCGAAGCTTTGGTTTCGGATTGTCTCGACAAAAACGGGATCGAAAATTCGCAAGAAGATGAGTCCCGCCAGCAAGGCGACGCCGAGGAGGCGAGCTGCCACGATCCAGCGATTGCCGGCACCGCGAAAAATGCCTGAAAAAATGCGGCCCATGTTCCCCGGCTGATCCCGATCCCACCCTGCGGGTGCCGGCGCCAAGGCGATGCAAGGTCCGGTTATCCCTTCCGTTACTCTATCCATCAGCGTTGGAAAGACAACGCGGCCGGGGCATTTTTCATTACCCACCGGCATCGGCGTTGAAAGGAAGTTGACCGTTAGCATAGCACATTAGTTGTTGAATTTCGTGGCGACGCCGCGCACGTTGCGAACGGGAGTTGAGGTTTGTTTTGGATGCGACGGCGCGAGCGCGGCGGTGCATGGGCGGGAGACAGGGTGCAGGATCAAGCGGACGATTTGAAAGCGGCTTCGGAGCGCAGTTTCCGTTCGCAAGCAAGAATGATGGCCGCAGCGTTGTGGGCCTCCCCATTGCGCAACACGATCCTGTACTATGCAGGCAGCATCCTCTTGGTCATATTGGCCACCGCCTACGGGCAGATCATCCTGAACCGTTGGAACAAGCCATTCTACGACGCGATGGAGCGGCGCGACCTCGACGCCTTCATCCACCAGCTTGGCATTTTCGTGTGGATCGCCGGCGGGCTTCTGATCCTCAACGTCATGCAGACATTCTTCAACCAAATGATCCGGCTCCGGCTGCGCGAGGGACTGACTTGCGACCTCCTCGGGGAATGGATGCAACCTCGAAGGGCGTTTCGCCTCGCCAGCGCCGGAGCCATCGGTGCCAATCCCGACCAGCGGATTCATGAAGATTTACGCCATCTCGTGGACCTGACCACCGACCTCGGCGTCGGCCTGCTGCAGGCGAGCATCCTCCTGGCGAGTTTCGTCGGCGTGCTTTGGGCGCTCTCGGCGGATTTTGCGATCACCATTTCAGGAACGCGGATCGAGATACCCGGCTACATGGTCTGGGCAGCCTTCCTCTATGCCGGGACGGCATCCTGGGTCAGCTGGATGGTCGGGCGTTCGCTCGTCGCGCTAAATGGCAACAAATATGCCCGCGAGGCCGAACTGCGGTTCTCGCTGATGCACGCGAACGAGCATCTCGACGCCATCTCGCTTGCTGCCGGTGAAGCGGACGAGCGGCGGCGGATCGAACTCGATCTGGGCTCGGTGCTGCAGGCGACAAGAAAGATTGTCCGGGCGGTCACGAACCTCACCTGGGTGACGGCAGGTTACGGCTGGATGACGGTTGTCGCCCCGTTCATCATCGCCGCGCCGGCCTATTTCTCCGGAAACCTGACTTTCGGCGGCCTCATGATGGCAGTCGGGGCCTTCAACCAGGTGCATGAATCCCTGCGCTGGTTCATCAATAATATCGGCGGCATTGCCGACTTCCGCGCGACCTTGTTGCGCGTCGCCGACTTCAGAACTGCCGTGAAGCTGACCGATGTGCTGCACGAGGTGGAGAAACGCATCGACATCGTCGAAGGCCAGGAGAACAGACTGGTTTTCGCAGGCGTGAAGGTTTCGACGCCCGGCGCATGCACCAAGCTCGAGGATGCGCTGATCGAGGTGCTGCCCGGCCAGCGGATGCTCATCAATGGCGCACCGGGAGCGGGCCGCGCGATGTTCTTCCGGGCTGTCGCGGGGCTTTGGCCCTGGGGCAGCGGCAAGATCACCCTTCCAGCGGACGAACCTGTCAGCTACATGCCGCGCACCCCGTACTTCCCGCCCGGCACGTTGCGAGAAGTGCTTTCCTATCCTCGCCCAGCGACGACTTTCGGCGACAGCGAGTTGACGTCGGCGCTGGTGCGCATGGATCTAGGCCGCCTCGCCGGCTCACTGGACCGGCATGCGCGTTGGGACCGGGAGTTGAGTGAGGAAGAGCAGCGCCTGCTGGCCTTCGCTCGACTTGGCCTGCACAAGCCGAAGTGGGTGGTGATCAGCGAGGCGCTGGACCTGTTCGAGGGCGATGTCCGCAAGCGCGTAGTGGCGATGCTGGAGCGCGAACTTGCGGGTTCTGCCATCGTCAATATCGGTCGTCCGGGCCGCGACAGCGGGTTCTACGACCGGATAATTCATCTGGCGAACGATCCCGAAGGCCACGCCTTGCGTTCCTTCAAGCCGCCAGCGGAAGAACCGAAGGACGCACCGCCTGCCGAGAGCGCTGCCTGAGTTGACTTGCTGGCTTGATCAGGCGTCGGCAGATGCCTTAGGGCGGCGTATCAGCGGCATGGCGCTGAATATCGCAGGGTGAAAGCCTTTTTCGCCCGCTTCGATCAGATCAAACAGTTGCGCGCGCATGCGCGGTTCCCAGAAGCTGTTGATGTGCTCAGCGACGCCAGTAACGGCTTCCTCGCCGCCCTGGCTCTGAAAGAAGGTGGCGATCTGGTTCGCCATGCGGACGGTCTTTTCAGGCGACATGCGCGCGGGCTCCCGTAACGATGCGGTCATGATGGGTATAGACGTCGAAATCGGCGCCGCGCACCAGCGCCACCAGCGTGATGTTCGCTTGTTCGGCTGCACGAACGGCCAGTGCTGTCGGCGCCGAGACGGCAAGAATGAATGAGCTGCCACAAGCCGCGGTCTTTTGCACCATCTCAACCGAAACACGGCTGGTGACAACAATCGCGCCTGCCGCGCCACTCCTGCCGGAACGGGCAAGTGCGCCGCACAATTTGTCGAGCGCATTGTGCCTGCCGACATCTTCGCGCACGGTCACCACGCATTCGCCGGGCACGAAAAAGCCGGCGGCGTGCACTGCATGCGTCATGGCGTGAAGCGGCTGGCGCTCGGCAAGGGAGGCTGCCGCGTCGCAAATATCGGCCGGTGTCAGTGTCAATGGCGTGCCGGCGAAGGCAAGTGGCTTGCGCAGGGCGGCCTCGATGCTTTCAACGCCGCAAAGCCCGCAGCCCACGGGTCCGGCCATGGCCCGCCGGCGTTTTGTCAGCGCTTCGACTGAACTGCCGGCAAGATCGATCTGCAAGTCGATGCCGCCTTCCGCCTCAACCGCCGTGACGGACAGGATATCGGCGAGATCCGATGCAATGCCTTCGTTCAGGCAGAAGCCGATGGCGAAATCCTCAAGATCGGCAGGCGTGCCCATCATCACCGCAAAGGTCGAGCCGCCGAAGCTCAGCGCCAGCGGCGTTTCCTCCGGCGCCGCACGCGTTCCCGTGCTTGGCGCGCCATTGCGCCAGGCGGTGCGGGAAACGGAGCGGTGAGCGGGAATGGTCATGTTACTCCGCCGGCTCGGCCACATGTTCGATGCGGCGGGCCTTTTTCGACAGTTCCTCGTATTCGACCTGCCATTGCGAAGGACCATTGGAGGGCGAGACCTGCACCGCAGTGACCTTGTATTCCGGGCAATTCGTCGCCCAGTCCGAGAAGTCGGTGGTAATCACGTTCGCCTGCGTGTCCGGGTGATGGAACGTCGTGTAGACGACGCCCGGAGCCACACGGTCGGTCACCGTGGCCCTCAGCGTGGTTTCGCCCGAACGGCTGGCGAGACGGACGAAATCGCCGTCGCGGATGCCGCGTTGCTCTGCATCGTGCGGATGGATCTCCAGCAGGTCTTCCTCGTGCCAAACGACGTTGGCGGTGCGTCGCGTCTGTGCACCGACATTGTATTGCGAAAGGATGCGGCCGGTTGTCAGCAGCAGCGGGAAGCGAGGGCCGGTCCGCTCGTCCGTCGCGATATATTCAGTGATCATGAAACGGCCCTTGCCGCGAACGAACCCGTCGATATGCATGACCGGCGTACCCTGCGGCGCCTTCTCGTTGCAGGGCCACTGCACCGATCCGTCACGCTCCAGCAGATCGTAGCTCACTCCCGCAAAGCTCGGCGTCGTCGCGGCGATTTCGGCCATGATCTGCGAGGGGTGTGTATAGGACCACTTCGCGCCCATCGCCTGCGCCAGCTTCTGCGTGACTTCCCAATCGGCAAGGCCGTTCTTCGGCTTCATCACGCGGCGCACGCGGTTTATGCGACGTTCCGCATTGGTGAAAGTGCCGTCCTTTTCGAGGAAGGTCGAGCCCGGCAGGAAGACATGCGCGTAGTTTGCGGTCTCGTTGAGGAACAGATCATGCACCACGACGCATTCCATCGCCGCAAGCCCGGCCGAGACGTGCCTGGTGTCGGGGTCAGATTGAAGGATGTCCTCGCCCTGGATGTAAATCCCCTTGAACGTGCCGTCGACCGCGGCGTCCAGCATGTTGGGGATACGCAGGCCCGGCTCGTCCTCGATCCTGACGTCCCACAACTTTTCGAAGATGTCGCGAGTCGCCTCGTCCGAAACGTGGCGGTAGCCTGGCAGTTCGTGCGGGAATGAACCCATGTCGCAGGCGCCCTGCACGTTGTTCTGGCCGCGCAGCGGATTCACGCCGACCCCCGGCCGGCCGATATTGCCGGTCACCATTGCAAGGTTGGCTATCGCCATGACGGTGGTCGAACCCTGGCTGTGTTCGGTTACGCCAAGGCCGTAATAGATGGCGCCATTGCCGCCGGTGGCGAAAAGACGCGCGGCCTCGCGAACGGTATGAGCCGGCACGCCCGTAACATTTTCAATAGCTTCCGGGCTGTTCTTCTCAAGTGACACGAAGGAAGCCCAATCCTCGAAGTCGCTCCAGTCACAGCGCTCGCGGATAAAGGCTTCAGCATGCAAGCCTTCTGTAACGATGACATGCGCGAGTGCGGTCAGCACCGCGACATTGGTGCCCGGCCGCAAGGGCAGATGGTGCGCTGCCTCGACATGCGGCGTGCGTACGAGGTCGATGCGGCGCGGGTCGATCACGATCAGCCTTGCCCCGGCGCGCAGGCGCTTCTTGAGGCGCGAGGCGAATACCGGATGTCCGTCGGTCGGGTTGGCGCCGATCAGGATCACCACGTCGGTATGCTCGACGCTGTCGAAATCCTGCGTACCGGCGGAAGTGCCGAAGGTCTGCTTTAGACCGTACCCGGTCGGCGAATGGCAGACGCGGGCGCAGGTATCGACATTGTTGTTGCCGAAGCCGGCACGCACCAGTTTCTGGACGAGGTAGGTTTCCTCGTTGGTGCAGCGCGATGAAGTGATGCCGCCGACTGCGCCCTTGCCGTACTGCTGCTGGATGCGTCGGAACTCCGAGGCGACGTGGCCGAATGCCTCGTCCCAGGAAACCTCGCGCCATGGATCGGTGATCTTCTCGCGGATCATCGGATTGAGGATGCGGTCCTTGTGGCTGGCATAGCCATAGGCGAACCGGCCCTTGACGCAGGAATGGCCGCGATTGGCCTTGCCGTCCTTGAACGGCACCATGCGCACCAGTTCCTCGCCGCGCATCTCCGCCTTGAAGGAGCAGCCGACACCGCAATAGGCGCAGGTGGTGACGACCGAATGCTCGGGCTGGCCGATTTCGATCACCGACTTCTCGGTCAGTGTCGCTGTCGGACAGGCCTGTACGCAAGCGCCACAGGAGACGCATTCCGACGAAAGGAAGCTCTCATGCATGCCGGGCGAAACGCGACTGTCGAAGCCCCTGCCCTCGATCGTCAGCGCGAAGGTGCCTTGCACTTCCTCGCAGGCGCGAACGCAACGCGAGCAGACAATGCACTTGGAAGGATCGTAGGTGAAATAGGGATTGCTCTCGTCCTTCGGCATCCACAGCGCGTTGCCCTCGCCGGACGTGTCGCGCGCCTTCACGTGGTTGTCGCCGTCATAGCCGTAGCGCACGTCGCGAAGGCCAACCGCGCCCGCCATGTCCTGCAATTCGCAGTCGCCATTCGCAGCGCAGGTCAGGCAGTCGAGCGGATGATCAGAGATGTAAAGCTCCATCACGCCGCGGCGGATATCCTTTAGCTTGCCGGTCTGGGTATGAACGACCATCCCGGGCGCAACGGGTGTGGTGCAGGAAGACGGCGTACCCGCCCTGCCCTCGATCTCCACCAGGCAAAGGCGGCAGGAGCCGAATGCGTCCACCATGTCGGTTGCACACAGCTTCGGAATGGCGATGCCTGCTTCCATGGAGGCGCGCATGATGGACGTGCCTTCCGGTACCGTCACCTCGAAGCCGTCCACTATAAGCGTGACCGTCTTTTCAGTCCGGCTTGCCGGCGTGCCGTAGTCTATTTCGGAAACGAGACCCATGGCCCTACTCCGCTGCCTCGGCCATGTTCGATGGCCGGAAATCTTCGGGGAAATGCTTGAGCGCGCTCATTACCGGGTATGGCGTGAAGCCACCCAGCGCACAGAGCGAACCGAATTTCATGGTGTTGCAAAGGTCGGTGATCAGCACGAGCTGCGCGTCCGGATCGATGCCTGCAGCGATCTTGTCGGCGACCTCGACACCACGGGTCGAGCCGATGCGACAAGGCGTGCACTTGCCGCAGCTTTCGATGGCGCAGAACTCGAACGCGAATCGCGCCTGCGCCAGCATGTCGACGCTGTCGTCGAAGACGACGATGCCTGCATGGCCGATCAGACCATCTTTCGCAGCGAAGGCTTCGTAGTCGAAGGGCGTGTCGAACAGCTCGCGCGGGAAATAAGCGCCGAGCGGGCCGCCAACCTGCACCGCGCGCACCGGGCGACCGGTGGCGGTACCCCCGGCAATGCTGTCGACGATCTCGCCAAGCGTCAGGCCGAATGCGGTTTCGAACAGGCCTCCATGGCGGACGTTTCCGGCAATCTGGATCGGGATCGTGCCGCGCGAGCGGCCCATGCCGAAGTCGCGGTAATGTTCCGCGCCCTTTTCAAGGATCACCGGTACCGAGGCGAGCGAGATGACATTGTTGATGACGGTCGGCTTGCCGAACAGGCCTTGGTGCGCCGGTAGGGGCGGCTTGGCACGAACGACGCCGCGCTTGCCTTCCAGGCTGTTGAGAAGCGAGGTTTCCTCGCCGCAGACATAGGCACCTGCGCCGACGCGCACTTCCATGTCGAAGGCAAAGCCCGATCCCAGCACCGATGAGCCGAGGATCGAATGCTCGTGGGCGATCGCGATCGCCTCTTCCATCGTGACGATGGCGCCTGGATATTCGGAGCGGATATAGATGTAGCCCTTGGTCGCGCCTGTGGCGATGCCGGCGATGGCCATGCCCTCGATCAGGACGAATGGATCGCCTTCCATGATCATGCGGTCGGCGAATGTGCCGCTGTCGCCCTCGTCGGCATTGCACACGATGTATTTGCGCGGGCCTGCCGCTTCCAGCACCGTCTTCCATTTGATGCCGGTCGGAAATCCTGCGCCGCCACGGCCGCGAAGTCCGGATTGCGTGACTTCCGCGACGATTTCATCCGGCCGCATGGCGATGGCGCGGCGAAGGCCGGCAAGGCCCCCATGGGCTTGGTAGTCGGATATCGACAGCGGGTCGGTAATGCCGCAGCGTGCGAAGGTCAGGCGCTTCTGGCGCTTGAGAAATTCATGGTCGTCAACAATGCCGATGCTTTTTGGATGTGAACCGCCATCGAGAAAACCGGCTTCAAAAAGCGATGCAACATCGGAAGCTTCGACCGGGCCGTAACCGATGCGACCTGCCGGCGTCGCGACTTCAACCAGCGGCTCTAGCCATGCCATGCCGCGCGAGCCGTTGCGCACGATGCGAATGTCCGAGCCGCGCTCCGCAGCCTGCCGGGCAAGTTCGGCGGCAAACTCGTTTGCGCCGAGCGCCAGCGCGAAGGAATTGCGCGGTATGAAAACCGTGATCGTCATATTCGCACCGCCCTGGCGATTGATTCCACCTTGCGCCCATCGAGCCTTCCGATGACCTTGCCGTCCAGCATGGCGGCCGGCGCACAGGCACAAAGGCCGAGGCAATAAACTTTCTCGAGCGTTACGGTACCGTCCGCCGACGTATTGCCGAAAGCGACACCCAGTTCACGCTCAAGCTGTGTGGCAATCGCCTCGCCGCCCATGGACTGGCACGCCTCTGCGCGGCAGACCTTGAGTACGTGCCTGCCTGCAGGCTGGGTACGATAGTCATGATAGAAGCTAACGACGCCATGCACTTCCGCGCGGCTCAGATTGAGCGCCTTGGCGATGACCGGCAGGGCGTCCGCGGGAATGTGTCCGAACTCTTCCTGCACATCATGCAGGATCGGCAGCAACGGCCCCTCTCGGAGGCTATGACGGTCGACGATTGTGCCAACGCTCTCGGCCAGCGTTTCAGCTGAAGTTTGCAAGCGACTCTCCCTTCGCTGTGACGCCCAGTAATGATAGCGGCACCGGCTATGCGATCAATTCCCATGATCCGTGAATTGATAGGTGTTTTCTATCAATATTCCGAACCGGATTTGTCAGGAAGCGTCGAGACGGCGCGGGCAAAGTGCATCAGCGCCGAAACAATGGGCGTGTGCGGCTCGCGGTGGGCGACGACGAGGCCGACCGTGTGGCCGACATCGGGTTCGACGATCGGGATGGCGCGAACGGGTTCTGCGAGGCCAAGCGTTTTCACAAGGTTTAGCGGCATGATGCTTGCCCATTTGCCGGTCTTGATGTGTGAGAACAGCGCGATCATCGAGTTCGATTCCAGCGTCGTATGCGCTTGCGCGCCTGCTTCCGCGATATGCTGGTTGATGATGCGCCGGTTCTGCATGTCGGGTGTCAGCAGGCAAAGCGGCAGACTGGCTGCTTCCTTCCATGTCACCTGCCTGCGGTCGGCGAAATTGCTGCCGGCCGATGTGATGAGTTGGTAGCGTTCGACGTAAAGCGGCACCGACGCGACCCGGCCCAGCGGTTCGTTGTCGAGGTAGGTTATGCCAGCGTCGATTTCGAGGTTCTCGAGCAGCGTCAACACTTCGATGGAGGTTTGGGACAGGATCGTGAAGGTAACGTCAGGGTGCTTTTCGCGGATCGGTGTCGTCAATTCCGGGATCATCGCAAGGGCGGTGGGTATCGCCGCAATACGCACGTGACCGGCAAGTCCGCTTCTTGCGGCGCGCATTTCCTCGCGCATGGTGCGGGTATCGCCGACAATGCGGCGCGCCCATTCGAGCACGCGCTGGCCCTCCGGCGTCAAGCCCTGGTAGCGCGCGCCACGCCGCACCAGCATGACGCCAAGTTGCTCCTCAAGCTGCTTGATTGCCGCAGAGAGCGAAGGCTGGGTAATATTACACTCCTGCGCGGCGCGCCCGAAATGCTTTTCGCGTGCCAGCGCCATGAAGAGTTCGAGCTTGTCGATCATGTGCAAGTTCTTGACGGCAAAGCACCAGCCGCGCAAGACCGGATTTTCACCAAAAACTGTCATCTTGCTGACATTGAACTGGTGCGATGAGCATTGGGCATCCCGCAACGGTTTCCGATGGATAGCGCGTTTTATGACAGAGCGCCGCCCGGCGGTTGCTATTGCGCGGGCGCAAAAAATGAGATTGTCTTTGCTCCGGGGGCAAACCTTTCGGGCTGGCAGTCCGATTGCACCTGCGGGCAGGATAATATCTCCCTGACGCAGGGTAAAAACGCACGCCGCTTGGCGGCAATTTAGGGAACAAACCCATGAAACGTCTTCGCAAAATTACGGCGGTGCTTGCGGCATCGGCGATGGTCTCTGCATCTTTTGCCGGCAGTGCCTTCAGCCAGAATATGGATGAGCTCGTGGCCGCCGCAAAGGCGGAAGGAATGGTTACCACCATAGCCCTTCCACATGACTGGTGCGGATACGGCGCCGTCATCGATGCCTTCAAGAAAAAATACCCCGAAATCACGGTCAACGAATTGAACCCGGATGCGGGTTCGGCTGATGAAATCGAAGCGATCAAGGCCAACAAGGACAACAAGGGCCCGCAGGCGCCGGACGTGATTGACGTCGGCCTTGCCTTTGGACCATCGGCCAAGGCCGAGGGCCTGACGCAGCCCTACAAGGTTTCGACCTGGGACGAGATCCCGGACAACATCAAGGACGCGGACGGCCACTGGTACGGCGACTATTATGGTGTCATGGGCTTCCTCGTTAACAAGGATCTCGTTGCCAATCCGCCTGCCGACTGGGCTGACCTTCTCAAGCCGGAATACAAGGGCCAGGTCGCTCTTGCGGGCGATCCGCGCGCTTCAAACCAGGCAATTCTTGCGGTGCATGCGGCGGGCCTCGGCAAGGGCGCCAAGTCAGGCGCAGACGCCGGCAAGGCTGGCCTTGAATTCTTTGCCGAACTCAACAAGGCTGGTAATTTCGTTCCGGTCATCGGCAAGGCCGGCACGCTGGCGCAAGGCGCAACGCCGATCGTGATCATGTGGGACTACAACGCCCTTGCGGCGCGAGATACGCTCGCCGGCAACCCGCCGGTGGAAGTCGTGGTTCCGAAGACCGGCATCCAGGCAGGCGTCTATGTCCAAGCGATCTCGGCATATGCTCCGCACCCCAATGCAGCCAAGCTGTGGATGGAGCACCTGTACTCGGACGAGGGCCAGCTTCTGTGGCTGAAAGGTTACTGCCACCCGGCCCGCTTCAACGCGATGGTCAAGGCCGGCAAGGTTCCGCAGGACCTCATCGATGCCCTGCCGCCGGCAGCTTCCTACGAGGCTGCATACTTCCCGACGCTTGAGGAAGTCGATGCGAACAAAGCTGCCGTAACCGGCGGCTGGGACAGCGTCGTCGGCGCGAACGTCCAGTAACATGTCAAGACTGCCCGCTCCGACATAGGCCGGGGCGGGCTTTCCAACCGGCGCCTAACAAGAAAAAGAACCGGGGACTTTGGGGATGCAACCAGCAAAGGTTGGAAAGATCAATGTGCCCTCACGGCGCAAGCTGCCGCTGCATTGGCTCGGCGTGTTGCCGTTCATCGTTTTCGTGATGCTTTTCCTGATATTGCCGACCATGCGGATCGTGATCGGCGCATTCGAATCTGCCGACGGCGGATTTACGCTCGACAATTTGCGCGGTTTGAACACCCAGATCATTCGCACCGCCTACTGGACATCCATCAAGATCAGCGTGATCTCGGCGCTTCTGGGCTGCGCCGTCGGCTATGCCATGGCCGCGGCCGTCGTGTTGGGCGGCCTGCCTCGATGGATTCGCGGGCCCCTGCTCACGTTTTCCGGGGTGGCTTCCAATTTCGCCGGCGTACCGCTTGCTTTCGCGTTCCTGGCAACGCTCGGGCCGCTGGGCATGGTCACGGTCTTTCTCAAGACGCAGCTTGGCCTCGACCTTCGCGTCATGGGCTTCAATTTGCTCAGCTATTACGGGCTGGTGATCGTCTATCTTTTCTTCCAGATCCCCTTGATGATCCTGATTATCACGCCCGCGCTGGACGGGTTGAAGCGTGAATGGAAAGAGGCGGCTTCGATCCTTGGAGCCAGCGGCGCACAATACTGGCGCATGGTGGCGCTGCCGATCCTGCTGCCCTCGCTGCTCGGCACATTCGCGCTGTTGTTCGCCAATTCATTCGGCGCGGTCGCGACGGCCTTCGCCCTTGGCAGGCCCGGCGTTCTCGCTCGTGCCGATCACCCTGTTCAGCCAGATCCGCGGCGATGTGCTGGGCGACCGCAAATCTGGGTTACGCGCTCGCGTTCGGCATGATCGTAATTACCGGAATAGCAAACACGATCTACATCGTGCTGCGCACACGCAGCGAGAGGTGGCTGAAATGAGCCGCATCTGGGCCTGGGGAGCCATATCGTTCGGGATTGCTCTACTTCCTGCTGCCGCTGGCCGGGATGCTGAACTTCTCGCTCAAGGCGCGGCGCGGTGAGTATTCCTTCGATGCATATGCGCGGGTTTTCGCCGACAGCCGTTTTCAGGAGACCTTCACCTATTCGATCGTGATGGCGCTGTTCACGATTGCCTTCGGCGTGCTCCTGGTGGTTCCCACCGCCTACTGGGTGCGGCTCAAGTTGCCGCAACTTCGGCCCTGGATCGAGTTCATCACCCTATTGCCGCTGGTGATTCCGGCGATCGTCATCGTCTTCGGCTATATCCGGCTCTACAACACATCGAGTTTCCTGCCGCTCACGGGGTCCGCGATGGGCACGAACATCCTGCTGATGTTCGGCTACGCCACCCTCGCCCTGCCCTACATGTATCGCGCCGTCGACACGGGACTGCGAACAATCGATGTGTCGACGCTCACGGAAGCTGCGCAAAGTCTTGGCGCAGGATGGGCGACGATCCTCGCACGCATCATTTTACCCAACGTCATCGTTGCGGTCCTGTCTGGCGCCTTTCTGACCTTTGCCATCGTGATTGGCGAATTCACCATGGCGGCCCTGCTCAACCGGCCTGCCTTCGGGCCATACATGCAACTTGCTGGGCGCGAACCGGGCATACGAGCCGGCAGCGCTGGCCGTCATTGCCTTCGGCATCACCTGGGCCTGCATGGGCCTCATCCAGCTCGTCGCCCGCGCCGCGCCCAAACCTGCAACACCGGTCAAGACCTGATGACGAACACTCCATTCCTTGAGCTCAACGGCATCAGCAAGTCCTTCGGCCGAACAGTGGTCGTGCGACAGGCCGACCTGGCAGTCGAGCACGGCGAGTTCGTTTCCTTCCTTGGCCCGTCCGGCTGCGGAAAGACGACCATCCTTCGCATGATCGCCGGGTTCGAGACGCCCAGTTCCGGGCCAAATCCGGCATAGGCGGGACGGACGTGACAAATCTCAAGCCGAGCCAGCGCAAGATCGGCATGGTTTTCCAGTCCTATGCTTTGTTCCCCAACATGACGGTGGCCGGCAATATCGGCTTCGGTCTCAAAGTCGCAGGCGAGCCGTCGCAGAAAATCGCACAGCGGGTCGGAAGAGATGCTCGCAGCTGATCAAGCTGCACAACTTGCCGACCGCTATCCCTGGCAACTTTCCGGCGGCCAGCAGCAGCGGGTGGCGCTTGCCCGCGCAATCGCCCCGCGCCCGGTGTCCTGCTTCTCGACGAGCCGCTTTCGGCGCTCGACGCCAAGATCCGGGTTTCGCTGCGCCAGGAAATCCGGGCGATCCAGAAGGAACTCGGAATTACAACGATCTTCGTCACCCACGACCAGGAAGAAGCGCTTTCCATGTCGGACCGGGTGATGGTCATGAACGAGGGCAGGATCGAACAGATCGGTACGCCGTTCGATGTGTACAACCGCCCTGCAACGCCATTTGTCGCATCGTTCGTCGGCACGCTCAGCACGCTTCCTGGCGCCATCGAAAATGCCGCCAAGGGAGTGGTGACGGCCGGCGGCGCAACCTTCACAGGGCTGACACTTCCGCCGGCAGTCATGGCTGGCGGCACGGTGACGCTCGCGCTTCGCCCCGAAGCACTGCGCCTCGAAAAGCGTGAGGGCGACCACCAGTTCGAAGGGCGCATCGCCGCTGTCGACTTCCTCGGCTCGGTAATTCGGATCCGGATGAAGTTGGGAGACGAGCAGATCTGGCTTGACACCTTCAACGATCCGTCGCGCCCGCCGGCAAGGGTCGGAAACACTGTCACTGTCCACTATGCTCCCGTGAGCGTGCTGGTCTTGGCAGGCTGAAAGCCCTCATTACATCACAATAACTGCACAATGTGCGTCTTTAATCTCGGCATGTGCAGCGCCATTTCGAACCGCATTGCTTACTTTATGGAACCTTATCAACAGCTTGGCATTCTGCAGGGTGACGCACCGATGTGTGCTCCCGATTTTCGGCACCCGTCCGGGAGGTTGGAGTAGACTGAATTGAACGTCCCATTGATCCTTATCCACATGGCCGGAGCAACGATGCTGCTGCTCTATTCCGTGCGGATGGTGCGGACCGGCGTGGAACGGGCCTCCGGACCGATGTTGCGGCGTGCAATTTCCGATCCCTCGCGCGGCGTTGCGTCTGCGGCTGTGCTGGGAGCTGCAATGGCGATAATCCTGCAAAGCTCTACTGCCGCCGCTGTGCTTGCATCGAATTTTTCCGCGAACGGCATGCTCGCGGTTTCCGGTGGCATTGCGCTGATCCTTGGGGCGGATGCCGGTTCGGCAGTGGTTGTCCGCATCCTGTCGCTCGATCTCTCATGGTTCATTCCGTTCCTGCTGGGGGCCGGCGGCTGGATGTTCCTCAAGTTCGAAAACCGCACCGTTCGCCAGATCGGGCGAGTGTTTCTGGGCATCGCCTTTGTTCTGGTTTCCCTGAAAATGATCGGCGATGCCGTGGCACCGCTAAAGGATGCGCCGCTTATGCCGATGATTGCAGCGTGGTTGGAGAAGGATTTCCTAACGGCGTTCCTGTTCGGCGGGCTTCTCGCCTTTCTTCTGCATTCCTCGGTCGCCACAGTTCTCTTGATCTTGGCACTGGCTGCAAAAGGAGCACTCGGATTGGACGCGGCCATATCAATGACGCTCGGCGCCAATCTTGGTGGCAGCCTCATTGCGGTATGGCTGACGCGCGGCCTTGCTGCACGTGGCCGCAGGCTCCCTACGGGAAATCTCGTTCTGCGCGGCGGCGCAGCCCTGGCAGTTCTTGCCGCCTTTCGCTTTGTCGAATTACCGCCTTTCCTTGTCGATCGAGGCCCGGCTGCAGTCATCGTCAACCTGCATCTCGGCTTCAATCTTGCGGTTGCAATCCTGTGTCTGCCGCTTGTCCGTCCGGTTGCAGGTATCCTCGCGCGGATCATGCCTGAAAAGCCTCAACCCGACATCGCCGCCGAGTGGCTGCGCCCGGCAAGCGCGCTCGACCGTTCGGTGATGGCCTCCCCTCACCTGGCGCTTGCGAGCGCCACGCGGGAAGTCTTGCGCATGTCGCAACTCGTCGAGGTCATGCTGCGGCCAGTCATGGATCTGTTCAAGGATTTCGACCAGGACCAGGTGGATCGGTTGAAACGACTGGATCGCGAAGTCAACACTGTGCATTCGAGCATCAAGCTCTACCTGGCGGAAGTCAACCGCGATTCCGGCGAGGAAGATCAGACAGCCAGAGGTTTCGAGTTGTCCGGATTTGCCATCAATCTCGAAAGGGTGGGCGATATCGTGAAGACCCTTCTCGACATGGTGGCAAACAAGCACAAGAAGCACTGCAACTTTTCAGCCGATGGCTGGTGCGAACTGACCAACCTCCATGACCGGGTCATGGCGAACATGCAATTGGCGTTGAACGTGCTGGTTTCGGGAGATGTCGATTCAGCCCGTCAACTGATCATGGAAAAGGACAGGATGCGAACGCTGGAACGGCAAAGCAGGCAGGCGCATCTGAAGAGGCTGCAGGCGGGAGCCGAAGCCAGCATCGAGACCAGTGACCTGCATCTGGAAATCGTGCGGAGCCTGCGGGAGATCAACACACTGTTCGCCGCTGTAGCCTACCCCATCCTGTCACGGCATGGACAATTGCGCGACAGCCGCCTCGTCATGGCCGAGTGAGCCTTCACACGTTAATGATTCCGCCAATCACCGCCACGGAAATCAACGTGGCCAGGAACGGCAATCCGATACCGCGTGTCATGGAATTCAGCACTCGCCTTGACTTGCCCATATCTGCTCCTTCGTGCCGCCGGCCCCCACAGGCCCCGGCTACCGAAACACCATAGTTCTGCAAGATTTCAAACTCGCTAAGCGACAAGGTTAGCAGATCTGAAAAGTGCACAATCGAACCAACATACTGTTGCCTAGCGCACGGTTTGCGGCTTAAATTTTTACCTGTCGTTAAGGGGGTATTATGCGTAACCGGTTTTCAACTTTTACCATTTGCCTGACAACTGCCATCGTCGGCGCTTGCGCTTCGTCTGGCGGAGGGGTGGACGAAACCCTCTCCAGCGCGCCCGCTTCTACAGCAACATCAGAAGTTGCCGCTGCACCGGCCGCCACCGGAACGGCTGCCGATGCGGCAGACAAGGATGTCGGCAGCGCAGCGCTCGCCTTTGCCGATTCCAAGGCGTTCAACCCCGCGCAATGCGCAATTCAGATCGCCGCCGGACCACCACCCAAGCCGGCCAAGGGTGCGGATTTCGGAGAAGCGGTGGTCAAGGACACCGGCAAGGCGGTTGGCCGCGGTGCGATGCAAATGGTCGGTGGGCTTCTCGGCGGCGGTCTCGGCTCGGCGGTCGCCGGCGGAATTGCACAAACGACCGTACGCTCCGAAGGCGACATCAAGGGTGTCTGGACGATAACCGACGGCGGCCCGAACTGTGGTTGCCAGATCGGGCTGGACGGCTTCTTCATGCAGCAAGGCAAAGGGAACGATACCGGCAACGTAAAGCTCAAGGGCTGCACAAACCCGCAGATCGCAAATGCTGCCGCTTGGGCGCTGGGTTACTCGTTTACCGGATATGACGCCAAGTTCGAGCTAAAGGCCAAGGACAAGAAGACGGTCATCGCGACCTTGAACCGGGACGGGATGCATTACTTCTCGGGCACATTGGCAGACGGAACACCCGTCGTCATGTGGCGCGACGGACAGACCTACAATCAGTTGGCAACGTTCAAATAATGTCCGCGAACTAGATCGGGCCAGGCCTGATCACTGGTTCTTGAAACGCCGGTCATCATTGAAGCCCTGGCAGTAGACCGCATAAATGCATCGGGTCTTGTCGGTTGTCCGGGCGCTGGCCGTGCGCCGCTGGTAGTTGTTCGGACCACAACTCAAACCACGCGACTGCCTGATCGGGATGCCGACCCGCACGGGGAGTATCTTGCCATTCACGGTCTTGTAGATGACCCGGTTGGATTTAAAATACCGGATCAATTGTTCGCATGTCATACGTTCGGCCACTTGCTGTGCGGCAGAAGGCGCTACGAACAATAGCAGTATGGCGATGGTTGCAATGACAATGCGCATGATATCCTCCGTCAGATATTATACGCAACGACACGCGGCCCGGTTTTGCGGGCCGCGCGACTTTTGCTTTCAGTGGCTTTCTCGGTTTAGCAGCGCGCTTCGTAACGGCGGCCGTTCCGGTCGCGATAGATGCAATATCCGGGCGACATCGACTTGCCGATGAGCGCACCCAGGGCAGCACCACCCAGAGCGCCCACTGCGGCGCCTGTAGCGTTGCCCGTGGCCACCGCACCAATCACGGCGCCTGTGCCGGCGCCTACGACTGCACCGCGTTCCGTTGTCGTGCATCCTGCAGCCGCCAAGAGCATGGCACCTGCTACGGTCGCATTGAAAATACGTTTCATTGAATTCCCCTATGGTTGACGCGCCCCCCGGCCCGATCAGGCATAGACGCTTTCGCGTTTGAAGTGCTTTACGAGAAGGTAGTAGAAGACCGCGCGGTACTTGTTGCGGTTCGACTTTCCATACTGCTCGTTTATCGCGGTGATACCGGCGTCGAGATCCGGGCCATCCTTAAGTAGGAGTTTCTTCATGAGGAAGTTCGAGCGGATACGTGCCAATTCTTCCTTGTCGGTTCCCGATACGGTTGATGAATCATCGCGGTAGATGGTCGGCCCGCAACCGATCACCACCTTTTTGAGAAGGTCCATGTCAGCCGAAACGCCACATTTGTCCTTCAGGTCCTTCGCATATTTGGTAATTAATTCGTCGCGTTTGCTCATAGCTGCCTCCCAGGAAGACGTTTTGGTGGTCACCCGGCCACCGGGCAATTTCAGGTTCGACTGATATCCAAGCCCCAATGGCCCGGAATTGAAATTACGTTACCTTTCGACATGAGGCAATTCACCAAATATCCACTTCGATCGCTACCCCAAACAACAGACTTGCGCCAATATGCTCCGGCTATTTTCCGATAACCAAGAGATGTCGCATACGGAAAATGCTGGCTGGCGCGCGTATGAATTGACACTTTTCTCCTGTTAAGTTGTGTACTATGGCGGTAAGGCCTTTCGGGACGCCGCTTGCCGTTGATTACGCATTTTGGCGGAATATTTGTTTGTGTGCCGTGCTCGCAATCAGCTTCGGCATAACCATCGAGTGACGAGGGAGAAAACCGTGAGAAGGACAGTTTCCACAGCCCTGGCGGGATTGATCGCATTTGGTGCGGCAGGCGTTATGCAAGCCGGTATCGCAGAGGCCGCCTGCGCGAAAATGACCCCTACCCGTCCTGGCGAGGTTTACCTGTGGCGCGGACTTGCCAACATCTTTTCACTCGGCATGGACGAGATGGGCAAGCAGTTCACCAAGATGGGCATCGAAAACTGCGTCTATAATCACAGCGGCTGGAATGCGGCAGCGCAAGAACTCGTCGAGCGCCATCGCAAGAAAGAAAAGATCTCCTATCCGATCGTCATCATCGGGCATTCGCTGGGGGCCGGCGTTTCGCCGCAAATGGCGACCTACCTGGCAGAGCGCGGCATTCCCGTGACGTACGTGGTAATGTACGACCCTGTCGTGCCGACACAGGTGGGTGGCAACGTGAAGTCCATCGTCAATTACTTCATCAAGAAGCCTGATAAGGACAAGACGCTGTATCCGATGTCGGATTTTAACGGCACCCTTGAAAATATCGACATGTCAGGCCGCCGGGACATCGACCATTTCAACATCGACAAGAAGCCGGACCTGCACAAAATTGTCTATACGCGCGTACTGGAGGAATCGGACGCCGCGGCAGCGCCAGCTTCGGCAAAGCCCAAGAAGAAGTAGCCGTCCTTGCCAGCATGATTGCGGATCCGGCTTGCCATTTCCGCTTCTCGCAACGAGGGTATCGAACCGTTCCGGCCTTGTCTGAAAGCATGGCGCCGGCCTCACAAGGCAGCCTGCGCGGATTTCGATCATGGCCGCCTACGGCATGTTGGCGAGGTAGATGGTGTGGGACAGGCGGTGGTCGAAATACACCTTCGGTCCGTTGGCCGCTTTGAGCGAAAGTCCCGTCGATGTGACCTTCGCCTTTGCATTGCCGACATGCGAGATGTTGATCGATGCCCTGACCTGCCGCCCGGTTTTCTTCGATATGTATGTTACCACCAGCTTGACCGGCCGGTTGTGGGCGGCATTGCGCTTGATGACGCCGGGATTGTAGTCGATGTCGCGGCTGTCATTGTCCGCCAGGCGCTGGGCGACCGCAGCCCCTGCCGGGTTGCTGTAGAACGTCTCAAGCTTGAGCGTACCCGGTCTGGCGTTGCTTGGCGGCACCACGTGGAACACGGCCGAGGGCTGGTTGATCTTGCGATCCTTGTCGCCGATGGCGATACGGGACCAGCCAAGCTTGGAGTCGGCAAAGGCGCCGACATGCTTCCCGCCACTCTTGAAATTGACCTTCTGCCCGGCCGCCGATCGGTTGATGCCGAAGACGGTGGTGCCCGCGCCCGAGAGCTTGAAGTTCATCGTGGTGCCCTTGACCGTCCGGACCTGGACGATGTCGGGAGCGCTTCCGCTCTTGATCTTGAAGCTGAACTTCGCCGCGGGTTTTGCCGGGTTGTGCGTGGAGATCAACCTGCCCTTGTAGTCATAGGCGCGGACCCAGTCCATCAGGCCGTATTTGGCGCGCAGGGCCGGCGAAAGCTCCACGACCAGGCCCTTGACAGGCCGGTTCGCATAGACCTTCGGATCGGCGACAACTGTGGGGTTCTTATCCTTTGGTGGAACTTCTGTTGGCGGGACAAATACCGGTGCTTCCGGCGTGGTTGGCGGCGGTCCTGGCGGCGGCTTGACGCCCTTCTTCCAGTTGAAATTGAAATAGGTTTTAGCCGGCGCGATCCACAATGCCGACGATACCGTGGGCGCGATCCCCGCCAGGATCTTGTTAAACGGGTTGGGCTGTTCTGCCGGCGAGGCCGGACCAATGACCGCATTCGTGCCGAACGCGGCTCCTACCCATGCGGCGCCCGAGGCAGTGTTCAGGCCTGCGCCCGGCGAAACCGAGCCTCCGACCGTCACGGGATTCATGATGAGCTTGCTGCTGCCAGGCTTTATCTTGGCTCCGGCGACTCCATCATAAAGGCTGTTGATCCGGGCATCGACAGTTTTAGCTGCCTTACTCGATGACGAACCTCCGGCCCTGCTCAACCAAAGGAAGTCCCCTATCGAAATATTGTGGCCCGCACCGGTATTGCCTGCGGCGCCAAATCCGAACGGTTTGGGATCAACCGCAAACCCATAGGAGATTGCGTGGCCCATGGAACCCTTCTTGCCAACCGGTATCGATGGCTGGTCCGGTGGATAGACCGAAATCCAGATCGTCGCCGGGCTGGTTTGGGTTCCGGGCGGCGAGTAGATGACAAACGGCCCGTTCATTCCGCCATTGATTTTGCCAGCCTTGGTGTCCGCGGTGTAGCCCTGTCCATACCCGAACAGGCTGAATCCGTAAGGCCGCCCGCCATTGAGCAAGGGGACACCCATCTTGGTCAGGGCTTGGCCAATTCCAGTAACCACGGCTGCGGTGGTCCCGGATGTCACCAAGCCCTTGAATGTTTTACCCAGTGTATCGATCAGCTTCGGGTTCTTGCCGATCTGCGATACTGCGTTGGCCATCACATTTTCCGGAGTGCCAGGCCGTGAAGCGTTGGATCCGGTCTGGGATGCCGTCGGGGTTGCCGGGACGATTTCGGGATTGTTGTCGTTTCGCCAAACTCCCCCGTTATTGGTAACCCGCTTCCTGGCGTCGCGCACATACTTCGCGATCTGCGTATCGAGCTGCTCGGCAGCTTCACGAAGCACCGGATTGCGGAACTGGTATTTGTTGCCGCTTGGTTGATATATGGAATTGCCGAGTGCTGCGAGGGCGGTCCAGACCGGATCGGGCTTTGGCGGCTTCGGCTTTTCCGGCTTTGGCTTTTGCTTCGTGCCGCGCGCCGCGTTGCCATTTCGAATGCCATTGGGCAAGGCCGTACCGGTTCCCGCTCCAACGGCTCCAGCGCCAACGCCCCCTGCTCCGCCCACGGCAGGCGGTACGAAAGCCGGCGGAACGACCGGGAAGAACGGGAATGCGCTGTCCCAGTCGTTTTGGTCCTTGGGCGTTCTCTTGTTCGGGTCGCGGACCCAGCCCTCGCCGCCGCGACTGTCTCCAACCTGCACCGGACTGTGGCCGGTTCTGACCGGCCCGCGGAACACGAGGAAGATTTCGCTGGGGCGCTTCAGCACGTCGTAGCCGATCACACCGTCGCGATTGCGGGTGGTGTCGCCACGGCCGCCATCGGTGATCTTGATCCATCTGCCGGTTCCTGCGGCTGGACCGCGGTAGATCCAGATTTCATTGGCCGTGATCGAACCGCGCATGCGTTGCAAGCCGCCCGGATGGGCTGACGTGGTCAACTGGCCGTTGTTGAGTCTCGGCGGCTGGGGCGCCGCGCCGACCTGGTTGTTGTCAAGCCGGTAAACCGTTCTGAATGTGCTGATTTTCGGAGTTTTGATATCCTCCCGAAGCGTTACGGAGCCTCCGGTTGGAACTTTTGCCGATATGAGAGGCGGAACAACCCAAGTGATCTTCCCGTCCGGATTCACAACACGCCGAAGGTTGTATATCTGCGGGGATTTGTCGTCTGTGTAGGTCCCGGACTTGGGGTAGACGAAAACCTTCCACTGCCTGGTCTCGCCAGCGATATTGTCGGTTACAAAGTTTTTTTGTGTAAAGGTCGCGTTTATCCCGGTGGCGGTATGAAACGTTTTCACGGTTGTCCGCCCGGAATTGGTGATGACTTTCACCAGCCCCTTGTACTGGGCTTCCACCAGCCTGCCGTCGACGAGCGCCATGCCCTTGTCCAAGTCGGCGCCGTCACTGGAGTAAAGTTCGGGCCTCGCGGCCCTGGTTGGCGCCGCCCCCGCGGCAGCCAGTTCCATGCGCCCGCCGATCTCGCCTTCGGGTACTTCAATGCCCATCCGGCGGGCGGCTGCCCCGATGGCCTCGCCCATTTCGTGGATCGCCGCCTGGCGCATCTGCGCCGCGTCGAGACTGTTGTTCAACAGAACGGTTCCGGCAGGCCCGCCCGTTTGCGCGAAAGCCCCCTTGGTCCCTGCAGCAAGCATGTCGGTCTTGCCGTCGCCCGCCGCAGCTTCCAGTTCTTCAGGCGTTCCTTCCCCGGCAAGGGTGAATTGCGGGTTGATCCTGCCTTGCGCGATCGCGACAAAAAGCTGCGTCATCTTTTGCTGCTGCCGGGCCGTTGCCTGCGCAAATGCCTTGCCGGTGAGTGCTGCGGCGATGTTGTCGCGCCCTTCCTGCGTGCGCATGATATCTGCATATGCGCCCATTGCCTGCCTTCCGGCGGCAATGGCTGTCTGCTGCCCGACCGGCATGGTCGCATTTGCGGCGGCGGCTGCAGGCTTTTGCGCCGGCGTGTTGACAGATTTCGCAGCGCCGACATTGGCATTGAAGCCGGCAATGCCAGCCGCCGCATTGGCCGGTGGCCGGGTTGGTGACGGAGCCGTTGTAGGTGACCGGGTTTTGTCCGCTGCGCCGCTGTTGATTGTCGCGGCATTGCCCGCGCCTGCAGTAATGTTGAATGCCATTGCCATTGCCCCTGTCGCTCTGGCGCGAGGTTGCACCTGCAGGGGGCAATGCTTCATCAAACTGTCATACTAGGTCTATTGTGGTTAATTACCTACAAGGCTCCCAAAAACATAGGTAACAACTACCTAGAGCGGTCTTGGTAGTGCCTTGGGCACTACAGGCATTCCGGCGCGGATAGCCAGGCCATGCTTGAAGTGGAGACAAGGCCGACTGACGCTGGCAACATCCCGGTGGCCTGATCGCCAGGCAACGTGCTGCGGGAGCAATTGATGATGGCTGATACTGTCCGGATAGGCTGTGGCGCGGGTTTCTGGGGAGACAGCCCCGAGGGACCCGCCCAGTTGGTGAAGGCGGGCGTCGACTACCTGATCCTCGACTACCTGGCGGAGATTACCCTTTCGATCCTGGCCCGAATGCGCGCCAAGAATCCCGAACTTGGGTATGCAACGGATTTCGTGTCGCTGGTGATGAAACCGCTCGCGCAGGACATCGCAGCACAAAGGATCAAGGTCGTCACAAATGCCGGCGGCGTCAATCCGCAGGCCTGCCGCCGCGCACTGGAAGCAGTACTCGCCGAGGCGGGGGTGAAGCTCAAGGTCGCGGTGGTCACCGGCGATGACCTGTCGGCCATGGCCGCGAAGTTCCGCGCAGGTGGTACGCGCGAAATGTTTTCCAATGCGCCGCTGCCAGACAAACTTGCCAGCGTCAACGCCTATCTGGGAGCCTTCCCAATCGCCGCAGCGCTTTGCGCCGGGGCGGACATCGTAATCACCGGGCGGTGCGTCGACAGCGCGTTGGCGCTGGGTCCGTTGATCCACGCGTTCGGCTGGACAAGCGGCGATGCGGATCTGCTGGCCGCCGGCAGCCTTGCCGGTCACGTGCTGGAATGCGGTGCACAGGCGACGGGCGGCATCTTCACCGACTGGCGCCTTGTGGCGGGCGGCTGGGACAACATGGGTTTTCCCATCGCCGAATGCGCCCGCGACGGCACTTTCCAGCTCACCAAGCCCAAGGGAACGGGCGGCCTCGTCAGTCCCGCGACAGTAGCGGAGCAGATTGTCTACGAAGTCGGCAATCCGGCGTTCTATATACTGCCTGATGTCGTCTGCGACTGGTCTCAGGTCCGGGTCGAAACCGCCGGAAAGAACCAGGTCAAGGTCAGCGGCGCTCGGGGCCTGCCGCCCACAACAAGCTACAAGGTCAGCGCCACCCATGCCGACGGCTTTCGCTCGTCGGTCACGATGATGATTGCCGGCCGCGAGGCCGCCTGCAAGGCCAAGGCTGTTGGAGAGGCCATCATCAAGCGCTCGCGAAGGCTGATGCGCGAGGCAGGGTTCGACGATTTTACCGAAACATCGATCGAGGTGCTGGGCGCGGGGTCTTCCTACGGCGCAATGTCGCGAATTGCCGATGCACGCGAGGTGGTCCTCAAGATCGCAGTCAAGCACGCCTCACGCGATGCGCTGGCCATTTTCGGGCGAGAGATCTATCCGGCGGCAACCGCGATGGCGCAGGGCCTGACCGGTTTTGCCGGCGGCAGACCGGAGCCGACCCCGGTGATACGCCTGTTCTCTTTCCTCGTTCCAAAATCAGAAGTTGCGGTCACGGTTTCGATTGATGGCGTTGATGTCGCCCTGCCCGCTGCAAATGCGCAAGCAGCGGAACCAGTCCGCAGGCGCATCGCGCGAAGCGCATTCGGGCGATCAACGGAACGCGCGGGCGAAACGGTTCGGGTGCCGCTTGTCGCCATCGCGCATGGCCGCAGCGGCGACAAGGGCGATATTGCCAATATCGGCGTGCTGGCGCGCCGGCCGGAATTCACTCCCGTCTTGCGGGATACGTTGACCGCCGTGGCGGTGAAGCGTTATTTCGCCCACTTTGCCCGCGGAAAGGTCGAGCGGTTCGACTGGCCGGGCCTCAACGGCTTTAATTTTCTGCTGCATGAAGGTCTCGGCGGCGGCGGCATCGCTTCGCTCCGGCACGATCCGCAGGGCAAGGCGATGGCGCAGATCCTGATGGATTTTGCGGTGGACGTACCGGCGAAATGGCTGGAGCCGGGCGGTCCGCTCGAAGGTTGGAGCGAGGTGATTACTGCAAGTGCGGACACGCCACGGTGAGGATTGCGCCCGAAAAGCGATGGAAGTTCCGCAAACCGTCGATTATCGTGGGCAGGCAAATCAGCTAGCAGGGGTAAAATTCATGAATTGCATTTTCGTTCAGCTCAGATGCAAGCCCGGCACCGCCTATTCGGTGGCGGACGCAATCTACGAGCGCGAAATCGCTTCTGAAATCTACTCCACGAGCGGAGAATTCGACCTGTTGCTGAAAATCTATGTGCCGAAGGACGCGGAAGTCGGCAAGTTCATCAACGACAACATCCTCGACATCGAGGGAATAACGCGTTCCTTTACGACCATGACATTCAAGGCGTTCTGACCTAACACAAATTCAATAACCGGCTCAGGCCAGACCCGTAGGAGGAAAAAATGAAACCCATGAAGACCAGCTTTGCTGTCGCAGCCCTGGCTGCAATTATGGCAGCCCCCTCTGCCAGCGCCGAACCGGTGAAGATCGGAATGATCACCACGTTGTCGGGCGGCGGCGCCGGTTTGGGCACCGATGTACGCGACGGTTTCATGCTCGCCATCGAGCAGTCGGGGAAAGCCGATATTGAGGTTGTCGTTGCCGATGACCAGCAGAAGCCGGACATCGCGGTGCAGGAAGCCGACAAGATGATCCAGTCCGAAAAGGTCGATGTCCTCACCGGCATCATCTTCTCAAACATCGCGATGGCGGTTGTTCCGGCAGCGCTGCAGCAGGGCAAATTCTACCTTTCGCCCAATGCCGGCCCCTCGCAGCTTGCCGGCAAGGGATGTGACAAGAACTACTTCAACGTCGCCTGGCAGAACGACAATCTGCACGAAGCGGCGGGCGCCTATGCCAACAGCGCAGGGTACAAGAAAACCTTCATCCTTGCGCCGAACTATCCGGCCGGGACTGATGCACTGAACGGCTTCAAGCGCTTCTTCAAGGGCGAGATCGCCGGCGAGGTCTACACCAAGCTCGGGCAGACCGACTATGCCGCCGAGATCGCTCAGATCAAGGCATCGGGTGCAGACAGCATGTTCTTCTTCCTGCCGGGCGGAATGGGCATCGCCTTCACCAAGCAATATGCGCAGGCAGGCGCCGAAATTCCGCTGATCGGACCCGGATTCTCCTTCTCGCAGGACATTCTCGGCGCGGTTGGCGACGCGGCGCTGGGCGTGAAGAATACGGCTCAATGGTCGCCCGATCTTGACAACGAAACCAACAAGGCATTCGTCGAGAGCTTCAAGGGCAAGTATGGCCGCGTGCCCTCGCTCTATGCGAGCCAAGGCTTCGACACCGCCAATCTGATCCTGTCGGCGTTGGGCAAGTCGGGCGTCGCCGATCAGGATGCGTTCCGGTCCGCGCTGGTTGCAGCCGATTTCAAATCAACTCGCGGCGACTTCAAGTTCGGGGCAAACCATCACCCGATCCAGGACATCTATGTCCGCGAGGTCGTGAAGGAAGGCGATGTCATCACCAACAAGATCGTTGGTGTTGCGCTCGAGGATCACGTCGATGCCTATGCGGCCGAATGCAAGATGTAAGCATTTGGCATGAACGTTCGATGCGGGGCGTCCAAGGGCGTCCCGCTTCCCTTTTTGAGAGGGCGTAAACTTGTCGGCGACGCTATTTCTCGAACAGGTGCTGAACGGCTTGCAGTTCGGCATGACGCTGTTCCTGATTTCTGCCGGATTGACGCTGATCTTCGGCGTGATGGGGTTGATAAACCTCGCGCATGGCTCGCTCTTCATGGCCGGGGCATTCGCCTGCGCAGCCGTTGCAAACGCAACCGGATCATTCTTCACGGGGCTGGCGGCAAGCATTGCAGCCGCCGCGATCGCCGGCGCCCTCGTCGAGCGCCTTGTCATCCGCCGTCTTTACGACCGCGACCACCTGGACCAGGTCATCGCGACCTTTGCGCTCATCCTGATCTTCTCGGAAGGGACGCGCTGGCTGTTCGGCTCCTTTCCGCTCTATCTTGACGTGCCGCCCTCGCTATCGGGATCCGTGGCGTTGCCGGGCGGCATCACTTACCCGCTTTACCGCCTGACCATCATTGCCGTGGGGCTTGCCGTAGCAGCCGGACTGTACGTGTTGGTCAATCGCACGCGGCTTGGCATGCGCATTCGTGCCGGGGAAACCGATCGCGAAATGATCGCGGTGCTGGGCGTCGATATCGGGCGGCTCTATACCATCGTCTTTGCGCTTGGCGCGGCCTTGGCCGGCCTTGCCGGAGCGATGATCGGGCCGATCCAGTCGGTGCAGGTCGGCATGGGCGAACCGGTGCTGATCCTCGCCTTTGTCGTCATCGTGATCGGCGGGATAGGCTCCATCGGCGGGGCACTTGCAGCAGCCTTGCTGGTCGGGCTGACCGATACGCTCGGCCGCGTGATGCTTCCGCAGGCCTTCGCCGCATTCATGGAACCGTCCGCCGCCAATGCCGTGGGTTCATCGATTGCCTCCATGCTCATCTATATCGTCATGGCGCTCATTCTTGTCGTGAAGCCGACCGGCCTATTCGGCGCAAGGGCCTGACGTGACCCGCGAGCAGACAGTCAGCGCCGCCATATTACTGCTACTGTTGGGCGCAGGGCTTGGCGGCCTTTTGCTTGACCAGCCCTTCATCCTGACGCTGGCGGCCAAGGCGGCTATCTTTGCGATCGCAGGCGTCGGCCTCAACCTTGCGCTCGGCTTTGGCGGCCTCGTTTCGTTCGGCCACGCAGCATTCTTCGGCATTGGCGGATATGCGGCTGGAATCCTTGCTTGGCATGCACGCAATTTCGAGCCGCTCGCCACCTGGCCCTTTGAAATCGCCGGCACGACCTCAATGCCCGTGATCTGGCTCGTCGCGGTGGTCGCGGCGACGATCGTTGCGTTTCCGATGGGCGCACTCAGCCTTCGCACAGGCGGCGTCTATTTCATCATGATCACGCTCGCTTTCGCGCAGATGCTCTATTATTTCGCCCTCACCTGGCCGGCCTATGGCGGGGAAGACGGGCTCTCCTTCTATTTGCGCAACGATTTTCCCGGACTGGCGACCTCGGATCCGTGGACTTTCTTTTTGATTTGCCTTGCGGCCCTCCTGGCGGTCATGGCGCTCTCAGCACTGCTGATCCGTTCGCGCTTCGGACTGGCGCTCGAGATGTCGAGGCAAAATCCGCAGCGCCTTGCCAGTGCGGGTATCCGGCCTTTCTCGGTAGGGCTGGCGGCATTCATCGTTTCGGCAATGATCACGGCGCTGGCCGGCGCGCTCTATGCCGATCTCAACCGGTTCGTCAGTCCCGCAATGCTGTCGTGGAGCATGTCGGGCGAGATCATGGTCTTTGTCATTCTTGGTGGTACCGCGCGCCTGGCCGGCCCTGTCGCGGGCGCATGTTTGTTCATACTTCTGGAACAGGTGCTGGGCGGGCTTTTCGAGTTCTGGCAAGTTTTTCTTGGCGTTGTGTTGATCCTCGTGGTGCTGTTTGCCCGAGGCGGCCTCATGGGCCTTGCCGCGGGCCGGAGATCGGCCCATGGCTGAAATCGTCCTGGCGGTCGAGGGTATCTCGAAGTATTTCGGCGCGGTTGCCGCGAGCCGCAATGTCAGTCTCGACCTGAGAAAAGGCGAAATCCACGCACTGATCGGCCCCAACGGCGCAGGCAAGTCCACCCTCGTCAAGCAGATCGCCGGCGAGTTGCGGCCGGATGCCGGCTCTGTGAGTTTTTGCGGGCTTCCTGTGGACAACATCGACGCAGTCGGACGGGCACGGCTTGGCATGGCTCGGACCTTCCAGGTCTCCTGCCTCGCAATGGAACTTTCGGTATTGCGCAATGCCATGCTTGCCGCCGCAGGAGCGGCTGGAAATGTCTTTCGCCTCTTCCCTGCGGCCAACAACGACGCAAGCATAACCGCTCCGGCATTGGAGTGCCTGCGTCAGGTCGGACTCGAAGATCGGGCGAAAATCCGTGTCGCCGACCTCTCCCATGGCGAGCGGCGCCGGCTGGAAATCGCCATGGCGCTGGCAATGAACCCGAAGGCATTCCTGATGGACGAGCCAATGGCCGGCATGGGGCCGGAAGGTGCGCGAACGCTGACGCCCCTGCTTGATTCCCTGCGCGCGAAGGCGCCCATTCTCCTCATCGAACACGACATGGATGCGGTGTTTTCGCTTGCCGACCGCATATCAGTGCTCGTCAACGGGGAAATCATCGCCACCGGAACCGTCGATGAAATCCGCGCCAACAGTGATGTCCAGAAAAGCTATCTGGGGGACGGCGAATGAGCAGCGCATTCCTCAAGGTGGAAGATGCCACGGCGCATTACGGAATTTCGCAGGCGCTGTTCGGTGTCGATCTGCAAGTGCTGCCTGGTCAGGCGGTCGCGTTGCTGGGGCGCAACGGCATGGGCAAGACCACCACCATGCGCCTCATTACGTCGATCCTGAAGCCGACACGCGGCAAGGTGCTTCTTGCTGGAACCGACACCTTGAAGCTGCCGATGCACAAGGTTGCCGCGCTCGGCATTGCCCTGGTGCCAGAGGGACGGCGCTGCTTTGCGCGCCTCAGCGTGCGTGAAAACCTGATGGTGGCTGCGCGGCCCGGCCCCTGGGATTTTGCCGCCGTCACCGAGCTTTTCCCGAGGTTGGCGGAGCGGCGGGACCAGAATGCCATGACCCTTTCGGGAGGCGAGCAGCAGATGCTGGCCATAGGCCGAGCCTTGATGACCAATCCCCGCCTGCTGCTGCTCGACGAAGCCACGGAGGGCCTGGCCCCGGTCGTTCGCGCCGAGATCTGGGCGGCCATTACCAGGCTCAAGGAAACAGGCCTGTCGATCCTTGTCGTCGACAAGTCGATACCGGCACTTCGGAAGATCGCGGACCGCTGCACCATCCTCGAGCGGGGGGCAACCGTCTGGACCGGCGATTCCGCTGATTTGACCGACGAAATTTGCGCCCGCTACCTGGGAGTTTGACCCACGACAGCTTGCGTCAGTATCGATCCGGGATCGGCAAGCCCCTCGATGATGCTGAAATGGTGGCAGCCGTCACTGACAATCGCCGTCGTTTCGACGCCAAGTCCCGACCAGATGTTGGGTAACAGGGCATTCTGGCGCAAGAATTCCGGCCGTTCGCTGCCGCCGACGATGCAGGTCAGCACGGTTCCTTCCACCGGCCGCCTAAGCGCCGGGCTCTCATTCGTGGCCTCTGATCCGTCGCGGAACAAGATAGCCCCCATCGAGGTCTTCTCGAGCGGCCGGAGGTCGTGAAGTCCGCTGATCGAAATGATGCGCTCGATCCTGCGTTGAGTTGCCGGTTCGAGCGGTGCGCCCTCACAGGCCATCCGGGCTGCCAGATGCCCACCGGCTGAATGGCCACAGACGTGAATTGGTCCTTCGACCAGCGCTGCGACGCAGTCGATTGCCTTGCCGATTTCTCGCGTGATCTCTGCAACGCTGGCCTCGGGCGCCAGCGTATAGGAAGGCATTGCGACCGCCCAGCCGCGCTCCAGCGGGCCTTGTGCCAGATGCGACCACGTGGACCGGTCAAACTTGTGCCAGTAACCGCCGTGAATGAAGATCGCGGTTCCCGCCGGCTGAACGGGCGGCAGGAACAGGTCCAGTTGCTGGCGCGGCGCGCCGCCATAGGCGATACCGGTTCGCGCGCGCCCTTCCTTTTCCAACGTCTCGCGAAAGGCAGCAGCTGATGCCGACCAACGAGGCGGATAGCCGGCCGCATCCTCAATGTAGGGCATGTTGGCGTAGGCGTCGTTCCAGTCGGTGATCATGCCATTTCTCATATCGCGAAATGGCCGTGAATGCCAAGTTTGGCGCGACCGTCATCATGCATCGGTGAAATAATCCTCGTGAAGCGGACGAAGCCGGGCGATGGCGTTGTACACCGAACGCAAATGCAGCTTCATCGCTTTCATCGCGGCCTTTTGGTCATGGGCATCCAGGGCGGAGACGATCGCAACATGCTCGGCGATGATTTCCTCCCTGTGGCCCGATACCCGGTTGGCCAGATGGCCGATCCGGTCCCAAAGCATCTTGACGCCCTGCACGGTTTTCCAGACACCCTCAAGGTCGGCAGCCCGCGCAATGAGTTGGTGGAAGCGCTCGTTGTCGAGGTAGAACCCCCAGGCATCGCCCTGCCCTGCGTGACGCTTCTGGTCGTCCAAATTGGCGTGAGCTTCTGCCGAGTGGTCGTTGGTCCATGTTTTCGCCGCCACCTCGACCAACGCGATCTCGAGTGCGGTGCGGGCGAATTGGCTTTCCTGCACCTGCTTCATACGGATTGGGGCCACGAAACTGCCTCGTTGCGGGAAAATGTCGATCAGGCCATCCTCCGCCAGTCGCGTAAGAGCGATGCGCACCGGCGAACGGGAGACCGCGAACATGCCGCAAATCCGGTTCTCGCTCAGCGCTTCGTTTGGCGCCAGACGGCAAGTTATGATCTCTTCGCGCAAATGGCCGTAGATCTGCTCGGCAGCGGGAAGCCGCTTGTCGAGCAGGCGCAGCAGAGCGCTTTCACCTGAGTCAATTATTTTTCTTGTTGCGGGCGCCGCCATTCGGAATCTGCCTTGTTTGGTCTTTGCTTGTATACTAGCATGCAATAGAGCGGCACCAAAGATCAAATCAATTCTGCCGCCGCTATGGGAGAAAATGTCATGAAATCAGTTGTTAAGCTGGTTGCGGCGATCGGGCTTTGTTCAGCGGCCATCTCGCCTGCTCTCGCGGATACCGCCACCAAGGTGGCTCTTGTTCCGGGTGGACCGCACCCGTATTTCTCGGCCTGGGAACAGGCCGGCATGGACGCGATGAAGGATTTCGGCCTTGGCGCCGGCGACTATCGCGTGCCGCAAAAATGGGAACTCGCACAACAGAGCCAGTTGCTCGAAAGCCTCCTAACACAGGGGTACAATGCATTCCTGATCTTCCCCGGCGATGCTGTGGGAACGAATGCCGTGGTCCAGGAAATCACCGAGAACGGCGGACAGGCGATCGCGACCGCGGGATGCCTCAAGGATCCCACCCCCGCCCTGTTCTGCATGGGTACGGACACCGGCAACTCGGCATATCTCGGCACCAAGGAGTTGATCAAGGCGATGGGCGGCAAGGGCCGTATCGCGCATTTCACCGGCTTCCTCGTCGATCCGAACACACAACTACGCATTGATGCAGTAAACAAGGCGGCGGCTGAAACCAACGGCGCGGTCGAGGTCGTGCAGGTGATCGCCGACATCGACGCACCGCAGCCGGCGGAAGAAAAGATCAATGCCTACCTCGCGGCCAATGCCGCAAATGTGGATGGCATAATCACCTCAGCGTGGGTTCCGGCGGTGACGGCGGCAAATTCGCTGCGCAAGATCGGCGACAAGCGGATCAAGATGGTTGGCATTGACCACGACGAGGTCGTCCTGCAAGCCATCAAGGACGGCTTCGTCGATGGCACGATGCTGCAAAACCCTTACGGCCAAGGCTATATCGGCGCCTACGTGCTCGACAAACTGCGCACCGGGTGCACGTTGAAGGAAGATGCTCCCTGGAAGGCGAACGCGCTCACCGCGAAGTTCGTGGACTCCGGCACAGTGTTCGTCGACGCCGCACAGGTCGACACCTACGTCGATGCGATGCGCGGCATCACCAAGGAGATACTGGCGAACTTCGAAAAGGACTACATGACCTGCCAGTAAAGGCTGCACAGGCTTGCCCCCTCCCTTGACAAAGGGTGGGGGCATCCGCGAGCAGGGCCATGACACAAGTCATTTCACCAGAACTCGACGCGCGCGAAAAGCAGGCTCCCGACCGTCAGGCCGGATCGCGGTTGCTGCGGCTCGTCATGAGCAACGAGTTCGGCCTTGCGGTCTTGATCCTCGTCGCCTTCTCGGCATTTGCCGTGGCGCTCCCCGGCTTCACCTCGCCCTTCAGCATGTTCACCATTGGCCGCCAGATCGGCATCGACACCATGATCGGCTTGGCCATGATGGCAGTGATCGTGACCGGCGGTCTTGACCTGTCGGTCGGCGCGATCGGGGTCTGTGCCGCGATGCTGTTCGGCTATGGCGCGCAAGTTCTGGGGTTGCCACTGTTCCTGGCTGTGCCTGCGGCAATCCTTTTCGGGGCTTTGCTGGGCGCTATCAACGGCTATGCGGTGGTGCGTACCGGCGTTCACAGCTTCATCATAACGCTTGCCAGCATGAGCATCTTCTTCGGCGTAATGATCTTCCTTTCAAAGGCGCAGGCGTTCAACGCCCTGCCTCCCGAAGTGACTGCCATGGGCAAGATGCGGCTGTTCGGGAAGGTGTCTGTACTACTCTTCGTGACACTTTTCGTTTGCGCGGTCCTCGTTGTATTCTACCGTTTCACTACGCTGGGGCGGCAGATGCTGGCCGCGGGCGCGAACCGGCGCGCTGCCGAACTTTCGGGCGTTCGCACGGACCGCGCCATCACCGCCTGCCACGCCCTGGCGGGCGGGCTCGCTGCCCTAGCCGGGCTAATGCTGACCGCCCGGACCGGCGCGGCGGTTCCTTCGATGGCCGGTCATCTGGGCCAGGACTGGCTCCTGCCCGCCTTTCTCGCCCCGGTTCTTGGCGGCACCCTTTTGTCGGGCGGCCGGGTCTCGGTTATCGGCACGCTGCTCGGCGCGACATTCGTCACCATCATGACGAGCGGGCTGCTGCTCATGCGGGTCGGTGAATTCTGGATTCTTGCCTGCCTCGGCCTCATCCTGCTGCTCGCGGTCCTGACCGACAGGCTGCGCCAGGGCATGCTGCGCGCGCGGGGGCTGATCTGATGGCGGCATCGCACAAGCTGCTCGACAATGACTGGGTGGGGCCTGCAGCAGTGTGCATGGTAGCCGTGGCCACAATCTCGGCCTTCCAGCCGAGCTTCCTGTCGCCGTTCAACATACTGGTGCTGCTATCGGCGATTTCGGTGAACATGGTCGTCGCGCTCGGCCAGCTCGTGATCATCGCCATCGGCCAGATGAACCTTGCGCTAGGTGCCTTCGGCGGCCTTGTCGCGATCAGCTTCGCGGGCATCATGGAGGTCTACGGGGTGCCACCGGCAGTCGCGATGCTGATCGGACTTGGCATCGGCACCACCGCGGGCGCGGCCACCGGTTTCGTCATCGCCCGGACCGGCATTTCCGCGTTCATCATCACGCTAGCCGGCTTGCAGATCTTCAAGGGCATCAATCTCGGAATCACCGAGGCGCAACCTTTCTACGCCATTCCGCAAAGCGTGAAGGACTTCGGCAATCTCGAGATTTTCGGTCCCGTGCCGTGGCTGGTCCTGCCAATGGTGATTGCATCCGTCGGGATGTGGTACCTGTTCAACCGCTTGCGCATCGGACGTTATATCCTGGCTGTCGGCGGCAACCGCACCGCAGCCGAACTGTCGGGCATCAATGTTTCGGCCACGATCGTCTGGGCGCACGCCATATCGGGGCTGCTGGCCGCCACCGCCGGAATGATGCTGGTCGCGCGGCTTCAGATCGGCCAGCCAACCATCGGTGACGACTGGCTGATTTCCTCCTTCGCGGCGCCCGTCATCGGCGGGGCTATGCTGAATGGCGGGCATGTGAGCGTTGGCGGCACCTTTTTCGGGGTCGTCATCATCGCGATCATCACCCAGGCGCTCGTGTTGTTCGCCATCGATCCTTTCGTCGTGCAGATCGTGCTCGGTGCGTTGATCCTGTGGGCCGTTGGCGTTAACCGGTTCCGCGAGGTCCGCATCGCCAAATTCAACGAGTCGCGTTGAAATGGCTGCGCTTGAGGTTGTCGAAGTCAGCAAATCCTTCCCCGGCGTGCGGGCGCTCGACAATGTGTCGATGACACTGAAGGGCGGATCGATCCACGCCCTTCTGGGGGAAAACGGCGCCGGCAAATCAACACTCATCAAGATCATGACCGGGATCTATTTCGCCGACCGCGGCGAGGTCCGGGTCGAGGGCCGGCCGGTGCGGTTCGCCAATCCCCGGCAGGCGGCCGCGGGCGGGGTCGGCGTCGTGCACCAGGAGCGGAACCTCGTGACACGTTTCTCGGTCGCCGAGAACATCATGCTCGACAAGTTGGGGGCCCATTCGCTGTCCACCATCGACTACAAGGGGCTGGCGGAAGAGGCGCGGCGCTGGCTAAGGCAACTCGATCTCGACATCGATCCCGCGACACCGGTCGGACGGCTGAGCGTCGCGCAGATGCAGCTTGTCGAGATCGGCAAGGCGCTTTCCCTGCAATCGCGAGTGTTGCTGCTGGACGAGCCCACGGCATCGCTCACGCCCAGTGAGGCGCAGGTGCTGTTCCGCCTTCTGCGCAAGTTGCGGGACGAAGGCGTCGCAATCGGTTTTGTCAGTCACAAGCTCGAGGAGGTCTTCGACATTTGCGACACCGTGACCGTGTTGCGCGACGGCAAGAATGCCTGCGACAGTGCGGCCCTTTCAACGTTGAACCGCGATGACGTGGTGAAGATGATGATCGGGCGCGCCGAGCGCATTTCACGCCGCGCGCCGCGTCCGCGGACGATGCAGGCGCCTTTCTTCGAACTGAAGGACTATTCTTCCGCAGCGGGGCACGAAAATGTCACGCTTTCCGTTCGGCCCGGCGAAATCCTGGGATTGTACGGCTTGGTCGGCGCGGGCCGCAGCGAACTGGCAAAAGCGGTTCTGGGACTGTCGGCGCAGACGGGCGGCGAGATCCGGGTGGGAGGCAAGCATGTCACAATCGGCTCCGTCGCCAAGGCGCTGGATCTGGGTATCGGCTATGTCAGCGAGGACCGCAAAGGCGAAGGCCTGATCCTGCTCCACTCCGTGCTTGCAAATGCGGGCATCACGGTTTGGAAGAAAATCGCAAACGCATTCGGTTTCCTGCGCGACGCCACTGTTGCCGCGAACGTGGGTCCGATCCTCGGCAGGCTGGAAGTCAAGACGCCATCGCTGGAACAGGTGATCGGCAATCTTTCCGGCGGGAACCAACAGAAGGTTTCGGTCGCGAAATGGATTGCGGCCGGCGTGAAGCTGCTGATCATCGACGAGCCTTCGGTGGGTATCGACATCAAGACAAAGGCCTATCTGCACGATCTCATCCATGAATTGGCGGAAAGCGGCACAGCGGTCCTGTTGATCACTTCCGACCTGACCGAGATGGTTGATGTCGCCGACCGCGTGGCGGTCATGGACGATTACAGGATCGAGGGAATGGTGGAAAACGACCGAAATTATGAACGCGTCAGCACGGCCATCATGGGCTTTATCCATGGCAGGAGCGCATGACGCGGCTTGCGTCCAGGTTGCACATGCAGACAGTCGGCACACAAGCCGTCTGAGGCCGGGAGAAATCGAATGGCAAAGATCACCCGCGTAGAAGCGCTGATGGTGGACCTCAAGCCGAAGGTCAAGCGAACGGATGCGATCCAGTCCTTCGTCAGCCAGGAAACGCCCATTGTCCGCATATACGATGCCGACGGCGAGGTGGGGACCGGATATAGCTACACCATCGGCACGGGCGGCCCATCGATCATGGAACTGATCCGCCGCACGCTGGCCCCTGCCCTGATCGGCCGCGAATCTCTCGAGATCGAACGGATCTGGCGCGACTTGTATTTCCTGACCCACGCGACGACCGTGGGCGCCATCACCTCGCTGGCGCTCGCCGCAATCGATACCGCCCTTTGGGACCTGAAATGCCGGCGGCATGGCGAGCCCCTCCACAGAATGGCAGGCGGTGCGCAGGCGCGTGTGCCGCTCTACACCACCGAGGGTGGATGGCTGCACATCGAAACCTCCGCGCTTGTCGAAGACGCCTTGCAAGCCAAGGAGAAAGGCTTCGGCGGCTCTAAGATCAAGGTCGGTCGCCCGCATGTATCCGAGGACGTTGCACGGCTACAGGCGGTGCGCGAGGCTGTTGGCCCTGCCTTCGAAATCATGACCGACGCCAATCAACGCTTCACCATCGACGAGGCAATCCGCCGGGCGCGCTGCCTGACGCCGCTCGACATCGCCTGGCTGGAGGAGCCGCTCACCGCGGACGACATCAGCGGCCATGTCCGGCTGTCACAAAGCACCACGATACCCGTGGCTGTAGGCGAAAGCATATACAGCCATCTGCATTTTCGCGAGTATCTTGAGCGTGGCGCTTGTTCCGTTGTGCAGGCCGATGTCGCCCGGGTTGGCGGCATAACGCCATGGCTTAAAGTGGCGCATCTGGCGGAGTGCTTCAATGTACCCGTTTGCCCTCACTTCCTGATGGAGCTTCACGTTTCTCTGACCGCGGCCGTGCCCAATGCGCGCTGGGTCGAGTACATTCCGCAGATCGACATGCTGACCAGCGAACCGATGCGGATCGAGGACGGCCATGCAATCCCCTCCGACGCACCCGGCCTTGGAATAGCCTGGGATGACAAGGCCATCGAAAGGGAAGCTGTCCCGGGGTCTGTTTTCGCAATTAACTGACGCGAATGGCCTGCCAGCGCTGGCGTGTATCTCCTCGTTGCGGGAACCATGCATCTGTCAGACCTATCAAGGCGGCTCCGCATCAGCTTCCAGCATCAAGGGTGCCCCGTGCGGCAAGTACCACAGCCCTGAAGCCTCGCATTGCAGCGAGCCACGCCCTATAAGGTCGCAATGCCGTCAATTCTTAAAAGGTTTGCGATTGTTTTCAATCTGGGCGCGTTCGCCTCGATACTCATGCATGCGTTGATCCTGGCGCCAATGGTGTTCGGCTTTCCGCAGTTGACACTGAAGCCTGAAGAACCCGAGGCAGTCGAAGTCGAATTGGCGCCGCCACAGGAAAAACCGAAGCCGGAACCCACGCAGAAAGCTCCTCCTCCGCCGCCTCCGCCCAAGCCCGGCCCCAGACCAGAAGCCCCGGTCGCTCAGGCAAAACCGAAAACGCCCCAGGTGATGCGCCCGGTGGTCAAGTTCGGCGAAAAGGACGCAGGATCGACCAAGACGCTCAATGGCGATTCCCGGCGTGATGCAAGGGTCGCGGACCCAACGCCTGCCGCGAAGCGGCCCGAAAAACAAGCCAGGCCGCCCGCCGCTCCACCCCCGGCATTGCCGCCAAAGGCCGATGGCGTGGCTACAGCTACAGCGCAAGGCTTGCCGGGGGTCCGCATGCCCGCGGAACCGGTACCGCCTGAAAGGAACAGGCAGGCTCGTCTTCAGTCCCGTAACGAGGGGGACGTCGCAACGACGGCGGCCGGTGATCTGCCGCGCGCCATCCGGGCCGGACAGCTTTGCGCCACGGAATTGCGCCGCAAGTTGAACAATTCAAACCCGCCCTACTTTCCGGACCTCCTTCCAGCCTATCGATTGGACCAAGGCAATGTCTTGCGGGTGCGCAGGGGCGCCTTTCGGGCAAATGCCGGTTGGTACAATCTGGAGTTCCGGTGCGAGGTCGACGAAGCTGCAACGGAAGTGGTTACGCTGGACTTCACCATCGGCGCTCCTGTTCCGCGCGGCGATTGGACCCGCCGGGGGTTCCCATCCGATTAGTCAGCCTGCGGCGCGTTTGCCGCCCGCTGCTCATCAGGTCTTGAGTACCACCTTGGTCGTTTCGTCCTGCTCCTGTGCAAACATGCGATATGCCTCCGGCGCTTCCGCAAGCGGCATGCGATGGTTGACGAGAAATGTCGTGCCGATCTCGTCGTTGGCGATCATGTCGAGTTTGGCTATCGGGCCACCATCCACTTGATTACTGCTTTGGTTTCCATTGCCACGGCAGTATCGCCGACCATGGCGTTGCCCAAGCTTGACCTTCCGCCTTCGCCGCAGAAGTAGCGCCGGGAGCTGGAACAGGCCGTGGATCTGGCGACGCGGGAGAAGGACGCCATGCTTGTGGAACTCAATCACCGCGTCGGAAACCAGCTGGCAAAGCTCTCGGCGATGGTGCGCAGCGAAATCCACTCGGCGGAAAAAGCAGACTTTGAAGCGGATCGACTGAGAAAACTGGAGCGCCTGCTGGCGGAAATGGGTTCGGAGTATCATCGCCTGCAGCGCGAAGGTTATGGCACCCGGCATCCGGCTCAGAACTTCCTGCAGCCTTCAACCCGCCCGGTTGCCTCTGGCTGACCGCAATCCCAGCCTGATCTGCTTCTCGATCTCGATGAGAGCAAAGAATGCAGCGCCGGTGGCAACGATCAGGAGTCCGTCCGCCAGCCGTACCGGCTCCGTCCCCAGGATCGCCTGCAGCGGCGGCAAATAGGTAACGGCGAACTGCGCCGCGGTGATTGCGATGACGACAATCCACACCACTCGCGTCCCCCGTACAGCCTCCCAGGTCAGCGACGTGCCATGAATGTTTCGGATGAAGAAGAGGTGGAAGATCTCCAGCACAACCACCGTGTTCATCGCCATGGTCTGCGCCAGCGGCAGGGAATAGCCCTTGTCGATCGCGTAGGTGAAAATGCCGAACACGGCGGCGAGGAACAGGAAAGCCACCAGTACCACATGCCACACCAACGTGCCCGACAGGATGGGCGTGTTTCGCGGACGGGGCGGACGGGCCATGGTACCGGATTCCATTGGTTCGAAAGCCAGCGCAACACCAAGCGTAATGCCGGTGATCAGGTTGATCCAAAGAATCTGGACGGGCGTCACCGGAAGCGAAAGGCCTAGGATCAGGGCAAGGATGACGGTCATGAACTCGCCAGCGTTGGTGGGCAGCGTCCAGCTGACGACCTTTTTCAGATTGTCCCACACCGTCCGCCCTTCGCGAACGGCCGCCGCAATGCTGGCGAAATTGTCGTCGGCGAGCACCAGATCCGCAGCCTCCTTGGCCGCCTCGGACCCTTTCCGGCCCATCGCAATGCCTGCGTCCGCCCTTTTCAGCGCCGGCGCGTCGTTCACGCCATCGCCGGTCATGGCGACGGACAAACCGTTTGCCTGGAGCGCCGTGACGAGGCGCAGCTTGTGCTCGGGGCTCGTGCGCGCGAAAATGTCGACGGTGGCTACCTCGAGCGCCAGTTGTGCATCGTCCATTTTATTGAGATCGACACCTGCCAGGACGCGGTTGCAATTCTGCAATCCGATCTGCTGCGCTATTGCCGCAGCGGTGCCGGCATGATCGCCGGTGATCATCTTTACGCGGATGCCTGCGGCACGGCATTCGGCCACGGCGGCCACGGCTTCGGCGCGTGGTGGATCGATCAGGCCCACCAAGCCAAGAAAGGTCAGCCCGGTTGCCAGCGACGCCGGTTCGATATTCGCGTCCTGTTCCGTCCTTTCCGCAAATGCCAGAACCCGCAACCCGCGCCTTGCCATTGCTTCAGCGCGATTGTGCCAGTGCCGCCGGTCGATATCGGCGCACATTTGCAGTACCTGCTCCGGCGCGCCCTTCACATATGCAAGGCGGCCATGTGCATTTTCCGCGAGCACGGCCATGAAGCGGTGGCGGCTGTCGAAGGGGATGGCATCGAGCCGCCGTGCCGAAATGTCGCCTCCTGTCTTTCGGGCAAATGCCAGTAGCGCTCCCTCCATCGGGTCGCCTTCCGCGATCCATTGCCCGTCGCGGTGGTGCAACGCGGCATCGTTGCAGAGCGCTGCTGCCCGCGAAAGGCGGCCGAGGTCGGCGGCGGGCGTGATCCCGCCTTCCGGGCCATAGCCCTCTCCGGAAATCTCGAAAGTCCCATCAGGTGTCTCGGCAGCCACGACCATCATTTCATTGCGCGTCAGCGTGCCGGTCTTGTCGGTGCAGATGACGGACACCGAACCGATAGCCTCGATTGCCGGCAGGCGGCGGACGATCGCATTGCGCCGCGCCATTTCCTGGACGCCGATGGCCAGCGTAATCGTCATGACCGCAGGCAGACCCTCGGGAATTGCCGCCACCGCAATTCCGACCACGGCCATGAACAGTTCCGAAAAATCGTGATGACCGACGAAATACCCGTAGGCGAGCAACAGGCCCGAGGCGAGCAGGATCATGAATGACAGCCAGCGTGCGAAGTGATCCATCTGTTCGACCATCGGGGTGGTCAGTTGTTCGACGCCCGCCAGCAGGCCACCTATGCGGCCAAGTTCAGTGGCCTGGCCGGTCGCCACGACCATGCCCCGCGCCGTTCCCTGCGTGACCAGTGTGCCCGACCAAAGCATCGACCGCCGGTCGCCGATGGGAACGTCTTGCGCCACCTGCTTTATAGCCTTTTCAACGGGAACGGACTCGCCGGTGAGGATCGCCTCCTGCGCGGCAAGCCCCCTGGCCTCCAGCAAGCGTAAATCGGCCGGCACCTTGTCGCCGGCTTCCAGCAGCACCACGTCGCCCGGCACCAGTTCGGCTCCGTCAATCGAAACGCGACGTCCGTCGCGCAGCACGTCGGCCCGTGGAGCAAGCATCCCGCGGATTGCGGCCATCGCCGCCTCGGCCTTGCCTTCCTGGATGAAGCCGATGACTGCGTTGGCCAGCACCACTGCAAGGATCACACCAGTGTCGACCCAGTGCTGCATTGCCCCTGTTATCGCGGCAGCCCCGAGCAACACATAGATCAGCACATTGTTGAACTGCGCCAGGAACCTGATGACCGGTCCCCGCCCCTGCGTCTCGGGCAACCGGTTCGGCCCGCATTGTGCCAGCCTTTGCGCTGCTTAAGCGGCGGACAATCCGTCAGGATGAGCTATCAATGCGGAAACGCAGGCGTCGGCGGGAAGCGCGTGAGGATCGGTCAGATTCCACGTCATCGTGCGGAGTTGGATCCTTTTCGCGTTATTGCATTCTCGCCCGCAAGATTAGATGATCTCATCGCCGCGGCCAATGTGGCATAGGCTACGATCCGCGCCCCCCTTCAGACGGCGTTGAGGCGGCGCGCGGCGAGCCAGCTTGCAAGCGCCATGACACCTGCCGTGGCAAGGCACAGCGAAAGTCCGCCAATCTGGTAACTGAGGCCGGAAAGCAACGTCCCGGTGAGGCGACCTACGGCGTTGGCCATGTAGTAAAAGCCGACGTCGCGCGTGATGCGGTTGGCAGATCCGAAGGCTAGGATCAGGTAGGAGTGAACCGATGAATTGATCGCGAAGACGAAGCCGAACAGCAGCAGGCCGACAACAAGCGCCACTGTCAGCCAGGGAGCCGGCAACTCGACGTAAGCGGCAAGCGCCAATGCGAAAGGAATCGGTACCAGTAGCCCTGCCCAGAAGATCGCCTTGCGGACAATTGCCGTCTCAGGCTGCGCCTTTGCACCAAGCATGCGCGGCGCAAACGCCTGAACGGCGCCATAGGCAATGATCCACAACGCCATGAACCCGCCGACAAGAAAGAATGCCTCACGCCGCCCCTCGGCCGTGCCGTCGGAAAGGATTGCCTGGAAATAGACCGGGATGCCGACCACGAACCACACGTCTCGTGCGCCGAACAGGAACATGCGGGCAAGCGACAGGCGGTTGACGCGCACATCCTTCGACCGCCAGCCGCCCCAGGCTTCTTCTGATTTCATCCGCCCCGGCAGGCCCGCAGGCAGGAACAGCATGACCGCGATCAAGATTGCGGTCAGCACCCCCGCCATGGCCCACACAGCAGGTTCAAATCCGGCAAATCCCAGAAGTGCAGCGCCGAGGAAGAAGCCGGCTCCCTTGACCGCGTTTTTCGAACCGGTCAGGTAAGCGACCCATCGGAACAGGCCGCCATCTTGTTGAGGCGCCAAAAGCTTTACCGCAGACTTCGAGGACATCTTGGCCAAATCCTTGGCCACGCCCGACACGCCCTGTACCGCCATGACAAAGGCGACCGACGCCGAAATGCTCCAGGCTGGATCAAGCTGCGCCAGCGCCACGAGTGCAACAATCTGCAGCACCAGACCACCGATTAGCGTGGCAGCAAGGCCAAAGCGCGCGGCAAGCCATCCAGCCCCGAGATTGGTCACGATGCCCGCAACTTCGTACAGCAGGAAAAGCCATGCAAGCTGGACCGGCGAGAATCCAAGACTGTTGAAATGCAACAGGACCAGCATGCGCAGTGCCCCGTCCGACAGCATAAAGGCCCAATACGCCGCGGTAACGGCGGCATAGGCGCGCAGCGGATTTGGCGGCGGTATTTTCGTGGCGGAAGAAACGGTCACATCGACCTCGCGACCATGCGGGCAATGTCTGCGAGACGGCAGGCATAGCCCCATTCATTGTCGTACCAGGCGTAGATCTTCACCTGCGTTCCATTGACGACCATGGTCGAAGGACCATCCACGATGGATGAACGCGGGTCATTGGTGAAGTCGCTGGAAACAAGCGGTCGCGTCTCGTAGCCAAGTATGTCTTTCAACTCGCCTTCGGCCGCGTCCTTGAACAATGCATTCACTTCCTCCGCCGTGGTCGCGCGCTCCACCTCGAACACGCAATCGGTAAGCGAGGCGTTGAGCAGCGGTACCCGCACGGCATGGCCGTTCAGGCGTCCCTTGAGTTCGGGGTAGATCAGCGTGATCGCCGTGGCGCTGCCGGTGGTGGTAGGGATGAGATTCAACAAGGCCGAGCGGGCGCGCCGCATGTCCTTGGCCGGGCGGTCCACTATGGTCTGCGTGTTGGTCACGTCATGGATGGTGGTTATCGAACCGTGTCTAATGCCAAGATTCTCGTGGATAACCTTCACCACCGGGGCGAGGCAATTCGTCGTGCATGAAGCGGCCGTGACGAGGTTCTGCGACCCGTCATAGAGGTGATGGTTCACGCCATACACAAGGTTCAACGCGCCGCCATCCTTGACCGGGGCGCTGACCACCACCTTCTTCACCCCGGCGCTGTAGTAAGGCGCGACCCTGGCGGCAGTCTTGAACACGCCCGTGCAGTCGATAACGAGATCGACACCCAGTTGCGCAAGCGGCAAGGCCTCGATTGATTTTTCATGCGTCAGGCGGATGGTCTGGCCGTTGATAACCAATGCGCCGTCCTGATGGCCGACTGGCGTGCGCCATCGGCCATGGACGCTGTCGAACTCCATCAGGAGCGCGTGCTGTTCGGCATCGCCCACAGGATCGTTCAACAGAACCAGATCGCCGCCTGAGCCCATGTCGATCAGATCACGAAGGACGAGCTTTCCGATCCTGCCTAGCCCGTTCAATGCAACGCGTGGCATGGCGATCAGCCCTTCCGCTCGGAGGCAACGTCCGTACCGATGGCATCAACACGCGACTGGAGGGAAATGCGATTTAGGCTGTCAAAGGGCAATTCGACGAATGCCATTATCCGCTGGCGCAGTCCGCCATAGGTCCGCGCAAATACCAGCGCCTTCTCTGCTTCGGTGCCGGTAGCCTTCACAGGATCGGGAAGCCCCCAGTGTCCCGTAATCGGCTGGCCGGGCCAGGGCGGGCATTCCTCGGCTGCTGCGGTGTCGCAGACCGTGAATACGAAATCCATGATTTCGGAGCCAGGTTGCTGGAACTGGGAGATGTGCTTCGAACGCAGGCCCGAGATGTCGTGACCGTTGCGTTTGAGCACTTCGAGAGCGAACGGGTTCAGTTCGGTGTTAGGCTGCGTACCGGCAGAGAAAGCATTGAACCTGTGCTTGCCCAGATCGCGAAGCAGGGCTTCGGCAAAGATCGAACGGGCGGAGTTCCCCGAGCAGATAAACAGTACATTGTACTTCATGTAGCGCATGGGCTCGTCCTTTTGAGCGGAAAAGAGTGGTGCAAGGAGATCGGGGCGGGCGCGGCCGAGATCGAGTGCGAGGTAGCCGATCAAGCCTTCCGTCGTATCGAGATCGACAGCGTAGTACAGCGAGCGGCCTTGCCGCTCTACCTGGACCAGGCCGGAAGCAGTCAAGTCCGCGAGATGGTGCGACAGCGTGTTCTGCTTCAGCCCGACCGCCTCGGCGATCTCCGTCGGCCGCACCCCTTGCGGGGCAAAGCGCATCAACAGGCGGAATACGGCCAGACGACCAGGATGGCCGAGAGTAGCGAAGGCGTGGGCAGCACGATTTTGTTCCATATATCCCGAATAATCGAAATATCGACGCGCGTCCAATGAACCTTTGATGACATGCGACTTGTCGCGGTGGCACGAAAGAAGATCAAGGCGGGCTTGCCACGACGACCGAACTGCGAACCATTGCCTGTTCAATGCCGCCCCTGACGAGAGTTAATTCCTCGATCCGTCGCCAGGAAATGTTCAAAATCCATCGCAAGGTTCATGCATGGGCCATCAGTCGTGTGACTGTGGAAGTCCGAGTAAAAAATTAGCGTACAGAACAGGTTGTGATATACGCCGGTTTTGATTGGTTCTGCCTGCCGAAGGACGATCTCTTGCTGTTGATCTTGATTGTTCTCCTTCCATTCCTGGGTGCGCTGCTACCTGGATTGATGATCCAGGCCGGCCGCAATTCCTGTGCGTGGTCCGCCGCCACTGTCACTGCTGCCGCATTTGTTGGGTTGCTCGTTCATGCTCCAGTGGTCTTTGCGGGGGGCGCGGTAGAGTACCGGCTGGATTGGCTGCCCTTGATCGGCCTGAACTTCAACCTGTTTCTGGACGGGCTCGGCTTTCTGTTCGCCAGTCTCATACTGGGCATGGGGCTGCTGATAATCCTGTACGCGCGCTTCTACCTCAGCCGCGAAGATCCGATGGGCCAGTTCTACACCTATCTGCTGCTTTTCCAGGGCGCGATGGTGGGAATCGTCCTGTCGGACAACATTCTGCTCCTGCTGATTTTCTGGGAACTGACCTCGCTATCGTCCTTCCTGTTGATAGGTTACTGGAAGCATTTGCCCGAAGGGCGGCAAGGCGCGCGGATGGCTCTTGCCGTAACCGGCATGGGGGGCCTCGCCCTTGTCGGCGGCATGTTGATTCTTGGCGAGATTGCCGGCAGCTACGATCTGACGGTCATTCTTCAAAACAAGGACCTCGTACAGGCGAACCCGCTATACCTGCCGGCGCTGTTGCTCATTCTGCTTGGCTGTTTCACAAAGTCGGCGCAGTTTCCGTTCCATTTCTGGCTGCCGCACGCCATGGCGGCTCCGACACCCGTTTCGGCCTATCTGCACTCGGCCACCATGGTGAAGGCCGGACTGTTCTTGTTGGCGCGGTTGTGGCCGGTCCTCGCCGGAACGCACGAATGGTTCTACATCGTCGCAACCACTGGTCTCGTCACCATGGTGCTCGGCGCACTGATTGCATTGTTCAAGGACGACTTGAAGGCGTTGCTGGCGTTTTCGACGGTCAGCCATCTGGGCCTCATCACCATGCTGCTCGGGTTCGGCTCGCCATTTGCCGCCGTGGCTGCGGTGTTCCACATCATCAACCATGCAACCTTCAAGGCGGCCCTGTTCATGGTGGCCGGTATTATCGACCATGAAGCCCATACCCGCGATATCAAGCGGCCTGGGCGGCCTCAGGCGCCTGATGCCGCTGACCTTCCTGCTGGCAACGCTCGGTTCGCTTTCCATGGCAGGGATTCCGCTGCTGAACGGGTTTCTTTCCAAGGAAATGATGCTGGAAGAAGCGGCGCGCACGCCATGGCTCGATTGGCCCTGGCTGGTTCCGGCACTGGCGACTGCCGGTTCGGCGCTATCGGCCGCGTATTCCTTCCGCTTCATTGCCCATGTCTTCATGGGACCGGTGCGGCACGATTATCCCGCCAAGCCGCATGATCCGCCCTTCGGCCTGTGGGCGGCGCCGGCATTTCTCGTGGCGCTCGTCATCGTCATCGGAATCGTGCCCGCTGCCGCCGCAGGTGGCCTGGTGGCGCTCGCTGCAGGGGCCGTCACCGGAGGTGATCTGCCCTATTACAGTTTGAAAATCTGGCACGGCTTTACGCCTGCGCTTTATCTGTCTGCCATTGCAACAACGGCTGGCTTGCTGCTCTTGGCGGCGCATGGGGCGCTCGATCCGGTCTGGCAGCGAATGCCGAGACCTGAGGCGAAGAAAATTTTCGATGCGATCGTCCGGCGCTTCGTGACAATGTCACGGATCTTTACCGACACCCTGCACAACGGCGCCATGACGCGCTATGCGGCGGTATTCTTCCTGACAGTTGGACTGTGTGGAGCGGCAGCCTGGATCAGCGGTGCACCAGACCCGGCGGTCCGGCAGCTCCTGCCTGCCGGATTTGTCCCCGCGACCGCCTGGCTGCTGGTAATCGTGGCGACCGCCGGCATGGTTCTCTACCACCGCAACCGGCTTGTGGCGTTGATATTCATGGGCGTTAACGGCCTCATCGTTTCCATTGCCTTCGCCTACCTCTCCGCTCCCGATCTTGCGCTTACCCAGGCTTCGGTCGAGGTGGTCACGATCATCCTGCTGTTGCTGGCGCTGAACTTCCTGCCCAAGGAAACACCGCGCGAAAGCCGCTACGGGCGGCGCACGCGTGATGCCGTGCTCGCATTGTCCATAGGGTTGGGCGCCGGACTTCTGACCTATGCGATCCAGGTGACCGACTTCTCGCAAGCCAGCATATCTGCCTATCACCTCGCCAACTCCAAATCCGGTGGCGGCGGCACCAATGTCGTGAATGTCATACTCGTCGACTTCCGCGGTTTCGACACGTTCGGCGAGATCATCGTCCTCGGCATCGCAGCGCTGGTGATCTACGCGCTCACCGAAGCCATCGTATCGGGTCCGGTGGGCCACAAACTTGCCAACCGTCCACCGGACACAGGCGAAGCAGGAGACGTGCACCCTTTGATGATGGTGATCGCCACGCGCGTCATGATGCCGATCGTGCTCATGGTCGGCGTGTTCATCTTCCTGCGCGGCCACAACAGTCCCGGCGGCGGCTTCATTGCGGGGCTCATCATCGCCATCGCCCTGATCATGCAGTACATGGCGAGCGGTTTCGAATGGGCGGCGGCGCGGCAACGCTTTCCCTATCATGCCATCATCGCGACTGGCATCTTCGCAGCCTTGCTCACGGGACTGGGGTCGCTATTTGCCGGCCGGCCATTCCTGACGAGCAGCTATGGTTACTTCAAGCTGCCGCTGATCGAAAAGTTCGAGCTCGCCACGGCCTTGGCCTTCGACATCGGCGTTTTCCTGTGCGTCGTGGGGGCCGTCATGCTGGCGCTCGAGAGCCTGTCGAGACTGGCCCACCGTTCCGGCGAACGGCCAAGCCCCTATCCGATGGATGTCGATCCGTCGCGCGAGATCGTGGCGGAGAAAGCCTAGATGGAATATCTGTTCTCAAGCGCCGTCGGCGTGCTGACCGCAGGCGGCGTCTACCTCGTCCTGCGCTTGCGGACCTTCCCGGTGATCCTGGGCATTTCGCTGCTTTCCTACGCGGTGAACCTGTTCCTGTTTGCATCCGGCAGGCTGGCGCTCAACCTCCCGCCGGTCTGGCAGGGTCAAGACGCAAACTATACCGATCCGCTTCCGCAGGCACTGGTTCTAACCGCAATCGTGATCTCCTTCGGAATGACAGCGGTGGTGGTAATGCTCGCCCTTGGCTCGTACCTGACGTCCCGCGACGACAGGATCGACATGGCACCGGAGGACAGCGCGGGCGGCCAACACAAACCCGGGACGGACCCATGAACCATTGGATCGCCGCACCGCTTCTGCTGCCGCCCCTCGTTGGCGCCATCATGATCATTTCCATGCGCCATCACCTCGAACTGGCGCGCGTGTTCTCCGTTGCCAGCATCGTTGCGCTGCTGGAGATTTCGATCGGCCTGCTGGTAGAAAGCGGGACCGGCGCGATACAGGTCTACCGCCTTGGCAACTGGCCCGCGCCGTTCGGCATCGTGCTTGTGCTGGACCGGCTTTCGGCGTTGATGGTCACGCTTACCGCCCTGCTGGCGCTGCCGGTGGTGCTTTATGCCATCGGGTCGGACTGGGACAGGCGCGGCAAGCATTTTCATGCCCTGCTCCAGTTCCAGCTCATGGGGCTTTTCGGCGCCTTCCTGACCGGCGACATCTTCAACCTGTTCGTCTTCTTCGAGATTCTCCTGATCGCATCCTACGGACTGATGATCCACGGCGCCGGCAAGCGGCGGCTTCAGGCCGGTGTTCAGTATGTGGTCTACAATCTCCTGGGTTCGACGCTTTTTCTTTTTGCGCTCGGCGCCATCTACGGCGTGACGGGTACGCTGAACATGGCCGATCTTTCGGTACGTGTGGCAGCGATACCCGAATCGGGTACCGCACTGATCCGCGTCGCAGCCGTGCTCCTGCTGTTGGTATTCGCGGTGAAGGCTGCTTTGATGCCGTTGCACTTCTGGCTTCCGGCCTCCTATGCCGAAGCGCCGGCACCGGTCGCCGCGCTCTTCGCGGTCATGACCAAGGTTGGCGCCTATGCGATCCTGCGGGTCTTCACTCTGATTTTCGGGCCGTCGGTGGCGGTGACGGAAGGCCTTGTTGGTCCGTGGCTCATCATCGGCGCGATGATAACGCTAGCGCTGGGCATGACGGGAGTGCTGGGCGCACGATCGATGGGACGGCTTGCCGCCTTTTCGGCCATCGGCTCCATGGGAACGCTGCTCATCGCCGTGGGCCTGTTCACGCCGCAGGCAACCACGGCGGCGCTTTACTATATGATCCATTCGACGCTGGCGGGGGCCGCGCTTTTCCTGGTTGTCGACCAGGTCCGTGCGCGGCGTTCGGGCATCGAAGATCACCTCATTCCCGGCCCGCAAATGACGATGAATGGCCTGGTGGCTGCGCTCTTCTTCGCCGCGGCAATCGCCATGGCGGGCATGCCGCCGTTTTCCGGTTTCGTCGGCAAACTCCTCGTGATGACTTCCGCGCGCGAGCATGAACTCGTCTGGCTTATCTGGACGGTTATCCTGACGACGTCACTTATGGCAGTGGTCGGGTTTGCCCGCGCCGGCAGCATGGTTTTTTGGAAAACAGACGAAACTTCTGCCTCAACGCCAGACACAAGCGCCCAGTACCTTTCTTTCACGGCCATCTGCGCCTTGATCGGGCTGGTCGTCCTTTTGACCGTGGCTGCCGGCCCGGTCTCGAAATTTCTGGGCGCGACGGCGGCGCAGATCCATGATCCCCTCGCCTACCATGATGCCGTCTTGCAGGGATCGGGAGGCAAGACACAATGACCAAGCGTCTACTGCCGCATCCGCTGCTGACCTTGCTGCTCATTGTGGTTTGGCAAATGCTGGTGAACCAGATAACGGCAGGCAGCCTGCTGTTGGGCGCAATCCTGGGGATCATCATCCCGATACTCACGGCGCCCTATTGGCCTGACAGGCCCAAGCTGAAACGCCCGCTGAAGATCGCCGAATATGTGTTGATCGTGCTGTGGGACATTTGCGTCGCAAACATCGTTGTCGCGCGGATCATCCTGTTGCGGCAAAACTCGCAGTTGCGCAGCACCTTTGTCACGATCCCGCTCGACCTGAAATCGCCCGAAGCGATTACCGTGCTGGCAGGAACAATCACCATGACGCCGGGAACCGTGACGAGCGATGTATCGGCCTGCGGCCGGGCCCTGCTTGTGCATTGCCTCGACGCGGACAGCGCCGATGCGGTTCGGGACGAGATCAAGCACCGGTACGAACGCCGCCTGAAGGAGATCTTCGAATGATGAGCATGGCCCTCGGTTTCGCGATTGGCAGTTTTACCATCGGTTTGCTGATGAACATCTGGCGTATCGTGAAGGCGCCAAGCACCGGTGACCGGGTGCTGGCGCTCGACACCATGGTAATCAACGGCATTGCCATTATCGTGCTCTACGGCATTTTCCAGAATACGACCGTATATTTCGAGGTTTCGCTGATCATCGCCATGGTCGGCTTCGTCTCGACAGTGGCCTATGCGCGCTACGTGTTGCGCGGCAATTTGATCGAGTGAGGTGACGATGGAACTCTGGCAGGAACTGCTGATCACTTTCTTCCTGGTTGCTGGCGGCTTTTTTGGTCTCGTGGGATCCGTCGGCATGATCAAGTTGCCCAGCCCGATGGCGCGTCTGCATGCGCCAACGAAGGCTACGACACTCGGCATTGGCGGCGTGCTGTTGGCATCGATGTTTCAATCGCTGTTCGTGAACGGAATATTCTCGTTTCACGAATTGCTGATTACGCTTTTCCTGTTTCTGACCGCACCGATCAGCGCGCATTTCATAGCCAAGATGCAGCTGCACGAAACGGTGCCGCCTGAAACATTGCCCGACACCGGTACCGGTCACGCCTGGGCCGGGGCCAGGGAGCAAGTTGGGATGGAATCAACAACGGAAGCTGGTTGAGCTTTTCTGTCTCTACCACTTGGATCTGGTCGAGGGTTTCAGGTTCGACCGTGGCCGAATAGTCGGTCAGGCTCATCGACGCTCAAGTAATTATGCGCTTCTCCAACAAAAGTCGTTGAAGCCCCTGCCCGCCGATTGTCCGATTGCCGCCGGTCAACGCGGCTGACGCGAACACCACCTACATCCAGCTACGAACCATGTCGTAGCGCACGCCTGCCTGCGCCATCTCGCGGTAGAAACCCAGCAGGTCGCGGATCGGCCCGGCGATGCGCTGGAAGCCCGACAAGAATGCCACGATCATACCGGCGCTCGCCTGTCCATCCAGCACCAGCAGACCGCCTACCACCAGAACGCTGAGCGGAGCGGCTGCACCGAGGAGGCCGAGGACGGTTTTCAGGACATTCTTCCAAAGATGGAATGCCATGCGGTTGGCATAAAGCGTGGCGAGCATCGGCGCCGTCACCTCCGGCCCGCTGCCGTCGAGCACTGCATCACCAAAATCGCGGAGCGTTGACACCTGTACGCGCGTCAAGGCGTTGAGCCGCTGCTGCAACAGTGGCGCCAACACCACGTTGGGCAGCAGCAGCAACAGGCTGATCCACGCAAGCTGCGGATTTACAGCCACCATGTAGCCTATGACGCCCACCAGCATCGCCAAATTCGCAACCGCCCTGCTCGGGCCGGAACCGATGAATTCGCCCAGCCGGTCAAGTTCGGCGCCCAGTACGGATACCGAGGCTCCCTGAGCCTTGCGGCCATCCTCCCGCAACTGGCGTTCATGGGCGAGAAGCGTTCCGCGGGCACGGATAACAGCGCTTTCGGCCAACCACCCCTGCGACCATTTCATTATAAACTTCAGCACGTTGTGGACGGCTATCGCAGTCAGGTAGAGCAAGGCAATTTCCAGGAGCATGCCCCGGTCGCCCGGGATTATCGCGTCATCGATGATGCGCCGTTGCAATTCGAGCGGCACAAGGGCGACAAAGGTCAGTGCGAGCGCCAGCAGTCCAAGGCCGATCTGGTGCCATCGGCTGATACGCCAGATATAGGGCAACAGCCGGCCAGGCGGGTCCTCCAAATCGAGAGGGGCAAGGGCAACCGGGCGAATCATCTCGCGTCCATTCTGTGGTTTTCTCGGAGGCAAAGGCTATTGGAAATACCGATCTTGATCTATCGGCTGGGTGGCGCCGGCCCAAGACCGTAATTCAAAATGGCAAAGCGGCGGGGGCATTGCATGAACCTGCATGGGAATGCATGTTCGGATCCACCGCATCGCCTTTGCCGCCACGCCGCAAAAGTCCTGCTCGGCGTGAAAGAGGAGGAACACTCTCCATGGCCGAACGCTCATTTGAGAACGAGGTCCGTCACCTGCGTCTGGGGAAGGGGGAAACCTTCACCGGCGAAGGCATTCTTGCCATCACCAAGGCACTGCTGGAAAGCGGCGTTGGTTATGTTGGCGGATACCAGGGCGCGCCTATCAGCCATCTCATGGACGTGCTGGCGGATGCCCAGGACATCCTGGCAGAGCTGGATGTGCGCTTCGAGGCGAACGCTTCGGAAGCGGCCGCGACCGCCATGCTCGCGGCCTCCGTCCATTATCCCATTCGCGGTGCCGTGACCTACAAGGGCGCAGTGGGCGTCAATGTCGCCTCGGATGCGCTTGCCAACCTCGCCTCCTCCGGCGTAACCGGCGGCGCGCTCATCGTCGTCGGCGAAGATTATGGCGAGGGCTCGTCGATCATGCAGGAGCGCAGCCACGCCTTTGCCATGAAATCCCAGGTCTGGTTGCTCGATCCGCGGCCAAACCTGCCCTCCATGGTGCGCTCGGTGAAACAGGGCTTCGAACTTTCGGAAGCCACCAACACTCCGGTCATGCTGATGGTGCGCATCCGCTCCTGCCATGTCACCGGCAGCTTTGTCGCAAGCGACAACAAGCGACCTCCCTTCACCACGAAGGATGCGCTTGCCAATCCGCGCAGCGACTATTCGCGCGTTGTCTTGCCGCCCATGTCCTATGCGCAGGAACAGGACAAGATAAAGAATCGCTGGCCGGCTGCCCAGCAATTTATCGTCGAGCATGGATTGAACGAGTTCTTCGGCCCGGCGGACGGCCGGATCGGCATTGTCTGCCAAGGCGGCATGTACAACGGGGTCATCCGCGCGCTACAGCGACTGGGCCTCGCGGACCTGCATGGCGCGACGCAGGTTCCGCTTTACGTCATGAACGTAACTTATCCTGTACAGACGGAGGAATTCCTCGAGTTCTGCGCCGGAAAGCAGGCCGTTCTCGTTGTCGAGGAAGGCCAACCTGAATTCATCGAGCAGGCCTTGGGCGCGATCCTCTACAAGTCCGGCGCCACACTGTCGCTGCATGGCAAGGATGTCTTCCCGATGGCCGGCGAATACACCGGCCAGGTGATGCTCGACGCCATCTCGGCATTCATCCGGAAGACAGCCCCCGAAACGCTTTCCGCGAACCTGCGTGCGCCAAATCGCGAAGAAAGGCCGGAAATACCAGACCTGTCGAAGACGGTGCCAATCCGCCCGCCGGGATTTTGCACCGGATGCCCGGAACGCCCGATCTTCGCCGCACTGAAGCTGACGGAAAAGGCGCGCGGCAAGCACCAGATCGCCGCCGACATCGGGTGTCACCTGTTCGCCTCGCTGCCCCCTTTCGAGATAGGCGGTTCGACCATGGGCTACGGCCTGGGACCGGCCTCCAACGCAGCCTTCGATGGCGGTGGAGAAAAACGTTCGATCGCAATCATCGGGGATGGCGGCTTCTGGCACAACGGCCTGTCCTCCTCCATCGGCAACGCCGTCTACAACAAGTCGGACAGTGTCATTGTCGTGGTGGACAATTTCTACTCTGCGGCGACCGGCGGGCAGGACATCCCCTCCTCGCGCACGGCCAATTCGTCCAAATCGACCGGGCATCCGATCGCGGCAGCCGTCAAAGGGGTCGGCGTCGAATGGGTACGCCAGATCGATCGCACCTATGACGTGCCGAAGATGCGCGAAATCTTCGAGGAAGCACTGACCACGGATCACAAGGGCCCCAAGGTCATCATCGCATCGTCCGAATGCATGCTGAACAGGCAGCGCCGCGAACGGCCCCTGCAGGCTGCCGCGATCCGCGAGGGAAGACGGGTGGAGAAGCCGCGTTTTGGCGTGGACGAAGACATCTGCACTGGCGACCATGCCTGCATCCGCCTGTCGGGGTGCCCTTCCCTTTCCTTGAAGAAACTCGATGATCCTCTGCGCGATGATCCTGTCGCCAGCATTGACGAAAGCTGCGTCGGTTGCGGCAATTGCGGCGAGGTGGCGGACGCTGCGGTGCTTTGCCCTTCATTCTACCGCGCCGACATCATCCACAATCCCGGGCGTTTCGAGACGATCATGGCAGGTCTTTCCAGCCGCATCATTGCCTGGCTGCAGGCCCGGCGGGCGGCGAGAAGATTGCAGTTCGGCGGAAGTGGGCGATGAGCGCCGAGCAACGGTCCGGCAATAGCCTGGACCAGATCATCAAGCTCGCCATCATGGCGGTGGGCGGACAGGGCGGCAGCGTCCTGACGAACTGGATCGAGGAATGTGCGCGCGCAAACGGTTACTCGGTGCAGGCGACTTCCGTTGCCGGGGTAGCCCAGCGCACCGGCGCGACGATCTACTATGTCGAGATGGCCCCGGCGAGCGGTCGAGAGCCTGTCTTCTCGTTGATGCCGGCAGCCGGTGATGTGGATGTTCTGTTGGCGGCCGAACTGATGGAGGCTGGCCGCGCGATCCTGCGCGGATTTGTGACACCGGATCGCACTACGCTGATCGCCTCTACCCACCGGGCCCTGGCGGTTTCCGAGAAAACCGTGCCCGGCGACGGCATGGCCAATTCCTCCGAGGTGCTTGTCGCGGCGGAAATCGCGGCGCGCCGCTTCATCCGTTTCGACATGAACCGCATGGCCGTGGAGAACGGCACGGTGATTTCGGCAAGTCTGCTTGGGGCGCTGGCGGGATCAGGTTGCCTGCCTTTCAAACGGGACAAGTTTGAGGCAGCAATCCGTAGATCCGGCAAGGGAGTCGAGGCCAGTCTCTCCGCATTCGCGCAGGCGTTCGAGCGAGCGAGGAAAAACGGTCCGGACGCGCCGGAAGAAATATCGCAACCGCTGGCGACTGCCCCGGTTTCCGGCTCCCAACAATTGCTCGGCCAGTGGAGCGAGTTGGAGCAGCGCATTGCGGAAATGCCGGATGCCGTGCGCGAAATGGCACTGGCCGGGCTGCGGTCTGTCGTCGATTTCCAGGACATCGCCTATGGCGCGGAATATCTCGACCAGCTTGAGCGGGTCCTGGCCGTGGACGAGCCGCAGCATGACTTCGCACTCGCTCGCGAGACCGCGAAGTATCTCGCGCGCGCAATGGCCTATGACGACATCTTCAAGGTCGCCGACCTGAAGACGCGAGGCTCCCGTTTCGAGCGGGTGCGCAATGAGATGAAGCCGGCTTCGGGCGCGCGCATGACGATTACCGAATTCATGCATCCGCGCGCCGAGGAACTGGTTTCCATGCTGCCTGCCGGATTGGGCCGCAGTATTTCCTCCAGCCGGCGCCTGATGGGCATCATAGACCGGGTGTTCAACCGCGGCAGGCGGCTGCGCACCGACAGCTTGTTGCCATTCCTGCAACTCTACGTGATCTCCGGGTTCAGACGATGGCGGCGCGCCACGCTACGCCATTCTGTTGAAGCGGCGCACTGGGCAGCCTGGCTGGATGGCGCGCTTCGCCATGTCCGCACCGACTACGCATTTGTGGTCGAACTGATCCGCAACCGCCGCCTGATCAAAGGCTATTCCGACACGCATGCACGCGGGATGTCGAAATTCGACAAGGTCAATCGCGGCGCGATGCTCGTGCTCGGCAGGCACGATGGCGCCGACTGGGTGCGCCGACTGCGCGAGGCGGCACTGATGGACGAGGAAGGAAAGGCGCTCGATGGCGCGCTGAGAACCGTGGATTCCTTCGTCTCGGAAACAAGATCGGCGTGAAGCCAAACGGGGAGGAATCAACATGGACAAGGTTTTCCGCACGAAACGGATGCTGCAATTCGGCGACTGCGACATATCGGGAACCGCCTATTTCCCGTCCTATCTCAACATCCTCAATGGCGTGAACGAGGAGTTCTGGGAACATATCGGCTTCGCTTGGCATCGCATCATCTGGGATGAGCGCTGGGGCACGCCGACGGTCCACATCTCCTGTGATTTCTCGGCGCCGTCGTTCTTCGGTGAGGAACTGGCGTTCGAACTGACCGTCAAGCGGGTTGGCCGGTCCTCGGTCACGGTACACCACGAGATCAGCTTCGAGGGACAAAGGCGCTGGACGAGCACGCAGGTGCTGGCTGCCAGCGACCTCGACAAGCACACCTCGATCCCCTGGCCAGACGCGGTCCGTGCGAAGCTCGATGAATGGTTGGTCGCGGACTGACGCTAGCTGGTTGGCACCAGCGCCAAGGCCCGTATCGGACTGCCGGTTCCGCGCACGAACTTCAATGGCGCCGCGATCAGGATGGCTCCCTTTGGCGGCAACTGGTCGAGATTGGCAAGGCTGGCAAGGCCGAAGCAATTGTCGCGATGCAGGTAGTTATGCGCCGGGAAAGGTGGAGAGAACTTTGCCGCCATGCCATGGTCGGTGCCGATGCACTGGCTCCCCCAACCGACTATGCCTTTCGACAACAGGTAGTCGATGCATTCCGCCGTCGGGCCGGGACTGTGCGATCCGTCCTCGCGGGGATCGGGATCTTCATTGAGGAAGAGTTCCTCGTCATGGGCGCGCTTGTCCCAATCGGTGCGCATGACGACCCATTCGCCGGGATTGATCTCGCCATGGATCTCTTCCCAGCGCATCACCATTTCCGCCGTCAGAAGGAAATCGGGATCCTCTGCAGCCTGTGCGGAACAGTCGATGACATTGACCGGCGCGATAAGCCGCTGGACGTCCAGCGTATCGGTATAGCCATCGGGAAAATCCTTGCCGGAAAGCCAGTGGTGCGGCGCGTCGAAATGTGTTCCGGAATGTTCGCCCAGCTTCAGCCAGTTCCATGCCCAGAACGGCCCGTGTTCGTCGTACTCGCTGATCTTGTTGATCTCGACCTTTGGCGTGTCGACGGCGAAGCCCTTCGGCAAACGCAAGATGGGTGTGTCGGGTCCCAGATCCGCGGTGCAATCGACGATACGCACCTTGCCGCTCAACAGGCTTGCGCCAAGATCGGCGAGCAGCGACTTGGCATCTTGATTGGCATGCCCGGGTTTTGGTTGCTTGCCGGCAAAGCGGTGGCTTCGTTTTTCCATGACACTCCCCACGATATCGAATGCCTTCTCGATCATTTCCGGCCGGGTGATGACGCCGGGCGAAAACCGCATGACCTGGTCGCGGAAATCGACCGAAATGCCCTCTACGCCAAGCGCGCCGACCACTGCACCCGCCTCCCCCTTGGAAGGCATTTTCAGCATCAATGAACCGCCGCGCTTTTCAGCGTCGCGCGGGCTTTGCAGCGGCAATCCCAGATCGTCGGCCTTGGCGATGATCAAGTTCACGTGGTCGAGATTGTGCCGGACAATCGCCTCGCGGTCCTGGCTCGGCATGCCATTTCAATGCCGGCACCGAGGCGATTGCCGCCATCGAGGCCGGCGTGCCGCTGTCGAAACGGCGGATGTCGGGCGCGTAGGAGAACTTGTCGAGCGCCCATGAAAACGGATTGTTCTGGGAAAACCAGCCGCGAAGCTCAGGCCGGCATTCCCGCACAAGATCGGTGTCCATGTAGATGATCCCGGCGCCGGGCGTGCCGCACATCCATTTCAGGCTCGTTGAAACCGCAAAATCGATCTTCGGCGCCTGCACGTCGAACGGCAACAAACCGGCCGCCTGCGTGATGTCCACGCCGATGACGCTGTCCATCTTGCGGCCATGCTCGACCAGTGCATCCAGGTCGCAGCGTGCCGAGGCGGTGGAGGTAACCCATGTGATGAGCGCCAGTCCAACATCCTTGTCCCAATGGCTGGCGAAGTCCTCCGATTCCACCCAGGTCGCGCCCTGGCGCAGCGGTACGGTTTCCAATTCGAAACCCAGGCGCGGCGCGAGACCGGCAAGCAGGAAGTGGACGGAAGGAAAGCAGTCCGCCGAGACAAGCACCTTCCTGCCCTTGAGATACTTTTCCGGCAGGCCGGTAACGACCGAATGCACGCCCTGCGTGACACTGTCGCAAGCCGTGATGGTCTTCTTTGGCGCGTTGATGATGTAGCGCCAGTAGTCGATGAAATCCTGCCGCTTGCGAAGGATGTAGCCCCACTGCTTGTCGTTGGGAGCGCTGTAGACGCGGGCGAATTCCGCCATCTCGCGCGTCATGTCTTCTTCCTTGCCGGGATACATTCCAATGGAATGATAAAGGAAGTATCCGTCGGGATTGGCCTTCGGAAGCGGATAGGGAATCATGATTTGCGGCCTTGGTCCGTGTTCTTGAGTTCCTTGGGGCGCTTGAATTCGAGCGTTGGGAGATTTCTCTGGCATCAGACCCTGCCGGAACCGCTGCAGCACAATCTGAAGCAACAGCCCGACCAGCAGCATCCGGATATAGGATGAACGCGTGATCCATTCCGGCGGCAGGCGGTTCGACACGATTTCCGTTGCCGACCAGATGAACCAGATGACGACGGCGCCGAGGATCGCACCGCGGTTGTTGCCCGAACCACCGGCCATGAGCATCACCCATACCAGGAAGGTCACCATGAGCGGTTCGGTTGCGGAGGGCGAAAGGAATTTGAAGTAGTGGGCTGACAATGCGCCGGCAAGGCCCATCAGCGCCGCCCCAATGACAAATGTCTGCATCCTGAAACTGTCGACATCCTTGCCTGCCGCCCTTGCTGAGTGCTCATTGTCGCGGATGGCGCGCAGGATGCGTCCCCATGGCGAATGGTACAGCCGCTGGCACAGCAGATAGACCGCCAGGACAATCAGCCAGACCATCACCAGATAGACGATGTCTGCCTCGCGCCCCTTCACCCAGTCACCGAACGGGCGCGGGATACCGGCAATTCCGAGACTGCCATTGGTCAGCCATTGCTCGTTGACGATGACAAGCCTGAGGATTTCGGCAATGCCGATGGAGGCCATGGCGAGATAATCGCTTTTCAGGCGGACGCATATCTTTGCGACTGCCCAGCCCGTAATTCCGGCAAGCACCATCGCGGCCAACAAGCCCGAACGGGATCGGCAGGTCCAGGCCGCCGAAATGGCGTGAAGACGGCGCGGTCGTCACCAGCGCCGAGGTGTAGGCGCCCACGGCGAAGAACCCGGCAATCCCGGCATTGAACAATCCGCCCATTCCCCATTGCACATTGAGGGCGAGGCACAGGATCGCATAGATGCCGCCGGCGATCAGAACGCTGACGAGATAGAAGAACAGGCCGGTCATTTCCATTACAGCAGCCTCCCCTTGAACAGGCCCTGCGGCCGGAAAATGAGGAGCACGACCATGATCGTGAAAGCCACTGCCGATTTGTAGGACGGCGAGATGAACGGATCGGACCCGATCCAGGGATAGGTCGCCAATTCCTCGGCGAGGCCGATGATCAGTCCGCCCGCCATTGCGCCCATCGGTTTTCCGATCCCTCCAAGGATCGCTGCCGCGAACATCGGCAGCAGCAGGTTCCATCCAAGGTTCGGGTGCATGCTGGTGTCCATGCCGGCAAACACGCCTGCGATCGCCGCCAGCGAGGCGCCGATGATCCAGGTCCAGCGCACCACCTTCTCGATGTCCAGACCCGCGACCGCTGCAAGTTCGGGCTCGTCCGCGACGGCCCGCATCGAACGGCCCATCTGCGAACGGCTCAGGAAGAGATGAAGCAGGATGGCGATCACGATGGTGAGCACGATCACCTGCGCATGCAGTGCCGAGAAGCGGAAGGTATCGAAAAGGATTACCGGCGGGCGCACGCCGGGGATGAAAACCTGGTTCCCGGAACTCCAGAACAATTGCGCGAGAGACCGGAAGATCAGCGCGACCCCGAATGAGGAGATGACCGTGTAGATGGTCGGCAACTGGCGCAGAGGCTGGTAGAAGAAGCGGTCGACCGCAAGCGCCGAGGCGATCGCAAGCGCGATGCCGAAGGGCAGCAGCAAGAGGGGATGAAGCGGCAGGAACCATACCGCAGTTAGCACGCCATAACCACCGATGGTCATCAGGTCCCCATGCGCGAAATGGGCAAAGCGCAAGATCCCGAAAATCATCGAGATGCCGACCGCGCCCAGCGCATAGACACTGCCGATCGTCAGACCCGGGATCAGGTACAGATTGATGAAGGCGACGACTTCGCTCACGAAGCCACTCCCCCGAGGAAAGATCGACGCACCTCGTCATCCTGCAGCAATTGAGCACCGGTACCGGAAATGAAATTCCTGCCGTTGGCAAGAACATATGCGGTATCGGCGATCCGCAAAGCCTGCTTGGCGTTCTGTTCGACCATCAGGATGGTCACGCCCTTGGCGCGAATATCGAGCAGCAGGTCGAATATCTTTTCAAGGTAGGCAGGCGAAAGCCCCGCAGTCGGTTCGTCCAGCAGCAACAATGCAGGTTCGCTCATGAGCGCTCGCCCCAAGGCCACCATCTGGCGCTGGCCGCCGGAAAGTTCGCCTGCCGGTTGGTTCCAGCTTGTCGCGCAGATCGGGGAAGAGTTCGAGTATGCCTGCCCTGACAGCCACCTTGTCGGCCGGTGGATGCGCATAGGTGCCGACGTCGAGGTTTTCCGCGACCGTGAGCGACGGAAAGACATTGCGGCTTTGCGGAACTGCACTGATCCCGAGCGGTACCAACTGGTCCGTCTTCAGCTTCGTGATATCGCGGTCCTGAAAGCGGATGCTTCCCGAAAGCGTCCTTGTCAGCGCGAACACCGTTTTCAGCAGCGTCGACTTGCCGGCTCCGTTCGGGCCGATGATGACGGATATCTCGTTCTCGGCAAGATCGAGATCAATGTCCTCGATGATTGCCGCGCCGCCATAACCGGCAGACAGGCCCCGCACCTGAAGCAACACGGTCATGCCGATGCCTCGTAGCGGCCGCCACCGAAATAGGCCTCGATGACGCGCTCGTCATTGCGCACCTCGTCCACCGTTCCACGCATCAGCAAGGCGCCCTGCGCCATCACCACCACGTCGTCGCAAAGCTTGGACACATAATCGAGGTCATGCTCGATCAGGCAGAAGGTCAACCCCCGCTCCTTGTTGAGCAGTTTGATCTTGTCGGAAATCTTGGCAAGCAAGGTGCGGTTGATGCCGGCCCCGATCTCGTCCAGCAGGATGATGGAAGGGTTCCCCATCAATGCACGCCCGAGTTCCAGGAGCTTCTTCTGGCCACCGGACAGATTGCCCGCTTGCTCTTCTGCAACCTGCTCGATCTCCAGAAAGGAGATGATTTCCCACGCTTTCTCATGGACCGCGCGCTCCTCCTCGCGGAATGCGGCACGGCGGAAAACCACGTTGAAGACGTTCTCGCCAAGCGGCATCGGGGCGGCCGCCATCAGGTTCTCCAACACCGTGAGGCGGGAGAATTCGTGTGGAATCTGGAAGGTTCTCGCAAGGCCCAGCCTCGCCCGCTTGTGGGGTGGCAGGCCGGTGATGTCGCGGCCGTCCAGCAGGATCCTCCCGCTGTCGAGCGAGACATGGCCGGCAATCGCATTGAACATGGTCGTCTTGCCGGCGCCGTTCGGTCCGATCAGCCCGGTGATACGCCCTTCGGGAACGTCAAAACTCAGATCGTCCACTGCCTTGAGGCCGCCGAAGCTGACGCTGGCCTGTTCGACCCTGATCATTTTGTCTCCGGATTGCCGGCGCACGGCCCTGCTGGCGCTGCAGGGCAAGCGGCTGCGGGAATGGCTCCGCCCGGAATCGGGCGAAGCCTCGATTGCACCTGGTGCCTTACTGCATCACTGCGGTCTGCTTGTACTTGTCGCCATCGACCACGAACTTGCCGATGAAGCCCGACACGTCGCCATTGGCATCGAATTCATGGCTGCCGCTGGCGCCTTCATAGTCAATGTCCTGGCCTTCCGCGATCAGCTTCTTGGCCTTTTCCCATTCTCCGGGGCCTACCTTTTCGCCAGGAGCCGATGCGACCTCGCGAAGTGCCTTTGCCATTGCCGCGCGATCCGCCGAGCCGGCCTTTTCGATCGCCAGCAAGGTCAGGAAGGTCGCGTCATAGGTCTGGTCGACAAAGGGCTTGTCTGCACCTTCGCCATACTCGGCATTGAACAACTCATGCAGTGTCGCCTGGTATGGATTGCCTTCGGGCGAAGTCGGCGAGGAGAAGAACGAAGTTGCCAGCGCTTCCGCGCCGATGTCCTTGATCAGAGCCTCGTCGCGCAAACCGTCGGTACCGATGAAGCGCGTGAACAGGCCGCCCTCGATCGACTGCTTGACGATCTTGCCACCGGAATCGCCGGCATAGGCAATTACCACCAGCGCATCGCCGCCAGCAGTAGACAGTGTGGCAAGTTCCGAGCGATAGGAATCCTTCTTCTCTTCATGCTTCACCGCTGCGGACACTTCTCCGCCGGCCTTCTTGTAGGCCTCGACAAAGGTCTCTCCGATGCCTACGCCATAGTCGTTGTTGACGTAGGTGACCGCGACCTTCTTGATCCCCGCGTCCATCACCATGCGCGCGAGCACGTCGCCCTGGTAGTTGTCTGATGGCACGATGCGGAACAGCAAGTCGTTGTCCTTGATACCTGTCATGGCCGGAGAAGTCGCTGTCGGCGACACCTGTACAACGCCCGCCGGAATGGCAACGGCTTCCGCGGCGGAAATCGTCGTGCCCGACATGAATGCGCCCATGATGATCGGGACATTCTCGACGTTGACCAGCTTGCCGACGGCGTCGACCGCGCCCTGCGCCGAACCGGTGGTGTCGCCATAGACAGCGACCGCCTGGCCGCCCAGCAGGCCGCCCTGGTCGTTGACATGCTTCACCGCAAGGTTCGTTGCGTTTTGCAGCGGCGGGATGAAGCTGGCGATCGGCCCGGTGATGTCCATGAGAACGCCGACCTTCGTGTCGGCGGCATAGGCAGTCATTGCAGTGCCGAGCAGTGCGGCTGCTGCCACCATGTAGGTAATCTTGCGCATGTTGTCCTCCCTTGGTTCAGGCTGCGGCGGCAGCCCCGATTACGCCGTTCAGGTGTTCCGTGAGACTTCTGTATTGAATGTTCCCGGCAGGGATACCTCCAGCAGCTGGAGATCCCCCGACGGGCTACGGTAACGGGTTGCCATGCCGGGTGGAATGACAAAAGCATCTCCCGGCGAAAGATCGTAAGGCTCCTTCCCTTCGCCTTCCAGCGTCATGGTGCCTTCCAGCACGAAGTTGAAGAGTATGTCGGCCGTGTGCCGCGTCCATGGCGCATCCGCAGCGCCCGACACGGGACGCGCCACCATCACGCTTGCTACACCTTTCGTATTCTCATTGATGGTGGTGTCGCGCGCCTCGAAACCGGGAATGCGAAATGGCCGGTAATCCCCAGTGCTGGCAACGTTGTGGACGAAGCGCTGGCCTTCCCATTCACGGTCGGGCCGCTCGGCCGCAGTCGGCAGCTCCATGGAATGATCGATCTCGGTGACGTGTTCGGCCGGCACCCCGATCTCGACAACTTCGATGTTGTCGCCGGATTCGACCACGCGATGGCGGATCTGCGGCGGCTGGATGAAACAGTCGCCGGCATGCAGGCGCCGCAAGCCGCCCTGGTCTTCGTAGAGCACATCCACCCAGCCCCGGACGCAGAAGATAAGCTGGAAACCGATCTTGTGGAAATGGACCATGTCCGCGACCGGCCCGTCGGGGACACGGATGTGCGATGCGATCATCGCTCCACCCAGTCGGCCCGGCACCAGGTCGCGATATGCCATGCCTGCCCTTCCGATCACCCAAGGCGCCTGGTCGGCAAGCCTGCGGACCACGAAGGCATGCTCGGTCTTCGGCAAGACGAGCGGCGGATCGAGTTCGTCGATCTCGATGTTCATTCCGTTGGGTGCCCGCAGACTGCGCTTGCCTTCGGCGAAACTGTCGGGATCTTCGCACAGCAGCCGGATTGTACCGGGGCTTTCCGGAGCGCCCTTTTCGATGCGAAGCCGAATTCCGTGGCCCGACACGACGGCGATTTCCGGATTGTCCGCCGGATAGATCATGTCGAGCTGCATGCCCGAGCTTGCCGGTGTAGAAGGGCAGATCCTCGCGGAGATTGGCGGTCGGCACGCGGAACTCGGCTCGTATTTCAGGCATCAGGCAACTGCCCCTTCATGAACTCTCCCAGCAGATTTGCGGATCCCATGCGGCTGTTCTGCGCGCACGATCTTAGCGGTTGTCCGAAACATTTCAAGCATGAAGCAATTTTCGGCGACATCACAACTCCGTTCGCACGCGCCACAATTCCGGGAAACAGTTCGATCTCCAGCATCCGCTTCAGATAGCTCACTCCGGCCGTCCCACCGGTGCCGCGCTTGAAACCGATCACCCGTTCCACGGTCGTGACATGGTTGAAGCGCCAGCGGCGGAAATAGTCCTCGAAATCGACCAGTTTTTCGCCGAGTTCGTAGAGCATCCAGTGCTCCTCGGGAGATTGGTAGACAGCCTTCCAGGCGGCCAGCACTGCCGGATGTTCAAGATGGGTACGGGAAACGTCCCGCTCCAGCACTTCGCGAGGCATGGGAATGCCGCGCCGATCCATCAGGCGCAGCAATTCGTCATAGAGGCTGGGCTGCTCCAATTCAGCCTCCAGCCTCGCGACAACGTCACCGTCATGGGCATGTGGCTTGATCATCGCATGGTTGCGATTTCCCAGAAGGTACTCGATCAACCGGTATTGCCAGGACTGGAACCCGGAGGACTGGCCAAGCGACCCGCGAAAATGCGTGTAGTCGGACGGTGTCATGGTCCGCAGGACATCCCACGCGGAATTCAGCTGCTCGAAGATGCGTGACACCCGCGCCAGCATCTTCATCGCCGGTTGCAGATTGTCCTCGCGCAGCGCCTTGCGCGCCGCGTTCAACTCATGGATCGCAAGGCGCATCCACAATTCCGAGGTCTGGTGCTGGATGATGAACAGCATCTCGTCATGCGCCTGGCTGAGAGGCCTTTGCGCATCGAGTATCGTATCGAGATGCAGGTAGCCGCTATAGGACATCTTCTGGCCGAACGCGGTTTCCGCGCCTTCTGCGGCCGGATCGTATTCGCCCTTTGCGGTCACGTTACCGCCTTTCTGGCCTTGAATTTCTCCTGGTCCCACAGCCGCTTGTTGACGATCTCCACAAGTGCCGATGCCGCCGTGCCGACATCGGTCTCGTCGTTGTAGAGCGGACAGAAACCGAACCGCATGATGTCCGGCGCGCGGAAATCCCCGATGATGCGCCGCGCGATCAGCGCCTGCATCGCCGCATAGCCCTCGGCGAAGCGGAAGGAGACCTGCGAACCGCGCTGCAACGGGTCACGGGGACTGGCGAGCGTCAGCGACGGGCACCCTGCCTCGACCTCGGCGATGAACTGCTGGCTCAACTCGATCGAGCGCGCACGCACATCTGCCATTTCGACACCTTCCCAGGCATCGAGCGCCGCATCCAGCACCGCCATCTGCACCACCGGCGGCGTGCCGACGCGCATCCGGTCGATCCCCGCGCCCGGTCGGTAGTCGAGGTCGAAAGCAAACGGCGCCTCATGGCCGAGCCAGCCCGAGAGTGCCGGCCGGACCTTCTCCATGTGATCCTTCCGGACGTGGATGAAGGCCGGCGCGCCGGGTCCGCCATTGAGATATTTGTAGGTGCAACCGACGGCGAAATCCGCGTTGCAGCCGGCGAGATCGACCGGAAATGCACCGGCTGAATGTGCGAGATCCCAGATGACAAGCGCGCCTGCGTCATGGGCCGCCCGCGTGATCTGCGCCATGTCATGCAAGCGCCCGGTGCGGTAATCGACCTCGGTCAGCATCACCACGGCGACGTCGCGCGTAATGGCTGCCGTCACGTCCTGCGGTTCGACCAGCTTGAGCCGGCAGTCATTGCCCAGCGTACGCAACAGGCCATCTGCCATGTAGAGATCGGTCGGGAAATTGCCGGTATCGGAAAGAACGAACTTGCGGCCGGGATTGAGTTCCAGCGCGGCGGCAAGTGCCTGGTAGACCTTGATGGAAAGCGTGTCGCCGACCACGGTCGTTCCGGCCGGAGCGCCGATCAGCCGCCCGATCCTGTCCCCCAGCCTGCCGGGCAGCGCCATCCAGCCCGCCTCGTTCCACCCGCCGATGAGAAGTTCGCCCCATTCGGCTTCCAGTGTGCGGCGCGCGCGTTCCATCGCTGCCTTTGGCAGCGGGCCGAGCGAGTTGCCGTCGAGATAGACCATTCCTTCCGGCAGATGGAAATACTGCCTTGTCCGCGTTGAAATCGCTCATGCGCCGATACCACCCTCCCCCGACTTGCCGATCTCGGCGGTAGCCTCGATCTCCACCAGCGCCTCGTCCTCGATCAGGCCTGCGACCACGACCACCGACATCGCCGGGTAATGCCGGCCCATCACGCGGCGATAGGCAGCGCCGACCTCCGTCTGGCGGGCGAGATACTCCGTCTTGTCGGTGATGAACCAGGTCAGGCGCACGATGTCGCGCACCGAGCCGCCGGCAGCCTGCACGATCGCCGCGATGTTGCGCAGGGTCTGCTCGAACTGCCCGACGAAATCATGATGCTCGAACACCTTGTCGCCATTCCAGCCGATCTGCCCGCCGGTATAGAGCCGCTGTCCGTCGACCAGAATGCCATTGGCATAGCCCTTGGGATGCTGCCCAGCCGGGCGGATTTACCGTCTCGATCACCTGCTTCCCCCTCATGCCTTCGCACGCAACAAGAACCGCTGGACCTTGCCGGTCTGGGTCTTCGGCAGTTTTTCGGTGAAGACCACCGACCTTGGATATTTGTAGGGCGCAATAACCGCCTTGACGTGATCCTGCAGCGCCTTGACCATCAAGTCGTCGCCGTTCGCAGCCCGCTGCGAGCACCACATGGGCCTCGACGATCTGGCCGCGCGCCTCGTCGGGCTTGCCGACCACCGCGCATTCGGCGACCGCCGGATGCGACAAGCAGTGCCGCCTCGACCTCCGGGCCGGCTATGTTGTAGCCGGCGGAAATGATGATGTCGTCGCTTCGCGCCGCGAAGTGGAAATAGCCCTGCGCATCCTGGCACAAAGCTGTCGCCGGTCAGGTTCCAGCCGTCGCGCACATAGTCCTTCTGGCGTTCGTCAGCGAGGTAGCGGCAACCGGTGGGGCCTCGCACGGCAAGCCTGCCTACGGTGCCGCGCGGCACCTCCTCCATATCGTCGTCGACGATCCTCGCCTCATAGCCGCTGCACCGGCTTCCCGGTGCAGGCCGGATGGGAATCGCCGAAGCGGTTGGAAATGAAGATGTGCAGCATTTCCGTCGAGCCGATGCCGTCCAGCATGGGCTTGCCGGTCTTGGCCATCCATTGCTCATAGACCGGTCCGGGCAAGGGTCTCGCCGGCAGAAACCGCCGCCCGCAACGATGACAGGTCCGCGCCCTCCTCCATCGCCGCCAGCATGGCGCGGTACGCGGTTGGCGCGGTAAAGCAGACCGTTGCCCTGTAGGTCTGGATGATCTCGATCATGTTGGCCGGCGTTGCCTGTTCCAGCAGGGTTGCCGTCGCGCCGAAGCGCAGCGGAAAGATTGCCAGGCCGCCGAGCCCGAAGGTGAAGGCCAGCGGCGGCGAACCGACAAACACGTCTTCGGGCGTGACGCCCAGCACTTCCTTGGCATAGCCGTCGGCCACGATCAGCAGGTCGCGGTGGAAATGCATGGTCGCCTTCGGCTCGCCCGTGGTGCCGGAGGTGAAGCCAAGCAGCGCGACATCGTCGCGACCGGTCCTCACGCAATCGAACCTGACCGGCTTGGACAGCGCCAGCCTGTCGAGTTCGGCATCGTGATTGGCCGTGCCGTCGAAGCCGATCACCTTTTCCAGCAATCGGCTTTTCTTGGCACAGGCAACCATCTCGTCCATCAGCCTGGTGTCGCAAAGGGCGAGCGTGATCTGCGCCTTGTCGACGATCTGGCCCAAGTTCGCCGGCTCGCAGCATCGGCATGGTGTTGACGACCACGGCGCCGGCCTTGGTCGCCGCGAGCCATACCGCGACCATCGCCGGATTGTTGGCGGAGCGCACCAGGATCCGGTTGCCGGGCTTGATCGCGTAATCCTCGACCAGCACATGGGCGAGACGGTTGGTCCAGTCCGTCAATTCCTTGTAGGTGCGCTGGCGGCCATTGCCGATCAGCGCGGTGCGATCGCCAAACCCGCGCGCAACCATCGCGTCGGTGAGTTCGTGCCCGGCATTGAGCCATTCGGGATAGTCAAATCCCTCCAGCAGGAAATCCGGCATCTGGTCTGCCGGCGGCAGGTTGTCCCGCGAAAAACTGTCTACATGGCCACTGGGTCCAAGCATCTTATCCTCCCGTTGCCGCTGCCAAAGCCTGCCGGGCGATCACGATCTTCTGGACGTCGGACGCTCCCTCATAGATGCGCAGCGCCCGGATTTCCCGGTACAGGCTTTCGATGATGCCGCCCTTGCGAACGCCGTCGCCGCCATGCAGTTGCACCGCCTTGTCGATCACATGCTGGGCCCGGTCGGTGGCGTAAAGCTTCGCCATCGCCGCCTCGCGCGTCACCCGGGCTGCACCGGAATCCTTCAGCCAGGCGGCGCGATACACCAGCAGCGCCGATGCATCCACATCGAGCGCCATCTCGGCTATGTGGCCCTGGACCATCTGCAGGTCGAAAAGCGGCGCGCCGAACAATTCCCGTTCTCGCCACGCGAGCCAGCGTCTCGTCGAGCGCCCGGCGCGCAAAGCCCAGCGCCGCTGCCGCGACCGTGGAGCGGAACACATCGAGCACCGACATCGCGATGCGGAAACCGTCGCCGCCATTGCCGATCATCGCCGAAGCCGGGATGCGCGCTTCACTGAAAGACAATCGCGCAAGGGGATGCGGCGCCACCACCTCGATGCGTTCGGCAATTTCCAGTCCGGGTGTGTCGGCAGGCACGACAAATGCCGATATCCCCTTGGCGCCCGGCGCCTTCCCCGGTGCGGGCAAACACCGTGTAGACATCGGCGATGCCGCCATTCGATATCCAGGTCTTTTCGCCGTCCAGGAGGAAATCGCCTCCGTCGCGGCGCGCCGACATGGTCATGTTGGCGACATCCGATCCCGATGCCGGTTCGCTCAGTGCGAATGCCGAAATCGCCCTTCCCGTCCGGGTTTGCGGCAACCAGCGCTGTTTTTGTTCCGTCGCTGCCGAAGAGCGAAATCGCGCCGGTGCCAAGCCCCTGCATCGCGAAGGCGAAATCCGCCAGCCCGTCATGGCGCGCCAGCGTTTCGCGCATGAGGCACAGACTGCGCACATCGAGCCTGGAGTTCGGAACGGCGGGATCGATTGCCGTATGCTTCAGCCAACCCGCTTCACCCAACGCCGCCACGAGTTTGCGGCAGGCATTGTCGGTGTCGCCATGATCGATGCCGCGCAGATGCGCGGCCGACCACGCATCCACCTCATCGGCCAGCGCGCGGTGCCGATCCTCGAAGAACGGCCAGTCGAGAAAGCTGCGATCCGCCATCAATTGCCCTCGAAAACCGGTTTCGCCTTGTTGGCGAAGGCTTCGTAGGCGCGCCCGAAATCCGCCGTCTGCATGCAGATCGCCTGCGCCTGCGCTTCCGCCTCTATCGCCTGGTCGAGACTCAGATTCCACTCCTGGACCAGCATGGTCTTGGTGATGCCGTTGGCAAAGGTCGGTCCGCTGGCAATGCGCTGCGCCAGCGCCATGGCTTCGCCCTCAAGTGTGTCGGCAGGTAACAAGGCGGCTGTAGAAGCCCCATCTTTCGCCTTCCTCGGCGCTCATGGTCCGCCCCGTGTACAGGAGCTCGGCAGCCCGGCTCTGGCCAATGATGCGCGGCAGGATCGCGCACGCACCCATGTCGCAGCCCGCCAGTCCAACCTTGTTGAACAGGAACGCCGTCTTTGCCAGCGGCGTGGCCAGTCGCATGTCGGACGCCATGGCAATGATCGCGCCGGCCCCCACGCAAACGCCGTCGACGGCGGCGATGATCGGCTTGCCGCAATGGAGCATCGCCTTGACGAGATCACCCGTCATCCGGGTAAATTCCAGAAGGCCCTTCATGTCCTTTTTCAGCAGCGGGCCGATGATATCGAAAACATCGCCGCCGGAGCAGAAATTGCCCCCGTTCGAGCCAAAGATCACGACATGGATGTCATCGCGATAGACCAGCGCCCGGAACCAGTCGCGCAGTTCCGCATAACTTTCGAAGGTCAACGGGTTCTTGCGTTCAGGCCGGTCCAGCGTGATGCGGGCAATGCCGTCTGCCACTGCAAGGTTGAAATGCTGCACTTCGCTCGTTGCCATGGTTCATGCCTCCCGGCGCATGGGTGCCGAGATCACCTGTTCCAGTTGCATGGAAAGGGTCCGGATCACTTCTTCGTCCAAGGTCGCCAGCAATTCGTCGACCCATTCCTCGTGCCGCGCCGCCATCCCGGAAAATCTTTCGCGTCCCTTGCCGGTGAGGCGCACGGTCGTGGCGCGCCGGTCATTGAGAACCGGAATCCGCACAACCAGCCCTTCCTCGACCAACCGGTCGACGATGCCTGTCACGTTGCCGTTGGAGACCCTCAGTTCGCCGGACAAGTTCGCTCATCGTCAGTCCGTCGCCATGGCGCTGCAGCGCCGCCATGACGTCGAAGCGGGGCAGCGTGGTGTCGAACTCGATGCGCAGCCGCTCGCGCAATTCCGCCTCAACCCATTTCGATGCCTTGAGCAGTTTGAGCCACAGGCGAAGCCTTTCCTTCGAAAGCGAATTCGGCGAGGTCTTGCGCCCGATGCGGCTTGCATTCTCCATGCTAGGCATCTCCTCCGGAAATCTGCAGGCTCTGACCCGACACACCGCCGGAATTGGCGCCGCAAAGATACAGCGCTGCCTGCGCCACCTCTTCCGGCTCGATCAGCCGCCGCCAGGATTGGCGCTGACCAGCACATCCAGGGCCTGCGTCTCGTCCAGCTTGGTCTTGGAGACGATGTTGGCGACGCTGCGGTCGATGATCGGCGTCCGCACATAACCCGGGCACAGCGCATTCACCGTGATGCCGGTCCCCGCGGTTTCGGCGGCAAGCGCACGGACAAGGCCGATCATCCCGTGCTTGGAGGCGCAATAGGCGCTGCCCTTGGCCATGCCGCGCTGTCCGGCGATGGAGGCGATGGCGATCAGCCTTCCCCATCCGCTGCCCTTCATGCCGGCAAGACCTGCCTGGAAAGTCAGGAACGCTCCGTCAAGATTTGTCGAGAGGATCCTGCGCCAGAAAGCCAGGTCCATCTTGTGAACCGGCATGGTCTCGGCAAGGCCGGCATTGGCCACCACGATGTCGATGGGTCCTTGGCGCTCCGCCGCCGCAGCAAATGCTGAATGCGTTGCCGCCTCGTCCGTTACATCCAGAACCGCCGCATGGATTTTGTCATGCCCCTCAGCCAGCGCCTTCAGCACCTCCATGCGCCGTCCCGTAATGGTCACCGTGCAGCCTTCCTGCGCGAACAGGATTGCGATAGCCGCGCCGATTCCGGTTCCTCCGCCCGTGATGAAGGCGTGCCTGCCCTCGAGAATCCCGCTCATGCCTTGAACTCCGTTTCCGCAATGCGATCCGCCAGGCGCCAAAACTGGTCACGGCCGGCCCGGTAGGGTTCGGGCCACTCCTCGTGACGATCCCCGATCTGGCATGCCGCGTGCAACGTCCAATAGGGATTGGCAAGGTGCGGACGGGCAAGGCAGACAAGGTCGGCGCGGCCGGCCATCAGTATCGAATTGATATGATCGGGCTCGTAGATGTTGCCGACTGCCATGGTCGCCATTTGCACCTCGTTGCGAATGCGGTCTGAAAACGGCGTCTGGAACATGCGGCCATAAACCGGCTTTGCCCGTATCGAAGTCTGGCCGGCCGACACGTCGCAGATGTCGACCCCGGCATTTCTGAAGCAGGGCAGCGATGCGAACGGCCTCTTCGGGGGTAACGCCCTCGTCTCCCACCCAGTCATTGGCCGAAATTCGCACCGCGATCGGCTTGTCGCCGGGCCATTCCTCGCGCACGGCATGGAACACTTCCAGCGGCCACCGCATGCGGTTTTCCAGGCTGCCGCCATATTCGTCGTCGCGATGGTTGGTCAGCGGCGTGATGAAGGCCGACAGCAGATAGCCATGGGCCATGTGCAGTTCGATCATGTCGAAGCCAGCGCGCTGCGCCATCGCCGCGGCGGTCACGAATTCATCGCGAACCCTGTCCATATCGCCGGCGTGTCATCTGGCGCGGCACGGCATTGCGTGCGGACCAAGCGACCGGCGATGGCGACATGACTTCCCAATTGCCCGAAAGCAGAGGCGCGTCCATTTCCTCCCAGCCAAGCTGGGTCGAGCCTTTCGGACCGGAATGGCCGATCTGAAGGCAGATCTTCGCGTCGGTTTCGCCATGCACGAAATCGACAATGCGCTTCCATGCCGCTTCGTGCTCGCGAGCCCAGGTGCCGGGACATCCAGGCGTGATGCGCCCTTCCGGCGAAACGCATGTCATCTCGGTGTAGACGAGGCCCGCACCGCCCTTGGCCCGTTCGCCGTAGTGGACGAGATGCCAATCGGTCGGGCAGCCATCCACTGCCTTGTACTGCGCCATCGGCGAAACCACGACGCGGTTCTTCAATTCCATGCCGCGCAGCCTGTAGGGCGCGAACATTGGCGCGCGTACCGGCGCATTTTCGGCAACTCCTGCACGGCGCTGGAACCACTTCTCCGCGCTCTCCAGCCATTTGCGGTCGCGCAGGCGCAGATTCTCGTGGCTGATGCGCTGCGAACGCGTGAGGAGCGAATAGGTGAACTGGACCGGATCGAGGTCGAGATATCGCTCGACTTGCTCGAACCATTCCAGGCTGTTGCGTGCGGCCGATTGCAACCGTAGAACTTCCAACCTGCGCTCGTCCTGATAGCGCTGAAACGCGGTCGGCAGATCGGGTTCGCTGTGCAGATATTCGGCGAGAGCTATTGCGCTGTCGAAGGCCAGCCGCGTACCCGATCCGATGGAGAAGTGCCCGGTCGCCGCCGCATCGCCCATCAGCACGACATTTCCGTGGTACCAACGCTCGCAGATCACGCGGGGAAAGTTCATCCACACAGCAGATCCGCGCAGGTGATTGGCGTTCGACATCAGCCGGTGGCCACCCAGATGCTTCTCGAAAACTTTTTCGCAGACCGCTATGCCCTCCTCCTTGGACATGTGCTCGAAGCCCCAACTGTCCCAGGTCTGCTGGCTGCACTCGACGATTACCGTCGCGGTTTCCTGGTCGAACTGGTAGGCGTGTATCCACATCCATCCATGTTCGGTTTCCTCGAAGATGAAGGTGAATGCGTCGTTGAACTTCTGGTGCGTCCCGAGCCAGACGAACTTGCAAAGACGCATGTCGATGTCCGGCTTGAACACGTCTTCATATTCGCGGCGCACCAGCGAGTTTATGCCGTCGCATGCAACGACGAGATCATAGTCGGCGCGGTATTCTTCGGCAGATTTGAATTCGCTCTGGAACCGCATTTCCACGCCGAGTTCGCGTGCCCGCTGCTGCAGGATGAGCAGCAGTTTCATCCGTCCGATGCCGGCAAAGCCGTGACCGCCCGAAACCGTGCGAGTGCCGCGATGCACGACCGCGATATCATCCCAATAGGCGAAATTGCGCTCGATCTCAGCCGCGCTCCGGGGATCATTGGTTCGCAGTTTCGACATTGCGTCGTCGGAAAGCACGACGCCCCAACCGAACGTGTCGTCGGACCGGTGCCGCTCCAGCACGACCACCTCATGGGAAGCATCGCGAAGTTTCATGGAAATCGCGAAATACAGCCCGGCCGGCCCACCTCCAAGACACAGGATCCGCATGAACGTTTCCTCCGCTATCGTTGCCCTGCCCGCCGGAGGAAAACTACATCACCGAGAATCCATTTCAAGCTTAAAATTATGAAGTCTAAAATACGCTTTCGAGCCGGACATCGATCTTTGCAGATGACACCAAAAGCAGATGCAATGCAGCCGCGCCGGCTATAAAATGCCTGTTCATGTTCCGTCCCGGGATCAGGTGATCTCGCCGCCAGAACGATGACGCATCCGAAATGTTTCAGGCAATTCGAAGCAGCCCAGACGGCCATGTGCGTCTCGGGGATTCGCCTCACGTCAAACTTATGAGGAAAGCCTTCACTGCGTTGTCCTCGGTAAGTTCAATCGCACGCCGCAGGCAATACTTTTGCAGCGTACCATCTCCGGCCAGCGCCGCCACGCGCGCGCGGGCGACCCACCAGGGTTGGTGGCTGGCCACCCGGTCTTGCGGAAGCAATTCAAGCTCGTTCATCGCCGCGCCAGGGTCGCCGGCCTCTGCCTGCACGACCGCGCGACCGATTCGTGCTCCAAGGCTGCCTGTCCGTTCCACCAGTAGATCGTAAAGCGCCCCAAGTGCAGACAGGTTCAGCCGCCCCGTGACTGGCCGCTGGATGTGCACCGATTGGATGGCGGCCTCGCACTGGAACCGTCCAAAACGGCCCGCCTGCGCCGCTCGTGTCAAAAGCCCCTCGGCTTCGATAATCATCGTGCGATCCCAAAGCCGCGCATCCTGCCGGTCAAGCGGTACGAAGCGCCCCTGCGCGTCGCGCCGGGCCATCCACCTGGCCGCACAATAGAGCATGAGCGCCAGGAGCCCCTTCGGCTCGGGCTCTTCCGGCAACTGTTCGACAATCAGGCGGGCAAGCCAAATCGCCTCGCCGGTCAGTGCCGTGGGTTCGTCGGCAGTGTCAAGGCCATCCCACCCCGCGCCGAAGGCCGCATAGATGGCGTCAAGGACCGCCTCCAGACGTGGCGCCAGATCGTCGGGCCCGGGCAGCGCAAAGGAAAGTCCGGCGTCGCGGATTCGAGCCTTGGACCTGACTAGCCGCTGCGACATCGTCGCCGGGGGCACGAGGAAGGCGCGCGCGATGCGGGCTGCATCGATCCCAAGAACGGTCTGCAGGATTAGCGGCGTACGCGCGACCGGGTCGATTGCCGGGTGCGCGCAGACGAACATCAGCCGCAGCCGGTCGTCGGACAGAGGCGTCGGCAGGGGCCGGTCCCCCGCCTCCTCGATCCGGCGCAGGATCTCGGGCTCGGCCTGCCTGCGAACGGCGGTCCCGCGCGCGATGTTTTTGCGGATGTTTCGCGCCGTGGTCACCAGCCACCCTTCCGGGTTGGACGGCACCCCCTGTAACGGCCAGACCCTCAGCGCTGCGGTCAGGGCATCGGACAAGTCATCCTCCGCGGCGGCGATGTTATGGTCGTGCGCGGCCAGGATGGCGATCAGCTTGCCGTAACTTTCGCGAGCGACCCGTTCGGCCGCCCTTGATGCCTCGGCTGTGTGGGTCGTTTCCGTCACGCGGGCGGCATCGGCAAGACCGGACGCACCTCGACTGAGGCCGTCCGCGCCGAGGGTGACTTCTCCGCCCAGTCGAGCGCGGCGTCGAGGTCGGGCACCTCTATCACGAAGTAGCCTCCCAATTGTTCCTTGGTGTCCGCAAAGGGGCCATCCTCGACCACGCGCTTGCCATCCTGCAGGCGCAGGGTCGTGGCGGCATGCGGGCCCATCAGCCCGTCACCATTCACGATAATCCCGGCCTGCGCCATTGCGCCGATGAAGGCGGTCCAGCCGCCCCAGTAGGTCTGCGCCTGCTCAGGGTGATTGCGCTGCGCAAAGTCTTCGGCGGTTTCGTTCAAGATAAGCATGAATTGCATGTCTGTTTCTCCTTGCATGAGGTTAGCACGAGATGCGGTCGGGTGATCAGGCTTTCGCCTCCGGATGGCCGCCGATGACGTATAGCGCCGCTGCGATGGCGACGACGATGCTCAGAATGATGACCTGCGGTGCGCCGAGCGCGGCAAAGACGCCATGTACTGCATCGCCGATCCATAGTGCGACATAGGCCGCAAGCGAAACCAGTAGCAAGTGTCGTGCGTAGGCATGGCGCAGCAGCAAAAGCACGCTGCCCGCGAGTCCGCCGAAGACGCCAATGGCGAAGGCCGCCGTCATCCAGGCCGGATAGCCGGTCATTGCGGCGGCCTGTTCGGGCGTCAGACCAGAGGCCGTCAGGCTCGCTTCGGTCGCGGTGACGGAACCCGCGAACTGGACGGTGCCGAAGACGTTCCATGCGATGCCGCAAAGGGCAACGGCGGCCATCCAGAGGGGCCTGCGCACATGCGTGCGTGTAGGCAAAAGTCCGGTCAAGGGAGTTTCTCCTTCAGGGATCATGACGCCGCCGGGCTGGCGACGTCTGACCGGATGACACCCAAAACGAGCCAATTTCGACAGGAGCCCCGAAGAAAATCAAAATAAAGCAGGAAACAGGTCGAGACGCCCGTTCAACGGCATTCCATGCAGTCCCCAACTCGGTGGGGCAGCAAGCCGCCACCCAAGCAGAATGAATCTTGACGGTACCTACCCCTTTTCGGCCTTTGCCACGTGCTGCTTCACGGCGAAGAAACTGTCGGGCGTCACCGATATGGAATCGATGCCTGCCTTGACAAGGATTGCAGCAAAGGCGGGGTCGTTGCTCGGAGCCTGCCCGCATAATCCAATCTTCACGCCGGCGGCATGAGCCTTCGCAATGACGTTTTCGATCATCCAGACCACCGCCGGGTCGCGTTCGCTGAAAAGTGCAGACAGGAGTTCGGAGTCGCGGTCTATCCCCAGCGTCAGTTGCGTGAGGTCGTTGGAGCCGATGGAGAAGCCATCGAAGCGGCGGGCAAATTCCCCGGCAAGGATGACGTTGGAAGGTATTTCGCACATCACGTAGATTTCGAGGCCCTCCTTCCGCTCCAGCCCGGCGGCAGCCATTACCTCCAGTACCTTGTCGGCTTCCTGGGGCGTGCGGCAGAAGGGGATCATGACCTTGACGTTGGAAAAGCCTTTCTCCTCGCGCAACTTCCGAATGGCGCGGCATTCGAGTTCGAACCCGTCACGGTAGAGCGGCGAATAGTACCGGCTTGCCCCGCGGAAACCAATCATCGGATTTTCTTCCGCCGGTTCGAACTGCCTTCCCCCAAGCAGATTGGCGTATTCATTCGTCTTGAAGTCGCTCATCCGGATGATGACTGGATTGGGGAAATAGACCGCGGCGATGCGCGAAAGCCCCTGTGCCAATTTGTCGATGAAGTATTCGCGCTTGTCGTCATAACCCTTGGTCAGCGCGTCTATCTGCGCGCGAACAGTCTCGTCACGGATCTCGTCGAAACGCGTCAGCGCCAGCGGGTGGACCTTGATCGCATTGGAAACGACGAATTCCATTCGCGCGAGGCCCACGCCATCGGCCGGCAGGCGCCACCATCGAAATGCGGCCGCAGGGTTTGCCATGTTCAACATGATCTTCGTGCGCGTCTGCGGCAAGGCGCCGGGATGCAATTCCTCGACTGCAAATTGCGCCCGCCCCTCATAGACGACGCCCTCGTCGCCACCTGCGCATGAAACGGTGATCTCCTGCTGGTCATGCAGCAATTCCGTGCCGTTGCCGGTGCCGACAATGGCAGGCAAGCCAAGTTCACGGCTGACGATCGCGGCGTGCGACGTGCGCCCGCCATGATCGGTGATAATCGCAGCCGCGCGTTTCATGATCGGAACCCAGTCCGGATCGGTGTTCGGCGTCACAAGGATTGCACCATCGACGAAGCGTCCGATGTCGCGCGCGCTTTCGATGATGCAGACAGGGCCGGTCACCACCGCCTCGCCGATGCTCTGGCCGCGCAATAGTTCCTTGCCGTGGCTCTCGACGCGATAGGACAGGAAACTGCCACGATCGGCGCGCGAGCGCACCGTTTCGGGCCGCGCCTGCACGATGTACAAGAGCCCTGTCTCGCCATCCCTTGCCCATTCGATATCCATGGGCTGGCCGTAATGGCGCTCAATGGTGCAGGCTTGGCGGGCCAGTTCCAATATCTCGCTGTCGTCGAGCACAGGCCGCGCCCGCTCGGCCTTTGAAGTCGGCACGTTGCGGGTGTCGCCGCCAGCGCTGCCTGCATAGATCAGCTTGCGTTCCTTGGCGCCGATCTTCTTGTCGAGGATTGGAACAAGCTCCGGATTGGCGAGGAGCGGCTTGAAAACCTGGTATTCGTCCGGCGTAACCGTGCCCTGCACGACATTTTCGCCAAGGCCCCAGGCCGCGTTGATCAGCACCACCTTGTCGAATCCCGATTCCGTGTCGATGGAAAACATCACGCCCGCGCCGCCAATGTCGGAGCGAACCATCAGTTGAACGCCGACCGACAGCGCCACCTTGGCATGGTCGAAGCCCTTGAGGCGGCGATAGGTGATGGCGCGGTCGGTAAAGAGCGAGGCATAGCAGCGTCGGCACGTGTCCATCAGCGCGGCCTCGCCGCGCACATTGAGAAATGTCTCCTGTTGTCCGGCAAAGCTCGCGTCCGGAAGATCCTCCGCGGTCGCGCTGGAACGAACCGCCACGGCAGGTTCCGCGGTGCTAGTGCGCCGGGCTAGTTCCCGGTAGGCATCAAGCAGCGCTTCGCGCATTTCGGGTGGAAATTCACCTGCGACGATGGCCTTTCGGATTTCGCTGCCAGCTTCCGGCAAAGTGGTCCTGCCGCTGTCGAGCCGCGCCAGTGTCGCGGCAATCGTCTCGTTCAGCCTGTTCACTTCAAGGTATTCGCGGAAGGCGTCTGCCGTTGTGGCGAAACCTGGCGGCACCCGTATGCCCTGCGGCGCCAGCGCCCCGACCATTTCGCCCAGCGATGCGTTCTTGCCACCCACAAGCGCAACGTCGCCGCGCTTCAATGTTTCGAACCAGATTATCCTGCGAATGCCCTTGCTCATGAACGGACTCCGGATGCTTGGGTTGCCTTTGCAGATTGTTTCCCGCAGCCCGAACCCGCCTTGACGTGCATCAAGGAAACCCCGGATGTGTCTACTATGCTTCAAGTTGGCAAAATGAACGGAGATGCGCCATGAAGCCTGACAAGCTCGACGAGATCGCGGCGAATGTGAAGAACGTCTCGGCAGGCGACCCCGAACAGGTGAAGCAGATCTTGCAGGCCCTGAAGGAAGTTTTCCCGGCCGAGGCAGACAGGATTGACGCGGGCGTTCTTGTCTCCACGGATGCCGCGCTGACGCTTGCCGAGCACGTGTTGCCCGGATGGGAGATAGACCTGCGCAATGCTTCGGCAGGACTGGGCGGCAACTGGAACTGCGCAATGCGCGAGGGAACGGCGCGGGACGACGATCAGCTTATCGGCATTGGAAAAGCGCAAACCATACCACTAGCGGTCGTATGTGCCCTGTTGCAGGTCGCGGCGCGACGAGCGCGGGGTTTTTACTAGGGCTTTCAATTGTCGGGGCCTCGGTGAGCCTGGATAATTGACCTCAATCAGTCCGATGAAAAAGTGAAGCTTGATCAAAAACATTGATCCTTTCGGAGGCCAGAATGAGCAACAACCAGTCAAGGGAAGCCGTCGCGGTTTTTCATTCGGTCAGCGACATGGAGACTGCGATCGACGAGCTTTTGTCCAATGGCTTCGACCGCGCCGAGATAAGTCTTCTGGCATCGGAGGAGACCGTCCGGCAAAAGTTCAGCACTGAGCCGAAGTCCACGCGTGAACTCGAGGACAATCCGGACGCCCCTTTTGTTCCCTATCTTGCCAGGGAATCGTTTGGCTCCCTTGAAGGTTATGCCATCGGGCTGCCCCTTTACATCGGTGCCGTAGTGGGTTTCGTGCCGGTGCTGGCTTCCGGAGGCGCCATTGCCGTGGCGGTCGCCGCGGCAGCTGCTGCAGGTGGTGGAGGCGCTGCGATCGGAAGCATCCTCGCCTACATGATCGGCAAGCATCATGCCGATTTCCTTGAGCACCAGTTGAAGCACGGTGGTATCTTGCTTTGGGTCAGGACGCGGGATGAAGTCCATGAGAAGCGTGCCGTCGACATTCTAAATCGCCACTCCGCCGATGACGTGCATGTCCATGGGCTGCCGGACCGCATGAAGGAGTTGCGCGAGAAATATGAAGCAGCGGAAGCCAATTCTCCGGGCGCCAAGTTGGCGCGGATCAACTATCAGGAAATTGAGATACTTGTCGCGCCGGACGGCCATAGCTTGGCAATGGGGCGGCTATTTGCTTCACTGGCGGACGCGAAATCCTACGTGAGCCGCATTCAAGCTGAGGAATGAACTCAATCGTGTTTGCTTGCGGTTGCGCCGGGCTCTTCCGAACGGTGTTCCCATTATTCGTCGCGCTTCGCCGGTGCGGGTGCTGCTGTTGAAGCTCCATTGTCATGAATAACAGTCCGAAAAGTGCACCCCAAGGCATTTCGCTAATTGCGCATTCTCCTGTCTGTCGCCAGCGGAATCCATACCAGCAAAAAGGGCAGCACTTAGCCTGCAAGCTATCCTAGACCAAAGATCAGCGTTCGCATCATAGCCCCCAGTAGATGCTCAGCTGAAGCGTGGACCACGGTTCGCCGCGCCGATCTGGCGCAAGGCTTCGCCCGGCAACGCCCGGGAGGCCAGCGCCTGCACATAGAGGTTCTTCGAAACCGCCCAGCGCGCCGTGAAGGTGAACTCCTGCCCGATGTCGTGCGACTGCAGCGTCGAGAGCGCCGGGTTCGAGCCGAGATTGTTGAGCTCCGGCGCGGACAGCCGGTGCCAGTCGAAAGTCAGGTTCAGTTCTTCCACCGGCGCGACATTGAACTGGATGCGATGCGTCGCAAGGTTGGAATTCGAGGTGATCTTGCCGAAGGAGACACCCTGCAGCCAGATGCCCAGCCCGGTGTTCAGCAGCGGATCGTAGCGCTCATAGCGTCCGCGTGTCTGGGATCATCGCCCGAGAAATACGAATAGCGGTAGGAAATGCTCGGCGTCCAAGGCAGTTCGCGCGCAATGTAACCGATCGTGCCGTACCCGGCCCATGCAGACATCGAATATTCCGGATGAGATTGATGGGCAATCTCGCCCTCGAGAAAAACGCCATGCGCTCCGAAATTGCGCCACAGGGCGTGGCCGGCAAACGTATTCAGTCCCTCGCGCTCCAGCGTCAAGGCCGTATGGATTGGCGTAGGTCGAATGTGACCGCGGTATCGTGATCCAGCTCGCATCCCCGTCAGATCGTCGCTGAAATCGTAGGAAAGATTGGCGCCGAGAAACGTGCTTTCCAATTCCAGCCACTCCAGTTCGTTGGGATCGATGTAGAAGAAGTCGTAGCCGACCTTGCCGAACTTGCCGTTCGCGAGCACCGAGAAGTCGTTGGCCAGCCGCGGACCCAGATAGGTCGCGCCGCGCTCCGCCGGCATTCGAGGAGCCCTTGACCAGGTTCACCAAGAAAACCGTCGTTGAGCGTGTAGGTCTGCCGGCCGACGGAGAGCTTGTGCTTCTGTCTGTTTTCCCGGTTGGCGTACAGGATGCCGGCATAAGCCTTTTCGACGGCGTCGAAATCGCGTCCTCGCCTGTGAAGACATCCTGACCAATGGACCAGGTGCGCATCCCCGTCAGGGCGCCAAATGCATAAAAGCAGGCTGTCGCCGAGTTGCGTCGCGCCGCCGATGCCGAGCTCCAGGCTGCCTTCGGTCCACGCGGTGTGGCTGCCGGGAAGTTCACCCGGCCAAAGGATTGAACCGGTTGAACAGACAGGGGTTCGCCGAACCACGGATTTCCGTCGGCGTAAACGCCCAGTCCGCCGCCGGCGATGACCGTGATACGAGGACCGTCTCGTCCTGGTAAAGCACCGGAAAATCCGGCGCGCTCTCGACAGAAGATCCCTTTGCGGTCCGGCGTGCCGGCCGCTCGACGGCACCCGCGGCGTCTGACCTCGAAGATGACCTTCATCGCGCGGTGAATTGGCCAGCGGCAGCAATCGGAAAGCGGACCTTGGCGAGCTTTCCATTCGCTTCCATCGACCGCTGCGATCCGTCGCGCCAGCAAGGTGCTGAACGGCTCGCCCGCCAATGCTTCTGCGAGAGCCTTGGCTTCGGCAAGGGCCTGGCTATCGCTTCCGGGCCCATCGCGAAAACGCACCATGACGGAATCGACGATGGCGCCATCGGCCTGTTCGGGAAGCGGCTGACCGGGCGGTTGCGTGGAGGCGCCCGATTCCTGGCTGATGGCCTGCACAGGCGCGACGATCGCCGCGGCGCAGAGCAAGGCCGCAAGTGACAGTCGCCGGCGCGACACGGCGCTCACTTGCCCGAAAAGGCGCACCACGTTGCCGCCGCCATGGACGTTGATGGTCTGGCCGCTCACCCAGCGCGATGCCGGCGAGCAGAGCCACAGCATGGCATTGGCGACATCCTCAGGCCCGGCCGGGCCGGCCGGTCAGATTGTCGGGATGCATCAGCCGCTGCTGCATTTCGGGGTCGATGCCGGCATCGGCATAGCCAGCGGTCATCACCGTGCCGATCAGCACCGAATTTACGCGTACGCGCTTGTTCAGCATGTGGGCTAGCGAGACCATCATCTGGTTCAGCGCCGCCTTGGCGGTCGCGTAGGGCAGGATGTCGTAGGCGGGCGTGGCGGACGAGAACGAGCCGGAATTGGTGATGGTGGCGTTCTCAGCCTTTTCGAGCCAAGGCAGGCAGGCCATGCTCATCCGGTAGGCGCTGATCGTGTTCAGCTTGTAGGAGGCGATGAACTCCTCCTCGGGAATTGAAGCCGGGTCTTTCTGCCGACCACCCCAACCTACATTGTTGACGAGTGTCGAAATGCCGCCGAATGCCCTCGCCGTCTCGGCCACGACCCTATCGATTGCAGTCTTGTCGGTCACGTCGCAGGCCATGCCGCGGCAGTCATTGCCGGTCGCCTTTGCGATCTCCGCGGCGGTCTGGGCGGCCTTTTCGCCGTTGAGGTCCGCGATCATCACCCTCGCACCTGCGCCGCTGAGCGTTTTTGCAATTCCCGCGCCGATGTTTTGCGCGCCACCCGTGATGAGCACGTTGTGGCCGTCCATCCGGAACTCCGCGAATGCGTCAAAACTCGCCATGAAAACCCTCCAAAAAACTGTTGTTCGAAAATTCAGTCGAGTTCCTGCACGCCGCCGCCGGACACCGTGAGGATCTGGCCGCTGACCCAGGAGGCTGCACGGGAGCACAAGAAAAGCGCTGCATTGGCGATGTCCTCGGCCTCGCCCAACCTGCCCAGCGGGGTATGCTTGAGCATCGCCTTTTCGATGTCAGGCGTCAGAACGCTCGCAAGCGCATCCGTCTTGATCGCACCGGGGGCAATGCAATTGACACGAATGCCCATCGCGCCAAGGTCGAAAGCAATATTGCGCGTCAGATGGTTCACCGCCGCCTTTGACGATGCGTATGATGACATGCGGATATTCTCGTTCTCGCCGGCCATCGAGGAAATGTTCAGCACCGAACCGCCACCGGCTTTCGCCATGTGCGGCGCTGCAAGCTGAGTCAGCCTGAACAGCGAAAACACGTTGAGTTCATAAGCCCAGCGAAAATCGTCCATGGGCATTTCGAAGGGCTTCGGACCACCCCCGCCCGCATTGTTCACGAGAATGTTGAGCTTGCCGAACTTTTGGATCGCTTCGTTGACGGTCGCCTCCAGATGCTCTTCCCGTGTGACATTGCATTCACGGGCGATCGCCTTTCCTCCTCTGGCGGCTGATCTCCTTCGCCACCTTCTCGGCGCCTTCTTGCTTGAGGTCGGTTACGACGACCGAGGCTCCGGCATCGGCGAACAGCGTGGCGATAGCACGCCCGATGCCTGCCCCGGCGCCCGTAACGATCGCCACATCGCCATCCAGTCTGAAACGCGATTCGATGCCCATGCAGACACTCCCGATGCACCCCAACTCTTGCTTGAGCAGTAGTTTTCAGATGTTAATTTGTAAACAAACTGATTGCCCATTTTGGGCATGCAGTAACCCGGGCACTGATTCGGGGAGCGGCGGAGTGGTTCAGGAAAAGCCGATGAAGAAGGAAGCAGCAGAACGCATTCGTGAGAATTTCGGTGCGATCTGGCCGGCGCATGTCGAGAACCTGACGCGCCTTCTTATTCTTTGCCGTGAAGCATTTGATGGCGACATGGACCTTTTCCTCGTAATGGCCGTGGTCGGTGAGCGCACATTCTCGACCAGGAATGCTGATGAAAATCTCGATTTCGAGACATGGCAGTCGGGCGGGGCGCGTTCTGCGAAACGGGAGGACATCAACGCATCTTCGATCGCACACTTCAGTCACATACCAAGGGAAACGGTACGGCGGAAACTTGCGGTATTGAAGGCGAAAGGGTGGATTGCCATGGACGAGCGTGGCAACTATCTGGCTACCCCGAAATCGTCCGCCGAGCTGGAACGTCTGACGATTGAGAGTATCGCGTACCTCGCCAGAATGGATGAGGCGCTGGCGAAGGCCAAATAACCGCTACCGCTTGCGCCCACCGTTTATCGGATAAACGCGCCGCAAAGCCGCCGGTCCGTTTTCTCTGCCGGCATGAAGGTGACCTGGGCCCTTTACGGCGAGAACCCGCTGATCGCCAAGGTATTTGGCCTTTTCGCGGATATCGACGCGATGGTCGGGAAGGATTTCGAGACCGGATCGTTGGACCTCAAGGCAGCAGCCGAGAAAGCTCGGTGACAATTGGCGTCGCCATCAGTCCACAATCTTGCTTGTGTCGCCGCAAAGAGTCCAACCTTTCGAGGGAGGATGGTTGTGTCTCGGCGTGCAATTACGACAACATGAAGACCGCGGTGGAGACGGTATTCGTCGGCAAGGACCGCCAATACAATCGCGTCCGGCATCGGGCTGGGAGAAGGGCCAGGTCGAGAACCAGGTCGGGCTGGTGCGCGAGCGCTTCTTCACGCCGAGGCTGCGCTTCAAGAACCATGACGAGTTGAACGCCTGGCTGCTCGACAAGTGCATTGCCTATGCCAGGGCGCATCGTCACATCGACCAGCCGGATCGCTCGATCTGGAACGTGTTCGAGGAAGAGCGCGGCAAGCTGGTGGACTATCGCAGCTCCTTCGGCGGCTTCCATGCATCCGCTTATCCCAGGGGGGAGCAAAATTGCACGCCGGTTGACATTATCACCATCGCACGCCGCCCCTTGGGGCCATTCTTCTACCCAGATCCCTCAAGATTCAATCCAATCGCTACTCCCACCCCTTTTTCGCTTGTTCCACTTTCCGGACCTGGCATTTGCACACGAGAGCAGTGGCATGCTGCAGCGATGGAGGATTTTTTGCGGGATACGAATATCAATCCTGAAAAAATGTCGATTATTTTCAATTATTTAAGTGAAGTAAATGGCGGAGGGGGTGGGATTCGAACCCACGGTACGGTTTCCCGCACGACGGTTTTCAAGACCGTTGCCTTAAACCACTCGGCCACCCCTCCTGAAACCGGTCATGCCCAAGATGCGCGGGCATTTCAAGTGCAAAGAAAAAGGCCCGGCGCATTGCCGGGCCCTTTCGTATCGAAATGCCGCTTACTGCGGCAGCTTGTCGTCAACGCCCTTGACGTAGAAGTTCATGCCGAGCAGCGTGCCGATCGTCGGACTTTTCGCCTGCCTTCAGCCATTCCGTTCCGTCCTGCTTCGTGATCGGACCGGTAAAGGGATCGAATTCACCGGACTTGATCTTGGCTTCGGTTTCCTCGGCCATCGCCTTCACGTCGTCGGGCATGTTGGTGTAGGGCGCCATCACGACCTCGCCGTCCTCCATGCCGTCCCACACGTCCTGCTGCTCCCAGGTGCCGTCCATGACGGCCTTGACGCGCTTGATATAGTACGGAGCCCAGTTGTCGACGATCGAGGTCAGCTGGGTTTCGGGTCCGAACTTGATCATGTCGGATGCCTGACCGAACGCCTTGATGCCGCGTTCGGCAGCAACCTGCATCGGCGCCGGTGGAGTCGGTGTGCTGCGTGATGATGTCGACGCCCTGGTCGATCAGGGCCTTGGCGGCGTCGGCTTCCTTGCCGGGGTCAAACCAGGTGTTTGCCCACACGACCTTCACCTTGAAGTCGGGGTTCACCGACTGCGCGCCGAGCATGAAGGAATTGATGCCCATCACGACTTCAGGGATCGGGAACGAGGCGATGTAGCCGGCAACGCCGACCTTCGACATTTTTGCGGCGATCTGGCCCTGGATGTAGCGACCTTCGTAGAATGCGCGAATTGTAGGTCGCAACGTTCGGGTGCTCGCGCTTGTAGCCGGTCGCATGCTCGAACTTCACGTCCGGGAACTTGGCGGCGACCGCGTTGGTCGCATCCATGTAGCCGAACGAGGTGGTGAAGATGATGTTGCAGCCGGCGCGGGCAAAGCGCTCAATCGCGCGCTCGGCGTCGGGACCTTCCGGAACGCTTTCCAGATAGGCGGTCTCGACCTTGTCGCCGAACTCCTTCTCAACCGCCAGGCGGCCCTGGTCGTGCTGGTAGGACCATCCAAAGTCGCCAATCGGGCCGACATAGATGAAGCAGGCCTTTGTCTTGGCCTCGGCAGCGGAGGCAAATGCTGCGATGCGATACCGCGGCCGCAATTGTGAGGAGCATTTTCTTCATGTGTTTTCCCTCTGTGATGCCTTCCGGGGAAGGCGGTAGTGTTTGCAGGACTTCCCGTCTTTTCTTCTTCAGCGATCCGGCACAAACGGCCGTCCCAGGGAGGCCGGTGTATTGATCAACGTCAATCGTCTATTGCGGGAGATTACTACCAGAACCACGATTGTCGCCAGATAGGGTAGCGCAGAAAGGAACTGTGCCGGAATGCCAAGGCCAAGCGCCTGCGCATGAAGCTGGCCGATGGTGACCGCACCGAAAAGATAGGCGCCGGCGAGCACCCGCAACGGCCGCCAGGAAGCGAACACCACCAGCGCCAGGGCAATCCAGCCACGGCCGGCGGTCATGTTCTCGACCCATTGCGGAGTATAGACCAGCGACAGATAGGCCCCGGCAAGACCGGCGCAGGCGCCGCCGAACATGCACGGCAAGATAGCGGACGCGGATGACCTTGATGCCGAGCGCATGGGCGCTGTCGTGGTTGTCGCCAACGATCGCAAGGTCAGGCCGGCCCGGGTCTTGAACAGGAACCACCAGACGGCGAATATCAGGATGAGCGAGATGTAGAAGATCGGATCCTGGCTGAAGAACAGCTTGCCGACGAACGGCATGTCCGACAGGCACGGGATGTACAACGTCGGCAGCTTGATGCCGGGCATGCCGACGAAGGCTTCCCCGATCATGCCCGAAAGGCCGAGACCGAGCAGCGTCAGCGACAGGCCGGTTGCCACCTGATTGTCGCGACGCTCAGCACCAGGAAAGCCGAACAGCTAGCGAAAACAGCGCGCCGACCAGCGATGCCGGCCAGCATGCCGATCCAGGGATTGCCGGTGACGAGCGCCAAGGAGAAGCCGGTCACGGCGCCCATGATCATCATGCCCTCGACACCGAGGTTGAGGACGCCGGAGCGCTCGACCACCAGTTCGCCCATGGCGGCCATCAGCAGCGGCGTCGCGGCTGTCGGATCGTCAGCAGAATGTTGGCCCATGTCCATCAGCTTCTCGCCTCCGGCGGCCGGCGCCGGGCGCGAACCGGATGCGGTAGAGAATCAGCGTGTCGCAGGAGAGCACGAAGAACAGCAGCATGCCCTGGAAGACCCGCGGCCCGTCAGCGAAATGCCGAGCGATTCTGCGCCGCCTCGCCGCCAAGATAGGTCAGCGCCAGAACCAGGCCGGCGGCAATGGCGCCGAGCGGGTTCAGCCGTCCGAGAAAGGCGACGATGATGGCGGTGAAACCATAGCCGGGCGAAATGATTTCGCGCAATTGCCCGATTGCGCCGGAAACCTCGGATATGCCGGCAAGACCCGCGAGCGCGCCGGACAGCATGAAGGAGAAGAATACCATGCCGGTGGCGCTGAACCCGGCGAAGCGCCCTGCCCTCGGGCTGACCGAGCACCTTGATCTCGAAACCCTTCAGCGTTCGCGTCAGGATGAACCAGACCAGCAACCGCCGCAATCATCGCCAGCACGAAACCGTAATGCGCCGCGCCTTGCGACGGAATGATTTCCGGCATGGTCGCCGCTTCGCGAAAACCGGATGGAGCCGGGAAATGAAAGCCCTTCGGATCGCGCCAGATGCCACGCACCAGCCAGTCGAGCAGCAAGTTGCGCGACATAGACCAGCATCAGGCTGGTCAGGATTTCATTGGCGTTGAAGCGCATCTTCAGCAACGCCGGGATCGCGCCATAGAGCGCGCCGCCGAGCATGCCCAGCAGCAGCATCAGCGGCAGCGTCAGGGCGTTCTGGACTCCGGCATCAGGATCGGCACGATCGAGCCCAGGATTGCGCCGGCGATGAACTGGCCTTCGGCGCCGATGTTCCAGTTGTTGGAGCGGTAACAGACGGAAAGGCCGACCGCGATGAGGATCAGCGGACCGGCCTTGATCGTCAGTTCATGCAGCGACCAGACCTCGGTCAGCGGATCGATGAAATAGATAGTAAATGCCGAGAAACGGGTTCTTGCCGAGCAGCGCGAATATGAGGCCGCCCGCGACAAGCGTCAGCGCGATCGCCAGGAACGGCGAGGCAAGCTGGTAGACAGAACGACTGCTGCGGCCGCCTGACAAGTTCAATGCGCATGTGCAGATCCCTCGCCATGCGCAAGGTCCGGCGCCTCGGGCAAGGCATGGCCGGGATTGGCGCCGCCCATCAGCAGGCCGATCTTCTCGAGCGTCGCTTCGGCAGCCGGCATTGGCTGCGAAAGCCGCCCGTCATGGATAACGGCGATGCGGTCGGAAATCTCGAAGATCTCGTCGAGGTCCTGGCTGATGACCAGCACCGCGGAACCGGTTCGCGCAAGATCGACCAGCGCCTGGCGGATGCGCGCGGACGCGCCGGCATCGACGCCCCATGTCGGCTGGTTGACGACCATCACGCGCGGCTGGCGATCAAGTTCGCGGCCCATGATGAATTTCTGCAGATTGCCGCCCGACAGCGACGACGCGTCGGGATCATCGCCCGTCTTGCGCACATCCATGGCGGCGCTGACCCGCTTTGTCGCGTCGAGCGTCACGTCGGCGCGTATGAGGCCGACCGGTCCGAGGCGAATGAAGGCGGCTTGGTCGGAAGCATGGCGCGAAAGCAGCATGTTCTGCGACAGGCTCATCGCCGGGATCGCGCCGTGGCCGAGCCGCTCCTCCGGCACGAAGGCCGCGCCCATGCGGCGGCGCTGGTTGATGCCGAGATGGGCGGCGGGCTTGCCCGCAATCGTGATCGCGGCTGGCATCGGTCAGCGTCGCCTCGCCGCTGACCATCTTGAAGAACTCGCTCTGGCCGTTGCCGGCGACGCCGGCGATGCCCACGACTTCGCCGCCCTGGACCGCCAGGGAAATGCGCTCCAGCGAAACGGCAAACGGGCTCGATGCGGGCATGGAGGCATTCACGAGTTCGAGGAGCGGCTGCGCCTTTCTGCTCGCCGCTCGTCGCGCTTTACGGCGGCGACACTGGTGCCGACCATCATTGTCGCAAGCGACGATGCCGTTTCCTTGCGCGGATCGCATTCGCCGACCACCTTGCCATGGCGCAGGATCGTCGCGCGGTCGCAAAGGCGCTTCACCTCGTCCAGGCGGTGGCTGATATAGAGGATCGATCGCCCCTCCCCCTTCAGCCGTTCCAGCGTCACGAACAGATTGTCGGCCTCCTGCGGCGTCAGCACCGAGGTCGGCTCGTCGAGAATGATCAGGCTCGGATCCTGCAACAGGCAGCGGACGATCTCGACGCGCTGGCGCTCGCCAACGGAAAGATCGCCCACGATCGAGTGCGGGATTGAGCGGCAGTCCGTAGTCCGCCGACAACGATCTGCGCGCGCTCGGCAACGTCTCCGCGTCCAAATTCCCGGTCCAGCGAGAGGACGATGTTGTCGGCGACCGAAAGCGAATCGAACAGGGAGAAGTGCTGGAAGACCATGCCGATGCCGGTCTTGCGCGCGGTAAACGGACTGGCGATGGTGACCGGATTGCCGCGCCACAGGATTTCGCCCGCGTCGGGCTGCAGCGAACCGTAGAGCATCTTGACGAGGGTCGACTTGCCGGCGCCGTTCTCGCCCAGCAAGGCATGGATTTCGCCCTCGCCGATCGAAAGGCTGACATTGTCGTTTGCCTTCAGCGGGCCGAAAGTCTTGACGATGTCCCTGACCTCCAGCATCGGCCGGTCACCGCCTGCTTCTTCCAACCCGTTCGACACGCCCTGCGCCCCCGTTCTCCCGCTGACGCGGTTCGATGCATTCAAGGCGAGTAAAGCCGCAAAAATCCAGCGCAAATCAGGGCTTGAGCTGCACCTACGGGTGTTTTCCACCGCCCGGCTGCGGTTTTGGGGCGGGTTCCGGCGTTAATGTGCCGGCGGCGCGCCCTTCGCCTTCGACGCGCCGGCTCCGCACGAAGATGTTGAAGACCTCGACGATGGTCGAAAAGGCCATCGCGAAATAGATGTAGCCGCGCGGAATGTGGAAGCCGACGCTGTCGGCAACCAGCGAAACGCCGATCAGCAACAGGAACGACAGCGCCAGCATCTTCACGGTCGGGTGGCGATGGACGAAGTCGGAAATCGGCCCGGAGGCAATATACATCACGCCTACCGCAACGACGACCGCCGCCACCATAACCTCGATGTCCTCGGCCATGCCGATCGCCGTGATGATGGAATCGACCGAGAAGATGATATCGATCAGCACGATCTGGCTGATGACGAAGCTGTAGGAATTCTTCGCCTTGCGCTCGGCTTCCTCTTCGTGGGTTTCGCCCTCGATCTGTTCGTGGATTTCGGCGGTCGCCTTGTAGAGCAGGAACAGGCCGCCAACGAGCAGGATCAGGTCGCGCCACGAGAAGGGGTGATCGAAAACCGTGAACAGCGGTGCTGTGAGAGCGATCAGCCAGGTGAGGATGCTCAGCAGCGCGATGCGAAAGATCAGCGCCAGCGCAAGGCCGATCTGGCGGGCGCGCTTGGCCTGCTCAGCCGGAAGGCGGGATACAACGATCGAGATGAAGATGATGTTGTCGATGCCAAGCACGATCTCCATCACCGTGAGCGTGGCGAACGCAATCCACACGTTGGGATCCGACAGGAGTTCCAGCATGGCGTTGTTCCGGGATTGACGCCGGGCAGCTATTTGAGCTTGCCCAGCAATTGCAGGATGAAACCGATGGAGAACAGATACAATCCGCTTGCGGCAATGACAACATCCACCCACACCGGACTTGCCAGAGTTTGCGGCGTATTCACGTTCAGCGCCAGTGCGGTCATGCCGCCGAACGCCCAAAGTGCGAAAACCGCCAGCGAGAGGTTGCGCAGGATCTTCACCCGCACCGGATGGATGAAAATGACGGGCACGAAAGTCAGCACGGCGGTTACCAGGACGAAGGCAAAGGAAAGCAGTTCGGACGGCGAAACGATGAACAACGTGAAGACGATCATGTTCCAGCAGACCGGGAAGCCCTTGAAGCCATAGTCCTCCGTTTTCATGCGTGTGTCGGCATAATAGATCGCGCTGGTGATGACGATGATCGCGCCAGCGGCGAAGGAGAAATATTGCCCCATCAATCCGCTCTGGTAGAGCGCGAAGGCGGGTATGAGGACGTAGGTGGAATAGTCGACCACTGAATCGATCATGTCGCCCGACCAGTGCGGCCACCAGCGCTTGACTTCGAGCTTTCGTGCGAGCGGACCATCAACACCGTCGATGATCAGGGCAACGCCGAGCCAGAAAAAGCATTTGACGAAATCATGCTCCGCCGCCGCCACCAGGGACAGAAACGCAAGGAACGCGCCCGAGGCGGTCAGTATATGGACGCCGAACGCCCAGATAGCGCTTCTCGATATTCCGAACAATGAGGTCCCTTCCCCAAGGGAGTTGATTCACTTCAACGCCGTCACGCGTTTGTTGCATTTGTCGCAAGAGCGCACAACTCCCCGGACGGCGGGACCTCGCCCGTCAATGCCGGTTTCCTGCCCAATTGCCGCAGGCCCTTTCTCGACGGATGATAACGCCGTATTTTCAAGTTCGGACCGATTGTGAGGCGCTGTCATGCAGGACAATTTCGCGGTGATCGTCGCAGGCGGCGGCCTTGCCGGCAATACGGCGGCGCTGGCCATGGCCCGGTCGGGTTTCGACGTCGCAGCCGTGGCTCCAAAACCACAAAAGGAAGACGGCAGGACAACCGCGCTTCTGGCAAGCTCTGTTGCCTTCCTGAAGGAACTGGGCGTGTGGGACGAGGTTGCGCCGCACGCTTCGCCGCTCGCGACCATGCGCATCATCGATGCCACCGGGCCGGCTGCTGCGCGCGCCGGAACTTGTCTTCCATGCGAGCGAAATCGGTCTTGAAGCCTTCGGATACAACGTCGCGAACACCAATCTTTTGAAGGCGCTCGCCAAAGCTTGTGCGTCAACCCGTCGTGTTACCTTCATCGAAGGCCACGCGGACGGGGCGAACTTTGGCGATGGAATGCAGCAGGTAACGCTCAATGACGGGCGCAGCCTTTCGGCAAATCTCGTCATCGGCGCGGACGGCAGGAACTCGGCGATACGTCGGCTTTGCGGGGCCGGCGAGCGGGAGTGGTCGTATCCGCAAACGGCGCTCGTCCTCGATTTCCGCCACACCCACCCCCATCACGACGCCAGCACCGAATTTCACACCGCCGAGGGGCCTTTCACCTTCGTTCCGCTGGGGCCGTACCGTTGCGGGCTCGTCTGGGTACAGCGGCCGGAAAAGGCAGAAGACCGGATCAAGTGGCGCGCCGAGGCGCTTGAACACGAGATAGAGCGGCAGATGGGTTCCATGCTGGGAACGATCACGATCACGTCGCCGCTGCAGGCGTGGAAGCTTTCAGGTCTTGTCGCCAAGGCATTCGGCGGGCCTGGCTGGGTGCTGGCGGGCGAAGCGGCGCATGTCTTCCCGCCGATCGGGGCGCAGGGCTTCAACCTCGGAGTTCGCGACGTGGAAATCATCGCGGAGATGGCGCGCGGCATGGAAGCTTCGCGCCTTGCCTCGACTCGGCCCGCGTTACAATTTGCGGCGCTTTGCCGACGTGGCGAGCCGCACTGCATCTGTCGACATCCTCAACCGCTCGCTGCTGTCCGGGTTTTTACCGGTACAACTGGCGCGCATTGCCGGCATGCATGCGATCAACATGGTCGGACCGTTGCGTCGCCTGCTGATGCGCGAAGGCGTGTCGCCCGGCGGCCAACTCAGGTCGTTCGCCTCGCGGTTTCGCAAGACCGGCTGAAGTTCAATTGGCGAGCGCGGCAAACATCGCGGCGATCTGGCCACCCTTGGCCAGGAATAGATAGGCCGTCACCGTGAACACGGATAGCGCGGTGCTGATGACAACGGCGCTGGAAGCGCGCTCCTGCCACACGTGATATTGCTGGGCGATCACAAAAACATTGGTAGCGGAGGGCAAGGCCGCCAGAAGCACCGCTGCTTCCACCCATTCCATCGATGTGCGGGGCGAAAACAGCGCCAGCAGGACGAGCAGCAGCGCGGGCTGGAACACCAGCTTGAGCGGCAGCAGATAAGTCAGTTCCGGCGGAATGCGCTTCAGCGGTCGCAACGCCGCGGTCACGCCCATCGCAAACAGGGCGCATGGCGCAGCCGCGAGCGAAAGCGTCTCCAGCAACTTGTCCGCCAGCGGCCGGCAATTCGACCGAGAACACCGCACCCGCAACGCCGGCAATGGTGGCGATGATGAAAGGATGGGTGAAGATTCGCCGCAATATCTGCAGGATCAGGACCGCCGCCTTGGTGCCATCATGGTTGTGCAATGGCCATCAGGAGCGGCGCCATCGTGAAGTGCAGCGCATTGTCGAAGCAGAATACCAGCGCGACCGCCACGCCCAGCTTCCGGGCCGAAGGCAGCGAAGGCGAGCGGCGGGCCCATGTAACCGATATTGCCGTAGGCGCCGGCAAATCCCTGGATCGTTGATTTGCCGACATTGCCGCGATTTCGCAACCATGCGATGCCGAAGCTCAGCAAAAACACGATAAACGTGTTGGCGGTTGTCGTCGCGATAAACGCGAAATTGGAAAACTCGGACACCGGCGTTCGCGACAACAGGCGGAAAAACATGGCCGGCAGCGCGCAATAGACGACAAAAAAATTAAGCCAGGCCAGCCCTTCCACCGGAAGCTTGATGAGACGGCCGGAAAGGTAGCCGAGCAGAACCAGGCCGAAGAGCGGCAGAACCAGATCAAGAACTTCCAACATATGACCTTATGACAATATTGCGAAAATGCCTGCATTCGGTATCTTCAAGGATACTGCGGGTGCAAGCGTTCATTTGGCGGGGTGTCCGCCGGCTTTACAAATATCGGCAAAGGCCGGTGATTTGCCGCACAGGGGTGGGAAACGGCAGAGCATGATCAGGACAGCGAAATACCGAATCGGCCAGGTGGTTCGTCACAGGATATTTCCGTTCCGAGGTGTCATTTTCGACGTCGATGCGGAATTCGGGAACACGGAGGAATGGTACGAGTCCATTCCTGCGGAAATCAGGCCGCGCAAGGACCAGCCCTTCTATCACTTGTTCGCGGAGAACGCGGAATCGGAATACATCGCCTACGTATCCGAGCAAAACCTGCTTGCTGACGAGAGCAACGAGCCGGTTCGCCATCCGCAGGTGAGAGAAGTGTTCGATCGCAGCGCGGACGGAAACTACACCACCAGGGGCATTCTCAAGCACTGAATGCTCACTGCTCCGGAAAATGAAACGCCCGCCGGATTGGCGGGCGTTTGTCTTTTCAGATCAGTTGGCTGGAGCGCTCGACTTGGCCTTGTCCTGCTCTTCCTGGAGCTTCTTGCGCTGTTCTTCGGCCTTCTTGCGCAAGCTCGTCCTGAAGTTGGCGCTGGCGCGACTCCAGTTCGTCGCGCTTGAGCGGCTCGCCGTCATAGGCGCCGGTAAAGCCTTCCAGCGTTATCTGAACCGGGTTCGGCTTGCTCTGGAAGTTGGTCGAGGTCACGGTCATGCCCTTGCCGCTTTTCAGCAGGCTCACGAGATTGTCGTCGAGAGCCACCTCGGCCATGCAGTTCTGCGGGAAGCAGTATGCATAGGGAATGGCGACTTCCTTCTTGTCGTCGACCTTGACCTTGATCCCGGCGGGCAGCAGCCGGCCAGTGGGTACCGTGATCTGGAAAATGCGGCGGTTGATCTTGCCCTTGATCTCGGCAAGCGAAATGGCCGTCACGACCTGGCCGTTGGAGGCCACCGATTGGAACTGCACGTTGCAGATCTCATTGTCTTCCTGCTTGGAGCAGACCTTGAACCAGCCATTGGTCGGAGGTCCTTCCTGGGCGATGGCAGGGGTAGCGATCACGGTTGCCAGCGCCGCGCCCCCAAGCAATGCGGTCAGGACGGGGGTTCGCATATTCATGGTCATGGAAAAACGCCCTTTGCGTTCATGGCTGTTTGAACAGCCTGCCGGCTTTGTGGAATTGTCTCAGCCCGGCTCACCGGACCCGCTGTTGCAGACGCGACCTTCGATACCACAATTTTGGCAGCAACGTGGCCGCTCGCAGCGCGTCTCCCCATTGCACAAAGACCATGGTTTTTCCAGCGTAGGACGCAAAAAAGTGCGCTTGTGTGCTAACAAGCTGAAGAATCGCGCGAGGGGTACGCGGATGGAGCCGACAATGCAGCATTTCCCGCTGAATTCGAGTAATTGCGTGGGGCTGGCCGCGAATTATGGCGATATTTGTCGCCCTCTTTGCCATGGTCACACTCGAAACCCGCGCCCAGGATCAGCCCGTTGCGCCCGCCCATGGAATAGCGATGCTCGGGCAGCCTGGCGCTGCCAGCCGACTTTGTCCACCTTCCCTACGCCAATCCCGACGCGCCCAAGGGCGGCAAGATCACCTATGGGGTAACCGGCACCTTCGATTCCCTCAATCCGTTCGTGCTGAATTCGATGCGCACGACGGCGCGGGGCATGTGGGACCCCGAATATGGCAAGCTGGTCTTCGAATCGCTGATGGCGCGCAGCGCCGACGAACCCTTCACGCTCTACGGTCTGCTGGCGCAAAGCGTGACCATGCCCGACGACCGCTCGTGGATAGAATTCACGATCAACCCGGCCGCGAAATGGGCGGACGGCAAACCCGTCACGCCGCAGGACGTGATCTTCACCTATGAACTGCTGACCGAGAAGGGCCGCCCGCCTTTCAACGCGCGAATGTCCAAGATCGCCAGCATCGAGGAAACCAGCCCCGGCAAGGTCAAGTTCACCTTCAACGACCAGTCGGATCGCGAATTCCCGCTGATCGTCGCCGGCTTCATGCCGGTCCTGCCAAAGCACGCAACCCCTGTCGAAGGGTTCGAGAATTCGACGCTGACCCCCATGCTGGGCAGCGGGCCATACAGCATCGAAACGGTCGAGCCGGGGAGCCGCATCGTCTACAAGCGGCGCGATGACTATTGGGGCAAGGATGTCCCCGTCAATCGCGGACTGAATAATTTCGATACAATCGAGGTCGACTATTTCGGTTCGGCGCAGGCCCGTTTCGAGGCCTTCAAGAAGGGTCTTTTCGACGTCTATCCGGAGGGCGATCCGGCGCAGTGGGAACGGGCCTACGATTTTCCCGCGGTTGCCGAGGGCAAGGTGAAGAAGGCGGTATTCAAGACCGGCACGCCGGCCAACATGTTCGGCTTCGTCTTCAATACCCGCAAGCCGGTCTTCGCCGACCGGACGGTGCGCAAGGCGCTTTCCATGATCTTCGACTTCGAATGGGCCAACAAGAACCTGTTCTTCGACGCCTACAAGCGGACGGGCAGCTTCTGGCAAGGCTCGGCGCTGTCGTCGCTGGGCATCGCCGCCAGCGACAAGGAGAAGGCGCTGCTTGCCCCGTACCCCGGCTCGGTCAGCCCGCAAGCGCTGGCAGGAACCGAAGTGCCGCCGGTGACCGACGGGTCGGGCCGGGACCGCAAGGTGCTGCGCGCTGCGCTCGCGTTGCTGAAGGAAGCGGGATACACGACTGCCGACGGCAAGCTCATCGATCCGAACGGTACGCCCCTCGCCTTCGAGATCATGACCAAGAGCGAAAGCGAGGAACGGCTGGCGATCGCCTACAAGCGCACGCTGGACATTCTCGGGCATCGAGGTTTCGATCCGGTCAGTCGACGATGCGCAGTACCAGCGCCGGATACAGAATTTCGACTACGACATGATCGTCGCTACCTACGCCTCGTCGCTTTCGCCAGGCGCCGAGCAGGAATTGCGCTGGGCATCGCCATCGCGCGACATTCCCGGCAGCTTCAACTATGCAGGCGCCGCCGATCCGGCGATCGACGCGATGATTTCGGCGCTGCTGCGCGCCCGCGACCCGGACGAGTTCACCGCTGCAGTACGCGCGCTGGACCGGGTGCTCATCTCGGGGCACTACATCGTGCCGCTGTTTCACCTCGATGAACAGCGTGTCGCCCATTGGGACACGGTGTCCCATCCGGAAAAGACGCCTATATTCGGTGCGCAGTATCCCGCGTGGTGGGCGAATGGCGTCAACCGCTGAACCGAAAAGGAAGGGCAAAAGCCATGGCCGGCGAAGCTGACATTCATATCGACGTCGTTTCGGATGTCGTTTGCCCATGGTGCTATATCGGCAAACGCAATCTGGAAGCGGCGCTTGGCCAATTGGACGGCTTAGACGTTTCCGTAGCCTGGCGGCCTTACCAGCTTGATCCGACGATACCGCCCCAAGGCCATGACCGGCGCAAGTACATGGAAGCCAAGTTCGGCGGCGGAGACAAGTTGAAGATCGCCCACCAGCGCGTTTCAGAAGCGGGCCGCGGCGCTGGCATCGACTTTGCGTTCGATGCCATCAAGGTTTCGCCAAACACGCTGGATGCGCACCGGTTGATCCGCTGGGCGGGCGGCGCGGGCCCGCAAGCGCAGGAAGCCTTGGTGAACCGCCTCTTCGAACTGTATTTCGAGCAAGGCGCAAATATCGGCGATCACGAGGTCCTGGCCCGCGCGGCAGGCGAAGTCGGCCTTGACGAGAATCTCGTGCGCCAGCTTCTGGAAGGCGATGCCGACCGGCAAAATGTCGAGCGCGAGATTGCCCACGCGCAGCAGATGGGCGTAACCGGCGTACCCTGCTTCATCATCGACAACAAATATGCGGTAACAGGCGCGCAGCCGCCGGAAGTCATTGCAGACGCGCTGCGGCAGATCGTTGCGGAAAAGCGCAGCGCGCCGGTGGCCGGCGAGGCCTAGGCCGCCTTCGCCATGTCCGCCAGCTTGGTCATGATGACGGCGGCGCCCTTGAGGCGCTTCTCCGGCGTTTCCCAGTCGCGCTGCAAGCACCAGCGATTGATCCGGCCGGATCTTGGCGAGGCTCGGTTGCTCGCCGATCCAGCGGATGAGCGCTGCGGGATTGGCGAAATTGCGGTTGCGGAAAGCAATGACGCAGCCCTTCGGACCGGCGTCCAGCTTCTCGACATTGGCGCGCAGGCACAGCCCCTTGACGTAGACGATCTTCAAGAGGTGATCGACTTCGGTCGGCAACGGGCCGAAACGGTCGATCAGTTCCGCGCCGAATGAGTCGATCTCCTGCGGATCGCGCAAGGATGCAAGGCGCCGGTACAGGCCGAGCCGGACCGAAAGATCGGGCACATATTCTTCCGGGATCAGCACCGGCGTACCGACGGCGATCTGCGGCGACCATTCGTGGTCGACGACTTCCGCCTCGCCGTGACGCAGCTCCGCCACCGCCTCCTCCAGCATCTGCTGGTAAAGCTCGTAGCCGACTTCCTTGATGTGGCCCGATTGCTCCTCGCCGAGAAGATTGCCGGAGCCGCGAATGTCGAGATCGTGGCTTGCCAGTTCGAAGCCGGCGCCGATCGATTCCAGCGACTGCAACACCTTCAGCCGCCGCTCGGCATTGGCGGTCACTGTCTGGCGCACCGGCAGCGTGAACAGCGCATAGGCGCGGGTCTTGGAGCGCCCTACCCGCCCGCGAAGCTGGTAGAGCTGGGCGAGGCCGAACATGTCGGCGCGGTGGACGATCAGCGTATTGGCGGTCGGAATGTCGAGGCCGGATTCGACGATGGTCGTCGACAGCAGCACGTCGTACTGGCCGTCGTAGAAGGCATTCATGATGTCGTCGAGTTCGCCCGGCGGCATCTGGCCGTGAGCCACCGCCACCTTCAATTCCGGCACATGCGTTTCCAGGAACTCCTTGCGGTCGGCAAGGTCCGAGACGCGCGGGCAGACATAGAAGCTCTGGCCGCCGCGATAGCGCTCGCGCAACAGCGCCTCGCGCACCGTCAGCGCGTCGAAAGGCGAGATGAAGGTGCGCACCGCCAACCGGTCGACCGGCGCGGTGGTGATCAGCGACAGTTCGCGCACGCCCGTCAGCGCCAGTTGCAGCGTGCGCGGGATTGGCGTTGCCGAAAGCGTCAGCACGTGAACGTCTGCCTTCAGCTCCTTGAGCCGCTCCTTGTGCTTGACGCCGAAACGCTGCTCCTCGTCGATGATGAGCAGGCCGAGGCGGTCGAAACGGATCGCATTCGGCCAGCAGCGCATGCGTGCCGACGACGATATCCACCGTGCCGTCGGCGAGGCCCTTGCGGGTTTCGGCGGTGTCCTTTGCGTTGACGAGCCGAGACATATGCCGAACCGTCACCGGCAAGCCGCGGAAGCGCTCCGAAAAGGTCTTGAAGTGCTGGCGCGCAAGCAGCGTCGTCGGCACGACCACCGCCACCTGCCTGCCATTGAGGGCCGCGACGAACGCGGCGCGCAGGGCGACTTCCGTCTTGCCGAACCCGACATCGCCGCAGATCAGCCGGTCCATCGGCGTGCCTGCGCCAAGATCGTCGATCACCGCTTCGATGGCGGAAAGCTGATCCTCGGTCTCGTCATAGGGAAAGCGCGCGACGAATTCGTCATAGATGCCTTCGGGCGGCAACAGGCGCTGCGTCGTCTTCATGGCGCGCTCGGCCGCGATCCGGATAAGCTGACCCGCCATCTCGAGGATGCGCTTCTTCATGCGCGCCTTGCGCGCCTGCCAGGCTACGCCGCCGAGCTTGTCGAGTTGCACCTCGGCATCGGACGAGCCGTAGCGCGACAGCAGTTCGATATTCTCGACCGGCAGGAAAAGCTTGTCGTCACCGGCATAGCGCAGTTCAAGGCAATCATGCGGCGCGCCGGCTGCGGTGATCGTCTTGAGGCCGACAAAGCGGGCGATGCCGTGCTGCACGTGGACGACGATGTCGCCTTCCGACAGCGCCGCCGCCTCGGCAATGACGTCGCTTGCCTTGCGCTTGCGGGCGGTGCGGCGCACCAGCCGGTCGCCAAGGATATCCTGTTCGGCGATGAAGGTGAGGCCCGGCAGCGAGAAGCCCTCCTCCATCGGCAGGACGGCAAGCGCCGTGCGTCCTTTCTCGAGCGTTCCGATCTGCGAGAAGCTGTCGACCGGCGAAAGACGATCCATATCGTGTTCGGCCAGCACTTGCCGCATGCGGTCGCGCGCGCCGGCGGTCCACGATGCTATGACGACGCGCTGGCCCTTTTCCCGCTCGTCCGCCGCATGGTTCGCCACCGCCTCGAAAACGTTGGCGCCGGACGTGCGTTCATTGGCGAAGCTGCGGCCCTTGCGGCCCTGCAGGTCGATGATCCTGCGGCCGGGCGCATCGGGCGGCACGAAGGGCGAAACGACCGTCGCCTGCAGCGCCGACAAACGCGGCTGCGAGTTCGCGTGGCGGCAAATACAGCGTGTCCGGCTCGACCGGCTTGTACGGCGTGCCGCCGTCGGATGGCTGGCCAAGCGCCGCCTTGCGGGCCTCGTAGTGATCGCAGACCTGGTCGTAGCGCGCCGTCGCGGCTTCCTCGAGGTGGTAGTCGATAGCCAAATGATAGTCGGCGAACAGGTGGAAGACCGGCTCGAGACGCTCATGGAACAGCGGCAGCCAATGCTCCATGCCGGCGAACCGCCTGCCCTCGCTCACCGCCTGGTACAGCGCATCCTCGCGCGTCGCCGCGCCGAATTGGCAAAATATACGCCTTGCGGAAGCGGCTGATCGCATCCGGCGTCAGCACCACTTCGCTCATCGGCGAGAGCGAAATCGACTTGATCTGCGAGAGCGTGCGCTGCGTCGCGGGATCGAATGTGCGGATCGTCTCAAGCGTGTCACCGAAGAAATCGAGCCGCACCGGATCGCCCCTGCCCGGCGCGAAGAGATCGAGAATGCCGCCGCGTACCGCGAATTCTCCGCGCTCGCGCACGGTCGCCACGCGCTCGAAGCCGTTGGCGGAAAGCCATCCTGCAAGGTGGTCCATGCTGGCGCGATTGCCCGGCGCAAGGTGCATCGCCATCGCGCCCAGCGTTCCCGATGGCGCATTGCGCTGTGTCAGTGCGTTTGCCGTGGTGAGCACGATGCGCGGGCGGCTTGCATCGCGCGGCATGGCCAGTTGGCCGAAAGCGTCGATGCGGCGCGCCACGACATCCGGGCTGGGCGAGACGCGGTCATAGGGAAGGCAATCCCACCCCGGCAGGGTGATCGCGTCCAGACCCGGCGCGTGAAAGGCTAGCGCCGACTCCAGCACCGAAAGCTCCTGCCCGTCGCTTGCAGCATAGACGAGGCCCTTGCGGCCGGCATTCCAGGCGCCAAAGGCAAGCCTGGCAGTGATTTCGCCCTTGAAGCCGTCCGGCACGCCGGCAAGCGTTACGGCAAGGTCGCCATCGGCTAGGTCGGGAAAGGCTGGCAATTCGAATTTCATGGCGGTCAGCGGACGATCGCGGCCTGATGAGCGGCAATGGCATCGAAAAGTTTTGTGCGCACATGTGCGGGCGCGGGGATCTCGCCTGTAAACCAGGTCAGAAGGTCGCGGTCGGCCTCCTCCATCAGCGCTTCGAGCGTATCGAGCGAAGCTTCATCCAGCGTCGCCAGGCGCGCCGCGGCGAAGCCGCCAAGGATGATGTCCATCTCCTTGATGCCGCGATGGCTGGCACGGTAAAGCAACTGCTTGCGCCGCGCGTCGAGTTGCGCCGTCTCGGGAATTTGCATGCCGGAATTTCTGCCTTCGTTTCGCCCTGCGATCAGGTGGCTGTCTATAGTGCGCCACAAGCGGAAGGGAAAGGCCTTGCGGCCGGCGCGCCGCTGCAACGTGGCATTCGCCACCGGATTTGGCTAAACCTTGCCCATGCACCCGGAAATCCTCAACCCGCTGTTTGCTCCAGTCTCGGCCCTCGAAGGCGTGGGTCCGAAGCTCGAAAAGTCGCTGACGCGGCTGTTGAGCGGTTCGGAACATGGCGAGCCGGCGCGCGTTGCGAACCTCCTCTTCCACCTGCCGCACACAGTCATCGACCGCCGAAACCAGCCCGGCATCGCGCTTGCACCGAACGGAGCAATAGTGACGCTGAAGGTTCGGGTGGACCGGCACCAGCCCGCCCCGCGTGGCAACAGGCGGGTGCCTTCGCGTATTTTCGTGCATGACGACACAGGCGAGATGGCGCTAGTATTCTTCAATGCGAGCTTCGATTGGGTGGCCAAGAGCCTTCCGGTGGGCGAGACCCGGTATGTTTCGGGCAAGGTCGACTGGTTCAACGGCCGGCCAAGCATGGTGCATCCCGACCATGTGGTGGACGAGCAAGGCTTTGCCGCGTTGCCGCTGGTTGAACCGGTCTATCCGCTAACCGGCGGGCTGTCGTTGAAACTGGTGCAGAAGGCCGTGCGTGCGGCGCTTGCGCGGCTTCCGGACCTGCCGGAATGGACCGACCCGGCAATCGTCAAGCGTGAAGGCTGGCCGTCCATTCGCGATGCGCTGGCGCATGTACATGCCCCGCGCGACACGCTCGATCTCGACCCGCTTTCGCCTGCACGCAAGCGCCTTGCCCATGACGAGTTCCTTTCCGGGCAATTGGCGCTGGCCCTGATGCGCGAGCGCATGCGCCGCTCGGCCGGCAAGGCACGCAAACCGACCGGCGTGCTTGCAGCAAAGATCGAGGCCGCGTTCGGCAGGACGCTCACGCCTTCGCAACGCCAATCGATCGGCGAAATCATCGGCGATCTCCGCAAGCCTGACCGGATGCTGCGCCTTCTGCAAGGCGATGTCGGCTCCGGCAAGACCATCGTCGCGCTGCTTGCCCTGGCGTCGGTGGTCGAGGATGGCGGACAAGGCGCACTGATGGCGCCGACCGAAATCCTTGCCCGGCAGCATCACGCGACACTGACCCCGCTTTGCGAGGCGGCAGGCATCCGGCTTGCGGTGCTTACAGGGCGGGAAAAAGGCCGCGAGCGCGAGGCAGTCCTTGCCGGACTGGCGGATGGCAGCATCAATATCCTGGTGGGCACGCATGCTCTCTTCCAGGGCCCGGTTGCCTTCAAGGATCTGGCGCTTGCCGTGATCGACGAACAGCACCGCTTCGGCGTGCACCAACGCCTGGCGCTGGGCGAAAAAGGCGGCGCCACCGATATTCTGGTCATGACCGCGACGCCAATCCCGCGAACGCTGGTGCTCTCCTATTTCGGCGACATGGACGTGTCTAAGCTGACGGACAAGCCGGCGGGAAGGCAGCCGATCAGGACGACGGCAATGCCTTTGTCACGAATCGACGAACTCCTTGGACACGTCGAGGGGGCGCTTTCGCGCGGCGAAAAGCTCTACTGGCTATGCCCGCTGGTCGAGGAGAGCGAGGAGATCGATGCAACATCGGCTGAAGACCGGTACCGCGACCTTGCCGAACGCTTCGGCGCCAAGGTCGGCCTCGTGCACGGGCGCATGTCGGCGGCCGAAAAGGACGAGGCGATGGAAGCCTTTCGCGCCGGGCGCACCCGCCTGCTTGTGGCGACGACCGTGATCGAAGTCGGCGTCGATGTACCCGACGCCACGATCATGGTGATCGAGCATGCCGAGCGATTCGGCCTTGCGCAAATGCATCAGCTTCGCGGACGCGTGGGGCGCGGCGACAAGCCGTCGAGTTGCATCCTGCTCTACAAAGGCCCGCTGGGCGAGACGGCGCAAGCGCGCCTGACGATCATGCGCGAGACGGAAGATGGATTTCGCATCGCGGAAGAGGACCTGAAACTGCGCGGCGAAGGCGAAGTGCTTGGTACGCGCCAGTCAGGGATGCCGGGCTTCAACCTCGCGGACCCGCAAGTGCATGCGGACCTGCTTGAACTTGCGCGCGATGAGGCGCGGCTGGTGATCGCCACGGACCCGTCGCTCAAGGGCGAAAGGGGCGAGGCGCTGCGTACCTTGCTCTATCTGTTCGGACAGGACCAGGCTGTCAGGCTGATTGCCGCCGGCTGACCTTTGGTTTGCCCTTGGCGGTCGCGGATGGCGATTTGCGCTTGCCCGTTACGAGCTTTGAATCGGCAGCCTGCGGTGCAATGGCGGCCATCGCTTCCTCGACAGTCTCGCCATCCTTCAGGCGCCGGCCTTTTCCTGCAAGGGCCGCGAACTTTGCCTGAGATTTCTCGGGTGTCACCAGTCCGGCGGAGATGATCAGCTTGGCTCCATCCTCGACGCTCATGTCGAGGATCGTTACATCCCGGCGCGGCACGAAAAGAAGAAAACCCGATGTCGGGTTGGGCGTGGTGGCAAGGAAGACGCTCAATGTATCATTGCCGGACCGGCTCAGGATTGCATTGACCTCGCCCTTGGTTTCCGTCGCCACGAAGACCAGCGCCCAGATGCCCTTCCTGGGGTACTCGATCAATCCGCAGGTCTTGAATGACGTGTTCGAGTTTGAAAGTACTGTCTCAAATATCTGCTTCAAGCCATTGTAAAGACTGCGTACGACAGGCATCCGCCCGAGCATGCGCTCGCCAAACCCGACCACAGACCGCCCGATGATATTCGCTGTCAGGAAGCCGATCAGCGTTATGGCTAGTATCGCGATCAAGAGCCCGACGCCGGGAATGTCGAACGGCAGGTATGTCTCGGGATTGTAGACCGCCGGGATATAGGGAATAACCCAGGAATCCACCCACTGAACAAAGGTCCAGATCAGCCAGGCAGTAATGGCAAGCGGTGCGACAACAATGACCCCGGTCAGGAAATAGTTCCTGAGCCGGGTCAGGCCTGATCCGGAATGTGGCGTATTGGACATGGCGTTCTTTCGGGTGTCGACACCCAACATATAGAGACCCGCGGGCGCGGCGCAATCGGCAATACGCGCCTGCCCTCACTCCACCGTGACAGACTTCGCAAGATTGCGCGGCTGGTCGACATCCGTGCCCATGATTACTGCGGTGTGATAGGCGAGCATCTGCACCGGCATGGCATATACGATCGGTGCGATGAAGGACGGCACATCCGGCATGATCAGCGTGTGTTCGGCGTTGATCGCTGCCTCTTCCGCGCCGCGCTGGTCGGTGATGAGGATGATCCGTCCGCCGCGCGCCGACACTTCCTGCATGTTGGATACGGTCTTTTCGAAGATGTGGTCATGCGGTGCGATGACCACGACCGGCATGGTCTCGTCGATCAGCGCTATCGGACCGTGCTTGAGTTCGCCGGCGGCATAACCTTCGGCATGGATATAGGAGATTTCCTTGAGCTTCAGCGCACCTTCCAGCGCGAGCGGATAGTTCGTGTCGCGGCCCAGATAAAGAACGTGCCGTACCTTCGCGAGATCCTGCGCGATCTTCTCGATTGCGCCTTCGAGCTTCAGCGCCTGGTTGGCGAGCCGCGGGGCTTCGGTCAGCGCCTGCACGAAAGCCGCCTCGGCCTTCTCGTCGATCACGCCGCGAGCTTTGCCTGCCGCGAGCGCCAGCGCCGCCAGTACCGAAAGCTGGCAGGTGAACGCCTTGGTCGAGGCTACGCCGATTTCCGGCCCGGCAAGCGTCGGGAACACGGTGCCGGACTCACGGGCGATCGTCGATTCTCGAACATTGACGATTGCGCCGATATGCTGGCCCTGTGAGCGGCAATAGCGCAGCGATGCGAGCGTGTCGGCGGTTTCGCCCGACTGCGAAACGAAGAGCGCCAGGCCGCTTTTGGGAAGCGGCATTTCACGGTAACGGAACTCGGAGGCTACATCGATGTCCACCGGCAGGCGGGCATGGCGTTCAAACCAGTATTTGGAAACGAGCCCTGCCAGATAGGCCGTGCCGCAGGCCGAAATCGTCACGCGCTCGAGATCGGCGAAATTGAAAGGAAGCCCCTGCGCCGCAGTTACCTTCTGCGCGGCGAAATCGATATAATTCGACAGCGTGTGGGAAATCACCTCCGGCTGCTCATAGATTTCCTTGAGCATGAAATGCCGGTGGTTGCCCTTGTCCACCAGCAGGCTGGAGCCGATTGATTTTTGCATCTGGCGTGTGACCGGATTGCCAGCGACATCGAAAATCTCGGCGCCTTCACGGGTAATCACGCACCAGTCGCCATCTTCCAGATAGGTGATGGCATTGGTGAAGGGCGCGAGCGCTATGGCATCAGAACCCAGGAACATCTCGCCGGTTCCATGACCGACAGCGAGCGGTGGCCCGTTTCGCGCGCCGATTAGAAGATTGTCTTCACCGCCGAACAGGATTGCAAGCGCGAAGGCGCCTTGAAGCATCGAGATTGCCCGGCGCGCGGCTTCCTTTGGATCGAGGCCCAGTTTCAGGCCCTGCGAGACGAGATGCGCGACAACTTCCGTGTCGGTTTGCGATACAAAGCTGTAGCCGTCGGCCGTCAGCTTCTGGCGCAGTTCGCGAAAATTTTCGATGATCCCGTTGTGGACCACGGCAACATTGCCGGAAAAATGCGGATGCGCATTGGTCTCGTTCGGTACGCCATGCGTCGCCCAGCGGGTATGGCCGATACCGATGGTGCCGGCCAGAGGCTCGCTACGCAGACGGGCTTCAAGATTGACGAGCTTGCCTTCGGCGCGGCGGCGGTCGAGCGCCGCTCCTTCAACCGTGGCGATACCCGCCGAATCATAGCCCCGGTATTCGAGACGCTTCAGCGCATCGACCAGCATCGGCGCCACCGGTTGGTCGCCGACAATCCCAACGATCCCGCACATTTCTCAGCCTCGTTCTTGTCTCGATTCGGATCCGCCAAAGCCACGCATATCGCTCGGCTACCGCAATGAGAAACTCAATCTGTGTTTCACGACGTAACGCGACTGCGTATCACACCCTGGTTACGACGCGCTTCGCAAAGATGGTTAACGCGTTTTGGCCGCCTTTGCCGCCACCGCCCGTTCCCGGATCGTCCTGGCATGGCCGGGCTTGTTGGCCTGCCGCCCGCGGGCTACCGCCATCGCCTCGGCCGGCACGTCCTCGACGATCACGCTTCCCGATGCGACATAGGCACCCTCGCCTACCGTAACAGGCGCGACCAGCGCCGAGTTGGAGCCGATGAACGCGCTGGCCCCGATCTGCGTGCGGTGCTTGTTCACCCCGTCATAGTTGCAAGTGATCGTACCGGCGCCGATATTGGCCTTCTCCCCGACCGAAGCGTCGCCCAGATAGGTCAGGTGGCTGGCCTTGGCGCCCTTGCCGAACTCGACATTCTTGAACTCGACGAAATTGCCGATATGCGCGCCCTCCCCGACTTGCGCATTGCCGCGCATGCGTGCGAACGGCCCCACATGGCACTTGTCGGCAATCGTGGTGTCGGCAAGATGCGTGAATGCGTGGATGGTCACGCCAGATCCGATCGTGACGCCGGGTCCGAAGAAAACATTAGGCTCCAGAACCGTATCCGCCCCTATTGCCGTGTCATGGCTCAGGTGAACGCTTTCCGGCGCCAGCATGGTCACGCCAGAGAGCATCAGTTCGGTACGCCGGCGCGCCTGCCAGATTGCCTCTACGCGGGCAAGTTCCACCCGCGTGTTTACGCCCAGGATCTCCTCCTCCGGCGCTTCATGCGCCACCACTTTCAATCCGCGGCTCCGGGCAATCTCGACGATGTCGGTTAGATAATATTCGCCCTTGGCGTTGGAATTGCCGATGGCGCCAAGCAGATCGAGGGCAATTGCGCCGTTGATCGCCATGATTCCGCCATTACAGAAATCAATGGCACGTTCCGCCACGCTTGCATCCTTTTCCTCGCGGATTGCGACGAGTTCGCCGCCTTCCATCACGAGCCTGCCGTAGCCGGATGGATCGGGCGTGCGGAAGCCGAGAACGGCGACATCCGCGCCGTCGGCCAGGAGCTCGCGCATCCGCCTGAGCGTCGAAGGACGCGTCAAGGGCGTGTCGGCGAAGAGAACGATGAGATCGTCATAACCCGTTTCGATGGCGTCGCGCGCTGCAAGCACCGCATGGCCGGTGCCAAGGCGCTGCGTCTGTTCGTGGAAGCTGACATTGCCTGTCACTGCACGCACGGCCGCCTCGACCTTGCCTGCCTCGCGCCCGATCACCACGGCATGCGCCTCGCCGCCCGCCGCCTCGGCGGTGCGCACCGCGTGGCATACCAACGGCAGGCCTGCCACGGCATGGAGCACCTTTGGAAGCGCGGAGCGCATTCTTGTACCCTCGCCTGCCGCAAGTATGACATTCAGACATGTTCTTGCCATTTAAGCCTTCCAGGATTATCGCTTCGCCCGGTCCGGTTTCCGCCAATGCAGCCGGACGGGGCAACAATGTCAGATTCGCATAGCATGGATATCAGGGACGATCACCTCGACGAGGAAGATGCGCTGACGCAGCTTTACTTGCGCGACCTCGGCGAAGCCCGGCGGCGCAGGGTATGGCTGGGCGCCGGCGCGATAATTCTGCTTTTTGCAAGTGCAGCGGCAATCGCGACCATGCTGGTCGCGCCACGTCTGGATAGCACCATCAAGGCGCAGACCGCGACCGTAGCGCCACCGCCTGCCCACAAAGCGCCGCCGGTTGCAAAAAGCGAGGCGGTTGCCGTGCTACCCAAAGAACCGGCGGGTACTACTGTATTGGTCAAGAAGTCCGAGCCACCCGCGCCGGCGCAACCTGCGCCAGCGCCCGAAGCGGCGGCGCAAAGTAATCCACAATTCGCCAATGGTTATTCGATCGACCTTGGCGCGGCGCTTTCGTTCACGGAACTATCGCGCCGTTTCGGCGAGATCTCCCGCTCGAACCAGGAAATTCCCTTCGATACGCTGGAGCCCAGGGCAACGCTCAGGGACACGCCGCAAGGTTTGGAGGCAAGGCTTATCGTCGGCCCGTTCGTGACGAAGGAAGAGGCCGAGGATGTTTGCGCCCGGATCGCACTTCCCGTGGACGTTGAATGCAGCACTGCCCCCTTCGAGGGCGAACTTATTTCGCGCCAATAGCTCAGCATTCGCCCGAGCTTAGCCGAGCGTACCCAAGGCCGGGAAGGTTTCCAGCAGCCAGAACGAAAAGCTTTGCATGCCGCCTGTCAGGAATGCGATTCCCGTCAGCACCAGCAGGCCGCCCATTACCTTTTCCATCATGCCAAGGTGTCTGCGGAACCGAGACAGGAACGCCATGAAGGGCGAGACGAACAGCGCCGCCAGAAGGAACGGAATGCCCAGCCCCGCAGAATAAGCGGCCAAGAGCGCGGCGCCCTCGCCGGCCGTCGCCTTCGATCCGGCCAGAGCCAGGATAACGCCGAGTACCGGGCCGATGCACGGAGTCCAGCCGAAAGCAAAGGCCAGCCCCATGACGTAGGAACCGCCCGCGCCCGCCCCGCCGCCGCTGAAACGCGCCTCGCGGTACAGCAGCCCGATCCGGAAGACGCCAAGGAAATGCAGCCCCATCACGATGATTGCCGCACCAGCCACCATGGCCAGTGTGTCCATGTACTGGCGCAACACCATGCCGACCGACGACGCGCCCCAACCCATCGCGATAAATACGGTCGAAAAACCGAGCACGAAGGCGAGCGCGGGAAACACGACCTGAGCCCTCGCCGCAACGGCTCCGCCGGACGAGGTTTCGCCCGTCAACCGGTCGAGCGAAACACCTGCCATGTAGCAAAGGTAAGGCGGCACCAGCGGCAGAACGCAGGGGGACAGGAACGAAACCAGGCCCGCGAGCACCGCCGCCGTGTAGGTTATGTCGCCGCTCATTGCCTCATTCGCCTGTTTCCGCGTGATGTAGTGCATTCATTCGAGCGCAGTTATCCCGAAACAGCTTCACGCGACAATCACATTTAAGCGGGCACATTTAAGCGGATAGCTTGATGACAACATGTTGGCCAGATCAGCGCCTGGCGGCTGGTCATTCCATGGCCGATGCCCCGACGTTTCCCCGCAGGCCGCATTTTGGGTTGACTGACTCCAAACGCGTCCTTATGCAGACCGCACTTGCGCCGGGTATTCGCCCGGCCTTCCCGCCCCGCTGCCCGTGATCCGGGCGCAACGGCATCGGGAGCGCTTAGCTCAGCCGGTAGAGCAACTGACTTTTAATCAGTAGGTCGTGGGTTCGACCCCCACAGCGCTCACCATAATATCAATAAGTTAGATGGGCTTCCTTCCGACGTTTAATAACCCAGTAATCACATAGTAAGCATGTCTGGAAGATTTGTCGGCTCATTCCACGCTAATGACGCTCTCGCAGGCCGCCGAAGCGACCGCGGCATCAACGGCGCATAGCCGTAACGCAGCACGAGGTCAGGACGCTTGTTCCCCAGACCTGTTGTTCCTTCAGCTCTCGCCTTAACTGTCTGGTTGACGACGCGATGCGGCAGGCTCGCTCCAAGTAATCCCCAGCTCCAACCGCAATTATGCCCTACCCGTGCAAGAGCGTATCAACCCCCGCTCATGCAGGTCGGACGCCGCACGAGGAGGAACCACCGCGACGCCCGACCCGACCGGAGCGAGCTTCCGGTTCCCGCTGCCGGTATCCGGCGGGTACGTGCCGCTTCTTGTCTCTTGTTCGCTCACATCACCACCCACAAAACGCCGGTCCCGACGGCGACCCAGAAAGCAGTCAGGAGCGTCATCACAAAGCGCCAGAACCACGTCGCAACGCGGCTTTCCTTCACGGTCGCATCGGGTCGTAGCATTCACGTCCCCCCGTCAGCCCATATTCAGCGCACGAAGTGCACCACTCGGGAAGCAAGAAATTGCATGTCACTTCACAGCTTGTAGCCGGTTGTCGGCAATGGCACTGTCGATACGGGGACATGCGGCTTCACTGGAGCCGCCACATGAACATTCCATCCAGCCTGCCATTCCGTGTCGAGATATGGAGCCGTGACCGCGCGCGGCTTGAGGAAACCATCGCCGCCGCTTCCAGCCTGCATGTGGCGATTGGCGCCTACGAAGCGGCTTTAGCGGCCCGCCCGCGCGATCGGGTAATGCTGTGCAACCTCTCCCAGATCATCCGGGAGCGGGTGCCATAGATAAGCCCGCCGAAGCGCACAGTTCCATTCCGATCCGCCTTCAACCATCCAAAATGCTTGAACAAAAAAATGCCCGCCGAGTGCGAAGTCTCGGCGGGCCAGATTCGAAGGACGGGATTAGAGAATCCTTCGACGCTTATGAATATCGAACGCATAACATTGCAGATCAATGACACGTCACAGCATAGGCCAATTCACTAACGCATTGCCGGCTTCACCATGCGACCGATCGCGATCAGGATCGCGGCTCCGATCACGCCAGCGATCAGATAACCGATCCAACCGCCAAGAGAGATGCCAACTAGACCAAACAAGTAATTGGCCACAACAGCACCGACCACTCCCAATACGATGTTCATGAGCAAACCAAGATTGCTCTTCATGAACCGCTCAGCAAGCCACCCGGCCAAGCCGCCAATGATGATGGCTGCAATCCAACCGATCTGTGCTTCTTCCATGAGTGTTCTCCTGTGTTAGTCCGCTTGGGAAAAGCGAGACGCCAAAGAGTTATCATGATTCGAAGACTCTAATGGTCTGCGGGGAACTATCCGCGTTTTATGTTGTGTATTGTCCCAATCGCCAGTCGTTTCCGTTTCCATTCAAGAAGTGCTATGTTCTCCGCCTTGGTGCGCAGTGCAGCCAAGCTAACGGTCGGGAGACGCGGCCGGGGGAACGAGGGCAGCACCCCTTCAGCCCAAGGGCAAGCCGCCCCCAGTCTCTACTCCTGCGAGCAAGCTCCTAAGCGTTGCAGGAACCCTTGGGGGCATCCCCAATCCTAACCCCGGGGGAGTCGGCATCAATTCGCGGTGCCGGCTTTTTTTTGGCGCCACTCTTGCCAATCAGGTCAACGCCCGGATGATCAGCACGCCTACGGCGGTCCAGAAAACGGCAGTGAACAAGAACGCGACTATCCAGAATGCCGCGGCAACGGAACGCTCGCGTCTGGTTAATCCTGCCTGCATGGTTTCTCCCCCCATGAAGCAAAGATCGAAGCACGAAACCCACGATCTGGAAAGCACTTGGGGGTTGGTTTGCACCCTATCCACATTGCCGTTCCGAAAAACCGGCCGCCGCTCCGGCTTTGGCGTGTGTCTGAAAGTCGCCGGCGTCCACCAGATCAGTGCGTGCTCGTTCATTTTGGAACTGCTTCAGCAGCTCACCGGCCCGGCGCATGCGCCGCCCGCGCGATCGGGTGACGCTGTGCAATCTTTCCCAGATCATTCGGGAGCGGGTTCCATAAGATCTTGCCGCCAGCAGCGGCGGATAGAATGGCTCCGGGCACCTGAGTGATGGCAAATCTACTTATCTCCTCGCAGCCATAGGATCGGGCAAGCCTTACAGTACCCAATCCGTTTCATAGTCAGAATAATCATCGATGACCTGAGGCGTAGCATCTATCGATACGCATGCGTAGCGCATGCTGTCGGCGAAGTTCGAGGCCCAGTCGTGGCGCGGCGTGGTGAGGAAGCGCTTGCGCTTGCTGTCGTAGTCGGCACGGTAGTTGCGCAGAGCCTTGATGCCGTCATCGGTGCGGCCCTTAGCGAACCACATGCGCGGGAGCTTCGCCCTGACAGCCTCGATGCCGTCCTCGATCCTGTGCTTGGGAAGGACGCGGCAGTTAAGACCGCGCATCTGCAGGAACTCCAGACGGCTGTTGCCGGTTTGCAGTTCGCGCGCCTCCGCATCATGCGGCAGGACGTGCTCATGGATGCTGTAGCGGATTGTCGCGGCAGGCGTCGAGGAAGACAAGATTGACCTTGGTGTTGCGCTCCATCGCCGTAACGATGAGGTCCATTGGCAAGGCTTCGTAGTCGAGGTCGTTGTACGACGAAAGCTTGGCGTCGATTGGCGCCATGTAGTTGGAGCCGTTCACCTGCAGTCCGTGGCCGGCATAGAAGAACAGCGAGATGTCCGCGCCTTCCAGCTTCTTTGTAAACTCGCGAGCGGTATTACGCATGGACATCAAGTCGAGGTCCTCGCCCCGAACCACCTCGAAGCCAAGGTCTTCGAGCTTGGCGGCCATGTCGGCAGCATCGTTCTTCGGGTTGGCCAGTTGCGGGACGTGCTGATAGGCCGAGTTGCCAATCACCAGCGCGACGCGCTTCTCAGCGAGGGCCGTGGCGGGAACAGCCATAAACAGAAGCATCAGCAAGAGGTAGATCGTGCGCATGCTGGCGGTCTCCAATCTATGTAGAAGCTACCATACGTCAGCATCGATTTGAAGGACGGGGCAGTGCAGGTCGTGCTTCAACAGGCAGAAGCGTTGTCCGCAAGGTGGGCGGCTTGATAATGTTGCCACTCGGTTATGCGTCTAGACGGATACGCTGGCGGCCCGCTGGCGAGCGCGGAGCTGCGAGCAGTGGTTTGAGCCCCATCCACGATGCTGATCGCGCTGCAGAACCGCCCTGAGGCGGGTGCAGACACCACTGCCTGCTGCCCTCGGCTGAGGGTAGTCTCTAATTCGACGACAGCGTCAGTCCAGCAACGCCCGCCGCGACATTGACCCCGACTGACGCCTTGACGCTCAGAGGCTGCAGCACGATTGATCTACGCGTGCCGCCCACGAGCACCTGCGCACCTGCGCCGAGGCCAAGGGATGCATCCGCCGCTGCGCCGACAAAGTTGCCAATCAACGCATCGCCGGGAATTTCGCTAGTTGAGGCGAGCACGCCCCAGATCAGGACGCTCTTGCCGCGAATACCGAGGTCAATACCAAGGCGGGTTAACCGGCCAGTGAAGCCGATGGCCTGACCACCGCTTGCCGGCTGATAGGTACAGCGGAGCCGCTCGCTCGAGCCGAGGATGAGGCCGATGTTCCCTTGGCCCTCACAAGTGAGCGTTCCGGCGCGAACGTTCTGCGCCGACGCAATGACACTGCTGGCGATCCATGTGGTTCCCGCCACCAGTGCGACTTTCAAGATGCTATTCATATCAGATCGATCTCCCGTTTCCGCCTGCCTCTATACGCCAACATTCAACGAAATAGGAGAGCGCTACCAACCCTGTTTGCGGCAAAGGGGGGAGCAGAACAACGAGCAAACGGCACCCCAGTATCCAATCGGCTGGATCTAATTAAGTATAAACCTCTCCTTCCCCCCCTCTCTGTGTTAGGGGGCAGGCTCGATCAGCGTCAGGGGGGCCACCAACTGAAACATGTCGGCCTTCTTGAAGCCGCCCCTGTAAACGGGCTTGATCAGGCCAACCTCAATCAGTGCCTGCTTGGCGTTATGAGCCGTGCTCTTACCATACGGGAGGAGCCCAGCCTTGCACATCGCTGCCACTGCAATTGGGAAGGCCTTGCCCGGCCTGTGGCCGTGCTCGGCGAGCAGCAACAGGTAGAGAACAGTTGCGTTCGCTGCCCTCGATCTCAGGGTATTGAGCCGATCCATTGCCAAGCGGCTCACGCCGAACTCAGAGTGCCGTCCCCTCCAGAGGCGGTTCTCCAAGCGGAGCTGCCAAGCCCAGTCAGCGATACTGCGCACTTCGCTATCGAGGAAATCATCGAGCGTCACGAACCAAGCCCCGGCCAATACCTTCAGCTGCTGGAAAAGGTCCTCGAGACTGGCTGCACTGCCGGCCAATTCCGCTGCCTTCTTAGTCAGCCAAGGATTGCGTTTCCCGCGGGGTATCCGCATTCCATCCCGGAACGAGGCCGCGGGCGGTTCGTCATTGCTCGGCCCGTGATCGGAGCGCTCGGCATCCGTCCGTGTCTTCGCAGCCGTGGAACCGCGACCATCGGCATCGCGGAAACGCGGCAATTCAGGAAGAAGAGCTAAGTCTGGAATGTTCGGAACATATGCCTTGCCGTCAGGCCGCACAGACCCGGGTCCGACAACGAAATGGGAAGGCCCGGCCTTGAAGTCGATCTGAATGCCGGCCCGCTTAATGTTGCGGGGCACCGGGTCACCCGCCCTGTAATACAGGTGCATTCCGCGACTGGTTCTCACCTTGTATGGCGTCTCGGGGAACCGTTCCGCCACCAGCTTCTCCGTCTCGTCGTCCCAAGTGTCGCAATCCACAACAACATGGCCGTCGAGGCGGACCCCATACGTGGAAGAATTATTGCGGCGCATGACCTCCATGACAACATCGAAGGGCATCCGCTTCCTTGTGGGTGTGTTCCACCCCTTCCGGAGCGGCTTCTTGCCATCATCACCGCCGCAGGGCATCAGATGGAAGCCCCGAGCGAACAATGCCGTCATCTCGCGTTCGGGCAATGGCGCGGGGCCATTGTTGCAGTCATAGTTCAGCGATGCTACCGACACCATGTCGTAGCCTTTCAATTGCTTGGGAGGGTTCGGCTTGCCTCGGCGATAATCGGAAGTTTCCAGACTGGTCCGATTAATCGACCGAGGCGCTCTGGTTACGCGGCTACATCATCGCCACACTCCGCCGTAGAACGGAAGCGGTGCGCTGCAATCCAATCCTCCAGATCAGAACGCCTGTAGGCTACCCTGCGGCCCATCTTGATATACGTGGGCGACTTCCCTGACAGCCTCATCTTGGCAAGTGTGCTGGGGCTGAGGTTGAGGAAGCGTGCCGCTTCCTCGGGGCTCAAGAGAGTTTCCATGGAATAATCCTCATTGACAATACAGGCACATCGATGCCTGCTCAGGATAATAGAAGAGCCGATGTACGATTGAAAACAATAAAAATAATAAACCTTGGGAAAACCCCGATAATTTCCTACCCAACTATTTTAAAAATCGAAAACTTAAGTCTGATCGTAGAATAAATAATGACATATTGTAATTCCGTGTACACGGATACTATCAGGACGCCGAGCGCCTTGAAACCGCGCCCAGTTTACTTCCGACCACCTTCACAGCGGCCTTTAGTGGATCGTCAGCAAGGTGAGCGTAGCGAGCGGTAGTCTGTGGCTGGGAATGGCCGAGCAGTGCACCGATGAGCGGCAGCGACATCCCACTGGCAACAGCGAATGACGCGAACGAATGGCGATTGTCGTGAAGGTGGACGTCGGACAGGCCCGCTGCTTCACGGATGCGCTGCCAAGGCTTCTGCAGATTGACCAGATGCGAGCCTTCCTTGCGACCGCAGATCACGTGCGGATTGCCCTCGATGCGCGGAAGGGCAGCCAGCACCTCCAAAGCAGCCGGGTTCAGGTAAACTACCTTGGCTCCCGTCTTGCTGTCTTCGAGCCGAAGGCACTGACCTTCGAGGTCGACGTGATCCCAGCGCAGGGTGAGTATCTCGTTCAAACGTGCTCCCGTCAGCACAAGCAGGCGAATGGCAGCAATCACGTAGACATCTTCCTCGCCTTGTTGCTCCGCGTGATGCAGCGCCGTACCAAGGTCCGCCAGTTCCTTCTCGGAGAGATATCGCTTGCGCTTGTCCTCCTTGTACTTCTGGACGTGGCGCGCAGGGTTGCTGTAGTCCGGTCTGAACCCGTTCCGTTCGCACCAGTTGAAGAACTTCGATAGTACCGCCAGAAGCCGGTTCGCCTGATATGGCGTCTCACGAAGCGAGTGATGCAGCCGAGCCAGATCAGTGCGATCTGCCTCAATGACCGGCTTGCGCAACATGCTTGCCGGAACCAGCTTCGTAACCAGCCTCCGATACTCGGTAGCAGAGCGCGGCTTAAGCCGTGCCTCAGCGTGCTCGGCCAAGAACTGCTCCAGCAACGCACTGACGCTCTGCGAGCCCTTGCGCTTATCCTTCGCTGCTGCAGGGTCCTCTCCGCGCGCAACCTGCCTCAGGGCGGCCTGCGCTTCCGAACGGGCCTGATCCGCTGTGATTGCCCCATGCGCCCCAATGGTCAGTCGGCGCGTGCGTCCAGCCCGTCCGCCGATCCGGTACTGGACCAGATAGACCTTCCGCCCGGCGGGTGTGACCTTCAGCGCGAAGCCGGTGAGTTCATCGTCCCAGAGGTAGGCATCCTTGTTGCCGGGCTTCGCTGCATCGACGGTTCGCTTCGTGATCTTGGCCATGGGCTCGTTCCGTGCTTACTGGACTTGTTGCCAGCAATCACATAGTAAGCACGGACGGGGGTATCTTCAAGAACGCTGTGGAATGTCCGGAGGTATTAGTCACTGAATTAACAGGCATATCGGAACGTTAGGGAATTCGGATATTCCTGTCAGAAGGTACAATTCTCAAACTTTTAATCAGTAGGTCGTGGGTTCGACCCCCACAGCGCTCACCATTTCTTTTTGCCTGGCGTTTTCGATTCGCGGGTTTGTTGAAATGAAAGCGGCCACCGGCGGAATGCCCGAGGCTTTCCAACCCGGAACGGAAACGCCAATTGCCCGGCGAAAGATTTGGGCACGGGCGTCTGTGTTCCGAACACCGAAGGCAGTTTGTCGCGCGGCATGTACCAGGTGCCGTGGATGATGTCCCATACCGGAAACAGTCCGGCGAAGTTCTTGTCTCGCGCCTCGAGTTCATCCGTGTGGTGCCAACGGTGAAATCGTGGAGAGGCCAAAATTCTGCGGAAAGGTCCCCAATCCCAGTCCAGATTGGCGTGCACCATGATCGCCATAAGCGTGAGGAATGGCAGGATGGACGCCACGGCCAGAGGTGCGAAGCCGAGCAGCACCAGCGGCACGGCATTGGCGACCTTCATCAAGAGGTCGTTGACCGGGTGCACGCGAACGGCGGAAAGCCAGTCGAGATCGGCGCTGGAGTGGTGCACGGCATGATAGTTCCAGAGTCTTGCGCCATGAAACTTGCGGTGCATCCAGTATCCCGCATAATCGGAAATCACGAGGATGCAGACCGCCTGCAGCCATAAAGGCAGCCGCGATAGCGGGCCGTAGCCGTTGCGGATGAGTTCAGGATCAAGTTTGCCATAGATCAGCAAAGCCGCAGGCAGGATGACGACCGCAACACCGAAGCGCGAAAATGCCTTTGTTACAATGGCGGTGAAGCCGAACCAGCCAATATCGGTCAAAAACCCCCGGCGCAGAAGTGGCTTGCGTGCGACCTTTGGACGTGTCCATTCGAGTGCCCGAAAAAGGACCAACAGCAGAACGAAGCCCATGGTTGCGCCTGCGATTGCCTGCATCCAAGCAGCCATTTCAATCGTCCCGTCAGTTGCGAACCAAAACGGGTCCAACTACAATCATGGCGGATTCAACTCTCCACACAGGCGTGGCTATTCCTGAAGGGCTTGGCTGCCAACCAATAGCCCACCCTCCATTGACAAGCCCTGATCTCTCCAATGAGATTGGCGCGCTAGACAAGCACCCGGACCAGCAGAGGCTGCCGCGTACCCGCCCATGCGGGTTCCTGCCGTTCCCGCCGACCCGGCAATGGATGCCCAGGAGGATGAACCATGCAGAAATCTTCATTGATAAAGGGCTGCGCCGCATTGGCGCTGTGCCGGCGCATTCCAGTTCGCGACCATGACCGCCTCCAGTGCACAGGAGTCGACAGATCCCATCAAGCTGACCCTGCATGACTGGACGGGCCAGCTGATCACCACCAACATCATGGGCGAGGTCCTCAAGAAGGCCGGCTACAATGTCGAATATGTGCAGGCAGACTATCTGGCGCAGTTCGCCGGTCTGGAATCAGGCGACCTGACCCTGGCGATGGAGATGTGGGAGACCACCGGCCGCGACGCGATGGATGCCTCCACCGCGACCGGCAAGACGGAAAACATCGGCCCGACCGGCATGAAGGCCAAGGAAGAGTGGTGGTACCCGCTGTACATGAAGGAAAAATGCCCCGGCCTGCCCAATTGGGAAGCGCTGAAGGATCCGGCTTGCGCGGAAGCATTCTCGACCGCCGAAACCGCGCCGAAGGGCCGCTATCTCGGCGGACCGGTCACGTGGGGCGGATTTGACGACGAACGCGTCGAGGCGCTGGGCCTGCCCTTCGAGGTCATACATGCAGGCACCGATGCCGCGCTCTTCGCCGAACTTGAAAGCGCCTATCAGCGCGAGGCGCCGATCCTGTTGTGGATCTACGCGCCGCACTGGGCGCCTGCGAAATACAAGGGCGAATGGGTCGAATTCCCGCGAATACACGAAGGAGTGCTATTCCGATCCGGCATGGGGCAGCAATCCGGATGCGCAATATGACTGCGGCAAGCCCTTCGGCGATATCTGGAAGGTCGCCTGGTCCGGCATGAAGGACAAGTGGGCCGGCGCCTATGCAGCTGCGAAGGCGTTCACCATCGACAATGACGAGATGGGCGCGATGATCACCAAGGTCGATCTCGAGGGCAAGAAGGTCGAGGAAGTGGTGGCCGAGTGGATGGCCGCGAACGAGGCCCGCTGGTCCGAATGGATCAAGAAGTGACGGCTTGACGGTAGTTCCCGCCCGGTCGCAATGGCCGGGCGGGCATGACCACAGCCAGGTGCCTGCATGACCGCCCAGCCCAAGCTCGTCTGCCACAATGTCTGGAAACTGTTCGGCGATGGCGCGCAGCAGTGGCTTTCCGGTGCGCCGCAACACCCCACCAATGACGATCTCGCGGCGGCAGGACTGGTAGGCGCCGTCAGGAACGTGAACCTTTCGGTCCGCACCGGCGAGATCTTCGTCATCATGGGCTTGTCCGGTTCGGGCAAGTCGACGCTGGTGCGCTGCCTTTCGCGCCTGGTGGAGCCGACCAGCGGCGAAATTCTCTTCAACGGCGAAAACCTGCTGACGGCAAGCGAAGCGCGGATGATCGAGATCCGCCGCCATTCCATGGGCATGGTGTTCCAGCACTTCGCGCTCTCTGCCGCATTTGACCGTGCTGGAAAACGTCGCCTTCCCGCTCGATGTGCAGGGCGTCGCCAGAGCCAAGAGCGCGGAGCGCGCCCGCGCGATGATCGAACTTGTCGGGCTTGCGGGACGCGAGGACGCCTTTCCCGCGCCAGCTCTCGGGTGGCCAGCAGCAGCGGGTCGGCATTGCGCGCTCGCTCGCGGTCGAGCCGGAACTGTGGTTCCTGGACGAGCCGTTTCTCGGCGCTCGATCCGCTGATACGGCGCGAAATGCAGGACGAATTCCTTCGCCTGCAATCCGTGCTGCACAAGACCATCGTCTTCATCACGCATGATTTCGACGAGGCGATCCGGCTCGCCGACCGCATCGCCATCATGAAGGACGGCGAGATCGTGCAGGCCGGAACGCCGGAGGACATCGTGCTCAATCCGGCGACCGACTACGTCGCAGAATTCACCCGCAGCGTCGCCAAGGCCAAGGTGGTCAAGGCCGGGTCGCTCATGGTGCCGGCTAGCGGAAAGCCGCCGACGCGAAAGGTACCCGCCAGCGCAACGATTGCGGAGATCGCACCGCTTTTCGTCAATGGCGTGGACAGGCTGAATGTCACCGATACGGAGAAGGGGCAAGCGCCGGCATCCTGTTGCGCGACGACGTTGTCGCCATGATGTTGCGCGGATGAGCGCGCTGGCGCCCTCCCCGGCCGGCAAGGCCGCACCGCGGGATTCGATGTTCCGCCGGCAGCCGATCTGACGGGCGGCCGGACGGCATGGCTCGTCGTGGCGGCGGCCTTCTTCGGCTTCTGGATATTTGGCCGCGCGGCCGCGCCATGGGCATTCGAATACCCGAAATGGGCGATGCTGCCGGCGCAAGCCTCTATCAGCGCCGCGATGAAATGGCTGCTGAACGATGCGCATTTCGGCCTGTTCACCTTCACCGACCTGACGCGGTTCTTCGCAGCCCTGATCGAAATCCCCTACAGTTTCGTGCTGAGCCTGATTTCGACCGGATTTCTTTCGGGCCAGGGATCGCAAGCCGTGCAGATCCTGCCGCCGGTTTCGTGGATCGCGACCATCGCCATCATCGCCATGATCGGCCACTATGCCGGCGGCCTGCGCCTCGCCTCTGCTCGCCGCCATCTGCTTCGGCTTCCTGGCGGTCTTCGGCCAGTGGGACAGCGCCATGGTGACGCTCGCCTCCGTGCTCGTAGCGGTTCCGCTGGGCGTCGCCGGCGGCCTGATGCTGGGAATAGCGGCATGGCGCTGGCCGCAGCTTCGAACGGGCGCTGACCCCGGTGCTCGACGTGATGCAGACAATTCCGGTCTTTGCCTATCTGGTGCCGGTGCTGATCCTGTTCGGCTTCGGCCCGGCGTCGGCAATCGTCGCGACGCTGATCTACGCCATGCCGCCGATGACGCGCGTGACCGTGCTGGCGCTGCGCTCCGTGCCGTCCGAAGTGCAGGAACTTGGCCGCATGACCGGCTGCACAAGGCGGCAGATGACCTGGCGCGTGATGGTGCCCTCGGCCCGGGAGAGCCTGATGGTCGGCGTGAACCAGGTGATCATGCTGTCGCTCAACATGGTCATCATCGCTTCGATGATCGGCGCCGGCGGCCTGGGCTTCGACGTGCTCGCAGCGCTGCGCCGGCTCGATTTCGGCGCCGGGCTGGAAGCGGGACTTGCCATCGTGGCGCTGGCCATTGCGCTCGACCGGCTGAGCCAGGCATTCGCGCGGCGTGCGCCGGCCAACATTTCGCCGGCCGTGCGTTCGCACCAGCGCAACCAGTACCTGCTTGCCGCGCTGGCGCTGGTGCTCGTCACCGGCGTTGCGGGGCTCGCCTTTCCGGCGCTGCAAAAATACCCGGAGGCGCTTCAGATCTCGACCGGCACTTTCTGGTCGGACGTGATGCGCTGGATCAACGTCAATTTCTTCGACACGCTCGAAGCCTTCAAGAATGCCGTGCTGCTGAACGTGCTGATCCCGTTCAAGCGTTTGCTGGCCGGCCTGCCGTGGCTGGGGGTGGCGCTGCTGCTCGGCTTTGCCGGTTGGCGCCTGGGCGGCGGCAGGCTGGCGGCGCTCGTCTTCGTGCTTGTCACCCTGATTGCCGCCACCGGCCAATGGGAAAAGGCGTTGATCACTGTCTACCTCTGCGGAATATCGGTGATCTTCGCGAGCCTGATCGGGATTCCAATCGGCATCGTCTCGGCGGAGCGCGAAAGCCTCTGGCGCTGGGTGCAGGCCGCAATCGACACGCTGCAGACGCTTCCCGCCTTCGTCTATCTGATGCCGGCAGTCATGCTGTTTCGCGTCGGCGACTTCACCGCGATGATCGCCATCGTGGCCTATGCCATCGTTCCGGCGATCCGCTACACGGCGCTCGGCATACAGAAGGTCGATCCGCGGCTGATCGAGGCTGGTGCGGCCATGGGCTGCACACGCTGGCAATTGCTGACGCGCATCAAGCTGAAGCTGGCACTTCCGGAAATCCTGCTCGGTCTCAACCAGACGATCATGTTCGCGCTGTCGATGCTGGTGATAACGGCACTGGTCGGCACGCGCGATCTCGGGCAGGAAGTCTACATCGCGCTGACCAAGGCCGATGTCGGGCGCGGCCTCGTCGCCGGTTTTGCCGTCGCCTTCATCGCCATCATCGCCGACAGGCTGATATCGGCCGGTGCAGTACACGCAAGGCAAAAACTCGGATTGGCCGAGGCAGGGCATTGAAAACAAGGGACAGGAATATCCGATGACACTGCCATCGCACGCCGAGATCATCGTCATTGGCGGCGGCATCATTGGCTGTTCCACGGCCTATCACCTGGCGCGCGATCACAAGGCGGACGTGCTGCTGATCGAACAGGGTCGCCTCACCTCCGGATCCACCTGGCATGCGGCGGGGCTGGTAGGGCAATTGCGCTCGTCTGCCTCCATCACCAAGGTGCTTCAATATTCGGTCGATCTCTACAAGCGGCTCGATGCCGAGACCGGGCTCGAAACCGGCTGGAAGATGACCGGCTGCCTGCGCCTTGCCACAAACCAGGACCGCTGGACGGAATTCCAGCGTCTGGCGACGACCGCGCGCAGCTTCGGCATGGAGATGGAACTGCTCTCACCCGCCGAGGTGAAGGCGATGTGGCCGCTGATGGACGTCGGCGATCTTGTCGGCGCAAGCTGGCTGCCGACCGATGGACAGGCAAGCCCCTCCGACATCACCCAATCGCTCGCCAAGGGTGCGCGCATGCATGGTGCGCGCTTGATGGAAGGCGTGCGCGTCACCGGTTTCGAGATGGACGGCAGGCGCATCGTGAAGGTGCTGACCGACCAGGGCGCGATCGCCTGCGAGAAGGTCGTCAATTGCGGCGGGCAATGGGCGCGGCAGATCGGTGCGATGGCCGGCATCAACGTGCCGCTGCAGCCCGTGAAGCACCAATACGTCATCACGGAAAAGATCGAAGGCCTGAGCACCGATGCCCCGACATTGCGCGATCCGGACCGGCGCACCTATTTCAAGGAGGAAGTCGGCGGCCTCGTCTTCGGCGGATATGAGCCGAACCCGCAACCATGGACCACGGGCGACGTGCCGGGCGATTGGGAATTCCGCCTGTTCGACGACGATTTCGACCATTTCGAGCAGCACATGACGCAGGCGATCGCGCGCATTCCCGCGCTCGCCGATGCCGGCGTCAAGCAGATGATCAACGGCCCGGAAAGCTTTACGCCGGACGGCAACTTCATCCTCGGCGTCGCGCCGGAATGCTCCAACATGTTCGTCGGCGCAGGCTTCAACGCTTTCGGCATCGCCTCGGGCGGCGGCGCGGGCTGGGTGCTGGCGCAATGGACGGTATCGGGCGAAGCGCCGCTCGACCTTTGGGTCGTCGATATCCGCCGCTTCTCGGACCTGCACCGCGACCGGCAATGGGTGCTGGATCGCACGCTGGAAGCCTATGGCAAGCACTACACGGTGGCCTTCCCGCACGAGGAATATGAGAGCGGCCGGCCCCGCATCGTTTCCCCGCTTTACGACCGGCTGAAGTCGCATCGCGCGGTCTTCGGCTCCAAGCTCGGCTGGGAGCGACCGAACTGGTTCGCGCCACAAGGCATTGAGCCGCGCGACATCTATTCGATGCAACGCCAGAACTGGTTCGCGCCCGTTGGCGAAGAACACCGCCACGTGCGAGAGAAAGTCGGCATCTTCGACCAGTCTTCATTTGCAAAATACGAGGTGACTGGTCCGGGGGCCTTGGAGGCGTTGGAATGGATCTGCGCCAATTCGGTCAACAAGCCGGCGGGCCGGCTGACCTATACGCAATTGCTCAATTCGCGCGGCGGCATCGAGGCCGACCTTACGGTCGCGCGCGTTGGCGAAGACCGCTTCCACATCACCACCGGAACCGGTTTTCGCACGCACGACCTTGCCTGGATCAGGGACCATCTGCCCGTCGGCGGCGGCGTTGATATCCAGGACGTGACCGAGGAATACGGCACGCTTTCGCTGATGGGACCGCGCTCGCGCGACACGCTGGCCAGCGGTAACGAAGGCGGATGTGTCGAACAGCGGCATTCCCGTTCGGTCATGTGCGGCGGATCGAAATCGCCGGGCAACACGTCCGCGCGTTGCAGGGTGACCTATGTCGGCGAACTCGGGTGGGAACTCTACGTTCCGATCGCTGCGACCGGCGTGGTGTTCGATGCCCTGATGGAGGCCGGACGCGACCATGCGATCCGCCCGGTCGGCTACCGCGCGCTGGAATCGCTTCGGCTCGAAAAAGGATATCGTGCCTGGGGCTCGGACATTACTCCCAACGACACGCCGTTCGAGGCCGGGCTTGGTCTGGGCGGTAAAGCTGCGCCAAAACACGCCCTTCATGGGCCGCGGAGCGTTGGAGGCGCTTGCCGGAAAGCCGCTGACGAAACGTTTCGCCGGATTCACGCTCGACGATCCCGACGTGGTGCTGGTCGGCCGCGAGACGATCCTGCGCAACGGAAAGCAGGCGGGATACCTCACCAGTGGCGGCTATGGCTACACGGCGGGCAAGAGCATCGGGTACGGCTATGTGCGCAATCCTGACGGTGTCGACGAGCAATATCTGCGCGAAGGCACATACGAGCTTGTCGTTGCCAACAAGGCCTTCCCGGCGCAGATCGCGCTGGAGCCAGTCTATGACCCGAAGGGTGAAAAAATCCGCTGCCTGACGCAGTTCACAAACGCCGCAACACGATTGCAAGACTTGGTACCGTGCCGGCCTCGCCGGGCATGGAAACATAGGGCTCGGTCTGCTCCGCCAGCGTAATCAAACAATGCTTGGCCAGATTTTCTACATGGGTGCGGAACCCACCCTCCCAAAGCGTCGTCTTGACCGTGAGTACGATCGCGCCGCCCGGCCGCGTGATCCGCACCAGTTCATCAAGCCCTTCGGCGCCGACATGGCCCGTTGTGAAGACGCCCGCCGAAACCACGCCAGCGAAATAGCCATTGACGAATGGCAGTTCATCGCCGAGGGCCAGTCGATGCAGCGCCTTGTACGCACCCTTGCGCTCCGCAACGGCCAGCATTCCATCGGAAATGTCCAGCGCTTCCACATGCGGATAGCCGATGATGCCGAGCCATTGGCCGACAAGACCGGTTCCCGCGCCTGCATCGAGCAAGGGGGCGGAGCCGCGCGGCAGATGCCGAGCTACGAGGGCAAGGCAAATGCCAGGATGCCGGTATCCCGCACGTGCCATCTCGTCTTCATAGGTTTGCGCCCAACGGTCGTAGAGTTCGGCAACTTCTGCCGTACCGCCGGCATTGTAGGCCGCACCAAGATGACCTTCGTGCCTCTGTCCTGACATGCCCTGAATTCTCCAGCAAACGTGCGGCAACAATAGCCAAGTTGCCGCAATTGTGAAATCTTTCCGCAGGCAAACCGAAAGAGGAATCGGGAAATGGACGACGAGGAAATCGCGCGCAAGGCGTTGGCCGCCATTCCGGCAATCGGCAGGTTATAAAGGGCCGCTGGCGCGTCTTGGTGGATTGACGAACAAGGTCTACCGCGCCGGAGAATTCTGCTTGCGCATACCCGGCAAGGGTACAGGCGAATACATCAACCGCGCCAACGAAGCCGTGGCCGCACGCGAGGCGGCGAAGGCGGGAGTGAGCCCGCAAGTTATCCATTTCGATCCCGAAACCGGCGTCATGCTGTCGAATTTCATCGATGGCGCTGTGACGATGACACCGAAACTATTCAAGGAGCGGCCGGGTTCGCCCGCCCGCGCGGGGAATGCTTTCCGCAAGCTCCACGATTCAGGTGCGCAATTCCCGTTCCGCTTCGAGCTTTTCGCAATGATCGACGACTATCTGAAGGTCCTGTCCACAAAGGATGTCGCCCTGCCAGATGGCTATCACGACGTGCTGCGCGAGGCCGAAACGGTACGCGCCGCGCTGGCGGCCCGCCCTTACCCAATCGTGCCGTGCCACTGTGACCCGCTATGCGAGAATTTCCTCGATACCGGCGAGCGCATGTGGATCGTCGACTGGGAATATTCCGGGATGAACGATCCCATGTGGGATTTGGGAGACCTTTCGGTGGAAGGCGGTTTCGACGAGGCGCAGGACATGGAGTTGCTGCATGCCTATTTCTCCGGACCGCCGGGCGCGCGCGACCATGGCCGTATGGTCATATACAAGGCGATGTGCAATTTGTTGTGGACGCTGTGGGGACTGATCCAGCTTGCAAACGGAAATCCGGCCGACGATTTCCGCGCCTGGGCCGACGGCCGCTTTAAAAGTTGCAAGGCGCTGATGGCGACGCCGGACTTCGCAAGGCGCCTCGCGGACATCACGGCGTGAAAACGCCTAGCTGTTCTTTTTCTTGAACAGGAACAGGTCGTAGAAAGCCAGAACGAGTGTGAGCGCCACGAGCGAGATGAGGTCGGGCCGCGGGAGCTTGTAGATCAGGATGCCGAGGAAGGCACAAAGCATCGCGAACGCGATAACTATCAAGAACCGGTTCCCCATCGACATCTCCTCAATCACCACTTTCGCCGTCCAGTTTGTCCATCAGCCAGCGTGCCGTCCGCAGCAGGCGCCCGTCGCCGCCTCGCGGCCCGATGATCTGGACGCCCATTGGCATTCCCTCATCATCCTCGAAAACCGGCAGCGTCACAACCGGTGTTCCACACAAGGTCCAGATGGCATTGAACACGGAACTCCCCGTGCTTTCCAACCCGCGCGGCGCAGCCCCCGGCGCTGCCGGCGTGATGATCGCATCGCAACGCTGGAAAATCTCGGAAAGGCCTGAATAGAGATAATCGGGCCAATCGAGTGCCGCAATATAGTCATGTGCGGTGACTTGCCTGCCTTCTTCCAGAGCCGCGCGCAACTCTTCGGACAGCAGGCCGGCATGACATCGCGCCAATAGCGGTGATAGCACTTGGCCATCTCGGCATAGTTGATCCGCTCGCGGATAGAGCGGGCTTGTGCGAAAGGCTCCGGCAGCGAGGCTTCAAAGCATTGTTCACCCAGAGCGGCCGCCAGTTCTTCCATAGCCTGGCGGCATTGTGGCGTTGCCAGATCCCAATAGGGCGTGCGCACAAATGCGAATTGCGGCGGGACCGGCGGCTTTGAAAGCGCCGTGTCCAGCAGTTGCGGATGGGGGGCCGGCGAAGTCGCCTTGTCCGATGGGTCGTGGCCGAAAAGTTCGGCCGCGATCAGGGCAGCGTCCGCCGGGCTGCGGGCGAACACCCCTACCCTGTCGAGCGACGGCGATTGCGGCGTGATGCCGGTGCGTCCGATCGTACCGGCGGAGGGCAGGAAAGCGGTGACGCCGCAAAAGGCGGCAGGCCGGATGACCGATCCGCCGGTCTGCGTTCCGATGGCCAGCGGCACCATGCCGGCGGCCACCGCCGCTGCCGAACCCGAGGATGATCCGCCGGGCGTGTGCGACGTGTTGACCGGATTGCGGGTCTTGCCCGGATGCAGGAAGGCAAGCTCGGTGGTTACCGTCTTGCCGATGATGATCGCGCCCGCGGACTTCAGCTTCCGCACGACATGAGCGTCGCTTGTCGGTACGCGGCCAGCATCGATTGGCGTGCCGTTGCACGTTGGAATTCCGGCCGTGTCGATGATGTCCTTGACGGCAACCGGAAGGCCGTGAAGCGCGCCGAGCGGTCTGCCGGCTGCCCGGTGCGCGTCCGCGGTCTCCGCCTGCTTCAGCGCGAAGACCGGGTCGAGCCACTCGAAGGCTTGCACCTGCGGATCGGTTTCCGCGATCCGCTTGAGGCAGGCCTGCATCAGCTCGGTTGCACGCAAGGCACCTGATTTCAGCCTGTCGCGCAACTCCATCGCCCCCAGGGAAAGGATCCCTGCGTCACTTCCCATAGAACAATTCCGGCAGGTAGTAGACGATCTGCGGGAAGGCATACATCAGCACCATGCTGACGAATACCATGGCGAGGAACGGCGCCACGCCCTTGAAGATGTCCGTGAGTTCCACACCCGGCGGCGCTACGCCCTTGAGGTAGTAGGCGGACATTGCCATGGGCGGCGTCAGGAACGAGGTCTGCAGGTTGAGCGCGACCAGGATGCCGAAGAACAGCGGATCGATGTCGAAGATCGCCAGCAAAGGCAGGAAGATCGGCACGAAGATGATGATGATCTCCGACCATTCCAGCGGCCAGCCCAGCAGGAAGATGATGAGCTGCGCGAGGATCAGGAATTGCAGCGGCGTCAGGTTCAGGCCGATGACGAATTCGGAAATGAGCTGCTCGCCGCCCAGGTAGGAAAAGACCGAAGAGAAGGTGTAGGAGCCGACGAACAGCCAGCATACCATCGCCGTCGTGCGCAGCGTCAGGTAAACGCTTTCGCGCATGCGCTGGAACGTCATTGCCCGGTACGCGAAGGCAAGGACGATACCTCCAAGAGCGCCAATTGCCGCCGCTTCGGTCGGCGTCGCGAGGCCGAACAGGATTGAACCCAGCACCGCGAGGATCAGAAACGCCAACGGAAAAAACGAGGTCAGCACCAGAAATGCGACCTTCATGCCCGGCATGTCGGGTACTTCTTCCTTGGTCGGCTTGGGCGCCACGCTCGGCTGCAGGATAGAGCGGCCGATAACGTAGACAAGGTACAAGCCGACCAGCGTGAAGCCCGGAAGCAGCGCGCCCGCGTAAAGTCGCACGATGGAGACCCCGGATGCGGCGGCATAGACGATCAGCATGATCGATGGCGGAATGAGGATGCCCAGCGTACCGCCCGCACAGATGATGCCGGATGCAAACGAATTGTCGTATCGCGCCTTCAGCATCGCCGGCAGCGCCAGCAGGCCCATCAGCGTCACCACGGCTCCGACAATGCCGGTCGCCGTTGCAAAGAGGGCGCAGGTGACGAGCGCCGCAACGCCCATGGAACCGGGTATGTTCCTCGACGCAATGTTGAGCGTCGTGAACAGCCGGTCGACAATGTTGGCCCGCTCGACGATGTAGCCCATGAAAAGGAACAGCGGCACTGCCGTCAGCACCTCGTTCGACATCACCGTGTAAGTCTGGTTGACCAGCAGGTCGAAGATGCGGTTGTTGAAAAATCCCTTCGAACCAAAGACTTGTGCTGTCCCACCAGCCGGCTGTCTCGTCCAGCCGGTTGAATGATCGCCACATGCGCCCCGCGTCGAAATAGGCGTAGTAGCCAAAGCCGATGCCCATCGCCATCAAGGTGAAGGCAATCGGGAATCCAAGGAAAACCATGAAGATGAAAAGCCCCAGCATCATCAGGGCTACTTGTGGATCCGTCATATGTGCCCGCCTGTCTCGGCCTCGTCGGCTTTTCTTATCAACATGTCTTCGGTTTCCTTCACATCCTCCTCCGCCTCGAGCCAGCGACCGGTGCGGATGCAATGGATGCAGCGGAATATCTGGGCGATTCCCTGGATGAACAGCAAGATTCCCGCGGCCACGATCACCGTCTTGAACTGGTAGATCGGAATGCCCGCCGGGCTGTTCACCGAAACCTCGCCATAGCCCCACGAGCGTGAAGCATATTTGAAGCCGGAGATCACGAGGGCCGTGATGCCGGGGAAGAAGAAGATCAGGTACAGAACGAGATCCACCTTTGCCTGCGTCTGCGGACGCCACAGGCGATAGAGGAAATCGCCTCGCACATGCCCCCCGCGCGAGAGCGTATAGGCTCCGCCCATCATGAACATCGTGCCGTACATGATGAAGGAAACATCCAGCGCCCAGGGTGTCGGCGAACCGAGCACGTAGCGCACGAACACCTCGTAGCCTGTGCCGAACGCCATCAAGGACGATGAGCCAGGCGAATGCCTTGCCGAAGGCGGCCGACAGATTGTCGGCGAAGCGAATGAAGGAAAGCATCGGGTCTTTGTCCCGCGAAAGAGTCAATGGCAAGAAAATGCCGCCCGGCAGGACTGACCTGCCGGGCGGAAACAGGCGTTACAGCGAGAGCTTGCCCGGGAAGTAATGCTCGTAAGCGAGAGCGTAGTCCGGTGCGTTCATCAGTTCGTAGTACGCGACCTTTTCCGTCCACGCCCGCTGGCTGTCCATTACTTTCTTGGAGAATGGATCGCCTTCGAGTTCGGCGATGAGCTTGTCCCAGGCTTCCAACTGCGCGGCCAGGATTTCCTTCGACGTGCGCATGACGTTGACGCCCTTGTCGTTCTTGAGCATCTGCAGGTCGGACGAGTAGTTGGAAAGCGCTAGCGCGGTGTTGGACGTCGAAGCTGATTCCACGCCGTATTTCAGGATGGCCTGGAGATCGGGAGCAAGATCGTCGAAAAAGTCCTTGTTGAACAGGAACTCAAACGATTCAGATGCCTGGTGGTAGGACGAAAGGTAGTAGTTCTTCGCGACGTCCTGGGCGCCGAAGCGGCTGTCGGAGGACGGGTTGTTGAACTCGAACGCGTCGATAACGCCGCGCTCCATCGCCGGGACAATTTCGCCTCCGGGCAGCTGCGCCACCGACATGCCCATCGCCTGCATCAGGTCGGCCGCCAGGCCGACGGTGCGGTATTTGAATCCCTGGATATCCGCGACGGTCGTAACTTCCTTCTTGAACCAGCCGAAAGGCTGCGCCGGCATCGGGAAGCCCATGAAGCCGTAGACGTTCAGTCCGAGAATGTCCTGGGTCAGCTCCTTGTAGAGATCGGCGCCGCCGCCCTGGTAGAACCAGCCAAGCATCGTTGTCGCCGAGCCGCCGAAAACCGGCCCGGTGCCGAAGAAACGAGGCAGCCTTGGACTTGCCGTACCAATAGACCGGAACGGTATGCGCGGCATCCAGGACGCCGTCATTGACCGCGTCCATCACCTGGAAAGCACCGACAACCGCGCCCGCAGGCAACAGGTCGACCTTGACGCGGCCGGCGGACATCTCCTCCACACGGGTCGTGTACTGGCGGGCGAAATCCATCCAGATATCCGATGCAGGCCAGGACGTCTGCATCTTGACCACCACCGGTGCCTGCGCGAGCACCGCTGGCGCAGCAGAGAGCGCTAGTTGCAACCACACCTCCTGCCAACGTTCCCTTTTTCAGGAACGAACGCCTGGAGATTCCTCTGGTTTGTTCGATTGTCATGAAAGTTCCTCCTCACTCAGGCCATTCAGCCGTTTGCCAAATCAGTATCTTGAAGGAATTATTACAACACAATCGAAAATCCGTGCGGAATGATCGATTTCAACCCATTGCGGCGTAAATGGCGCTCATTTCTTACCCGATGCGTCATACAAGGCGCTGGTCGTGATAGACCTGCACGGACAGAATTGGCGAAAACATCTGCAAACATGATTCTCCTAACGGCAATTCAGATCAAAGGCACCGCAATGACCGTCAAGTTCGCTCTGCTGGGCGCTGGCCGCATCGGCAAGGTCCACGCCAAGGCAATAACATCCAACGCTGACGCCAGGCTTGTTGCGGTCGCGGACGCGATGGCGCCGGCTGCCGAGGATCTTGCGAAGAAGCATGGCTGCGAGGTTCGCAGCATCGACGCGATCCTCAAGGCAAAGGATGTCGACGCAGTTGTGATCTGCACGCCGACCGACACCCATGCCGACCTGATCGAGCGCTTCGCCAAGGCCGGCAAAGCGATATTCTGCGAAAAGCCGATCGACCTGTCGATCAAGCGGGTCAAAGCCTGCCTCGCGACCGTGGAGAAGACCGGGGCGAAGCTGATGGTCGGCTTCAACCGCCGCTTCGATCCGCACTTTGCCGCCGTCAGGCAGGCGATCGCTTCCGGCAAGATCGGCAATGTCGAGATGGTGCAGATCACTTCGCGCGATCCCGGCGCGCCGCCGCCGGCCTATATCAAGTCGTCCGGCGGCATCTTCCGTGACATGACTATCCACGATTTCGACATGGCCCGTTTCCTGCTCGGCGAGGAACCGGTGACCGTAATGGCCGCAGCATCGGTGCTCGTCGATCCGGAAATCGGCCAACTCGGCGATTTCGACAGCGTGTCGGTGCTGTTGACGACAGCCTCCGGCAAGCAGTGCACGATCTCGAACTCGCGGCGTGCGACCTATGGCTATGACCAGCGCATCGAGGTGCACGGCTCGAAAGGCATGATCGCCGCCGAAAACCAGCGTCCGGTTTCGATCGAGATTGCCAACGGCTCCGGCTATACCCGCCCGCCGCTGCACGACTTCTTCATGACTAGGCTACACCGAAGCTTATGCGGCCGAGATTTCCGCATTCATTGCGGTCGTGAAGAAAAACAAGTCGCCCTCCCCGAGCGGCACGGACGGATTGCTGGCACTGGCGCTCGCCGAAGCGGCGATCAAATCCGTTGCCACGAAAAAGGCCGTCGAGGTGGCGGCCTGACGTTTGCTTGCCACCGTATGTGCGCTCACGCACCATCCTGCTTGTGATAGAGTGTGGCGTAGGCCCCGCCGCGCGGGCGGTCGACGGAGCTTTCCATATACGCAGCCTTTTCAAGCCAGGCCGGATTGATGTCGACACCCCAACCGGGCGCGTCTGGGACGGTCAGGCATCCGTCTGAAACGGCAAAGGGATCGCCGAGGAAAAGTCCGCGCTGCCAAGGGTAGTAGTCGTCGCCCTCGATCGAGAATTCGAGATATTTTCCGGCGTTGGGAATTGCTACCAGGAGATGCATCGAACACAGGGTGACCAGCGACAGGTTGGCGCTGTGCGGCGTGCACGGCAATCCGGCCTTGGCCGCCATGGCCGCAACCTCCAGAGTGCGCGAAAGGCCACCCATATACATGATGTCGGGCTGCACGATGTCGACGGCGCGCATGGCGATCATGCGCTTCCAGGTGCCCATGTCCCAATCCTGCTCGCCGCCGGTAACGTCGATGTCCAGCGCCTGGGTCACTGCCTTCGTGGCCTCGAGATCCCAGTAGGAAACCGGCTCCTCGTAGTGGCCGACGCCGTGGTCCTCCAGCATCTTGCCGACCTCGATGGCACGCTCCACCAAGAAACCGGAATTGGCGTCGACGAGCTTGTCAATGCCGTCGCCCAGCGCCTTTGCGACGACAGGGATGATCGCTTCCGTGCGGCCTGGCCATTCATCGACGTCTTCGCCGCACTCCGCGCCAATGCGCCATTTCGCGGCCGTGTAGCCGAACTCGCCACAAAGACGTGCGAGCCGCTGCGCCTCGTCCTCCGGCGTGATGTCGCGCTTCATAGAACTGGCATAGGCCCGCAGCTTCCCGGCCTTTCCGCCGATCAGCTCCGCCACCGGCTTTCCCTCTCTCCGGCCCTTGAGATCCCACAACGCGGTGTCGAGACCGGCAAGCGCGCGGCAACGATAACTGCCAGGGTATTTGTGCTCGCGCCGTTCGATCAGGTTCACAAGGCCGGCAATGTCGCCATCGTCCGCACCGATTGCCCAAGGCGCGACCTGCCGGTGGAAGACCTGCGCGGTGATGTCGGCGTTGTAGGTCGATGTCTGGCCCCAGCCGGTTGCGCCGTCTTCGGCGGTGACCCTGACAAAGCAGACGAATTCGTCATGGAAAGTCTCGAGACGGGTGATGCGGGTCATGACAGGCCGTGGCTGTGTGGAAGATGGCGCAGCTATAAAGCATTGCTTTGGCGCATGCAGCCGGTCACGCAAAAAATCAGTGCTCGCTGCGTTCGCCGTGCATCGCCAGTTCAGCCGTCTGCGGGGCAAGCGCACATATGGCATCGTACTGGGTCAGGAACACCCTTCCCGTCAGGTGGCCGAGGAGTTCGCTGCGCTTCAGCCGGTCCATTACGGGGCCCTTGACTTCGCTGAGGTGCATCTGCACGCCCGCATCCTTCAGCCTTTGATTGAGCGCTTCCAAGCTTTCCAGAGCGCTGGAATCGACATGGCTCACGGAGGGGCACATCAGGACGAGATGCCGGATACGCTTGTCCGCCGCAATGCGCTCCAGGATGATGTCTTCGAGGTACCTTGAATTGGCGAAATAAAGGCTTTCGTCGATCCGCAGGGTCAGCACCGACGGATCGGTGATCACCGCATGGCGCTTGATGTTGCGGAAGTGCTCGGTCCCGGGCACCTGGCCGACGATGGCGAAATGCGGTCGCGAGGAGCGGTATAAAAACGAAAGTATGGAAAAAGCAACGCCCGCCATGATGCCCGTCTCCACGCCCATTGCAAGGGTAAGCAGAATGGTCACGGCCATCGCTGTCCCATCGAGGCGGGAATAGCTCCAGGTCTTTCTCAGCGCGCCGAAATCGACAAGGCCGAGCACAGCAACGATGATGGTTGCGGAAAGCGTCGCCTTGGGCAGATGGTACAGTACTGGCGTCAGCAGCAGCGTTGCAAGCGCGATGCCGATCGCCGTGAACATGCCCGCGGCAGGCGTCTCCGCGCCGGCGTCGAAATTGACGACCGAGCGGGCGAACCCGCCCGTCACGGGATATCCGCCGGACAAGCCGGCTGCGATGTTCGCCGTGCCGAGACCGATAAGTTCCTGGTCCGGCGAAATGCGCTGTCGCCGCTTGGCCGCGAGCGTTTGCGCGACTGAAACCGATTCGACAAAGCCGACGATGGAAATGAGCAGCGCGGGACCTGCCAGCGAATAGACCAGCGACGGATCGAGCGAGGGGAATGTCATAGGTGGCAGGCCGACCGGTATCTCGCCCACGGTCTTGACGCCGATAGCCTCCAGACCGAACAAGGATGTGACGGCGATGGTTGCCAGCACCGCTACGACGGGCGCCGCCTTCGTCGCGATATCGGCGAGACGCGCATGCAAGCCGCGCGCAATGAGAAGCGGCTTGAGACGCTTTCTTGCCCAGAACAGAAACGCCACGGCTGATATGCCGATCATGGCGGTCGCGATATTCAGGCCGCTGATGCCGCGAAATAGTGAGGCCAGTATGCCGGGCAGCGTCTGGCCAGACGAAGATACGCCGAGGATGCCCCCGATCTGGCCGGTGGCAATGAGAATGCCTGAGGCGGTAATGAATCCGGAAATGACCGGATGGCTGAGGAACGACGCCAGGAACCCGAGGCGCAACAGGCCCATTACCGTCAGCATCAGGCCCGACATGCCCGCGAGAAGGATCGATGCCGTCCACGCGTCGGTGATGCCGCTGCGTACGACTTCCGCGGTAGCCGCTGCCGTCATGAGCGAAATCACCGCCACCGGGCCTACGGCCAGTGTCCGACTGGTCCCAAATACGCCATAGGCTACCAGCGGCAGGATGGAAGCGTAGAGGCCGACCTGCGGCGGCAAGCCGGCCAGCAGTGCATAGGCCAGCGATTGCGGGATCAGCATGATGGTAACGATCGCCGCCGCTATGAGATCGTTCGCTGCAGTCTGCCGCGAATACTCCCTGCCCCATTCGAGTATGGGCAGATATCGTTTCAGGCTTCCGATGATCGCGGGCGGCAGGTTTGGTGCTGTCATGGGCGAAACATATTCAGCCAGCGAATAAATTAGCAATAGCTAATATTATGCTTTCTCCAAGGCGATCGCGATCCCCTGCCCGACGCCGATGCACATCGCCGAGAGCGAGCGCCGGCCGGCGCCAAGCGCAAGTTCCAGCGCCGCCGTGCCGGTGATGCGCGCGCCCGACATTCCCAGCGGATGGCCAAGTGCGATCGCTCCGCCATTCGGGTTGACGCGCAGGTCGTCGTCGGCAACGCCAAGTTCGCGCAGGCTCGCCAAGCCCTGCGAGGCAAAGGCCTCGTTGATTTCGATCACGTCGAAATCGCCGATGGAAAGTCCCAGGCGAACCATCAGCTTGCGCGATGCAGGCGCAGGACCGATGCCCATGATGCGCGGCGGAACACCCGCCGCCGCCCCGCCCAGAACGCGCGCCATCGGGATCAGCCCGTATTTCGCGGCCGCCGCTTCGGACGCGAGAATCAGCGCGGCTGCGCCGTCATTGACGCCGCTGGCATTGCCGGCCGTGACGGTTCCGCCCTTGCGAAATGGCGCCGTGAGCTTTGCCAACGCCTCCAGCGTGGTGGCGCGCGGATGCTCGTCCCTGCGCGACGATGACCGGATCGCCCTTTCGTTGCGGAATGGTGACCGGCGTGATCTCGCGCGCAAGCCGACCGTTTTCCTGCGCCGCGGCAGCCTTTTGCCTGGCTGCGCAGGGCAAACGCGTCCTGGTCCTGCGCGCGAAACGTTGAATTCCTCGGCGACGTTCTCGCCGGTTTCAGGCATGGAATCGACGCCGTATTGCTCCTTCATCAACGGGTTGACGAACCGCCAGCCAATCGTGGTGTCGTGGATCTCGGCATGGCGCGAGAACGCCGTCTCCGCCTTTGGCATGACGAACGGCGCTCGGCGACATGCTCTCGACTCCGCCGGCGATCATCAGGTCCGCCTCGCCGGCCTTGATGGCGCGCGCGGCGGTCAGCACCGCATCCATGCCCGAGCCGCAAAGCCGGTTGATGGTGGTTCCCGGCACGCTCACCGGAAGGCCCGCCAGCAGCAGACGACATGCGGGCAACGTTGCGGTTGTCCTCGCCGGCCTGATTGGCGCAACCGAAGATGACGTCATCGACAGCGTCCCAGTCGAGGCCGGGATGGCGCGCCATCAGCGCGCGCAGTGGAACCGCACCCAGATCATCGGGGCGCACCGAGGAAAGTGCGCCGCCGAAACGGCCGATGGGCGTGCGCACGTAGTCGCAGATAAAGACTTCGGTCATGACTCAAACCTCCGGTACGACAAGATCGGCGACGGGTCCGTCGAGATGCAGTTTCGCACCGGTCGCAGCCTGCAACGCTTCGAGCGAGATCGCGGGCAGCTTTTCGCGAAGAACAAAGCGGCCGCGTTCGATGTCGATGACCGCAAGGCTGGTGTAGACGCGCGTCACGCAACCGACGCCGGTCAGCGGCATGGTGCAGCGTTCGACGAGTTTGGGTTCGCCGTTCTTGGTGACATGCTCGGTGATGACGGCAACGCGCTTCGCGCCGTGCACCAGATCCATCGCACCGCCGACTGCCGGCACTCCCCCTGCGCCGACGCTCCAGTTGGCGAGGTCGCCATTTTCCGCGACCTGGTATGCGCCAAGGATCGCGACGTCGAGATGGCCGCCGCGCACCATCGCAAAGCTTTCGGCATGGTCGAAAAAGGCCGCGCCCGGCTTGATCGTGACCGCTTTCTTGCCGGCATTGATCAGGTCCCAGTCCTCCTGCCCTTCAGGCGGGGACTTGCCGAAATCGAGAATGCCGTTCTCGGTATGGAAAATCGCCTGCCGACCGGGCGGCTGGTAGCGTGCCACCATCTCGGGAAAGCCGATGCCCAGATTGACATAGGCGCCGTCCTCGATGTCCTGGGCGGCGCGCCATGCGATCTGCGCGTTCGAGAGCTTGCTGGTCATGGATGATGCGCCCCTGCCCGGTTCAAGTCTTCTTCCTGCTGCGGATTGGCAACCTCGACCACGGCCTGCACGAATATGCCTGGCGTCACGACATGCTCCGGATCGATCCCGCCCGGGGGAACGATCTTCGAAACCTGCACGATGGTGGTTCTCGATGCCATGCACATCAGCGGATTGAAGTTGCGCGCCGCCTTGTTGTAGGTGAGGTTGCCGTGTGTGTCGCCGACATGGGCCTTCACCAGCGCGAAATCGGCTTTAAGCCAGCGCTCCCGCACATAGGGGCGGCCATCAAACTCCTCGATCTGCTTTCCCTTGGCGAGATCGGTGCCATAGGCCGTGGGCGTGTAGAATGCCGGAATTCCGGCGCCGCCCGCGCGGATGCGTTCGGCGAGCGTGCCTTGAGGCACAAGTTCGAGCTCCAGTTCGCCGGCCGCAAAGCGCTTGTTGAACGCCTTGGGATCGGCCGAGCGGGGAAACGAGCAGACGATCTTCGTCACCATGCCCTCGCGGATCATCGCCGCCAGCCCGACATCGCCATTGCCGGCATTGTTGTTGATGACCGTCAGATTGCCCGGGCTTCCGGTCGCAAGAAACCGGTCGATCAAAGCGTGGACGAGTTCGATCGGTGCGCCGGAACCGCCAAACCCGCCGATCATCAACGCTGCGCCCGTCCGTGATGCCAGAGACTGCCTCTGCAAGGCTTGAAACGCGTTTGTCCATTCCAAACTCCTGATTGCTCGCACACCGGCAGGCACCTGAGCACGGATAGAAAATCGCTCGCCTTGCGTGCAACGACATTTGTGCGATATTGCGTATTTGTTGACATATCGCACGGAATGCACATGACGATATCCACGAGAGACACGATGGGAGGATTGGCCAAGGGCCTGTCCGTCATCGAGACGTTCACGGCTGATCGGCCCCGCCAATCGATCTCGCAAGTCGCCGTTGCAAGCGGACTGGACCGGGCGACTGCGCGGCGCTGCCTGCTGACGCTGGCCCGGCTCGGCTATGCGGACCATGACGGCAAGTTCTTCACGCTCACCCCGCGTGTCCTGCGGCTGGGCACGGCCTGTCTTGCGGCGATGCCCTTGCCGCAACTCGTGCAGCCGGTGCTGGACCGGCTGTCGGAGACGCTCGGCGAAAGCACGTCCGTGTCCATTCTTGACGGCGACGAAATCGTCTATGTCGCCCGGGCCGCCCAGCGAAAGGTTATGTCGATAGCATTGATGCCGGGCTCGCGGCTGCCTGCCTTTTGCACTTCCATGGGACGGGTACTGCTTGCCGCCATTCCGGCGGAGGAAGCGAAGAAGCGGCTGGAAAAGCACCCACCGGTTCAAAGAACACCGTTGACGATCACCCGCATCGGTGACTCATGACGCGTCTCGATGCGGCTCGCGCGGATGGCTACGCGGTCGTTGACCAGGAGGTGGAACTGGGGCTGCGCTCGATCGCCGTACCGCTACTGACGGCGCGAGGAGTCACGGTTGCCGCTCTCAACATCGGCCTGCCTGTGCGCGGAGACAAGATCGGGGAAATCGTCGACCGCTATCTGCCGTCGCTCCTGTCAGTACAGTCCGAACTGCGCAATGTACTTGCGATAATCCTCGGGCCGGAACACGCCTTGTGCCGTCAACATGCGTACGCCGGCTACGGCCAAATGCAGTAGCAGCCGGAACATTTGGGGGGGCCAATGCTCCGGCCTGACCGTGAGCACTTGGAGTTCGAGTAATCACGGCTGAATTACCAGTAACGAATACCGTTTGATTCGTCACAAATAACGATGTCAAACATGTTTAAGTCCACCGGAATTTCTTGAAATCGCCTACCTACGGAAAGCATGACACACTTAAAGATTACTATTTCTTTGAATCCTTCGCTCTCAAAAACCGACCAGATCGCCACCCTTGAGCCCCAGCATTGCGCGGGCTTCGGCGGGACTGGCGATCTCGTGGCCTAGTTCAGTCAGGATTGTACGTATTTTCGTCACCTGCTCCGCGTTGGAGCTCGCAAGCCTGCCCTTGCCGATGAAGAGCGAATCCTCAAGACCCACGCGTACAGATCCGCCGAGCAGTGCCGATTGTGTTGCGAACGGCATCTGGTGGCGGCCGGCAGCGAGCACCGACCAATTGTAGTCCGTGCCGAACAGCCGGTCGGCGGTCCGTTTCATGAACAGCAAGTTGTCGATGTCCGCGCCGATACCGCCAAGGATGCCGAAAATCATCTGGACGAAGAACGGTGGCTTCACCAATCCCTTGTCGACGAACCACGCCAGATTGTAGAGGTGCCCGACATCGTAGCATTCATGCTCGAACTTGGTGCCATGGTCCTCGCCCAACAGTTTTAATATTCTTGTTATGTCCCTGAAGGTGTTCCGGAATATGAAATCGTCCGTGCCACGCAGGTAAGGCTCTTCCCAGTCGAATTTCCATTTCGGGTACTTGTCGGCAAGCGGAAAGATCGCGAAATTCATCGAGCCCATGTTGAGCGAGCACATTTCGGGCTTCGCTACCAGCGGGGCAGCCAGCCTGTCCTCGACGGTCATGTTGAGGCCACCGCCGGTGGTCACGTTGATGACCGCATCCGTCGCCTGCTTGATTCGCGGACAGGAACTGCATGAACACCGCCGGATCCGGGGTCGGCTTGCCGGTTTGCGGATCGCGCGCATGGAGGTGCAGGATCGACGCACCGGCCTCCGCCGCCTCGATCGACTGCTTCGCAATGTCGTCCGGCGTAAAGGGCAGCGCGTCCGACATGGTTGGCGTGTGGATACCGCCGGTTACGGCGCAGGTGATGATGACCTTGTTTGCCACGGCCTAATCCTTCCAGTGAACGCGGTAGCCGACGGGGAAGAGCGAGATGTTCCACCGCTGGGCGGCATAGCCCCAGATGCCCTTTGGCGCGAGCAACATGATGACGATCGCCAGCGCGCCGAGGATCATCAGGTAGATCGACCCGAGATCGGCAAGGAACTCGCGCAGCAGGAAATAGACTATGGTCCCGATGATGGGCCCCTCGATCGTGCCGATGCCGCCGATCACGACAATGAAGATGACGAAGGCCGTCCAGTCGTTCACCGAGAATGCCGCGTCGGGCGAGATGCGCAGCTTTTGCAAGAAGATCAGCGCACCGACCATGGCGGTCATTCCGGCGACTGCCATGTAGACGCCGAATTTCACCCGGTCGATCCGCACGCCGAGACTGGACGATGCTATTTCACTGTCGCGGATCGCCGTCAGTGCCAGACCGACGCGCGAACGCAACAGGCCATAGACCATCCACAATGAACAAACGGCGAGGATGAGCGCAGCCCAATAGATCAGCGATTCACGCATTGCCCTGCTGCCAAGCTGCTTCATGACCTCGACCGGAAGGCTTGCGCCGGAGCCGCCGCCGAGCGCGGTCATCTGCGCAGCGGTCAGGCGGAACACTTCCGCGACCACCCAGGTGCCGATGGCGAAGTATGCCCCTTGCAGGCGGAAGACGAGCGCGGCCACCGGCGCGGCAATCAACGCCGCCGCAATGCCTGCGACCGGAATCGCCAGCAGCGGATTGATGCCGAGGAACAGCGCGATCGAAAACAATACATAGCCGCCAAAGCCGACATAGGCCTGCTGGCCAACGGAAACGAGGCCGGTATAGCCGGCAAGCAGGTTCCACAGGCTCGCCAGCGAGAGATACACCGCGAATTCGCCGATCAGCCGAAGAGTCGCGGACGAACCCCACCACGGCGCTGCGGCCAAGGCCACAACGAGGACGACGGCGCAAACTGCGGCGATGCGGCTGGTAGCAGTCGAGCGCGTGATGGTGTGGGTTGGTGCGCTCATCCCTCGATCCTTGGAAACAGGCCCTTGGGGCGGATCGCGAGCACGACCAGGAAAGCCAGATGCCCGGCCAGCAATTGCCAACCGGGATTGATCTGCGCGCCGATGCCTTGCGCCACGCCGAGGATCACCCCGCCGGCGAGCGTTCCCCACAGATTGCCGAGACCGCCGATGATCACCGCCTCGAAGCCGAAGATCAGACGGCCTGGCCCGATCGACGGATCGAAGTTCGAGCGTATGGCGAGGAAAACTCCGGCTATGGCGACAACGCCAAGGCTGATCGCCATGGCGAAGGCGTAGACCTGCTTGTTGTCGAGGCCCATCAACTGCGCAATCTCGCGGTCATCGGAAGTTGCGCGGAAGGCGCGACCGAGCGCCGTGCGATAGAACAGGAACTGCAGACGCAGCGATCACCGCCACCGCGGAGACGAACATCAGCAATGGCAGGACGCCGATGGCCATGCCGCCGCGCCACCGGAAAGCTCGCGATTTCCAACGTACCGGCATCGAGCTTGCGGCTGTCGGCCGTGAAGATCTCGAGAAGCCCGTTCTGGAGGATGACCGACAAGCCGAATGTCACGAGCAGAGGGCGGCAGGATGTCCTTGCCCAGCGTGCGGTTGAGAACACCCCGTTGCAAGGCATAGCCGAACAGCGCCATCAGCGGCACCACGACGACGAGCGACGCGAGAGGGTGAAGGCCGGTGCCTTGCACGATGATCAATGCGATGAATGCCGCCAGAACGATCAGGTCGCCATGGGCGATGTTGACGAGGCGCATGACGCCGAAGATCAGCGACAGCCCGGCGGCGAACAATGCATAAAGCCCGCCGACCAGAACACCCTGAACGATGGCGTTGATCCAGTCCATGCGTCACGTCCCGAAATAGGCGGCTGAAATCTGGTCGCGGGTGAAATGTCCTGGTTCGCCGGACAGGGACACCCTGCCCTCCTGCATACAGATGAACTGCCCGGCGGCGCTTAGCGCGCGGGTCACGTCCTGCTCCACCAGGATCGCGCTCATGCCATTGCCGGTGATGCGCGGAAGCTGTGCGTAGATATCCTTCACGATGATCGGCGCAAGGCCAAGGCTAAGCTCGTCCAGCAGGATTAGTTCCGGGTTGGACATCAAGGCGCGCCCGATTGCCACCATCTGCTGTTGTCCGCCGGATAGTGAAGTGGACGGTGTGTGCCGCCGCTCGGCGAGCACCGGGAAGAGGTCGTACACCGCCTTGAGGTTCCAAGGGCCCGGTCTCCCGACCTGTCCGCCGATGACAAGATTCTCCTGCACAGAAAGCGAGGGAAACAGACGGCGCCCCTCCGGCACCATTGAAATGCCGAGGCCGACGATCCGGCTCGCGGGCAAGCCGGGTGATATCCTCGCCGTTCCACCTGATCGTGCCGGAGCGCGCCGTCACCAGCCCGCATATCGAGCGCAGCAGCGTCGATTTGCCCGCACCGTTCGCGCCGATCAACGCCAGCACCTCTCCCTTGCGCAGTTCCAGCGACACGCCGTGCAAGGCCTGGAAGTCGCCGTAGAACGACTGGATGTTCTCGATGGCAAGCTGGATGTCAGGCATGGGCATCCTCGCCCATGTAGACGGATTGCACCTCGGCGCTGGCAAGCACGTCCCGCGGCAGGCCGTCGGCGATCTTCTTGCCGAAGTTCACCACCACAAGCCGTCCCGCTACCGACATCAGCGCGTGGACGACATGTTCGATCCACACGATCGTGACGCCCGAGGCATGGACATCGCGGATTGCGGCAAGCAGCGACTGGCATTCGCGCTCGGTGAGGCCGCCCGCGATCTCGTCGAGCAGCAGAAGCTTCGGATCGGTCGCGAGCGCGCGCGCCATTTCCAGCCGCTTGCGTTCGAGCAGCGTCAGCGAACCGGCAAGGCTGTTGGCCTTGGGCCTGAGGCCGGTGAGTTCCAGCACCTGCGCCGTGCGGGTTTCCGGCGATACATCCTGCGCTTTGCGCCCGAAGGTGGCGCCGACCAGGACATTCTCGAACACGGTCATGCCGCTGAACGGATGCGGGATCTGGAACGATCGCGATATGCCGCGCCGGCAACGCTCGGAAACGGAAAGCGTCGTCACGTCCTCGCCGTCGAACAACACGGTTCCGCTGTCCGGGCGCACGGTTCCCGCCACCAGATTGAACAGCGTCGTCTTGCCCGCGCCGTTGGGGCCAAGGATGCCCACGATTTCGCCCTCGCCGACGTCAAGGGAAACGCCGTCGGTGACGACAAGCGCACCATAGCGTTTGCCGAGGTTCTGGAGCGACAGAAGGGCCATGGCAATTCGCGGGCGCACCGGTGAGGATGCGCCCGCTTTCTCCCGTCAGCCGAGCAGCTTCAGTTCGCCGCCCACCGGAATTTCCGGATGCTGGACATTGGTGGTGATGACCAGCTCGAACTTGCCGTCCTTCTTCTGCCACTGGCCGCCGACGAGCGGCGTCTTCTGCACGTTCTTGACCGGGCCGGCCTTCCAGTTGACCGGGCCGACGATCGACTGGATGTCGGTCGCGACGATCGCATCAAGGATGGCGGCAGGATCGCCAAGGTCCGACGACCGCTTGATCACGTCGGCTGCCACCTCGAACAGCGCATGGTTGAAGCCGATGGGCTGTGTCCATGGCTTGCCGGTCGCGGCCGTGTAGCCATCAGCCAGTGCCTTGGCGCTTTCGCCGGTCAGGCTGGAGGCGAACGGATGGTTCGACGACCACCAGATTTCCGTGGTCAGGCCATCGCCCCGGTCGCCGAGCGCATCGATGGAGGACGGGAAGAGCAGCGCCTTGCCGATGGTTGCAACCTTTGGCTGGAAGCCCTGCTGCGCCGCCTGGCTCCAGAAGGTTGCGAAGTCCGGCGGGATCATCACGCCGGTGACGATCTCGCAGCCTGCCGCCTTGAACGCCGAAATCTGCGAAGAGAAGTCGTTGTTGAGCGGCTGGTACCGGCCGGGATCGGTCAGGCGAAGCCGGCTTCGGCGAGCGGACCTGGCAGGCCGAGCTTGGGATCGCCCCATGCATTGCCGTCGGCATCGTTCGGGAACAGGCCGCCGACCTTCTTGGCGACGCCCGCCTGGTTCCAGATGCCCATGAAGTTGGCGATGATATCCTCAAGGCCCCAGAAGAAGTGATAGGTCCACTTGAAACCGGTTTCCGGATTGCCGCCGCGCCCGAAGAAATAAGGCTGCCATGGGCAGTTCGTGGTGATGCACGGCACCTCGTTGAGTTCGGCCTGGTCCGCGACCGGATTAGTCGTGTCGGGCGTCGATGCAGCGACGAGAAGGTTGACCTGGTCCTGCGTAATCAGTTCCGACGCCACTTCCGCGGCGCGGTTCGGGTTCGACTGCGAGTCCTTGACGATGATCTCGACGGCGACATTCTTGCCGTTGTTCTGAAGCCCGGCGAACGCCTTCTTGACGCCTTCAAGGATGAACGCGTCCGCTTCGCCGAAGCCGGCGATCGGGCCGGTCTGCGGAGAAACGAAGCCGATCTTGAAGACGGCATCCTGCGCCGAAGCGCGGGTGACCCGAAGGATCGACGGTGCGGCAATGAAGGCCGCGCCCGTCCTGAGCAGGCGGCGGCGCGTGATAGGCGATTGGATTGGCATGGTTTCCTCCCTAGCTGCCAAGCAGTTGCGACATTGTCTTCAAGTGTTCTGCTACCCTGGCCCGGACGGCAACCTTCTCCTCTTCCGTCCATGTCCGAAAACCGGCATTCGATTTGAACCCGAGTTTCCCCTCGTTCACAAGCGCCCGCAGATAAGGACTTGGTTCGGGGGTGTGGTCGAGGTGCGGCAAAACGTTTCGTGGATTTCGAGCGTCAGGTCGGTTCCAACCAGATCGGCGTTCTCGAGCGGGCCCAGGACAGCAAGCCGGCGCCCGAAACTGTTCTTGACCACGATATCGACGGTCTCGGCATCGCAAACGCCGTTCTCGACCAGCGAGATCGCCTCGCGCCACAAGGCATGCTGGAGTCGGTTGCCGACGAAACCAGGCACGTCCTTCTTCACATGCACCGGCGTTTTTCCGAGTCGCCGCAGCAGGTCCATCATGACGGAAACGGTCTGCCGGGCTGTGCCCTCCGCCTCGATCACCTCGACCAACGGCACGAGATAGGGCGGGTTCCACCAATGGGTGCCGAGGACCCGGTGGCGGGATTTGACCCGGGCAGCGATCTGGCCGATGGGGATAACGGAAGTGTTGGAGGCAAGAATGGCGTCGCGGGCGCCGCGGTTTCCAGTTCGGCGAATATTTCCTGCTTCAGCGCCAGCTTTTCCGGGGCGGCTTCGATCACGACATCGGCGTCGGTCGCGGCTTGGGCCAGGGTTGGCGCCACTTCGACCAGTTCCACCGCAGCGGCGTCCGAACCCAGGGACGAAGCGTCGCCGCCACGCGATCCTTGAGGCTGTCGCGAGCCTGCGCCACCGGATCGGTGGCGGTCACGCGGTGACCAGCGCGCGCAAAAACCAGCGCCAGGCCATGCCCCATCAGCCCCGCACCGATGATCGCGATGCGCTCCATCAGCAGGCCCTGTCCTTGGTGAAAGCACGAGGCATATTTCTTCCCGCAGATTTCAAGTTTGCCGGGAATGATACCGGCATGCCCGGCAGGATGATGATTTATCGCACATTGAATATAGCGATTTGGTATGACAAGACCCACCGGTCATCCTGCGGTGTACCCCCCATCCGCATATAGAATGTGGCCGGTGTAGAAATCGGACGCGCGCGAAGCGAGGAACAGCAGCGGTCCGGCCAGGTCCTCCGGTTCGCCCAGACGCCCTTTCGGCACCCGGGCGAGAAAACCCTTGCGAACGTTTCGGCCGTTCTCGGTGTCCTCGAACATCCAGGCAGTCAGCGGCGAGCGGAATACAGTCGGTGCGATGGCATTGACGGTGATGCCGGTCGCACCCAGTTCGCAGCCAAGCGCGCGGGTGATGCCGTCGACCGCCGACTTGGAGGCGCAATAGGCGGTGTATCCGGCGGGATGGCCGAGCAGGCCGCGCGCCGAGGACATGAGCACGATCTTGCCGCCCTCTCCTTGCTCCATCATCTGCCTTGTGGCGGCACGTGCCATCAGCCAGGACTGCGTGACGTTCGCGTCCATGACATCGAGGAAGCGATCGGGCGTCATGTCGCCGATCTTGGCTACATCGTTCTTGCCCGAGGCCACGACGAGAATGTCGAGCCGACCGAAATCGGAAACTGCCTTTGCCACGATGGCGTCGCAGTTTGCTTCGCTCGAGGGGCGTTGGTGCACGGTTGTAACCGGTGCGCCTGCCTTGCGGCATTTGTCAGCGACGGATTCCAGGGCTTTGGCGTTGCCGGCCGCAAGAACAAGCCGCGCTCCTGCGCCCGCCAGAACGCGCGCCGCAACCTCGCCGAAAGCGCCGGACGCGCCGGTGACGACCGCCACCTTGCCCTTGACATCGAACAGCGACAGCGGATTGTCGAGAACAGCGCTCATGGCTTTGCTCCGGGCGGATAGGGAATTACGACCAGCATCTTGCAGACGTGGTTGGAGCGGTTGACGATCTCGCGCACCTCGCCCGGGGCGATGGTGCAACTGTCCATGGGACGAAGCACTTCCTCGCGCCCGCCGGCCAGCACGGTCATCTCGCCCTCGACCACGACATAGACCTTCTCGAAGGGTGTAGCGTCCGGCCCTGCCCCGCCGCCCGGCAGGAATTGCGAAAGGCCTACCCACTGGTTTGCGGGCCCGCCCTCCTCAAATCCCTGCAGGCGCAGGCCGACCACGCCGCGATGGTTCGGCGCATCATAGGGCGTTGCTTCCTCGAAACGCTTGACGTGCATGATCGCCTCCCGGTTCAGAAAGTTTCGCCTGCATCGATGCGGAAATTCTGTTCGCGGTCGATCATGGCGACGAGGCGGATGATGCAGCCGTCGCCGCGATCCCAGTTCCAGGGGAAGAAGGCAAAGGTGCAGCGCTTGCCAGTGACGGCGTCAAGGTCGCCGCCGACATTCTCGATGCCCAGGATTCCGGCCTTGAAGAGAATGTTGTGCACCGGTTCCCACTCCGGGAAAGTCGTCCTTCCAGTCGCGCCCGCCGGACCATTCGAGGTATTCATGCGCGAGATGCGGAAGAAGCGGACCGTTGCGCTGCGGCCCGATGGCAGTAGCGAGCGGGTGGTCGTTGGCCTGTGTGTCGTGGCCCACGACCTTGACGCCCTTCTCCACCAGCCAGTGTCCCGCTGAAGGCACAAAACCTGGACAGTAGGCGAAGTAGTCGCCGTCCTCGTATTGATGGTGCCAGCCGGTATTGATTATGAGCACGTCGCCCCTGCGAATGGCGTGGCCGCAAGCCTTTTCCAGATCATCACCGGTAATCGGCTCCCACTTTTTCTTCGGCAGCGAGACCACGATCCCGGTGCCGAAGAAATGCGGCAGCGGCACCTCGTCGATGAAGGGCGTGCCCTGCACCACATGCGCCGGCGCGTCGATATGGGTGGTGGCATGCATCGTCGTGGTGATGCGCTGCGAAAGCACGCCCGACTTCGCCATGTAGTGGATGCGCTCGATCTTCACGTCCTGGAAATAGGGCCAGTTCGGATGCTGAAAACCGAAGCGATGCGACAGATTATAGAACTCCAGACCCATCGAATTGTGGAGGTTAGCCTCGAACTCGATGCCGCGGATCTTGACCATGCACAATACTCCTCCCTGCCCGCACAAGCCTTGCGCGAGGATCTCCCGACCGAAATTTGACGTGGCTCCTCCGAGCCCTCCCTGTATTGCAATTTGATACAGGTGTCCTGTATTGTAGTCAACATTATGCGGGAGCGATTTGAATGGCGGAAGCAGAACGGCAGTTGGCGGGGGTTTTGGGCGAGATCGATCGCAACGGCGGGATCCAGGTTATCGCCCGCGCCGCGGCGATCCTTCGCGCCCTGAAGAACTCCCGGGGCGGAATGAGCCTTGCCCAGATTGCCGAGCGCGTGGACTTGCCGCGTTCCACGGTACAGCGGATCGTCAACGCATTGCAGGAGGAGCGGCTGGTGATTGCCTCCGCGACGGGAGTTGGCTTCAGGCTCGGGCCGGAATTGCACGCGCTGGCGGAAGCGGCTCACACCAACATTGTCGAAGTGCTGCGGCCTCTATTGCAATCGCTCGCAGCCGAAACGGGGGAGACGGTCGATCTCGCCGTACTTCGGGGCGGCAGCCTGGTTTTCATCGACCAGGTCGCGGGAACGCAGCGGCTGCGCGCTGTCTCATCCGTCGGCGATGCTTTTCCGCTCACTGACACGGCCAACGGCAAGGCTTGCCTTGCGTTGATGAACGAGGACGAAGCATTGCGGCTCGCAAAGGCGGAACTGGGGCGCAAGGCCGACCGCGCTCGTCTTCAAGTTCTGGTCCGAGAACTGGACGGTATCCGCAAGCAGGGCCATGCGCTGGACATCGACGAGCATACCAGCGGCATCAGCGCCGTCGGCATTGCCTTCCGTGACCTGCGAGGCGAGCTGCATGCGATTTCGATCCCCGCGCCCAGCGGCAGATTCGCCGCAAACCGACCGTTGCTGGTGGCGGCGATATTGCGCGCGAAGGAAAGGCTCTCCGACCGTATCGGCTGTTAGCTGCGACATGGGCGACGCCCTACCCGGCAGGCTGGGAAGGCGACAGGAAAAGACTTTGCAGCGTGTCGCCGACCAATCTAGGACTTGAAAAACCTGATGTGTCCGCAACGCAACGATGGCCGCCGCGCTTGAATTTGCGGACCCGGGCTTGCCGGAATGCGAAATCTGAACCAATAAGCCGCGCGGCCAACCGGCGCGAACAGGGCAATGAGCAGGCAGTTTCGTTATTCCAGACCAAAGTTCAGGACGACGCTGGTCGTTGCCGCCGGACTGACCGTGATGGTCGCCGGTCTGGCATGGATGATGCTAATTGCGTTCGGAAGTTCCCATCCGCGCCTCTGGACCGGCTTTGCGGCGCTTGTCTTCTTTGGCTTTGTGTCGGCGGGCATGCTGGCCCGCTACCTGCGCGACCAACCGGTGTTGGCGATCTACCCGACCGGGTTGTTCTACGCCCGCCATTCCGGCGAACCGGTCGCATGGGAGACGATCCGTGAAATCGTCCTGCGCCAACGCGAGGTTGAATACGAACTCGATGTCTATCTTTGGAAAAGCCAGCAAATGGCTGCGAGGCAATCCGACAGGCCGGACTTCACCATTGATCTTGCCCCACTTGACGGGGAACCGTCCGAGATACTCGATGCCATTTCCGGCCATGCAAGGCTGCGGGCCGAAACAGGCATCCTGCCGGCATTCAACAACTGACCGTCACACCGGCTTCAGCAATCCCGCAAGCGCGACAACGCTACGGACGCGCATCTTCTCCAGCACCCGCGCGCGGTGAACCTCGACGGTGCGCACGGTGATTCCAAGGCGGTGCGCTATGGCCTTGTTGGGAAGGTCGGCAAGCAGCAGGTCCATTACGTCCCGCTCGCGGTTGGTAAGCAAAGCAAGCCTGTCGTTGATCCCCTTTCCCGCATCCAGCGCCTCTAGTGCCCGTTCCACGACATCGAGAAAAGCGCCGTCCTTGAACGGCTTCTCCCGGAAATCGAAGGCCCCGGCCTTGACTGCCTCGACAGCCAGCGGAACGTCGCCATGGCCGGTGAGAAAAATGACAACTGGCGCCGGCGGCGTCTTCTTGATTTCGTAAAACATCTCGATGCCGCTCATGCCGCCCATACGGATATCGAGGACAATCACGCCGTGGCGTTCTTCCGCAGGCAGGGAAAGAAACGCCTCGGCGCAGTCGTGCTGGCGCGTTTGATGCCCACGCGATCCGATCAGGAACGCCAGGGAATCGCGCACCGCATCGTCATCGTCGACAATGTGTATGAGTGTCATTTCCTTGATTCCGGCATTGAAAACTTGAAGGTGCATCCCGCTCCAGTGGGCTCGTGCCAGATCCGGCCCCGGTGCAGTTCCACGATGGAACGGCAGATGTTGAGACCCATGCCCATGCCTTCGGGCTTGCTGGAAACGAATGGCACGAAAAGATTTGCGCGCATCAATTCCGAAAGACCCGGCCCGGTGTCGCTCACCGTCACAACGATATTTTCGCCATTGATGCCTACGGAAACTGTCAGTTGCCGCTGGTCCCGCGGCAAGCCGGCCATTGCCTCGGCGCTATTCCTGACGAGATTGAGCAACACCTGCTCGATGAGCAACGGATCGCCGTCGACGCAGGCGCTTCCGCCAGTCGTCAGCATCACCGAATGTATGCCGTTCTGCTCGAGGTCTTTCGCATTAACCTCAAGGATGCGCGCCACCAGGTCGTTCATGGATACGGTCGCGTATTTCGGCTGGTTCCGGCGCGTGAAGTCGCGCAGATGCCGCACGATCTCGCCGGCGCGCTGGGCCTGGATGGCAATCTTCTCAAGAACGCCCGCGATCTCCGCCTTGGCAAGCCTGCCGGACTGCATGCGCGCCGATAGGCCCGAAGCATAGTTCGAGACAGCCGTAAGCGGCTGGTTGATCTCATGTGCAAGCGTGGACGCCATTTCGCCCATGCTCACCAGCCTTGCCGTGCGCGCCAGCTGGTCGGCTTGCGCCTTGGACTTTTCCGCCATCTGCTTGCGGTCAGTGATGTCCAGGATCGAGGCCATCCATCCAAGGCTCTTGCCGTCCGCGTCGAGCAGCGGCGCTTCGAACACAAGCGCGTCAAAAAGCTCTCCACTACGCCGCCGGAAGCGGATTTCGAACCCTTCTGCCGGCGCGCGCCCGGCCAGCACCTCGTCATGAATTTCCTTTGTCTTGGTCAGGTCGTCCCGGTTCCAGTACGGCATTGGCGGCGATGCCTTTTCCAACTCGTCGTGGGAAAATCCCACCATGTCGCAGAAGGCCTGGTTGGCGTAGATGATCCGCCCCGAATGATCGCGGGCGCGCATTCCCACGGTAAGGGAATCCTCCATGGACTTGCGAAATGCGCTCTCCGCCCTCAACGCTTCCTCCGCCTTCTGACGGCGCCAGATATTTCTAAGCATCGCGAAGAGGCTGGCAGCCGCCATGCCGGAAAAAAGCACGATCAGGGCGACGAGGGCCCTCAGGGCAGTACCGGTTCCCGTGTCGTAGGGCGTTACCTGAAAGGTCAGGCCGTGGCCGGGAGGATCGAATGGCATTGTGTGACCATCTTCGCCAAGCCCGATGTCGATCCGCGATTTGGCCGCAATGGCCGTGTTGGAGGCGTTCCTGATCTCGACATGGTTCTTTTGCGCGACCCACCAGGGAATGTGGGCATTCAGCAGTTCAGACAGTGAAAAGCTCGCGACCAGCACCACCGGCCGGCTACCCGGCGCGGAGGCCGGAATTACAAGGTCGAACCGCGCAGCGCCGACTGGCTGCAAATAGGCATTGCTGAAAAGACGCTCGCCGGTTCTGAGCGCAGCGTCAACCGGCGACTGCCGCAGGATTTCCGAAGGCCGGCGCTCATCGGGGCCTGGAAGCGACAGCAGTGCGACGCCGTCGGCGCCCAGCAATGCCACCCGCACGAGTTCAGGGCGCAGGCGCATGATCTGCTCGACCTGCACGGAAGCAGCGACCAAGGGTTCGCCCATCCGAATGTCCGCGGCAAGGCGAACCAGCACGTCCTCGGTGGACCTTGTTGCAAACCGAAGCGCCTGTTCCACCCAAAGCGCATCGGTAATCATTCCGACCCGCCGCTCTTCCTTTGCGGCACGGTCGGCAAAGAACATCGCAGCAGCAAGCAGGGCAAGCAGAATTCCGATGGCCGCCAGGCCAAATGCCGCCGCGGCCGGTCCCTGCCGGTCACGCCCCGACCGTGCAGGCGAAGCCCGCTCAAGTCCGGCAGGCCGGAAATGCCGTGCCAATTGCTGCAACACCGTGTCCCCTCCCGCGAAAACGCGATACAGTAACCGCGCTTTCTGCGTCGCAAATTGTGGAAACCCACAATAGCGTTGCGCGGGCTTGGGAATAAGATCAGCGTGTTAAAACTTTTATCCGGGAGGAAATCGTGAAGAAATTACTTGCTGCAGCAGCCATCGTGTTGCTGGCCGGCACCACGGGTTCGTGGGCGGCCGACATCGTAATCAAATTCAGCCACGTTGTCGCGCCGGCAACTCCGAAGGGCAAGGGCGCCGACAAATTCAAGGAACTTGCGGAAAAGTACACCAATGGCAAGGTGGCCGTTGAGGTCTATCCGTCCAGTCAGCTCTACAAGGACAAGGAAGAGATGGAAGCCCTGCAGCTGGGCGCTGTCCAGATGCTTGCACCGTCCCTCGCCAAGTTCGGTCCGCTCGGCGCGAAGGAATTCGAAGCCTTCGACCTTCCGTTCCTGTTTGCCGACAAGGCAGCGCTGGAGCGCGTGACCAAGGGCGATATCGGCAAATCGCTTTTCGCAAAGCTCGAGGACAAGGGCATCAAGGGCCTTGCCTATTGGGACAACGGCTTCAAGATCATGAGCGCCAACAAGGCGTTGAAGACACCGGAGGATTTCCTCGGCCTGAAGATGCGCATCCAGTCTTCGAAGGTCATCGAGGCGCAGATGAACGCGCTCGGCGCGGTTCCGCAGGTCATGGCCTTCTCCGAAGTCTACCAGGCCCTCCAGACGGGCGTTGTCGACGGCACCGAAAACCCGCCGTCGAACATGTACACCCAGAAGATGCACGAGGTGCAAAAGCACGCCACCCTCTCCAACCATGGCTATCTTGGCTATGCGGTGATCGTGAACAAGAAATTCTGGGACGAACTGCCGGCTGATGTTCGCGGCCAGCTTGAGCAGGCGATGGCCGAGGCGACAGATTACGCCAACTCCATTGCCCAGGAAGAGAACGACAAGGCCGTCGCCGCCATGAAGGCCGCCGGCACGACCGAGTTCTACGAGCTCACCCCGGAAGAGCGCACCATGTGGGTCGAAGCCCTCAAGCCCGTTTACGACGAAGCGGCGGGCCGCGTGGGAGCAGACCTCATCGCGACCATCCAGAAGGCCGCTGCCGTCCAGTAACCGGCCAGCCTGAATTCGGGCCCCGCCTTGCGCGGGGTCCGATTTTCCTGGGGAGGAAACATCATGCTGCGCTGGCTTGACCGGCTGGAGGAAGTGCTGATCGGCACGCTGATCGCGCTCGCCACGGCAATCATCTTCGTCGCTGTCATTCACCGGTACTCGCTTTCGGGCATCGCGGGCGTCCTCAACTGGGCCCGCGCCAATGACATGCCTTGGCTTTTCGATGCAGCCAAACAGGCATTCAATGCGGTCCGCGCCATCAAGCTCACCTGGGCGCAGGAACTGACGATCTACATGTTCATCTGGATGGCCAAGTTTGGCGCGGCCTATGGCGTGCGCACGGGCATCCATGTCGGCGTCGATGTGCTCGTTAATGCGCTCCAGCCCGCCCAGCGCAATTTCTTCGTCATGTTCAGCCTGCTGGCCGGCGCGCTGTTCACGGTGATCATCGGAACGCTCGGGGCATATTTCGTCTGGGAACTGTACCATACCGACCAGGTGTCCCCAGATCTCGAATGGCCGATGTGGATCGTGTACCTCGCCATGCCGCTTGGTTCATACCTCATGTGCTTCCGCTTCCTGCAGGTCGCCTATTCATTCAGCCGGACAGGCGAACTTCCACAGCATGACCACGGCCATGTCGAAGGTCTGGAGCAACAGGCATGACCGCGTTCGTGATCTTCACCCTTCTGACCGCGCTGATGCTGACCGGCATGCCGGTGTCCATCGCGCTCGGCCTGACGGTCCTCACCTTCCTGTTCGGCTTTACCACGGTACCGCTCGAATCGGTGGCACTCAAGCTCTTCACCGGCATCGAGAAGTTCGAGATCATGGCGATCCCGTTCTTTATCCTTGCGGGAAATTTCCTCACGCATGGCGGTGTCGCGCGGCGAATGATCGACTTCGCAACTTCGATGGTCGGCCACTGGCATGGCGGCATTGCGCTTGCGGCAGTAGTTGCCTGCGCGTTGTTTGCTGCCGTCTCCGGATCCTCGCCGGCCACCGTCGCCGCTATCGGCTCGATCATCCTTCCGGCAATGGTCCGGCAGGGATTCCCGAAAGGCTTTGGCGCAGGGATAATCTCCACGTCGGGTGCGCTCGGCATCCTTATTCCGCCTTCCATCGTCATGGTGATGTATGCCGTGGCTACATCGGGAGCGACCTACACCGGCCCGAACGGGGAAATGGTTACCTCGGCTTCCGTAGGCGACTTGTTCATGGCCGGCGTCATCCCCGGCCTCGTGCTTGCGGCCATGCTGGGAACGACGACAATGGTCATCGCCTGGCGCAGGGGCTATCCGCGCCTCGACCCCGCCAGTTGGGTCGAACGCTGGCGCACGTTCAGCCGCTCGTTCTGGGGACTGGCGCTGATCGTCGTCGTCATCGGCGGCATCTATTCGGGCGCGTTCACGCCAACCGAAGCAGCGGCCATGAGCGCCGTCTACGCCTTTGTCATCGCGGTATTCGTATACAAGGACATGGGCTTGCGCGACGTGCCGAAAGTGCTGCTGCAATCGGCCAACATGAGCGCGATGCTACTCTACATCATCACCAACGCGGTGCTGTTCTCGTTCCTCATGACACATGAGGGAATTCCGCAGGCGATCGCCGCCTGGATGAGCGACGCCGGGCTTGGGCGCATCGGTTTTTTGATGGCGGTGAATGTCTTGCTGCTGGTCGCGGGAATGTTCATGGAGCCGTCCGCCATCATGCTGATCTTCGCCCCGATCCTCTTCCCCGTTGCCGTGGCGCTGGGCGTCGATCCGGTGCATTTCGGCATCATGCTTGTGGTCAACATGGAATGCGGGATGGTCACGCCGCCAGTCGGACTCAACCTGTATGTGACCAGCGGTGTCGCGAAGATGGGGTTGACCGAAGTCACAAAGTCGGCCCTGCCCTGGTTCTACACCATGCTGGCATTCCTGATGATCGTAACCTACTGGCCGGAACTGTCGCTGTTCCTGCCAAAGGCGCTTGGCATGATGTGACGTCGCGCGGCTTGGCGGTCAAAGGACCACGACAGGCGAGCCGGGACGGACGCGGTTAAAGAGATCGATCACATCCTGGTTGATCAGCCGGATGCAGCCGGACGAAGCCTGCGTGCCAATGGATTGCCACTCCGGCGAGCCGTGGATGCGGAACAGCGTGTCACGGCCATCCTTGAAGATGTAAAGAGCGCGAGCGCCAAGCGGGTTCAACGGGCCGGGAGGCATGCCGCCACGATACTGTTCAAGTTCGGGCTTTCGGGCGACCATCTCGGACGGTGGCGTCCATGATGGCCATTCCTTCTTGTACTGGATAACCGCCCTTCCTGACCAGGCAAAGCCTTCCTTGCCGACGCCTACGCCATAGCGGATCGCTTCGCCTGCAGGCAGAACGAGATACAGATAGCGCTTGGCGGTATCGACGACGATGGTGCCAGGAGCCTCGCCGGTAGGGTCGGGCACGATGCGACGCACGAAGCGCTGGTCCATGTCCTTGTGCGGAACCGCGGGAAGAGAAAAGCCGCCGTCGTTCAAGGCAGCATACATGTCGCTGGAGCGCGTGATGCCCGGGTCTATACCGATGCTGGGAACGGGACCCGAGCGCGATGACGACCGAGCAACGGAACCGGTGGATACCGGATCTGTGTCATATATGCCGGCAAACCGCTCGCTGACGCACGCTGCAACTCCGCAAGACACCAAGATTGCCGCAAGGATTGCGCGAACCATTGAGAATGCGCGCACGGATCAGGCGCGCAGTCGGCCAAGGCCCGAAAGACCGCGCTTTGACGCGCCTGCCTTTTTCTTTCGCTCTTCCTGGGCAGCCTTCGCCTGCATCCGAACGATGCGGGCATTGCGTCCGAAGGCATCGTCGAGTTCAGTTGGCGAGCAGCATGATGCCAGCGCCAGCCCAAGTTCGTGCAAATGGCTCTTGCCGTAGCAAAATGCCGCCATCCTTGCCCTCTGCATCGCCGGAAGCTGGCACACGATCGCAGAAAGCGCCTCGAATGAGAGCGTCTTCAATGCCACCAGTTCGCGCTCGCCGATAGGGCTGCGGGTCTCGTTTAGAACATGCTGGTTCATTTAAGCCACCTGATTTGCCGCATCGCCACGATGGCGCCGTCATGGTTAATACGGGGTTAAGCCGCTCAGCGCAGGCTTCGATATTCAGGTGCGGACCAGACCATCGGTTGCCAGAGTTCAGCCGTTGCAATTTGGCTAATCTGCGTCCCACAATGCCAGCTGATGACTAACCTGGCCGGAACTTCGATGGGAAAGGCGACCGCGCAACTGCCAAGACAGGACGAAGTCTTTCGCACGACCGGGCTTTCGAAGGTCTATCGAAGCGGAGAGGTGGAGGTACATGCCCTGCGCGGCGTCGACTTCACCGCATCGCGCGGCGAATTCCTTGTAATCCTCGGACCTTCGGGTTCGGGCAAATCCACATTCCTGAACATCATCGGCGGGCTGGACACGGCCACTTCCGGCACGGCGTACTTCCTCGACCAGGAACTGACCGCGATGGACGAGGCCGGGCTGACGCGCTATCGCCGCGATAATGTCGGGTTCGTTTTCCAGTTCTACAATCTGGTGCCGAGCCTGACCGCGCGCGAAAATGTGCAACTTGTGACGGAAATAGCCAAGTCACCCATGAAACCGGCTGAAGCGCTGGAAATGGTGGGCCTTACCGAGCGCATGAACCATTTTCCGGCGCAACTGTCGGGCGGCGAGCAACAACGCGTGGCGATTGCCCGCGCCATCGCCAAGAGGCCGCAAGTTCTGCTTTGCGACGAACCGACCGGGGCGCTGGACTCGCAGACCGGCATTCGCGTTCTGGAAGCGCTGACTGCAGTCAATGCCGAAATCGGCACGACGACGCTGGTCATCACGCACAATGCGGCGGTGAGCGAGATCGCGCACCGGGTCATCCGGTTCGCCAATGGCGAAATCGTTTCGCAAAGCGTCAATGCAGCGCGCAAGAGCGCGGCGCAGATTTCATGGTGAGCCAATGCACCCGCTGACGGTGAAACTCTTGCGCGACCTCAGGCGCCTTTGGGCGCAGGCGCTGGCCATCGCCCTGGTGATGGCGGCCGGTGTCGCCACACTGATCCTGGGGGTCGGGGCGCACAAATCTCTATCGGAAACACGCGCAGCCTATTACGAGGCAAACCGTTTCGCCGATATCTTTGCCAATGTCACGCGCGCGCCCAAATCGGTCACGGCATCCATCGAGGCACTGGACGGTGTAGCGGCGGTGGAGCCGCGGATCGTAAAGATCGCGCTCGCAGACGTGGAAGGAATGGCAGAACCGGCCTCGGTGATGATGGTCTCTCTACCCGATGACCACGAACCGGTGCTGAACCGGCTATACATGCGACAGGGGCGCACGCCCGACCCCGGCTCGGCACAGGAGGCGGTGATCAGCGAGGGCTTCGCCAAGGCGCACGGCTTGCGGCCCGGTGACAGCGTCGGTGTCCTCTTGAACGGCGCCAGCAGGCAGCTGAAAATAACCGGAATCGCGCTGTCGCCGGAGTTCATCTACGCCATCGGCCCGTGGGATCTGATGCCTGACGAGCGGCGTTTCGGCATCGTATGGATGCCCGAGGCAACATTGGCGGCAGCATACGACCTCGACGGCGCGTTCTCCAATGTCATCGTGAAACTCATGCCGGGTGCGGCCGCAGGAGCGATCATCGATGCGATGGATACCATTCTCGAGCGCTATGGCGGACTTGGTGCGTACGCACGCAAGGACCAGACCTCGCACGCATTCCTGGACGCGGAATTGCAGCAACTGGAGGCGATGAGTCGCAGTCCTGCCGCCGATATTCTTGCTGGTGGCGGCCTTCCTGGTCAACATGACGCTGACCCGCCTGGTGGCGCTCGAGCGCGAACAGATCGGGCTTCTCAAGGCAATCGGCTATTCTTCGCTGTCGATCGCCTTGCACTATATCAGCTTCGTCACCCTGATCGCCGCGATCGGTATCGTCGTCGGGTTCGTGGCGGGCACATGGCTCGGCGCGGGCATGGCGCGCCTCTATGCCACCTTTTTCAATTTCCCCTTCCTGGTCTTCAGCCGCAGCCCGGACATCTATGCGATCGCTGCTGTCGTTACCGTTCTGGCCGCGGTCGCCGGCGCGATCCGCGCGGTCTCGAAAGTTGCGTTTCTGCCGCCTGCGGTCGCAATGTCGCCGCCAGCGCCGGTGCAATATCGCAGGTTGTTCGGCGGCGCACTGGACCTGTCGCACGTTTTTTCGCAGGCGCAGGTCATGGCTACGCGTCATCTACTGCGCTGGCCGGCGCGCACGGCTACCAGCGTCCTTGGCATCGCCTTCGCGGTGGCCATCCTTGTCGGTTCGCTGTGGTCATTCGGCTCCATCGACCGGATGATCGACATCACGTTCATCCGGACGGACCGCCAACATGCGACCATCAACTTTACTGAAGCAAAGCCCCTGCCCGCGCTCTATTCGGTCGCCAACCTGCCGGGCGTGATGAAGGCGGAACCCTATCGCACGATCATGGTGAAGGTCAGGAACGGCCATCTGGAGCGGCGCGTGGCGCTGACCGGCAAGCCGCCCGACGCGGAGCTTTCGCGCGTACTCGACATATCCTTGCAGCCCGTCAGCTTCCCGCCATCCGGCCTGACAATCTCCTCGTCGCTTGCAGACATACTGGGAGTGCGCGCAGGTGATGTGGTTGAGGTGGAACTGATGGAAGGAAGCAGGCGCACGCTCATGCAAGGCGTTGCCGCCATCAACGAGGGGTATCTCGGCCTGACCGCCTTCATGGATATTGAGGCGCTCAACGCGATGCTGAGGGAAGGCGCGATGATTTCCGGCGTTCACGTGAGCATGGACGAAAACGCGATGGATGATTTCTTCGACGCCGCGAAATCGACCCCCGCAGCCAATTTCGTTGCCCTTCAGCGCGTATCCCTGCAAAAGTTCCGGGAAACGCTGGCGCAGAACATTCTCATCATGGTGACGGTTTACCTGGCCCTTGCGGCAATAATAGCCTTCGGCGTCGTGTATAATTTCACGCGCATCTCACTTTCCGAGCAGGGGCGCGAACTGGCCAGCCTGAGGGTGATCGGCTTTACACGCGGCGAGGTATCGGGACTGCTGCTTGGCGAACTCGCTGCAATCGTCCTTGTTGCCCAACCGCTTGGCTGGCTTATCGGTTACGGCTTTGCGTTTGCAATGGTCCAGGGCTTTTCGACAGAACTTTACCGCGTGCCCTTGGTCGTCAATCCTTCTGTCTACGCATGGGCGAGCATCGTTGTGCTGAGCGCCGCCATACTGTCTGCGTTGATCGTGCGGCGCCGTATCGACAGGCTCGACATGATTGCCGTGTTGAAAACGAGAGAGTGAGCATGCTTCGCCGCGCAATCACGTTATTCACGGTCCTGCTTATTGCCGCCGCCTTGGCATGGGCGCTTTGGCCACGTCCGGTAGAGGTGGAAGCGGCGGTTATCGACCGCCGCACGATTGAGATCAGCGTGGAGGAAGAAGGCCGCACGCGCATTCGCGAAGTGTTCACGGTCGATGCACCGCTTACCGGCCGAATGGAGAGGCTCGATCTCAATCCCGGCGATGCGGTCATTGCCAACGAGACCGTTGTCGCGCGGATCAGACCGACCGCACCCTCGCTTCTGGATTCAAGAGAGCGCAAGGTCGCCGAGGCGGCGATCGATGCTGCAGTCGCGGCGGTAGACCTCGCCTCGGCACAACTGAGCCAAGCGGAGGCGCAGGCCGTGTTCATGCGCGGCGAACTTGCCCGTGCCGAAAGGCTTGCAAATCAAGGCACTGTGCCGGAACGCGCGCTGGAAAAGGCCAGGCTCGACCTTGCGACCGGTGAAGCTTCGATACAGAGCGCAAGAGCCAACCTCGTGGTGCGGAAGCGGGAACTCGAACGCGCGCGCGCCGCCCTCATCGAACCCGGCAACGATGAAGCCGAAGCGGAAAACTGCTGCATCGAGGTGAGATCACCCATCTCCGGTCAGGTGCTCAGGTTGTTGACGCAGAGCGAACAGGTCGTGCAGGCAGGCGCCGCAATCGCTGAACTCGGCGATCCCGGAGATCTTGAGGTCGTTGTGGACCTCCTGTCGCGCGATGCAGTCAGGGTGAGGCCCGGCGCGAAGGCAATCATCGAGGGATGGGGCGGCGGTGAACTCTATGCGCGCGTCGAACGGGTCGATCCGGCCGCATTCACCAAGGTTTCCGCACTCGGCATCGAGGAACAGCGGGTATCCGTAATCCTGCATCCGGAAGGCGATCCGCAGAGTTGGGCACGGTTGGGACATGAATTCAGAATCGTCGCGCGGATTGTCATTGCATCGCGCGAAAACGTCGTCGCGGCGCCGCTGGGGGCGTTGTTCCGGCGCGACGGCAGTTGGGCAACGTACCGGATGGAGGATGGCCGCGCCGCCCCGGTTATGCTGGAATTGGGAGAAAGAAACTCGAATTTCGCGGAGGTCGTCAGCGGCCTTTCGGAAGGCGACGAGGTCATCCTGCATCCGGGCGACCGAATAGAGCTCCGGAACCCCTGTCACCCCCGCTCCCGGTATGCCGGGCCATTGAGGTCGGCGCGCTTACCCGCGTCCGCCATGCCTTGATTTCAGTAAATTTTTCCGCGCTGCCATACCGATTCTTCAACCCCTGCCGTTGTATCCAGTTGCTCAAACCCGTCGGGCGAAGGGAAACTGCACATGTGTCTGGCGTGCATCAGCGGATCGAAAACCAGTCTTGTCTGCGAAGAGGCGCAGGAACTCCTTGCAAGTGAGATCGCCGTGTTGGGTGCCGGCACGGGCAAGCCAAGCTATGGCTACGATCAGGCCGCCGGGCAGATCACGCGCGGCAACACCAAATGGAACGATGGCGGCACGAATTATTTGGGAACAGCCGGCCAGGTCACCTGGGCCTATTCCGCCACACCGGACAGCGGCTATGCGCGCCTTTCGCCGACGATGATGGCCTTTGTCGACAAGGCAATCGTGGCGATTGAATCTGTCGCAAACATTGACTTCACCCGTGTCGGTTCGGGCACCTCGGGCGAGCAGGCGTTCTCGAACTCAGCACAGATCAGCATCCAGGCCGAGCCAGGCTATGGCGGGGGATGGGCAAGCTGGGGCTATTACGGAGCGGGCACTGGACAGGCAAACCAGTTCAGCACTGCGACTGTTTCAATTGGTGCAACCGCTGATTTTTCGCAGGATGACGCATTCGGAATGGAGCTGACGCTGCACGAGATCGCACACGCGATCGGACTTTTGCATCCCGGCGACTATAATGGTTCGGGAGCCAAGAGCTACGGGAACGACGCCGTCTATTTCCAGGACTTGGCCCAGTACAGCGTGATGAGTTACTGGAGCGAGGCCAATACAGGCGCCGACTTCAGCACATGGGTCGACGGCCGGTATGTCGGCGGCGGGCCAACCAACCTGATGCTCCACGACATCGCGGCGCTGCAGCGCCTATACGGCGCGAACATGACAACCCGTACCGGTGACACCGTATACGGTTTCAACTCCAATACCGGCGACAGTACGTGGACACTGTCGGACAAGTACGATTCCATCATCGCGGCTGTCTGGGATGCCGGGGGAATTGATACGCTCGATATATCCGGGTTCAGCCAGGCGGCGGACATCGACCTGCGCGAGGAGGCGTTCTCCTCCTTTGGCGGATTGAAGTGGAACTTCTCGATTGCCAAGGGCGCAATCATCGAAAATGCCATTGGCGGAAGCGGCAACGACAAGCTGTCGGGCAATGCCGCGAACAATTTTCTCAACGGAAATGGCGGCAATGACGTGCTGCTGGGCCTTGGCGGCAACGATGTATTGAAGGGTGGTCTCGGCTCCGATCAAATGCATGGCGGCCAAGGGGACGATTGGATCTACTACGACGCCAATGACGCTTGGGCGAGCAGTGGCATTTCCGGCGGCGAAGGATTCGATACGCTGGTTTTTGAAATGGTATGGCTCGCGATCGACCTGGCGGCTTACGGTTTCGAGCAGTCGGCCCTCTTGCTGATCGACACGGCAGCCGAGCTTTGGAGCGAAGTCAGCCGGTTCTTCGATCTCTACGGCAGCCTCGTCGAAGAGCAAACGGTCTTCGACGACGGAAGTTCGCGGGTCGTCGTCCATGACGTCAATGACCAACACTACTGGACCGAGTGGGTTCGCAATTACGATGCCGTAGGCGAACTGACCAGCGAAAGCTTCCTGGGCGCGGAGGTTTCCCCGACCGGTGTCGACGATGCAGCCACGACCAATGAAGACAAAGTCGAAGCCATCACGGGCAACGTGCTTGGTAATGATTCAGGCCACGAACTCGTCGTTGAAAAGATCGGGAGCCTTACATTCAGCGGGTCCACTCCCCGCATTGTGGAGGGTACCTATGGGAAGTTGACCATCAGCGCCGACGGAAGCTGGTCCTATGTCGTCGACACAACCAAGCCCGTATTCGAGACGCTCGGCAAGGGTCAGCAAGTCACCGAAGAGTTCGGATATACGGTCAAGAACCCGTTAGGCAGTTCAACCGCGACAATTTCAATCCGCATTGACGGCCGTGACGAACCAACCCCGCCGGCGGCGGTTTCCGATACCGGTGCGGTCACGGAGGATAGCGGACAGTCCGCTGCCGGCAATGTTCTTGGCAATGACGGAGGTCCTGATCTTACTGTCGCCAAGGTCAACGGCGCCGCGGTCGCGGCGACAGGCACCACGAAAATCGCCGGCCTTTACGGCACGCTGACCATCGCGTCGGACGGCGCCTGGTCCTATGCACTCGACAACAAGAAGGACGCCGTCGACACTCTTGCGGCAAATGAACAGCTCTTCGATGTTTTCACCTATGAAGCTGCAAACGACCATGGTTTCGACAACGAGACGCTGACCATAGCGATCAACGGCGTCAACGATGCACCGCGCACGATAAAGGGGACGTCCAAGAGCGAGAGTATCACGGGAAGTGCAAATATTGATCTCGTCTTCGCCGGAAAGGGCAATGACAGTGTCCAAGGCTTGAACGGCAACGACACCTTGCATGGCGAGGCCGGGAAAGACACCCTGCGCGGAGGTTTCGGGGACGACGCCCTTTATGGTGGCAAAGACGACGACGTGCTCTATGGCGACGACGGGAACGATCTTCTAGACGCAGGCAGCGGCAAGAAGAACTCGCTGTTTGGCGGCAACGGCAATGACCGTCTGTTCGGTGGATCCGGCGTCGACAAGATGTATGGCGGCAACGACAATGACTGGCTGAACGGTGGCGGGGGCAAGGACGCACTCTACGGGGAAGACGGCGACGACATCTTGTGGGGAGGTGTTTCCAGCGTCAGTCTGTATGGCGGTGCAGGGTCGGATATATTCGTGCTGGTCCGCGACAAGACGGCAGATACCGTCAAGGATTTCGTCAACGGGGTCGACAAGCTTTCGCTGGCCGGCACAAACCTCGATTTCAACGACCTGTCGATCGGCTCTTCAAAGACATCGGCGGTCATCAAGTCGAAGGATGGTTCGGTTTCAATGGTCATCGCGAACGCCGCCGGGCTCATCGACGAGAGCGATTTCGTTGACGTTCCCGATTTCGTGATCTGATTTCGGTTGAATATCGAGATTGGTCGCAGCCCTCGGCCTGTGCCCTGATTTAGCGTCGGCATTGCGAACCGTTTGAAAATGTGATCGATGATCGGGAGCACCCGGCTGGTTTTCCCTGCGCTGCAATGGGAAAATCCGCTCGACCGAACCAATTTCAGGTTGTCGAAGTAGCCCGATGAATTTTCAATTGCCGATGCATAGGCCGGACGCGGGGCCCTCAGCCGCGACCGGCGGTATCCTTTCCCCGATCCGTATTGATTTGTGGAGCAGTTCCGACCTTCGCGCCTTCGGGCGCGGTTTGTCGGGTTCAAGCGAAGTTGCACTTCCCAGTTATGAGGAGCATGTCTTCTCCGTTCGAATTCGCCAGAACGAGAAGGCGATCCGGGAAAACTACCTTGCAACGGCGGAGGCGGCGCGCAACCGCATCGCAATCACGCCGGCGGCGGAGTGGCTTCTCGACAACCACCACATAGTCGAGGAAAACATCCGGCATGTGCGGCGCGACCTCAAGCCCGGCTTTTACCGGTTGCTGCCGACATGGACTGTTCCAGGCAAGGGCAAGGTGCCGCGAATACTCGCTCTTGCATGGCTCTACGTTGCCCATACCAACAGCGACTTTTCCACCGCCAGCCTGACGGAGTTCATAGAAGGCTTCCAGGAGCGCGAGGAACTGACGATCGGCGAGTTGTGGGCTGCCCCGGCATTCCTGCGCTATGTGCTGGTCGAGAACCTGCGCCGGCTCTCCGATCGCGTCCGCAACGCCCGCGAGATGCGTGGCGAGGCGAACCGCCTTGCGGACCGGCTTATGGCCGAAGAAAGCGCCGACCGGCGTATCGAGCTGATGGCGCATAGAAACGCCCTCACCCACGATAATACCTTTGCCGCGCAGTTGCTCTACCGTTTCCGCGACGGCTCGCAGTGGGCTACCCATGCCTTGCAATGGCTCGAGGCCCAGTTGGAGGCCCGCGGAAGCCATGGCGAGGCCGTCGTCGTTGCCGAGCAGAACCGACAATCCTCCGGGAACCTGACGACCGGAAACATCATCACCAGCCTTCGCAGGATAGATGACGTTTACTGGCAGGGCTGGTTCGAAAGCCTTTCCGCGGTCGATCGAGCGCTGAGGGCTTCCACGGATTTTGCGTTGCTGGACAGCCAGACCCGAAACCGCTACCGCGTTTCGATCGAGTCAATGGCGCGCCGCTCCGAAAAGAGCGAGACGCAGATCGCCCAGATCGCCGTGGAACTGGCGCAGCGCGAGCAGCGCAAGCTCGAAGGCATCAACGATCCGCGCACGGATATCGGTTATTACCTCGTGGGCAGCGGCAAGCCGGAGTTGCGCAGGGCAGCCGGCAGCCGCGCGCCACTGGGATCGGGCCTGCTTCGGCGCTATCGCTCGTGGGGATGGTTCGGCGCAGCAATGCCGAACTTCCTGATGACGGCTGTCTTGATCGCCCTCGGTGCCACCTATCTCGTTTCGCACAGTATTTCCACCGCAGCGATATTGCCACTTCTCGTGCTGATCGCCCTGCCCGCGTCAGAAGCCGCGGCGGCGTTCGTGCAGAGCTTGGCGACGCTGCTTCTGAAGCCGGATCATCTGGCCGGCTATGAGCTCAAGGACGGCGTTCCCGGGCACGCCAAGACGCTAGTCGCCATACCGTGCCTTATTTCGAACCATGACACGGTTGACGAACTCGTTCGAAACCTCGAACTGCACTACCTGGCGAATTCGCAAGGTGCTGTCTATTTCGCGCTGCTTAGCGACTGGCGTGATGCCGACACGGAAATTACCGACACCGACCGCGAAATCCTCGCCTATGCCCAGTCCGAGATCGACAGGCTGTCGCAAACTTATGCACATACCGGCCGTCGGTTTTTCCTGTTGCACCGCCGCCGCCTCTTCAACCCGGCCGAAGGGGTCTGGATGGGATGGGAGCGCAAGCGCGGCAAGCTGCACGAACTAAACATGCTGCTGCGGGGCGACAAGGACACAAGCTTTTTCACCCCGGCCCATTCCCTGCCGGACGATATCAAGTATGTGCTCACGCTCGACGCCGACACGCGCCTGCCGCTATTCAGTGTCGCAGCACTCGTGGGCAAGGCGATCCACCCTCTGAACCGCCCGGTATTCAGCCGGCGCAGGGGTCATGTCGTGGCGGGATACTCGATCCTGCAGCCGCGCGTGACACCGTCGCTGACCACCGGCGCGGAGGCATCGGCATTCCAGCGAACCTTCTCTGCGAACCGCGGCTTTGATCCATACGTGTTCACGGTCTCGGATTTCTACCAGGATCTTGTCGGGGAGGGTTCGTTCACCGGAAAGGGGCTTTACGACATCGACGCCTTCGAGATGTCGATGGCTGGCCGCATCGCCGAGAACACGGTGCTCAGCCACGACCTTCTGGAAGGCAGCTACGCACGCTGCGCCCTCGTGACCGACGTCGAGTTTGTCGAGGACTTTCCGGTCCGCTACCAGGTGGAGGTGTCGCGCCAGCACCGTTGGGCGCGCGGCGACTGGCAACTGCTTCCTTTCATTGTCGACCCCGCCAGCGGTGTAACCGGCGTTGGCCGGTTGAAGATGATCGACAATCTGCGGCGCTCGCTGGCGCCGCTGGGCTGGGTAGCCAGCTCGATCCTCGCCTGGTCGGCCCTGCCGCCGCTCGAGGCGGCGATCTGGCAACTAATTCTGATCATCAGTCTCGCGGTTGCGCCTCTGCTTGGTTTCATGCGCCAACTCTTGCCAACGCGTATCGGCGTGACACTGGGCGGGCACCTTCGCACGCTCGGCGCCAGCCTCGCCGGCACGTTGGCGGAGATATCACTTCGCATCGCCTTCATGGCGCACATGGCCTATGTCATGTTCGATGCAATTGTGCGGACCTTTTGGCGCTTGCTGGTCAGCCGCAAGCATCTGCTGGAATGGCGCACGGCACAGCAGGTCAGCAGCGGCGGCCAGTCGACACTTGCCAACTACTATTCGATGATGTCGGCATCTCCGGCAATCGGAATCGCAGGGCTCCTGTTCATCGCTACGGTCAACCCGGCCAATCTCTGGCTGGCGGCGCTGTTTGCCGTACTCTGGAGCGCGGCCCCTGCAATCGCCTGGTTTGTAAGCCGAACGGCAGAAACCGAGGATCTTCTCGAACTCGAACCGGCCGACACGCGCCAGTTGCGAGTGATAGCGCGCAAGACATGGCGGTATTTCGAGACGTTCGTCACTGCCGAACTGAACCATCTGCCGCCGGACAATTTCCAGGAAGATCCCGAACCACTGGTCGCCGAACGCACCAGCCCGACCAATGTCGGCCTCTATCTGCTATCGACGCTCACGGCGCGCGACTTCGGCTGGATCTCGTTCAACGAAACGCTCGAGCGCATCGAAAACACGATTACCACAGTGGAGCGGATGCCCAAGTTCAAGGGGCACCTCTACAACTGGTATGACATCCGAACACTGGAAATCCTTCCTCCGGGCTATGTCTCGGCGGTGGACAGCGGCAATCTTGCCGGCCACCTGATCACGGTCTCGTCGGCTTTGCGCAAATGGAGCGAGGCGCCTGCCGCACAGCTTCTGGGGGGCATGGAGGGGATCGCCGACGTCGCGGCCATTGTTCGCGAAAAGCTTGAAATCATTTCCGATGACAGGCGGAACCTGAGGCCTATAAGGCAGCGGATCGTCGAGCGGCTCGCCGGTTTCGAGCAAACTCTCGAGACCTATCGCAAGGAGCCGCAGCTCGCGCCGGTCAAGACAATCAGCCTGGCGATGATCGCCAAGGACATCCAGGATCTGGTTACCAGCCTTTCGGCCGAATACGACAACACCCAGACCGCGGAACTTGGCTACTGGATCCAGGTCCTTGGACGCACCTGCGAGGCGAACTTCACCGATGCCGTGGCCGACAAGCAGGCGAACGCTGCGCTGGAAGCGAAATTGCTGGGACTTGCGGAACGGGCGCGCGCGCTAGCGTTCGACATGGATTTCCGCTTCCTGATGGATCCGGAGCGCCGGCTGCTTTCCATCGGCTATCGCACCGACAACAAGGAACTCGACCGCAGCTGTTACGACCTGCTGGCCTCGGAGGCGCGGCTGACCAGCCTTTTCGCCATCGCCAAGGGCGACCTGCCAAAGGAGCACTGGTTCCGGCTCGGACGGCCCGTTACTTCGGTGCGCTGGCAGCCTGCCCTCGTTTCCTGGTCGGGTTCGATGTTCGAGTATCTCATGCCGCCCCTCGTCATGTATGAGCGCGAAGGCGGCATTCTCAACCTGTCTAACCGGCTCGCGATCTCGCGCCAGATGGAGTATGCGCGGCCGTTCAACGTGCCGTGGGGCATTTCCGAGTCTGCCTTCAATGCGCGCGACCGCGCCCTCAACTACCAGTACCAGAATTTCGGCGTCCCCTCGCTCGGCCTCAAGCACGACCTTTCGAGTAATCTTGTAATTGCGCCCTATGCCACGGCGCTTGCAGCGCAATACTGCCCGCACGAGGCGGTGGAGAATTTTCGCGAACTAGAGAAGATCGGCGCGCTTGGCGCCTATGGATATTACGATGCGGTCGACTTTACGCCCTCGCGCCTCCTCGACGGGGAAAAGTATGCAATCGTGCGGAACTATCTTGCCCATCACCAAGGAATGTCCATAGCGGCGATCGGCAATGCCGTACTCAACGGCAGGCTGCGCGAGCGTTTCCATGCCGATCCCGTCGTGGAAGCTGCCGAGTTGCTCCTGCAGGAGCGCGCGCCGCGCGAGGTTGTCTCGGTAACCCGTGCCGCGCACCTGCATGACCGCCCGACCGGTTATGCCGATACGGCAGGCCTGCAATATGTCCGCGTTGACGATCCGCTGGAGACCAAGCGGGCAATATCGGTCCTGTCCAACGGCCGGTACAGCGTGATGCTGACGGCGACCGGCGCGGGCTATTCGCGCTGGATGGACCAGGCTGTCACACGCTGGCGACCGGATCCGACCTGCGACCGGTGGGGTACGTTCATCTTCATGCGCGACGAGACTACCGGTGATTGGTGGTCGGCAACGCCCGAACCGAAACAGGCGCCGGGCGAAACCAGCTTCACCATTTTCGCCGACCACAGGGCCGAGTTCCACAAGAAGGCCAATGGCATCGAGTCGCGCCTCGAATGCCTGGTCTGCTCCGGCGCGGATGCGGAAGGGCGAAGGCTTACCCTTTCCAACCGGACCGAAAAGGACAGGTTCATCGAAGTTACATCCTTCTGCGAATGTGTGCTTGCGCGGGACGATGCGGACATAGCCCACCCCCTGTTTTCCAAGATGTTCGTACGAACGGAGATAGGCCCCAAGGGCGATACGATCTACGCCACCCGCAACAAGCGCTCACCATCCGACCCCGACATCGTGGTCGCCCATCTCGTTGCCGACAGTTCGCAGGACGGGCGCGAGACGCAGGCGGAAACCGACCGGCGGGCCTTCATCGGGCGCGGCCGCGACATCTCCAATCCCGCTGCATTCGACCCCGGCGCGAAGCTTGGCGGCCATGACGGCTACACGATGGACCCGGTCTTCTCGCTGCGCAGGACGCTGCGCGTACCGGCGGGCAAGGAAGTCAGCATCACGTTCTGGACGATCGCCGCGCCGGACCGGGAAGGCCTCGATCGTGCCGTGATGCACTACCGGCGCGCCGAGACGTTTATCCATGAAACGACGCTGGCCTGGACCCGTTCGCAGGTGCAGATTCGCCACATCGACATGACGCCCGAAGAAGCGGCAAACTTCCAGAAGTTCGCAAATTTCCTGATCTACCCGGACGTGCGCCTGCGTCCCAAGGAAGCAATTGTCCGCGAGGGACTGCGGCCGCAATCCGCGCTTTGGCCCATGGCTATTTCCGGCGACTATCCGATCTTCTGCCTTCGCATCGACGGCGAGGCGGAAATCGCCTCGGTTCGCGAGGCGCTTCGCATGCAGGAATATCTGCGCTCGCGCGGCGTGATTTCCGATCTCGTGATCGTCAACGAGCGGTCGGTGTCCTATGCGCAGGACCTGAACAATGCGATCAATGCGCTTTGCGAGAACGCCAGCAGGCGCGGGCTCGCTTCGGGTCCGGGGCAGCACATATTCTCGGTCCGAAAGGATCTCATGGGTGAGGAAAGCTGGGCGGCACTCATCGCTGCCTCGCGCGTTGCCCTGCACACCCGCAATGGCAAGCTGGCCGAGCAACTTGCCCGGCTGGAGAGGACCGAAGAGGAAACCGCGCCCCGGCGCCCTGCGACGAGGCATTTACCCCCTCCCCCACGGCTTGCGCCTGCCAAGACCGGGATCGACGGCAGCGATCTCGAAAACTGGAACGGCTTTGGCGGCTTCGACCAGAACAACCGCGCTTATGTCGTTCGGCTTCAGGCAGGCGATTCAACGCCGCATCCCTGGATCAATGTCGTGGCCGGAAAGGATTTCGGCTTCCATGTCTCGGCCGAGGGTTGCGCCTATACCTGGAGCGCCAATTCGCGCGACTACCAGCTGACGCCATGGTCGAACGACACCGTTGTGAACCAACCGGGCGAAGCCTTCTACGTGCGCGACATGCAGTCGGGCGTGGTTGTTACCCCGTTGGCGGCGCTCGCCAACGACCCCTTCGCCACCTTCGAGGCGCGGCACGCGCCGGGCTATTCCAGCTTCGCGACGCAAAGCGCCGGCTTGAAGCTGGAACTCACGCAATCCGTTTCGCGGCGCGATCCGGTCAAGCAGAGCCGGCTGAGGATTACCAATTCCGGATCCGACTCGCGCACGCTTCGGATCTTCAACTACGCCGAGCTCGTTCTGGGCAACAATCGCGCGCGCAGCGCGCCTTTCGTGACCGTTGACCGCAACGTGGAATACGATGCCGTGACGGCCACCAACAGCTACAGCCTAGACTACAAGGGACGTATCGCCTTCCTTTGCGCCAGCGAACCGTTGCAGGGCTTCACCGCTTCGCGGATGGAATTCATCGGACGAACCGGTTCCATGCACTGGCCGAATGCCGTCAGGTCAGCAACTGCGCTCTCAGGCGATATCGAATCGCATGGCGATCCGTGCATTGCCGTCGCCTGCGACGTCACTCTTGCGCCGGGCGAAGAAAGTGACGTGATCTTCTATTTCGGCGATGCGCCGTCGGCGGATGCTCCGGAAATCATGGCGCGCTGCCGCGGCGGAAAACTTCGAGGCGCTGCTGACCGAGACAGAGCTTCACTGGAGCGAATTCCTCGAAACACTCCAGATAGAAACGCCTGACAAGGCGATGAACCGGATGGTCAATACCTGGCTGCCATACCAGAACCTTGCCTGCCGCGTTCGCGCGAGGGCGGCGTTCTACCAGGCCAGCGGCGCTTTCGGCTTCCGCGACCAGTTGCAGGACACCGCGGCGCTGCTGCTTCACGATCCTTCGCTGGCGCGTGCGCAGATCATCAATGCGGCCAGCCGCCAGTTTGTGGAAGGCGATGTCCAGCACTGGTGGCTGCCGGCGACCGGCGCGGGCGTCCGCACCATCATATCAGACGATGTCGTCTGGCTTGCCCATTGCACGGCGCACTACATCATGGTGACCGGCGATGCCGGCGTGCTGGACGAAAAGGTGCCCTTCCTTTCCGGTCCCCCACTCGAGCCGGGTCGGCACGATTCCTTCTACAAGCCGGAGATATCGGACGAGACCGGCTCGATCTACGAGCATTGCGCATGCGCGCTCGAAGTCGCGATCAAGCGAACCGGCCCGCACGGCATTCCGCTGATACTTGGCGGCGACTGGAACGACGGCATGAACCGGGTCGGCGAGGAAGGCCATGGCGAAAGCATCTGGCTTGGCTGGTTCCTGGCCCATACGCTGGCGAGCTTTGCTACGCTCGCCGAGCGCCGCGGCGACCACGACAATGCCGCCAAATGGCGCGAACACCGCAAGTCAGTGGTCGCTGCAATCGAAAAACACGCCTGGGACGGCGACCACTACCTTCGCGGCTATTACGACGACGGAACGCCCCTGGGCGCCAATGACGCGGCCGAATGCCGGATCGACTCCATTGCCCAGTCCTGGTCGGTGCTTTCGGGCGCCGCCGAAAAGAAGCGTTCATCGATTGCCATGAATTCGGTACTGGAGCGCTTGCGCGACGAGGATGCGGGAATATCTGAAGCTCTTCACCCCGCCTTTCGAGAAAACGGAAAAGGATCCCGGCTACATCAAGGGCTATCCGCCAGGCGTGCGCGAAAATGGCGGTCAATATACCCATGCGGCCACATGGGCTGTCTACGCGCTGGCGCGGATGGACAGGGGTGATGACGCCCATGCCTGCTTCAGCCTGCTCAATCCGGTCGGGCACGCCACGAACCGTGAGGAAGCCGAGCGCTATCGTGTCGAACCGTATGTCGTTGCCGCCGATGTCTACGGAGATGGCGACAAGACCGGCCGGGGCGGATGGACCTGGTACACCGGCTCGGCCGGCTGGCTGTGGCGCAGCGCCGTCGAGGCGATCCTGGGCATCAGGCGGGAAGGCTCCGTGCTTTTCGTGAAACCTGCACTGCCCAGCCATTGGGACGGATACACAGCCCGCCTGAAGCAGGACGGCCGGACCTTCGAGATCAAGGCAAGGCGCGACACGGCAGGCAAGGTACAGGTGACCGTCAATGGCGAGGGACCAATGAGCCATGGCGGCTTTCCGCTTGCTGACGAGGACTGCGCCTGCAAGTTCGACCCGGCGCGGCGGGGCAACCAAGCAAGGCCAAAGCTGACTCGGGACAAGCCCGGTCTGGGTTAGCGGGAAAAGGCTCTTCGCCTCACATTCGCTGGCCAATTAACGCGGGCTACCGACTTTGCTGCACCTGCGAAGGGCGGTCGCCGGAATCTCCCGCAGCGCAGCAAGGCTGCGAACGGAGGTTCACGATGGGTTGCGGAACCTTTCCACCTGTCGCCGGTTTGGTACATCTGCCTGTTTTTTGCGCATTCGATGACCAAGTATCAGGTAGTTAGCTTGATGCGACAAGCGTGCTTCAAAATGCCTCACCTTGGGGCATGACTATTTTTTGCCGCAAAGATCATCCACATATGTGTGAAATTGATGCGGTGCAACAAAGATGGTAGCTGAAGTTGCATTGCCCAAATCCCCTATAACTCTGAATTCCGATGAAAAGGTTGTGTCGTGACGCTGGCCAGAACCTACGCACGTGCGCTCGCCTACCTTGCAGCTGAAAGGCGCGAGGTGGCCACCATTTGCTTCGTCAACCTCTTCCTTGCTGCGATGGCGGTACTTGAACCGGTTACGCTGGGCAAGGTCTTCGACGCCGTTTCAGACCGCAGCGAAATCACACCGGCGCTTGTGATGTGGGGTGCGCTCGGTGTGTTCAACATTATCGGCTTCGTGTTCGTTGCACGCCAGTCCGACAGGCTTTCGCATCGCAACCGCCTGGCGCTGCTGGCGCGCAACTATGAAAAGGTGATGGCGCTGCCGCTTTCGTGGCACCACAAGCGCGGCACCTCTCACGCGCTGCATACCTTGCTTCGCGGCATCGACACGCTTTCGGGCCTTTGGCTCGAATTCATGCGCCAGCACCTTTCAACGGCGATTGCGCTGATCTTCCTGCTGCCGACGGCGATCTATCTCGACTGGCGGCTCACGGTAGTCCTGATTGCCTTGGGCGTCGCCTACATGACGATCAGCCGTATTGTCATGAAGAAGACGGAACAGGGCCAGCGGTCGGTGGAACGATACCATCACCAGGTGTTCTCGCACGTCAGCGACACGATTTCGAACGTCTCGCTTTTGCAGAGCTATCACCGCGTCGCTGCCGAGGTTCAGTCCCTGCGCGGCTTCACGATGCAGCTTGCTGGAAGCACAGTATCCTGTCCTGAACTGGTGGGCGTTCGCTGCCGCAATGCACCGGCTGTCCTCCACCATTTCCATGGGCGTGGTGCTGGCCATCGGCGCAATGCTGGTCGATCGCGGCGAATTGCGGATCGGCGAACTCATTGCGTTCACCGGCTTTGCCGGGCTGCTGATCTCGCGCCTCGACCAGGTCGCCGGCTTCTTCAACCAGATCTTCGAGGCCCGCGCCCGCCTGATCGACTTCTACGCCATCGAGGACGAGGCGGACCCGGAAGCTGGCCGCGCCCATTTGCCGGACATCCATGTTCATGACGGAAGCGTGGCCTTCGAGAACGTTTCGTTCACCTATCCGGGCGCCGCGACGGGCCTCAAGGAAATCAACCTGACGGTTCCCGCCGGCAAGACCGTGGCGATTGTCGGCCCGACCGGGTTCGGGCAAGACCACGCTCGTCAACCTGCTGCAGCGGACCTACGAGCCGGATGCCGGGCGCATACTGATCGACGGGCAGGACGTGCGCGAGGTTTCCCTGCGTTCGCTGCGCCGGTCGATCGCGACGGTGTTCCAGGATTCGTGCATGCTCAACCGGACCATCGAGGAAAACATCCGCCTCGGACGCGATGCGGTCAGCAACCGCGAGGTCGAGGATGCTGCCCGCGCGGCCGCGGCGCATGACTTCATCACCGCCAAGGGCGATGGATACGCCACTGCCGCCGGCGAACGGGGCGGCCAGCTTTCGGGCGGCGAGCGCCAGCGTATCGCGGTCGCGCGGGCTGTTCTGAAGAACGCGCCGATCCTGGTGCTGGACGAGGCAACCAGCGCCCTCGACGTCGAGACCGAGATGCAGGTCAAGAACGCGCTCGACGATATCCGCCGCGACAAGACGACGTTCGTCATCGCCCACCGCTTGTCGACCGTTCGCGACGCCGACCTGATCCTCTACATGGATGACGGCAGGATCGTCGAAAGCGGTTCGTATGACGAACTGGCGGCGAGCGACGGTCGCTTCGCCGATCTGCTGCGCATCGGCGGCCTCATAGCCGAACCGGTTCCTGTCACCGCCGATTTGCGCGTCGCCTGAAGGCGCATCTCCCCTCAGGGCGTCTTGACGCGCAATGCAAGAACATTCTCCGAAGGCTCGGCTTGGGCCATGGCCGGCGGCAGATTTTGCAGGCGCCCTGCCCGCCCCCCTCCGGCTGGCTCACAGCCGGGGCTGAGCATTGCGCAAACGGCGGGTCAAAAGCTGGAAACCGGTGTTGGCTGATGATGTAGGAGCTGCGGTTGACGGGCGTAATCATGCCGCGGCCGCGCAAGATCCTCGATCACGGCCTTGATCGCGAGAACCTGCATCCACCCCCATCATAGCCACCCTTTCGGGCGGCAAGCGGAAGACATAGCCGTTCCTGCGTGTGGTATCTGGATCGGCGCGCGCGAGGATGTGGCGGATCGCTTCGATCTCTTCCGCATCGATTTCGCCGTTGCGCTGTTCCCGGCGGGCAAACTCGCGTTCTCGCCGGAAGAACTCCACCATGAAGGTCATGATGAAGACCGCGATGTCCTGGATCGCGGCAAGCGACAAGCGCCAGCATGGCCAGGCTCGGCGCGATGGAAAAAGCCTGCAGCGTCTTGAGGAACGGATGCTGGTCCCGGTCGAACCTGGAAGCAAAGTCCGTCCACCGCGTCGAATGCCTTGACCGCATTGCGATCCTGCGCATCGACACCTGTGGCGAGCGCAAGAAAGATGGCACTCGCGCAGCGTTTCGACCGCCTTCGCCGGCTTCAAGCCGCTGCCAAGCGAGCGCACATGCATCGTTGTATTTCGAACGCCTGTTCCTCCGCTTGCGTGAAGGCGTCGACGGCCGCATTGAAGCTCTCGGGCCGCGCCTTGCAGACGCTGCGCCGAGGACCGCACGAGCCTCTTCGTCCGGCTCGCCCAACGCCTTGAAGGTTGCGCAATCCGACTGCATCCGGTCGTAGGCGGCGCGGTCCGGCTTTTGCTCGAAGGCGATGCGGGACCTTTCCAAGCGTCTCGCCGGCCGACCGCGATCGCATCGCTGCCGGCAGGCATGGTTCGCTTTCCATGAATCGGCTTTGCGATCCGTTGCCCGCATCGATCTCGACCTGCAGGCAGGCTGACCGATTTTTCTAGCTCCAGCCGTTCGGCTGCCAGGAACAACAGGCGATCCTTCCCTGAATATCATACGGGCTTCAAGCGCCGCTGCGTCATTGGCCGCGCGCGTGGCTTCCGCCACGGCTGATACATAGAGCCGGCCAGGGCCGGCGGGACGGTCAGCCTCGCCGTCAAGTTGCTTCTGCGCTTCGTCAAGCGCCGCCTTTTCCACTGCTCAGCAGTTCCGCGATCCGTGCTTCGTTCGCCGCGATCGCTTCGTTCGAGGCTGCTGTCTCGATTGCCGATTTCGGCAAGCCGCGCATTGGTGGCGTCGATCTCGCTCCTGGATTTTCCCGAGGCGAACACGCTCGTCGAACTCTTCGGCGACGCGCTGCTTCTGCGCCTCGATCTCGCGCGACCTTCAGTTTCCGCATTGCGCTGGTCGATGCGACCTGCCTGCCTCCGTCACGGTCTTCGCGATGTCGTCCAGTTCGGCGTAGTAGCCGCCTTCGGAGGCAAGCGAGCGGATGGCATCCACGCTCGACGCCCTTCTTTCCGAGACCGCCTCGTTAAGCAGGCTCGAAACCTGCACCGCAACCGCCGGCACGGCCTGGGCCTCGACACGCCGCTCCTCCTTGCCGGAATACATGCTGTTGAAATAGGTGTTGAAGGAATAGAAGACCGAAACCGTAAAGCAGATCGCCAGCAGCGCCGTCATGGCAAACAGCTTGCCGATCGACGCGGAGAGCGATGCCCGCTCAAGGCGCTCATGCGCCTTGCGGGTGACCGCCCGGGCGAAGTCGCGGCCCGCCACCCAGCACAGAACCGTCAGGCCGATTTGCACGACTGCGGTAATCGAACCTGCTACCAGCAGAGGAAGCCAGCTTCCGATGCCCGCCTGCGGTGCGTCGGCGCCAACGATCCGTATCATCCCCATGTAGGTCGTGTAGCCCGACACCGCCGTCATGATCAGCGCCGAGCAAGGCCATGGCAAAGATGGGCGGCCGCATCCGCGCCCGTTCGCCAAGGCCGGGCCGCGCGCGCGATTGCGCGCGACCGGAAACACGTTCGCCCATGCCCACCATTTCGCCCCTTTGTCAGCCCGCCGGGAACGCCCGACGACCGAGTCGCCGGAAACCCGGCAGCACTCGCATAAGTTGAATATCACGGAGAAAAACAGTTTGCCATTCGCAATAGCCGCCCCCGCGAATCACCCAATGATACTATGGGCGTGCAGCGCGACGGAGAGCAAAGCGTGCGGTACGCGAGAACGACATACTCGACAGCACTAGCCTTCAAGCACGTCCTTCACGGCGGTCGCCAACTGCTTGAGGCTGAACGGCTTGGGCAGGAACCCGAAAGCCTCCCGGTCGGCCTCCGGCAGGTTCTTGGCGAAGGCTTCCTCGGCATAGCCGGACATGAAGATGAACTTTTGGTCCGGCTCGCTCTTGCGCAATTCGCGGAACAAGTGTCGGGCCGTCCATCTCGGGCATCACCACGTCGGAGATGACGAGGTCGAAGCCGGAACCGCGTTCCGTATAAATCTCCAGAGCCTCGGCTCCGCTGGATGCCTCGTGCACTTCGTAGCCGCGCGAGGTGAGCGCGCGGGAGGCAAAGGCGCGAACGGCGTCCTCGTCTTCCACCAGCAGGATCACGGCGCTGCCGGTAAGATCGCGCGGCTTTTCCTTGCGGATGTCTTCCACGACGTCGATGCCTCGGCAATTTCCGCTGCTGTTGGAATATGTCGCGGCAGGAAGACGCGGAACACGGTGCCCTTGCCCACTTCGCTCGCGGGATAGATGAAGCCGCCGGTCTGCTTGACGATGCCGTAGACGGTCGAAAGGCCGAGCCCGGTGCCCTTGCCCACTTCCTTGGTAGAGAAGAACGGCTCGAAGATCTTTTCCATGACTTCCGGCGCTCATGCCGGTGCCTTCGTCCTCGACCTCGAGCAGCACATAGTCGGCAGCCGGCATCTCCTTGTAGGGATAGCAGGCGCGGACATCCGCAGCGGCAATATTGGCGGTGCGGATCGTCAACTTGCCGCCCTCCGGCATGGCGTCGCGCGCATTGACCGCAAGGTTCACGACCACCTGCTCGAACTGCGAGAGGTCGGCCTTGACCGGCCACAGATCGCGGCCATGCACCACCTGCAAATCGACCTTTTCGCCCAGCAGGCGGGCCAGCAGCATCCTCAGGTCGGACAGCACGTCGCCTAGCTGGATGACCTGCGGGCGCAGCGTCTGGCGGCGGGAGAAGGCCAGCAACTGCCGCACCAGGCTGGCGGCGCGGTTGGCGTTCTGCTTGATGTTCATGATGTCCTGGAACGACCGGTCGGATGGCCGGTGGCTGGCCAGCAGCAGGTCGGAGAACCCGATGATGGCGGTCAGCACATTGTTGAAGTCATGCGCCACGCCGCCGGCAAGCTGGCCGACCGCCTGCATCTTCTGGCCCTGCGCGAACTGCTCCTGCAAGGCGCGCTGTTCCGACATGTCGAGCACATAGATGATGACCCGATCGTCCTCGCCGTCGCTTTCCTCCTCGCCCGTCACCGGACTGACGAAGAAGCGCACATGGCGCCCGTCCTCGCCCTCAAGCGGCACATCCACCGGCTTGATCTGCGCCTGGCCGGCGATTGCTTCGGCCCATGCGGCGTCGAGCGGGACACGCGCCTCGCCGCTCGCGAGATCGCCGATCTTCAGGGCCTCGACGCCTCCCTTTCGGCTGATGACGCCGGCAAACATCCGCTGGAAAGGCGCGTTGACCCGTCGAACCGATCCGTCGGCCGACAGCGATGCGATTGCCACCGGCGTATTGTTGAAAAAGCGCGTGAACCGGACTTCAGCTGCGCGCAGCGGATCGCCCGCCTCCTCGCCCAGCATCCGATTGACAACGATCGTCCGGCTGACGCCAGGAGCGCCGTCCGGCGTCACCGGAACCCGGTGGTAGAGTCGCACGGGCAGCGGCTTGCCATTGCTTTTTGCAAGGTCGAGATCGATTACCGATGTCCTGGCGCCGCGATTGTCCGGCCGCACTGCCGCCAGAAGCGCCATTCCGTCACCAAGAACGAGGTCCGAAAGTTCGACCTTGCCGGGCTCGAAAGTGGCAAGATCGATGCCGAGCCAGTCCGCCAGCGTGGCGTTCATGTAGACGATGGAGCCGTCCTTCTCGCTTGCCAGGAAGCCAGCCGGAGCGTGATCGAGATAATGAATTGCGTTCTGGAGTTCCTGGAACGCCAATTCCTGCCGTTTGCGGTCGGCGGTAATGTCAGAGATCTGCCACACGTTCAGCGGTTTGGGGTAGTCGCCATGGCGCATGGAGCGCACGCGCAGTCGAAACCAGCGCGCGCCCTCGTCGCCCGACTTCAGCCCGCTGGAAAGGCGGAACTCCTCGATCGCGGAATTGCCGCCCCGCGCAGCGTTCGTCATCCGGTAGACGATCTCGGACGCTTCCATTCGCCGCGAAAACACCGTCTCGACGCTCGCGACCTCATTCTCGTTCTGGGCGCCCAGCAATTCGGCATATGCCCGGTTGGCGTAGACGATGCGGCCCTCGGCGTCGGTTACGACGAGGCCCGCGTCCATGCCGTCGACAAGCTGGGTGGCGAAGGTATCGGAATGCTGCTGTGCGGTCAGGCGAATGAAGCCCAGCACCTGCGCGAAGAGGAAGAACACGCCCAGTCCGGCCAGACCGCCAAGCACGGCAAGCACCGCCGGTTCGCCGAACTTGTCGCGCCCGAACAGAAAAAGCAGGACTGCCAACAGTGCCAGCCCGAGGCCGAGAAGCACCAGCCGGGCAGGACTGCGCGAACGGGCAGGCCTGTCGATGACCGGCGGCGCCAATTCGGGAATGCTGCTGTTGTCCATTGACGGGTGCCCTCGCCTGTCGCCAGTGCGCCGGCCATGACGCCGGCCAAGAATCCGGCGGACCTGCCAAACCCTTGAATCACAGATTCCATTGCGGGAAAAGTCCTGTGCAGGCAAGGAAAACCGCCAAGATTGCGTCAAAGCCACCATGTCGCCCAATTGATTGGCAAGAAGGCAGGGTTGGCAGTGCACGCAAGGGTGCCTCAGGCACGGTACACAGCGCCACGGTTAATCATTCGTTTAGCCGGTCGTGAGATTGTCTGACTGAACGTTGCGCGCGTCTGATTGCGCGAAAAACTGCATTCGCAAAAGCGTCCGGCATCGCCGGGCAAGCCAGTCGGCAAGGAGAATATCCAATGGAATGGTTGCAGTCCCTGTTTGGCGGCGAAAGCCCGGCATTGACGCTCGTGCTGACGTTCTTTGCGATCGCGGCGCTGCTCGTGGCCTCGATCTGGCTATTCCGCAAGATCGCGGGCGGCGGCGCCTTGAAGCCGAGCCGCAGCCGCCAGCCGCGACTGTCTGTAACTGATGCCGCGATCGTTGACGAAAAGCGCAGGCTCGTCCTTGTGCGCCGCGACAATGTCGAGCACCTCGTGATGATCGGGGGTCCGAGCGACATCGTCATCGAGCAGAACATCATCCGCATGCAGCCCGCCATGGCGCCACAGCAGCGCGAGGCGCCCCGCGAGCCAGCCATGGCCGAGAGCGCGCAAATCCAGCGCCCGGAGCCGGAAGAAGCCTATGAGCAACCGCGCGAGCGCGAAGCGGAGCGCGTCGCACGGCTCGCCGCGCTGCAACGGGCTGCCGAACGCGCAGCGTCGCAAGAACGGACACAGGAAATCGAGCGGCAAAGTCAAGTACAGCGCATCGCTGCCGCAAGCACTGCGGCAGCGGTTGCGGCCCCGGTAGCCGCCGCAGCTGTACCGGAACCGGAATATTTGGACGACGAGTTCGAACTGGCCGGTCGGCAGCTTTCGGAAATGGATGACGAGCCGTTTGGGCAACCGCTTCCGGCAAGCGATCCGGCAGACTTTGAAATCGATTTCGAAGATGAACTGGAACGCTCGCTGGAAGGCGAGCCTGCACCGCAGTCTGCGCCTTCAACGCAGCACTCGCTGGAGTCGGATCTTACGGCCGAGCTTTCCGACGATCTCGATTTCGCGAGGCTCTTGAGCGAACAGGAACCAGGGCCGGCAATCACCACTCCGGAACCGACCGAACGCAAGCGGCGTCACGATGATGTCGAAGATGAGATGCAACGCCTGCTGGACGAACTGGCGAGCGCCTGAAGCGCCGGAACATACAACGCTCCACCAAAGAAAAAGCACCCGCAGGGTGCTTTTTCGCATCTGGTGTTTGCCGACCAGACTCAGTCGTCGCGGTAGACTTTTTCCCTGCGTTCGTGCCGTTCCTGCGCTTCGATCGAGAACGTCGCGATCGGGCGGGCGTCCAGCCGCTTGAGGCTGATCGGCTCGCCAGTCTCCTCGCAATAGCCGTAGGAGCCGTCTTCGATACGGCGCAGCGCCGCGTCGATCTTCGAGATCAGCTTGCGCTGGCGATCGCGGGCACGCAGTTCGATGGAGCGGTCGGTTTCCGAAGAAGCCCGGTCCGCCATGTCGGGCAGCTTGTCGTTCTGGTCCTGCAGCGTTTCCAGCGTCTCCCGCGACTCGCGGAGGATATCGTTTTTCCAGTTGAGCAACTTTCGCCGGAAATATTCTCGCTGGCGATCATTCATGAACGGTTCGTTCTCGGAGGGAACATACTCTTTCTCAAGGGTACCCGGCATGCGCTTGTCCCTGCCTTGTTGACGTGAGCGCCTTATAACGGCGCTAGTTGAAACTCTCAAGACGCAAACGCGCAGCCATTTAATAACCCCTCGCAATTTGACATTTTCCTTTAAGTATCAAGAAATTAAACTTGGGTTTCGCGACCTTGAAGGCAGTTGCGGCAGTTCAGTCGCACCATTCATGCCTGTCGAAATTCGATATTTTGACTGGCGCGCCAGATCAGCGCTCAGGCACTCGCGCCCGTGAATTTGGTGTTGTCGCATGGTCACCGAGTCGCTACTTCTGGCGGGCGACAATCCGGGAGGCTTGATGTTGCGCCTGTACATATTGCGCCATGCGAAGGCGGCGATGGCCGCTCCCGGGATGAAGCGACTTCGATCGTGAGCTTAGCGCCCGCGGAGTGGAAGACGCCCAACAGATTGCGAAGGTCATGCGCGCCCGCGGTTACGTGCCACAGACCATCGCCTGTTCGCCGTCACGCCGCACCCTCATGACGCTGGACGGCATCCAGCCGGCCCTCGGAACGGCAGGCCGCACGAAGTGGAATCTTCCGCAGCGCTCTATCATGGCGATACGACGATTATCTTGCGGCCATGACACGGCTTTCGACGGCGCCAGATCAGGCATGGTGATCGGGCACAACCCCAATTGCGATATCGTTGCCTCGTTGCTTTGCGGCGGCGGCGAGCCGGATGCGGTCGAAACGATGAAGCCGCAAGTTCCCCACCGGTGCGCTGGCGGTCTTCGACCTTTCCCTCGACGACTGGTCGCAAGTGAAGCCAGGCTGCGGACATCTGCAGGCGTTCATCATTCCCAAGGAGCTTTGAGGCTGAAGGGTACTCCCGTTTTGACAAGACGGAGCGCAACCCCCATATCGGTGCAACCGCAGTATCGCGGCGCACGGGGCTTGCCGCATTGGCCAAACTGACACGCCTTTCCGACGATGCCATGCTGGCATTCGACAATCTCGCCGACCTCGCCACGGGCCTCGTTTCCCCTACGCTGCGTTTCGGCGTCACGGGGCTGTCGCGCGCGGGCAAGACGGTCTTCATCACCGCGCTGGTCCACAATCTCGTTCGCGGCGGCCGCCTGCCGCTGTTCGAGGCGCATGCGTCCGGGCGCATCGCGAGCGCGGCGCTCAAGCCGCAGCCGAACATGCACGTTGCCCGTTTCCAGTACGAGGACCATGTCCGCACGCTGGTCGGCAAGCGCGCAATGGCCGCAATCGACGCGTGCCATTTCCGAACTGCGCCTGACCGTCAATTATCGAGTCGGCGAGCGGATGGAACAGGGCGTTCGGCGCCGGCCGCCTCAACATCGACATTGTCGATTATCCCGGCGAATGGTTGCTGGACCTGCCATTGCTGGCCATGAACTTCATCGAATGGAGCCGGCAGGCGCATGGCGCTGTCGCGCCTGCCGAGCCGCGCCAAACTCGCAAGGCCTGGCACGCGAAACTGAAATCGGCCGATCCGGCAAAGCCCGCCAGCGAGGAAACTGCCGAGGAACTGGCGCGCGCATTCACGGACTATCTCGCCGCGTGCCGCCGGGACGAGAATGCGCTTTCCACGCTGCCGCCCGGACGCTTCCTGATGCCCGGCGATCTCGAGGGATCGCCTGCTCTCACCTTCTGTCCGCTCGACATTGAAGACGGGGACGATGCCGCGCGGCAGCCTCGCCCGGATGATGGCCGACCGCTACGAGGCCTACAAGGATGTGGTGGTCCGGCCGTTCTTTCGCGATCACTTCGCCCGGCTCGACCGGCAGATCGTGCTGGTCGATGCACTTGCAGGCGATCAATGCCGGTCCGGAGGCGGTTGCCGATCTGGAGACCGCCCTCACCGACATTCTTTCCTGCTTCAGGCCCGGCCGGGCATCGCTGCTTTCCCCGCTGATCGGGCGGCGGATCGACCGCATCCTCTTTGCCGCCACCAAGGCGGATCACCTCCATCATGAGAACCACGACCGGCTTGAAGCGGTGCTCGGACGCCTTGTCGACAACGCAATTTCGCGGGCGCGCTTTGCCGGCGCAAAGGTCGAGGTGCTTGCGATCGGCAGCGGTGCGCGCGACCCATGAGGCCTTGATGCAGCAGCACGGGGAAAGCCTGCCGGTGATCGTCGGCACGCCGCTGGCCGGCGAGACGATCGACGGCGAAACCTTCGACGGCAAGACGGAGACGGCCATTTTTCCGGGCGACCTGCCGGCCGATCCGGCAAAACTTTTCGAGCGGCAACGCAAATAAGCCGGATTTGCGGTTCGTACGTTTCAAGCCGCCGAAACTGGAAACCGGCGCGGACGGACTGGAACTGTCGCTGCCGCACATCCGGCTTGACCGGGCCTTGCAGTTCCTGTTCGGCGACAGGCTGGCGTGAACGTGGAACCGGATCGCAAGAATGAGCGAAGAACACCGCAAGCCGAGGGCAATCCACCTCGATGCGGTCCGCACCGACCGGAGCCGGAGCGGGAGCCGGACAAGCCGGGGCGCAAGCCGCGCGCCGTCAAGGACCTGCCGGTGCTGGTCCCGGTGCCTGACGAAGCCGCCAATGCAGATATCGAAGCGCTGACGCCGCCGCTCGCCTCGCCTGCGCCGCCGCGTATTTTCGTGGGGCGGCTTCTGGTCGCGGCAGTGGGCGGCATTGTCTCGCTGGCGGCCGGTCTTGCCGATCGACCGGCTCATCGAGGATCTCTTTGCCCGCTCCACGCTGCTTGGTTGGGTTGCCGCGTTGCTGGCCGCGCTCGCGGTGCTGGCGGCGCTGGTGCTGGCGATCCGTGAACTGTGGGCCATCATGCGGTTGCGGGCGATTGCAGAAGCTGCGCGAGCGGCGCTTGTCGGCCCACGAGGGCGACGATGCGCGGCTTGCCCGCGGCGTCGTTGGCGACCTTGCCTCGCTCTATGCGAGCCGGCCCGAGACAGCGCATGGCCGCAAGGCGCTCGCCGATCATGCCCGCGAAGTCATCGATGGCAGCGACCTCATCGCGCTTGCCGAGCGCGACCTGCTGGCGCCGCTCGACGCGCGTGCGCGCACCATGGTGCTGGAATCGTCAAAGCGTGTCTCGATCGTCACCGCGGTCAGCCCTCGCGCGCTTGTCGACCTGGCTTTCGTGCTGGTGGAAAACATGCGCCTGATCCGCCGGCTGTCGCAGCTCTACGGCGGCAGGCCGGGAACGCTCGGCTTCTGGCGGCTGGCGCGCAACGTGCATCGGTCACCTTGCGGCGACGGGCGCCATCGCGGTCGGCGACGGCATCGTCCAGCAACTTGTCGGCCACGGCATTGCCGCCCGGCTTTCGGCACGCCTTGGCGAAGGCGTCGTCAATGGCCTGCTGACAGCGCGAATCGGCATTGCCGCCATCGACGTGTGCCGGCCTGTTCCGTTCATCAACGAACGACGTCCGGGCGTTTCCGACTTCCTGTCGCGAACTCACCCGTTTCGATACGTCCGGCAGGGCCGGACACGAGCGACATTGACGCGGCAGGGCGCGACACTGTAACGGGACGCAACATGAAGTGACCCCTTGCAAGCAATGGGCGAATGAATGATTAACCATTTTCAGCAATTATGCGGCGAGTTAACAGCGATGGTACCTTCGATGCGCTTCTGGATTTCACTCCTGCCTCGCCGCGGCTGTGCTTGCCTCGGTTGCCGTCGACGGCGGCATTCGCGTCCGAAACGGAATTCTACCGCACGATCGAGGGCCGCTGGATCGGTCCGGGCGAGATCGTCGCCGGCAAGTACAAGGGTACCAAGTTTACCTGCGACTTCAACGGAATAACGCCGGCGAATGCCAAGGGCATGTCGATCGACGGAAACTGCCGTGTCGGCGTGTTCAACCAGCCGATGAATGCCTCCGTCACCCGCGTTCGGGCCGCGGCTTCTACCGGCAAGTTCCTCGATGGCGAGGCCGGCGAAGGCATGGACATCGTTGGCGGCCGCTTCAGCGGCTTCCAAGCTCGTTGTCGACGTCAAGCGCAAGGACCTCAACGGCGTGATGGTCGCCCGCCTCAACGGCGACGACCAGCTGAACATCACCGTGTCCGTCAAGGTCGACAAGCAGCTTATCCCGGTAATCGGCATGTCGCTCGACCGCGTCGACAGCGCCACGGCCACCGGTTCCGTAGGCAACAAGCGTGTGCGCGAAAAAGTGCTTGCGGCAACGCTTTCATCGTATCGGCAAGGCCCGCACTCCGGCGGGCCTTTCTTTTGGTGCACCAGGATCGCCCGATATCGCCATGGTGGTGACGTGCGATTTGCGTACTGTCAGGCTGATAGGCGCCGGGAATCGCTTGTTGACGATTTGTCAGGGTTACGGTGTTGTCACCTCTTGCCCGCACTTCGCGGGTCCTCCGAACATGAAATCGCGCAAGCTCTTCGCACTGGCCGCGCCTTTCCTCCTGCTGTCATGCACTCGCGGTGGGCGAGCGCACGCAGTTGAGCGTTGCCTACTACTCGATTGCCGGATCCACCTATGACGAACTGGACCAGCAAATCGCCCTGCACGGGCCCAACGTCCTGGGTGTCGGCCGGGCGCTGGCAGCGACCAATGTTCGCATGATCCCGGATTTCCGCTTCGCCGAAAAGGATGGCAAATGCCACGTGACTGGCGCGCGCGTCAGTGTGCAGGCACACGTCACGCTGCCCAGGCTGAAGAGCCAGGAGAAACTGCGCGAGGAACTGGCGAGCGCCTGGGATTCGCTGGAACACTACGCGCGCCTGCATGAGGGTGTTCATGTTTCCATCGCCGACGCGCATGCGCTGCAAGGCCGAAGCCGCGGTGATGGCGCTGGAGCCGCAAGCCGACTGTGCCGACATGCGCGAGCGCGCCATCCGCCATCTTCCGGACGATCATGGCCGACCACCAGCGGGACCAGTTGCAGTTCGACCGCGAGGAACGCGGGCGCATCGCTGCGCTGGTGCAGAAGACCAGGCTGCAAAGCCGCGGGGAAGTCCTGCCCGAGCCGGCAACCCGGACGCAGTACCAACAATCAGGCCTGGCGTTCGGGAATGTGCACGACCAGCCCGTCGAGCGCGTCGGAAACCTTGATCTGGCACGACAGGCGGGAATTCGGCCTGCCCTCCCAGGCAAAATCCAGCATGTCCTCCTCCATGATGTCGGGGCTGCCGACCGTTTCGGTCCAGGCTTCGTCGACATAGACATGGCAGGTTGCACAGGCGCAGGCGCCGCCGCACTCCGCCTCGATGCCCGGAACCGAGTTCTTCACCGCGTTTTCCATGACCGTGGTGCCGTTGGCGGCTTCGACGATCCAGGACTTGCCGTCATGGGAAATGTAGGTGATCTTGGCCAAGCTGATTTTCCGGAAAGCTGCGGGAGGAACTTGCGGGGCCGGTTTACCTGACGGGCAGTGCACTGTCAAGCAGCGCCGCTGCCGCACCGCGGTGTACTGACTGTTCAGATCAGCGTTCGGATATAGGTCAGGACGCGGTCGAATTCAGCTTGCAGTTCGCCGCATATCGAAAAACGCCGGAATTTCGGCTTCGCGTCGCCAGGTCCGCGAGGCGAAATGCGCCAATGGCGCGAGCAGACCCTTTCAGTGTATGTGCGGCTTCCCTGCGGGCTTCGTTGCCACCGGTCCTGGTCAGCGTGCCCATCCAGACGGGCGCCTGCGACAGGAAAATTCGGAGCACGTCAGCTTCGAGGGCGCGGTCACCCATCGTCTGGGCGGACAAATGAACGAGATCGACAGGCTTGCCGCCATCATGGCGCGCCGTTTCGATGTCGGCCGTGAGCCTCATCTGCATTGCGAGTTTCCCAACCGTCCGCTTCAGGTACAGCACCTGAGCTGGCCGCCGATCATTGCCGCAAGACGGTAAAAATGCGTTAAGGCAGGAAGGCTTTCGCGATGGAGACTAATTCATAAATTTGTCAAGTATCCATCTAAAAAACAGCGGGGATGACGCCCAAAAACGGCCTAATTCGTTAACCTTGTCTTTACTTTTGCGTGGGCTCCGGCGCACGCTGGTTGTCGCCGGGTCGCATATGTGCCATTACGAGAGAATGGCGCCTTGTGTCCTGTTTCCGGACGTTTGCGTCCGCCGCTTAATTCGGCGACGCAAGAGCAAGACGCCGCAGGGTTCGTTTGTCCCGTCCAGCGGTGGGGGTAAGGCAGACGTTCCGGGTGCAGGAGCAGGCATGAAGACCAGTCGCCTGAACGTTGGCCTGTTCTGGCGACTGCCCCGGAAAGAGTTTTGGAGTAGGGCATGATGCCTAAACAGGCGGCTTGCCAATGCGGGGAATTTAAATGGCGTCTGAGTCGAAGAAAGACCTGACTACCGAAGCGGCACTGCAAGCGATCGAGGACGCCCTCGCGCTTGATATGACGCTGGACAATGGCAAGGCAGAAAAGCCCGAAACGGCAGGCGAAGAGCCGCTGTTCGACGCAGATTTCGCCGAACTCGAGACCAAGCTTGCGGAAGCGGCCAATGACTTGCGCCGCCAGAATACCCAGAATACAGAGACCGCCATGCCGCGCCCGGGTTCGGGCCTGCGGCCAAAGCGGTCCGCGGCTGCACCCGCATCACGGTCAGCGCCATCGCCGGCAGCCCCTGCCCGTGAGGAACAGACCTTTGCCGCCGATGCCGGCCTAGCCCCCGCAAATGACGACAAGCGCAACAAGGCCGCTGACCTCGTCTATGCGCTGCAGCGGCAGTCTTCGTCGCGGATTTACTGGTTTGCGGGCTTCTTGGGCCTGGCCTGGCTAGCGCTGTGCGGCGCCGTCGGCTTTTTCGCCATACGCGACGGACTGATCCAGCCTTCCGCCATGAGCAGCCTTGGCATGGGTTGCCCTTGGCGGAGCGATCGTCGTTCCGTTGCTGCTTTTCTGGGCGTTCGCTGCAATGATCAAGCGGGCCCATGAGATGCGGCTCGCGGCACGAACCATGACCGAAGCGGCAATCCGCCTGCTTCAGCCCGAGGAAGTGGCCGCCGATTCCATCGCGACGATCGGGACGGGCCATCCGCCGTGAAGTTGCTTCCATCGGCGACGGCGTCGAACGCGCGCTCGGCCGTGCCTCCGAACTGGAAACCATGGTCCAGTCCGAAGTGCGGAACCTGGAGCGGTCATATACGGATTCGGAAATTCGCCTGCGCGGCCTCGTCAGCGAACTTTCCGCAGAGCGGGTCGAAATCGTCAACCACGCCGAGCGGCTGCGCGAGTCCCTTTCCTATACGCATTCCGGCCTGACGGACGAGTTGGAGCAGGTAACCGGGCGCATCCAGTCGTCCATCGACGAGGCGACGGTGCGGATGAACAACGCGCTGCGCATGCGGCACGAAACCATCACCTCCACCTTGTCGGAGGCAGGCAACAATCTGGTTTCGCTGCTGTCGGCTTCCGGCGGTGAACTCGAGGGTACGCTCAACGCGGTGACCGACAAGGCGCGCATCGCCCTTGCCGAAAAGACCCAGGAAATGGGCAAGCAGGTAAACATGATTGGCCAGGCCGTGGCCAAGCTGATCGAGACGCGCACGGCAGGCATCAGGGAAACCGGCGAGACGGTCACCCGCGAGATCGAAATGTCGCTCGGTGCACGCGCCATCGAATTCACTTCGAGGCTCGACCTGATCGAATCGAACATGGGCGAGCGCGGCAAGGCGCTGCTGGACCTTATGGGTACGCAGGCCGACCAGCTTTCGCACCAGTTCGAGCGCCTCGACCAGAACATGACCACGAAGGGCAGCGAACTCGTCAATGCGCTGGGCATGCGAACACAGGCGCTGGACAAGGTGCTCGGCGAACTTGCAACAGCGGTGGATGACACCATCGCCCAGCGCCTCACCGGATTTGGCCAGACGCTGACCAACAAGGTCGGCAAGGTCGTCGACGAACTCGGGCAGAAGCATGATTCGCTGGAAACGCTCGCGACACGCATCGGCGAAGCGATCGACGGTCGCGCGACACGCATCGAGGAAACCCTGCGCGAGCGCACGGCCGACCTGTCCAAGGCATTCAACGACGGCGACCAGGCCGTTCGCTCAACCATCGAATACGGCCTGACCGGCTCGGCTGAAGCGGCAAACCGCATCGCCTCCCTCGTCGAGGAGCGCAACAAGACGCTGACCCGCGAAATCGACACCCGCGTCACGGACCTGACCGTGCACATGGACGATCGCGTGAAGCAGATTCGCAGCATCCTTGATGATCGGGTCGGCCAGATCACCGTCACGCTCGACGATCGCGCCAGCATGATCGACGGCGCACTGGGCGAACGCACCAAAATCCTAGCGGAAGAGCTTGGAAACCGCACCAGCGAGTTCGTCAACAAGGTCGAGGAACAGACGGTCGCAATCACCGGCGGTCTCGACCAGCGCACCGCAGGCTTCCTGGTTGGACTGGACAAGCGGGCCAGCTTCATCACCAGCAAGATGGACGAGCGCACATCCGCCTTTGAAGCCGGAATGGAAGAACGTACGGAGTTGCTGCTGCAGGGCCTCGACAGCCGCGCGACAATCATTGCCCGTGAATTCGACACACGCGCCGGCGCCATGACCAAGGGCCTGGACCTGCGCACCGACGCCCTGACAGAAGGCCTCGACCAGCGCACGGCCAGCCTTCTCATCGGCCTCGACAAGCGTTCAACGATCATTGCCGACGAACTCGACAAGCGTTCGCAGGCGATCACCGGCGGCATCGACCAGCGCACCACCAGCCTGCTTGGCGGGCTCGACAGCCGGGCCAATGAAATCGCTGGTGCAATCGACGTTCGTGCCGGCGCCATCGCACAGAGCATCGACAGCGGAACCAACAGCCTATTGCGCGGTCTCGACAGCCGGGCCGGTGAAATCTCCGGCGCGATCGACAAGCGCACCAATGTCTTCACGCATGAACTCGACCAGCGCGCCGCGCGGATCCTTGGCGGCCTCGACGAGCGTACGCACGCCATTGCAAGCGCCATGGAGCAACGGCGCAGCGATCTTGCCGGCGATTTCGACAAGCGCGCCGCCAATCTCCTGTCCGGACTCGATCAGCGGGCGAACTTCATTTCCGGCGCCCTTGAGGAACGTTCCACGGAAATCGTGCGCGGCGTCGACGAAAAGACCTCGGTCTTCGTCGAGAAGCTCGACCAGCGTGCAACGCTCCTGGCCCAGGTTGTCGAGGAAAAGAACAAGGCTCTCATCACCGCGATTTCCGCCGAGACGCAGCATACCGGCGAGGCGCTGGACAAGAAGGCAGAGCGCCTGACCCACATACTCACCGAGCGCGCTGCGGCGATCAATTCCACGCTTGGCACCGGCCTTCTCGACGCACAGCGCAATCTCGAGGACAAGTCGGGCGCACTCAACCGCATGCTGTCCGAGCGGGTACGCGAGCTCAACGACGTGCTGGAAAACCAGGCAAAGCCGGTGGTCGAGGCGATCTCTTCCCGCGGCATGGACGTCACCACGCGGCTGGGTGCGCTTCACAAGACGGTCGCCACCGATATCGTCGAACTGCTCCAGCAACTCGCCGGTACCAGCGACGCGCTGCAAAAGCTGCTCGACACTGCTGGCGCGCGCATGTCTTCCATGCAGGAGACGATCACCACGCACGCACGCGATCTCACCACCGCCGTCGACAAGGCCAACCGCGACGTCAGCCATTCCACGCAGGTGGCCCAGTCGGCGCAGCAGAAGATGGACGTCACCGCGGGCAGTCTCGTTTCCACGATCTCCGGCATTGCCGAGCGTTTCGAGGAACAAGGCATGATGCTGCAGCACGCCACGCGCCTCATCGATGCGGCGCAGGCGAACCTGTCCTCGACGCTCGAGGAAAAGCAGCAATCCCTGCATGCGCTGGCGACCGGACTTGCCGAACGTACCGAAACGATCGAGCGGACAATGGGCTCGTTCGGCGAAATGTTGCGCAAGTCGCTCGACGAAGTTTCCGAGAAATCCAGAAGTGTCGGTTCACTTATTTCGACCGAAGTCGGTACGGCGATCGAGCAGGCCAACATGCGCTTTGCCAAGTCGGTCGAAGTCATGCGCCAGGCAGCACAGGACGTGCAGCGCGACCTTGAGGAAACCCGCGAGCAGATGCGCCGGGGCGTACTCGAACTGCCCGACGAGACGCGCGAAAGCGCCGAATCCATGCGCAAGGTCGTTGCGGACCAGATTGCCGCGCTTCGGGAACTTTCCGAAATCGTTGCCCGCTCGGGCAAGACCATAGAACCCGCCGTTCCACAGCGCATCGCCGCGGCAAACACGCAGGCCACGGCAGCGGCAGCAGCCGCCACCGGCAGCTTCGGGCGTGGCAGGCCGGAGGCAACGGTTACATCGCTGCCGCCTCTGACACAGTCCCGCCGCCCGGAGCCACAGGAAAGTCGTGCATATGTTGCGCCCCAGCAGCGCGAGCCCGCGCCTACCGCCGCCGCTACTGCCCGCGCTCCCCTGCCCCGCAGCGCCACGGCGCCACGGGCAGCACCTGCCGCCGAGGCAGCCGCACCGGGACAGGGCGGCTGGGTGAGCGACCTCTTGCGCCGGGCATCGCGCGATGACGAGGAGTTCGCGCCACGCAACGCTTCCGCACCCGCGCAGAATTCGCGAACGCCGCTTCATGTGGTGGAGAGCCTCAATTCGTTGTCGATGGACATTGCCCGGGCGATCGATCACGACGCCTTCATCGACCTATGGGAGCGGTATCAGCGCGGCGAACGCAATGCCTTTACGCGGCGTCTCTACACAATGCAGGGCGAGCAGACTTTCGACGAGATCCGCCAGAAGTATACGCGCGAGCCGGAGTTCCGGGCCGCCGTTGATCGCTACATCACGGATTTCGAGAAGCTGCTGGCCGACGTTTCGCGCAATGACCGCGACAACATGATGACCCAGACCTACCTGTCGTCGGATACCGGCAAGGTCTACACCATGCTTGCGCATGCAGCCGGGCGCTTCTCGGGCTGATCGTCAGGACACTTGAACCAGCGAACTAAAAAAAACCCGGCCTCGCGGCCGGGTTTTCCAATTTATGCCTGAGATAAGGTATCAGTCTTCGCTCTCGGCCAGCTTGACGAGTTCCTCGCCGCTCACGGTCTTTTCCGTGACCTTGGCGCGCGACACGATGAGGTCGACCACCTTGTCTTCATAGATCGGGGCGCGCAGGCCCGCGACCGCATCGGGATGCTGGCGGAAATATTCGAATACCTGCTGTTCCTGGCCCGGATAGCGCCGGACCTGATCATAGATCGCCCGCTGCAGTTCTTCTTCGGTGACCTGCAGCTGTTCCTTCTCGCCGATGCCCGCAAGCACGAGCCCGAGGCGAACGCGGCGTTCGGCGAGCTGCTGATATTCCTCGCGCGCCTTCTCTTCCGTCGTTTCCTCGTCCTCGAAGGTCTTGCCGGTACGCTCCAGTTCGCCAGTCACCTGACCCCAGATATTGTCGAACTCCTGCGCCACCATCTTCTGTGGCAGCTCGAAGCGGACCTTCTCGTCGAGGCTGTCGAGGATCTGGCGCTTCACCCTTGCCTTGGCGAAGTTGTCGTAGCGGCCCTGCAACTGCGAGCGGACCGCATCGCGGAGCTTTTCGGCGCTCTCGACGCCAAGCTGCTTGGCAAGGTCGTCGTTGATCTCGATCTTGCCGGGCTTTTCAACCTTGGTCACCTTCACGGCGAATTCGGCTTCCTTGCCGGCAAGGTGCGGCGCCTGGTAGTCGGCCGGGAAGGTCACCTTCACGGTGGTTTCGTCGCCAGCCTTGGCGCCGATGAGTTGATCCTCGAAACCGGGAATGAAGCGGCCGGAACCAAGCACCAGCGTCGCGTCGGTATCCGTCCCGCCGTCGAAGGGGGTGCCATCGATCGAGCCGGCATAGTCCATGGTGATGCGATCGTCCTTGGCTGCCTTGCCCTTCTTTTCTTCGTACGGGCGGGCGCTTTCGGCAATCTGCTCGACCTGTTCCTCGATCTCCTTGTCGGAGACTTCGGCGACGGGCCGCTCGATCTCGAGGGTCGAGACATCCGGCAAGTCGAAATCGGGCAGCACCTCATAGGCGATGGTGAACTCGAAATCCTGCTCGCCGCGAAGGATTGCGTCGGCTTCCTTCTCGTCCTCGGTCATGGCGACGTCAGGCTTCTGCGCCGCACGCTCGCCGCGCTCAACCAGCACTTGTCCGGTCTGCTTGTTGATCAGGTCGTTGACGATCTCGGCCATCGCCTGCCGGCCATAGACCTTCTTGAGATGCGACATGGGCACCTTGCCCTGGCGAAATCCCTTGAGCTGCACCCTGCCCTTGATTTCGGAGAGACGCTCGTCGAGCCGGACCGCCATGTCCGTTTTCGGCACGGTGATCTTGAGTTCGCGCTTCAGGCCTTCGCGGGCCGTTTCAACTACCTGCATGACTTATCCTGCGTTTACTGACCAAGGATTGATCCCGTCGATCCCCTGGCTGACGTGCCGGGGCTTGTTCGCCTGGACCGTTGAAAACCCGTGGGATGGTGCGGGTAGAGAGACTTGAACTCCCACGCCTTTCGGCACCAGAACCTAAATCTGGCGTGTCTACCAATTTCACCATACCCGCATGTGCCCGGTTCAACATGTGAAGAGCCGGACATCCGTAGCGGCGCTCTATACCATCGCGTTTGCAGGGTTCAAAGGGTAATTAGGGCAAAAAAGCAATGGATTGTGACGTTGTATCGGTGAGGCAAAGCCGCACGGGTACTACCGCGCGCCGCAATTGCCGACTAAATAAGCAAGAATCACCAATTGTCGGAACAGACGCATTTTGACCAGGAATAGCAACACGTCGGGCAATGCTTCAGATCCTGCCGCCAGCGACCCGGGTTCGGCGCATACATTTACGCTGAGATTCATCCTGGCAGCCGCATTCGGCACGCTCGTGGCGGTAGTCGGTAGGCAACCGTGCTGGCGATTTCGGTCGGCGCGAACTTCCGCAACACCTTCTCATTGCTGAACGAACGGGCGATCACGCTGCTCAACGGCATGGAGCAGGCCATCAGGGTCGAAACCGGCCGGGCGGAGGGCGCAGTCCTCGGCCTGGCGCGGCTCTATGCAGGCGGCGCCTTTGAAATCGGCGACAGCCAGAATGTGGGCCTTGCCCTGCGCTCGATTCTTTCAGCCGAGGAAAAGATAGAAGGCCTGCTGCTCATGAACATCCAGGGCGGCGGCAAGGCGATCCTTCGCGACCAGCATGGAAATCTGAACGAAATCCCGATGGATGGCCGGAGCGCGGAATTAAAGAACAATTTCCGCTCGGCCATACTCAACACGACGGAACGGCCCGTCTGGGGCGAGCCGACAGTCGTGCAGGGCGTGCTCTTCCACAATGTCTCCATACCCGCTCGTGCGGGACGGAAAGGTGCAGGGCCTGGCCGTTGCGGTGCTTGGCCGCTCAACCATGAACAGCGTCGTTTCCGAACTCGGACAGGTCAACGACACGACTGCGTTCGTCCTTAACGGCGCCGGCGACGTCATCGGCCATTCAGGGCTTCCAGACCTTTTTGACGGCCGCAACTCGATGCCGCTGGACAATATTCCCGACCCGGCGCTCCCCAGTTTCAGGTCTGCCACCAAGTCGGACGAATTCGCGGAAGCCGCAGCCAGGGGGATCACTGTCTACGAGTTCGAGCGGCCGCGAAGGCTATATCTTCATCACCAAGGACTTGCCCGGCTATGCCAGCACGCCCTATACGCTCGGCGCTTACTTTCCCAAGGCAGATATCGGGACCGAGGTTGTCAGGGCCATGTGGTCGCTCTTCGCCGGACTGGCGGGCCTTGCAGCGGCGGTACTGGCGGCCATCATGCTCGGCAAGCGCATTTCCGCGCCACTCACGCGCATTGCAAGCACGGCCGAGCAGCTTTCGGCGTTCGAGATCGACAAGATCAAGCCGCTGCCGCGTTCGCTGATTCGTGAAATTGACCATCAGGCTGTCGCCCTCAACCGCATGCACACCGCGATCCGCGAGTTTTCGCGCTATGTACCCCGCACGCTCGTTGCCCGTCTCGTGCGGCTCGGCTCCGATGCAGCCGTTTCCGTGGAGCGCGAGGTGACGATCCTGTTCTCGGACATTGCCGGCTTCACCACGCTATCCGAGCGGCTGGATGCTGCAGAAACCGCGTCCGTGCTGAACGAACATTTCGATATCGTCTGCTCCTGCATCGAGGCGACCGGCGGCACCGTCGACAAGTTTCTCGGCGATGGCGTGATGGCGTTCTGGGGCGCGCCGGAGGACGATCCGGGCCACGCCAAGAACGCGGTAAAGGCCGCCCGCGAGATCATGTCGGCCATCGCCGCCAACAACCGCCTGCGCGCAGGCGCTGGCAAGGCGCCAATTCGGCTGCGGATCGGCATTCATACCGGACGCGCGGTCGTCGGCAATATTGGCGGCGGCGGACGGCAGAATTATACGCTGGTGGGCGACAGCGTGAACGTGGCGCAGCGGCTGGAGCAGATGGGCAAGGACCTGATGCGCCCGACCGACGATGCCATGGTGCTGGTCTCGTCTTCGGTCATGAATGCCGTCGGAGCGGACGCGCATTTCATTGCAGCCGGAACGCACATCTTGCGCGGACGCGAAAGGCCTATCGCGGTTGGAATTCTGGACCTGAAGGAAGCGGATGGCGACAAGGTCGTGCCATTCCCGAAGAGCCCGATCCCGCACGCAGGCTAGCAATTCGCGCAGTGACAGGTCTCAGCGGCCGTCTGGCGTGCGCAGACCGAACCACTTGTCCTTGACCGCCAGATAGTGGTCTTCGGGCGAATAGCGCACGACCGCCAGGTTCAGAGTGTCGGAGCTCAAGCGGCCGATTGCCGAAAGCACGGCATAGCTGGCGACAACAGCATCACGCTCCGAAGTCGCGAGCGAGATCTGGGCGATCAGCACGTCCTGCTGGGCGCGCAACACGTCGAGCGCGGTGCGCTGACCGACGGCGCGTTCCTCGATCGTGCCTTCCAAGGCAAGATTGGCTGCACGCACCTGTGCCCTGTTGGCCTCGATCGAGGCACGGGCGGCCTGAAGCTGCCCGTAGGCCGAGACGACCGCAGCACGGATGTTGTCGACGGTCTCATCCACTTCGATCCAGCGCTGGCCAAGGATTTCCTTGTTCTGTCGAATGCTCGCGGAAACAGCTCCGCCCTGATAGATCGGCACGGTCAGATTTGCTGAAATCGAAGTGTCATCGGTATGGTCGTACCATCTCCGGTGAACCGACGGTTGCTGCTGGCCTGCAAGTCGATACGTGGCAACAAATCGCTTTCGGCGCTCTTCACATCCCAGTCGGCTTGGTCGACGGCATACTTTGTCGCCAAGACCGCAGGATGCTCGCCGAAGGCGATTTCAAGCGCGCGGTCGATATTTTGCGGCAAAAGCTTTCCCACGCCGGGGGGCGTTTTCAGCCCCTTGGGATCAATTCCTATGATCTGGCGATAAATTGCTATGCTCGTCTGCAACTGCGCCCGAGCCTGCTCATATTGGGCAACGTTGAACTCAAGGCTTGATTCCGCCTGCGCCACGTCGGTACGGGTGCTCTCGCCCACATCGAAACGCGTCCGTTCAGATCGGACCTGCTCTTGCAGGAACCCCAGCGCCTGATTCCGGTAGTCCACGATCGCGGTGTCGCGTATGACATCCATGTAGGCGCTGGCAGCATCGAACAACACGTTCTGCTCCGTGTTGCGCAACGTCTCGCGGCTGGCGAACACCGCAGCCTGCGCGGATTCGACATTGTTGCGGGTCTTGAAGCCATCAAACAGCGTTTGAGAAAGCGTGATGCCGAACCCGTAAGGCTGCAAATGCGATGTGGTGCGCGGGATGGGCTGTGAGGAAAAAATCGGTTCGTTTGTCACTAGATCGAAACCGGACAATTGCTGGACCGTTCCTGATGGGTTTATCCTGCTCCAGTTGCTGCTGTAATCGGCATTTCCAAAGATTTGCGGCCGCAACGCCGACTTGGCCAACGGAACATTCTCGTCAACAGCGCGGACACCCGCGCGAGCGGCATTCATCGTTGGATTGTTTGAGTACGCGAGCGCCAGTGCCTCGGCGATGGATTCAGCCCTTGTGGGGCTCGCCAGCCCTATGGCAGTCACGGTCATCAGGCCTAGCCTGCGAAGCATCAATTCCACCCATTCAAGGCTCCGTTGCCCAACTTCTGTGGACCGTCACGCAGCGCAAATCACTTAGTCGCACGGTAGTTTTGGCTCCTCGCAATGTCCAGAGCCGCTTTTTTCAAAGATGTTGGGCGTGGCAGAAACGGCACACATGTTGTACCGCCACTTGACTATCACTCAGCCGTGCAGCGCAAGCGCGTTCTTTCCGTTCAGCCCCATATCTCTCAACCGAGACAATTGTTGCGTCAACAACGGCCGCAAGTATCGGATGGATCAGGGTCCGGATCGGGATCGGGATCAGGATCCGGTTCCCTGCTTACGGTCGCCTGCGACAAGCCGGAGTCGCCCCGATCCGGCACCGCTGCACGCCGCTGCTGGGTTGCGCCGCTGTTTCCGCAGTCGCCAACCTGGCGAAATTGCTGGCGTAAGGCACGCTCATTGTTCAATAGCGGAAAGTTGGCTCTCTCAACACTGCTTCTGGCGCGCAGATTGCCTTCGGTTCGCACACCGCCTGCGTTCATGACGCCGTAGCTGCACAAGCCCCGCAGTGTCTGACACTGCCCGGCGCTGGGGCACATCTCGACCGCACCACGCACCACCACGACATGAGTCCGGCCATTGGCAATGCCGATGTCGAAAGCGGTACCGCGCACCCCGATCGTTCCGGTCGGGGTTTCGATGCGGTATGCCGATGAACGGCTTCTACCACTGATGAAGCGGAAGGCGCCCTTGGTTGCCCTTACGGTAATTCGATCAAATGTGCCGCTGGATGAGATTACGAAATCGTCGATGGCAACCTGGGCGCCGGGACCGACCACGATCTTGGTGTTGTCGGTCAAAATGATCTGGGCATTTCCCGTCCTGTCGGCACGAAGCCTGTCGTCACGGAATATCGCGGCATTCTTCTTGATTTCGCGGCTTCCTGCGGGGCCGGAACCGAATACGGTGGTAGAGGCATCAACTGCGGTACCGACCTTCTGGGCAGCATTGGCAGCACCGAAGAAGATCAGCGCTGCTGCAAAAGTGGCAAGTCCCCATCGTCTCATTGCTACACCACCTTCCATGAAATGGACCCGTTTCTGCCGCGTCGCCAAGACAGGAAAGAAAGACCGGCAATGCCAAAGGCCAGCAACGCTCCGGCGGCTGGAAGAGGCACAGCGACAAGAGTGCGCGTCACGAAGGTGCCGGACAACAACACTCCCGGCAGATGGCGGGTATCAGTCATGAAGAAAGTGACGGAATTTTCCAGCAACGTGAAGGTTGTGTTGGGAAAAACCGAAACGAGGCTCGCTATGTCGACCAGTTCTGCGCCGTCGGAGAAATTCAGATCGCTGAACGTGATCGAGAACGGCGCCGGAGCGCAGGACTTGGTAATGTAGGCGCAATGTTCTTCAGTGCTAACCAACTGAAACTGGTTGCCGTCCAAGCCGAAATTGAGGTCATACGAATAGGGCGCGGGCGAATTCGTGTCGGGACCGGGTCCCACAATGCCTGAAAACGTGAACGGACCTACGCCGCCATTGTCGGCCAGCAGAGAACGTTCGGTGATGACCACAAAATCGCCGGTCAAGGTTGCCGGGGCAACCTGCAACAACTGGCTTGCCGGCTGAATGATTGCCGGCTGAACGCCTGACGGTTGGATGACTGACGGCTGCGTTACAGCCGGTTGGACGTTCGCCGGTTGCGAGGGCAATTTCTTGCCGCCAGTGAACTGATGTTTGACATGCCGCCGACGCGTCTTGATATCTTTTCGGAACCAACCGCTTTCGTCATCGCGGTCGAACCGATCCCGTTTTAGTCGATGTTTTGTTTTCTTGTCCGCCTTGCGCCAGAAATCATATGCCCGCTTTGCGGATGCTTTCGATTTGGCTGTAATGTGAGTCTTGAAAAAACCACCGACCGGGACCGCTCCCGCTGTGCCCGGGAATATTGACAGCGTTGCGCCAAACAACAGTGCCGCTGCGGCAAGAACAAGATATCTCCGAAAACAGTCAGGCATTACGGGACACCAAACGCTACCGTGGCCAACAAGGTCCAAACGGACCCATGTTGCGAACTGCAACCGACTAAAGTTCAATAAGACGCCGCTTTGCCACGGAAGTCAAGAAGGAGTAAAAATCATCGCTGCAAAACGGTGCTATTCGTCTATACGGGCTATAGTACGCGTTAACCATTCCCAAAATATTTATCGTTTAAGTTGCCTGTAATGAGTAGGTCTGATGATGTCTTTGTATGCGACGACAAGAAGTACAGTGGCAGGAATTCCAGACCGGGCGCCGTGGTTCGGCGCCGGACGGCGACGTTTCCGCAGTTTCATGGCCAACCCGCCGGCCTATGTCACACCGGACGCGCATGACGGGTCGGGAACAACAAGCGATAGCCGGGAGCCGTCAATGACCACAATTCACGCGGCAAGGCCGGCCGGGCGGTTGTTTGCCGACGTTCCGGCGGAGTTCGCCGTTTCGGCGCAGCTGGACCTGGGCGAGGGTCAATTGACCATCTTGAGCCGGCCTGTGGATGCAATGCACCTGGAAATCCGGTTGCTGCTTGATGATGTGCTGGTTGCTGCCGTCATCGTTGCCGATATGCCTGGCTCCGAACAGTGGGACATTGCGGCAGTCCACGCTTGGGTAAAGGGCCCCTGGATGGAAATGCTGGTCGCACATGCGCAGCCGGCTGGCGAGGCGGAGCATCTGTTCGGCACGATGGGCACGGCACAATCCAGCCGGGACCTCGATCCGCTGTTTTGGTGAGCAAAGACTTCCCGCCGTACAGGATGTCGGCGGTCGTCTCGCTCAAGCGGCGCGGTTTTTCCCGCGCCGGCGACGTGCCAAATAGCCCAGCAAGCCCAGCCCGGTAGCCAACATCGGCAATGCCGCCGGCAGCGGGATCGCGTCTACCCGCACGAGGTTCTGGCTGCTTCCTGTGCTTTGGTAGAACGTCAGGGCATAGTTCTGGGTGATTGCGTTGCCGAGATTGGCAAGAAACCCGTTCGCTGCAGCAATGGCTGCGGCGGGCGCTGTCGCATACCAGATCCCGGAAGCAGCGTTGAGTTCCGGATTGGTTTCGTAGACAAGTTCCCAAAGCGCCAGCTGAAACCCAGCGGACTGGATGTTGCCGGTAGCAGTATTGGAGATATCCAATGTCTTGTAGTTGACCTCGAAGAGGTTTTCGATGCGGCTCAGTTGGGTACTGTTCAACAGCACCGTGTTGGCATTGGTAAACGGCGTCGTGGTGACGTCATACGTGCTCGGCAGCGACAAATTGTGAGCGATGTCGAGGCACCATGCGACGAAATTGTCGGTACCATCGGTGATGCGGAAGCCTCCGGCGTAAAATGAGCCGGCGCGGTTGGAGATTCCCGACACGACGGCCTTGCCGCCGCCATTGAAGGTGTCGCCCGGATTTTGTTTGGACAAAGTAACCGGGGCTGCCGACGCGCTGCTTGCCAGCACCACCGTCAACACCGCAGCGAATGCACCAATACGTTGAAACATTTTTCCAGCCCTTCATACCTAATCAGCGCCCTTGGCCGGATTTCATCTAAAAAAAACATCAACTTGCAAGGCCATTTTTACGATATCGTAAATTTTTGCGGCGATTCCCGAAATGGCACAGCAACCCTGTGCCAATATGGCACAACCATGGCGTTCAGGGCTGGCAGCGCCCCGAGATGCCGCAGGTTGCCCGCGGAAAACCGGTCTGGCAGGGAGGCCAGTCACCCGGATTTCATCGGCGGGTTGATGTTCAGGAGAACTGCGCCGCGCCGTTAATCTTCATGCCGAACGTGGTGACGTCATTGTTTGGAATTATCAACAAAGTACCTATTTAGTTTGATATTGAACCTTGGTTCATGATTGTTCGGTATTGTAGGTCTCGGCTCGGCAATCGTTTTGCACGGCGTGGGTGGTGAATGGTTGGGCACCGGAGTTTTGGGCAAGCATATGTATGAAGCGTTCTATGGGCTGAAGTCGAAGCCTTTCTCGGTGATCCCGGACCCGAATTTCATCTATTGGGCGGGGCCGCACTCAAAGGCGTTTGCGATGCTGCAATACGGCATCCTCAATCACGCCTCTTTTGCCGTCATCACCGGCGAAATCGGTGCCGGCAAGACGACACTGATACGTCACCTGATGCGACAGCTGCCGGACGACATCAAGGTCGGGCTGCTGTCCAACACCTCGGTCGATCGCGGCGCACTGCTTGAATGGGTGCTGATGTCGTTCGGGCTCGAGACCGAAGGGCTTTCGCCAGTTGCGCTGCATCGCTCCCTGGAGCGTTTCTTGCGTGAACAGCACGCCCGGGGCCGGCGCACGGTGCTGATCGTCGATGAGGCGCAGAACCTCGGCAAGGCGGCGCTTGAGGAATTGCGGATGATCTCGAACCTCAATACGCATGACGAGGAACTGCTGCAGATCGTGCTGAGCGGACAGCCACAGCTAAAGCAACTGCTCAGCGACCCTTCGCTTGAGCAGTTCGTGCAGCGTGTTTCCTCCGATTTCCATCTGGGGCTGCTCAATCACTCCGAAGTCGTCGGCTATATCGATCACCGCCTTGCGGTGGCCGGCGCCGACCACATCCTGTTTTCCGATGACGCCTGCAAGCTCATTCACAGCGCCAGCCGCGGAACGCCGCGCCTCATCAACATCCTGTGCGAAACTGGCCTCGTCTATGGCTACGGCATGGGCTCGATGACGGTCACCTCCGAGATCATCGAAAAGGTGCTGGAAGACAAACGGCAGTATGGAGTTTTTCCGCAGCGCCTCGACAAGACCCCGGCAAAGGCGAAGTGAAGCAGGATTGGCTCACCAGGCGCGATCTCAGTGATACTGGCTCATTGGCAACCGGCTCGATATATTTTAAACAACTCATACGATACATGCACTACTGTGTGCCAAAATGATACAAATCTGCTGAATCAAAGGTGTATAACCTCGCTATATTTTAATTACTTTTTTTGTCTGAATTGACTTGATGTTAATTTTTAGTTAGCAAGCCGACAGGGGTGCCATCGGTGGCGACTGCCATCAACGCATAGGAGCGCGCAATGTTGCGTCTAGTATCAAGGTCAATCGGCTTGTGGGCCGGGTCGGCGGCACTGGCTTTGGCCATTGTCGGGTCGGCAGCGGCAGCGCCGGTCGTGAACGGAAGTTTCGAAGACACTTCAAGCTCGAATCCGGCATTTGGCCTGGTGAATGGCAATTCACTGGGGAGCCTTGCGGGAGGCAGCGGCACAGGTTCCTGGGATGTCTTCACTTCGATACCGGGTTGGACAACGACTTCCGGTGCGGGAATTGAGGTCCAGACCAATCCCACGCTGGGAAGCATTAATGCACAAGAAGGCGTTCACTATGTCGAACTGGACAGTCATCCCTCCGCAAACTCGAACTCGACAATGCAGCAGGTCATAAACCTCGCGGCAGGCAAATACCGGTTGGACTTCTGGTACAGCCCGAGAAATACGGATGTTGGATCAAACGGCATCGCATACTCCGTCGCAAATTTGACCTCCAGTGTAACGGGGCCGTCGGCGACAACTGATGTCGGGGTTTGGACGTTGATTACCGGCCTTTTTACCACCGATGGGGTGTTGCCCGTGACGCTCAGCTTCAGTGCAACCGGAGACGAAAACACGCTTGGCGGCTTCATCGACAACATCTCGATTACGGCGGTACCCATTCCGCCGGCGGCGTTGCTGCTTTTCGGCGCGCTGGGTGGACTCGGCTATATCGCACGGCGGCGGAAGCCGACTTTGGCCTAGCCTGACGCTTCGCAACAATTTGACTAGAAAAAGTGTCCGCTAGCGGGCACTTTTTTGTTTAGTCAATTAACCCAGACAACATTAATTGACTAGCGACGTATTGTCTTAAATGTCACAGTCGATGGCAAAGTAAGCCTGTTTGATGTATCAGTTTGGCAGGTGCCAAGTTGGAGTTTGCATGAACGTAGCGTCCCGACCGATCGGACAAGTCGCAACTGTTGCTCCCTGGCAGGCGGCATGGCCGTGGCTGCTGTTGGCGAGCATCGGTTCTCTGTTCTTCTATTGGGAAGGACTGATCTCGCTCGGCACCGCATGGCAGCGTCCCGAATACAGCTACGGCCCGATGGTGCCGCTGATCACGGCCTACATGACGCTGCGCGAAATCCATCACCGGCCTCCCCTGCCCGCCTCCGGCAGCCGGCTACCAGGCTTTGCGGTGCTGCTGCTTGCGGTGATCGTCGGTCTTGTCGGCAACCTTGCCCGCATCAACGACATTGTCACCTACGGTTTCATCCTGTCGATTGCCGGCTTCATCCTGATGGTGGCGGGGACGCGGGAGGGACTGCGCTTTTGGCCCGGCTGGGTCCACCTCTTCTTCATGCTGCCGCTGCCGCAATTCATCTATCTGCATGTGTCGACGCAGCTGCAGTCGATTTCCTCGAAACTGGGTGTGGCGCTGGTGGATGCGGTTGGCATCCCGGTCTATCTTGACGGAAACATCATCGATCTCGGCGTCTACAAGCTGCAGGTGGCGGAAGCCTGCAGCGGGCTCAATTACCTCTTTCCGATGTTCAGCTTCGGCTGGCTGGTGGCGCTGCTTTACCGTGGTCCCAACTGGCACAGGGTCATCATATTCCTGTCGGTGATCCCGATCACGGTCCTGATGAATTCATTCCGCATCGGCGTCATCGGCGTCATGGTCGACAGCTACGGCATCGAATATGCCGAGGGCTTCCTGCATTTCTTCGAGGGCTGGGTGATCTTCATAGCCTGCACAGCCATCCTCTATTTGATTGCCTATGGTTTGCGGCGCATGAGCGGCCTCAAAGGTCCCGTCCTTGATGTCGACTTCGATGGCATCTTCAAGCCGCTGCAGAAGTTCGGGCGGCTGACGGCAAGCCCTGCGCTTGCGTCGGGCGCCATCCTGCTGCTGGTCAGCGGCATTGCGTGGCAGATGCTGCCAAGGGCGGAAGCGGCAAACGTCAGCCGAACCAGCCTTGCGATGTTCCCGCTGCAGGTCGGCGAGTGGACCGGTTCGTCATCGCGGCTTGATCCCGATACATTGAGGGTGCTGGGCGCCGATGACTATCTGGTGGCAACCTACAACACCGGCGTTCAGCCCGTCAGCCTGCTGCTTACCTTCTACAATTCCCAGACGGAGGGCAACGCGATCCATTCGCCGCAAATCTGCCTTCCGGCAGGCGGATGGGAGGTGTCGCAGTGGGCGCAAAGGGAGGTTCTCGTCGACGGCGACGCACCCCAGTCGATCGCAGTGAACAGGGCAGTGATCCAAAAGGGCCTTGACCGGCAACTGGTCTACTACTGGTTTGAGCAACGTGGACGCAAGACCGCCAGCGAATATGAGGCGAAGTTCGTCAATCTTCGCGACGTCATCAATACGGGGCGCTCCGATGGCGGCCTTGTAAGGCTGGTGACGCCGATCGGAAGGGCGGAAGATCCGGCTTCCGCCGATGCGCGGCTGAAGTTGTTCATGGAGAAGATCGTCCCGTCCCTGCCCCGGTACTTCCCGGCTATCTGATCCGATTGGCGTGCCTCGATGCGGGCGGTGCCTTAAGGTTAATCGATAGTTATTGTGGCAAATCTGACACTGGATCATTATAGTAGTTTCGAACCGCTTTCGGCGTTGCTGGGAACTAAAACATGCCTTTGTACCAAACGCGTTTTATGTCTGGCCTGGTAGCGATCCTGCTTTCGGTCACATTCCTTACGGCCTGCGAATTCGTCGGAGGAAAGAGCTCAAACATACTACGAGCGCGGCAACGAGTTGCTGGAAAAGGGTGAGCTGGTCAAGGCCGCGCTCGATTTCCGCAACGCACTCAAATTGCGTGAGAATTTTCCGGATGCCCTTTTTGGCCTGGCGCAGGTCGAGGAGCGGCAGAACCGGTTTGACACCGCCGCCAAGCTCTATCTGGCCGTGGCCGAGGCCGACCCCCAAAATGTTGCGGCGAGGGTTCGGCTGGCCTCGATCCTGATTGCGGCGCGGCAGATCGAGGCGGCAAAGAAATATGCCGAGGAGGCCTTTGCATTGGCTCCGGCCGATCCGTCGGTGCTGGTCGTCAAGGCTGCATTGGCGCTCAACCTCGACAACCGCGGCGAAGCGGTGCTGCTGGCCAATGATGCCCTGAAGCTTTCGCCCGGCAATTCGGAAGCCTTGATGGTTCTGGTTTCGGAACGGCTGATGGCTGCCGACACCAAGTCTGCGCTGGAGCTGATCGAGCAGGGGCTGAGCAGCAACCAGCGCAATATCGGGCTGCAGCTCTTGAAGATGCAGGCGTTCGAAAAACTCGGTGATGATCCTTCGGTCGAGAAGCTGTTCGTCGAATTGGCGGCGCTGTTCCCGGAGACGTCCGTTTTCCGCGATGGACTGGTCAGGTGGTACGTCGCCAAGGGCCGGCGGGACGATGCCGCCAAGGTCATCCGCCAGCATGCGCTCGACAATCCGACGGATGCGGCGGCGCAGCTGCAGGTCGTGGCGCTGATCAATACCACTGAAGGCGCGGCTCCGGCGCTCAAGCAGGTGGAAGAACTGGTTGCGAAGGAGACGGCGGACAAGGGCGCCAATCTCTTCACCTATCGCGAGGCGCAGGCGCAGCTCCAGTTCACCTCCGGCAACCGCGACGGCGCCATAGCGACGCTGCGCGATCTGGTGGCGGTGACGGAGGACCTGCCGAAGAAGAACTCGGCCAGGGTGCAGCTGGCAAGGGTATTGGCAACCGTCGGCGACCGGCCGGCGGCCGTCGAACTCACCAATGCCGTCATTGCCGAGGACGCCAAGAATGTCGATGCGCTGGCCTTGAGGGCAGCCATTCGAATGGATGAAGGCGACAGCGCCGCAGCGATCGGCGATCTCGTTGCCGCCCTCGCCGAGGCGCCGGAAAATGCCGGCATCGTCAAATTGCTTGGCGAGGCGCATGAGCGTAGCGGCTCTGTGGTGCTGGCGGAGGAGCAGTATGTAAAGGCTCTGTCGCTGAGCAACTACGCACCCGCCAATGGCGTCGCGCTGTCGCAGTTCCTGCTGCGCTACGGCCGCAACGGCCAGGCCGAGAACGTGCTGGAGGATCTTCGCAGCCGCGGCACCGCCGACAGGCAGTCCCTGTCGCTGCTGGCGCAGCTGAAACTGAACCGGCGCGACTATGCCGGTGCGCAGGAAATCGGCGAGGCGCTGAAGCGCATGGACGCCACCGAGGGGTCGGGCGACCAGATCCTGGCGGCGGCGCTTGGCGGCATGGACCGGCAGGATGAAGGCATCGCCATCCTGCAGTCGGCGCTGGCGAACGCCACCAACCGGCCGGCGGCGCTGGCGGCGCTGGTCAGGGCCTACAGCCTTGCCGGCAAGTCGGCCGAGGCGCGCGACGTCCTGGAGAAGGCGCTGCTTGAAAACCCGGCCAATGTCGAAGCGCATGTCATGCTGGGTGCGGTGCAACTTCCAGATGGGCGACAAGCCGGCGGCGGAGGCAGCCTTCAAGGCGGCGATCGCAGCCGACGCCGCAAGGGTGGAGGGCGACATTGCCCTCATCGAATTTTATGCAAGGGAAGGACGGGGCGAGGAGGCTGAGGCGGCTGCAAGGGCCGGATTGCAGCGCCGTCCGGGCGACAATGCCTTGCGGCTGCAGCTGGCGCTGCTGCTGGAGGCCGACGGCAGGGCGGATGAAGCCATTGCGGTCTATGACGAACTCGTCAGGGACGATCCGACCTCCACCGTTGCCGCCAACAATCTGGCGAGCCTCCTGTCGGAAAAGGGCAACGATGCAGCGGCGCTGGAGCGGGCCTACGCCATTGCGCAGCGCTTCCAGAACTCGGAGGTGCCGCAGTTCCAGGACACGCTCGGATGGATCCACTATCTGCGCGGCGAGCATGTCCTGGCGCTGCCGATGCTGCGCGATGCGGCGCAGCGACTGCCGCAATACGGGCTGGTCCAGTACCACTACGGCATGGTGCTGAAGGCGCTCGATCAAGGTGCGCTGTCGGCAGAAACGCTGGAAAAGGCCATCGAACTGGCCCCCTCCCCCGACGCCGCCTATCTGGCGCCGGCAAGGCAGGCGCTGGCGGATCTCAAGAACAAACCTTCTGGCGGTTGACCGTCAGATATCTGAGCGAACGAGGAAGCGTTGGAACAGGATTTCGACATCAAGGTCTATCTGGATGTGTTGCGGCGGCGGTATCTTTATTTCCTGATACCGGCGATCCTCCTCTTTGCCGCAACCGTCGTGGTCGCCTATCTGCTGCCGCGCGTCTATCAGGCGACGGCGACGATCCTGGTTGAATTGCAGCAGATCCCGACCGACCTCGCCTCACCGACCGTGACGATCAATGCGCTGGAGCGCATCCAGGCGCTGCAGCAGCGCATCACGGCGCGCGACAATCTCCTGCAGGTCGCCGGAAAGTACAATCTCTACGAGGGCGGCAGAAGGAAGTCGCCCAGCGAAATCGCGGAGCAGATGCGCGAGGACATCGTCATCGAGCCGATCGATCTTGGGCAGCGATCGACGCGCCGCGACATGGGCGTCATCGGCTTCAAGGTCTCCTTCCAGTATTCGGACCCCGCTACCGCATCAAGGGTCGCCAATGAGCTGGTGTCGCTGATCCTGGCGCAAAACCTTGCCTCGCGCCGCACCCGCGCCAGCGAGACCAGCAAGTTCATGCAGGATCAGCTGCGGCGCTACGAGGAGCAGCTGTCGGCGCAGGAGCAGAAGATCGCCGACTTCAAGCAGGCCAACGAGGCGGAACTGCCGGAGACGATGGAGTATCGCAGGGCGCAGCTGGCGGAAGTGCGCGGAGGAGCTCGAGGCGCTCGATGCGACGCTTCGGCAGGCGGAAGCCGCGCCCACCACCAAGGTCAGCAGTTCCGATCCGGAGGTCCAGGTTCTTGCTCCTGAAGCTGGAAGCCAAGAAGGTGGCACTGGAATCGTACCGCGAGGAGTATGAGCAGATTGCGCCGGTGGCCGACAAGGGCTTCGTCACCAAGAAGCGGGTGCGCGACCTTGAGCGGCAGATCACGATGCAGGAACTCGATATCGAGGCGGCGCAGACGGAAATTGCCGCAAGGGGCGGCGTTGCGCAGGGTGACGGACTGGAGCTCCTCAAGGCGCAACGCGCAGACCTCGCGCTGAAGGCGAATTCACTGGAGCAAAGCATCGGCCGCACGCCGCTCATCGAGGCGCAGCTGAGCCAGCTGATCCGCGACACGGACAGCCTGCGGGAAGAATACCGGCAGGCGCAGGCGAAGCTTGCCGACGCCGTGACGGGTGAAAGGCTTGAGGAAGACCGGCAGTCGGAACGCTTCGAAATCATCGAGCAGGCGATCGTGCCGTCGGAGCCGATCAAGCCCGACCGGCCACGCATCATCCTTGCCGGCGCCTTCGGGGCGATGGCGTTCGGGGCGGGATTGGTGGTGCTGATGGAAATCCTCTTCAAGTCGGTGCGAACCGCCGCCGACCTGGAGCGGCGGCTGCAACTGAAGCCCATCGCCGTCATCCCCTACGTGGCGACGCGGCATGAGCAGCGGCGCGGAAGGTGGCGACTGCTGGCGAAGTTCGTCCTCTTCGTGGGCGTCGTCGCGGCGCTGCTTTGGGCGGTGCACCAATTCTACCTGCCGCTCGATCTGGTGCTGCAGAAGATCACACGACAACTGGGAATTTAGGGCATGGGTGGGTGAACCGACATGGATGATCTGATCAAGGCGCTCGAGAAGGTCAAGGGTGGCGACCATCCGCGCCGCACCCGCCGGCGCTGTTGCGCCTGAACCGATTTCGCCGGAGCGACTGTCGCAGTCGCCCTCAGCGGCGGCGCAAAGGAGCCGCTGGACGGCGCCGCGCATCGCGCTCAGCGCCGATCATCTCGCGAGGCGGCGCGTCGTTTCCTATGCGATGAGTGATCCGAGCCACGTCGCCTTCAATCTGCTGCGCACCCGCACCCTGAAGATCCTTGCCGACAACCACTGGCGCACTCTGGCGGTGACGTCGCCGACGCCTGGCTGCGGCAAGACCATGGTCGCCGTCAACCTTGCCTTCGCGATGTCGCGCAGCCCCGACTGCCGCACCGTCCTCATCGACCTTGATCTCAAGAAGCCTGCCGTCGCGGATGTGCTCGGCATCGGCACCAGCGGCTCGATCGGCCGCTATCTTGAGGGAAAGGAGGAGGATCCGCGCGAGAGCTTCGTCGAGATCAACGACAATCTGATCGTCGGGCTCAACTACCACCGCGTCCATCACTCCTCGGAACTCATCCGCGGCGCCCGCATGAAGGCGCTCATCGACTTCGTGCAGGTGAGCTTCGGACCGGACGTCATCCTCTTCGACCTTCCGCCGATGCACAGCTCGGATGACGCCATCGCCTTTCTGCCGTCGGTGGACGGCGCGCTTCTGGTGGTTGCTGCCGGCACCACCACGGAGAAGGAGGTGGATGAGTGCGAGCAGCAGGTCTCGCAGCTCGAGAAACTCATCGGGGTGGTGCTCAACAAGGCCGAAATCGGCTCCAGCAGCTACTACTGAGGCGCATTGTGGAACACCGCAAGGATCTCATCAGCACGGCGGCAAGGCGCGGACGCGGCTCCCTTCCGATCGCCGCCTCGGTGATTTCGGGGCTCGGCGCGACGATGGATAGCGTTGCGGTGGTGCTGTCGGGGCTGTCGACCTATCTGATGTTTCCAAGGGTCAGCTGGGCGAACTATGATCTTTATGCGGCGGCGGTGCTGTCGATCTGGATCACGGTGCTGATCCTCTTCCAGCTCGGCGGCCTTTATCGCTTCGGGGCCCTGGTCAGACCGTGGCGGCAGCTTGACCGCATCATCGTCTCCTTCGCCACCGCCTTCCTGTTCCTGCTGGCGGCGGCCTTCGCCTTCAAGGTGTCGGCAAGCTTTTCGAGGGTGTGGGTGTCGTCCTTTGCGGTGACGGCGATGGCGGCGCTGATCGTGTTGCGGCTGGTCTTTGCGGGTGTGGTGCAGAGGCTGGCGCGGCAGGGGCGGCTGACGCGCAACCTCATCATCGTCGGCGCCGAGAAGCAGGTCGAGGGGATCTTGGCGCGCATCGACGAGATCGGGCTTGAATTCGTCAATGTGACGGGGATCTTTCTCGACCGGCCGGCGACGCCGCTGATCGGCGGTCATGCGGTGCTCGGCGACCTTGCGCAGTCGGAGGACTTCATCCGCAACTACCGCGTCGACGACGTCGTGGTGGCGCTGCCGTGGTCGGAAGAGACGCAAATTGCGGAGCAGATGCTGAAGCTGCGCGATTTGCCGGTCAATGTCTATCTCGGCTCCGACCTTGCCGGCCTGAAGCTCAGCCTTGATGCGCCGCCGAGCCACTTCGCCAAGGCGCCGTTCTTTGCGGTCTTCGGAAGGCCGATTTCGGGATGGGGTACGGCCGTCAAGGCGATCGAGGATTATCTGCTGGCGCTAGCGATCCTGCTGCTCCTGTCGCCGCTGCTGCTGCTGATTGCGCTCGCCATCAAGCTCGATACGCCAGGTCCGGTGCTGTTCAGGCAGAAGAGGCTCGGCTTCAACAACCAGGTCTTCGAGATCTACAAGTTCCGCTCGATGCGGCATGAGGCGGCGGTTCCGGAGCGCACCATCCAGGCGAAGAAGGACGACCCGAGGGTGACGCGGCTTGGACGCTTCCTGCGCCGCACCAGCCTTGATGAACTGCCGCAGCTCTTCAATGTGCTTGAGGGCGACATGTCGCTGGTGGGACCGAGGCCGCATGCCGTCGACCACAACGAGGAATATTCGAAGCTGATCCGCGGCTACTTTGCCCGCCACCGCGTCAAGCCGGGCATCACCGGATGGGCGCAGGTGCACGGCCTTCGCGGCGAGACCGACACGCAGGAGAAGATGGAGGCCCGCGTCAGGCATGACACCTGGTATGCGGAGCACTGGTCGCTGTGGCTTGATCTGCGCATCCTGGTGATGACGGCGGCGGTGCTCTTTACCGGCAAGAATGCGCATTGATGCGTGAGTGTCAGATGCTCGGCCGATCGAGAAATCTGCAAGCGCGGCAAAAAGGTCAACCCGAGGCATGTTTACTAAGAAAGTATTAAAGTGTGCGGATTGATTGATTTGTCACAGCAAACCGGTTTGATGGTTCCAAGTCGTGCACATGGGTTGAAAATCTGCCGGTGCCGTTCGACCGCCGCGTCTGGCAGGAGGCACGGCGTTGCGCAATGCCGGCTACGTCGTGTCGGTCAATTTTCCCGAAGGGGCACGGGCTTCGACAAGTCCGAGGAGACGATCAACGGCATTCATGTCTTCGCCACCCCCTCCCCTCGAGGCCAATGGCGCCGCTGGGCTACCTGCTTGAGTATGGTGCCGCGCTGTTCTGGGAACTTTGGCTGTCGATCAAGGTGCAGCGGCGGCACGGCTTCGACATCATCCACGCCTGCAATCCGCCGGACCTGATCTTCCTGGTGGCGCTGTTCCACAAGCCGTTCTTCGGCACGAGCTTCCTGTTCGACCAGCACGACCTCGATCCTGAACTGTTCGAGGTGAAGTTCGGCCGCAAGGGCCTGTTCGCACCGCCTCCTGACCTGCCTCGAGGGCGGCACCTTCCGCCTTGCCGATGGCAGCCTTGCCACCAGTGAGGCCCTGAAGGCGCGCGCCATCAAGAAGTGGCGCATCGCTCCCGACACAGCATCGGTGGCGCAACTACCCCGATCTGGCGATTCGAAGAACGTCAGCCCGATCCGGCGCTGAAGGCCGCTTCAGGCACATCGCCGGCTATGTCGGCATCATGGCGCAGCAGGACGGCGTCGAATACCTCATTCGGCGCCATGGCGCACATCGTCCAGAAGATCGGCCGCAGACATCGGCTGCATCATCATCGGCAATGGCCCCGATCATGAAGAGGCTCGCAAGCTGGCGACGGAGCTCGGTGTCGACAATCAGGTGATCTTCTACCGGCTATCTGTCGGGCGATGAACTGATGGCGGCGCTGTCGGCCTGCGACATCGGCGTCATCCCGGATGAGCCGAATGTGTGCAACGACAAGCTGTCGATGAACAAGGTGTTCGAATACATGGCGCTGGACTGCCCTTCGTGCAGTTCGACCTGATGCAGGCAAAACTCGATGCCGCCGGCGCCGCCGTGGTGGTGCATCAAACGTCTGCCGAGGCGCTCGGCGAGGCGATGGTGGCGCTGATCGATGACCAGGAAGCGCTATCAAGGATGGGCGCCTTCGGCAGCGAAAGGGCGCAACAATCCTGCCAATGGAGCGTCGAGAAGGAAAGGCTGCTTCTTGCCTACCGGACGCTGCTGCCGGAAACGTCCGAAATTGCTGCCCTGGAACCGAGGGGCGAGGTCTAAAATGTCCAGGTGTGCCGAATCGGCGTCATCATTCCGCATCTCAATCAGCCGGAGCATCTGCGGAAGTGCCTTGCGTCCCTGAAGGACCAGAGCTTCGACATCAGCCGTGTCGAGATTATCGTCGTCGACAACGGATCGCGTGAACTGCCGAGGGCGCTGTGCGATGAATTCGGTGCAAGGCTCGAGACGGAGGCAACGCCTGGACCGGGCCCTGCCCGCAACAAGGGGATTTCGGTGTCGTCGGCGCCCATCCTGGCGTTCATTGATGCGGATTGCTTTGCCGACCGGCATTGGCTCCTCGCGATCACGGAAGCATTCAAGGATCCGTCGGTCGAGGTTATCGGCGGCGATGTTCAAATTGGTTTGGTAGACCCTCGCCGCATGACGGCGCTCGAAGCCTACGAGACGGTCTACGCCTACCGGCAGAAGGAATATATCGAGCGGCACGGCTTTTCGGGAACCGGCAATCTGGCGATGCAGAGGCCGGTTTTCGAGATTGTGGGTCCATTTGCAGGAATAGATAAATCAGAAGACAGGGACTGGGGCCGGCGTGCGAACGCGAAAGGCATCACCATCTTGTATCGGCCGGAATGATCGCATTTCATCCGGCGCGTCGGGCCATGGCTGAACTTCGAACCAAGTGGGATCGACAGATCGCGCATGACTACATGGAACAGGGTCGAACCGCGGCAGGCCGGTTGCGATGGTCGATAAAGGCCCTGGCTTTGGCGATCTCGCCAATGTGGGAGCTGTTTCGCCTCGCAAGTTCCCCTCGCCTGAAGACGGTTAGGGATCGATGGCTTGCCTTTAAGGTACTCACGTCAATCCGCTCCTACCGGGCAGCCAACACGCTCAAGCAACTGACGCGTGGCGGCCATGCGAGTGCCCGCAACTGGAACAGGGTTTAGCGCTTTCTCTCCTTCAATCTGGCGCGAAGGCCTACAAGGGCATCAAGCACCGGACCGAGGGCGCCACCTGGAAGCGCGACAAAGGGGCCAGGTGCTGTAACTTCCATCCCGCCCATTCTCTTCTTGAAGCGGGTGACGCCGGGGTTCGCATCCGTGTCGATGCCGCCCAGGTCGAACCAGGAACACCCATTTTCCTTGGCGCGCATCATCGACTGCCACATCAACTGATAGCCGGCCTTGCTGCTGCGGCCCCGATCGTTGGTGGCACCGAACAGATAGACAGCTGTATCGCCGAGCATGCTGACGACATGACCCGCAACGTCCTGGTTCCCATCTCTGGCAATCATCACCCTCAATCCCATGCCGTCTGGCGGCAGGGCAAAGAAGAACCGCGGATCAACCTTTACATCGAAGTTCTTCGCGTCGTGCATTTCACCAAACAGCGCCATGAAGCGGTCGTTGAGCGTCGGTCCGACGCCTTCATCAATCGACAGCCCTGCCCTTTCGGCATACCGCAGATCGGTGCGCCATTTTCCGGCGAGACCCGCCCTGAGCCTTTCGGCGTCCTTCGCGATGTCGATGAGGATGGTGGTGTATGATCGAACTCTTGCGGTGGGACGGATTGCCAGCTTCCGGCATATCAATCGGTCCCGCCTCCGCCGCTTCCATCGCTAGCGGCAGCCGGATGTAGAGTGCGTGTCCCTCTTCACCCACCAGTTTGCGCCTGAGCGAAAGGAGGACCTCATCACGATGACTGGTTTCCGTGCCGCGCAGACAAACCAGCGGGCCGCCGCTGATATAGGCAACCCCGCGCCCGATCAGCGGTAGTGCGTTGATGCGAACCGCGGCCGCGCCGATGACACGGCCAGCATCCTTGACAAGCAGAAAGCGTGCAATGGAGCCTGTCTTCTCGGCCATTGCCAGTGTGTAGTCGCTCGATTGCTCGAAATTGAAATCGGAAAAATCAGTGACTGCCTGCGACCATTCAGCATGCGGCGTATCGATCACGTGCGGATCGCGCATTCGGCATACTCGCTCGTTGGCTTTTCTAGCGCATCGCCTTGTAGAGCTTGGCTACTGAGCGGTAAAGGCCGGATGCCATTCCCTGGCGCTGAACCAGCGTTTCGACCACTCTTTCTTGTGGGCGTTGATGCACGCAGCGTATGTCGTGGCCGCAGCCAGGATTGATCGTTGGCGAGACCGCCATCGGAGGTATAGACGGCTTCGAAACCGGCAGATTGCAGTTTGGCAAGGACACGATTGTCGTAGGAGCCAAATGGGATTGCCGCCTTGGTGACGCGGCGTCCTACGATCTCCTCCAGTTGCTGCTTGGCCTCAACGATTTCGGTGTGGAGTTGCATCGTCGGTGCGCGCTGCGCCAATCGACATGGTTCATTCCGTGGCTGCCGATTTCCATTCCGCTTTGCAGCAGTTCCTCGATGCCGGCCCTGTCGATGTAGCCTTCCTTTCCGATGCGACCGGCACACACGAAAAAGGTGGCTACCATGCCCCGCTTCGCCAATTCCGGGCAGGCGATGAGTGCGTCGCTGATGAAGCCATCATCAAAGGTGATGGTGACCCTGGGTATCATTCGCTGCGCTGTCCTTGATGCTGTCCAGCATCTCGGTGAAGTCATACTCCTGTATCCAGAACGGCGCCTCCGACCGGTCGACGCTGCGGGAACTTCGCCCACTCCGTGAAAGTTGAGTATCAACTCTTTCATCTAGAATTCCGATCGGCGGAGTTAATTTAATCATATTCTTGTAAACATCGAACGGGTTCGTCAAGGCGCGCGACACAAATATTAATTTTTGGTAAACAACCGACCAGTGCTTCCACGAGGTCCCGAAAATGCTAAGCGCGCGCCGAGGATGCAAATGAAAGAGAAAAGCTTTGTAGTCTCAGTCATCATCGTGAACTGGAACGCAAAAGACTTGTTGCGGAATTGCATAATTTCGATCAAGCAACAGACCCGTTGCTCTTTCGAGATCATTGTAATCGACAATGCGAGTTCCGATGGTTCCGCGGCGATGGTGCAGTCAGAGTTTTCGGATGTCGTCTTGATCGCCAATCACGACAATCGCGGTTTTGCGGCCGCAAACAATCAAGGCATCTTGATCGCCAAGGGCCAGTATGTGCTGCTGCTGAACCCAGACACGATCATATTGGACGGCGCGATTGACACAATGATTGAGTGGTCAGATCGACGTGAGGATGTTGGATGCGCAGGTTGCTCAGGTGCTGGAAGATGCCGATACCATTCAAAAAACCTGCTTTGCCGACCCAACGCCGCTGAGGCTGCTGCTTGTCGAGACGGGTTTGCACCGAATGCTTTCGGGTATCTGGCGATTTTGCTGATCCTGAGTACAGCCGGTGGGACAGGAAGAAGTGCCAGGGATGTTGACGTTGTCTCCGGAATGTTCATGCTGATTAGGCGTTCCGTTCTCGATCATGTCGGCCTGCTGGATGAGGCATTCTTCATTTATGCGGAGGAAGCGGATCTATGCCGGCGCATCCGAAACGCCGGACTGCGTTGCAGCTTCACTCCGGTAGCGCGCATTCTCCATCTCGATGGCGGCGGCAAGAGCACGGACCAGGTCAAGCCGCGCATGCATATTCAGTTGCAGAAAAGCCTTCTTCTCTACATCCGCAAACATCACGGCTTTGCCGGCATGGTTGTGACGAAGGCAATGTATGTCACTATCGCGTCACTTCGTATGGGTTGCCTTCTCATGCGCAGCAATGCTCAGCCGTAGCGAGAAAGCCGCAACGCGAGCGCGTTTGGCAGGCGCATCGTGCGCTATCATTTGCTGGGGAGTGTGCCGCGTTGAAGCATCAGCCTGAGCCGCAAGCGGCAAATGAAGTTCGCAGAGACCACTCCTCTGCAAGTCGCGATCTTCCACAGCGTGGAGCAACTAGGGTCGTCTCTCTGCAGTGGGGCAGTTTTGTCGAGCTCTCCGGCAGCGACATCTATTTCACGTCAGACTGGCTTGCCGCCTGGTGGGAGCATTATGGTACGGGCCGCAGTTTCATGCTCTGCTGATAAGCCACGGCCAAAGGGTTGTCGCCACTTTGCCATTCGCCATCGAACGCATCGGCAGGCCGCCTTTCGGCATAAAGTTTGCGCGCTTTGTTGGCGCTGACAGCACCATCAGTGTTTTTCTTCGGCTGTCGCAAAAGGTTACGAGAGGCGTGTCGCGGAGGCGGTGCTGCATGAACCTGCTGATGTCGAGGCGTGCGATTGCGTCGAGCTTCTCTTCCCTTCGGTCTGTCGATTTTTCCGCAGCAGTACGCGAACATATCACTGCGCCGGCGTCGGCAGAAGATACCATCTGTCGCGGGATCAGCCAGGCGGCCCTCACACGGTTTTTCGAACTGCCCACCGACTTCGAGGCTTATCTGAAAAATATGCAGAAGCAGGCGCGTTCAAACTGATCGCCGGGATCTGCGCAACCTCTCGGAGATCGTCGATCTGAAGGTCCGCGTGGTATCGGATCCCGATTGCCGTTTCGGCGTTTACGGACTTTGTCGTGTTGCACAACGAGCAGTGGCAATTGGCTGGACAGTTGGGACATTTTGGCGACTGGCCAAGAAGCTTGGCATTTCAGCGGTGGCGCTCGTTGAGAAAATGGCATTGACGAACAAAGTGTTTTTCTTCGAGTTGTGGGACGACGACAGCTTCTTCGTCGCAATTTTCGTTTTTGATTTCGGACCGATGCTATTGGCGATTGCCGGCCAGATGTGTCGAACCTGCGCTTGAAAAACTGCGGGCTCGGGCGCATAGGTCTGGTCAAGATGCTGGAGGCCTTGATTTCGTCCGGGATCGGGTTTGTGGAGGCTGGCCCTGGCCACTATGACTACAAGCTGCGACACGGTGGAAAGGAACTTCTGCTCCAAGCGCCTGTTTGTCACCCGTCGAACCGCGATGAGCCGATACAAGGCTAAGCTTATGCTGGCTCGGCAGACTTCCTTCACTTGGCCTACTATCGGCTTTGGTTCCTAAAGATCTCCCACCGCCTCGGCGCGCACAGAGGTCTCTTTGGGAAGCGTGCAACCAATCCAGGCTCTAGCAATTACTGCACCCTGCAGCCGGTAGAGCGCCTTCGTCGCATTGCGGCGTAAATCTCCGAGGACAAAACGGAGGCCGCCGACTTGTTGCCGAACGCGGTGAAGTGCCTGTGACCTCACTAAGATAATCTTGATGTCAGGTCCAGAAGCACGGCTGGGTCGACAGCGGTGAAATGACGGCATCCGGACGTTCGCTGTCAGCAGATTCAAGCGGCAGACTGGATACGAACTCTGTTCGTGAAACTGCGTCCGGATTTCGAACAGAACCCGATCGCGGCCCCTGCTCTCGTTGTTCTTTGAGCATAGTCCAGTATCGCTGCAAAGGCGTTGTCCATCTCCGCCTCTTGCGCCGGGAAGGCGATTACGAACCCTGCTCAGACCGTTGCAGCATTCAGTTCCGACGCATTCGACCTCGCCAGAATTGTTTGATAGCAATTGTGGCTTCTGCGAACCGCAGTGTAGAAGATGACTTGATTGATCAAGCCATCGATATATCTCGAATCCCATCAATCGATCAGCTGATTGCGACGCCCGGCAGGTATGTGATTTTCCGCGCCGCGCCTCTCCCTGTTCGTCCAGTTCGAACAAGCGCGATCAGACATCGTCGGCCAAATCGCTTCCATGCCACTGAAACACGACGATGTCGGGATCGAACTTGTCACCAAAGTTTCAAGCGCGACTTGCATCTCGGCGTTGCCAAAGCCACTGACGGCGAAGTTCGAGACCTCGACCCTGAACCCAGCCGAACGCATGTTCTGCTCGAGCTGATAAGCGATGCTGTCCTCAAGTTCTGCTTCAAACCCCATGAAATAGAAATCGCCGAAAAGTGCAATGCGACATGTCCCTTGAGGCTTTATCTGCGGAAATATACGATTGTCGCGCATTCCCTGAGGGTTAATGCGCAATTCGACATCAACCTCGGGAGTATGATGCCGATATACCGCGTTGGCTATGTTTCCCCTGATGCCCCATGGGGCGGCTGTCACATACCGCGGGACGAGCGCTTGCGGGGACAAGTAACGCAAGAAGAGTTCGGAAAAAAATAAGGCATAGACCAGCCCTGCTATACTCAGTAACACGAAACCGATACCAACCTCGCCGTCTGCGCATATCATTTTCCTCAGAAATCAAAATATATGAACTCATGTCCACCAGAAGACGAAAGGAATGTTATTGAAAGTGCAATGAAAATATAATAATTAAGCGCTATAAACGAATGGATTTTGGTTCTAGGCAAATTTTCTTTTTGAAGAATTACAAAAATACATTCCATCGCTGCCAGAGATACAACGTATTTAATTAAGCCGATGGATGAAGCACTGAAGTCAACGGGTTCTAGTACGCGCGAGAAGATAATATAAGCTTCCGATAAAGTTTGCGCCCTAAAAAATATCATCCGATGCAGACCACTGCAAACATGATCACCATGGCGAAACAATGAAGCAGAATTCCATGTATCTGCTTTGTAGGAACGGATGCGAGATGGAAGTCGATGCGCATAACACGGTAGATAATCAGCACAGCCCCGTGAAATAGCCCCCAGATAACAAAAGTCCATGATGCGCCATGCCACAGACCGCCGAGGCTCATGGTTACGATCAAATTTCTGTAGGTAACTGCCTCACTGATCCTGTTTCCACCTAGCGGAATATATAGATAATCCCGTAGCCACGATGATAACGAGATATGCCAGCGTTGCCAGAATTCCGACGGTGTACGGGAGATGTAGGGAAAGCGGAAATTAACCATCACATCAAAGCCGAGCAACCGTGCCGAACCTCGAGCCATATCAGAGTAACCGGAAAAATCACAATAAATCTGGAATGCAAATGCCAAAACGCCGACGATAACTTCGCCTCGTGCAGCTGCGTCCGGGTTGCGGAATACTTGATCTGCGATCGGGGCCAAGTTATCCGCGATGACGATCTTCTTATAGAGCCCCCAAGCAAACAGGCCCATGCCACTGGTGACGTCTTCCAACGTCACGAAGCGCTTCTGCCCGAACTGCGGCAATAGGTGCCTTGCTCGCTCGATGGGGCCTGCTACGAGTTGTGGAAAAAAGCTGACGTAAGCTACAAGGTCAGAAAAACGGCGCGTTGGCTTCAGTATGCCTTTGTAGATATCAAGCGTATAGCTCATCGTTTGAAAGGTGTAAAATGAAATGCCCACTGGCAGGACAATATACAATGTAACAAAGCCAGGGGACCATCCGAATTGTTCAGCTAGCGCTTCAAACGATCCGGCAAAAAAGTTGAAATATTTGAAGAAGCCAAGTATTCCAAGATTTAGCAAGACGGAAGCGAACATAAAGGCTTTTTTCTAAATCGCCTTGTTCAGCTGCCTCATCAGGTGGACAAAGATCAACATTACACAGGAATAAATCGCGGTCAGGAGACTAATCCACTCAAGGTCAGGGACGTTAATCAAAGAGAGAATGAACAGCAGCAAGGCAAGAAATGCGACGGGCTGCCAGTAATCGCGACGTTTAAATTGTTCATCAGACGCCCCAATGCCACACCAATGGTCTGTCGTTGTTGAAACTGCAATTAAAATCAGAAAACGGGGATCCCACCATCCGTAAAAAAAGTAACTTCCGATAATCAATATTTGATTCTTAAATCCAAATATTTCTGTTAAAGATCCAATATAACGCCAATACTGCTGCAAAAAATATCAAAAATTCCACGCTATTAAAGAGCATGCTTGGCCCAATATTTTTGGAGAGCCAAGTTTAACTTACGATATCCTACATCACTCCAATGCAAGCTATCGACCGCATATTGCCGTTCAAATAGTAAACGATCAGAAGTTAATATCATGTCAGCATCGATGACGGTCACACCCTGACTTTCCCCAAATCCCGAATGTACACGTTGATTTCATCCACAAACCTATAAATGTCATCGGAGAAAACCATGCGGCGTAACCCAGAAGGCGGCGCTGGTCTAACGATCGTCATCAGCAGCACCGACATGCCGCGGTTAACTGCGGCGTCCGTCATCATGGCCAGGTTGAGCTTCAATTGCTCAACGATCCTTCTGTTGACATCCTTATCCAAACTGGCAGCAACCAGATCGTTAACTCCGGCTTGGATCACGACGTAGCCCGGATTATGTTCGAGCACGTCCCTACAGAAGCGACCGAGCATCTCTGCCGACG